>NZ_RAQQ01000016.1 GCF_003610785.1 Micromonospora globbae
GCCCTTGACCTGACACCCCGAACAACCAACGGCGGGGAACTATCTGGCCGCCGTTGGGGAGAACTCCGCGGCCGTCAGCGGGGACAACTGCCGGCCGCCTACGGGGAGATCAAAGAGACCGTTGACACCCCGGCTGGGACGTCCGCACCCTCGTCCGCGTCGATCGGTGGACCTTGACTGCCGTTCGATCCGGGGCCCATAGGCCCGTGTTGCCGCTGAGGCCGTGGTGCCCCAGATATGGGGCAGGTCGACAGCGTCCACCCGACCGGTGTGCGCCCGGCTGGTTGGGCGCGCCTGGTCGACCTCGACGCCGGTGGCATGGCGGTGACCGGGTGACGGGGATACCGCCCGGCGGACAGCGGGTCGAACACGACGGCGCCGGCCAGGGATAGGACGGCGCTGGCCATGGATAGGCCGTGGCCTGCCGCGAGCTGGGTGCCCAGGGGCAGCTAGACCGGTTCGGCGGTGGTGTCCGGTGCCGGCTGGCCGGGAATCGGCTCGGCGGCTGCTGCCGAGGCTGCCATCAGCGGCTCCGTCGCAGCAATCACTGCTGCCGCCGGCTTCGTCACGGGGATCGCTGCCGCCGCCGGCTCCGTCACGGGGACCGCTGCTGCCGTCGGACCGGTCGCGGGGAGGGCTGCCGCGGGCTCCGTCGCAGAAGCTGCTGCTGCTGCTGCCGGTTCCGTCACGGGGGCCGCTGCTGCCGGAGCGGCTGCGGTGGTCTCGGTCGGCGGCCAGGGCACCTCCGGCGACGGGTGGAAGGTGATTCCGGCCGCCGCCCAGCGGGGGCCGTGCCCGGCCAGCCGTTCGCGGAAGCCGGCCCAGTCGTGGGCCGACCGCGGCGACCAGGCCAGCTCGGCCACGGCGGGCAGCCGGGGGAAGAGCATGAACTCGACCTCGGCGAGCGTCGCCACGGACTCGGTCCAGAGCGGCGCCTCCACGCCGAGCACCGCCTCGGCGGGCACGCCGGCGATGTGGGTGCCCGGATCCCAGTCGTACGCGCGGCGGACGTCGATCAGGCCCGCCCAGTCGTGGCCGATCGGGGTGTCCGGGGTGTACTTCATGTCCAGGTAGGCGTGGTTGGCGGGGGGAGAGGATCAGCCGGGCGCCGCGGCGTACGGCGTCGGCCGTCTCGGGGTCCTCGCCGTTGGTGCCCCACCACTGGAGGACCCGCCCGTCGGCGTGCGCGGCCGGGGCGAGCTGGTGCCAGCCGACCACGGTCTTCCCGGTCGCCGCCACCAGTCGCTGGGCCCGTTCGATGAAGCCCCGGTAGACGTCCGCCGGCACCTTGAACGCCTCGTCGCCGCCGATGTGCAGCCACGGCCCCGGCGTGAGCGCGGCCACCTCGCCGAGCACGTCGGCCACGAAGTCGTACGTCCGCTCGTCGGCCGGGTCGACGTAGCTGAAGCCGACCTCGGTGCCGGTGTACGGCGGCGGCGCGACCTTGCCGGGCGCCAGCTCCGGGTACGCGACCAGCGCGGCGTTCGTGTGCCCGGGCAGGTCGATCTCCGGCACCACGGTGACGTGGTGGCGGGCGGCGTACCGGACGATGCGGCGGTAGTCCTCCCCGCTGTACGAGCCGCCGGGCCCGCCGCCCACCTCGGTGACGCCACCGACCTCCGCGAGTCGCGGCCACGAGTCGACGGCGATCCGCCAGCCCTGGTCGTCGGTGAGGTGCAGGTGCAGGTGGTTGAGCTTGTAGCGCGCCAGGTGGTCGACGACGCGCAGCACGTCGGCAACCGGGAAGAAGTGGCGGGCCACGTCGAGCATCGCCCCGCGGTACGCGAAGCGGGGCCGGTCGACGATCGACCCGCCGGGCACCGTCCA
The DNA here is from genome assembly GCF_003610785.1 of Micromonospora globbae. Lineage (GTDB taxonomy): Bacteria > Actinomycetota > Actinomycetes > Mycobacteriales > Micromonosporaceae > Micromonospora > Micromonospora globbae. Next base: position 1,828 of record NZ_RAQQ01000016.1, read on the forward strand.
GCGCTCGGTCACCGGCGTCCGGCTCTCGACCGCCGGCGGCAGCAGCTGGCGCAGGGTCTGCACGCCGTAGAAGAGCCCGGCCGGGGTGGCGGCGACGATCCGGATCCCGTGCGGCGCCACGTCGAGGCGGTAGCCCTCGTCGCCCAGCTCCCCACCGCCGGTCACCGCCGGCACGTTGACGTCCTGCCCAAGGGAGGCCGCCCCCGCCTCCAGCGGGTCGGTGGCGACGGTGAGGACCAGCGGGCCGTCGCCCTCGGTGCCGGCCGCGTCCGCGACGGGCAGCGGGAAGCCGGTGGCGGGCCGCAGCAGCGCCGCGAGCTCCTCGGCGACGTCCCGGCCCGCGGGGCTGACCCGGACCGCCGCGTCGGCGGTGAGCGTGAAGTCGGCCGCCGGGTCGGGCGCCACGAACTCGGGAGCGGGGACGACGTCACCCAGTCGGACGGGTGCGGGCGGGGCGAGCAGGTCGCCGGCGCGGTGGGCGGCGCTCCGGGCCAGCTCGGCGGCGGCCGGACGCCGGGTGGGCACGCCCAGCTCGTCGAGCGGGTCGGGGCCGGTCTCGGGCGGGGTGGCGGGGGTGGTCGTCACGGCGAGGGCTCCCGGGTGTATTCGGGCGGGATATGGCAAAGGTCAGGTTCAGCGAGAACCAGTGCCCTCAAGCGTACGGCGGCAGGGGCGATTGCGTGATCATGCGCGTGGAAGCGTTCCCAAAAACCGGTACGAACGCGGATAGTGGTGATGGCTGTGCCTATTGTCACCGAACGGTCCCAGGCCACCCGATGTTCGCTTAACCTTCGCCCACCGATCGTTGGACGACGCCGGATTACCGGTGGTCGCCCTCGGGGTATGTCCGAACTGAACCTTCGTTAAGTGTCAATGGCGCGCGTTGGAGGGTCTGGTGGCAGCGCAAGAGACGGTCGACCACAAGTACGTGTACGACTTCGCCGAGGGCAACAAGGATCTCAAGGACCTGCTCGGTGGCAAGGGGGCCAACCTGGCCGAGATGACCAACCTCGGCCTTCCGGTGCCGCCCGGTTTCACCATCACGACCGAGGCCTGCAAGGCGTACCTCGCGACCGGTGAGGAGCCGGCCGGTCTCGCCGACCAGATCGAGGCGCACCTGGAGTCGCTGGAGCGGGAGATGGGCCGCCGCCTCGGCGACCCGGACGACCCGCTGCTGGTCTCCGTACGCTCCGGCGCCAAGTTCTCGATGCCCGGGATGATGGAGACCGTCCTCAACGTCGGCCTCAACGACCGCAGCGTCATCGGGCTCAGCGCCCAGGCCGGCGGCAACGACCGGTTCGCCTGGGACTCGTACCGCCGCCTCATCCAGATGTTCGGCAAGACGGTCTGCGACGTGCCGGGCGAGGAGTTCGAGCAGGCGCTGGACGAGGCCAAGCGCGCCAAGGGCACCACCAGCGACCTCGACCTCGACGCCGACGACCTGCGCGCGCTCGTCGACGCGTACAAGAAGATCTTCGCCAAGCACACCGGGCGGGAGTTCCCGCAGGACCCGCGCGAACAGCTGGACCTCGCCATCCGGGCGGTGTTCGAGTCGTGGAACGCCGAGCGGGCGGTCGTCTACCGCCGGCAGGAGCGGATCCCCGCCGACCTCGGCACCGCCGTCAACGTGGTGACCATGGTCTTCGGCAACCTCGGCCCCGACTCCGGGACCGGTGTCGCCTTCACCCGCGACCCGGCCAGTGGCGCCCAGGGCATCTACGGCGACTACCTCGCCAACGCCCAGGGCGAGGACGTGGTGGCCGGCATCCGCAACACCGTGCCGTTGCAGGAACTGGAGCGGATCGACAAGAAGTCGTACGACGAGCTGCTCGGCTACATGGCCCGGCTCGAGGAGCACTACAAGGACCTCTGCGACATCGAGTTCACCATCGAGCGGGGCAAGCTCTGGATGCTCCAGACCCGGGTCGGCAAGCGGACGGCCGCCGCCGCGTTCGTCATCGCCGGGCAGCTCGTCGACGAGGGCCTCATCGACCTGGACGAGGCGCTGCACCGGGTCAACGGCGCGCAACTGGCCCAGCTGATGTTCCCCCGGTTCCGGCTCGACCACGACTTCGAGCCGGTGGCCAAGGGCGTCGGCGCCTCCCCGGGCGCCGCGTCCGGCAAGGCCGTCTTCAGCTCGGACCGGGCGGTCGAGATGGCCGCGCAGGGCGAGTCGGTGATCCTCGTCCGGCGGGAGACCAACCCCGACGACCTGAACGGCATGATCGCCGCCAAGGGCATCCTCACCTCCCGTGGCGGCAAGACCAGCCACGCGGCCGTCGTGGCCCGGGGCATGGGCAAGACGTGCGTGTCCGGCGCCGACGAACTCGACGTGGACATCCCGCAGCGGAGGTTCACCGTCGGCGGGCGGACGGTGAACGAGGGCGACGTCATCTCCATCGACGGCACCACGGGCAAGGTCTACCTCGGCGAGGTGCCGGTCACGCCGTCCGAGGTCGTGCAGTACTTCGAGGGCACCCTCGACCCGGAGCAGACCGACGACCCGCTCGTCCGCGCCGTACACCGGATCATGACCCACGCCGACCAGCGGCGGCGGCTCGCGGTGCGGACGAACGCCGACACCGCCGACGACGCGGCCCGTGCCCGGCGCTTCGGCGCCGAGGGCATCGGGCTGTGCCGCACCGAGCACATGTTCCTCGGCGACCGGCGGGAGCTGGTCGAGCGGCTCATCCTGGCCCGCACCGACGACGAGCGCGAGGCGGCCCTCGCCGCGCTGCTGCCGCTGCAACGGGCCGACTTCGTGGACATCTTCCGGGCGATGGACGGGATGCCGGTGACCGTCCGGCTGATCGACCCGCCGCTGCACGAGTTCCTGCCCCCGCTCGAACAGCTCGCCGTCAACGTGGCCGTCGCGCAGGAGCGGGGCGAGGACGTGGCCAAGGAGGAGGCGCTGCTCGCCGCCGTCCGGCGGATGCACGAGGAGAACCCGATGCTCGGGCTGCGCGGCGTACGGCTCGGACTGGTCATCCCGGGCCTGTTCGCCATGCAGGTCCGCGCGATCGCGGAGGCCGCCGTGGCCGTGGTGCGAGAGGGCGGCTCGGCCTGCCCGGAGATCATGGTCCCGCTGGTCGGCGCCGTGCAGGAGCTGGAGACGGTCCGCGCCGAGGCCGAGAAGATCATCTCGGAGGTGGTCGGTGACAGCGGGGTCGAGGTGCTGATCGGCACGATGATCGAGGTGCCGCGGGCCGCGCTGACCGCCGGCCAGATCGCCGAGGCCGCCGAGTTCTTCTCCTTCGGCACGAACGACCTCACCCAGATGGGCTGGGGCTTCTCCCGCGACGACGTCGAGGCGGCGTTCTTCTGGCGCTACCTGGAGCTGGGCATCTTCGGCATCTCGCCGTTCGAGTCGATCGACGCCGAGGGCATCGGCCGGCTCGTGCGCATCGCCGCCGAGGAGGGGCGGGCCGCCCGGCCCGGACTGAAGCTCGGCGTCTGCGGCGAGCACGGCGGCGACCCGGACTCGGTGCACTTCTTCCACTCGGTGGGCCTCGACTACGTCTCCTGCTCCCCGTTCCGGGTGCCGGTGGCGCGGCTCGAAGCGGGCCGTGCCGCCGTGGAGACCGCCGGCTCGGACAGCCGCTGATCGCCGACGTCCTGGTGGGGGCCCCTTGTCCACCCGTGGTGGCGCGGGGCCCCTCTCGACGGGCTGGCGTGCGGAGGGCGTCGGGGTCGCGGCTCGGCGTGGCAGGGTGCGATCGCCCGGCGCCCGCTCGGCGTGGCGCGGTGCGGTCGCCCGGCGCGCCGTACGGCTGCCGCGGGCGTAACCTTGGCTCGCTCGTACTCCGTGGATGCGGAAGGGTGGCTGCATGACCAGCGTCTGGGAGAGCCTGACCGTCGACGCCCACGATCCGCCGCGGCTTGCCCGCTGGTGGGCCGAGGCCCTCGGCTACCAGATCGTCACCGAGAAGCCGGACGCCGTGGAGATCCGCCCGTCGGCCGACCGCCTCCCGGGCATCGTCTTCGTGCCGGTCACGGAGGCCAAGGAGACCAAGAACCGCCTGCACATCGACCTGCGCCCGAGCGACCGGGAGGCCGAGGTCGAGCGGCTGGTCGACATGGGCGCCCGGCACGTCGACATCGGCCAGGGCGACGTCGGCTGGACGGTGCTCGCCGACCCGGAGGGCAACGAGTTCTGCGTGCTCCAGCAGCGGGGCTAGGCCGGTGACCGGTTGAGCGGGCAGCCGCCTCCGGGCGCCGGCACCGTGCCGGACGCCGGCCGGGAGCGGGACGGGCGTGCCGTACGGAACGCGGACGTTCCCGGCGCGCCGGACGCGGAACGCCGGGTGCCCGAGCCGCCCAAGGACACCGGCCACGGCCGGTCGCCGTACGAGCGGGACCGGGCCCGGGTGCTCCACTCGGCCGCGTTCCGCCGGCTCGCCGCCAAGACCCAGGTGCACACGGCCGGCACCGACGACTTCCTGCGTACGCGGCTGACCCACTCGCTGGAGGTCGCCCAGATCGCCCGGGAGATGGGTGCCCGGCTGGGCTGCGACCCGGACGTGGTGGACGTGGCCGGGCTGGCCCACGACCTCGGGCACCCGCCGTTCGGGCACAACGGGGAGGCCGCGCTCGACCTGCTGGCCGCCCCGTGCGGCGGCTTCGAGGGCAACGCGCAGACGCTGCGGGTGCTCACCCGGCTGGAGGCCAAGGTGCTCGCCCCGGACGGCTCCTCCGCCGGGCTGAACCTCACCCGCGCCTCGCTCGACGCGGTCGGCAAGTACCCCTGGCCGCGCCGGCCGGGGGAGCGCAAGTTCGGGGTGTACGCCGACGACGCCGACGTGTTCGCCTGGATCCGGGCGGGCGCGCCGCCGGGGGAGCGGCGCTGCCTGGAGGCGCAGGTGATGGACTGGGCCGACGACGTGGCGTACTCGGTGCACGACGTCGAGGACGGCATCCACGGCGGGTACGTGACGCTGCGCCCGCTGCTGGTCGACGCCGACGAGCGGGCCGCGCTCTGCGCCGACGTGGCGGCCACCTACTCCGGCGAGTCCCCGTCCGACCTCGCCGAGGTGCTGGTCGAACTGCTCGCCGACCCGGTCCTCGCGCCGCTGGCCGGCTACGACGGCAGCCACCGTGCCCAGGCCGCGCTCAAGACGACGACCAGTGTGCTGACCGGGCGTTTCGTCACGGCGGCCGTCGCGGCCACGGAGGAGCGGTTCGGCCCGGGCCCGCACCGCCGGTACGCCGCCGACCTCGTGGTGCCCCGACCGGTGCGGGCGCGCTGCGCGCTGCTCAAGGGGATCGCGCTGCGCTACGTGATGCGCCGCCCGGGTGCGCACGCCCGGTACGAGTGGCAGCGGGCGGTCCTGGCCGAGCTGGTGGCCGTCCTGGCCGACCGGGCGCCGGACGCGCTCGACCCGGTCTTCGCCCCGCTCTGGCGGGCCGCGCCGGACGACGCCGCCCGGCTGCGCGTGGTGGTCGACCAGGTGGCCTCGCTCACCGACCCGGCCGCGGTGGCCTGGCACGCCCGCCTGGTCGGCGAGGGCGGTCGAGCCGCCCGGACCGACCCCACGGCGGCCGGCCCGCGAAGTTAGGGTAGCCTAACCACATGTCGGAACGCCGTACGAAGGTCACGTCGGCCCGGGTCCTGCGCACCGAGCGGCCCGCCCCGCGCCTCATCCGCCTCGTCCTCGGCGGGGAGGAGCTGGCCGGGCTGCCCGTGGGAGAGTTCACCGACCACTACATCAAGGTGGTCTTCCCGCAGCCCGGTGTGGCGTACCCCGTGGCGTTCGACCTCGACGCGATCCGCCGCGAGCTGCCCCGCGCGTACTGGCCGCGGCTGCGGACGTACACCGTGCGGGCCTTCGACCCGTGGGCCGGGGAGCTCACCGTGGACGTCGTGTACCACGGCGACGAGGGGCTGGCCGGGCCGTGGGCGGCCCGCCTGCGCCCCGGTGACCCCGTGCGCTTCGTCGGCCCCGGCGGCGGGTACGCCCCGAGCCCGGACGCGGACTGGCACCTGATGGTGGGCGACGAGAGCGCGCTGCCGGCGATCGCCGCGGCGCTGGAGCGGCTGCCGGCCGGCGCGCCGGCGAAGGTGTTCCTGGAGGTCGACGGGCCGGCCGACGAGCTGGCGCTGCACAGCCGGGGCGCCGTCGAGCTGTGCTGGCTGCACCGGGGCGCCCGGCGGGTGGGCGACGCGCTCGTGGCGGCCGTGCGGGACCTCGACTTCCCGCCCGGTGCCGTGCACGCGTTCGTGCACGGCGAGGCGACGTTCGTGAAGGAGCTGCGCCGGCTGCTGCGGATCGAGCGCGGCGTGCCCCGGGAGATGCTCTCCATCTCCGGCTACTGGCGCCTCGGCATGGACGACGAGGGCTGGCGGGCCAGCAAGCCCGAGTGGAAGCGGCAGGTCGAGGCCGAGGAGGCGCTCGCCGCCTGACCCGCCCCGGCGGGTGTCGGTCGCCGACGCTTCGCCCGATATGCACCCTGTGACGCCCTCCCGCTGCCGAGGATGGGCAGGGGGTGCCCATGAGCGAGCAGGTGGAGGAGCCGGGGGCCGGCGCGAACCGACCGGTCGACCGGGTCGTGCTGGCGCTCAGCGCCGGCGGGGTGCTGGCCGTCGTGCTGTGGGGCGTCCTGGCCCGGGGATCCCTCGCCGTTGCCGGCCGGGAGGGGCTGGCCTGGGTCATCAGCACCTTCGGCTGGTTCTTCGTCGTGGCGGCCGACGCCTTCGTGGTGCTCTCGCTGGTGATCGCGGCGAGCCGCTTCGGCCGGATCCGCCTCGGCGCCGACGACGACGAGCCCGAGTTCAGCACGCTCGCGTGGGTGTCGATGATGTTCAGCACCGGGATGGGCATCGGGCTGGTCTTCTACGCGGTGGCCGAGCCGATCGAGCACTTCGCCGTCCCGCCCCCGGCCACCGGGGTCGCGCCGAACACCGGCGCGGCCGGCGCGGCGGCCATGCAGTACACGCTCTTCCACTGGACGCTGCACCCGTGGTCGATCTACGCGGTGGTGGCGCTGGCGCTCGCGTACTCGACCTTCCGGAAGGGCCGGGAGAACCGCCTCTCCGCCGCGTTCCGGCCGGTGCTCGGCGCCCGTGCCGACGGTGTGCTGGGCCGGGTGGTCGACCTGCTGGCGGTCTTCGCCACCGTCTTCGGCTCGGCCACCAGCCTCGGCCTCGGCGCGCTCCAGGTGGCCGCCGGGCTCGGCCTGGTCACCCGGGTGCCGGACACGGTGGCGGTCGAGCTCGTGGTGATCGCCGCGCTCACGCTGGCCTTCGTGGTCTCCGCCGTGTCCGGCCTGCACCGCGGCATCAAGTGGCTCTCCACCACGAACGTCGTCCTGGCCGTCGTACTGATGATCTTCGTGTTCGTGGTCGGGCCGACCGTCTACACGCTGGAGGTGCTCCCGGCCTCGGTCGGCGACTACCTGACCAACCTCGTGTTCATGTCGACCCGTACCGGCGCCTTCTCCGACCCGGCCTGGCTCGGCTCCTGGACCATCTTCTACTGGGCGTGGTGGATCTCGTGGGCGCCGTTCGTCGGGATCTTCATCGCCCGCATCTCCCGTGGCCGCACGGTCCGCCAGTTCGTCACCGGCGTGCTGCTGGTGCCGAGCGGGGCCAGCGTCGTCTGGTTCGCGATCATGGGCGGCAGCGCGCTGCGGACCCAGGCCACGGGCACCCGCGACCTGGTCGCCGACGTCCGCGCGGGCACCGAACGGGCGCTGTTCGGGCTGCTGGAGGCGCTGCCGCTGGCCGGGCTGACGTCGGTCCTGGCGATGGTGCTCGTGGCCCTCTTCTTCGTGACGGGCGCCGACTCGGCCGCGCTGGTGCTCGGCTCGCTGACCTCCCGGGGGACGTTGCGCCCGCGCCGCTGGCTCGTCGTGGTGTGGGGCGTGCTGATCGGCGCGGTGGCCGCCGTGCTGCTGCTCGCCGGCGGGCTGGACGCCCTGCAACAGGCGACGATCCTCGTGGCGCTGCCGTTCGTGCTCGTGATGCTCGTCCTCGCGGCGGCGCTGCTCCGGGACATGGCGCGGGATCCCGCCGTCAACCCGCCACCCCGGGTGCGCCGGTCCGGCCTGGCCGCCGCCGTGCGCGCCGCCCGGTCGTACGAGGAGGAGGATCCGCCGCCGGTGACCCGGTGGTTCCACCGGCGCCCGGGATGAGGTGTCGCTCCCCCGACCGAGAGCGGGTGTACCTCGAGATGTAGTAGGGGTGCTACATTTTGCCGCAGTGATTCGCCAACTGGGGGATGGTCATGACTGCGGTCGAGCTCCCGGGAGTCGCCTCGACTCCGCACCCACCCGACGAGGACGTGGTCCTCCACGTCCGCGACCTGCGCATGCGGTACGGCACCGTCGACGTGCTGCACGGCGTCGACCTCACCGCCCGGAGGGGTGAGGTCATCGCGCTGCTCGGGCCGAACGGCGCCGGCAAGACGACGACGATCGAGATCCTCGAAGGGTTCCGCATGCGATCGGCCGGTGACGTCCGCGTCCTCGGCGTCGATCCGGGGCGGGGCGACGAGCGCTGGCGCGCCCGGCTGGGCGTCGTGCTCCAGTCCTGGCGGGACCACGGCAAGTGGCGGGTCCGGGAGCTGCTGGCGCACCTCGGCGCGTTCTACGCCCCGTACTCCACCGACCGGATCCCCCGGCCCTGGCCGGTCGACGAGCTGCTGGACACCGTCGGCCTCACCGCCCACGCGGGCAAGCGGGTCAACCAGCTCTCCGGCGGGCAGCGCCGCCGGCTCGACGTGGCCGTCGGCATCGTGGGCCGCCCCGAGCTGCTGTTCCTCGACGAGCCGACGGTCGGCTTCGACCCGGCCGCCCGCCGGGAGTTCCACGAGCTGGTGCACCGGCTGGCCGACCTGGACGACACGACGATCCTGCTCACCACGCACGACCTGGACGAGGCGGAGAAGCTCGCCGACCGGATCCTCATCCTGGCCGGTGGCCGCATCATCGCCGAGGGCACGCCGGACGATCTGTCCCGCCGGGTGGCCGGCAACGCCGAGATCCGCTGGACCCGGGACGGCGAGCGGTTCGTGCACTCCGCGGCCGACGCCACCGCCTTCCTGCGGGAGCTGTTCCGGCAGTACGGCGACGGCGTGCAGGAGCTGGAGGTCCGCCGGGCCAGCCTGGAGGACGCGTACATCGCGCTCGTACACGAGCAGGAATCTGGCGGCCGGGCCGGCGCGGCGGCCGTGTGGAAGCAGGGGAGCGAGGCATGAACCCGACCAGAGCGGCCGTCCGGGCCGGTGTCCAGCGCGGCCTCACCGAGCTGCGCAACAGCTTCACGAACGCGCAGGACCTGTGGGGCTACGTCTTCCCGACCCTCATCCTGCTGGTCACCATCTTCTTCATGCGCGGGGCGACGGTGCCCGGCACCGGCTTCTCCCTCGGCACCCGCACGCTGCCCAGCATCCTCGGCATGGGGCTGGCGTTCGGCGGTCTGATCACGCTCGCCCAGCAGCTCGTCGTCGAACGCGAGGACGGGACGCTCCTGCGGGCCAAGGCCACGCCGAACGGGATGCTCGGCTACCTGGTCGGCAAGCTCACGTCGATCTCGACGGTCGCGCTGGTGAGCATGGTCATCCAGCTCGTGCCGGCGCTGTTCCTGGTGGACGGGCTCCGGCTGACCGAGGCGAGCGCCTGGTTCACCCTGCTCTGGGTCGTGGTCATCGGCCTGGTCGCCACGCTGCCCATCGGCGCGGTGATCGGCTCGCTGATCGAGAACCCGCGCAACCTCGGGCTCGTCATGCTGCCGATGATGGGTCTGATCGCGCTGTCGGGCATCTTCTATCCCATCAACGGCTACCCGGGGTGGGTCCAGGCCGTCGCCCAGGTGTTCCCGATCTACTGGCTAGGGTTGGGGATGCGCTCGGCGCTGCTGCCGGACAACCTGGCGGCGGTCGAGCTCGGCGGTTCGTGGCGGCACCTGGAGACGCTCGGTGTGCTCGGCGCGTGGGCGGTGCTCGGGCTGGTGCTCGCCCCCGTCGTGCTGCGGCGGATGGCGCGCCGGGAGTCCGGTTCCCGGGTCGCCGCCCGCCGTGAGCGGGCGATGCAGCAGGCCATCATGTGAGAGGGTGCCGATGAGCGAGACCGTGCACAACCGGATCGCGGTGCTGCGCGCCGAGCGGGGCATCTCCCGGCGCCAGCTCGCCGACGCGCTGGGTGTGCACTACCAGACGGTCGGCTACCTGGAGCGCGGCGAGTTCCGCCCCAGCCTGCACCTGGCGCTGCGGATCGCCGCGTACTTCGAGGTGCCGGTCGAGGTGGTCTTCTCGATCGAACCGTTCCCTCGGATCGGGGACACCGCCGCGGAGGCCGGCCGCACGGCGTGACCGCCACCCTCCGGGCGACCCTGCCCGGAGGGTGCCGCGTCGCGGTCGCCCGTCACACGCCACGCCCCCGGCGGCGGATCGTCGGTCCGGCAGGGCAGGATGTACGCCGAGGAGGTGGCGGACATGGCGGGGCGGATCCGGGACGAGGACATCGCGCTGGTCCGGGAGCGCACCTCGATCGCGGACATCATCTCCGAGACGGTGACCCTCCGGTCGGCCGGCGGCGGCAACCTCAAGGGGCTCTGCCCCTTCCACGACGAGAAGAGCCCGTCGTTCAACGTCTCGCCGGCGCGCAACGTCTGGTACTGCTTCGGCTGCGGCGCCGGCGGCGACGCCATCAAGTTCCTCATGGACGCCGACCACCTCAGCTTCGTCGAGGCCGTCGAGCGGCTCGCCGCCCGCGCCGGCATCCAGCTGCGGTACGTGGAGTCGGACTCGTCCGCGCCGCGGAGCCGCCCGCAGCAGGGGCAGCGTCAGCGCCTGGTGGCCGCGCACGCCGCCGCTGTCGAGTTCTACCGGTCGCAGCTCACCACGGCGCCCGCCCGGCCGGCCCGGGAGTTCCTGGCCGCGCGCGGGTTCGACCGGGCGGCGGCCGAGCGGTACGCGTGCGGGTTCGCCCCCGACGCCTGGGACCAGCTCACGAAGCACCTGCGCCAGCGCGGCTTCACCGCCGACGAGCTGGTCACCGCCGGGCTGTCCCGCCCGTCCCGGTCGGGCACGCTGATCGACCGGTTCCGCCGCCGCCTGATGTGGCCGATCCGCGACATCACCGGCGACGTGATCGGCTTCGGGGCGCGCAAGCTGTTCGACGACGACGACGGCCCGAAGTACCTGAACACCCCCGAGACCCCGATCTACAAGAAGTCGCACGTCCTCTACGGCATCGACCAGGCCAAGCGGGAGATCGCCAAGCAGGGCAAGGTGGTCGTGGTGGAGGGCTACACCGACGTGATGGCCTGCCACCTGGCCGACGTGCCCACGGCCGTGGCGACCTGCGGCACGGCGTTCGGCGCCGACCACATCTCGGTCCTGCGCCGGGTGCTCTTCGACAGCGACGAACGCGCCGGCGAGATCATCTTCACCTTCGACGGCGACGCCGCCGGGCAGAAGGCGGCGCTGCGGGCATTCGACGACGACCAGCGCTTCGTCGGGCGTACGTTCATCGCGGTCAGCCCCGACAACATGGACCCCTGCGAGCTGCGGCTGGCCAAGGGCGACCTCGCGGTGCGCGACCTCGTCGCCCGCCGGGAGCCGCTGGTCGACTTCGCGCTGCGCCACGTCATCAGCCGATTCGACCTCGACACCGTCGACGGCCGGGTGGAGGCGATGCGCCGGGCCGCGCCGCTGGTCGCGAAGATCAAGGACCGGGAGAAGCGCCCGGAGTACGTCCGCAAGCTCGCCGGCGACCTCGGCATGGAGATCGAGCCGGTGCAGCGTGCCGTGCAGGCGGCCCTGTCGACGGGCGCCGGCCGGGAGGCTCCCGCCCCGGCCACCCGCTCCGCGGCCCAGCCGGCGGTGGACAGCCCGCAGTCGATGGTCGAGCGGGAGGCGCTGAAGCTCGCCCTCCAGCAGCCGGTGCTCGCCGGGCCGATGTTCGACGCGGTGGAGGCCGCCGAGTACCGGCACCCCGTCCACGTGGCCGTCCGCGAGGCCATCGCGGCGGCCGGCGGGGTCGCGGCGGCCACCGGCGGCGCGGTGTGGATCGAGTCGGTGCGCGACGCCTGCACGGACCTCGCCGGGCAGGCCCTCGTGGCCGAACTCGCCGTCGAGCCGCTGCGCATCGACGGCGAGCCGGATCCGCGGTACGTCTCGGTGACGATGGCCCGGCTCCAGTGGGGGTCGGTCACCGGCCGGATCAAGGACCTGAAGTCCCGGATCCAGCGGATCAACCCGGTGAGCAACAAGGACGAGTACTTCGCGCTCTTCGGTGAGCTGCTCTCGCTGGAGCAGCACGCCCGGGCGTTGCGGGAGCAGGCCGCGGGAGGGCTGTAGATGGGACTGTTCAACCGCCGACCCAAGCTGCCCGCGGCCGACCGCCCGCCGCTGGGGCCCGACGAGCGGGTGCTGGCGTGGGCGGCGGCCGGAGACGGGACGGGCAACGGCGTCCTGGTGGCCACCAACCGCGGGCTCTGGCTGCCCGGCAACGAGCGGCTGGGCTGGCACGAACTGCTGAAGGCGGTCTGGTCCGGCCGGGAGCTGACGGTCACCCCGGCCGAGAACGTCGCCGAACGGGACGGCTACCTGGTGGTCGCCGACGCCGACCCGAAGACGTACCTGCTGCTCGATCCCGGTGACCTGCCGCACCAGGTGCGGGCCCGGGTCACCCGCTCGGTGGCGTACACCCAGCACCACCGGCTGCCCACGGGCGCCGGCCGGATCGCGGCCCGGCGCGTCCCCGGGGTGGACGGTCTGACGTGGACCGTCCGCTACGACCCGGGCACCCCGACCGACGACGCCGAGGTGGTCGCGGAGACCGACCGGCTGGTCGCCGCGGCCCGCGCCGCGACCGCCCCCGCCGACGTCTGACCGGCGGGACGGCCGCCGGCGTGAAATCGCCTCCCGGGCCGTCGGCGGGCGACGGTGCCGTGCTCAGCGGGCGCCCAGGTCCTGCAACGCCTTCTCCGCGCCGCGGTGCAGCGGCACCGGGTCCGTCCGGCGGGCGTTCTCCAGCGTGATGCCCTTCGCGGCCGGGTTCGCCTGGGCCAGCGCGTCCCGTCGCTCGAACACCGTCCGGGTGATGGCGCACGCGACGTTGGCGTCCAGGTCCTCGCGGACCAGCAGCACGTTCGGCACGACGATGGTGGGGGTGTCGGCCGCCGTGCCGTACGCGTCCCGGCCGATCGTGCCGGCCTGGTACGCGGGGTTCAGCTCGGCCATCTTCGGCAGCAGGGGGCTGATGTCGAGGAACCGGACCCGGTCGCGGGCCGTCGTGAACAGGTCGGTGAGGCCGCCGGTGGGCAGCCCGCCGGACCAGAAGAACCCGTCGATGCTGCCGTCCTTCATCCCCTCGACGGTCTTGGTGAGGTCGAGCCGCTGCGCCTGGACGTCCTTCGCCGGGTCGAGACCGGCCGCCTGGAGCAGCCGGTGGGCGATCACCTCGGTGCCGGACTTCGGCGAGCCCGTGGAGATGCGCTTGCCCCGCATGTCGGCCACCGAGGCGATGCCCGCGTCGCTGCGCACCACGACCTGCGTGTAGTTGTCGTAGATCCGGGTCAGCGCCCGCACCGGCTGGGCCGACGTGAAGCTCTCCCTGCCCTGCACCGCGTTGACGGCCGTGTCGAAGAGCGAGAAGGCCACGTCGTACTGGCCGGCGACGAGCTGCTCGATGTTCTGCACGGAGGCGCCCGTCTCGGCGGCCGTGCCGGTCAGTTTGCCGCCGGTGGCATCGGCGAGCTGCCCGGCGAGGGCGTTGCCGACCACGTAGTAGACGCCCGTCGCGTTGCCGGTCGCGATGCCGACCCGGGTGTCCCGGGTCACCTCGCAGGTGACCTCGCTGGCCGTGTCGTCCCGGGCCGCGCCGCCCTGCCGGCCGCCGCAGCCCACCGTCCCCGCGGCGACGACGGCGAGGACGCCCACGCCCGCGACGAGCCGGACCTTCTTCCCGCTCACTGTGCTACCTCCCTCAGCTCCGGTGTTCCGGTCGGCCCGCCGGACCGGCCGGCGGATCCACGTCGTACGAGCACGCCCGCGACCGCCACGACGGCCAGCCCGACGCCGACCGCCACCGGCACCGCCTCCAGCCGCAGCAGGAACACCCCGGCGAGCGCGGCCACCACCCGTTCCGGCACCCCGGCCGGCCCGACGCCGGGCAGCCAGCCGCCGGCCGCCACGGCGAGCACGGTCACGCTCACGGCGAGGACCACGGCTGCCACCGCGACCCGCCGTACGCCGCCGATGCCGAGCAGCCCGAGCCCGGCGGGCGTGATGACGAACGCGATCGGGATGAGGTACGCCGGCAGCGCGTACCGCAGGGCCTGCCACATGGTCGGCACCAGCCGGCCGCCGGTCACCGCGGACGCGGCGACGGCGGCGAGCGCCGTGGGCGGGGAGACCTCGGAGAGGACCGCGAAGTAGAAGACGAACATCGCGGCGGCCGGCGCCGCCACCCCCAGGTCGAGCAGCGCGGGGCCGATGATCACCCAGCCGATGACGAACGAGGCGGTGACCGGCACGGCGAGCCCCAGCAGGCTGAGCGCGACGGCCGCGAGCACCGCGGTGAGCACGAGGACGGCGGCCGGGTCGCTGGTGAGCATCCGGGCGCCGTCCACCAGCAGCGCCGCCGCCTGCGGGCCGAGCCCGGTCTTCGTCGTGGTCGCCGTGATGATCCCGGCGGCGGCGCAGACGGCGGTCACCGCCAGCACGCCGCGTACGCCGGCGACCAGGGAGCCCACGAGCCGGGCCGGGGTGAGCCGGTGGGACCGGTCCAGGAAGGACAGCACGGCGGCCAGCGCGGTGGCGAGCACCACGGCCCGGGTCGCCGACATGCCGAGCGCGAGCAGCACGACGATGACGACCAGCGAGGCGAAGTGGTAGCCGAACCGGGCGAGCAGCCGCCACGGCGACGCCGCGTCGATCGCCACCGGACGCACACCCGACCGGCGGGCGTCGATCTCCACGGCGAGGAGGATGCCGAGGTAGTACAGGATCGTCGGCACGGTGGCCCAGCCGAGCACCTGGAGGTAGGAGACGCCGAGGTACTCGGCGATGATGAACGCCGCCGCGCCCAGCGTCGGCGGGGACAGGATCGCGCCCACGCCGGCCGCGGCCAGCATGCCGCCGGCCCGCTCCGCCGGGTATCCGGCCCGCCGCAGGATCGGCCAGGTCACCGCCCCGATGCTCACCGTGGTGGCCGCCCCGGACCCGGAGACGGTGCCGAGCAGGAAACCGGAGGCGACGGCGGTGCGCCCGGCGGCCGTACGTGAGCGGCGGAACGCGGCCGTGGACAGCTCGACGAAGAACCGCCCGGCGCCGGAGTGGTCGAGTACGGCGCCGTAGATGGTGAACAGCACGATGTACGACGCGGCGACGTCCAGCGGGGTGCCGTAGAAGCCGCTGTCGGAGTTGTAGAAGGCGTCGACGAGCTGGCTGAAGTCGAGCCCGGCGTGGGCCACCGGCCACGACTGCGGCAGCAGCCCCCCGTAGTAGCCGTAGCCGAGGAACAGCAGGCAGACCGCCGGCAGGATCCAGCCGGTGGTCCGCCGGCACGCCTCCAGCAGCAGGAGGAGGAGCACGGTGCCCATCACGAGGTCCGCCGGGACGAGCAGCCCCTGCCGGTCGAGGAAGGCGTCGTACCCGCCCCCGCCGGACCCGATCGAGAACGGCAGGACCGGGTAGAGGCAGGCGGCCAGCGCCAGCGCGGCGAGGGCCCAGTCCGCCGGCGTGGGACGGGACCGGCCCGCGGCGGACGGTGGCGCGGCGGTGTCTCCGGGTGGCGTGTCGCTGTCATCGGGTGGCGCGGCGCTGTCTCGGGGTGGGGCGTGCTCGGATGGCGCGGCGCTGTCGTGCTCGGGCGGCGCGGCGTCGGCGGCGCGCTGGCGCGGCGGGACGCGCGCCGGGGTGTCGTGGCGGCGGGCGAGCCGACGCAGCCGGGGCCGCAGGCGCAGGTCGGCGGGGTAGGCGAGGAAGACCAGCGGCAGGACGCCCGCGAGGAAGATGATCAGGTAGTACTTGCTCCCCTGGGGCAGTGGCCGGAAGACCTGCCAGAGGGCGAGCGCGCCGACCACGAGCGCCACGGCGGCGACGAGCGCGCCGGTGCGGCCGGCGAGCACCCGGCCGGGCTTCTCGTCCTCGAACTGCGCCGCCAGCTCGGAGACCGCGCCCGGGTCGCGGGTGGACGCCGCCGGGGCTTCGCCGGCCTCGCGCGTCGGCGACGGACCGTCGGAGGAACGGATCGGCGACACAACAGGACGATACACGTCGATACGCGGCGGGCGGGGGCCGCGCGGAGCGGGTAAATCCGGTGGCGCTGTCGGACCCGGCCGTTAGGGTCGGGCGGTGACCACGGTTCAGCCACTCATCCGGGCCCGGGGGCTCGTGAAGCGGTTCGGTGACTTCACCGCGGTCGACGGCATCGACGTCGAGGTGCTTCCCGGTGAGGCGTTCGGCTTCCTCGGTCCCAACGGCGCCGGCAAGTCCTCCACCATGCGGATGATCGGCTGCATCTCCCCGCCGAGCGGCGGCGAGCTGCGCATCCTCGGCATGGATCCGGTGCGTGACGGGCCGGCGATCCGGGCCCGGCTCGGGGTGTGCCCGCAGCTCGACAACCTCGACCCCGAGCTGACCGTCCAGGAGAACCTGACCACCTACGCGCGCTACTTCGGCATCCCGCGCCGCGTCGCCCGGGAGCGGGCGCGCGAGCTGCTCGACTTCGTGCAGCTCACCGAGCGCGCCGACAGCAAGGTCGAGCCGCTCTCCGGCGGCATGAAGCGCCGGCTCACGATCGCCCGGGCGCTCGTCAACGAGCCGGAGATCGTGCTGCTCGACGAGCCGACCACGGGGCTCGACCCGCAGGCCCGGCACCTGGTGTGGGAGCGGCTGTTCCGGCTCAAGCAGCAGGGCGTGACGCTGGTGCTCACCACCCACTACATGGACGAGGCCGAGCAGCTCTGCGACCGGCTCGTCGTCATGGACGGCGGCCGGATCGTCGCCGAGGGCTCACCGCGCGCCCTCATCGAGCGCTACTCCACCCGTGAGGTGGTGGAGCTGCGCTTCGCCGCCGAGTCGCAGGAGGCGTTCGCCGGCAAGCTCGACGGATTGGGGGAGCGGGTCGAGGTGCTGCCCGACCGGGTCCTGCTCTACGTCGCCGACGGCGACGCGGCCGTGGCCGAGGTGCAGGCGCTCGGCCTCACCCCGGCCAACGTGCTGGTCCGGCGCAGCAGCCTGGAGGACGTGTTCCTGCACCTCACCGGCCGCACGCTGGTCGAGTGAGCCCGTCCGACGGGGCCCGCCACGATCGTTGGCGGCCCGGCCGGCATCTGGCGCGCGTGCCGGCCGGCTGACGATCACGGGAGAGTGCGCGTTGTCCAGTGGGAGCCATGGTCGGCGCCGTGCCCGAAACTGCCGCGACAGCACCGGCGGCCGGCCGTAGGGTGGCTCCGGCCTGTCGTACCCCCGGGGTAGGAAGGCCGTGGACGGCGAGTCGGGGGCGGTGATCGTGGTGGACGTGGCGTCATCGGCGCGGGCCCGGCCGACGCGGTCGCGGGTGCCGGCGTTCGCGGTGCTCCACTACTACCTGGTCGGCTACCGGCGCACCTGGCGGGCCGGGGTCTTCTCGTCGTTCCTGCTGCCGGTGCTCACCGTGCTGGGGTTCGGCCTCGGCGTCGGCGCCTACATCGACCAGGGCGTCGACGGGGTGCCCTACCTCGACTGGCTGGTGCCCGGGCTCATCGCGTCGACCGCGTTGCAGGTGGCGCTCGGCGACTCGACGTGGCCGGTGTTCAGCAACTTCCAGTGGGTCAAGACGTACTACGCGCAGAGCGCCGCCCCGCTGCGGGTCGGTGACATCCTCGCCGGGCACCTGCTCTACGTGCTGTTCCGGGTGCTTACCACCATCGCGGCGTTCCTGCTGGTCACCGGGTTGTTCGGGGCGCTGCGCTCGCCGTGGGCGCTGGCCACCCTGCCGGTCGTGGCGCTGCTCGGCCTGGCCGTCGCCGCGCCGACGTTCGCCTACAGCGCGTCCGTCTCCAGCGACAGCTGGCTGGCCATGCTGTTCCGCTTCGGCGTCATCCCGATGACCCTCTTCGCCGGGGTGTTCTTCCCCGTCGAGAGCCTGCCGGAGGGGCTGCGCCAACTGGCGTACGCGACGCCGCTCTGGCACGCGGTCGACCTCTGCCGAGCGGCGACCCTCGGCGTGGCTCCGCAGTGGTCGGTGGCCGGTCACCTGCTCTACCTCGCGGCCTGGGCGCTCGGCGGCGCGCTGCTGGCCCGCCGGGTGTTCCGCCGCACGCTCGTCGTCTAGGGAGGAGTGCCGTGGTCAGCCTGGTCCTGCCCCGGCTGGTCGACGTCTCCGCCGCGTCCCGGCGGTCGGCGTCGGTGGCCGAGCGCAACATCGCGGCGCTGAAGTCGGTCTACTGGCTGCTGCTCGTCTCCGGCTTCGTGGAGCCGCTGCTCTACCTGCTCTCCATCGGCGTGGGAGTCGGCGCGCTGGTCGGCGACCTCACGCTCCCCGGTGGCCAGGTGGTGACGTACGCGGCGTTCGTGGCCCCCGCGATGCTCGCGTCCTCCGCGATGACCGGCGCGCTCGCCGAGACCACCTTCAACTTCTTCGGGAAGATGAAGTACATGAAGCTGTACGACGGGGTGATCGCCACCCCGGTGCAGCCGTTCGAGATCGCGCTGGGTGAGCTGGGCTGGGCGATGCTGCGGGGCGGGGCGTACTCGGCCGCCTTCCTCGTGGTGATGGCCGCCATGGACCTCACCACCGTGGGTCGGGCCGCGGCCGCCTTCCCGGCCGCGGTGCTCGTCGGATTCGCGTTCGGCGCGCTCGGCATGGCGCTGGCCACGTTCATGCGGAGCTGGCAGGACTTCGACCTGATGGGCTCGGCGCAGTTCACCCTCTTCCTCTTCTCCGGCACGTTCGTCCCCGCGGAGGCCTACCCGGCGATCGTGCGGTGGCTCGTGGAGGTCACCCCGCTCTACCGGGCGGTGCACCTGATCCGGGGCGTCGCGCTCGGCACCGGCGGCTGGTCGTCGCTGCTCGACGTGCTCTACCTGGTCGCCGTGATGACCGTGGGTCTGCTGGTGGCGGCGCGCCGGATGGGCCGGTTGCTCTACAGGTAGGTGGTTATCACCGCCGTTGTCGGGGCATGTCCTTCGGGACTTTCGCGACGACGAGGAGGGGTGGATGACCGCCGACGAGTCTGCCGGCCGCGACCGCTACGCGGCGGCCGCGGGAGGGGCCGCCGACCGGCCCGACCCACCTCGGAACACCCGGCCCGTGGGCCCGGACGAGGGCCCGCAGAGCCCCGCCCAGATCCCCGGCCCGGGGTGGATGGCGACGCTGCGCCGGACGGTGCGGGAGTTCCAGGAGGACAAGCTCACCGACTGGGCCGCCGCACTGACCTACTACGGGGTGCTCTCCATCTTCCCCGGGCTGCTCGTGCTCGTCTCCATCCTCGGCCTGCTCGGGCCGGAGACCACCGAGACCGTCAAGAACACGGTCACCCAGGCGATCCCCGAGGGCAACATCCAGGGCATCCTGGAGCGGGCGATCGACCAGGCGAAGCAGTCCGGCGGCCTGGCCAGCCTCGCCGCGGTCCTCGGTCTGCTCGCCGCGTTCTGGTCCGCCTCCGGTTACATCGCGGCCTTCATGCGCGCCTCCAACGCCATCTACGACGTGCCGGAGGGGCGGCCGATCTGGAAGACGCTGCCGATCCGGGTCGGCGTGACCGCCGTGATCGGCGTGATGCTGCTGGTCAGCGCGGTGATCGTGGTCTTCACCGGCCGCCTCGCCGAGGCCGCCGGCAACGCCATCGGGCTCGGCTCCACGGCCGTGACGGTCTGGAACATCGCCAAGTGGCCGGTGCTGCTGATCCTCGTCAGCCTGATGTTCGCGATCCTCTACTGGGCCTCGCCGAACGCCCGGCACGGCGGCTTCCGCTGGGTCAGCCCCGGCGGGGTGCTGGCCGTCGTGATCTGGCTGGTCGTCTCGGGTCTGTTCGCCCTCTACGTGACCAACTTCGGCTCGTACAACAAGACGTACGGCACCCTGGCCGGCGTCATCATCTTCCTGATCTGGCTGTGGCTGACCAACATCGCCATCCTGCTCGGGGCGGAGTTCGACGCGGAGCTGGAACGCGGCCGGGCCATCTCGGCGGGGCACCCCGCGGACAAGGAGCCCTACGTGGAGCTGCGCGACGACCGCAAGCTCCGCAAGAAGCGTCAGCGCTGATCCGCCGTACGCACATCCGGGTGGCCGCTCGCACGGGCGGCCACCCGCTTTACTTGATCCACTATTAGCTTTTGTTCGTTCGGACAAAAGTTGGATCAAGATTGGCTGAAGCTCTGGACATGCGGCACGGAACCCTCCTACTGTGTCGGGCACAACACATTGCCGTTGCGTCGATGTGAACGACGCCGATGCGGAGGTGAGTCCCGGTGCGGACGGAGGACCCGCTGCACGTACGCCTCCTGCGGCTGCTGCGCGACGAGGGGGCGGTCTCCCGGGCCGAGCTCGGCGACCGGCTGCAGATGCCGCGCCCCCGGCTCCTGGCCGAGCTGGAGCGGCTGGTCAGCCTCGGCTACGTGGCCGAGGCCGGGCTCGCCGCGTCCCGGGGCGGACGGCGGTCCACCCTGGTGGAACTGAACCCGCGCCTGCGTTTCGCCGCCGTCGACCTGGGCGCCAGCTCGATCGACGTCGAGGTGGTCAACGGCCGGCTGGAGCCGGTGGCCGCGTACGCGGAGCCGGCCGACATCCGCTCCGGCCCGAAGGTCACCCTCCAGCGGGTCAACGAGCTGCTGCACAAGGCCAAGGTGGACGGCGCGTACGAGCGGCTCGACGCGGTCGGCATCGGCGTGCCGGGGCCGGTGAGCTTCCGCGACGGGGTGCCCGTGTCCCCGCCGATCATGCCCGGATGGGACCGGTTCCCCGTACGCGAGCTGCTCACCCGCGAGCACGGCTGCCCCGCCGTGGTCGACAACGACGTCAACATCATGGCGATCGGCGAGCGGCACGGCGGTGTCGCCCACTCGGTCGACGACTTCCTCTTCGTCAAGATCGGCACCGGGATCGGCTGCGGCATCTACCTCAGCGGCGAGGTCTACCGGGGCACCGACGGCTGCGCCGGCGACATCGGGCACATCCAGGTCGACTCGCACGGTCCCATGTGCTCGTGCGGCAACATCGGCTGCCTGGAGGCCCTCTTCAGCGGCGCCGCGCTCGCGAAGGACGCGACCGCCGCCGCCCGCAACGGGATCTCCCCGGCGCTGGCCGAGCGGCTGGCCGCCAACGGCGCGGTCACCGCGCTCGACGTCGCCGAGGGCGCCGTCGAGGGGGACGTGACCTGCATCCAGCTGATCCGCGACGGGGGACGGCGGGTCGGCGGGGTGCTGGCCGGGCTGGTGAGCTTCGCCAACCCGTCCATGATCGTGATCGGTGGCGGCCTCGCCCAGCTCGGCCACATCCTGCTCGCCGAGATCCGCAGCGTGGTCTACCGGCGGTCGCTGCCGCTGGCCACCGGCAACCTGCCCGTCGTCCTCTCCGAACTCGGCCCGCGGGCCGGTGTCGCGGGGGCGGCGGTGCTCGCCAGCGACGTGGCGTTCGGCGAGGCGTCATGAGCGCGGGGAGCGAGCCGGGTCGGCGAGCCCGGCGTTCGCGAACGGAGCAGGCACGGTGAGCGAACGGGAGGAGGGTGCGGTGACCGGAGGGCACGCGAGCCCGGCGGACGGCGGTGCGGAGGGTCCGGGCGTGGACGCTCCGCTGGTCGAGGCCCCGGCCGACGCCGTGGCCGGCGAGGTGGTGCTGCGCCTCACCGACGTGGTCAAGACGTTCCCGGGCGTACGCGCCCTGGACGGTGTGCAGCTGGAGGTCCGTGCCGGCGAGGTGCACTGCCTGCTCGGGCAGAACGGCGCCGGGAAGTCGACCCTCATCAAGGTGCTGTCCGGCGTGCACCGCCCGGACTCCGGCCAGGTCGAGTGGCGCGGGCAGCCGGTCACCTTCCCGAATCCGCAGGCCGCCATGCGGGCCGGCATCGCCACGATCTACCAGGAGCTCGACCTGGTGGAGGACCTCTCCGTCGCGGAGAACGCGTTCCTCGGCCACGAACCCCGCCGGTTCGGCTTCGTCCGTCGCGGGCACATGGCCCGGCGGACCCGGCAGATCCTCGGACGGCTGGGCCACGCCGAGATCCCGCCGAACCGGATGGTGCGCTCGCTGCCGGCGGCCGGCAAGCAGGTCGTCAGCATGGCCCGTGCGCTGTCGCACGAGGCCCGACTGATCATCATGGACGAGCCGAGCGCCGTGCTGGCCCACGACGAGGTCGGCAACCTGTTCCGCATCATCCGGGAGCTGACCGCCCAGGGCATCGCGGTCATCTACATCTCGCACCGGCTGGAGGAGATCCGCGAGATCGGCGACCGGGTCACCGTACTCAAGGACGGCCGGACCACGGCGGCGAACCTGCCGGCCCGCGACACCCCGACCCGCGACCTGGTCAGCCGGATGACCGGCCGCACCATCGAGTACGTCTTCCCGGAGCGGGCGGCCGCGGCGGAGCCGGCGGGGGCCGACCTGCTCGAGGTGCGGGGCCTGACCCGGTCCGGCGAGTTCGCCGACGTGTCGCTGCGCGTGCGGGCCGGGGAGATCGTGGGCATCGCCGGGCTGGTCGGCTCCGGCCGCTCGGAGCTGCTGGAGACCATCTACGGCGCGCGCCGGGCCGAGGCCGGGACGGTGCGGATGGGCGGCCGGGTGCTGCGCCCCGGCAGCGTCGGCGCGGCGGTCCGGGCCGGGATGGGCATGGCGCCGGAGGAGCGCAAGAGTCAGGCGCTGCTGCTCGGCGAGCCCATCTACCGTAACGTCACGCTGGCGACCTTCGCCCGGTACGCGCGAGCCGGCTTCACCGACGCCGGGCGGGAGCGCGCCGAGGCGGACCGGATCGCCGACAGCCTGGAGCTGCGCCCGCGCGACGTCCGCCGGCCGGTACGCACGCTCTCGGGCGGCAACCAGCAGAAGGTGGTGGTCGGGCGCTGGCTGCTCGGCGACACGAAGCTGCTGCTGCTCGACGAGCCCACCCGGGGCGTCGACGTCGGCGCCCGGGCCGAGCTGTACCAGGTCATCCGGTCCCTCGCCGAGCAGGGCGTGGGGGTGCTGCTGGTCTCCAGCGAGGTGCCGGAGGTGCTCGGTCTCGCCGACCGGGTCCTGGTGATGCGCGAGGGGCGGGTCGTCCGCGAGGCCCCCGCCGGCGAACTTGACGAGAACACCGTCCTCGACCTCGTCATGGCGGGGTCCCTGATGGAAGGCGCGGCGGCATGAGCGAGCGGATCGTCCATACAACGCGGCTGGGCGTCGGGCCGCTGTGGAGCGGAACCGAGGTGGCGGCGTGAGCGAGCGTAGCGAGCGAACCGTCAGGCACTGCGCGGATGAGCGTCACGGCGGCACCGACCGAAGGGAGGTGGCGGCGTGAGCGAGCGTAGCGAGCGAACCGTCAGGCACTGCGCGGATGAGCGTCACGGCGGCACCGACCGAAGGGAGGTGGCGGCGTGAGCGAGGTGACGGAGACCCCCGCCGCGGAGCGGGCGGCAAAGCTGCCGGCGCAGTCGCCGCCGGTGGACCCGGCCGAGACCGCGGCCGCGGGCCACGCGGCCACCGGCCGGCTCTCCTGGTGGCGCGGCGACGGTGGTGAGGGCGCCCGCCGCAACCTCGGGCTGATCGGGGTCCTGGTGGCCCTCATCGTGATCGGCATCGTCACCCGGCCCGACCTCTACGGCGACTCGAGCTGGGTGTGGAGCAACTTCCTGACCATCCTGAAGCTGGCGTCCGTGGTCGGCGTGGTGACCGTCGGCATGACCTTCGTGATCATCGGCGGTGGCATCGACCTCTCGGTCGGCGCGATCGTCGCACTGGCCGGGGTGTGGGCCACCACGGTGGCCACCCAGAGCTACGGCGCCGGCGGCATGATCTTCTGCGCGCTGACCGTGGGCCTCGGTGTCGGCCTCGTCAACGGCCTGCTCATCTCGTACGGCCGGCTGGTGCCGTTCATCGCCACGCTGGCGATGCTCGTGGCGGCGCGGGGTCTGGCGGCGGAGATCTCCAACAAGCAGACCCAGGTGTCGGACAACAACACGATCAACAGCATCGCCAGCACGAACCTGCTCGGCATCCCGCTGCTGGTCTACATCCTCGCGGCGGTCGTCATCGCCGGTTGGGTGCTGCTCAACCGCACCACCTTCGGCCGGCGGACGGTGGCGGTGGGCGGCAACCCGGAGGCGGCGCGGCTGGCCGGCATCAACGTCAAGCGGCACACGCTGCTGCTCTACGCGCTGTCCGGGCTCTGCTGCGGCATCGCCGCGATCATGCTCACGGCCCAGGCCACCTCGGCCCAGGCCGCGATGGCGAACCTGTACGAGCTGGACGCGATCGCCGCCGCGATCATCGGCGGCACGCTGCTCAGCGGCGGGCGGGGGACCATCATCGGCTCCCTCCTCGGGGTGATCATCTTCTCGACGATCACCAACCTCTTCGCGATCAACGGCCTCTCCACCGAGGCCCAGAACATGGTCAAGGGCGGCATCATCGTGGCGGCCGTCCTGGTCCAGCAGGTGCACTTCCGCAGCCTCACCCAGTTCCTCAGCCGCAACCGGCTCACCACCACCTGACCCCACCACCGCACATCCGGGCCACCGCGCAGGCGACGGTGGCCGGGCCTCGCACACCCTTTCCACTCCCACCACCGCGAATACAGGAGGTCGTCATGACCCAGCACAGTCGCGACCTGTCACGCCGCCGCCTGCTCTTCGGCGGGGCCGCCGTCGGCGCCGGCGTGCTGCTGGCCGGTTGCACCAGCAACGAGAGCCAGGAGCCGACCACGGCGCAGACCAAGGGCGCCGACGCCGCGGCCGGCGGCAACGCCGCGCCGGGCGAGCGGGTGACCATCGGCTTCTCCGCCCCGGCCGCCGACCACGGCTGGATCGCCGCGATCACCAACAACGCCAAGGCGCAGGCCGCCGCGTACTCCGACGTGGAGTTCAAGACGGTCGAGGCCGGCGCCGACGCGGCGGCCCAGCGGGCGGCGCTGTCCACGCTCCTGTCCCAGAAGCCGGACGTGATCGTGCTGCTGCCGCACGACGGCAAGGAACTCAACGCGTTCGGCCTGGAGGCCATGCAGGCCGGCGTCCCGGTGGTCAACCTGGACCGCGCCTTCCCCGACGCCAAGGCGTACCGGCTCCAGATCAAGGGCGACAACTACGGCATGGGCGTGGCCGCGGCGACGTACATCGCCGAGCAGCTCAAGGCCAAGGGGGTCAGCAACCCGGTGATCGGCGAGATCGCCGGCATCGACTCGCTGGAGCTGACGCAGGAGCGCTCGAAGGGCTTCGCGGACACCCTGGCCCAGCACGGGCTGAAGGTCGCCAACCGGCGGGCCGCCGAGTTCACCGCGGACTCCGGCCAGCAGGCGGCGACCGGCCTGCTCCAGGCGCTGCCGAAGATCGACGCGATCTGGAACCACGACGACGACCAGGGCATCGGCGTGCTGGCCGCGATCAACCAGGCCAACCGCAAGGAGTTCTTCATGGTCGGCGGCGCCGGCTCGAAGAAGGCGATGGAGGACATCCAGGCCGACAACACGGTGCTGAAGGCCACCGTCACCTACAGCCCGTCGATGGCGTCCTCGGCCATCTCGCTGGCCCGGCTGATCGCCCAGGGCAAGGGGATGTCGGACCTCGTCGAGCTCCAGGTGCCCAAGGAGATCATCCTCGCCTCCGAAACGATCACCAAGGAGAACGTGAGCAACTACCTCAAGCTCGGGTTCTGACACATCTGGGGGGAGACCCACCTTGTCCACTACAGACATGCAACTGCGGGTCGGCATGGTCGGCTACGCGTTCATGGGCGCCGCGCACTCGCAGGCCTGGCGCACCGTGAACCGGGTGTACGACCTGCCGGCGCGGGCCCGGATGGCGCTGATCTGCGGCCGGGACGCCGGGAACGTGGCGGAGGCCGCCGACCGGCTCGGCTGGGACGCGTACACCACGGACTGGCGTGACCTGGTCAGCCGGGACGACATCGACGTGGTCGACGTCTGCACACCGGGCGACAGCCACGCCGAGATCGCGCTCGCCGCGCTGGCCGCCGGCAAGCACGTCCTGTGCGAGAAGCCGCTGGCCAACACCGTGGAGGAGGCGAGGGCGATGGCCGCCGCGGCGGCCACGGCCCGGGCCTCCGGTGTGCGGTCGATGTGCGGCTTCAACTACCGCCGGGTGCCCGCGGTCGCGATGATGCGCAGACTGGTCGCCGACGGACGGCTCGGCGTGATCCGGCACGTCCGGGCGGCCTACCTGCAGGACTGGATCGTGGACCCGCAGTTCCCGCTGGTGTGGCGGCTGCAGAAGGACAGGGCGGGCTCCGGCGCGCTCGGCGACATCGGCGCGCACATCATCGACCTGACCCAGTACGTGACCGGCCAGCGGATCACCGGGGTGAGCGCCGTGACGGAGACGTTCGTCAAGGAGCGGCCGTTGCCGGCGGGGTCGAGCGGGCTGGCGGCCACGGTGGACGGCTCGGTGGACGGGCACGCCGACGGCGCGGGCCCGGCCACCGGTCCGGTCACCGTCGACGACGCCGCGCTGTTCGTGGCGCGGCTCGACGGCGGCGCGCTGGCCACGTACGAGGCGAGCCGCTTCGCCACGGGGCGCAAGAACGCCCTGCGTGTGGAGATCAACGGCTCGCTGGGCAGTGTGGTGTTCGATCTGGAGCGCCTCAACGAGCTGGAGTTCTACGACGCGACGCTGCCCACCGCCGAGCAGGGCTTCAGCCGCATCCTGGTGACCGAGGGCGACCACCCGTACATGTCGGCCTGGTGGCCGCCGGGGCACATCATCGGCTACGAGCACTCGTTCACGCACCAGATGCGTGACTTCATCGAGGCGATCGCCACCGGCACCGATCCGGAGCCGTCCTTCGCCGACGCCCTCCAGGTCCAGCTCGTGCTGGACGCCGTGGTCCGCTCGGCCGAGCTGGGCTCGTCGTGGACCGACGTGGAGCCGACCCTGACCGCGGTGGCGGTCTGACCGTCGGCCCGGCCGGGTCCGCCCGGCCGGGCCGGAGACCCTGTCCGCCCGCGGGGCGGTGACGACACCGCCCCGCCCGAGAACCTTTCCGGACCGACCGGCGAGGGCCGGCCGCGGTTGCGCCCCGCGGCCGGGACGAGGTCGGGTCCGAAAGGGCGTGCACCCGGGCGACGTGCCCGGTGGCACACGCAGGACGGCCGTCCGGTGTGGCCGGACCGGGATTCCCCGGCCGCACCGGAGGGCCGCCACCACCCACGACGATCCGGAGGAGCAGATGGCACCGCCCGCCTCCCGCGCGACCGTCACCGACCTGTCCCGCCCACCCGCCGCGGGCCGCGGCCGCTGAGACGTCCGGCCGGGGCGGCGGGCCACCGCCCCGACGCGGATACGGGGGAGGCAGGGTCGCGACGCCGACCGACCCTGCCTGCCAGCCCCGTCCGTCCGCACCCGCACCGGGTCGCCGGTCCGGCGCCGTCGCCGCCGACGTCGACGCCGGGCCGCTCCGGGGCGGACGGGCGGACGGGGCCCATCCGCTCACACCCATAGTTTTCCGGAGCAACTTCTGATATCAATATAATTCGATGCACAACGGTCCTCCTTGACCGGGGAAGGGGCGCCATGCGTACGGGTGTCTGGCTGGTGGGGGCGCGCGGCTCGGTCGCGACCACGAGCATCGTCGGAGGTCTCGCCCTGCGGGCCCACCTCGCGGGGCCGACCGGATGCGTCACCGAACTCCCCGAGCTGCGCGGCCCCGCGCTCCCGGCCTTCGCCGACCTGGTGTTCGGCGGCCACGACGTGGCCACGACCCCGCTGGCCAAGCGCGCCGAGACGCTGGCCGCCGCCGGTGTCCTGCCCGGCCGCCTGGTCGCCGCGCTCCCTGACGAACTGGCCGCCGTCGAGGAGGAGCTGCGCTGCGCGCCCGGCGGCGACACCCCGGCCGACCGGGTCGCCGCCGTCGTCCGCGACCTCACCGACTTCCGCGACCGGCACCGGCTGGACCGGGTGGTCGTGGTCAACGTGTCGTCCACCGAACCGGCGGCGCACCCGCACCCCGCGCACGCCGACCTGGCCGCGCTGCGCGACGCGCTGGCCGACACCCCCGACGTCCTGCCGGCCAGCTCGCTCTACGCGTACGCGGCGCTTCAGGCCGGCTGCCCCTACGTCGACTTCACCCCGTCCACGGGCGCCCGGCTGCCGGCGCTGCACGCGCTGGCCGTCGAGCGCGGCCTGCCGTACGCCGGCCACGACGGCAAGACCGGGGAGACCCTCGTCAAGTCGGTGCTGGCCCCGATGTTCGCGATGCGCCACCTGCGGGTGCGCTCCTGGTCCGGCCTGAACCTGCTGGGCGGCGGCGACGGCGCCAACCTGGCCGACCCGGCCGCCAACGCCGCCAAGGTGGAGAGCAAACAGCGCGTGCTCGGCGAGACGCTTGGCTACGTGCCGCAGGGCGAGACCCGCATCGACTACGTGGAGGACCTCGGCGACTTCAAGACCGCCTGGGACCTGGTCACGTTCACCGGCTTCCTCGACACCCGGATGCGCATGGAGTTCACCTGGCACGGCTGCGACTCGGCGCTCGCCGCGCCGCTCGTGCTCGACCTGGCCCGGCTCACCGCCGCCGCCCACGCGGCCGGCCGCGTGGGCCCGCTGACCGAGCTGGCGTTCTTCTTCAAGGACCCGCTCGGAGCGCCGACCCACTCGCTCGCCGAGCAGTGGGCGCGGCTCACGGAGTTCACCCGCGACCTGCACGCCGGGAAGGAGAACGCCGATGGCCACGCTGGCTGACCTGGCCGAGCTGGTCCGCGCGCCGGCCGCGCTCTCGGTCCCCGGTGACGTCGTCGCCGGCGCCGCGGCGGCTGGAGCACTCGACCGGCGCACGCCCGCCCTGGCCGGCGCCTCGGTGCTGCTGTACTGGGCCGGCATGGCCGCCAACGACTGGGCGGACCGCGACCTGGACGCCGTCGAGCGGCCCGAACGGCCGATCCCCAGCGGCCGGGTCCGCCCCGGCACGGCGGTCGGGCTGGCCGCCGGCCTCACCGCGGCCGGGCTGGCCCTCGCCACCGCCGCCGGGGGCCGGCGCGCCGCGGCGGTCGCGGTGCCCCTGGCCGCGGCCGTCTGGGGGTACGACCTGCGCGCGAAGAACACCGCCGCCGGCCCGGCCGTGATGGCCGCCTGCCGGGGGCTGGACGTGCTGCTCGGCGCCGCCACCGGCGGCCGGCCGGCCCGCGCCCTGCCGGCGGCGCTCACCGTGGCCGCGCACACCTGGACGGTCACCGCGCTCTCCCGCCGGGAGGTCACCGGCACCGACCCGACCCTGCCGCTCGGCACCCTCGCCGGCACCGCCGTCGTCGCGGCGACCGCGGCCCGGGCAGCACGCCGTACCCCCGCGACCGCCACCCCCGGTCCGGCCGACGCCTCCGCCGCGGCGGGGCGGCGCGGTGCCCGTACGCCGAGGGAGGCGTCGCGTCGCGGCGCGCTCGCCGCGCTCGTGCCGGCCGCGCTGGCCACCTGGTACGCCACGGGTTACGGCGCGGCGCAGGCCCGCGTGGTCGCCGAACCCACGGCCGGGCGGGTCCGGGCGGCGGTCGGCGCGGGCATCACCGGGCTGCCCGCGCTCCAGGGCGCGCTCACCGCCCGTGGCGGGGCCGGCCTGCTGGGGCTCGTGGTCGCCGCCGCGGCGCCGATCGGTCGGCGCCTGGCCCGGAAGGTCTCGCCGACATGAGCGCCCCACCCCCCGACCCGGCGCCCGCCACGTCGCCGGCCGATCCCGCCCCGCCGCGCTTCGGCTACGGCACCAACGGCTTCGCCAACCACCGGCTCGACGACGCGCTGGCCGTCATCGCGGACCTCGGGTACGAGGGGGTGGCGCTCACCCTGGACCACGACCACCTCGACCCGTTCGCGCCCGGTCTGGTGCGCCGGGTGGCCGCGCTGCGGCGCCGGCTGGACTCCCTCGACCTCGCCGTGGTGGTCGAGACGGGCGCCCGCTACCTGCTCGACCCGTGGCACAAGCACGCGCCCACACTGCTGCACGACGACCCGACGCGGCGGGTCGAGTTCCTGCGGCGCGCCGTCCGGGTCGGCGCCGACCTGGGGGCGGAGGCGGTCTCGTTCTGGGCCGGCGTACGCCCCGACCCGGTTCCGCCCCGCGCCGCCTGGGACCGGCTCGTGGCCGGATGCGCCACCGTGGCCGACGCGGCCGACCGGGCCGGGGTGCGGCTCGGCTTCGAACCGGAGCCCGGCATGCTGGTCGAGGACATCGCCGGGTGGTGGCGGCTGCGCGCCGCCCTCGACGACCCGCCCTGCTTCGGCATCACCCTCGACATCGGGCACTGCCGCTGCCTGGAGCCCCAACCGGTGCCCCACTGCGTGCACGAGGTGGGGGCGCACCTGGTCAACGTCCAGATCGACGACATGCGCCGCGGCGTCCACGAACACCTCGAGTTCGGCGAGGGTGAGATCGACTTCCCGCCCGTGCTGCGTGCCCTGGGCGACGCCGGCTACCGCGGCCTGATCGCGGTGGAACTGCCCCGGCACTCGCACGCCGCGCCCACCGTCGCCGCGCGGTCGCTGGAGTTCCTCCGGGCCGCCGCGGCCCGGGCCCGGACCCTGCCGCCCCGCACGGGCACGCGCGCCCACGCGGCGGTACCGGCGCAGGCCGCCGCGCCGGCCCCGGCGCACGCCTCCGCGCCCCTCAGCTCCGCACCCTCGGACGCACCGTCGAGCGGAACGGCCCCGGTGCGTATGTAGGGGCGGAGCAGAGGGGGTCCGGGCGACGCCCGGGCTCCCACGGCGAGACCGCGCAGGCGCCGGTCGGACCGGCGCCGAGGGGAGGCACGATGACACCGGAGCACCTCCGGACGGCCCTGCGGGGCGTACCGGATCCCGACTGGCTGGACACCGCGCTGCGGCAGGTGGCCGACGAGCCCGCGACGATCACCCGGTTCTTCCCGGCCGCCGGCCGGCGCTGCGGCCGGGCCGCCCTGCCCGACGCGCCCGGCTGGACCGCCGACGAGGCGGCCCGCGCGCTCCTGCTCGCCACGCTCCCCGGCGACCACGCCCGGTACGCCGACACCCTCTACCGCCAGGGCGACGCCGCCGAGAAGCGTGCCGTGCTCAAGGCGCTGCCGCTGCTGCCGATCGGCCCGGACGCGGTGCCCCTGCTGCACGACGCGATCCGGACCAACGACACCCGGCTGCTCGCGGCGGCCCTCGGCCCGTACGCCCGGCACCTGGACGCCGCCGCCTGGCGGCAGGCGGTGCTCAAGTGCGTCTTCACCGGCGTGCCGCTGGCCGTCGTGGCCGACCTCGACGCCCGCGCCGACGGGGAACTGGCCGCGATGCTCACCGGCCTGGCCGACGAACGGCACGCCGCCGGCCGCACCATGCCCGCCGACGCCACCGACCTGCTCGACCGACTCACCGCCGGCTCCGGCCGACCCACCGCCGCCCGGGAGGCGTGATGCGAATCTTCGACCCGCACATCCACATGACCTCGCGCACCACCGACGACTACGAGCGGATGGCCGCCGCGGGCGTCCGCGCCCTGGTGGAGCCCGCGTTCTGGCTCGGGCAGCCGCGCACCAGCCCCGCGTCGTTCACCGACTACTTCGACTCGCTCGTCGGCTGGGAGCCGTTCCGGGCGGGACAGTTCGGCATCCGGCACCACGCGACGATCGCGCTGAACCCGAAGGAGGCCAACGACCCGCGCTGCCGGCCCGTCCTCGACCTGCTGCCCCGCTACCTCGACAAGGACGGGGTCGTGGCGGTCGGCGAGATCGGCTACGACTCGATGACCCCGGAGGAGGACGAGGCGTTCGCCGCGCAGCTCGCCCTGGCCGTGGCGCACGACCTGCCGGCGCTGGTGCACACGCCGCACCGGGACAAGGCCCGGGGCGTCGAGCGCAGCCTCGCGGTGGTCCGCGAGTCCGGCATCGACCCGGGCCGGGTGGTGCTCGACCACCTCAACGAGGTGACCGTGAAGCTGGCCCGGGACACCGGCTGCTGGCTCGGCTTCTCCATCTACCCCGACACCAAGATGTCGCCGCCGCGGATGGTGGAGATCCTGCGGGAGCACGGCACCGAGCGGATGCTGGTGAACTCCGCCGCCGACTGGGGTCGCTCCGACCCGCTGCTCACCCGGGCCACCGGCGAGGCGATGCTCATGGCCGGCTTCAGCGACGACGACGTCGACCGGGTGCTCTGGCGCAACCCCGTGGAGTTCTACGGGCAGTCCGGGCGGCTCGACCTCGCCGAGCCGGACCTCGCCGACGCGGACGGGCCGGCCGGCACGTTCGCCGGCAACTCGATCCTGCGCGGGGGCAGCTGATGCGACTGCGACATTCCTCGGGCGAGACCGTCCACCTCGGCTACTGCACCAACGTGCACCCGGCCGAGGACCTCGCCGGCATCCGCGCCCAGCTCGACACGTACGCGGTGCCCGTCCGGGAGGCGCTCGACGCCGAGCTGCTGGGCCTGGGGCTGTGGCTCGCCGCCCCGGTCGCCGCCGAGCTGGCCGCCGACGCGTCCGCCCGACGGCGGCTCCGGGCCGACCTCACGGCACGGGGGCTGGAGGTGGTCACCCTCAACGGCTTCCCGTACGCGGCGTTCCAGGCCCCGGTGGTCAAGGGCGACGTCTACCACCCCGACTGGACCACGCCGCAGCGGCTCGCGTACACCCTCGACCTGGCCCGGGTGCTCGCCGACCTGCTCCCCGACGACGCGGCCCGCGGCTCGATCTCCACGCTGCCGCTGGCCTGGCGGCACCCGTGGGACGCGGCCCGCGCCGACGCGGCCCGGCGGCGGCTGGACGAGCTGGCCGCCGGCCTCGCCGACGTGGAGCGGGACACCGGGCGGCGGATCCGGGTCGCCTTCGAGCCGGAGCCCGGCTGCGTGGTCGAGAGCACGGGACAGGCCGCCGGCCTGCTGTCCGGTGTGGACACCGACCGTCTCGGTGTGTGCGTCGACCTCGCGCACCTCGCCTGCGCCTGGGAGCAGCCGGCCGAGGCGTTCGCCCGGCTGCGCGCCGCCGGCCTGCCCGTGGTGAAGGTGCAGGTCTCGGCGGCGTTGGAGGCGCCCGACCCGGGCGGCGCGGCCGACGCGCTGCGGCGGTGGGTCGAGCCCCGGTTCCTGCACCAGACCCGGGCCGCCGGGTGCGCGGGCGGCGCCGACCCGGCCGATCCCGCGTACGCGGCCGACGACCTGGACGCCGCGCTCGACGCGGAGCTGCCGGGGCCGTGGCGGGTGCACTACCACGTGCCGCTGCACGCCCCGCCCGAGGAGCCGCTCCGGTCCACCCTCCCGGTCCTGCGCGCCGCGCTGGCCGCGCTCTACGAGGGTCCGGGCGCGGGCTGCGACCACCTCGACGTCGAGACGTACACCTGGGGGGTGCTGCCGGAGGCGCGGCGCCCGCGCACCGACGCCGAGCTGGCCCGGGGGATCGCCGCCGAGCTGGCCTTCGCCCGCGCGGAGCTGGTCGCGCTCGGCCTCGCGCCGGGCGACCGGCGGGACGGCGCGGACGCGCAGGCGCGGGGCGGCGTCGGGCGGGACGGTACGGCGGCGCCGGGCGGCGTCGAGCGGGACGAGTCGGGTACGCCGCGCGGCGGCGTGGAGCGGAGCGAGGTGCCGGCATGAGTCGCCGACTGGTGGTGCTGGACGTGGTCGGGCTGACCCCGCGGCTGCTGGCGCACATGCCGCGCCTGCGCGCGGTGGCCGAGCGGGGTTTCCGGGCGGAGCTGGGCACCGTCCTGCCTGCGGTGACGTGCTCGGTGCAGTCGACGTTCCTGACCGGCGAGCCGCCCTCCGGGCACGGGATCGTGGGCAACGGCTGGTACTTCCGCGACCTCGGCGACGTGCTGCTGTGGCGGCAGCACAACGCGCTCGTCGGCGGTGAGAAGCTCTGGCAGGCGGCCCGGCGCGCCGAGCCCGGCTACACGGTGGCCAACGTGTGCTGGTGGTACGCCATGGGCGCGGACGTGGACTGGACCGTCACCCCACGGCCCGTCTACTACGCGGACGGGCGCAAGGAGCCCGACTGCTACACCGACCCGCCGCAGCTGCACGACGCGCTCACCGGCCGCCTCGGCACGTTCCCGCTGTTCAGCTACTGGGGGCCGGGCGCCGGCCTGGCCTCCTCGGCGTGGATCTGCCGGGCGGCCGAGCAGATCCTCGCCGACCACTCGCCGGACCTGACCCTCGTCTACGTGCCGCACCTCGACTACGACCTGCAACGGTACGGCCCGTCGTCGCCCCGGGCCGCCGCCGCGGCGGCCGAGCTGGACGGCGTGCTCGGCCCGCTGCTCGACGCCGCCGAGGCCCGGGACGCGACAGTGGTGGCGCTGTCGGAATACGGCATCACCGACGCCTCCCGACCGGTCGACGTCAACCGCCTGCTGCGCGCCGAGGGGCTGCTGCGGGTGCACACCCAGGCCGGGATGGAGTACCTCGACCCGTGGACGTCGCGGGCGTTCGCCGTGGCCGACCACCAGGTGGCGCACGTCTACGTCCGCGACCCGGCGGACGTGCCGGCGGTGGCGAAGCTCTGCGCCGGGCTGCCCGGCGTGGCCGAGGTGCTCGACGCCGAGGGCAAGGCGGCGCACGGGTTGGACCACCCGCGGGCCGGCGAGCTGGTGCTGGTGGCCGAACCGGACGCCTGGTTCACCTACTACTACTGGCTGGACGACGCGCGCGCGCCGGACTTCGCGCGGCTCGTGGAGATCCACCGCAAGCCCGGCTACGACCCGGCCGAGCTGTTCTTCGACCCGGCGGCCCCGGCCGCGGCCAAGCGCCGCGCCGCGGTGGCGCTGGCCCGCAAGAAGCTCGGCATGCGGTACCTGATGAACGTCGTGGGCCTCGACGCCGGCGCGCGGGCGGTCCGCGGCTCACACGGCCGGCTGCCGGCCCATCCGGCGGACGGCCCGGTGCTGCTCTGCTCGGACCGGTCCGCGGCCCGGGAACGGATCGCGGCCACCGAGGTCAAGGGGCTCCTGCTGGAGCTCGCCGGGCTCACCGCGTCCGGGACGCGGGGGGAGGCGCCGTGACGGTCACCGTGGCGCCGACCGACGCGAGCGGCCTGCGGGCACGGTTCGACGCCGAGCTCGCCGCGTTCCTGGAGCGGCAGGGGCCGGACTGGCCCGACGGGGCGCCGCGCGGGGTGTTCACCGCCCTGCAGCGCTTCGTGCTGGCCGGCGGCAAGCGGCTGCGCCCGCTCTTCTGCTACTGGGGCTGGCGGGGCGCCGGCGGCGAGGACGGCACGCCGATCGTGGTGGCCTCGGCCGCGCTGGAGCTGTTCCACGCGTTCGCGCTGATCCACGACGACATCCTGGACGGCAGCGACCGCCGCCGGGGCGAGCCGTCGGTGCACCGGCTCTTCGCCGACCTGCACGCGCGCTCGTCCTGGCGCGGCGACCCCGAGGCGTACGGCCGGAACACGGCGCTGCTCTGTGGTGACCTGTGCGCCGCCTGGTCGGACCAGATGTTCCACGAGTGCGGGCTGACCACCGAGCAGGTGCACCGGGGGTACGCGATGTTCGCGCTGATGCGTACCGAGGTGATCGCGGGGGAGTACCTGGACCTCGTGTCGGGGGTCGGGGACGGCTCGGTGGCCAGCGCGCTCACGGTGATCCGGATGAAGGCGGCCCGATACACGGTCACCCGGCCGTTGCAGATCGGCGCGACCCTGGCGGGCGGGCCGCCGGAGCTCGTCGACGCGCTCGCGGAGTTCGGCGACCCGCTGGGCGACGCGTTCCAGCTCCGCGACGACGTGCTGGGCGTCTTCGGCGACCCGGCGGTCACCGGGAAGTCGATCCTCGACGACCTGCGCGAGGGCAAGCCCACGGTGATGATGGCGCTGGCGCGCAGCGCCGCCGACCGGGTGCAGACGGCGCGGCTGCGCGAACTCTTCGGCAACCCGGACCTGGACGCCGACGGCGCCGCCGAGCTGCGCGCGATCATCGAGGCGACCGGCGCCCGCGACCGCATCGAGCAGATGATCCGCGTCCGCACCGACGCCGCCCTCGCGGCCCTGGAGCGCGCACCGGTCGGCGACGAGACCCGCGCGGCGCTCGTCGAACTGGCCGGGCTGGCCATCGACCGCCGCTCCTGAGGGACCCGGCCGGGCCGGGCCCCGGCGGGGTCCGCCGGTCGGCCCGCCGTCCGTTCCGGCGCGGCGCACACCCCCGCGACTTTCGACCGATCCAGCGAAAGTCAGGTCCGGATCGGCAGAAGGTATGGACATATTTAAGTACGTAATTTAAGGTCGTGCCCAGCATCCACTGTTTCGTCGAGGTGAACCGGCGGCGCGGTAACCCATCGACTGGTGACCTCCGAGCACGTGGCTCCACCGTGCGGAGTGCTCACGGCCGGCCGGGTCGGCACCCCGGCGGGCCCCCACCGCAACCCCCGCCACGGCACCCCGGCGCGTCGGCGCGCGCCCCGCCCTGGCGGTCAGTCGTCAGGAGGGACAGCTCACCATGTCCAACTCGGACAGATCGCACCACCGACCCCGACGATGGTTCCCCGCCGGTTCGGCGCTGCTGCTGGTCGCCGCGGCCGGCACGGTCGCCCTCGGCGCCGGTCCCGCCGCAATCGGCGGTCCCGCCCCGGCACAGGCCCACCCGATCAACGCCACCGACTTCCAGCAGGTCGAGCTGGCCCGTGGCGTCGCCGAGATGGGCGAGCCCATGTCGCTGGCCGTGCTGCCCGACCGCTCGGTGCTGCACACCGCCCGCAACGGCACGCTGCGCCGCACCGACGCGAACGGCACCACGACGGTGATCGGCACGATCCCCGTCTACACCCACGACGAGGAGGGGCTGCAGGGCGTCGGGGTGGCCCCGAACTTCGCCAGCAACCGCCACATCTTCCTGTACTACGCCCCGCCCTTGTCCACCCCCGCCGGGGACGCGCCGGCCACCGGGAGCGACTTCTCCGCCTGGCAGGGGGTCAACCGGCTGTCCCGGTTCACCCTGAACGCCGACTTCACCCTGAACCAGGCCAGCCGGGTCGACGTGCTCGACGTACCGGCCGACCGGGGCCTCTGCTGCCACGTCGGCGGCGACATCGACTTCGACGCCGCGGGCAACCTCTACCTCTCCACCGGCGACGACACGAACCCGTTCGACTCCGCCGGGTACGCCCCGATCGACGAACGCACGAACCGCAACCCCGGGTACGACGCGCAGCGCAGCGCCGGCAACACCAACGACCTGCGCGGCAAGATCCTGCGGATCAAGGTGAACGCGAACGGGACGTACTCGATCCCGGCCGGCAACCTCTTCCCGGCCGGCACGCCCGGCGCCCGCCCGGAGATCTACGCGATGGGCTTCCGCAACCCGTTCCGGATGAGCGTGGACAAGGCCACCGGCATCGTCTACGTCGGCGACTACGGGCCGGACGCCGGCTCGACCAGCGCCACCCGCGGGCCCGCCGGCCAGGTCGAGTTCAACCGGGTCACGGGGCCGGGCAACTACGGCTGGCCGTACTGCACCGGCACCAACACCAGCACCGAGACCTACAACGAGTGGGACTTCGCCACCAACACCAGCGGCCCGAAGTTCAACTGCGCCGGCGGGCCCACCAACAACTCGTTCCGCAACACCGGCCGGTCCACGCTGCCGCCCGCGCAGCCGGCCTGGATCCGGTACGGCGGCGACGCCGGCAGCCCGCCGGAGTTCGGCGGCGGGTCCGAGTCGCCGATGGGCGGCCCGGTCTACCGGTACGACGCCGCCAACCCCTCGGCCACGAAGTTCCCCCAGTCCTTCGACGGCCAGTTCTTCGCCACCGAGTTCGGCCGCGGCTGGATCAAGCCGATCCACGTCAACGCCGACGGCTCCCGGGGCACCATCGACAGCTTCCCCTGGACGGGCAAGCAGGTCATGGACTCGGCGTTCGGCCCGGACGGCGCGTACTACGTGCTCGACTACGGCACCGGGTACTTCAACGGGGACGCGAACTCCGCGCTCTACCGCTTCGACTACATCGGCGGCGGCAACCGGGCCCCGACCGCGGTGGCGACCGCCGACCGCACCTCCGGCGCGGCCCCGCTGACGGTGGCGTTCTCGTCGGCCGGCTCGTCCGACCCCGAGGGCGGTGCGCTGACGTACGCGTGGGCCTTCGGCGACGGCACCACCTCCACGGCGGCGAATCCGACGAAGACGTACACGGCCAACGGGACGTTCACGGCGACCCTGACCGTACGCGACCCGCAGGGCGCGACCGGCAGCGCGAGTGTGGTGGTCAGCGTGGGCAACACGGCGCCCACGGTGACCGTCAACAGCCCCGGCAACGGCAGCCTCTTCTCCTACGGCGACACCGTGCCGTTCAGCATCACCGTCACCGACCCGGAGGACGGCACGATCGACTGCGCCAAGGTGAAGATGACCTACGTGCTCGGGCACGACCAGCACGGGCACCAGATCACCTCGCAGAACGGGTGCACGGGCGCGATCACCATCCCGGTCGACGGCGAGCACGACGAGGCGGCGAACATCTTCGCGATCTTCGACGCGGAGTACACCGACGCGGGCGGCCTCACCACCCACACCCAGCACACGCTCCAGCCCCGGCACCGCCAGGCCGAGCACTTCAAGACCTCGTCGGGGATCAACACGTTCGACAAGGCCACCGCCGAGGGCGGGAAGACCGTCGGTGACATCCACAACGGCGACTGGATCGCGTTCCAGCCGTACCGGGTCGGCAACGTCACCTCGTTCACGGCCCGGGTCTCGTCGGCTGGCGCCGGCGGCACGCTCCAACTGCGCACCGGCTCGCCCACGGGCACCGTCATCGGCTCGGCCACCGTGCCGGTGACCGGCGCCTGGGACACCTTCACCACCGTCACGGGCACGGTCGGCAGCCCGCCGGCCGGCACCACGACGCTCTACCTGACGTTCGCGGGGTCGGGCACCGGCGCGCTCTACGACGTGGACGCGTTCACGCTCAACACCGGCGCGGGCAGCGGCGGCACCGGCCCGATCCGGGGCCTCGCCGGAAAGTGCCTGGACGTGCGGGGCGCCGGTACGGCCGACGGTACGCAGATCCAGATCTACACCTGCAACGGGAGCGCCGCGCAGACGTGGTCGGTGACGCCGAACTCGACGGTGCGGGCGTTGGGTAAGTGTCTCGACGTGTCCGGTGGTGGGTCGGCGGACGGTACGAAGATCCAGTTGTGGACGTGCAACGGTACGGGTGCGCAGAACTGGTCGGCGCAGGCCGACGGGACGTTGCGTAACCCGCAGTCGGGCAAGTGCCTGGACGTGTCGGGCAACAACTCGGCCGACAGCACACCGGTACACCTGTGGACGTGCACCGGCGCCGCGAACCAGAAGTGGATCCTGCCCTGATGTGCGCGGAGGGGCCCTTTCAACGGATAGCGTTGTCCCGGGGCCCCTCCTGTCAACCTGAGGAGAGCTGAGATGCGCAGACTCCTGCGATCCGTCCTCGGCGGGGCCACCGCCGCCCTCGCCGTCATCGCCTGCACGACCCCGGCCAACCCGGCGAACGCCGCCGACACCCCGTACGACGTGCTCGTCTTCTCCAAGACCGCCGGCTTCCGGCACGACTCGATAGCGGTCGGCACGCAGGCCATCCGCGACCTCGGAGCCGCGAACAACTTCACGGTGACCGCCACCGAGGACGCCGCGGCCTTCACCACCGGCAACCTCGCCCAGTACGAGGCCGTCGTCTTCCTCAACACCACCGGCGACGTGCTCAACGCCAGCCAGCAGAGCGCCTTCGAGTCGTACATCGGCGGCGGAGGCGGCTTCGTGGGGGTGCACGCGGCCGCCGACACCGAGTACGGCTGGTCGTTCTACGGCAACCTCGTCGGCGCGTACTTCGCCTCCCACCCGGCCATCCAGCAGGCGAACGTCAAGGTCGAGAACCGGGCCCACGCGGCGACGGCCCACCTGCCGCAGACGTGGACCCGCACCGACGAGTGGTACAACTACCAGACCAACGCCCGCTCGACCGCCCGGGTGCTCGCCACCCTCGACGAGTCGTCGTACTCCGGCGGCTCGATGGGCGGGGACCACCCGCACTCCTGGTGCAAGACGTACAACGGCGGCCGGGCCTTCTACACCGGCGGCGGCCACACCCAGGCGTCGTACGCCGAGCCGGCGTTCCGCGCGCACCTGCTCGGCGGCATCCGGTACGCGGCCGGCCGGGCCAAGGCCGACTGCCGCCCCGAGACCGGCTACACGACCCTCTACAACGGTTCCACCACCGGCTGGTCGCAGGCCGGGCCGGGCAGCTTCACGAACGCCGACGCCACCCTCACCTCCGTGGGCGGGATGGGTCTGTTCTGGTACAGCGCGAAGCAGTTCACCAACTACTCCCTCAAGCTGGACTGGCGGCTCGCGGGCGACGACAACTCGGGCGTGTTCATCGGCTTCCCGCCGTCGAGCGACCCCTGGTCGGCCGTGAACAACGGCTACGAGGTGCAGATCGACCCCACCGACGCCCCCGACCGGACCACCGGGGCCGTCTACACCTTCAAGTCGGCCGACCTGGCGGCCCGGGACGCGGCGCTCAACCCGGCGGGGGAGTGGAACACCTACGAACTGCTCGTCGAGGGTGAGCGGCTCCAGGTGTTCCTCAACGGAGTGAAGATCAACGACTTCACCAACACCGACCCGGCCCGCTCGCTCGCCGGGCACATCGGCCTGCAGAACCACGGCACCGGCGACGACGTCTCGTTCCGCAACGTCCGGATCAAGGAACTCGGGGGTACGCCGGGCGGCGGGAACACCACCGTCCAGGCCGAGGCGTTCAGCTCGGCGAGCGGGGTCACCCCGTTCGCCAAGGCCGGCGCGAACGGCGGCCAGACGCTCGGCTACATCGACCCGGGCGACTGGGCGGCGTACAACGGGGTCGACCTCACGGGCGTGACGTCGTTCCGGGCGCGGGTCGTCTCCGGTGGGCCGGGCGGCACCATCCAGGTGCGCACCGGCTCGACCAGCGGCCCGGTGCTCGGCTCGGTGGCCGTGCCCAACACGGGCAGCTGGACGACGTTCGCCGACGTCACGACCGCGCTGTCGAGCGTGCCGTCGGGTACGCAGAACCTCTATCTGACCTTCACCGGGTCCGGCGGTGGGCTCTTCGACGTCGACGACTTCACCCTCGTGCGGGGTGACGGCGGCGGGGGTACGCCCGGCACCGGGCCGATCCGGGGTCTCGCGGGCAAGTGTCTGGACGTGCGGGGCGGCGGTACGGCCGACGGTACGCAGATCCAGATCTACACCTGCAACGGGACCGCTGCGCAGACGTGGTCGGTGACGCCGAACTCGACGGTGCGGGCGTTGGGTAAGTGTCTCGACGTGTCCGGTGGTGGGTCGGCGGACGGTACGAAGATCCAGTTGTGGACGTGCAACGGTACGGGTGCGCAGAACTGGTCGGCGCAGGCCGACGGGACGTTGCGTAACCCGCAGTCGGGCAAGTGCCTGGACGTGTCGGGCAACAACTCGGCCGACAGCACGCCCGTGCACCTGTGGACGTGCACCGGCGCGGCAAACCAGAAGTGGACCCTGCCCTAGGCCCCTCCCCGCGACCCTCCCCGCGACCCTCCCCGCGATCTTGCACTTGGTGCCCCGGCATAGCTGGCAAAAGCCGCGAAACAGGGGCCGAAAGTGCAAGATCGCGGGGGTGGGGGCGGGGCTCGGGGGGTTTCCTGGCGCTCGTACGGCACCTAGAGTGGGGGCGGCGACCGTGCAGGGCGCCGGTGGCCCGTCGGGAGGCGCAACCCGGCGGGTTCGGGGTGCCACCCCGCCGGCGATCCGTCACGGCCCGCCGCACCGGTTCGACCGGTCACCCTCGCCCCGGTCCGCCCGCACGGAATCCCCATCACCACAGGGGAGAGAAGGACAATGGCGCGACCCATCACGCTCTTCACCGGCCAGTGGGCCGACCTTCCGTTCGACGAGGTGTGCCGGCTCGCCTCGGAGTGGGGCTACGACGGGCTCGAGATCGCCTGCTGGGGCGACCACTTCGAGGTCGACAAGGCGCTGGCCGACGACTCGTACGTCGAGCGCAAGCTGGAAACGCTCGCCAAGCACAACCTGAAGGTCTACGCGATCTCCAACCACCTCGTCGGCCAGGCGGTCTGCGACCACCCCATCGACGAGCGGCACCAGGACATCCTCCCGTCCCGCATCTGGGGCGACGGCGAGCCGGAGGGCGTACGCCAGCGAGCCGCCGAGGAGATCAAGAACACCGCCCGCGCGGCGGCGAAGCTCGGGGTGCGCACCGTCGTGGGCTTCACCGGCTCGTCGATCTGGCACACCGTGGCGATGTTCCCGCCGGTGCCGCCGTCGATGATCGAGCGCGGCTACCAGGACTTCGCCGACCGGTGGAACCCGATCCTCGACGTCTTCGACGAGGTCGGTGTGCGCTTCGCCCACGAGGTGCACCCCAGTGAGATCGCGTACGACTACTGGACGACGAAGCGGACGCTGGAGGCGATCGGCCACCGGCCCGCGTTCGGGCTGAACTGGGACCCGTCGCACTTCGTGTGGCAGGAGCTGGACCCGGTCAACTTCATCTTCGACTTCGCCGACCGGATCTACCACGTCGACTGCAAGGACGCGAAGGTACGCACCGGCGACGGGCGGCGCGGCCGGCTCTCCTCGCACCTGCCGTGGGCGGACCTGCGCCGCGGCTGGGACTTCGTCTCCACCGGCCACGGTGACGTGCCGTGGGAGGACTGCTTCCGCGCCCTGAACGCGATCGGCTACGACGGGCCGATCTCGATCGAGTGGGAGGACGCCGGCATGGACCGGCTGGTCGGCGCCCCGGAGGCGCTCCAGTTCGTCCGCCGGCTCGCCTTCGACGCCCCGGCGGCCGCGTTCGACGCGGCATTCAGCAGCAAGGGCTGAGCCGACGCTGGCCCGGGGGCCCGCCCGCGCGGCGGTGTCCCCGGGTCACCCGGCGGTCCGCACCGGCGGCGCTGGGGGCCGGTCGATGGTCCGACCGCCTGACGGCGTCCCGGGTCACGCGGCGGCGAACACGTGCTCGCTGGCGAGGCGCGCCGCGCCGACCAGACCGGCACGCTCGCCCAGGTCGGAGAGCACGACCGGCATGGTGCCGGTGGCCAGCGGTGCCGACCGGCGGTAGACCACGGCCCGGATCTCGGCGAGCAGGATGTGCCCGAGGCCGTCGGCCGCCCCGCCGATGACCACGATGCCCGGGTTGAAGAAGCTGACCAGGCCGACCAGTACCCGGCCGATCCGGCGGGCCGCGTCCCGGACCAGCGTCTGCGCCTCCGGGTCGCCGGCCGTGGCGGCCGCCGCCACGTCCCGTACCGTCAGCGAGCCCGCCGCCGCGAGCCGGTCGGCCAGCGCGGCGGACCGTCCCGACCGGGCCGCGTCCAGCGCCGACCGGACGAGCGCGGCGTCGCCGCAGTACGCCTCGAAGCAGCCCGTCTCGCCGCAGGCGCAGACCGGGCCGTCCTCGCCCAGCGGCAGGTGCGCGATGTCCCCCGCGCTGCTGGTCGCGCCCCGGTACAGCGCGCCGCCGAGCACGAGGCCGCTGCCGACCGCCGTGCCGAGCTTCAGGTAGAGGAAGTCGTCGAACGTCCGGCCGATGCCGGCGTGCTGCTCGCCGAGGGCCAGCAGGTTCGCGTCGTTGTCGACCAGCACGGGGCAGCGCAGCTCGGCGGTGAGCGCGTCCCGCACCGGGTACCGCTGCCAGCCGGGCAGCGCCGCGGGCGCCGCCGACGTGCCGGACTCGGTGTCCACGGGGCCGGGCAGGGCGACGCCGACGCCGGTCAGCTCGGCCGCCCCCACCTCGGCCCGTAGCTTCTCGACCAGGTCGACGACCCGGCCGATCACCGGCTCCGGCCCGTCGCCCACGTCGGACGGCTCGGTGGCCTCGGCCAGGACGTTCAGCTCGCCGTCCGTCACCGCCACGCGGATCCGGTCGGGTGCCACGACGACGCCCGCGAAGCGCATCCCGCCGGAGAGGCGCAGCAGCGAGGACCGGCGCCCGCCCCGGGAGGCCGCCGGCCCGGCGACCTCGACGAGGCCGTGCGCGACGAGCCGGTCCAGTTCGCTCGTCAACGTCGACCGGGACAGG
The DNA here is from genome assembly GCF_003610785.1 of Micromonospora globbae. GTDB lineage: Bacteria > Actinomycetota > Actinomycetes > Mycobacteriales > Micromonosporaceae > Micromonospora > Micromonospora globbae. Next base: position 45,924 of record NZ_RAQQ01000016.1, read on the forward strand.
CCCAGCGCGTCGCCCAGTTCGACGCGCGATCGCGGGCCGTCGTCGCGCAGCAACCGGACCAACCGCGCCTGGTGTGCGTTCTCCAGCCGGACGAGGGCCATCACCACCACCTCCGGACCCGAGTCTCGCAGGTCGGTGTTTCGGCCCTGTAGCGGCCAGGGGCCGCACCCGGCAGGTGCGGCCCCTGGCGTACGTGCCGGGTCGGTCAGCCCCGCAGACCCGACATGTGCTGGAAACTGACCTCGGCGTAACGCAGGGAGCGGCCCGGGTCGGCGGCGCCGCCCGGCGCGTTGTCCTGCTCCCACATCGGGTTGTGGTAGCCCTTCGCGCCCATGTTGGCGAAGAAGTGCCCGTAGTCGATGTCGCCCTGGCCGAGCGGCACCATGTCGTACCCGGCGCTGTTGGCCGGGTTGAACGCGCCGTCCTTGGCGTGGAACAGCGGGAACCGGATCGGCTGGGCGGCGACCACGGCCAGCGGGTCGAAGATGCTGGTCTGCGTCACCCCGTCCGGGTCGGTGTAGGTGCGGAAGCGGTGCTGCGCCACGTGCGCCCAGTAGATGTCCATCTCGAACCACACCCACTCCGGGTTGGTGCGGGCGATGAAGTACTCCAGCTTGCGGACGCCGGAGGACCGGGTCGGCCGGCCCTGCGCGTCCAGCGGGCCGCTGTCGAGCAGGAAGTTGTACGCGGCGTCGTGGTTGTGCGTGTACAGCTTCAGCCCGCGGGCGGCGGCCATCTCGCCGAAGGTGTTCCACCGGTCGACGGCGGCGTCCCAGTCGGCCTTGTAGTTGCTGCCGGTCGGGTCGCTCCCGGTGCCGATGTGGCTCATGCCGAGGATCTCGGCGGTGTCGAGCGTCTGCTCGAACTGGGCGATGGTGGTCGGGTTGACGGTGCTCGGGATCGAGGCGTGCGAGCCGTTGGCCCGCAGCCCGTTGTCGTCGAGGATCTTGCGGATCTCCTGCGGGGTGATCTGCCGGCCGAGGATCGAGGTGTGCTGGGTGTAGCCGGCGAACTCGACCTCCTTGTAGCCGATCTCGGCGAGGCGGGCGAGCACCCGCTCGAAGCCGTACGGCACTCCGGTGCCGTCCGGGGCGGCGCCGATCCGGTCCCGGACGCTGTAGAGGATGATGCCGCGCTTGCCGGCCGGGACGAGCAGGCCGTTGCCCGCGAACGCGGGGGAGCCCAGGGCGGCGCCGCCGACGGCGGCCGCGCCGGCGAGGCCGGCCAGGGCGCCGAGCATGCTGCGCCGGCTCAGGCCGTGCTGACTGTCGTTCATCTGCTGCTGCCTTTCTCGGGTGGTGCCGGGGGGACGGGGCGGGCGGTGGTCGCGGGTCCGCGCCGGCGGACCCGCGACCACGGACGTCACGGTGTGACGCCGATGCCCGGACCGGTGAACTCGACCCAGTTGAGGTTTCCGAAACCGCTGGTCGGGCCGCCGGGGACGGTGGTGAACACGAGGTACAGCCGGTGCGTGCCGCCCGGGTCGGTGATCGGCGCGGTGGTGCTGGCGTACGCGTTGTTGCCGCTGGTCGCGTTGACGACGGCGGTGGTCAGCAGCGGTCCGGTGGGGGAGTCCAGCCGGAACTGGACGCCGAACCGGGGCTGCCCGGCGGTGGCCGCGCTGCCGCCCGAGGTGCGCAGGGTGACCGACTGGATCTGGTGGAGGTTCACCGTGTTGTTGATGGCGATCCAGTCGCCCGGGTCGAGGCTGCCGCGCTGCTGGCCGCCACCGGTGTCGGCGGTGGTGCCGACCGTGGTGCCGGACTGGTCGGCCGCGAACTCGACCTCCTGCCGCTTGTCCTGGATGATCTGCTGGTCGACGGTGGTGAGGGCCGGTTGGCCGTTGGCGCCCCCGTCGGTGTAGGACGCGCTGACGACGCCGTAGATGTAGCCGCCGTGCGAGGCGTCGTCGGCGAGGGTGGGCAGGACGCCCGAGCAGCCGAACTGGTTGGCCTGCCCGTGCCCGTGGCTGTCGTGGCCGAGGACGAAGGTCACCTCGACCTTGGCGCAGTCGACCGGGCCGTCCTCCGGGTCGGTGACGGTCACCGACCACGGGATGCTGTCACCCCAGCGGAAGAAGCCGCCCTCCAGCGGGGTGTCGACGGTGACCGTCGGCGCGGTGTTGCCGACCGTGATGGTGGTGTTGGCCGACGCGGTCTTGCCGCTGGAGTCGGTCACCGTGAGCCGCGCCGTGTAGACGCCGTTGGCGGTGTAGGTGTACGTCGGGTTGGGGTCGACGGAGTCGGTGGTGCCGTTGCCGTCGAAGTCCCAGGCGAACGAGATGGAGTCGGCCGGGTCGGGGTCGCGCGACCCCTCGCTGCTGAACGCCACGGTGAGCGGCGCCGTGCCGTTGGTGCGGTCGGCCGACAGGGCGGCGATCGGCGCCCGCAGACCCTTGACGTAGCTGAACTTCAGCATCGCCGCGTCCGGGTTGACGTTGAAGAAGCCGTCCCCGTACGTCAGCAGGTAGAAGTTGCCGTCGGGGCCCCACTTCATGTCCATCGGGTTGTCGCAGAGGAACGGCCGCGACGGGGTGGTCGGCGCCTGCCCGCAGTTCAACACATTGTTGATCTTCAGGATGTCGCCCTGGCCGTCGAGGCGGATCTCCTTGAGCGTGTCCCGGGTGAACTCGCCGAAGAAGATCGACCCGTCGAAGTACGCGGGGAACTTCGTCTCCGACCTCAGCTCCGGGTCGTAGTCGTAGCGCGCCGCGCCGTGCGGTCCCACGCCGCCGGTGCCCAGCTCGGGGAAGAGCACGGGGCAGGTCTGCGTGGGGGTGGACAGGTAGGACTCCGGACACGGGGTCGGGGCCTGGAACGAGTACCACAGCTCCGACTTCTCCACCGGCGGCAGGTCCGTCAGGCCCGTGTTGTGCCGGGAGGTGTTGCGCGGCGCCGCGCAGTCGAACGGCGCGATCGGCGAGATCGGGTTGGTCCAGTTCATCTCGATGTACGGCAGGTTGGGCTGCACGCACATCGGCCAGCCGTAGTTGGAAGGCTTGTCGACCACCATCATCCGGCCGGTGCCCGCCGGTCCCCGGCCCACCGCCGCCGTCGACGAGTCCGGCGAGTAGTCCGTGACGTACGCGACGTCGTTCTTGTCGAGGGTGATCCGGAACGGGTTCCGGAAGCCCATCGCGTAGATCTCCGGCCGCGTCTTGTCACCCGGATCCTGCGCCTCGGGGAACAGGTTCCCGTCCGGCACCGTGTAGCTCCCGTCCGGCTGGACGGTGATCCGCAGGATCTTCCCGCGCAGGTCGTTGGTGTTGGCCGAGCTGCGCCGGGCGTCCACGAACGGCGCCTGGTAGACGCCGGTGGCGCTCACCGAGTCGTTGTGCGGGGAGAACCCGCCGGAGCCGCCGCCGCCGGCCGGCGTGTCGTCCCCGGTGACCAGCCAGAGGTTGTTGTGCGAGTCGAACGCGATGTCGCCGGCCACGTGGCAGCAGGCGCCACGGTCGACCGGGACCTGGAGGATCTTCTGCTCGCTCGCCAGGTCGAGGGTCGGGTTCTCGCCGTCGACGAACTTGAACCGGGACAGCTGGAAGTAGCCCTTCCATCGGTCCCAGGCCGCCGGGTCCGTGCTCGTGGTCGGGGCGCTGCCGGTCGGCGTGTCCAGCGGCGGGGCGTAGTACAGGTAGACCCACCTGTTCGTGGCGAAGTCCCGGTCGATCGCCGGGCCGTACATCCCGTCCTCGCTGTGGGTGTAGACCGGGATCTGCGCCAGCACGGTGGTCTCGTTGGTGTCCGGGTCGTGCAGGCGTACGCCGCCGCGGCGGTCGGTCTGGATCACCCGCCCGTCGGGCAGCACGTCGAAGCCGATCGGCTCGTTCACGTTGGGCTGCGCGCCGATCACCGTCATCTGGTAGTTGGCGAGCACGGTGGCGCCGCAGTCCCCGTCGGTGACGCCCGCCGCCCACTGGATCGCCCCGCCCAGGTGGGCGCGCAGGTCGGCGCTCCCGTAGCTCTCCGGGGTGGCACCCAGTCCGGTGTAGAACGACCGCCCGCCCTGGTAGTCCTTGCACCAGGTGATCGGGTGGTCGAAGCCCATGGCGCCGCCGGCGTACGTCTTCTCGTCCACCGTGGCCAGGACGTGCGAGACGCCCCGCACGTTCGCCGCGAAGTTGTACCACCGGTCGGTGGTGGTCCACCGCTCCGGCAGCGACGCGGACGCCGGGTGCACCCGGTCGGCGACGGTCACGGTGGCCGCGCTGGCCTCCGTGGGGGCGCCCGCCGCGCGGGTGCCGAGCACGTTGTCGAGGAAGGCCCAGCCGGGTTCCGCCTCGATGGCGGAGTGCACGCCGACGAAGCCGCCGCCGTCGCGGTAGTAGCGCTCGAAGGCGGCCTGCTGGGCGTCGTTCAGCACGTCGCCGGAGGTGTTCAGGAACACCACGGCGCGGAACTGCTTGAGGTGCGGCTCGTCGAACTTGCGGGCGTCGTCGGTCACCTCGACGGTGAACCGCCGGTCCTTGCCGAGTTGCCGGATCGCCTCGACGCCCGCCGTGGTGGCGGCGTGGCCGCCGTCGGCCGAGCGGGTGAAGACGAGGACCTTGTACTGGATGCCGTTGTCGTCCGGCACCGGCGCGGGGGCCGCCGGTACGGGGGCCGCCTGTAGGGGGGCTGCCTGTGCGGCGGCTGCCTGTGCCGACGCGGCCTGCTGCGGGCCGGTCGCCACGAGGGTCGCGCCGACGAGGGTGAGCAGGCTGAGGTGGGTCGCGGCTCTTCGGCCGATGGATCTGCGCATCGAACCTCGCTCTGGTCGGGCGGGTCCGCCCCAGCGGTCGGCACCGCTGAGGGGGTCCGGGGGAGTTCCGAGAGCCTGGCCAGGATCTACGCAGGACGATATTTGCGAGCGGCACTAAAGAGAAGAGGTAACCAGCAAAAGTTTCTGACCGTACGGCCGAGCTTTTGCTCCAAACCGGAGAAAGTCTCCCAGTGTTGTGGCGATAGATCGGCTTGCCCAGAGCGAAAGTGGTGCGGCGGGCCTGGCAAGCTGCCGTGGGGAGTGCGGTGGGCCGCGGCCCTGTCGTGTGTGGGGTGCGGGGCTTGGCGTGTGGGGTGCGGGGCTTGGCGTGTGGGGTGCGGGGCGTTGGCGGGCTTGTGGTGTGGGGTGCGGGGCTTGTCGCCGGGAGTGCGGGGGCTTGTGGTGTGACTGCGGGGGCTTGGTGGACCTGTCGTGAGGAACAGCGTCGGAGGGCCCGGAAACGCTACGGACCCGGCCGCCGAGATGGCGACCGGGCCCGTACGTGCGGCGACTAGCTGCCCGAGCCGGACGGCTTGGAACGCGGGGTGGCGGCGGTCGACGAGGTCGACCCGGAGGTCGAGCCACCGGCCGACGGGCTGCCACCGGTCTTCGCGCCGACGGTGGCCGGCGTGCCGGCGAACGCGTCGTCGGCGGCGGTCAGCGGCTGCTTGCTGCCGTTGCCGCTCAGCTTCTCGCCCAGCTTGGTCTGGCCGAGCTTGTCCTTGCCCTCGCTGTAGAGCCGGGTCGCCTGGGCCTGCGCGACGCCCGCCGCCTCCTGCACGGTGGGGTGGTCGAGCACCTTGCGGCCCCGCATGACCAGCTCCTCGTACTTCTCCCGGCCGGCACGGGCGCCCAGGACGAATCCCGCAGCCAGCCCGCCAAGAAACATGATCTTTCCGCGCATGGCGGCTCCTTCCGTACCTGACGCGCCGTCGCCCCGTCGGGGAGTACCCCGGCGGGTACGACCAAACTCGCGCCTGCGTCCTGTCGTCCGCAGCTAACTACCCATCCTGCTCCGCGCTCATGCCTCCTTGTGCCGTGATGGCGATTTGTCCGAAATGTTGAGTCTGTTGTCCGTGCTGCCGGTCCCGCCGCGCGCTCGGTAACCCCCTGGACCAACACCCCCGGGTGTCCTGTACTCTTGTCCCGTCGCACGGCGTCGGAGTGATCCGTCGACGTGTGGCTGCAGTCCCCTGTAGCTCAATTGGCAGAGCAGCCGGCTGTTAACCGGCAGGTTATTGGTTCGAGTCCAATCGGGGGAGCAACTCCACTTCACGCCCGCTGTGCCCGAGGCCAGCGGGCGTCCGCCGTTCTCGGCTCGCGCTCCACCCTCCCCCGCGCTCCGACCTCCCCGCACTCTCCGCGCCCCGCCCCTCCCCGCCCGCCCTGCTCCCCGCGATCTTGCACTTTCTGCCCTGGCAAAGGGGGCGATACGGGTCATTTCAGGGGCGCAAACTGCAAGATCGCGGGGCGGGGCGGGCGGGGCGAGAGCAGGGGTGCGAGACCGTGCGCTTTCGGTGCTCTCCGTGCCTCCGTGCCTCGTGCTTCCCGCGCCTCCGTGCTCGCCACGCCTCGCGCTGCCCGCGCCTCCGTGCTCGCCGTGCCTCGTGCTTCCGGCCCCTTAGCTCCGCGTACCCGGGATCCCGCGCCCGGGGGCTCCCGCGCCTGGGTCCCGCGTCCCGCGTCCGCGCTCCCCGCACCCCGTGCTACACGCGCAAACCCGTCCCCGCGGCGCCCACCCCTCTCCGCGATCTTGCACTTTCTGCCCGGATAGAAGGGGCAATAAGGGTCATTTCGAGGGCACAAACTGCAAGATCGACGGGAGCGGGGAGCGGGGAGCGGGCGCGGGCGCGGGCGTGGGGCTAGGACAGGGACAGGGCTCGGACAGGGACCGGGGCAGGGCGGGGTTGGGTTCGGGGTCTCCGTGGGGCGTTGGAGCGGGGAGCGGGGAAAGGGGTTTTTGCCCGGAAAGTTGTGGTCTGCGGCAGGATGGGGGCGTCGATTCGGGTTCAGCTTCGTCGATCGTGAATCACGGATGGGGGCGGATGTCCGCAGCGGTGGGCCGCGGCCGGGCCACGCTGATCGCGGCGGTCGTGGTGCTGGCCTGGCTGGCCGTCGGCGCGGTCGCCGGCCCGTACTCGGGGCGCCTCGGTGACGTGGCGACGAACGACAACGCCGCGTTCCTCCCCGCCGACGCCGAGGCCACCCGGGCGCAGGAGCTGTCCCGCGGTTTCGTCGCGCGGCAGACCACTCCCGCCCTCGTGGTCTACGAACGCCGCTCCGGGCTCACCGAGGCCGACCGGCAGAAGGCAGCCGCCGACGCCGCCCGTCTCGCCGAGGTGCCGGGGGTGGTCGGGCCGCTGCCACCGCCCATCCCCAGCGCGGACGGGCAGGCGCTCCAGCTGGTGGTGCCGATCGACGACGCCGAGGGGGAACGGATCGGCGACGTCGTGGAGCGGCTGCGCGCGATCACCGGCGGCGGGAGCGGCGGGCTGACCGTCGACGTGGCCGGGCCGGCGGGCCTGCTCGCCGACCTCATCGAGGTCTTCTCCGCCATCGACGGGACGCTGCTGCTGGTGACCCTCTGCGTGGTGCTGGTCATCCTGCTCGTCGTCTATCGCAGCCCGGTGCTCTGGGTCTTCCCGCTGCTGTCGGCCGGGATGTCGTACGCCCTCGCGTCGCTGCTCGTCTACCTGCTCGCCGACGCCGACCTGGTCACCCTTAACGGGCAGGCGCAGGGCATCCTCACGGTGCTGGTGTTCGGCGCCGGCACCGACTACGCGCTCCTGCTCGTCGCCCGCTACCGCGAGGAGCTGCACCGGCACGGCCGCCCGTGGGAGGCGATGCGGGCCGCGTGGCGCGGCGCCGCCCCCGCCATCGTCGCCTCCGGCGGCACCGTCATCCTCAGCCTGCTCTGCCTGCTGCTGTCCAGCCTGAACTCCAACCGGGCGCTCGGCCCGGTCGCCGCCGTCGGCATCGCGGCGACCCTGCTCGTGATGCTCACGTTCCTGCCCGCGCTGCTCGTGCTCGGGGGACGCTGGGCGTTCTGGCCACGCCGGCCCCGGTACGACCGGGCCGAACCGCAGGTCGAGCACGGTCTCTGGGCCCGGGTGGCGGGCTTCGTGGCCCGCCGTGCCCGGCTGCTCTGGGTGGTGACCGCCGTCGCGCTGGGCGTCCTCGCGCTCGGCCTCACCCAGCTCGGCACCACCACGCTGGGCCAGTCCGACCTGTTCACCACGCGTACGGAGTCGGTGGCGGGCCAGGAGGCGATCGCCCGGCACTACCCGGGCGGCACCGGCAGCCCGGCCACCGTCATCGCCAACGCTCAAGCGGCACGGCAGGTCACCGAGGCGGCCGGGGCCACGCCGGGCGTGGCGGCCGTACGCCCTCTCACGCGGGACCGGGCGGCGGGCGCCGGACCGGCCGGCCCGCCGCTGGTGGTGGACGGCAGGGTCCAGTTGGAGGTGACGCTCGCGGACCCGCCGGACAGCGACGCCGCCGAGCGGACCGTCCGGGAGCTGCGCGCCGCGGTGCACCGGGTACCCGACGCGGACGCCGTGGTCGGGGGCTTCACGGCGATCAACGTGGACACCGCCACGGCCGCCGAACGGGACCAGAACGTCATCATCCCGGTGGTGCTGGCGGTCATCGCCGTCATCCTGGCCCTGCTGCTGCGCGCGCTGGTCGCGCCCGTCCTGCTGATCGCGACCGTGCTGCTCTCCTTCGCGGCCACGCTCGGGCTCTGCGGCCTGCTGTTCCGGCACGTCTTCGACTTCCCGGGGGTGGACGCGGCGTTCCCGCTCTTCGCGTTCGTGTTCCTCGTCGCCCTCGGCATCGACTACAACATCTTCCTGATGAGCCGCGTCCGCGAGGAGGCGGTGCGGCGCGGCACCCGGGCCGGGGTGCTGGCCGGCCTCGCCGTGACCGGTGGGGTGATCACCTCGGCCGGCATCGTGCTGGCCGCGACGTTCTCGGCGCTCGCCGTACTCCCGCTCGTCGTGCTCGTGGAACTCGGCACGGCGGTCGCGGTGGGCGTCCTCATCGACACCATCGTCGTCCGCTCGCTGCTGGTGCCGGCGCTCGCGTACGACATCGGGCCGGTCGTCTGGTGGCCGGGCCGGCTGGCCCGGACGAACCATGTGGAGGTGGCGCGGAATGCTGGCTGACACGGACGTGGTCATCGTGGGCGGCGGCCTCGCCGGGCTCGCCGCCGCCCGCCGGCTGCACCGCGCCGGCGTGCCCTGGCGGCTCCTGGAGGCCGGCGGACGGCTCGGTGGCCGGATCGCCACCGACGCCGTCGACGGCTACCTGCTCGACCGCGGCTTCCAGGTGCTCAACACCGCCTACCCGCGGCTCGGCACCCTGCTCGACCTGGGCCGCCTGCGCCTCGGGCACTTCACCTCCGGCGTGCTGGTGCGCAAGGGGGACCGGTTGATCCGGCTGGTCAACCCGCTCCGGGAGCCGGCCGGCGCGCCCGGCACCGCGCTCGCCGACGTGGGCACGCTGCGCGACCGGCTCCGGCTGGCCGGGCTCGCCGCCGGCTGCGCCACCCTGCCCGCCGCCCGGCTGCTGGCCGCTCCGGAGACCACCACCGAGGTCGCGCTGCGCCGAGCCGGCCTCTCCGACGCGATCGTCGAGGAACTGCTCCGCCCGTTCCTCTCCGGCGTCCTCATCGACCGGGAGCTGGAAACCTCCAGCCATGTGTTCGCCATGGTGCTGCGCTCGTTCGCCCGCGGCCGGATCGGCCTGCCCGCCGACGGGATGGCGGCGCTGCCCCGGGCCATCGCCGAACCGCTGCCGACCGACCTCGTCGCCCTGGACACCCCGGTCGCCGAGGTCGCGCCCCGCCGGGTCCGCACCCAGGCCGGTGACATCCGGTGCCGCGCCGTCGTGGTCGCCGTCGACCCGCCGACGGCGGCCGCGCTCCTGCCGGCCCTTCCGGGCGTACGCATGCACAGCTACACGACCTACTACCACGCCACCGGGCGGCCTCCCCTGGACGAGCCGACCCTGCTGCTCGACGGTGACCGCCGCGAGCTGATCGCCAACACGGTGGTGGTGAGCAACGCGGCGCCCACGTACGCCCCGGCCGGGCGGCACCTGGTGGCCACCTCGGTGGTCGGTCCGACGCCGCCGCCCGAGCCGACCGTACGGGCCGAACTCACCCGGCTCTACGGCCGCTCCACGGCCGACTGGACGCACCTGACCACGGTCACCGTTCCCCACGCGCTGCCCGCCGCGCCCCCGCCACAGCGGCGGCTGCGCAAGCCGGTGGCGCTCGGCGACGGGATCTTCGTGGCCGGCGACCACCGCGACAGCCCGTCCATCCAGGGCGCGCTGGCCAGCGGGTGGCGGGCCGCCGGCGCGGTGCTCGCCGAGCTGCGGGCACAGGGACCGGACGGCTCGCCGGCCCGGTGAACGCGAGCGATGGCTCGCCGGCGCGGTGAGGCGACGGCTCGTGGCCAGGGCCTCGGGGGCTTGACCGGCCGGTCGCCACGACCCCGGGGCGTGAGCCGGGGCCTCGCGGCTGAACCGGCCGTCGCCAGGGCTCCGGGGCCTGAGCCGGCCGGTCGCCGCCAGCCGGTGCGGTGGCCCCGCCGCGCCGGCTGCGCGCTGTTATCCTCGCGTTGCCCATCGTGCTGCTGAGCCGGACGCCGATGAGCGACAGCGCCCGATTCGCCCCTGGTCCGTGATCGTTCGGCGGGTATAGGATCCGGCGCGGTGCTGGGGGCGGTAGCTCAGCCGGTTAGAGCAGGGGACTCATAATCCCTCGGTCGCGGGTTCGAGTCCCGCCCGCCCCACCACGAAAAACGGCTGGTCAGGCGTGCCGACGGCGACGCGGGAGCGCGTCAGGACCGACGCCCTCGGTCGGCACCGGGCACGGCAGCACGAGCTGCGGCAGGTCGAACGGTCGGAGGGCGGCCCTCCTCACCGGACCGCCCTCCCGACCGGCTCCCGAACTCCCCGAACACCTGCTGACGTGCAAGACGACGCTCAGCGAATCACGACGCCACCTGGAGGCCGCGGCGCCAGGTGGGGTGCTTCGGGTGCCAGCCCAGTTCGCGCTTGGCCTTGGCGTTGGACGCGCCGCGCAGTTCGGTCATGAGGACGACGCCGGCCTCTCCGGCGGCCAGCCGTCCGACGAACCGCGGCACGCGCAGCGGCTTCTTGGCGCCGAGCATCGCGGCCAGTTCCGGCAGCCACTCGGCGACCGGGGCGGGGTCGTCGTCGACGATGTTGTAGACACCGCGGCCGCCCTTCTCCACGGCCGCGACCGTGGCCTCGGCGGCGTCGGCGACGTGGACGAAGGACCACACCCCGCCGCCGTCGCCGACGATCGGGAACTTGCGCCTGCGGATCATCTCGAGCTGCTGTGAGCCCGGCGCCATGGAGGTGCCGGGACCGTAGAACGCCCCGTAGCGCAGGACGATCCCTTCGACCCAGGTGGCGCCCAGCACGGCCTTCTCCAGGTGCTCGACCGCGGCGATCATCGAGGCCATCTCGGCGACCGGCGAGCGGTCCAGCGGGTCCTGTTCGGTCTTGACCGGCCCGCCGGTCCGCGTGTAGGTGAACGCGCCGTTGCTCTGGGCGACGAACCGTCGTACTCCGGTGGCGCGTGCGGCCGCGAGCAGGTTGTCGGTGCCCTCGGTGCGCAGCCGGTCGGTGGCCGCGAAGCTGCGCGCGAAGTGCCGGGTGTCGATGTGCCCGATGGCGGTCAGCTGGTTGACGATCACCTCGGGGGCCGCCTGGCGCACGGCCGCCTCGACCTGGGCGCGGTCCAGCGCGTCGGCGACGACCGGTACGGCGCCCAGCTGCGATGCCCTGGCCTTGCTGGATTCGCTGCGGACCATGGCGAACACCTCGTGTCCCGCATCGACCAGCCGCGGCACCAGTTCCGTGCCCATCGCCCCGGTCGCTCCTGCCACCAGCACTCTCATCGTCGGCTCCCTTGCTGTCCGGTTCGGATCTGCCACTTGAACCGGATGGCCCGCCGATCCCTGACAGGAGGCGAGGGTGACGCGCGTCATAGCACGAGCAGGGGCTCCCCGTGGTGGGTCGCCGCCCACTGTGCGGTCGCGCGTTCGAGCTTGTCGGGGTTCGCCTGCGTACGGCAGGCAGTGATGCCCTCGGCGGTGACCTCCAGGCACATGATGGCGACGACCCGCCCTTCCACGACGGCCACGACGGCGGGTTCGCCGTTGGCGGCCCAGGCGTAGAGCTCGGGCGAGCCGCCGACGATGGCGCGCTTGGCCTGGGCGGGCGTGAACAGTGCGCGCACGAACGTCGCGACCGCGACGGCGCCCTCGAACGCCCTGGTGCGTGCCGGCACCTTCCCACCGCCGTCGCCGACGGAGATGGCGTCCTTGGTGAGCAGGCGCACGAGTTCGTCGGTCCGGCCACTGGTGGCGGCCGCGAGGAACTCCTCGACGATCCGCCGGGCGGCGGACTGGTCGATCTCGGTGCGGGCCTTGCCGTACGCGACGTGCTTCTTGGCGCGGTGGAAGATCTGCTGGCTGGCGGCCTCGGTGATGTCGAGGATCTCGGCGATCTCCCGGTGCGGGTAGTCGAAGGCCTCCCGCAGCACGTACACGGCCCGCTCGTTGGGGGACAGACGCTCCATGAGGGTGAGGACCGCGTACGACACGGATTCGCGCTGCTCGGCGGTGTCGGCCGGGCCGAGCATCGGGTCCCCCGCGAGCAGCGGCTCGGGGAGCCAGCGGCCGACGTAGGTCTCGCGGCGGGCCCGCGCGGAGGTGAGCTGGTTGAGGCACAGGTTGGTGAGTACCTTCGTGAGCCAGGCCTCGGGGACCTCGACGTGGTCGACGTCGGCGGCCTGCCAGCGCAGGAACGTCTCCTGCACCACGTCCTCCGCCTCGTCCGCGGACCCGAGGAGGCGGTAGGCGATGGCCTCCAGACGGCGCCTCGACAGCTCGAATCGGGCGACGTCGTCCGCGGTCAGAGGCATGACCTGATCCTATTTCCCGCAACGCCTCCCGCCCCAGGCGGAGACCCCCACGCCGGCGGTACCCGGCCCCGACGTCGGTCGCGGCACCGCACGCCGGCTTGACCCTCACGCCGCGTGAGGCAGGAGGGTGGGGCACATGAGCGACTACTACAACGCTTTCGAGATCAGCCCCGTGCCCACTCCCGGCCCGGACGCTGTCGCGCCGGAGCCGTTCCGGGGCATCTACGGAATGCCCGCGTTCGTGCGGATCCCCACCGCCGACCTGGCGGCGTCGGTGGAGTTCTGGACTCGCGGGCTCGGGTTCATCGAGCTGTTCGGCACCGACCAGGTGGTGCATCTGCGCCGGTGGGCGTTCCAGGACGTGCTCCTCGTCCCGGCGGCGAGCGTTCCGGAGCAGACGCCGGCGTTGAGCGTCAGTTTCTCCTGCGTGCTCAATCAGGTCGACGGCATCGTCGAGGCCTGTCGTGCGCTGCGCCCGAACTCGGTCGACGGCCCACGGGACACTCCCTGGAACACCCGGGACGTGGAAGTGATCACTCCGGAGAACGCGCGGATCGTCTTCACCGCGGCGAAGCCGTGGGATCCGGCCAGCCGGGAGGCGCGCGACCTCGCCGCCGTCGGGATCACCCACCCGGACGCCCGCGGCGACAATGGGGAGCATGCCTAATGCCGCTGACGCCGATGGCCTGACCGTCGGTCAGGTCTCGACGCGTCTGGGCGTGACGGTCCGCGCGCTGCACCACTGGGACGACATCGGTCTGGCACGGCCGTCGCTGCGTACGGCGGCCGGATACCGGCTCTACACCGCCGGCGACCTGGAACGCCTGCACCGCATCGTCGTCTACCGGGAGATCGGCCTCGGCCTGGAGAGGATCCGGGCCGTCCTGGACGACCCGACCGCAGACGTGCTCGGCGCCCTGCGCGCGCAGCGCACCCAGGTTGCCCAACGGATCGACCGCCTCCGGCAGCTCAGCGTCGGGCTGGACCGGATGATCGACGCCCACGAGCGCGGCCTGCTGCTGACCGCCGAGCAGCAGGCCGCGATCTTCGGCCCCGAGTGGAACGCGGACCAGCACGCGCAGGCCCGTCAGCGCTACGGAGACACGGCGCAGTGGCAGCAGTACGCCGAACGCTCCGCCTCGCGCAGTACCGAGGAATGGCAGGCCGTCGCCGACGCCGTTGCCGACCTCGACCGTGCCCTCGGGTACGCGGTCGACGCCGGTGTGACCCCTGGCAGCCCGGAAGCGGATCACCTCGTCGAGCGGCACCGCGAGCTGTTCAGTTCGTCGTACTTCCCCCTCACGAGGCAGATGCAGGTCTGTCTCGGCCGCATGTTCGAGGCCGATCCGGCCTTCGCCGCCCACTACGACGGCATCCGCGCCGGCCTTGCCACGTGGTTCCGTCGCAGCATCGACGCCAGCGCCCGCGCCCACGGCATCGACCCCGACACGGCCACCTGGCAGTAGAGCACCGGCCGGGCGCCGCCGACGAGGCGCGGCGCCGGGACGATCGCCGCCCACCCGCCCACCCGCCCCCGCCCCGCCCCGGCCCCGCCCCGGCCCCGCCCGCCCCGGCCCCGCCCGCCCCGTCGATCTTGCAGTTTGTGCCCTTGAAATGACCCATCTATCCCCTTTCGCCGGGGCAGGAAGTGCAAGATCGCGGGGAGGGTTGGGCGCGGGGAGGGGTGGGCGCGGACAGCGGCTCCGCCGAGGTCGGGCGGACCATGGGGTCGGATTCGTCAACAGCGGGCAGGCGTGCACCGCCGGCACCCGCATCCTCGTCCAGGAGAACCAGCTCGACGACGTCCTCGCGCTCATCGCCAGGAAGGTGGCGACCGACCACCCCGTCGGTGACCCGCGCGACCCGGCGATCCGCATCGGGCCGATGGTGAGCCAGCGGCAGTGGGAACGGGTCCAGTCCTACATCCACCGTGGCCTTGCGGAAGGCGCCCGCATCGTGGTGGGCGGACCCGGTCGTCCCGACGGACTCCCCGACGGCTACTACGTGCGGCCGACGGTGTTCGCCGACGTCACCAACGACATGACGATCGCCCGGGAGGAGATCTTCGGACCGGTCCTGTCGGTCATCACCTACCGCGACGAGGACCACGCCGTCGAGATCGCCAACGACACCACCTACGGCCTGCACGCCTACGTGTTCTCCGGCGACCCGGCGCGGGCACGCCGCGTCGCGTCCCGCCTGGAGGCGGGCCGGGTGTCGGTCAACGGCGGGTACGAGCCGCTGTCCCCGTTCGGAGGGTTCAAGCAGTCGGGCCTCGGGCGGGAGTACGGCAGCTTCGGCCTCGAAGGCTTCCTGGAGCCCCGGTCCGTGATGCGGTGACGGGCGCGGCCGGACCCCGTGGCTGGTGTGCGTCCGCACCTCCAGCACGGGGTCCCGGCCGCGCTCAGCGGACGGCGAGGCCCGTCCGCGGGCTGCCCGCCGGGCCCCGTCGTGCCGCGTTGACGAGGACGACCAGCAGGAGAAAGGCGGCGACGGCGGTAGTCGTACGGATGTCGTGGAAGACCTCCCAGCGCCGCAGGAGTTCGGCGTGATCGGGCGGGAGCGAAGCCGCCGACCACGTCTTGATCTTCCCGTTGATCGGGACGTTCCCGAAGCGGGTGACGAGCAGCGAGGTCAGCGCGAGCAGGCCGGCTCCGGCGGCGTACCACCGGGCCCTGGCCCGCATCGTGACGGCGAGCCAGAACGAGGTGAGCAGGCTCACCGCCATGAGCGCCTGCATGAAGATGCCGTTCATGCGCATGAGAGCCGTGCGGTACTGCAGGTGGACGTCCAGCGGGACCGCGTCGAAGGTCGGCACGACGGAGACGAGGGCATAGGCGAAGGCGCCGGCGAGCAGCCCGGTGGACAGCAGGGCGGAGCCCAGGGCGAGCCGGTCACGCATCCGCCGCTCCGGCGCCGCGCGCCGCGGCGAGGTCCGCCTCGACATGACCGACGGCGGTCATCGCGCCGTACGCGAGCAGGTAGACGGTGCAGTGGTCGGAGTACCGCGGGTCGGTGGCCCGCCAGGCGGCGACCTGCTCGTCGGTGAGGGCTTCGGGAGCGAGGCCGGCGAGGATGGCGACGCGCGCCCCCGTCTGGTCCCGCTCGGTCAGTGTCGCGAGCGGCGCGTCGAGTCGGTCGACGTCCGCCGTACGACGGCCTCGATGCGAAGCGACGACCTCCTGCACGACGTCGCGCGCCGCCTCGCTGAGCAGTCCGGCTCCCTGCCGGGAGACCGCGGCGAGGGTGGCGTACGCCCGGCCCACCGGTGCGTCACCCGCCCACTCCGGCACCCGTCCCCTGGGCAGGCCGGCCAGCAGGGACAGGCTGGCACCGGGGGTCCGAGCGCGCTCCCACCGTCGGAACACCGGGGCTCCCTCGAAGGCGGGCTCGTCGGCGGGGTCCAGGGTGCCGGGAGTGAGCCCCGGAGGGAGCATGGCGAGCACCATGCGGTTGATGAAGTGGCTGAACAGCGCCGTGCCGACGTACTCGGCCACCGGCTCGCCCGGCAGCGGCGCGGGCGCCCCGGCGGTGGCGGTCGACCGGGCCCAGCCCAGCAGCGCGTCGAGCCGGGCGTCGGCGAGCGGTTCGCCCTGTTCGATGGCGTCGGCCAGCTCCGGCCGACCGAGCAGCCGCAGGGCGCCCAGCCAGGCGAGGGTGTCGTAGTCGCAGCGGTTCGCCTGGGACACGCCGAGCGCCACCAGCGTCTTGTCGAGGACGGGAGCGGTGCCGACGAACTGCGCCTCGCGGTTGAGCACCCATCCGGCGGCCAGGATCTCCGGTGCGGGGGAGGTCATCCGGACCGCGGGACCGATGCTGCTCGCCTCGGCGTCGACCTGGTCGTAGACCCGGGCCACCAGGCCGCTGGCCTGCTCGGGAGCGACGGGGGTGACGTGCCGTACGTACGGTGACATGGTGTGTCCTCCAAGGGGTTACGGGAGCTACGGACGACCCGCGAGTTCGGCGCGGGTGTCGGTGGTCGGGGCCGCCGTGGCGGGAGGCCAGGGATCCGGCCGGGCCATCAGCACACGGGCCAGTGCTGCGGGGAACCACCAGCTGGCCCTGCCGAGCAGGGCGACGAGCGCGGGCGTCAGCAGCCCTCGTACGACGGTGGCGTCGATGATGATGCCCGCCGCGAGCGCCGTGGCGAAGATCCTCACATCCGTGATCGGGATGGTGGACAGGGCCGTGAAGGCCAGGAAGAGGATGAGCGCGGCGGAGGTCACCAGTCGGCCGGTGCGGCTGATGCCGGTGACCGTCGCGGCCGCCGTGCTGTCCCGCCCTCCCTGTCGGGTCAGGTCGAGGTGCGCCTCACGGATGCGGTGCAGGATGAACACCTCGTAGTCCATGGACAGGCCGAAGAGGAACGCGAAGACCGCCATCGGGACCCAGATGGTGATCGCGCCGGTGGCGGGTGTGTCGAAGAGCGCGTCGCTGCCGTACCCCTGCTGCCAGATGAGCACCACGGCGCCGTAGGCGGCGGCGGTGGACAGCCCGTTCAGGACCAGGGCCTTCAGCGGGAGCAGCACCGATCGCAGGGTGCGGGCGAGGACGAGGAAGGTGAGCAGCGCGACCACGGCGAGGATGAGCGGCAGGGAGCCGTAGACGGCGTCGACGAAGTCGGTGTCCAGCGGGGCGCCGCCGCCGGCGAGGGTGCCGGGTTGGGAACGTGCGCTCGCGATGACCTCGGCCACCGCGTCGCGTCCCGCGTCGTCGGCCGGATCGTGGACGGTCCAGACGTCGATCACGTGCA
Organism: Micromonospora globbae; assembly: GCF_003610785.1. Lineage (GTDB taxonomy): Bacteria > Actinomycetota > Actinomycetes > Mycobacteriales > Micromonosporaceae > Micromonospora > Micromonospora globbae. Next base: position 63,383 of record NZ_RAQQ01000016.1, read on the forward strand.
TGTCCGCCGTCGACCAGTCCGCGGGCGCGGCCACTCCGGCGACGCCGTCGACGCTCCGCAGCCGGTTCGCCGTCGCCGCCGGGTCGGCCGTGGTCAGCACCTCCACCGGCCGGGCGATGCCCGCGCCGAATCCGGCCTCGACGAGCTGGGCGTACACGGCGGCGGGCCGACCGCCGTGGCCGAGGGTGCTGGTGTCCGGCTGACCCAGGCGGATGGTGAACGCCGGCGCGGCGAGGGCGAGCAGCAGTCCACCGCTCACCACGGCGGCGAGGACCGGGCGGCGGGTGGTGAGCCGGGCGATGCGCGTCCACAGCCGGCTGTCGGCGCGGTAGGCACGGCGTGGCCGGTCGAGCCATCCGCCGAGGGTGTGCAGCAGGACGGGCAGCAGGGTCAGGGCGACCGCGACGCTCACCAGCGGAATGAGCAGGCCGGCGTAGCCGACGCTGCGCAGGAACGGCACGGGCAGGACGACGAGTGCCGCCAGGGAGATCGCCACGGTGGCACCGCTCAGGGCGACCGCGTGCCCGGCGCTGGCGGCGGCGGCGACGATGGCGGCCCGGCGCTGCCCGGGGTCGGTCACATCGATCCGACTCCGTTCCTCACGCCAGCGGGTGACGACGAGCAGGGCGTAGTCGATGGCGATGCCCAGACCGATGAGCGCCACCAGGTACTGCACGATGAACGACACCTCGGTCACGCCGGTGAGCAGCCGGACCAGCAGGAACGTGGTGGGGATGGCGACCGCCGCGATGAGCAGCGGCACGACGGCCAGGCCGCTGGCGAACACCACCGCGAGGACGACCAGGGCGCCGACCGCGCCGATCAGCGTCTCGACGATCGGGCTGCGCGGTGCGCCACTGTCGCGGCCGGACAGCAGGGGCTGGCCGGTGAGTTCGACAGGCGCTCCGGCGATCCGCGCGCCTGCGATCGCCTGCCGGATCGCCGGCAGCGACTGGGCGTACGGAGCCGGGCCCGGGGCCGCGGGCGGATAGATCAGCGCGACGGTACTGCGCCCGTCGGGCGACAACAGGGACTGCCCTCCGCCGCTGTCGGCGTACGAGACGCTCCGTCCGCCGGCCGGGGTCGCCCGTTCGACCAGCTCGCCCCACTGCTCGCGGTACGGTGCGGCGTCCAGGCGTACGCCCTCGGGCGCCGTGACGGTCAGCAGCAGCGGCGCGTTCTTGCCGCCGGTGCCGGAGAAGTGCTCGTCGATCGCGTCGTTGGCGAGTTGGGCGGGTGCGTCCGGCAGCCGCGACTCGTTGCTCAGGCTGTCGATGGTGCCGCTCACCGTGGCGCCGCCCGCCACGGCGAGAACCACCCAGACGAGGGTCACCAGCAGGCGGTGGGACAGGACCCACCGGGTGAGTCCCCGCATCACGCGTCCTCGTCGCGTGCGCGGGCGTCGTCGGCCGGCGACGCGGTGACGGCGGCCGTCGCCCATCCTCGTTCCGCCACGCCCGGTGCGCGGCCCGGGCCGACGGCCCGGGATACGCCGCGTCCAGTCAGTTCAGGCACGTGAGTCCTCCCACGATCAGGCCGGTGTTCGCCGGTGACTTGATCGTGGTCGCGAAGCTGCCGCCGGGCGTCCCGCGGACGTGGACACTCGTGCCTACTGCCCACGTGGTACGTGCCTACTGTGCCCGCCGCACGGCGCGCCGCCCCCTACCACGTACGCGGTACGCCGCTCGGTGGCACGCCGGGCGTCCGCACCACCTGCCGGCGGTGCAGGCGCCCGCCGGCCTCACCGCCGGACCGACATCCAGAACGCCGGCACCGGCTCCGCCGCGACGGTGACCGGGTCCAGTCGTACGCGGGTGCCGCCGGGGTGGTCGAACAGCCGCACGCCGTCGCCGAGCAGCACGGGCGCGACGAACACGAGGATCTCGTCGAGCAGGCCCGCCGCCAGGCACTGCGCGGCGACGTTCGCCCCGATGACGTTGACGTACCGGTCACCGGCGGCGGCCCTGGCCGCGGTCACCGCACGCTCCAGGTCGTCGACGAAGGTGACCCCGGGCACGGGGTCGGCCGGCGGCCGGTGGGTGAGCACGAACTGGGGTCCCTTCCAGGCGCCGCCGAAGGCGCCCTCCTTGTCGGTGCCGCGGTTCGGGTCGTCGCCGTGGAAGCTGCGGGCGCCGACGAGCAGCGCGCCGATCCGGTCGAGGAGGTCGTCGGCCAGCGGGTTGGGGCCGCCGACGTGCTCGGTGAGCCAGGACATGTCGCCGCCGGGGCCGGCGATGAACCCGTCGAGCGACATGGTGGCGGAGTAGAGAACCTTGGTCATGTGTGTGGAGACGGTGGTTGCCGGAAAAGCTCATCGGTCCACGTGGGCGGCAGCGCGAACGCCGGGAACAGCGCCGGGTCGTGGAAGGCGACGATCTCCACGATCCGGCCCCCCTCGACGCTCACCACCCCGATCCCGAACGGCGTGTACGACGACTCCCCGGGTCGCCGCGCGTAGGTCGCGGCGGCGAGCTGGCCGTTGGCGTACGCCGGCACCATGCGCAACGTCCCCACGTACTCCGGGGAGCCGGCGTCCCAGCTCGTCGACAGCGCCGCGAGCACCGCGGCCCGTCCGGCGAACCACTGCGGGTACGGCGGCATCGACGTACGCACGTCCTCGGCCAGCAGATCGGCGATGGCGGCGAGGTCACCGCGCTCGACCGCGGCCATGTACCGGCGCAGCACCGCCCGCTGCTCCTCGGTGGGTGGCGCGGGCGGCGCCCAGTCGGCCCTGCCCGGCGGCAGGTGCTCCCGCAGCGTGGCGCGGGCCCGTTGCAGGGCGCTGGTGACCGACGCGACGCTGCTGCCCAGCACGTCGGCCGTGTCCCGGGCCGGCCAGCCCAGCACGTCGCGCAGGATCACCGCGGCCCGCTGCCGCGGCGGCAGGTGCTGGATCGCGGCGAGGAACGCCAGCTCCAGGGTCTCCCTGGCGACCACCGCCTCCGCCGGCCCGTCGGCGGGCGGCGCGGAGGGCTCCCGCAGACGGTCCGGGAACGGCTGCAACCACGGCACGTCGACGCCGTCGCGTGGCGGCTGGCGTCCGTCGAACGGCGGCCCGACGTGGTGCGGGAGGGCTCGCCGGGCCCGGCCGTCGAGCGCGTCGAGGCAGGCGTTGGTCGCGATCCGGTACAGCCAGGCGCGCACCGACGAGCGCCCCTGGAACCCGTCGAGGCCCTTCCACGCCCGCAGCAGCGTCTCCTGCACCAGGTCCTCGGCCTCGTCGAACGATCCGAGCATCCGGTAGCAGTGCACCCGCAGCTCACCCCGGTACCGCTCGGCGACCTCGGCGAAGGCGTCCCGGGCCAGGGCGCTCCCGGTGGTGGCCCCGTCGTCGCTCACGCCTCGCACGCTACCCCGCCGCCCGGCCGAACCCGTCGCGTCGACGCCGGCGGGGGAGGCCGGTCAGCGTCAGCGCTCCGGCGGGCGGCGGCCGAACTTGCCGGCGACCGCGTGGTCGGTGTCGGTCACCACGCCCGTCTCCAGGACCTGCTTCAACCGGCGCAGGTTCGCCGCCACCTCGGCGCCCGGTGGCTTGCCGACGAGGCGCAGCAGGGCGTGGCCCACCGCGCCGAGCGGCGTCGCCAGGACCTGGTGCACCTCCGTGCGCCCGGGGCCGGGCGTGAAGTGGACCGTCCAGCGGGCGCGCAGTCCGGGCGGGCCGGTCGTCTCGTAGCGGATCAGCTCGTCGGCGCGCGCCTCCGTGAGCCTGATCGTGGACCGCACCCGGACGCCGAGCGGGCCCACGACGGTCCAGCGGTAGGTCGCCGGCCCGGTCCGCCGGACCTCGGTGACGTCACCGAGGAAGCGGGGCAGGTTCTCCAGGTCGCGGTAGAAGCCGAAGACGTCGGCGACCGGGCGCTCCACGGTCACCCGCGCCTCGACCGCCGAGCCGTCCCGGCGTGGTGGGTGGCGCACGGCGACCTCCACAGGCTCGTCCGGCTCGTCGGTGGCGCTTGCCCGGGCACCCGCCCGTCAAACCTGCTCACGGAGGATCCGCCGATGGTCGGCCGGCCGGTCCGGGCGTAGGGTTCCGGCATGACGCGCGAGGTCTGGGCCGACGGGCAGGCGTACGAGGCGTACGTGGGCCGGTGGAGCCGTCTGGTCGCCGCCGAGTTCGTCCGCTGGCTGGCCCCGCCGTCGGGCCGCCGGTGGCTGGACGTGGGCTGCGGCACGGGCGCGCTGACCGCGGCCCTCCTCGACCGGGCCGAGCCGGCGCGGGTCACCGGCGTCGACGCGTCCCACGGGTTCGTGGCCCACGCGCGGGACCGGGTGGCCGACGCGCGCGCCGCCTTCCACGTCGGCGACGCCCGTGCGCTGCCGCTGCCGGACCGCAGCGTCGACGTCGTGGCCAGCGGGCTCACGCTCAACTTCGTCCCCGACCCGGCGGCCGCCGTCGCCGAGTTCGCCCGCGTCGTCCGGCCCGGCGGGACGGTCGCCGCGTACGTGTGGGACTACGCCGACGGCATGGCGTTGATGCGGCACTTCTGGGACGCCGCGGCGGAACTCGACCCGCTCGCGGCCGAGCTGGACGAGGCCGCCCGCTTCTCGATCTGCGCGCCGACGCCCCTCGGCACCCTCTGGGCGGACGCCGGTCTACGGTCCGTGACGGTGCGCCCCATCGAGGTGCCCACCGACTTCGCGGACTTCGACGACTACTGGCGGCCGTTCCTCGGCGGGCAGGGCGCGGCGCCCGCGTACCTGATGGCGCTGCCGGCGCCGCACCGCGACGCGTTGCGCGACCTGCTGGCCTCCCGGGTGCCGGCCGCCCCGGACGGCGCGATCCGCCTCACCGCCCGAGCGTGGGCCGTACGCGGCACCGTGCCGGCCTGACGCGCGACAACGCGGGCAGTTCTCGCGTACCGGCTGATCTGTCTGATAACGGACAGGACGCCGGGCGGCTTCACGTCGCACTGTTGTAGCAGGTCAGAGGCGCCCGAGCCACCGCCACCAGGACCGGCGCACCGCCGCGCCACCGGCCACCCGCCCGCACGAGCGGCCCCCGGCCGGCCGGAACCTGGCATCCCGGAGGAGCCGCGGCGGACCACGCCCCGGCAGCTCCGGTCGTTGCCGCAACCCACGACCACCGCCGGTCCGCCGGCCACGAGCCGGTCCGGCGCCGAGGAAGGAAGGAGGGGCCGGCATGGCCGCTCCCACCGCGACCGCGACCCTGAACGCGTCGACCTACTCATCCGGCGACCAGATGACCCTCACCGTCACCTACGGTGACGCCGACACGAGACCGCTGACCGTCACGATCGTGGTCACCGACGCCCAGGGCAACAGCAGCGCCCCCGTCCGCGTGGCCGCCGTCATCGACCCGCTCACCGTCACCGTCACCGACGACTCCGGCCGATCCTGGGCCCGGCTGTCCGACAACGGCGCGGTGGCCGTCTACCGGGCGGTGGCGTGATGCCCCGGGTGACGGTCACGGTGCGCGACTCCGGCGGGCGCACGGCCACGGCGACCGCCGACTACTCCATCGCGGCGCCGGTGCTGGGCGGTTACTACCTCTCCGGCGGCGCCGACCCGACGGCCGACATCGCGGGCGGCAACATCCGCTCGCTCACCCAGTACCGCAGCCTCGCCGACGGATACGTGTTCCCCGGCTACCAGAAACAGTGGCTCACGACGCTCGGCAGGTCGGGCGTCCAGGTCAACATGGTGCTGGAGCTGAAGCACTACGGCGCACCGAACGCCGGCCCGCAGACCTTCGCCGTGGACGGCACGTCGTACACCGTCCCGGCGCCCGCCATGACCATCCAGCAGCGCCCCGGGACGACCTGGCCCAAGGCGTACGGCTACGGCCAGGTGCTCGCCGGGCAGTGCGACGGCCTGCTGGCCCGCGCGCTGTCCCAGTACCGCGCCCTGGGCTTCCCGGTGAACATCCAGCTCGCCTCCGAGTTGGACACCGACCACGAGTTCGGCACGTCCGAGGCGGGCCGGGCGTACACCTGGGCGGAGTCGGACGCCCGGGCGGTGCAGGCCATGACGTACATCGTCAACTGGTTCCGGGCGCGCTCGCTGCCGGCCGGCACGACGTTCTCCGTCGGCGTCGGCGGCTTCGACCGCGCGTGCTTCCAGCGCACCCACCCCGAGTCGCTGATGTCGCGCCTGGACCACCTCCAGTGGAACGTCTACGCGACCGCCGCCAACCACACCGCCCTGGACCGCTTCCGGCGTACGAGGGACTGGGCCGTCGCCGACCTCGGCCCCGTCGCGCTCTCCCGACCGGTGATCATCGCCGAGTGGGGCGTCCGGGTGGCGGAGATCCCGAACCAGGCGGCCTGGATCGCCACCGTCCCGGCGGCCATCGCGAAGCTGAACGCCGAGCGGGGGCCGAGGATCGTCCGCACGAACTACTTCAACTCCGGCTGGGGCACGCTGTCGCCCAAGGCGCCGGGCCTCGCGGCGCTCAAGTCCGCGTACGCCACCCGCCCGTACGTCTGACCGCCACGACGGCGACGGCCGGCCGCCCGTGGTGCCCCGGGCGGCCGGCCGCGCCTTCCACCCGCTCGCGGGCAACCCCCCGGTGCCCGGAGCGGGAACTCAGTACGCCAGCTCCACCGGGCGACCCAGCAGGCGGGCGCCGTTGTTGCCCAGCCAGCCCTCGGCCGCCGCGGCGTGCTGGCTGAACGTGTGGATGTCCCGGAACCGGCGTTGCAGCGGTGCGCCGTCCCGGGACGCCCCGCCCCCGGCCGCCCGGTAACAGGTGTCCACCGCGGCCATCGCCCGCTCGGTCACCCACGGCAACGCGGCGGAGACCCGCGGGTGGAGCCCGGCCACCGCCGCGGGGTCGGTGGCGCAGGCCGCCCACAGGTCGTCGGCCAGCTCGCGCAGCAGCGTCCGCGCGGCCCGCACGTCCAGCTCCGCCCGACCGAGCTGGATCCGGAACGCCGGTGAGTCGGCCAGGGACTGGCGGGCGTAGAGCCGCTGCCTGCCGCCGTCGAGCATCGCCACCATGTCGTCCAGCGCTCCCTGCGCGATGCCGACCGCCACCGCGCCGAGGTGCAGCACGAAGTGGACCAGCGGCGCGACGAAGCCCGGCCCGGGCACGCAGGGCGTCCCGGTGAACAGGTCGAAGCTGTCGCTCGCGGCGCAGAACTCGTCCGACACCTCGATGTCGTGACTGCCGGTGCCGCGCAGGCCGAGCGCGTGCCAGGTGTCGTGCACGGTGACCCGGCCGGCCGGGAACAGCATCGAGCGCAGCTCCGGCGGTGCGCCCGAGGGCCCGGGCAGCGGCTCCCCGTCGCCGGTCAGCACGCAGTTGCCGAAGATCAGGTCGGCGTGCCGGCTGCCGCTCGCGTACGCCCAGCGCCCGGTCACCTGGAAACCGCCGTCGGCCAGCTCCGCCCGGCCCTGCGGGGCGAACCCGCCGGCCACCACCACGTCCGGGCCGTCGGCGTAGATCTTGTCGAACCGCTCCCTCGGCAGCATGGCCAGCAGGTGCGGCGTCTCCGAACCGATCATCACGGTCCACCCGGTGGAGCCGTCGGCCCGCGCGAGCGTCTCCAGCACCCGCAGCCCCGTCCGCAGGTCCGCCTCGTACCCGCCGTGGCTGCGCGGCACGAACATCCGGAAACAGCCCGCCGCCCGCAGCGCGTCGAGCAGATCGCCCGGGATGTCGCGGGCCGCCTCGATCTCGCCGGCGCGCCGCGACAGCTCCGGCGCGAGTTCCGTCACGGCCTCGACCAGCCGGTCCTGCTGCTCCATCGGCTCCTCCTCGCGCTCGTCGGCCCGCTCCGCCGCCCCCGGCGGGCGGGTTCCACCGTGGAGCACCGGGCGACCCGACCGCCAGGGACATCGGCACCGTCCGGCCGGGACGTCGAGGAGGATCCCGCGGACGTCCGAACGGCCGGAGTCCGGCGACGAGCGGAAGACGCCCGGGCGGTCGGGACACCGCGCACATGCGGCCGGGACACCGGGACGTGGACGCTCGCGGGCAGAGCGCGGCCGGCACGCGGCGGCGCACGTCCCGAGGAGGTACCGCATGTCCGTCTCCGTCGACACCGTCCCGACCCCGGCCGCCACGACCGCCGCGTCCCACGGACGCGGCTGGGCACTGGCCGGCACGGTGGGCGGTCTCACCGGGCTCGTCGGGCTCTTCGTCACGGTCGCGGCCACCGACGCCGACACCGCGCTGTTCGCGGACAACGCCCGCTACGTCGGCTCACTGGCCGGCAACGAGGCGTACGTCTGGGCGTACCAGATCGTGACGAGCCTGGCCGCCGGCTGCCTGGCCGTCTTCGCGGCGGGCCTGCGGCGCCGCCTGGCCGCGCGGGAACCCGCCGGCGGCCTGCTTCCCGACGTGGCCGCCGTGGGGCTGCTGCTGACCGCGGCGCTGCTGCTGGTCGGCGGCGGCGTCGCCACCGAGCTGTACTTCGGCCTGCTGCACCTCGACGAGACCGACCCGGACACCCTGGCCGGCCTCGCCGCCGGCTACAACACGTTCCCGTGGGTGTGGGCCGGTGTGGGGCTGACGGCGGCCGCCGTGGCGGTCGCCGGGCTGCGCCGCCGCGCCGTGAGCCGCTGGTTCGCGGTGTTCAGCCTGCTGGTCGCCCTGCTGGTGGCCGCCACCCAGCTGGTCCCGTTGCAGTACCTCGCGCTGGTGCCGGGCGGCCTGTGGGCGACTGTCGCCGGACTGACATTCGCGCTGGAGCGTCGGAGGATCGGCAACTGACCGCTCGGCTGCCAGGATTCCGGGCATGCCAGTTCAGCCGGGCGGACCGGACGCCGCGGACCGGGCGGCGGCCGGTGGCGACCGTCGCCACCCGGCCGCCGCGTGGTCGGTTCTCGTCGGGTGCGCGCTCCTCGTCGTCGCCACCGCGGTCTGCTGGGCGGCCGCCCGCCGGCCGTGGGGGCTGTCCCAGCTGTACTTCCTTGTCGACTTCACCGACTGCGCCGTCTACGGCGCGGTGGCCTGGCTGATCCTGCTGCGCCGCGGTCACCCGGTGGCGTGGCTGCTGGCCGCCACCGGGGTCGGCGGCGGGGTCAGCGCGCTCAGCGCCCAGTACGCCGACCTCCTCACCGTGCATCCGACCCTGCCCGACCCGGTGCTGCTCACCTCCGCGCAGTACTGGGCCTGGGCGCCCGGCATGCTCTCGCTCATCGTCGTCCTGCCCTGGCTGGTCCGGGAGGGACGGCTGCCGCGGCCCGCCCGGGCAGCGGTGCTCGCCGGCACGCTGGTCGTCGCCACCTTCGAGCTGTTCCAGCTCACGTGGCCCGGCCCGACCGCCGGTCCGGGCGCGCCGCTGCCGATCCGCAGCGCCGCCTGGGCGGACCTCATCGTGGCGGTCCAGCCGGTGGTGATGGCGGCCGTGCCGCTGCTCGGCCTGGTGGCCGCCGCCGGGGTGGCGTGGCGCTGGCGGGCCGGCCCGGCCACCGAGCGGGTCGGTCTGGGCTGGCTGGCCGTCGGCACGGTGCTGCTCGCCCTGAGTTTCGGTCCGGTGGCGCTGCCCGCCGGCCCGGCCGCGCACCTGGCCGACTGGCTGGCGCCCACGGCGATGCTCGCCTCACAGGCGTTCTTCCCCGCGGCCGTCCTCGCGGTGGTGCTGCGGCAACGGCTCTGGGGCATCGAGATCGCCGTCCGCCGCACCCTGGTCTGGTTCCTCATGACGTTCCTGCTGGTCGCCGCGTACGTGCTGGGAGTCTCGGCGCTCGACGCGCTGCTGCCGACCACCCCGGCCGTGCCCGGCGTGCTCGTCACCGCGCTCGTGGCGGCCGGCGTGCAGCCGGGCCGGATCCGGGTGCAGCGCTGGGTCGACCGGCTGATCCACGGCGCCGCGGCCGAGCCCCTCGGCGTCGTACGCCGCGTGGGCCACCGCATCAGCGCCGCCGAGGACCCCGCCGACGTGCTGACCGGGGTGGCGCAGAGCCTCACCGACCTGCTCCGCCTCGGCGCCTGCGGGATCGTCGTGGACGGACCGGAGCCGTGCACGGCCCACCACGCGTCCGCCGGACCGGTGGGGGAGCCCCTGGTCCTGCCGCTGCGTCGCGGTGACCGGGAGGTGGGCCGGCTCACCGCGTGGGCCCCGGCCGGCGAGCGGCTGGACGGGCGGACCAGGGCCGCTCTCGTGGACCTGGTGCCGGTGGTCTCCTCGGCGGCCAGCCTCGCCGCGACCAGCCGGGCGCTGGTCGCCTCCCGCGCGCGGCTGGCCGACGCGCGTGACTCCGAGCGCCGCAAGCTGCGCCGCGATCTCCACGACGGGCTCGGCCCCGCCCTCGCGGGCGTCGCGCTCGGCCTCCAGGCCGCCCGCAACCTGCTCACCACCGACCCGGCCGCGGCCGGCCACCTGCTCGAACGCCTGCGGGACGAGCTGGACCAGGGCGTCGAGCAGATCCGCGACCTGGCCCGCGACCTGCTCCCCCCGGTGCTCGGCGAGCGCGGTCTGGCGCCCGCGCTGCACGAGCTGGCCCAGCGGTACGAGCGGTCCGGTCTCACCGTGCGGGTGGCGGCGCCCGCCCTGCCGCTGCCGGAGCCCGTGGCCACCGCCGTCTACGGGATCGTCGCCGAGGCGATGGCCAACGCGTACCGGCACTCCGGCGCCCGTAACTGCGACATCAGCGTGGAGCGGGACGCCTCCGGCGTGACGGTCCGGGTCGGCGACGACGGCGGCGGCATCCCGTCCGGGGCGCCGACCGGCATCGGGATGCTGTCCATGCGGGAACGCGCCGAGGGGATCGGCGGCAGTTGCCGGATCGGCCCGGGCCCCGCCGGTGGCACCGTCGTGACCGTGCACGTCCCCGACGACCGGTGCGCCGTGGCCGGCGACCCGGACCCGGCGGCGGTCGCGCGTCCGGCGGCGGTGCCGTCGTGAGCGCGGGCGGCGCGGACGAGATCCGGGTGGCCGTCGTCGACGACCACCCGGTGTTCCGGCTGGGCATGACCGCGCTGCTGTCGTCCACGGCCGGGCTGCGGGTCGTCGGCGAGGCGGCGGACGCGGACGGCGCGCTGCGGGTCGCCGACACCGTACGCCCCGACGTGATGGTCATGGACCTGCACCTGGGCGGGCGCTCCGGCGTGGAGGCGACCCGGGAGATCGTCGGGCGGCACCCGGACATCGGCGTGCTCGTGGTCACCATGCTGGACGACGACGACTCGGTCTTCGCGGCACTGCGCGCCGGCGCCCGCGGCTACCTCCTCAAGGGCGCCGCGCCGGCCGAGGTGGAGCGCGCCGTGCGGGCGGTCGCCAACGGCGAGGTGCTGCTCGGCCCGGTGATCGCCAGCCGGGCGGTGGGCTTCCTGGCCGGGGCGCGCACGGCCGGCCCGGTGCCGTTCCCGGAACTCACCGACCGGGAACGCGAGGTGCTCGACCTGGTCGCCCAGGGCCTGAGCAACGTGGTCATCGCCCGCCGGCTCACGTTGAGCCCGAAGACCGTGCGCAACCACCTCTCCAACGTGCTCACCAAGCTCCAGGTCGCCGACCGAGGCCAGGCGATCCAGCGGGCCCGGCAGGCCGGGCTGGGCCAGGTCTGAGAGGTCGTCGACGGGCGGCCGGGGCTGTGCGCCGGTGTGCCGCCGGCCCCGCCGGTGGCGTGCCGTGGCGCCGGCCCGAGTGGCCGGTCGCCCGGGCGGCGCCCGGACCGGCTCCATATGCTCGGGGCATGGAACTGCGGATCTTCACCGAACCCCAGCAGGGCGCCACCTACGACGACCTGCTCGCCGTGGCCCGCTGCGCCGAGGACGCCGGCTACGGCGCGTTCTTCCGCTCCGACCACTACCTGAAGATGGGTGAGGTGAGCGGGGAGCCGGGCCCCACCGACGCGTGGACGACCCTCGCCGGCCTGGCCCGCGACACCAGCCGCATCCGGCTGGGCACCCTGATGACCGCCGCGACCTTCCGCCTCCCCGGCCCGCTGGCGATCACCGTGGCGCAGGTCGACCAGATGAGCGGCGGCCGGGTCGAGCTGGGCATCGGCACCGGCTGGTTCGCCGAGGAGCACACCGCGTACGGCATCCCCTTCCCGTCGCTGGCCGAGCGGTTCGACCGGCTGGAGGAGCAGCTGGCCGTCATCACCGGCCTCTGGGCGACGCCGCGCGGCGATACGTTCAGCTACGACGGGCGCTACTACCCGGTGGCGGACTCGCCGGCCCTGCCGAAGCCGGTGCAGTCCCCGCGCCCGCCGATCCTGCTCGGCGGCATGGGTCGCCGGCGCACCCCGCAGCTCACTGCCCGGTACGCCGACGAGTTCAACCTGCCGTTCGCCTCGGTGGCGGACTCGGCGGCCCAGTTCGACCGGGTCCGGGCGGCGTGCGCCGAGATCGGCCGTGACCCGGCCGAGCTGTGCTGGTCGAACGCGCTGGTGCTGTGCTGCGGGCGGGACGACGCCGAGGTGGCCCGCCGGGCCGCGGCCATCGGCCGGGAGCCGGACGAGCTGCGCGCCAACGGCCTCGCCGGCACGCCCGCGGAGATCGTCGACAAGATCGGCCAGTACGCGGCCGTCGGCAGCCAGCGCATCTACCTCCAGGTGCTCGACCTGAGCGACCTGGACCACATCGAGCTGGTCGCCGCCGAGGTGATGTCGAAGCTCTGACCGCCCGGACGGCGCTCCCGCCGGGGCGGCGGCGCGGGGGTCGGCACCGGCGTCGGGGCCGGCGGGGGCGCCGGCGTGGGCCGGGGCCCGGGCGACGACGCGTCCGGGAACCCCCCGGAACGTCGCGGGAGTCGGTGACTGCTCATGGGCGTAGGGTTCCCCCGGATGCCGGTGCCAACCGTGCCCGATCGGCGGGTGCCGCACCGGCCGGCCCGCCGGGAGGATGCGCACACCGACGACCACGGTCAGGACGGGGGTCAGGACGTGGAACTGCGCCGCAACCACGGTTCGCTGGTGCTGCCGGCGGTCTGCGTACTGGGCGGCGTGGTCCTGCTGGCCCTGCCGAGCGAGCGGTCGCTGCTGCGCAACCTCGTGGCGATCGGCGCCGTGGCCCTGGGCGGTGTGGTGCTGCTCGGCGCGCTGCGTCCGTTCCGGTTCGGCATCGGGCCGGACGGGATCACGGTACGGCGGCCGGGGCTGCGCCGGCTCATCCGGTGGACGGAGATCCAGGCGCTCGTGCTCGACGCGCCGCCGCCCGTCGCGGGCGTCCCGGCCCCGCCCCGCCTGCTGATGGTGCCCGCCCCGGGGGTGGCCCTCGACGCGCCGTCCACCGCGCGGCACCCCGTCGACGGCCGTCCCGCGGTGGAGCTGCTCGACCTCGGCCAGGTGCGGGAGAGGCCCGACGATGTGGCCGCCGCGCTGGCCCGGCACGGCGGGGAGCGGTTCGTCGACCTGCTCGCCCGCCGGCGGGCCGCCTTCCCGGTCGACGACCTCACGATGGGGCTGCGCGGCTACGAGACGAGCCCCGTCGACCGCCTCATCCGCCAGGGGCAGGAGGCTCTGGCCTGGGGTGGGGCGCCGGAACGCCAGGCGGCCCGCGCCGCCGTCGAGCAGGCCCGGGCGGCCGGTCTCACGGTCGCCGCCCGCGGCTACAGCACCGCACAGGTCGACGAGGCGCTGCGGTCGCTCAGCGCCGCCCTCGCCGACGACCGCACGACCGATCGGGAGCCGAGCACGTGACCCACGAACGCACCGACCCCGCCGTACCGCGTCAGGTGGAGGCCGTCGCACCGGACGCGCCCGTGCCGGCCGCGAGCGTGCCGGGCAGCGCGACAGCCGCCGGCGCCGTGACCGCCGACGGTGCCGCGACCGGCGGCGGTGTGCCCCGGCGGAACTGGGCCGGGAACGTGCGGTACTCGGCCCGGGCGTACCACCGGCCGACCAGCGTCGACGAGCTGCGGCGGCTGGTCGCCGGCAGCCGGCGGGTGCGGGCCGTGGGCAGCGGGCACTCCTTCAACCGGCTGGGGGACACCGACGGCGCCCTCGTCAGCCTGGCCGGGCTGCCGCCGGAGATCAGCATCGACCGGGAGCGGCGGCGCGTCACGGTGGCCGCCGCCCTGCGGTACGGGGACGTGGCCACCCACCTGCACGCCGAGGGGTGGGCACTGGCCAACCTCGCCTCGCTGCCGCACATCTCGGTGGCCGGCGCGGTCGCCACCGGCACGCACGGCTCGGGGGAGGGCAACGGCAACCTGGCGAGCGCCGTGGCGGGGCTCGAACTGGTCACCGCCGACGGCGACCTGCTGCGCGTCGACCGCGACGCCGACGGGGACACGTTCGCCGGCATGGTGGTCAACCTCGGCGCGCTCGGCGTCGTCACCCGGGTCACCCTCGACCTCGTGCCGGCCTTCGAGATCCGGCAGTACGTCCACCTCGACCTGCCCCGGGAGGAGCTGGACCCGGCGTTCGCCTCGGCGTACAGCGTCAGCCTCTTCACCGACTGGCGTACCCCCCGGATCAACCAGGTGTGGCGCAAGCAGCGGGCCGGCCAGCCGGCGCCGCCGGCCGGCTGGCTCGGTACGACGGCGGCCGGCGCGCCCCTGCACCCGGTGCCCGGCATGCCGGCGGAGAACTGCACCCCACAGCTGGGCGTGCCCGGGCCCTGGCACGAGCGGCTGCCGCACTTCCGGCTCGGCTTCACCCCGAGCAGCGGCGACGAGTTGCAGTCGGAGTACCACGTGCCGCGCGCCGCGGCCGCCGAGGTGCTCGCGGCGCTCGACCCGATCGCGCACCTCATCGCCCCGGTGCTGCAGATCTGCGAGCTGCGCGCGGTGGCGGCCGACCCGCTGTGGCTCAGCCCGAACCACGACCGCGACAGCCTCGCCGTCCACTTCACGTGGATCGACGACGCCGACGCCGTGCTGCCCGTGGTGGCGGCCGTCGAGGAGCGGCTGGCGCCGTGGCGGCCCCGACCGCACTGGGGCAAGGTCTTCGACATGGCCCCGGAACAGGTGGCCGCCGCCTACCCCCGGTACGCGGACTTCGCCGACCTGCTGCGCCGGATGGACCCGGAGGGCGTCTTCCGGACGGCGCTGCTCGACCGGTACTTCCCGCGCTGACCGATCAGCCCGGTCGGTCGGCCATCTGGTCGCGGAGGCTGCCGTGCTGCACCGCGCGGCTGATGTCGCTGGGGGAGACGATGCCGACGAGCCTGCCCTCGGTGACCACGAGGGCGCGCCCGTCGGCGCACTCGCTGAGCCGGGGCAGCAGCTCGTTCAGCGGCTCGTCGGGCGTCGCGAGCACGAGCTGTTCCTCCCGGCACGCCACCTCGGCCAGCGTGGTCGCCGGCCGGCGGTCGGCCGGGATGCCGCGTACCCGGTCGAGGGTCACGAGGCCGACGGGCCGGCCCCCGTCCTCGGTGAGCGGCAGGGCCGAGTGCCGGTACGCGAACAGGTAGTGGTCGACGAAGTCCGCGACGGTCATGTCCCCCGAGGCCGTCTGCGGCTGCGGGGTCATCACGTCGGCCACCCGGACACCCTGGAGGGCGCTGCCCATCCGGGCCTGCCGCTCCTCCATCCCGGCGGCGCCGATGAGGAACCAGCCGATCAGCGCCAGCCAGAGCCCGCCGAAGCCCCGGCCGGCGATGAACTGCCACAGGCCCACGACGATGAGCAGCGCGCCGAGCACCCAGCCGGCCCGCGCCGCCACCACCGACGCCTTCGTCCGGTCGCCGGTCCAGCGCCAGACCCCCGCCCGCAGCAGCCGGCCGCCGTCCAGCGGGGCCGCCGGCAGGACGTTGAACACGGCCAGCAGGATGTTGATGCCGGCCAGCCACGCCAGCACGCCGAGCAGCAGCCCGCGGTACCCGACCTGCGCCAGGATGATGGCGAACGCGCCGAAGACGACCCCGATGATGAGGCTCACCAGCGGGCCGATGCCGGCGATCCGCAGCTCCGCGCCGGGACTCTTCGCCTCGCCGCGCAGCTCGGCGACCCCGCCGAACAGCCAGAGGGTGATGCCGCCGACCTCCAGGCCGTTGTTCTTCGCCACGATGGCGTGGGACACCTCGTGCGCCAGCAGCCCGAGGAAGAAGACCACGGCCGCGACCAGCCCCGACAGGACGTACAGGATCACCGGACGGTCCGGGTAGGAACGGGGGAACTGGCTGGCGGACAGGCCCCACCAGATCAACGCGAAGATGACCAGGACGCTCCAGTTGACCCCGACGGGTACACCCGCGACCCGGCCGAGCCGGAAACTCGCCCTCATGGTCCGGTGGTACCCGGTGAGCGCCCCGCCATGCGGAGACGGGCGGTCCGGCTCCCGTCAGCGGCGGGGGTTCTCGCTGGAGATGGTGGCCTCGCGGGGCATGGCGGCCGCGTGCTGTGCCCAGTCGAGCGCGTAGTCCGCGACCTCCTCCCAGCCGTCCTGACCGACGGTGAAGTGGGACCGGCCGGGGAACGGGTGGTACGCGGTCAGCGCCCGGGACTTCGTGTACAGGGCCGCGTTGCTGCGCACCACACCCGGCGGGATCACGTGGTCGGCGCCGCCGGCGATCAGGAGCAGCGGGGCCCGGTCGTCGCGGCGGGTGTCGACCTCGGCCGCCGAGTTGGGGTCGAGGTTGGCGAAGACCGACTCGAAGAGCACGTGCCCGGCGCCGGGGACGGCGTAGCGCTCCCAGGCCCGGTCGGAGTCCGCCCGGCTCATGGTGTTGCCGAACGCGTAGTGGAAGTCGTCCTGGGTGAACGGCACGGCCCGGTGCCGGTTGGCCGGGTTGCGCAGGATCGAGAAGCCCGAGCGCAGGGTGCTCAGGGGCAGCTTGACGACGCCCTTGATCGGGGCCGGGTGGATGGCCACCCCGGCCGCGCCGAGCCCCTGGCCGACCAGGATCTGGGTGACGAGCCCGCCGAAGGAGTGGCCCATGATGATCGGCGGGCGCATGAGGCCGCGGATGGTACGGGCGTAGTGGTCGACGATCCGGCCGAGTCGTTGCCCGGCGATCGGGGTGGGATCCTCGCGCAGCTGCTCGACCTCGCCCTCCATGCCGGGCCAGGCGGGCGCGAGCACCCGCAGGCCACGGGCGGTGAAGCGGTCGACCCAGTGTTCCCAGCTGCGGGGAGTCATCCACAGCCCGTGGATCAGTACGACGGTGTCGGCGTCCCCCTGCGGCGCGCTGCCCATGAGCGTCCCCTCCCCGTGTCCGCGTGCGGACCGGCGGTTACCCGGCTCGCGCGGCGGGAATCCTGCCGGCCGGTCCGGTGCCGGTGGTGCGCGGCCGTCCCGCGGCGAGGACGCGCCCGGCGGCGCAGGGCCACGGCCGCGCCTGCCGCGGGTGGGAGCGCTCGTGCGCGGGGCGGTCAGGCGGGCTCGGCGTACCGGGCCACGCCCTGCACGAGCAGGTCGAGGCCGAACGCGAAGCGCTCGTCGCCGCCGCCGGCCATCAGGGCGTCCAGGTTCGCGAGGGTGTGCGGGAAGCGTTCGGCCGGCAGACTGAGGTAGTACTCGCGCAGTTGCGTGAGCATCCCCGTCCAGTACCCCTCGACGTCCTTGCCGGAGGCGCGGACCTTCTCGCCGAACAGTGCCCCCTCGTACGCGTCGCCGGCGATGTAGAGGAAGAGCCGGTCGAGGAACCACGCCGCCGGTTGGGGCGGCACGCCGCCGGCGAACAGGATGGCCAGCATCCCCTCGGTGACCCGCAGCGCGTTGGGGCCGGTGGGGATGGTGGCCAGGGAGGCCAGCGCGAGGTGGGTGTTGGCGGCGTACACGCGGTACGCCTGCCAGGCCACGTCCTTGATCTGCTCCGTCCAGCGCCGCGGGTCCGGTTCGGGGACGGTGATGGTGGCGCTCACCCGGTCCAGGAGCAGCTCCAGCAGCTCCTCCTTGCCGGAGACGTGCGCGTAGAGCGAGGCCGGGCCGGTGCCCAGCTCCTGGGCGACCCGCCGCATGCTCAGCCCGCCCAGACCCTCGCGGTCGAGGACGGCCAGCGCCGCGTCCACCACCGCCTCCTGGCTGAGCGGGCGGCGGGTGCGGCCGCGGGACGGGGTGCGCCAGGGCGGGTCGGGCAGTTCGCTCACGGGGACCTCCGGGTCGGGGACACGAACATCGTACTTGCCGACGAGCACTGTTCGTTGATAGAACAGTGTTCGTTAACGAACAGTGTTCGACTCTGGTTTCGAGGAGATCCCATGTCCCAGGCCGCCGTGGGGGAGACGGGCGTCGCCCCACCCACCGACACCACACCCGCGCCGTACCGCTGGCGGTGGCTCGCCCTCGCCGTCATCCTCGCCGCGGAGGCCATGGACCTCCTCGACGCTCTCGTCACCAACCTCGCCGGCCCGGCGATCCGCGCCGACCTGGGCGGCTCCGCCACCCTGATCCAGTGGCTCGGCGCCGGCTACACGCTCGCCATGGCCGTCGGCCTGGTCACCGGCGGCCGCCTCGGCGACCTCTACGGCCGCCGCCGCATGTTCCTCGTCGGGGTGCTCGGCTTCACGGCCGCCTCGGCGCTCTGCGCCCTCTCCGTCGCCCCCGGCATGCTTGTCGCGTCCCGGGTGGCGCAGGGCCTGTTCGGCGCGGTGCTCATCCCGCAGGGCCTCGGCATCATCAAGGAGGTCTTCCCGCCCCGGGAGATGGCCGCCGCCTTCGGGGCGTTCGGCCCGGTCATGGGGATCTCCGCGGTGGGCGGCCCCATCCTCGCCGGCTGGCTGGTCGACGCCGACATCGCGGGCACCGGCTGGCGCGCGATCTTCCTGATCAACCTGCCGATCGGGCTGCTCGCGACGCTCGGGGCGCTGCGCTTCCTGCCCGAGTCGCGCTCGACGCACGCCTCGCGGCTCGACCTGCCCGGCGTCGGGCTGGTCGCGGTCGGCGCCGTGCTGCTCGTCTACCCGCTCGTGCAGGGCCGGGAGCAGGGCTGGCCGGGCTGGATGTTCGCCATGCTCGCCGCCGCGGCCGTCGTCTTCGCGATCTTCGCCCGCTACGAGGTACGCCGCCAGCGCGCCGGCCGCGACCCGCTCGTCGTGCCGACGCTGTTCCGGCGCCGGGCGTTCACCGGCGGCCTCGTGGCCGGGCTGGCGTTCTTCACCGCCCTCACCGGCTTCTCCCTGGTGTTCAGCCTCTACCTCCAGCTCGGCCTCGGGTACTCGCCGCTGCACGCCGGCCTGGCCGGAGTGCCGCAGGCGCTCGGCATGGTGATCGCCTTCGTGATCGCCGGCGCCGGCCTGGCCCGCCGGCTCGGCCGTACGCTCATCCACGCCGGCCTGCTCGTCGTGCTCGCCGGCGTCGGCGGGATGCTGCTGACCCTGCGGCTGGCCGGCCCGGACGTCACGCCGTGGCGGCTGGTCCCGGCGCTGCTCGTGGTCGGGTTCGGGATGGGCCTCGTGATGGCCCCGTTCTTCGACATCGTGCTCTCCGGGGTGGAACCGGCCGAGACCGGCTCGGCCTCCGGCACCCTCACCGCCGTGCAGCAGCTCGGCGGCGCGCTGGGCGTGGCGCTGCTCGGCACCGTCTTCTTCGCCCGCCTGCCCGACGACGGCGCGGGCAGCGCGGTCCGGGCCACGCTCTGGGTGGAGGCCGCGCTGCTCGCGGTCACGGTGGCGGCGGCGTTCCTGCTGCCCAGGCAGGCCCGGGAGCCGGAACCGGGCCAGCACTGACCCGACGGGCGGGGGCGGCCGAGGTCGCCCCCGCCCTGACAAATGTCATGGCCGGAACGTGACGGCCGCTCGGGGCGCGGGCACCGGGCCCGCCGGAGCATGGCTGCCATGACCAGTACGCACGCGGCCGTCGAGCTGAGCGGCCTCACCAAGACCTTCGGCGCCGTCACCGCCGTCGACGGGCTGAGCCTGCGGGTCGAGCCCGGCGAGGTGGTCGCCTTCCTCGGCCCGAACGGCGCCGGCAAGACCACCACCATCGACATGCTGCTCGGCCTGGCCCGCCCGGACGCCGGGTCGGCGCGGATCCTCGGCGGCAGCCCGGCGGACGCGATCGCCCGCGGCCGGGTCGCCGCGGTGCTCCAGACCGGCGGGCTGCTCAAGGACCTGACCGTCGGTGAGACCGTGCGGCTGACCGCCAACTTCTACCGGCACAGCCGTTCCGCCGAGGAGGTGCTCGAGCGGGCCGGGATCACCGACATCGCCGACCGGGTCGTCGGGCGCTGCTCCGGCGGCCAGCAGCAGCGGCTGCGCTTCGCGCTCGCCCTGCTGCCGGACCCGGACCTCATGGTGCTCGACGAGCCGACCACCGGCATGGACGTCGAGGGGCGGCGCGAGTTCTGGCAGGCGCTGCGGCACGACGCCCGGTCCGGGCGGACCGTCATCTTCGCCACCCACTACCTCGACGAGGCCGACGCGTACGCCGACCGGATCGTGCTCGTCCGGCAGGGGCGGATCGTCGCCGACGGCACCACCGCCGAGATCAAGAACCTGGCCGCCGGGCGGCTCGTCCGGGCCACCCTCCCCGGCGCCGACCAGGCCGCGCTCGCCGCGCTGCCCGGCGTCGACGCCGTCGAGGTACGCGGCGACAGCGTGCTCGTGCACACCTCCGACTCCGACCGGATCGCCCGGCACCTGCTCACGCGGACCGAGGCGCGGGACGTCGAGATCACCTCCCGCAACCTCGAGGACGCCTTCCTCGCCCTCACGACCGACCAGACCGGAGCCTGACGATGACCACCGCCCTGCCCACTACCGCCACCGACCGCGGCGTCCAGGCCGACCGGCGGCCGCCCGCCCTCGGCGGGTTCTCCCCGGCCGCGCTCCGCATCGAGCTGCGCCGGGTGCTGCGCAACCGCCGCACGCTCGCGTTCACGCTCATCATGCCGGCCGTCTTCTTCCTCATCTTCGGCCTGCCGCAGCGCGGGCAGCAGCTCGACAGCGGCAACTCGGTGATCGCGTACATCATGGTCAGCCTGGCCGTGTACGCGGCCATGGTGGCCACCACCAGCATCGGCGCCGCGGTCGCCACCGAGCGGGCACTGGGCTGGAGCCGGCAGTTGCGGCTCACGCCGCTGCGCCCGACCGCGTACGTCGCCATGAAGGTGGTCACCGCGATGGCCCTCGGCCTCATCGCCGTCTGCGTCGAGTTCGCCGTGGGCGCCGCCGCCGGCGTACGCCTGTCCGCCGACGTGTGGCTGCTCACCGGCCTCGGCGCCTGGCTCGGCTCGCTCGTCTTCGCCGCCTTCGGCCTCTTCGTCGGCTACCTGTTCCCGGCGGAGAACGTCATGCAGTTCATCGGCCCGATCCTGGCCGTGCTGGCCATGTTCGGCGGGCTCTTCGTCCCGCTCGAGGTGCTGCCCGACGTGCTCCAGCACGTCGCGCGGTTCACCCCGGTCTACGGCGTCGGTGAACTCGCCCGCGCCCCGCTGACCGGCGACGGGGTGAGCACGGGGGCGATCGCCAACCTGGCCGTGTGGACGGTCGTCTTCGCGGTCGGCGCCGCCCGGCTGTTCCGCCGGGACACCGCGCGGGTGTGACCGCGCCGACCGCTAGCGTGGACGCGATGACGACGGGCCCGTACCAGCCGGTGGGCCGCAAGTGGCGGCTCCTCGGCTGGTTGCTGGCCGCCGTCTGGCTGTTCTTCCTCAACGTGCCGCTGGCCACCGCCCTGCGCCAGGACGAGATCTGGCGCAGGGCGCTCGGCGTGGGCACGCTGATCGCCTTCGGCGTGGCGTACGTGCTGCTGTTCGAGTGGGCCCGCTCGCATCGGCAGCGGAACCGGCCGATCCCGCCGGCGCCGGCCGTGGCGGGCCTGCTGGGGCTGCTCGCCCTCGGCGTGCTCGGCATCCCGGGCACCGACGGGGACTGGATGACCACGCTGGTCTTCGTCGCCGCGGCCGCGGTGTTCCTGCTGCCCCGGGTGTGGGCGCTGGTCGTCGTGGTGCTGGCCGTGCTGGTGCCGGTCGTGCTGAGTTACCTGGTGCCCGCCTGGGCGACGGAGAGCACCATCGTCTTCGCGGTCCTGCTCGCCTCGTTCGCCATGTTCGGGGTGTCCGCCCTGGCCCAGCGCAACGGCGAACTGCGCGCGGCGCAACAGGAGATCCGCCGGCTGGCGGTCGCCGAGGAACGGGCCCGGACGGCGCGGGACCTGCACGACATCCTGGGCCACTCGCTCACGGTGGTGGCGATCAAGGCCGAGCTGGCGGGACGGCTCGTGGAGGTGGACCCGGCCCGGGCGGCCACGGAGATCGCCGAGGTCGAGCAGCTCGCCCGCGCGGCGCTGGCCGACGTACGGCGGACCGTCGGGGCGTACCGCGACGTGCGGCTGGTCGAGGAGCTGGCCGGCGCCCGTACCGCGCTGGCCGCCGCGGGCATCGCCGCCGACCTGCCGGCCGAGCTGCCGGCGCTGCCGCCGGAGCGGGACCAACTGTTCGCGTGGGCGGTACGGGAAGGGGTGACCAACGTGGTCCGGCACAGCGGAGCACGGCGTTGCACGGTCCGGGTGCGCCCGGACGCCGTGGAGGTCAGCGACGACGGGCGGGGCCCGACGGCGGAGGCCGCGACGGCCGGACACGGCCTGGTCGGCCTGCGCGAGCGGGCGCAGCGGCTCGACGCCACGGTGACCGTCGGCCGGCGCCCGGACGGGCCCGGCTTCGTGCTGCGGGTCGGCCTGCCGGCGGGTGCCCGGTGAGCGAGCCGATCCGGGTGCTGCTCGCCGACGACCAGGCGCTGGTCCGCGGCGCGCTGGCCGCGCTGCTCTCCCTCGAACCGGACCTCACGGTGGTGGCGGAGGTGGGCCGGGGCGACGAGGTGGTGCCCGAGGCGCGGCGGACCGCGCCGGACGTGGCGCTGCTCGACGTGGAGATGCCGGGGCTCGACGGGATCGCCGCCACCGCCGCCCTGCGCGCGGCGCTGCCGACCTGCCGTGTGCTGGTGGTGACGACGTTCGGCCGCCCCGGCTACCTGCGGCGCGCCATGGAGGCTGGCGCCAACGGGTTCGTGGTGAAGGACACCCCGGCCCGGCAGCTCGCCGAGGCGGTGCGCCGGGTGCACGCCGGGCTCCGGGTGGTCGACCCGACGCTGGCGGCGGAGACGCTGGCCACGGGCGCGAGCCCGCTCACCGAGCGGGAGACCGACGTGCTGCGCGCGGCCCGCCACGGGGGTACGGTCGCCGACCTGGCCGCCGCGCTGCACCTGTCGGAGGGGACGGTGCGCAACCACCTGTCGGCGGCCATCGGCAAGACCGGCGCCCGGAACCGGGCCGAGGCCGTGCGGATCGCCGAGCAGAACGGCTGGCTGCTGGGCGACTGAACCCGCCCGCCGGCGCTGTGGTCCCGGTCCTTCGCGCCGGACGGAGCGGGGGCGGGGCGCTCAGGCCGTGGGGGGTGGTTCGGGCAGCTCCTCGACCACCACGACGCTGCTGCCGGGGCGTACCTCGGCGAGCAGCTCCCGCTGCCCGCTGCGGGTCAGCCGGATGCAGCCGTTCGTGGTGTTCTCGCCCAACTCGCCGTCGTGGTACCAGGTGTGCAGGCCGATGTGCGCCCCGCGCAGGCCGGTCGGCACCGCGTCCGGGTCGTCGGGCACCGAGCCGAGGGCGAAGATGTCCACCCCGCCGTACACGTCCTGCGGCGGCGGGGTGCGGCCCAGGATGAAGGTGCGGCCCAGCGGCGTCTCCTGCCCGCGCTGGCCGAGGCTCACCTCCCACGACCGCACCGCCCGCCCGGCCCGGTACCAGGTGAGCCGGTGGCGGCGGCGCTCCACGACGATCTGGTCGCGCAGCGGCACCGTCGTGAACCCGCCGGGCGGGAGCCAGGCGAGCCGGCGGTTGGCCGAGGGGAGCAGCACGGCCGTCCATCCGGCGCGGCGCTCGGCGATCGGCACGGTGAGGTCGACGCCGCTGATGGTCGGGGCGAGGTACGCCACCGGCCGCCCGCCCGGCGCGTCGTACGCCGCGATCTTCCGGCTGGGTCGCAGCCCCTCCGTCAGCGGGGTGGTGTCCATCGTGGCGGGATCGGCCGGGAAGCCGGCGGGCGCGGGATCGTACGTGACCACCGGCAGCCCGGGCGGCGCCGGCGCGGCGGGCGGCACGGTCTCCTCGGCGCCCTGGTCGACGTCGCTCGGCTCGGGCCCGGGCACGGACGTGGCCGGTGCGGCCTGCCGGGCCACCGGCTCCGCCCGGGGCGTCAGGGCCAGGCCGGTGAGCAGCGCGGTCACGAGCAGCGCCGGTACGCCGAGGCCGGCGGCGACCCAGCCCCGACGGCCCCGAGGGCTCATTCGGTCAAACGACACAAAGGCACTGTACGAGGTATCAACGCCCCGAACAGGCCGATGCCGCGAAACGCGCCGTGCGGACCGGCGCGCGCACCGGCCGGGCGTGGCACGGCCCGGGCGGGCCGGGGTGGCCGGGCGGTCCGGCCGGCGCGTGGGCCGGTGGACCGCCCGGTCCGGTGCTACAGGCGGGCGCCGACGTGGATGGCGACCGCGTCGTGCGCCGGGATGTCGGCGGCGAACCATCCGTTGCCGTCCACGGTGATCACCGGCCCGCTGCAGGAGCCGTTGCTCCAGGTGCCGTGGATGACGTCGCAGTAGCGGCCCGCGGGCAACCCGGCGTGGTAGGAGCGCCCGGTGATGGCGTGGTCCTCGTCGTTGATGGTGATGTAGCCCTTGCCGGCCCGGCTGAACGCGATGTGGTTGTTGCCGTTGTCGTACCAGTTGGCGACGCCGGCCCCCTCGGTGGCGTTGCGGAAGCCGACCATGTTGGCGATCACCGGCCAGCGGTGCTCGCACTCCCAGCCGGAG
Source organism: Micromonospora globbae (assembly GCF_003610785.1). Classification (GTDB taxonomy): domain Bacteria; phylum Actinomycetota; class Actinomycetes; order Mycobacteriales; family Micromonosporaceae; genus Micromonospora; species Micromonospora globbae. The sequence goes on from NZ_RAQQ01000016.1 coordinate 87,925, forward strand.
TAGCAGGTGGTGTTCAGCGTGCGGCCGGCGCCGTCCGAGGGCGGCCCCTGGTCGCGGTTGCCGAAGGTGTAGCTCGACATCACCGTCGGGGAGCCGTACGGCCACGCCAGCATGAAGGCGTTGGCCAGCGCGTAGATGCCCCGGTCGCGGTAGGTGAGCACCCCGCCGTCGCGCTGGGTGTCGTGGTTGTCGACGAACACCGCCGCCGAGCCGCTGGGCAGGTGGCCCCAGCCTTCGCCGAAGTTGCGCAGGTAGGCCAGCCGCTCCGACCGGAAGACCCGGGCCAGGTCCCGGCCGTAGCGGAACTCGTGCACGTCGCCGTTTCCGGTGTACTCCTCGGGCTGGATCGGCTCGCCCGCGCCGTGGATGACCTCCTGCACGAGGTACGCGGGGCGGGAGAGCCGCGCCCTGAGCGCCGCGATGTCCGCCGCGGGCATGTGCTTGCTGGCGTCCATCCGGAAGCCGTCGACACCGAGGGAGAGCAGGTCGTTGAGGTACGCGGCGAGCCGGTCGCGGACGTACGTCGACTCGGTCCTCAGGTCGGCGAGGTTCACCAGCTCGCAGTTCTGCACCTCGTAGCGGTCCTGGTAGTTCACGATGTCGTCGTTGCCGTTGCGGCCACAGTGGTGGAAGTCCTGCGTCTGGTAGATGCCCGGGTAGTCGTAGTGGCCGTACGACGAGCCGGCCCACCCGGTGCCGCCGGCGTCCTGCCCGGACATGTGGTTGACCACGGCGTCCACGATCACCTTGACGCCGGCCGCGTGGCACGCGTTCACCATGGCCTGGAACTGGGCCCGGGTGCCCTTGCGGGACTCGATGCGGTAGCTGACGGGTTGGTACGCCACCCACCACTGGGAGCCGCGGACGTGCTCCTGGGGTGGGGAGACCTGGACGAAGCCGTAGCCCTTCGGGCCGAGGGTGCTCTGGCACTCGGCGGCGACCGAGGGCCAGTTCCACTCGAAGAGCTGGACGATCACCTTCTTGTTGCCGGTGGGGGCTGCGGCGGCCGGGGGCGCCGTCACGGCGGTGGGGACGAGCAGGCTGGCGAGCATGCCGGCGGCGAGGATCGCCGAGCGGCATCGACGGCGATGCGTCATCGGTGACTCCTGGGGGACGGGGGCGGGGCAGCGGGGGCTGCTGCCGGAATCTTGCAGCAGGAGCTGAAATTTTCGGAAAGGTTACAAGCGTGTTGCAGCGACTGTCAATGGATGTTCGTCTATCGACGGCGCTCGGGTGCCGCTACACGCGCGAGGACACCGCGCGGTTCGATCCCGCGGGAAACTTCCCCGGCCCCGGTGATCCGTCCACGGGCCCGCTCCGTACTGACGGGGGGAGCGGAGTCGGCCGGCGGTCCGCCGCCGTGGACGATCGAGGAGCAGATGGCCCGGGTCAGGGAGAACCAGAAGGCGACGGCGGTCCGGACCAGCACCAGCAGCCGGGGGGTACGGGCGCCGTCCCGGTCCGCCGTGGGCGTGCTGATCGTGTCCACGCTCGCCGCGCTGTGGGCCGCCGTCATGCTGACCGGTGCCGGTCAGCGGGCGTACGCGTACGGCTTCTTCTTCACCGAGTTCTTCGCCGGGGTGGTGACCCTGGTCGCGCTCAGCCTCACGGTCATGCTCGGCCTGCTCGCCACCGACCGGCTCGTGCTGCTGATCCGGCACCGGGTGCTGCTCCAGTCGGCGCACCGGGCCACCGGCGTCCTCGGTGTCGTCGGGCTCGGGTTCCACGTGCTCACCAAGATCGCCACGGGCCGGGCGGCGAGCACCGACGCCGTGGTGCCGTTCGTCTCCGGCGCCGGGCTCTACGTCGGACTCGGCACGGTGGCCGCCCTGCTGATGGTGAGCGTGCTCTGGACCGGGGTCGTCCGGGCCCGGTTCGCCGGCGTCGGCCCGAGGTGGCTGTGGCGGGCGCTGCACTCGACGGCGTACGTCTCCTGGCCGTTCGCCCTCGTCCACGGCCTCAACGCCGGGCGGCCCGCCAGCTCCTGGGTGGTGCTGAGCTACCTGGCCTGCGTGGTGCTGGTCGTGCTGGCGCTGCTGGTCCGCCTCTCGGTCACGCTCGGCCGGCGCAGCCGCGAGCAGCAGCAGGCCGCCGCCATGAACACGGCGCTCGCCGGGCGACCGGCCGAGGACGGCCGCGGCCGGTCGGTCCTGGCCGGGTGGGGCCGTCGGGGCGCGGCCCGGGCCGCCGAGATCGCCCGGCGGCGGCGCGAGGCCGAGTGGGCGCAGGCCACCGCCGAGCTGTCCGTGCCGGCGAACGGCCGGCGGCGGGACGCCGACCGGTTCACGGTTCCCGTGGTTCCCGAGCCGGGCAGCCTCCGCGAGCCCGGTGGCCGGCGTGGGCGGGCCGAGGTGGTGGCCGAGTCGGGTGGTCGGCGTGGGCGGGCCGAGGTGGCGGCCGACTCCGGTGGTCGGCGTGGGCGGGCCGAGGTGGCGGCCGAGCCCGGCGGCCGGCGCGGGCGGGCCGACGATGCGGCCGGTCGCGGCCGGCGTTCGCGGGACGCGCGGCCGGCCGCCCGGTACCGCGAGGAGGAGTACGAGCCCGCCCCGCCGCGGGACGACGAGTTCGCCCCGGTGGCGGGAGGCGCCGACGAGTCGCCGGCGCGGCGGTCGCGGCGACGCCGTGCCGAGGAGCCCGAACCGACCCGGCGCGGCCGGGGCGCGGCACCGGCGGCCCGCCGGCGCGCCGAGGACCGCGGCGAGGCCGACGACGCCTGGTACGCGACGCTCGGCGCCGACCGGCCGGAGGAGCCGTGGACCAGCCCGCGTCGCTGGGAGACCGAACCGGTGTCGGCCGAACCGGTGACGGCGGCACCGATCTCGGTCGGGCCGATCTCGGCGGGGCCGGTATCGGCCGAGCCGATCTCCGCGATGCCGCGCAGCGGCGGCGGCCGGCACAGCGCCGAGGACGACGTGCCGGAGGAGCCGGACTACTGGCGCCCGCCGGCCCGGTACGTGCCCGAGGAGGTGCCGGCCGACGACACCCCGACGCTCGTGGACCTGGCGTCCCGGCGGGCGCGGCGGGCCGCCGGCGAGGGCCGTTCGGCGCGCCGGCGCCGGGCCAACGCCGAGGCGGTGGACGGGGCGTACTGGGCCGGGCTGCGGGGTGAGGCGAAGTGAAGCGGACCACCGTGCCCCCGGTGGCCTGCGTGGGCGAGCCCCGGCTGACCGCCGGCTTCGCCGAGTTCGGCCGGCTGGACCTGGCCGCGCACGAGGAGGTGCACGGGCCCGTCCGGCCGCTGGAGCCCGCCGGCCTGCTCCGGCTCGCCGAGGGGATCCAGCTCAAGGGCAAGGGCGGCGCGGGCTTCCCGTTCGCCCGGAAGGTGCGGGCGGTGCTGGAGTCCTGCGAGCGGCAGGACCTGGGCGCCGTGGTGGTCGTCAACGCCACCGAGGGGGAGCCGGCGAGCTGGAAGGACAAGGTGCTGCTCACCCGGGCGCCCCACCTCGTCCTCGACGGCGCGGCCCTGGCCGCGTACGCCCTGGACGCGGAGGAGATCGTGATCGGCGTCGCCGACGACGGCGTGGGGCGCGACTCGCTCCTGGAGGCGCTGGCGGAGCGACGGATGCCGGTGCCGGCGAGCGTGGTCACCGTCCCGCACCGGTTCATCTCCGGGGAGGGCGGGGCGCTGGTCAACGGCATCAACGGGTTGCCGCACATCCCGCCCGGCACCAAGAAGCGCTCCAGCGACTCCGGCGTGAGCGGCCTGCCCACACTGCTCTCCAACGCGGAGACGTACGCCCAGCTCGCGGTCGCCGCGCGGCTCGGCGCGTACGAGTACGCGGCGCTCGGCACGGACGACGAACCCGGCACCGTCCTGCTGACCGTCACCGGCGCGGCCGGCCGGCCCGCCGTGGTCGAGTGCGCGGCCGGCACCCCGCTGCGGGACATCCTCGACCTCTGCGAGGTGCCCGAGGGGCCCGGCATCCTCACCGGCGGCTACCACGGCAAGTGGATCACGGCGGAGGCGGCGGACCGGGCCGAGATCTCCCGCAAGGGGATGGCCGCGGTCGGCGGCACCCTCGGCGCCGGCATCATCGTGCCGCTCGCCGCCGACACCTGCCCGCTCGGGGAGGCGGCGCAGGTGGTGCGCTACCTGGCCGGCGAGTCCGCGGGACAGTGCGGGCCGTGCAAGCGGGGCCTGCCCGACCTCGCCCGGGCCGTGGACCTCGCGGTCGCCGGCAGCCAGCCCGCCGACATCGTCCGCGCCGCCGCCGGCGAGGTGAAGGGGCGCGGGGCGTGCAGCCACCCCGACGGCACGGCGCGGTTCGCGCTGTCCGCCATCGAGGTCTTCGCCGACGACCTGCGCCTGCACTCCACCGGCGACGGGTGCGGCCGGCGGGTGAAGGGCGTCATGGGGCTGCCCGGCGCCCCCGACCCCAACCCGCAGAAGCTGACCCTCGACTGGTCCCGCTGTGACGGGCACGGGCTGTGCGCGCACGTCGTGCCGGACTTCATCCGACTCGACCCCAACGGCTATCCGGCCTTCCCCCCGACTCCGGTGCCGACGTGGCTGCGCGAGGGCGCCCGCAAGGCCGTCAAGGTCTGCCCCGAGCTAGCCCTACGCCTAACCAAGGCCGAGTAGCCCCAAGCCCCCCGCGCCCGCGCCCCCGCCCCCTGCTCCCGTCGATCTTGCAGTTTCCGCCCCGGCAAAAGCCGCGATTCACCACGAATCAAGGGCCGAAAGTGCAAGATCGGCGGGGCGGGGGGGCCGGGGGGCGGGGGGGCGGGGGGGTCAGCGGGCTGGGGTTAGGCGGTCGGTGCCGAGCCGGTCGCGGAGCACCTCGGGCACCAGCACCGAGCCGTCGGGCTGCTGGAACTGTTCGAGGACGGCCGGCAGGAGCCGGCTGGTGGCCAGCGCCGAGCCGTTGAGCGTGTGCACGAAGCGGGTCTGCTTGCCGCCCGGCTCCCGGTAGCGGATCGCCGCCCGGCGCGCCTGGTAGTCACCGGCCCAGGAGACCGACGACACCTCCTTGTACTTGCCCATGCTCGGCATCCACACCTCGATGTCGAGGGTCTTGCGCATGGACGCGCTGGCGTCGCCGGCCGACAGCAGGCTGCGCTGGTAGTGCAGCCCCAGCTTCTCCACCAGGCTCTCGGCGTGGCGGACCATCTCCTCCAGCGCCGCGTCCGCCTGCTCGGGCAACGTGAACTGGAAGATCTCCACCTTGTTGAACTGGTGGCCCCGCACCGTGCCGCGCTCGTCGGAGTGCGCGCCGGCCGCCTCTCGGCGGTAGCACGGCGTGTACGCGAACCGCTTCAGCGGCAGCGCGGCCCGGTCGAGGATCTCGTCCTGGTACGCGCCGAGGATGGCCGTCTCGGCCGTGGGCAGCAGGAACTGCCCGCGCGGCGCCGACTCCCGGTCGAGGTGGTAGACGTCGTCGTAGAACTTCGGGAACTGGCCGGCCGCGTACCCGGCGGTGTCGAGCAGCAGGTGCGGCGGCAGCAGGAACTCGTAGCCGGCCCGGACGTTCTCGTCGACGAAGAAGTTCAGCAGCGCCCACTCCAGCCGGGCGCCCATCCCCGTGTACATCCAGAAGCCGGAGCCGCCGAGCTTCACGCCCCGCTCGTGGTCGACGAGACCCAGCAGCCGGGACAGCTCGACGTGGTCGCGGACCTTCTCGATGGTCGGCTGCTCGCCGAAGGTCCTGACGACCCGGTTGGCCTCCTTGCCCCCGGCCACCACGTCGTCGGCGGGCAGGTTGGGCAGCTCGCTCATGGCGGTACGCAGCCGGCCCTGCACCTCGTCCAGCTCGGACTCCAGCTCGGAGAGCTGCTTGCGGCCCGTCTCGGACGCGACGACCTCCGGCTCACGGCCGGCGCGCTTCGCCTCCGCGTACGCCCGCGCCTCCGCCTTGCGGCGCTGCCGCTCGGCGTCGATCTCGCCGATCAGGGCACGGCGCTCCTGGTCGAGCCGCTGAATCTCGTCCAGCGCCCGGTTGACCTCGGCGGGATCCAGACGCTTCGCCAGCGCGGTCGCCACCGCCTCGCGATCCTTCCGGATCAACTCCATGTCGAGCATGCTGCTCCGTACGCCTCCGTCCGGCAGTCGGGTGGACCACCAGATGCTACCGTCGCGCCCCGTCCCGGCCCGGGCCGGCCGGTCAGAGCCGGATCGGCATGAGGATCGAGAAGGACTCCTCGTCGTCGGGGCGGCGTACGGCCAGCGGGGCGATGGGGCCGTCCAGCTCCAGCACGAGCTGCGTCCCGCCCGCCGCGTCCAGCGCGTCGAGCAGGTAGTCGCCGTTCACGCCGATCCGCAGCCCGCCGTCGGGACCGCCCTCGCCCGGGTCGAGCAGCCGCAGCCCGCCCCGGTCGTCGAGGCCGAGCACGGTCACCGCGACCGGTACGCCGTCGTGGTCGCGGGCCACGGTCGGGGCGTCGGGGCGGCGCAGCGCGGCCCGCAGCGCCGCCGCGTCGACCGGGATGCGGTGCGCCGGACCGTCGCCGGTGGCGGCCCGGACGAGCCGGCGGTAGTCCGGGAAGTCGTACGGCAGGGCCGTCGCGCTCGCGGACCGGCCGGCGACCGACACCGCGACCCGGGTGCCCTCCACCGTCAGGTGGGCCTCCGGGGTGCTCCCGGCGCCGGTGTCCAGCAGGGCCCGGACCTCGTCGACGAAGCCGGCCGGGACGAGGACCCGGACCGCCGGCCCCTCCGTCCGGGCGGCGTCGGCCCGGGCCAGCGCCAGCCGGTGCCGGTCGGTGGCGACCAGCCGGACGGCGTCGGGCTCGACGTCGAGGAGGACACCGGTGAGCACCGGCAGCTCCGGGTCGGTGCCGACGGCGAACCGTACGGCGTCCACGGCCCGCGCCAGGTCGGTGCGGGACAGCATCAGGCGGGTGGCCACGGCGGGCTCCTCGGGGCCGACGAGCGTACGGATGCGGGAGAGCTCCCGGCGGGCGTCGGCGAGACCGTCCTCCAGCCGGCGCAGGTGCGCGTCCAGCAGGCGGTGCACGGCGGCCGGCTCGGACCGGACGGCGGCGGCGATCTCGGGGACCGGCATGCCGACGCGGCGCAGGCCGGCCACCAGGCGGGCCGGGGCCACCTGGTCGTCGGTGTACCAGCGGTAGCCGGTCACCGGGTCGACCAGCGCCGGGACGAGCACCCCGGCCGAGTCGTAGAACCGTAGGGCGCTGACCGTGAGGCCACTGGCCCGGGCCAGCTCGCCGATGCTGCGCAGTCCGCTCTCCACGGCGACCGATCCTGCCCTCTCAACCTGGTCGAGGGTCAACCCACGAGCTGTGGACACGTCACGACGGCGTCCCGGCGGGCGGGTCGATCACCCGGAACGTGATCCCCGCCCGGGTGAGCCGGTCGAGCAGCGCCTCGCCCATGGCGGTGACCGGCGTGAGCTGACCGGCGGCCGGGGGCAGGTCGTCGAGGGCGAGGCAGAGCGCCGACTCGGCGAGCATCTTCGCGGTCTCCTCGTAGCCGGGATCGCCGCCGGCCACCTCGGTGCGGACCTGCCGGCCGCCGCCCGTACCGACGAAGCGGACCCGGAACCACGAGCGCGCCCGCTGCTCCGGCGTGGGCCCCTGCCCGGAGGCGAGCCGGCCGAGCAGCCAGCGCCGGCTCGGCCCCAGCCGCATGAGCCCGGCGGCGCCGCCGAGCGCCACGGCGGCGGCCAGCACGGTGGGCAGCCGCTTCACCGCGGCGAAGTGCCGGTAGCGGAAGTCCGGACCGTACTCCGGGCGGGCGGCGGCCGACCGGCGGACCACCTGCGGGTCGATGGTGGGCAGCGGCACCGCCCACATGCCCAGCTCGGGGGAGCGGGAGAACCGGCCCGGGACCGCGCGGACCCGCCGCCCCCGCGGCCGGGGCTCGACCGCCCGTCGCTCGCGGGCCACCCGGCTCGCCTCCGACGTGCGGGAGAAGGAGATGAGCGCCGAATGGTACGTCCCGGCGGAGAACCGCCCGCCCGCGCGGACGAACCCGTCCACGGCGATCGGCACGTCGGCGGGGAGCTGCCGGACGGTGAACCAGGCGCCCAGGTCGTGCGGGATCGAGTCGAAGCCGCAGGCGTGCACGAGCCGCGCCCCGGTACGCACCGCCTCGGCGTGGTGCCGCAGGTACATGAGGTCGACGAACTCGGGCTCGCCCGTGATGTCCACGTAGTCGGTGCCCGCCCGGGCGCACGCGGCTACCAGCGGTTCCCCGTGCCGGATGAAGGGGCCCACGGTGCTGGCGACCACCCGGGTGCGCTCCGCCAGGGCCCGCACCGAGTCGGGGTCGGACGCGTCGGCCGTCAGCATCGGCAGCCCGGCCAGCGCCGGGTCGACGGCGGCGAGGCGGTCGCGGACCGCGCGGAGCTTGTCCGGATCACGCCCGGCCAACGCCCACCGCAGCCCGGGCGGCGCGTGGCGGGCCAGGTACTCGGCGGTCAGGCCGCCGGTGAACCCGCTCGCCCCGAACAGCACCATGTCGTACGTCCGCTCCCCGGCCATCCCGCGAGTCTGCCACCGGTCCGCCTCGCACGCCGTCCGCGTCCGGATCGTCCCCGGGCGTCCGTCCCACGCGACGCGGCGGGCTCCCGCCGCTCGCCCCGAAGGGGTGAACCGCCCCGCGCCGGGTAACCGCCCGCCGACCGGGGGTGGAACGCGTCCGTGGGGGTGGGCCGGATGCCGGAGCAGGCAAGTGACGTACGGGTGGAGGCCACGCGCCGGCTCGGTCCGCCGCTGCTCGCGTCCCGGCTGTCGCCGCCCGCGCCGCCCGAGCCGGTGGTGGCCCGGCCCCGGCTGCTGCGCCGGCTCGACGCGGGCGCCGCCGGACCGGTCACGCTGGTCAGCGCGCCGGCGGGCTGGGGGAAGACCACGCTGCTCGCCGCCTGGACCCGCCTGGCCGGCGCCAGCGCGGGCGAGGGCGCCGACGTACGCGGGGACGGCAGCGTCGCCGACAGCGACCGTCCCGCACCGGCGTGGCTGTCCGTCGAGGCGGGCGACGACGGCGACCGCCTCTGGTCGTACCTCGCGGCGGCCCTGCGCGCCGGCGCGGGTCCGGCGCACGACGACGCTCCCGTCCCGGACCGGCCACCCCGCCCCGACCAGCTGGAACTGCTCGCCGCCGCGCTCGCCGCCCGCGAGCGGCCGGTGCTGCTCGTCCTCGACGACCTGCACCGGGTGACCGACCCGGCGGCGCTCTCCGGCCTGGACTTCCTGCTCCGCCACACGGAGCAGCGGCTGCGCCTGGTCATCGGGGCGCGGGCCGGGCTGCCGCTGCCGGTGCACCGCCTGCGGCTGTCCGGGGAGCTGACCGAGATCGGCCCCGACGATCTCGCGTTCACCGACGACGAGGTGGCCGACCTGCTGGCCGCGCACGGCGTGACGCTGCCGGGGGAGTCCCTGCGCCGGCTGCGGACGCGGTCCGGTGGGTGGCCGGCGGCGCTCCGCTTCGCCGCGCTGGCGCTGCGCCGGCAGCCCGACCCGGCCCGCTGGGTCGAGCAGTTCGGCGGGGACCAGCCCGACATCGCCGGGTACCTGCACGAGGAGGTGCTCGCGGCCGTCGACCCGGCCGCCCGCGACCTGCTGCGCCGCACCGCGCTGGCCGAGACCGTCTGCGCCGACCTGGCCGACGCCCTCACCGGCGGGTCCGACGCCGAGCGGGTCCTGGCCGGCCTGGCCGGCGACGGCGGGCTGCTCAGCCGCGACGAGAGCCGACCGCCGTGGTACCGGTGCCACCCGCTGCTGGCCGACCTGCTCCGGGCCGAGCTGGCCCGGCTGCCCGACGAGGAGGTGCGGGAGCTGCACCTGCGGGCCGCCGGCTGGTACGCCGACAACGGGCGGCCCGCCGAGGGGCTGCGGCACGCGCTCGCCGCCGGCCACTGGGACCGGGCGACCGAACTCTTCGTCGCGCGGTGGCCCGAGCTGGCCCCGTACGACGGGGGCGAACCGGCCGGTCCCGCCCCGACGCCCCCGCCGCCCGAGGCCGTACGCCGCGACCCGGAACTCGCCCTCGCCTGCGCGGCCGAGCGGGCGAACGCCGGTGACGGGGCGGCGGCCGCCGCGCACCTGCGGGCCGCCGCGGCGTACGCTGGCACGCTGCCCACGCCCCGCCGGGACCGGTTCCTCCGGCTCGCGACCGCCGTGGAACTCACCCTGGCCCGGCTCGCCGGCGACCACCACGAGGTACGTGCCGCGGCCGCCCGCCTGATCCGCGCCCGGGGCGCCCCGCCGCCGTCCCCCGCCCCCGGAGCCGTGGGCGAGGTTGCCGCGCGCGGCGGGGTGGCGCGCCCGGAGGTCTCTCCCCGTACCGGCGAGGCAGCCGAGCCGCGGACGCCGCCGCCCGGGACCGGGGTGGCCGGGGCACGGACGTCGACCGCCAACGAGGTCCCGGAGGCGCTGGCGCCGAGCACGGCGGGACCCCGGGGCGGCGCCACCGAGGACGCCGACCTGCGCGCGTTCGCCGGCACGGCGCTCGGCCTCGTCGAGCTGGCCGAGGGGCAGCTGCCCGCCGCGCGCTTCGCCCGGGCCCTGCACGCGGCGCGGGAGGCCGGACGGCCCCGCACCGAACTGGTCTGCCTCAGCCGGTCCGCGCTGCTGCAGGCGATGCGCGGGGAGTTGCGCGCGGCGGAGACGTCGGCGCGGGCGGCCCTCGCGATGCCGCCCTGCCACGGCTGGGCGTGCCGGCTCGACTGCGCGTACGCCCACCTGGCCCTGGCCCTCGTGGCGCTGCACCGCGACCGGCCCGAGGAGGCCGCGGCGGACCTGGCGCTCGCCGGGCCGGCGACCGGCGGCGAGCCCGGTGCGGCGCCGGGACCCGGGGAGGCGGAGACGGCCGCCGCCGCGGTGGGGGCGCTCTGCCGGGCGCTGCTGCTGCACGACCGCAACGAACCCGCCGCCGGCCACCGGATCCTCGCCGAGGCCCGGCAGCGGCTCGCCGGCCGGCCGCAGGCGGCGGAGCTGACACACCGGCTGCTCGCCGCGGACGCCGACCTGCTCGGCGCGCGCGGCGACCTCGACGCCGCGCGCGACCTGCTCGCCGGGCCGGTCCACGAGCGGGTGGAGCCGGTGGCGCCGCTCGCGGTGGCACTGGCCCGCGTCGAGCTGCGCGCCGGCGATCCCCGGGCCGCCGGGCGGGTGCTGCCGGACTGGGAGGGGACCGACGCGGCCGGCTGGCCGTTGCCCGTACGCCTCGAGGCCGGCCTGCTGCACGCGGCCCTCGCCGGTCGGGACGGGGACGCACGCCGCGCGGGCCGGCTCCTCGAACAGGTGCTCGACCTGGCCGCCCCGGACGGCTTCCGCCGGGTCTTCACCCGTGCCGACCCGGCGGTGCGGGACCTGCTCGCCGCCCACCTCGACAGCGGCACCGCCCACTGGTCGATGGTGAGCGACCTGGTCCGGGTCGCCGACGAACCGGCCGAGCGGGGCGCGGCCGAGCCGGGCCCCACGCTGGAGGAGCCGCTCACCGAGCGGGAACTCACGATCCTGCGCTACCTGCAGAGCATCCTCTCCAACGTGGAGATCGCCAGCGAGCTGTCACTGTCGGTCAACACGGTGAAGACGCACGTGCGCAACATCTACCGCAAGCTCGACGCGACCCGCCGGCGCGAGGCGGTGCGCCGGGCACGCGAGCTGCGGCTGATCTGAGCACGCGCCGCCCGCGACCCTGGCGGGCCGCGGGCGGCGACGTCGGGTGCCGGGCCTGCACGGTCACGTGTCCGCGGCGGCGTCGACCGCGGCGAGCAGTTCGGGCAGCGCGTAGCCCCCGTCGTGACGGACGTCGTTGACGAAGAGCGTGGGCGTGCCGTTCACGCCGCTGCGGATCCCGCCCACGAAGTCCCGCCGCACCCGGTCGGCGTGCGCCTGCTTGTCCACCTCGGCGGCGATCTCGTCGGGTGGCAGGCCGAGCTGCTCGACGCCGAGCGACAGGTGCACGGGGTCGAGCTGGTCCTGGTGCTCGTAGAGCCAGTCGTGCATGTCCCAGAACCGGCCCCGGACCCCGGCCGCCTCGGCGGCCTCCGCGGCACGCTCGGCGTACGGGTGCACGTTGGCGATCGGGAAGTAGCGGTAGACGAGGCGTACCGTTCCCTCCCGCTGCCGGAGCAGCTCGGTCAGGTTCGGGTACGCCGCACCGCAGTACTGGCACTGGAAGTCGCCGTACTCGACGACGGTCACCGGGGCGTCGGCCGCGCCCCGGACGTGGTCGGCTCCGGTCACCGGCGTCCGGAGACGGGCGGTGACCTGCAGGGGGGTCGTCATCCGGCCATCACCTCCCGGCCGCTGCGCAGCCGTTCCAGTGCGTCGAGGATGCCGTCCGCGCCCGGGTTCACCTCCGGCGGCGAGATGTGGCTCCAGGCAACCGTGCCGTCCGGGTCGAGCACCACCAGCGCCCGGGCGGCTTCGCCACGCGGGGTGTAGGCGCCGTACGCGCGGGCCACCGCGCCCTTGGGCTCGAAGTCCGCCAGCAGCGGGAACTCGATCCCCTGGCTCTGCGCGAACGCCCGGTGCGACCAGAGACTGTCGACCGAGATGCCCAGCACCGCCGCCCCGTACCGGTCGAACTCCGGCTTGGCGGCCTGGTAGAGCACCATCTGGTCACCGCAGACGGGGCTCCAGTCGGCCGGGTAGAACGCGAGGACCACCGGCCGGCCGCGGTACTGCGCCGGTCCGGTGTGCCGCCCGTCCGGGGTGGCGGGCAGGGAGAAGTCGGGCGCCCGCCGCCCCGGTTCGATCAGCCCGTTCGAATCAGTCATGACTCCCACGCTCGCGCGCGACGGGGTGAGGGCGGCTCACCCCGGCCGGGTGGTTCAGCGCAGCACCGGGGCGACGGCGAGGCGGTTCTGCACCTCCCGGATCCCCGGGGCGGACCACGCCACCCGCTCCACCTCGGCGCGCTCGGGCATCGAGTGCACCAGCCCGGTGAGCACCACCGTGTCGCCATGCACCCGCACCGTGACCCGTTCGGCCTCGGTGGCCCGGTTGCGGGCCAGGGCGTCGACGATCCGTTCGGTCAGTTCACGCCCGTCGGGGCGGACCGAGGGGCGGACGGTGATCCCGTTGCTCACCCCGCGTACGCCGGCCAGCCGGCTCACGGCCCGTTCGGCGGCCCGCCGCTGGTACTCCCACTCGACCTCGCCGTGCAGGGTGACCCAGCCGCCCGACACGGTGACCTGCACCTGCTCGATCGGCACGAACGCGTCCCACTCCAGCGCGTGCCCGACCGCGGCGGCGACCTCCGGGTCGGCCCGCTCCGCACCGCCGGGCAGCTGGACGGTGACGTCGTTGGCGACCGCGCGTACCCGCGGCACGCGGTGCGCCGCGCGTTCGGCGGCCCACTTCTTCGCGTAGCTGTCCACACGCCCGGTGAGCGTCACCACGCCCTCGGACACGGTCACCCCGATCTCGTGCGGTCGGACCCGCGGTTCCCAGGTCAGCTCGTCGAGGACGTCGGACTGGATGTCCTGGTCCGTACGGGTGGTCGTCTCGGTGGCCATCTCTCCCTCCTCCGGTCGGGTGGGGCGGCTCCGGCACGCACCCTCGCCTGCAGCGATGCTGCCGCCGGTCCGGGTGAGCCGCCCTCGCCCGGGTCGGGTGACCTCCCCGGCCGGCGAGCCGCCGATCATGGAGGGTCATAGGCTCGTCGGATCCCACCCCTTGAGGAGGTACGCCATGACGGCGATCCGGACGTCATACCTCACCGCCGCGCGGTCAGCCGTACGGCTGCTGGCCGACCCGGCCGTCGCCGCGCGCTGGGACACACCGAGCGCGCTGGCCGAGTTCCGCGTCGCCGGTCTCGCCGGGCACCTCTCCTCGCAGGTCTTCCAGGTCGAGACCATGCTCGCCGCGCCGGTGCCGCCGGGCGAACCCATCGGCCTGCTCGACCACTACGCGCGGGGCACCTGGGCCGGGGCCGGCGTCGACCACGAGGTGAACGTCGGCATCCGCCGGGTGGGGGAGGAGATCGCCGAGGATGGCGCCGCCGCCCTCGTCACGCGGACCGAGGCGGCGGTGGAACGGTTGGCCGGCGCGCTGCCCGGCGAACCGGCCGACCGGGTGGTGCACCTGGCCCGGGGGCCGTGGTCGCTCACCCTCGACGACTTCCTGACCACCCGGCTCATGGAACTGGCGGTGCACTCCGACGACCTGGCGGTCAGCGTCGGCGTACCCACGCCGGAGCTGCCCGAGGAGGTGATCGAGCCGGTGCTGTCCCTGCTCGCCCGGCTCGCCGTACGCCGGCACGGCCAGCCCGCCGTCCTGCGCGCCCTGACCCGAGCCGAGCGCGCCCCAACCTTGATCAACGCCTTCTGACCCGCCCCCCGGCCCGCCCGGCCCGCCCGGCCCGCCCGGCCCCACCGGTCCTCCCGCGGCCCCGCCCGGCCCCGTCCGCGGTGATCATGAGGTTATTGCCGGCCGACACGGCGTGTCGCGGCAATAACCTCATGATCGACTCCGGTGGGCGGGGCGGCGGGGGCGGGGTGGGTAGGGCGGAGGGTGGGGTCAGGTGTCGAGGTTGACGGGGGAGTTGGGGCGGTCGACGTCCACGAACTCGATGTCCTCCACGGCGTGGTCCTCCCGGCTGCCCGCCGCCCGGGCGGCCGTGCCGACGGCCCAGCCGATCGCGACGCCGGCGAGGGCGACGCCGACCAGCAGGGTCCACGGCAGCGCCGGCCGCCGGCCGGCGAGCGCGTCGAAGGCGAGGACGGCCCGGCGGCGTGCCTCCTCGGCGGCGGAGCCGACCAGCTCGCCGGCGCCGTCACCGAGCCGGTTGCCGCCGCGCCGGGCGGAGCGGGCGGTGTCGCGGACGCTGTCCCCGGCGGCGTTCACGGCGGAGAGCAGGTTCTGCCACGCCTGGTCCGCGATCCGTTCCGGTCTGCTGCGGCGGTCCAGCAGGGTGCTTCCGAACATCGGGGTTACCTCCTCGGGGTGCCGGACGCGGCGGCAGCCGCCGCGTCCGGCGCGTCGCGGGTTGGCCTACCCGCCAGTGCCCCGCCCGTCGACGCCGCAAACGCTCCCCACGTGTCGGCCGCGTCGGCGGTCGGTACGCGACGGCCGGCCGCAGACGCCTCGCCACGCATCGACGCCCCGGAGGCTCCCTCACGAGCCGGCCGCACCGACGCTCGCCGCGCCCCGATGCTGCCCGCGCCAGAGGCTCCCGGGCGCTGCCCGCGCTCCCGACGCGTCGCAGGCGACGCCGGCGTTGCCTCTCACGGACGCCGACGGGCGCCGGTGGTCACGTCAGCGGACCAGGACCACCACCGGGCCGCGGGCGAAGTCGTCGTCGTCATCGTCGTCGTCCCCGCCGCCGAAGCCGCAGGCCAGTACGAGGGCGAGCAGCGCGGTGACACCGGCCAGCCCGGCGAGTTTCTTGATCATTGATCGTCCTCTCCGTCGTGGGCTCCCGGCCGATGCTAGGTAGCCCGGGCAACCGCCGGCCCGGGCGTGCTGCCCGGATCGTCCCGTTCCGGGGCGTGGTGGACGCGCCCGGGACGCGCCGTTTCGACCCCCCTGGCCGCCACCGGTTACTCTGGGTCCGCGACCGCCGGTCCTGGCGAACCGGTGAACGAAGTGACGAACAGAAGAGTCCGGACAAGGGTGACGAGTCGTGCCCTGATCCGCGAATTGCTCATCCCCCGGGGTGGCGACCGAGGCCGTCGGAGGAATACGCTCGGTCGCGGCCCGCGTACTGACGAGGCGCCCGGGGGACGGGCGGGTGGAGGTGCTCGCGTGAGCCTGTCGATCGTGAAGTCGGTTCTGTCCGGTGGTGTGGTGGAGATCGCCCCGCGGGGCGAGATCGATGTCGACACTGCCTACGAGGTGCGCGAGGCGATCGCCGAGGTCCTGGCCAAGGGCCGCCCGACCCGCATCGAGCTCAACATGCGACTGGTCACGTTCATCGACTCCGTCGGTATCAGCGCGATGGTCGCCGGCTTCCAGACCGCCGAGGTCAGCGGCGTCAAGCTGGTGGTCACCGAGCCCAGCCGGTTCGTGCACCGGCAGCTCTGGGTGACCGGCCTGCTCGGGCTCTTCGGCGCACCGGAGCCCTACTACGCGGGCACCGCGCAGCCCGAGGTGCTCCCGGGCGCCTGACCCGCGCCACTGACGCCCGCGCTCCCGTCTGAAGGCCGCGCCGCCGCGGGACGCCCGCCTCACGCCCGCGCTCTCGTCTGACGCCCGCCGCCGTCTGACGCCCGCCGCCGTCTGACGCCCGCCTCACGCCCGCCGTCATGGGACGGCCGGGACAGCGCCCCGGGCCGGCACTCCACGGCGCCGCCGCTCGGGCGTGGTCAGCGCCCGTCCAGGTCGGACAGGTCGACGTCGGTAACCTCGGTGACCGCCCGGATGGCCGTCACCGAGGCGTACCCCTGGGCGAGCAGCGCCACGTCCGTCCGGGCCTGCGCCGCCTGCCCGGGCTCCTCCAGGGAGGTACGGACGAAGCCGTGCCCGGCCTCGGCCACCGTCATCTGCACCTGGCCGAAGGTGGCGAGCGCGGCCCGGCGTACCCCGCGCAGCCGTTCGTGCGGCAGGTCGGGCGCGTTGACGTTGAGCACGCTCTCCACCGGGGCGGCGGTGAGCCGGGGCAGCAGGTCGAGGGCGACCCGGGCGGCGGTCGACCAGTGCCGGTCGGTGTCGCGTACCCGCGCGGCGGCGGTCACGGCCGCGCCTCCGCTCGCCGCGGTGGCCTCCCCTGCGGACAGGACGTCGAGCGAGACGGCCATCGCCCGGCAGCCGTTCGCGGCGGCCGTGAAGGCGGCGCCGACGGTGCCGGAGTGCAGGACGGCGCGCCCCGCGTTGGCGCCCCGGTTGACGCCGGACAGCACGGCCGACGGCGGCGGCCCGAACGCGCCGTGCATCGCGATGAGCGCGATGAAGCCCGGCGAGCCGCCGACCCCGTACGCGGGGACGCCCGGCAGCTCGACCAGCGGATGGTCGCGGACGACGACGTGTCCCTCCTGCTCCACCGCGGTCATCGCGGCGCTCATGCCGCTCGCCTCCTCGAGCGGGGCGGCGACCACGACGTCCAGGCCACGGTCCACGGCCTCCCGCGCCAGCGCCAGGATGCCGGGCGCGCCGATCCCGTCGTCGTTGGTGACGAGCACCCGCAGCGTCATCGCTCGGCCGCCCGGTCGGCCAGTTCGTCCGGGGTGGTGCGCTCCTGCGGCCGGGCGACGGCCGGGACCAGCCGCACCCGGTCGACGAGGCCGCTGATCGAGTCGAGCCGTCCGGTGCCGAGCCCGTGCCGGGTGACGTTCAGGGCTCCCGCGGCCGCGCCCGTGCGGATGGCCGTGCGCAGGTCGCCCCCGCCGGCCACCACGGCGGCCACCCCGGCGGTCATCGAGTCGCCCGCGCCGCGCGGGTCCGCCGCCTGGAGGCGCGGCATCTCCACCTCGAACACCTCGCCGTCGACCAGCGCCAGCGCCGGCCGGTCGGCCCGGCTGACCACGACGCTCTCGGCCCCGGCGGCGTGCAGGTCGTACATGGCGCGGGCGAGCTGGTCCTCGTCGTCGCCGGCGGAGCGGCCGTCCCGGATCAGCTCCTCGTGGCTCACCTTCAGGAAGAAGACCCCGCTGTCCAGCACGGCGGTGAGGTGCTCGCCGGACAGGTCGACCACGACCCGTCCGCCGTTGGCGCCCAGGTCGGCGGCGAACCGCCGGTACAGCTCCGGCGGGACGAGCGTGGGGTCGTTGGGGCCGCTCAGCACGCTGACGGCGGCCCGCAGGCCCTCCCCGAGCGCCAGGTTGTAGAGCTCGTCCAGCTCGTGCCGGCCGAGCGGCTGGCCGGGCACGTCGACGATCTCCCGCCGGGTGCCGCCGCGCCGGTCGTGCACGTACCCGCCGCTGCCCGAGTCGCGCACGACCACCTTGAGGTCCACCCCCTCGCTCACCAGCAGGGGCTCCAGCACCTGGCCGATCTCGCCGCCGAGGGCCGTGCAGAGCACCACCTCGCCGCCCAGCGACATGATCATCCGGGCCTGCCAGACCCCCTGCCCGCCCGGGTGCAGGTGGATCTCCGGCTGGCCGGCCGGCTGGTCCACGGTCACCGTCAGCAGGGGAGTGGGCGCGAAGACCATGACGTGCCCGTTCGTGCCCGTGCCCGCGCGCTCGCCCGCCGTACCGTCCATGCGCCCCTCCGTCGGCCCGTGACGTCGCAGTTCCCCGCCTGGTGACCGTCATGCGACCGGTATCCGAAGGCGCGGCATCCGCGCCGCGCTCCCCGCGTTGTTGCCAGCCCCGCCGCCGTGGGTGAGGATCGGCCGAGCGACGTCGGCGGGAGACGGGGTGCTCAGGCGGGATTCGTTCAGTTACACCGTCCAGGCGCGGTGCGCGCTCGCCGACGCCACGGCGCTGCTCGGTGACCTCACGCGGCAGGGCGAGTTGCATCCGCTGATCGTCCGGGTCCGCCGGGTGCCGCCCCGGCCGGGCGCGCTGGCCAGCTACGCCGTCACCGACCGGCTCGCGGCCGGGCCGCTGCGGTTCCCGGTCACCTACCAGGCCGACGTCCTGACCAGCGGGGACGACGAGATCGTGACGGTGGCCCGGCAGTGGCCCGCCACCACGGTGCGCAACCACACCCGCCTGCACACCGAGCCGGGTGGCCTGGTGCGGATCGACGTGGAGATCACCCTCGCGGCGCCGGCGCCGCTGTTCCCGTACGCCTTCCGGCAGGCCCGCGCCGCCCACCTCGCGCTGGCGACGCGGCTCGGCGCGGCGCTCGACCGCGAGGCGGGCGGCCCGACCCCGGCGGCCTGAGCGGTCAGCCGCCGGTGCGCCCGGTCACCGTGGCGCGCCGGCGCGGCGGGGGCGTGGCCCGCCGCAGCCGCCCCCACGGCTTGTACGTGGAGAGCACTGTCGCGACGACCATGAGGCTGGTCGACACGGTGGGCGCGATCACCAGGTCGGCCCGGTCGCCGGGCGGCAGGGCGGCGCCGAGTTCGCCGGCGGCGCGCAGGTTCGGCGTGAGCAGGAACAGCACCAGCAGCACCATGACCGTGGTGATCAGCAGCTTGACGAGCACCCAGCGGTGCCGGAGCAGTCCCCACGGCGTCAGCAGGGCGCTGAGCACACCGACGACCCACACCACGACGCTGAGCGGGGCGAACAGCGCCGTGCCGACCAGCGCGGCGACCGGGTAGACGACGTCGGGGTCGGCGCCGCGCAGCACGGCGACGCCGAGGGTCAGCAGCACCAGGTCGGCGCCGAGCCACCCCAGCGAGGTGACGAGGTGCAGGGTGAGCAGGGCCTTGCGGGCGGTGCGCGGTGTCCGGGTCATGTCAGCGATGCTGCCCGCGCCGGCCCGCCCGGGCGTCCGGCGAGGGACGACACCGCTCCTACGCTCCGGGACGTAGTGCGGGTGGCCCGGCACGGGGACGGGCCACCCGCCGCGGTCAGTACACCGACAGGTGCACGTGGTTGGTGTGGTCGCTGGAGGGGTCCCCGCCCGCCCCGCTGTACGACTTCCATCCGCTGCTGGGCAGCCAGATCTGGCGGTACCAGATCACGTAGAGCACGGCGAGTCGGTCGGAGTTGCGGATGAAGTACGCCGACAGGTTGTTGCCGTACGTCTTGTCGCCGCCGGTGGCGTCGCCGCCGAAGCCGTTCTTCTGTGCGGCGAAGTCGCAGGCCCGGCCCTTGGGATGCTCGCCGGAGCCGCCGCTGCGGTAGCAGGAGACGTAGCGGGTGAAGCCGGCGGCCTTGGCCTGGTTGAGCGCGTGCAGCATGCGCGGGGTGATGCACCCGTTCGCGGGGGTGGGGTCGTTGACGCTGCACGACTCCTTCGGCCAGGAGCCGTCGGAGTTGCGCGGGGCCGGTGCGGCGTTCGCCGTGGAGGTGCCGCGGTTGGAGCTGTCGGTGGTGCGCGCGGCCTTGGCGTTGGCCACCTCGAGCGCGCGTTCGGCCTGTTCCTTGCGCTTGGCCATCACGGCGACCTGCTTGCGTTCCTCGCGGATCTCGCCGTCGAGCGCCGCCCGGGTGCGGGTCATCTGGTCGCGGGTCTCCATGAGGTCGCGCAGGGCGCGGTCCTCGTTGGCGGCGACGGCCTCGAGGGCCGCCGCGCGGTCCAGGAAACCCTCCGGGGTGTTGCTGTTGAGCAGCGCCGACACGGGCCCGAGGCGGCCGGTGCGGTACGCGACCCCGGCGATCTCACCGACCTTGCCGCTGCGCTGGGCGAGTTCCGCCTCGGTCGTCTTGAGCTGCGCCGTGAGCTCCTGCTGCCGTTTGACGGAGCGGGCGAGGGCGGCCTTGGCGTCGAGCCAGCCCTTGCTGGCCGCGTCGAGCTGCGCCCGCAGGGAGGGGGTGCCACCTTCCGGGTCCTGACCGGGTGCGGCGGCGCGGGCCACCGGGGCGGCCTCGGCGGTGCCGGGGGCGATCGCGACGCCGAGGGCGAGCGTCGCGGCGATCAGGGCCGCCATCCGGGCGGCATGTCGTCGTACGGGTGCCACTACTGGCATGCACATGTCCTTCCGTCAGCCGCCGACCGGGTTAGCTGACGGGTTCGGGACGGAAGATCCCTACCGCTGGCGCGGATGCACCCCACGAACATGGTTCCCCGGCTCGCCGCGTCGCGGCGATTAGGCGACGGCCGCCGCCGGCGCCGGTGGGCGCCGCCTGGCGGAGGCCGGGACCGAGCCTACCGGGGCCAGTGTGGTTGATGCAGCAGATGTGACTCTGTGTGTCTACCCAGACACGGAAAAATGGCGCAAAAGCGGGCTAGACGGGCGTGTGCTCGTCACCACTCCACCGCGCCGCAGGCGCCCGGCGCCGCGCGGTGCGGCCGAGGCGCCAGGTGCGGGGGAGGATGAGAACGCCGATCGCCACCGCCACCACCGGGTCGGCCCACCACCAGCCGGTCGCCGCGATGAGCGCCGCCACGGCGATCACGCCGAGTAGGTCGCCCGGCACCTCCAGGGCAGTTGTCGGGGAAGACGCGACCCGGCCCGTCCGACGTTCGCCTCAGGCGGTCGGCTCGATCGTGGTGAGCCGCTGGGTCGCCCGGGACAGCGCCACGTAGAGCGTCCGGACGCCGGCATCGGCGCGGATCTCGCCCGGCGCCACCAGCACCACCCCGTCGTACTCCATACCCTTCGCCTCCAGGCTGGTCACCACCTGGAGGCGGGGCGCGCCGAGGCCGCCCAGCCAGCCGGCCACCTCGTCCCGGCGGGACACCGGGGTGATCACCCCGACCGTCCCCTCCACCTCGGCGAGCAGGCCCGTCACCGCCGCCACCGTGGTGGTCTCCAGCTCGCCCGCCGGCACCGTCAGCTCGACCGGCTCGACGCCGGTGGAGCGGACGGCGGTGGGCAGCGGCAGGTCCGGGTCGAGGCGGCGGATCTCGGCGGCCGCCACCGCGAAGATCTCCGCCGAGTTGCGGTAGTTGGTGGTGAGCGTGAAGTGGTGCCGGCGGCGGCGCCCCAGCGCCTGGTCCCGGGCGCGGGTCAGCTCCGCCGGGTCACCCGTCCAGGCCGTCTGGGCGGGATCGCCCACCACCGTCCAGGACGCCAGCCGGCCGCGCCGGCCGATCATCCGCCACTGCATCGGCGAGACGTCCTGCGCCTCGTCCACCACGACGTGCGCGTACTCCCGGTAGTCCGCCGGGCGCTCCCGCGCCGCCTCCCGCGCGGCGCGCTGCCGGTCGGCGTGCGTGCTCAGCTCCCGCACCCCGCCGGCGAGCTGGAACGGGTCACGCCTCGGCCGGCGCGGCTGCACCGGCTTGCCGAGCAGCGCGTCCAGCTCGTCCAGGAGGGCGATGTCGGCGACCGTCAGCCCCTCGGTGTCCAGGCTCCGGTACGCCTCGGTCAGCAGCCGGATCTCCGCCCCGGAGAGGACGCCGCCGGCGTACCGGCGCAGCCGCTCCGGTCGGGCCAGCCAGCCCAGCACGTGGCGCGGGTGCAGCCGGGGCCACCAGGCCTTGAGGAACTCCCGGAACTCCGGCCGGTCGGCGATCTCGTCCTCGAAGGCCCGCTGCTCGGGCAGGCGGGCGATGTCGAGCCGCCGCGCCTGCGCCCACAGCGCGGCGAAGACGCCGTCGAAGCCGGCTCGGCGCACCTCGTTGCGGCGGGCGCCCCGAGGCAGCGCGCGTTCCCGGATCCCGTCCAGCTCCTTGCGGTCCAGCCGCAGCAGCGCACCCCGGTAGAGCAGGCGCAGCTCGGTGGGGCCGTCGGGCACCGCGTCCCGGGCCGCGCGTTCCAGCACGCGGCGCATCCGCAGCGACCCCTTCACGGCCGCCACCTCCGGCGGATCGGTGCGGGTGGCGCTCATGCCCGGGAAGAGCGTGCCGAGCGAGTGCAGGGTGGCGGTCTCCTCACCGAGGGAGGGCAGCACCGAGGCGATGTACTCCACGAAGACGGAGGAGGGCCCGACCACGAGGATGCCGCCGCCGGCGTACCGGCTGCGGTCGGTGTAGAGCAGGTACGCGGCCCGGTGCAGGGCCACCGCCGTCTTGCCGGTGCCCGGCCCGCCGGAGACGATCGTCACGCCGGAGCCGGGGGAGCGGATGGCCTCGTCCTGCTCCCGCTGGATGGTGGCCACGATGTCGCGCATGCCCCGCCCCGTGGCCCGGGAGAGCGTCGCCAGGAGCGCGCCGTCGCCGACCACTGCCAGGTCCGGCGGGGCGGCGGCCGGGTCGAGCAGGTCGTCCTCGATCCGGACGACCCGCTCGCCGCTGGACTGGATGGTCCGGCGGCGCACCACGCCGAGCGGCTGCGCCGGGGTGGCCCGGTAGAAGGCGGCGGCGGCCGGGGCCCGCCAGTCCACCACGAGGCTCGCCGCGTTCTCGTCCCGGATGCCGAGCCGGCCGATGTGCAGCACCTGGCCGTCGCGCAGGTCGAGGCGGCCGAAGACGAGCCCCTCGTGCTCGGCGTCCAGGACGTGCCGTCGCTGCGCCGCGTGGAACACCATGGCGTCGCGCTCGACGAGCGCACCGAGGTTGCCGACCCGGGCGAGCCGGTAGCCGTCCCGCTCGGCGCGGACCGCCGCCCGCCGCAGCTCGGCGAGTCGGGCGTACACCCGGTCGAGATGCCGCTGCTCGACGGCGATCTCCTGCTCCAGGGTGGTCTGGTCGGTCACACACGCTCCTGATCCCCGTCGGCGCGGGCCCGCGGCTCGCGGGCCGCGCGCCGGGCCAACCGAACGAGGGTACGCCCCGGCCGGTCGTACCGCGTCCGAGGTGCGCCGCCGTCGGCTCAGGCCCCGATGGCGGGGGCGGACCGCCCGTCCCGAGCGGGCCGGCCGAGCACCTCACGGAGCACCCCGAGCAGGGCGGCGTTCACCTCGTCGGGCCGTTCCATCATGAGCATGTGGCCCGCGCCGGGGCAGACGGTCAGCTCGGTGGCGGGCAGCGCGGCGGCGATCGACTCGGCGCACGGCGGCGGCGTGAGCCGGTCCCGGTCGCCGACGAGCGCGGCGGCCGGCAGGTGCGCGAGGTCCGCCAGTGTCTCCAGCCGGTGCTGCGCCCCGATGGAGGCGCGGAACCCGCCGATGGAGCGGAGCGAGGCCCGGGCCACCGCCGAGGTGACCAGGCGGATGTCGGCGGGATCGCAGCGGTCGCCGAAGAGCAGCCACCGGATGCTGGGCCGCAGGGCGCGCAGCAGCGCCCGGGGTGGCCGCCACGACCCGCAGCGGGCCAGGACGCCCGCGCCGGTGGTCTCGGCGAGCCGGATCAGCCGGGCGATGCGCGGGGAGAGCCCGTAGACGGTGTGGGTGTGCCCCTCGGCGGTGGTCGACACGAAGGCGAGCCCGGCCACCCGTTCGGTGAAGTGCGCGGCGTGCCGGTGCGCGTACTCCATGATCGTCATGCCGCCCATCGAGTGCCCGATCAGCACCACCCGGCCGGTCGGGGCGACCGCGTCGACCACCGCGGCGAGGTCGTCGCCGAGCTGGGCCAGGGTCGCCGTCCGCAGCGGCATGCAGCTCGACCGGCCGTGGCCCCGGGCGTCGTACGCGACCACCCGCACCGCCGAGCCGAGCGCCTCGTCCAGCGCGGCGCGCTGGCGGTGCCAGCTACGCCCGTCCAGCGTCCAGCCGTGCAGCAGGATCGCTGTGACCTCCGCGTCCGCCGGCCCGGACGCCTCGACGTGCAGGCGTACGCCGTCGGGCAGGTGCACCTCCGACTGCTCCGGCATCGCCACCTCCCCGGGCCGCCCGATCCGTCACCGCCGGGGAAACCCGGCGGTAACACCGGCTACCCGCCATGACAGCACGCCAACCACGACGCGGGAAAGATCCGCCGCCAGACGCGGAACCGCCCGCCGGGTGTTCCCGACGGGCGGTTCTCGGAAGGTGCGGTGAGCGCGAGGCTCAGGCCTCGAAGACGCCGGCCTCGACCAGGCGCTTCTCGGTGGCGTCCCAGCCGTCGCCGGGGTGCGTCTCGGCCAGGGTGTTGATCTCGGCCCGGATCTTGGCGGCGTGGCCCGCGGTGGCCAGCGTCCGGATCTCCTCGATGAAGGCCTCGGAGTCGGTGCGCAGGTGCGCGGTCTTGCCGTTGGTCAGGTTCCGCACGTAGGCGTGCTTGCCGCCGTTGAGCGGGATGAGGTACTTGAACTCGCCCAGCACGCTGAGGGCGCCACCCTGGCCAGCCTGGCCGGCCCGGACGGACGCGCGCGCGGTCTTAGAGGTGTTGCTCGCCACGGAGGTACTCCTTGCAAGACGTACGGGAGGACTGGACGTCCGGGGGCTGTGCGGACGACACCGGATGGATGGGCCCGCGAAAGACGTGCGCGGCACAAGCCGCCGATGGAACTGTACACGACCACGATGTCTTGCTGGTCATCGCGGCGTCGAGGGTTCCAACGGCGACCACCCGTCCGGCTATTTCCACCCCGAATCGGGCCGGCGAATTTTCCGATTCTCTGGCGCACCATCCGCCCCACCAGTCATCATGTGTTGCAGGAGCCACTCGGGTGGTCGAGGTCGTAGGGGAAGACGCACCTCGCTCTCCGGGAGGTCTCCGTGCCAACGCGTGGCGTCGTATACGTCCACTCGACCCCGCTCGCCGTGTGCTCGCACGTCGAGTGGGCGATCGCGCGCGTCCTTGCCGCGCCGGTCAACCTCGAGTGGACCGCACAGCCCGTCGACCCCGGCGCGCGTCGGGCCGAGTGCGGCTGGACCGGCCGCCCGGGGACGGGCGCCGAGCTGGCCGCTGCCCTCCGGCAGTGGCCGATGATCCGTTTCGAGGTGACCGAGGAGCCGAGTCCCGGCGCCGACGGCGAGCGCTTCATGCACGTCCCGGGCCGGGGCCTCTTCCGCGCCACGGTCGGCGCCGCCGGTGACATCCAGCTCGGCGAGGACCGGCTGCGCAGCATCCTGGCGACCGCGCGCGCCCCGGAGGCGATCGCGCACGCCCTCGACAAGGCGCTCGGCACGGCCTGGGACGCCGAGCTGGAGCCCTACCGGTACGCCGGGGACGGCGCTCCCGTGACGCTGCTCACCCGGGTCGGCTGACCGGGGACGTCCCGGCCCGGGCGCCGTCGCGGCGAGCGAAGGTCAAGTTGCCCCGATACGGGGTGAACTGGTGGGATGGGCGGCGTGTCGTTCCGCCGCCACGCCGCCGCCCTCGTCACCCTGACCGCCCTTCTCCTCGCCGGCTGCTCGGACGCCCCGCGCCGCCCGGACCCGGCGCCGTCCGCGTCGACCGCGCCGCCGGCACCGACACCGAGCGCCGCGCCGGCCGACGACCCGGCGTCACGGGCCGCCGCGCTGGTGGCCACGCTCGCCGACGAGGACCTCGTCGGCCAGGTGCTGATGCCGTACGCCTACGGCAGCTCCGCGACCCGCGTCTCGCCCGGGTCGGCCGCCGGCAACCGGGCGCTCGCGGGGGTGGACACCCCGGCGGAGATGATCGCCCGGTACCGGCTCGGCGGCCTCATCCTCGTCGGCTTCAGCGCCGACGACCCCACGCAGGGCAACCAGGAGACCACCAACGTGGACAGCCCGGCCCAGGTCCGGGAGCTGACCACCGGGCTGCGCGAGGCCGCCGCGAAGCTGCCCACCGGCGCCGCGCCGTTCCTCGTCGGCACCGACCAGGAGTACGGGGTGGTGACCCGCATCACCGACGGGGTGACCACGCTGCCCAGCGCGCTGGCCGCCGGCGCCGCCGGTGACCCGGCGCTGACCGAGGCCGCCTGGCGGGCCGCCGGTGCGGAGCTGGCCGCCATGGGGATCAACCTGGACTTCGCGCCCGTCGCCGACGTGCTCGCCACCCGCAGCGCCGTCATCGGGTCGCGGTCGTTCGGCGCCGACCCGAAGCGCGTGTCGCCGCAGGTCGGCGCCGCCGTACGGGGTTTGCAGAGCGCCGGCGTGGCGGCCACCCTCAAGCACTTCCCGGGGCACGGGCACAGCGCCGACGACTCCCACGAGGAGCTGCCGGCGCTCACCCAGTCCCGGGCGGCCCTGGAGGCCGGGGCGTGGCCGTCGTTCAAGGCCGGCATCGACGCCGGCACCCTGGCCGTGATGTCCGCGCACCTCGACGTGCGGTCGGTCGACCCGGGCACCCCGGCGACGTTCTCCCGCAAGCTCCTCACCGACGTGCTCCGCGGCCAGCTCGGCTTCGAGGGCGTCGTGATCACCGACGGGATGAACATGGCGCCGGCGAAGCGCTGGTCGCCGGGGGAGGCCGCGGTGCGGGCGCTCAACGCCGGCAACGACCTGATCCTCATGACCCCCAACGTCGGCCAGGCGTACGACGGCCTGCTCGCCGCGCTCCGCGACGGCTCGCTGCCCCGGGCCCGGCTGGTCGACGCGGCGACCCGGGTGCTGACCATGAAGTTCCGGCTGGCCGGCCCGGCGGCGCCCCCGATGTCGACCCTGAACGACCCGGCGCACCGGAAGGCGGCCGACGCGCTCGCCGCCGCCGCCGTCACGGTGCTGCGCGGCTCCTGCGGCACCGCCGGGGTGCGGGGACCGGTGACGGTCACCTCCTCCGGCGGCCGGGACCGCACGCGGGCGCTGCTCACCGACGCCCTGACCGCCGCGGGGGTGCGCGTGGTGCCCCGGGGCGGGACGGTGGTGCACCTGGTCGGCTACGGCGACGGCGCCGGCGACCTGCGCGCCGACGCCGCCGTGACCGTCGCCATGGACACCCCGTACGTGCTGTCGGCCGCGAAGTCGCCGACGCTCCTGGCCACCTACTCGTCGAGCCCCGCCTCGATGACGGCCCTCGCGAAGGTGCTGGCCGGCAAGGCCCGCCCGGGCGGCCGGTCCCCGGTCACGGTGCCGGGCCTGCCCGCCAGCACCTGCGACAGCTGACCGCCGGCCGCGGCCACCCCCGGCGGGCGTGGCCGCGGCCGTACCCGGTCACCGGGCGGCGCGCAGCGCCGCGATCAGCCACTCCGCCGCCGGCACGGCCGGCGGGAAGGGCTCGCGGCGGTTGAGCACCCCGATCAGCTGCCAGTACCGCTCCACCCGGCGGTCGGTGAACGCGGCGATCTCGTCGGCGAGCTTCCGCCGCTCCTCGGGCGTGAGCGCCGGGTCGACCATCTCGTCCACCACCGCGCGGGCCTCGTCGGAGTCGGGTGCGACACCGGCGGCCAGCGCGGCCCGGGCCGAGTCGATCCGCAGCATCGGTCCCGGCGGCGGGGTGTCGCCGCCCGCCGACCCGGCGACCGCCATCTCGCGTACCCGGCGGCGGAAGTCCGGGTCGGCGACCAGTTCGGCCAGCTCCAGCCATGCGTCCACCTCCTCGTCGGTGGGTTCGTCCGGCAGCTCCGCCGGCATCGTGCGCATGGCCTGCGCGAGGCCGGCCCCGGGGCTGCCGTCCAGGCCGGCGAAGACCTCCGTGACGAAGTCGTCGATGATCCGTTGCCGCTCCTGCGCGGAGAGGCGGGCCAGGTCGTGCATGAGTCTCCACTCCTCGGTCGTGCTGTCCCGTCGGGTGATCGACCGCAGCACCGCCCGACGCAGCCGCAGCGTCCGGATCTCGGCCTCCAGCGCCCGCACGTGCGCCCGGGCCACGTCCCGGACGCTCGCCTGCCGGTCCAGGATCCGGCGGGCGTCGTCCAGGCCGATGCCCAGCTCGCGCAGGCTCTGCAGCAGCTCCAGGCGGGCCACCGCGGCCGCGTCGTACAGCCGGTAGCCACCGGCCGACCGGGCGGTCGGCGGCAGCAGGCCGAGGTCCGACCAGAAACGGATGGTCCGGACGGTGAGTCCCGTCCGGCGGGCGAGCTGCCCGATGCTGAACAGGTCGGTGCGGTCGTTCACGCGGTTCAGCCTCCCGTCTCCAGCCGCTGGAGAGTCAACTCGCCGCCGGAAACCGCGTCGCGCCGGTCGAGCCGCCCCTGGCATCCTCGCCCCCATGGGTGCAGCGCAGGGATTCCGGTACACCGAACGCGCCGACGGCAGCGTGCTGATCACACACCACGGGCAGGTGGCGGCCACCCTGCGCGGTGGGCGTGCCGCGCGCTTCCTCGCCGAGGTCGACGAGGACCCGCAGCTCGTGATGGCGCGCTGGACCGGCAACTACCGCCGGGGCAACGAACGGACCGCCCGGCGGCACCCGCGTAACCAGGGGTGAGCGACGCGGAAGGGGCCCGCGCTCGTCGAGCGCGGGCCCCTTCGGAGTACGAGGGCCGGGGCGGGATGTCGCCGCCGCGCGGGCGGCGGACGGACGCGGTCGGTGTCCCGCCGAAGGCTCAGGCCCTCGCGAAGACGAGAGCCACGTTGTGGCCGCCGAAGCCGAACGCGTTGTTCAACGCGGCGGGGATCTCCATGGGCCGCGCCTTGTGGGCGGCCACGTCCAGGGTGAGGTCCTCGTCGGGGTCGTCGAGGTTGATCGTCGGAGGAACCACACCGTCCCGGATGGCGAGGATCGTGGCGATCGACTCCAGGGCGCCGGCCGCGCCGAGCAGGTGCCCGGTCATCGACTTGGTCGCGGCGAGCACCGGGTGGTCACCGAGCGCCTTGTGCAGCGCGCCGATCTCCAGCATGTCGCCGATCGGGGTCGACGTGGCGTGCGCGTTGACGTGGACGATGTCCCGCTTGGCCACGTCCGCGTCGGCGATCGCCTTCGAGATGGCCCGGATGGCGCCCTCACCCTCGTTGTGCGGCTGCACGATGTCGTACGCGTCCGAGGTGATGCCGGCGCCGGCGAGGCGCGCGTACACCCGGGCCCCCCGTGCGGCCGCGTGGTCGGCCCGCTCCAGGACGACGACGCCCGCGCCCTCGCCGAGGACGAAGCCGTCGCGCCCCTTGTCCCACGGACGCGAGGCCTTCTCCGGCTCGTCGTTGCGGGTGGACATGGCCCGCATCGAGGCGAAACCGGCGATCGGCAGCGGGTGGATGACGGCCTCGGTGCCACCGGCCACCACCACGTCGGCGCGGCCGGACCGGATGATGTCCAGGCCGAGCGCGATCGCCTCCGCACCGGTCGCGCACGCGCTGGCCACCGAGTGGACGCCGGCCTTGGCGCCCAGCTCCAGCCCGACCCAGGCGGCCGGGCCGTTCGGCATGAGCATCGGCACCGTGTGCGGGGAGACCCGGCGCGGCCCGGACGCCTCGAGGATGTCGTCCTGGGCGAGCAGGGTCGTGGCGCCGCCGATGCCGGAGCCCACGCTGACGGCCAGCCGCTCCGGGTCCAGCCCGGAGTCGGCCAGTCCGGCGTCCGCCCAGGCCTGCCGGGCCGCGACGATGGCGATCGCCTCGGAGCGGTCCAGCCGGCGCAGCTTCACCCGGTCGAGGACCTCCGACGGCTCGACGGCGAGCTGCGCGGCGATCCGTACCGGCAGTTCCGCCGCCCACTCCTGGGTGAGGGCACTCACCCCGGAGCGGCCGGCGACCATGGCGTCCCAGGTCGACGCGACGTCCCCGCCGAGGGGGGTCGTCGCGCCGAGCCCGGTGACGACGACGTCGGGGCGGGTCATGATCAGGACTGCGCCTCGATGTAGCTGACCGCGTCCCCGACGGTCTTGAGGTTCTGCACCTCGTTGTCCGGGATCTTGACGCCGAACTTCTCCTCGGCCGCCACCACGACCTCCACCATGGAGAGCGAGTCGACGTCCAGGTCGTCGGTGAAGGACTTCCCCTCGGCCACGTCGTCCGGGTTCACCCCGGCAACCTCTTCGAGGATCTCGGCGAGGCCGGCGGTGATCTCGTCACGGGTCATTGTCGGATGATTCCTCTCATCGGGGGTTTGATCACACCCGGCCGGCCTCGCCGACCGGGGTTCGCCTCGACGCTACGCGCCGAGTCGCGACTCAGGGACAGCGGACCACCTGGCCGGCGTAGGTCAGGCCGCCGCCGAAGCCGAACAGCAGCACCGGCGCCCCCGAGGGCACCTCGCGCCGCTCGACCATCTTGGACAGGGCCAGCGGCACGCTCGCCGCCGAGGTGTTGCCGGACTCGACGATGTCCTTCGCGATGATCGCGTCGGGGATGTCGAGCCGCTTGGCGATGCCGTCGATGATGCGCGCGTTCGCCTGGTGCGGCACGAACGCGGCGAGCTCGGAGGGGGCCACGCCGGCCCGCTCGCACGCCTGCAGCGCCAGCGGGGCGAGCGCCGTGGTGGCCCAGCGGAACACCGCCTGGCCCTCCTGCTGGACGTACGGCCGCCAGCCCTCGATCCGCACCGCCTCGCTCTTCTCCGGCACCGAGCCCCACAGCACCGGGCCGACCCCGGCCGGCTCGTCCTCGCCGGCGGCGGTGACCACCGCGGCGCCCGCGCCGTCGCCGAAGATGATGCAGGTGGAGCGGTCCGTCCAGTCGGTGAAGTCGGAGAGCTTCTCGGCGCCGATGACGATCGCGTTGCGCGACGCGCCGGCCCGGATGGCGTGGTCGACCGTGCCGAGCGCGTACGAGAAGCCCGAGCAGGCGGTGTTGATGTCGTACGCGCCCGGCGCGTTGATGCCGAGCTTGGCCGCCACCCGGCAGGCCACGTTGGGGCTGCGGTCCACCGACGTGCAGGTGGCCACCACGACCAGGTCGATGTCGGCGGCGGTGAGGCCGGAGGCGGCCAGCGCCTTGCCGGCGGCGGCGGCCGCCATGTCGGCCACGGTCTCGTTGTCGGCGATCCGTCGGGTGACGATGCCGACCCGGTCCCGGATCCACTCGTCGCTCGTGTCGACCATGCGGGCGAGGTCGTCGTTGGTGACCACCCGCGAGGGCTGGTAGTGCCCGAGGG
This sequence comes from Micromonospora globbae, assembly GCF_003610785.1. Classification (GTDB taxonomy): domain Bacteria; phylum Actinomycetota; class Actinomycetes; order Mycobacteriales; family Micromonosporaceae; genus Micromonospora; species Micromonospora globbae. The sequence continues at coordinate 118,957 of NZ_RAQQ01000016.1, forward strand.
CGACGATCCGGCTTCCGGCCATCAGTTCATGCCTTTCGTTCGCGACCGCGGGGCCCGCGGGCCCGGCTCGTTGGTCGCACTCACAGCGATGTCGTGTGTGCGTGACCGCGCGGCTCGCGGCTGCGGGGCTCGTGGACCCGGCTCGCTCGTCGCGGCGTTCACAGATGCCCGCCGATGCGGGCGAGCGGCTGGCCCGGCGCGACCGGGTCGTCGGTGCCGGCGAGCCACTCGGTGAGGACGCCGTCGCCGTGGGCGGTCACCTCGACCGGCCCCTGTCGGGTGGCGACGTGGCCGATGACCTGGCCGACCCGGACCGTCGTACCCTCGGCGAGGCCCTCGGTCCGGCCGAAGGTGCCGGCCGACGGGGCGACCGCCACCCGGAACGACGGGGCCGGCTCGTGGCGCGGCCGCGCGCCGTGCCGCGCGATGAGGTCCCGCGCGGCAGGCAGGTCGTCCGGGGTGTTCAGGGTGACGATCTCGGGGGCGTCGGGGCCCTTGAGCTCCCGCTTCACCAGCCCGGCCAGGGTGCCGGCCGGGGGCAGTTCGATCACACCGGTCACGCCGAGGTCGGCGAGCGTCCGCATGCACAGGTCCCAGCGGACCGGCGCGGTGACCTGGCGGACGAGGCGCTGCAGCATCTCACGGCCGTGGGCGACGGCGGCGCCGTCGCGGTTGGACAGCAGGATCCGGGCCGGGTCGGCGGTGACGATGCCGCCGGCCACGGCCGCGAGCGCCGCCTCGGCGGGCGCCATGTACGGGGTGTGGAAGGCGCCGGCCACCTGGAGCCGGATGATCCGGGTCTTCGCCGGCGGCTCGGCGGCGAGCTTGTCGAGGTTGTCCCGCGCGCCGGCGGCGACGATCTGGCCGGCGCCGTTGCGGTTGGCCGGGTGCAACCCGTGCGCCTCGATGGCGGCGAGCACCTCGTCGGGGTCCCCGCCGAGCACGGCGGCCATCCCGGTGGGCTCCAGCGCGCAGGCGGCCGCCATCTCCCGGCCGCGTACGCCGGCCAGCGTGATCGCGGACTCGGCGGTGAGCACCCCGGCCAGGGCGGCGGCGCCCAGTTCACCGACGCTGTGCCCGGCGGTGGCCGTGACGTCGTGCAGGGGCAGGTGCTCGGCGGCGAGCAGCGCGGCCGCGACCAGCAGCGGCTGCGTGCGGGCGGTGTCCTTGATCTCCTCGGCGTCGGCCACGGTGCCGAGGTGCACGAGATCGACCCCGGCCAGGGCGGACCACCAGCGCAGCCGCGCCTCGGCGCCGGCCAGGTCGAGCCAGGGGGTCAGGAAGCCGGGCTTCTGGGAACCCTGCCCGGGCGAAAGTACGGCGAGCACGTCTATGACTCTCCCGGATACGCGTGGGTAGCGCTGTGCCGCCCTCGACCAAACCGCACTAGCTGGTTTGGGGGGATCCTACAAAGATCGGCGGCGATCGTCACTTGTCTGTGATGTTTTGCTCGCAGCTGGGCTCATTGTCTGGCTCGGGACCACCGGGGCCACTGGGTCGAGCCGGCCGACCGTCAGGGCCACCTGGAGCGCGAACGCGTCCCGCGGGCTGAGCGGCGAGAACCCGGTCACCTCGGCGATCCGCCGCAGCCGGTAACGCACCGTGTTCGGGTGGACGAACAGGGACCGGGCCGCGCTCTCCAGCGTGCCCCCGGCCGCGAAGAAGGCGTCCAGCGTCTCCAGCAGCTCGCCGCCGACGCGCAGCAGCACCCCGTACACGTCGTGGCGCAGCCGCCGGCGGGCCTCCGCGTCCCCCGCCAGCGTCCGCTCGGGCAGCAGGTCGGAGGCGGGCACCGGCCGGGGCGCGTCCGGCCAGGCGGGCGCCGCGCGGAACCCGGCCAGCGCCGCCCGGGCCGACTCGGTGGCCGTGTCGAGGCTCGGCACCGCCGGCCCGACCACCACCGGTCCGTCGCCGAACGCGCCGAGCAGCTTCCCGGTGGCGGCGACCGGGTCGGGCGCGCCACCGAGCACGATCACGAGCCGGTCGCCGTGCACGCCGCCGATCACCTCGACGCCGATCCGCCGCGCCTGCCGGTAGACGGTGTGCAGCACGGCGGAGACCTCCCCGCCCGGCGAGCGCCCGACCGCCACCGCGACGGGCGGGGCGTCCGCCCAGCCCAGCGCCGCCGCCCGGCTGGCCAGTACGTCCGGGGAGTCGCCGCGCAGCAGCGCGTCCACGAGCAGCGCCTGGAGCCGGGCGTCCCACGCGCCGCGCGACTCGGCGGCCCGCGCGTACACCCGGGCGGCCGCGAAGGCGATCTCCCGGGAGAAGCGCAGCACGGCGTCGCGCAGCCGTTGCTCCTCGCCGTCGGCGGCCAGGTGGGGGACCTGCTCCTCGACCACGTCGATGGTCACCTTGATGAGCGCGACCGTCTGCTGGAGCGTGATCGACCGGGCCAGCGCCTGCGGCGCGGCCGCGAAGACCTCGTCGGAGACCTCCTGCGTGCTGTCGGCGCTGCCGCCACCGGAACCCAGCCACTGGACGAGCGACCGGACGCCGGCCTGGGCCACCAGCATGACCCAGGAACGCTGGTCGGCCGGGAGAGCGCGGAACCAGGGCAGCGTCTCGTCCATCCGGGCCACGCTCGCGGTGGCCAGCGTGCCGGCCGCCCGCTCGATGCGGCGCAGCGTCGCGCTCAGCTCCCCGTCGCCCGGTCCGTTCTCCACGGCACCAGCCTGACACATGCCCTGACCAGCACCACCAGGCACGTCGCCACCGGCGGGTGCGCGGCCGCCGGGCGGCAGGGCCGGCGGCGCCGCTCAGGCCGGCGGGGGCCGCTCAGGCCGGCGGGGGCCGCTCAGGCCGGCGGGGGAGCGGGCAGGCCCAGCTCCTGGGCCAGGATCGCCGCCTGCACCCGGCTGCGCAGCTCCAGCTTGCCGAGGATCCGGCTGACGTGGGTCTTCGTGGTGCTCTCCGCCATCGCGAGCCGGTCGGCGATCTGCTGGTTGGACAGGCCGAGTCCGAGGCAGGCCAGCACGTCCCGCTCCCGCGGCGTGAGCGCGTCCACACCCGCCCCCGGCACGCCCGGACCGGCCGGCGCGGTGGCCGCGAACGCCCGGATGAGCCGGCGGGTCACCGCGGGGGCGATCATCCCCTCGCCCCGGGCCACCGCCCGCACCGCGGCGAGCAGACCGTCCGCGTCGGTGTCCTTGAGCAGGAAGCCGGCGGCGCCCGCGCGCAGCGCCCCGAACACGTACTCGTCCAGGTCGAAGGTGGTGAGCACCAGCACGTCGGCGAGGCCCTCGGCGACGATCTCCCGGGTGGCCGCGACCCCGTCCCGGCGGGGCATCCGCACGTCGAGTACGGCGACGTCCGGGCACAGCTCGCGGCAGAGGCGTACCGCCTCGTCGCCGTCGCCGGCCTCGCCGACCACCTCGACGTCCGGTGCGGCGTCGAGGATCAGTCCCAGCCCGGCGCGGACGGCCGGCTGGTCGTCGGCCAGCACGACGCGGATCGTGCCGGCGCCGGCAATCGTCGCGTCCCCGTCCGGCGGGGAGACCGGCGGGGCGCTCACGACGGCTGCCGGGCGGTCGGCAGGGCGGCCCGGACGCGCCAACGACCGTCCTGCGGGCCGGCGGTGAACCGGCCGTCGAGGAGCACCGCGCGTTCCCGCATGCCGATCAGGCCTGCGCCCGCGCCGGGCAGCGGAGCCCGGCCCGCGCAGAGCGGGTTCTCGACGGTGACGACCACCTCCGCCGGCCGGTACGCGATGTCCACGTCGGCCTCGCCGCCGCCGTGCTTGAGGGCGTTCGTCAGTGACTCCTGCACGATCCGGTAGGCGGCGAGGTCGACGCCCACGGGCAGCCCGTCCGGCTCCCCGTCGGTGCTGACCCGGACGGCGAGCCCGGCGGCCCGCGCCCGCTGCACCAGTCGGTCCAGTTCGGCGAGCCGGGCCGGCACGGCGCCGTCGGGATCGTCACCCCCGGACCCGGCCGGCTCGGCCGGCGCGCGCAGCACGCCGATCATCTGCCGCATCTCGGCCAGGCCCTGCACGCTGTTCTCGCGGATGACCCGCAGCGCCGCCTCGACCTGCGCCCGTTCCAGCCCGGGGACGGACAGGGCGGCGGTGGCGTGGATGGCCACGGCGCTGAGGTGGTTGGCGATCACGTCGTGCAGCTCCCGGGCCATGCGGGCGCGTTCCGCGCCGACCGCCTGCCGCCGGTCCAGCTCCGCGAGGCGTGCCGTCTGCTCGGCGCGGGCCCGCTCGGCCGCCGCCTGGTCGCGGTACTGCCGCACGCTGATCCCGGTGAGCACCGGCATCACCCCGGCCAGCACCACCGGAGCGCCCATCCCCACTCCGCGCCAGCTTCCGACGACGAACACGCCGACCAGGATGGCCACCGCGCTCAACGTCACGGTGACCGCCAGCAGGCGCCGCCAGGTGCGGGGCGAACCGTAGACGCACGCGTCGTACAGGACCTGGGTGTAGACCAGCACGGTGCCGAGCGAGGCGCCGAGCAGCAGGTCGGCCACGACCGCGACGGTGCCGACGGTGAGGCTGGCGCGGCTGGCCAACCGCCGCAGACCCACGGCCACGCTCGCGGCGAGCAGCGGCGGCAGGAACAGCGCCTCCGGCAGGTCCGGGCGCCAGGACAACTGCGGTTGGACGCCGAGACCGAACAGGACCAGCCCGCCGACGAGCGACGCGCCGGCGAGGGCGAGGTCCCGGCCCCGGGTGCCGGAACGGAGCCACGGGGGCAGTCGCATGGCCCGATCTCACCACACCGGCGGCCGGTCACCCTCCGCCCACGGGCGGAGGCTCCGCGCGGTGGGCTCCACCGAAGGAGGTACGCGCCGGAGCCGTCCCGCCGCGTGCCCGACCCGGGTACGCCTGCGCGGGCCGTCGGAGCCGGCCAGTACGGTGGCAGGGCACGTCGGCGGGAGCCGACGGGTGATGGCGAGTGTGAGGAGACCGGGATGGCGCAGGGGGAGGCCGAACACGGCTGCGCCCAGGGGGAGCCCTGCCGGCCGGGCCACAACGACCAGCAGGCGGCCGCGAAGCACCGTCGCCCGGTGGGCGGGCTGCCGTCGTTCCCGCCGGACCCGGCCGGGGGTTGGCCGGGGGAGCGGGTCGACGAGGACGCCCCGGTGCCGCGCCAGCGCGCCGGGGAGCCGGCCCTGCCGGTCGACGCGGAACCGGTCCGGTCCGGCTCGGCCTGCCGCAGCGACCTGCCGGGCTGGGCCGGTGCGCACCGGCACGGCGCGGTCCGGCCTCCGCACCGTGGCGGCCGCCGCGAACGCCCACCGGGCCGGTGGTGCTGACGCCCGGCCGCTGACGGTCAGTGGATCACCGCGGCCGGCGGCGGGTGGGTGTGCCGCCGGCGACCGACGGTCAGCGGGTGCGGCGGCGGACGAGCAGCGCGATCCCGGCCAGCCCCGACGTGATGACGAGCACCACGGCCACGTTGAGCAGCAGCAGCCGCTGAAGCTCGCCCAGCGCCTCGTCGATGTCCCGGGCCGGGTTCAGCGAGTCCTCCGGGATGACCCGCTCGCCGCCGCCGATGCCGCCGCCCACGGCGTCGTACTCGCGCTCCAGCGGCACGCCGGCGGTGCGCAGCGTCTCGGACATCGACAGCCGGCCGAGGAACCAGCCGGCCTTCGTCTTGCGGGAGTCCGGCTGCTTGGCGGGCCGGAAGATGCGCGGGCCGCCGACGGCCTTCGGGTACAGGTCGTACGTCTGCTTCGGCGTCTCGCCGGCCAGCACGACGATCGTGTACTTCGGACCCAGGTCGGCGGGCTTCGGCCCGCTGGCCGCGCCGGTGCGGCCGAGGAAGCTGACCTGGTCGATCACGGCGTTCACGTGCTGCGGCTGCGTGTCCGCGCGCAGTCGCAGCGGCTCCGACAGCCCGGCCCCGGTGATGTCCACGCCGGCCGGCGGCGGAGGCGGTTTCGGCGCGGCGTGCCCCGGGCCGGCGAGGCCGAGGGACAGCGCCCCCGCCACCGTGGCGGCCAGTACGGCGACCAGTCGTCTCACCCGTCGGACCATCGCCGCCTCCTCGCCCCGTTCGATGGATGGCTCTGTCGTGCCCGTGCCCCGTGCCCCTACCAGCGACGACGACCCGGCCGGTGCGCCGGGCGTCCACTGAAAGACTCCGTGGAACGTCTCGCGGTTGCAGCTCGTGGAACAGTAATTGGAACTATCTGCGATCTCGGCGCGACCAATTGAGCAGCCGTTGATCAGCGGGCGGATCGTACCTTTGCGGAGGGGTTCATGGGGTGCAGGGTCGCACGTGTGGCGCGCCTCGTGCTAGCCGTGTCCGGCGTGGCGCTCGGTGCGTCGTTGGCGCTGCCGGCGTCGCCGGCGGCCGCCCACAACTCGTTGACCGGCAGTGATCCCCGCGACGGGGCGCGGATCGCCACCGCCCCGGTCCGGATCGAACTGCGGTTCCTGTCCCGGCTGGACCCCGCCACGACCACCGTCACCGTGACCGGTCCGGACAATGTGGCCGCCGCGGGCGGGGAGCCGCGCTTCTCCGGCAGCCGGGTGAGCGTGCCGTTCAAGCCGGGGAAGGCCGGGCTCTACACCGTCGGCTACCGGGTGGCCTCCGGCGACGGGCACCCGGTGACCGGCGAGGTCCGCTTCACCCTCACCACCGGCACGCCGGCCGACCCGTCGGCGTCGGCGACCACCGGCGCGGCGCCGACGCCGTCGTCCCCGGCCGCCACGCCCACGAGCACGCCGCCACCGGCCACGGCCGGCCCGGACGCCGCCAGCCCGAGCGGCGCGGTGGTGCCCACCGCGGACGAACGCGACGAGGTCAGCGGCTGGCTGTGGGCGCTCGGCGCCCTGGTGCTGCTCGCCGCCCTGGCGGCCGGGCTCCTGCTCCGCCGCCGCGCCGCCCGCCGCTGAGCGCGCACGACCGGGCCGGCGGCGTAGGCAGGCCCGATCCGTGGACCGGCACCCGCCGGAGCGCCCGGCCCGGGCGGGCGAGCCGTCAGACGAGGCGGACGCGGGCGGCGCGCAGCCGGGTGAGCGTGCGCTCCCGGCCGAGCACCTGCAACGACTCGAACAGCGGCAGGCCCACCGTCCGGCCGGTGACCGCGACCCGGACCGGCGCCTGCGCCTTGCCGAGCTTGAGCCCGCGCTCGGCGCCGACCGCCTCCAGCGTCGACTTCAGCGACTCGGCGTCCCACGACTCCAGGGCGTCGAAGGCGGCGATGGCGGCGTCCAGCAGCTCCGCCGAGCCCTCCTTCATGGCCTTTGTCCAGGCCGCCTCGTCGATGAGCGGGTCGGCCAGGAACAGGAAGTCGACGTTCGGCACGATCTCGCTGAGCACCGCGATGCGGGTCTGGGCCAGCGGCGCCACCGCGGCGAACGCGGCCGGGTCGAACTCCTCCGGCTGCCACGGCGGCGGGGCGATCGTGTCGGTGCCGGTCAGCCACGGCTCGCACGCGGCGATGAACTCCTCGACCGGCAGCGCCCGGATGTACTCCCCGTTGAAGGCCCGCAGCTTCTTCTCGTCGAAGAACGCCGGCGAAGGGTTGACGTCCTCGAGCCGGTACTCCTCCTCGATGACCGACCACGGGACGATCTCCCGGTCGCCGGAGGGTGCCCACCCGAGCAGCATCAGGTAGTTGCGCATGGCGTCGGCGAGGTAGCCCTCGTCCCGGTACGCCTCGAGGGCGACCTTGTCCCGCCGCTTGGAGAGCTTCTGCCGCTTCTCGTTGACGACCACCGGCACGTGGGCCCAGACGGGCGGCTTGACGCCCAGGGCGTCCCAGAGCAGCTGCTGCTTCGGCGTGTTCGGCAGGTGCTCCTCGGCCCGGATCACGTGGGTGATCCCCATGGTCATGTCGTCGACCACGTTGGCCAGCAGGAACACCGGGGAGCCGTCGCCGCGGGCGATGACGAAGTCCTCGATCAGCTTGTTCTCGAAGGTCGGCTCGCCCCGGATGAGGTCGACCACCACGGTCTCGCCCTCGTCCGGCGTACGGAAGCGCAGCGCCCGGCCCTCGCCCGGGCCGAGACCCCGGTCGCGGCAGTAGCCGTCGTAGCCGGCGTACTGGGATCCGGTGCGGGCCTGCACGTCCTCCCGCGTGCAGTCGCAGTAGTACGCCCGGCCCGACTCGTAGAGCCGCTGCGCGGCGGCGCGGTGCTCGCCCGCGTACGACGACTGGAAGTACGGGCCCTCGTAGCTGCCCCGGGCGATGCCGATCCACTCCAGCGCGGAGAGGATGCCCTCGGTCCACTCGGGCTTGTTACGGGCCGCGTCGGTGTCCTCGATGCGGAGCACGAACACCCCGCCCTGCTGCTTGGCGAAGATCCAGTTCTGCAGGGCCGAGCGGGCGCCGCCGACGTGGAACATACCGGTCGGAGAGGGGGCGAAGCGTACACGTACCGTCACGCCTCCAGCCTACGGCGCGGCGCCAGCGTATTCGGCCAGGGGGCCGGTCAGGGGACCGAGCGGATCTTCACGACCAACGCGCTGCCGAGCAGGGTGACGGCGGCGGTCACCGCGTAGAGGGTCGGGTAACCGCCCAGGTGGACCACGATGGGCGCGGAGAGTGCCGGGCCGAGCACCTGGGGCGCCGAGTTCGCGATGTTGATCACGCCGAGATCCTTGGCCCGGTCGGTGGCGCGCGGCAGCACCTGGGTGATGAGGGCCGCGTCGACGGAGAGGTAGACCCCGTAGCCGGCGCCGAGCAGCACGGCGGCGACCACGGCCATCGGCCAGACCGGGGCGACGGCGAGCAGCGTGGCCGCCACCGCCATCACGAGCCCGGAGACGACCACGAAGACCTTCCGGCGGCCGGAACGGTCGGAGATGCGGCCGGCGACGACCGCCGTGAGCATCATGCCGAGCGTGTAGAGCAGGATCAGTACCAGCAGGGCGCCCTCCGGGTCGGCCACCCGCACGCCGTCGGTGAGGAAGTAGAGCAGGTAGAGGGTGCCCAGGGCGTTGCCCGTCTGCACGAGGAACCGGGTGAACCACGCCCACGCGAAGTCCGGGTGCCGGCGGGGGCTCACCCACATCGACGCGAGCAGGGCGCGCGGCCGCAGCGCCGGCCGGTGCGCCCGCGGCAGCGGATCGTCCGGGGTGAGCAGGGCGAACGGCAGTGCCAGCACGAGCACGGCGAGCGCGACCGCCCGGTAGCCGGCGGCGTTGCCGGTCACCACGGCGGTGACCAGCACCGCGCCGGCCACCAGCCCGAGCGCCTGCGGGATGCCCACCCAGCCGGAGACGCCGCCGCGCTGGGCCACCGGCACCCGGTCGGGGATCGCCGCCGTGAGGCTGGCCAGCATCGCGTTGAAGCAGACCTGCGCCGCGACCCAGGCGAGCGTCACGCCGAGCACGGTGCGCTGCTGGGCGAGCAGCACGAGGGCCGCCGCGCCGAGCACCGCCCCGCCCGCGGTCCAGACGTGCCGGCGGCCGAGTTCGCGGCCGGCCAGCCGCAGGCAGGTCCGGTCGGACAGCGCGCCCGCGAGCGGGTTGGCGACCACCGCGGCGAGCGCGCCGAGCCCGGTGACCACGGCCAGCATCTCCTCCTTGTCGCCCGGGGCGATGCCCTCGATCTGCTGCGGCAGCAGCACCTGGATGGGGGTGAAGAAGGCCATCCACACCCCGAGGTTCGCCGCGAAGACCAACGCGATCCAGCCGCGCCGGACCGGCGCCGTCGGCTCGGCGAGCGCCGCCGGCGGCGCGGCCGACGCCGGGTCGACGGTGGTCACCGCGCCGGCTCCCCGCGCGTGGCCGCGATCGTGTCGCGCAGCCAGGCGTACGAGGACTTCGGGGTGCGCGCCTGCGTGGCGTAGTCGACGTGCACCAGGCCGAAGCGCTTCGTGAAGCCCTCGGCCCACTCCCAGTTGTCCAGCAGGGACCAGACGAAGTAGCCGCGCACGTCGACGCCGTCGTCGAGCGCCGCCCGCACCGCGCGCAGGTGCCCGTCCAGGTACGCGATCCGTTCCGGGTCGTGCACCCGCCCGTCCGGTCCGGGCCGGTCGTCGTACGCGCAGCCGCTCTCGGTGATCTCGACGGGCGGCAGCGCGTCGCCGTACGTGCCGCGCAGCCAGCCGAGCAGCTCGCGCAACCCGTCCGGGGCCACCGGCCAGTCGAACGCGGTCCGCGGGTACCCCTCGACCGGCGCCAGTTCGAAGGGCAGCGGCGAGCCCTCCGCGGGCGCGCGTACGCCCGTGGGGTTGTAGTAGTTGACCCCGAGCACGTCGATCGGGGCGGCGATGGTCGCGAGGTCGCCGTCGCGGACCACGGACGGGTCGGCGAGCGTGCCGTCCGGGTAGCCGCGTCCGAGCAGCGGATCGGTGAAGAGCCGGTTGTGCAGCGCCTCGTACGCGGCGCCGGCCGCCCGGTCCGCGTCGGTGTCGCCGAGCACCCGCACCGGCGAGTAGTTGTTGGCGATGGCGACCGGGCCGGCGGTGCGGGCCCGCAGCGCGGCGACCGCCAGGCCGTGCCCGAGCAGTTGGTGGTGGGCCACCGGGAACGCGTCGAAGAGCAGTGTCCGGCCGGGCGCGTGCTCGCCCGTGCCGTAGCCGAGGCTCATGTGGACGAACGGTTCGTTCAGCGTGATCCACAGCTTCACGCGGTCGCCGAGCCGGGCGGCGACCAGGTCGGCGTACGCCGCGAAGCGCTCCGCGGCGTCGCGCGCCAGCCAGCCCCCGGCGTCCTCCAGCGGCTGCGGCAGGTCCCAGTGGTAGAGGGTGGCCACCGGGTCGACGCCGGCGGCGAGCAGGTCGTCCACGAGCCGGTCGTAGAAGTCGAGCCCGGCGGGGTTGGCCGGCCCGGTCCCGGCCGGCTGGATCCTCGGCCAGGCGACGGAGAAGCGGTACGCCGTCACGCCCAGCCCGGCCAGCAGCGCGACGTCCTCACGGTGGCGGTGGTAGTGGTCGCAGGCCACGTCGCCGGTGCTGCCGTCGGCGACGCGGCCGGGGGAGTGGGCGAAGGTGTCCCAGATGGACGTTCCCCGGCCGTCCTCGGCGACCGCCCCCTCGATCTGGTACGCGGAGGTCGAGACGCCCCAGCGGAAGCCGGCGGGGAACTGCGGCGGCGGTGCGGTCGGCATGGCGCCCTCCCGAACAACGTGAAACGTGCTCGGGACTCTAGGGTGCGGCCGGCGATTGCGCCATAGGCCGTCATGGCTGCCTGCGCAATGGTTTTCGGCGTGTCTTTTTCCAAACCCGTCCAGGTACGTCCAATTTTGCGCATAGAGTGCGGAATATCGCGGATGTCCTCACTGGAGGAAGACGGAAATGATCCTCGTGGAACGCAGTGCGCACGTGGCGGCGCCGGTGGAAGCGGTCTGGGACGTCGTGCAGCGGGCCGAGCAACTGCCGGCCTGGCTGGCGGGGGTCCGCGCGGCCGAGGTGCTCTCGGGAGAGGGCTTCGGGCGGCGGCAGCTGGTCCAGGCCGGGCGTGGCGCGGCGCACGAGGCCGAGGTGATCGCCTATCAGGAGCCGACCCTCATCGGGTGGCGCGAGCGCGCCAAGGGCGCCGGCGCCCGGGCGGAGGCGCGCACCGAGATCTACGTCCAACTCACTCCCGACGAGGAGGAGGGTGGCACGATCGTGCGGCTGATCGTCGTACGCTGGCCGGCCGGTCCGGTCAAGGCCGCCCTGCTCCGGCTCGGTCTGCGCCGGGTCGGCGCCGACCTGGAGGAGTCGTTGGCCCGGCTCACCGACCTGGCCGCCGTCGGCTGACCGGGCCCGTCCCAGGCGTCGCCCGCGATGGTGATGGTCCGGCGTCCCCGCCAGGGACGCCGGACCATCGTCGACTCCGGCACAGGTCGCCGGCGCGCGTCCGCGCGCGCCGCGTCCACGCTGACCGTCGCGTGAGCGCGCCCCCGGGACCCGGGTGACCCCGCGAGACGACGAAGGGGCCCGGCGCCACCGGCGCCGGGCCCCTCTCACGCCGAACGGGTCAGCTGTCGCCGCCGGTCTCGCCGACCGGGGCCGCGTTGACGTCGTCGATCGCGTACTTCTTGGCCGCCTCGGCCGGCACGTTGGCCGGCACCGCGCCGCGGAGCGCGAGCTGCCGCAGCGTGGCCACCACCACCGACTCGGCGTCGACGTGGAAGTGCCGGCGCAGCGCGTGCCGGGTGTCCGACAGGCCGAACCCGTCGGTGCCGAGCGAGGTGAAGTCCCCCGGTACCCAGCGGGAGATCAGGTCCGGTACCGCGCGCATGAAGTCGCTGACCGCGATCTTCGGCCCGTCGGCGTCGGCGAGCTTCCGCGTCACGTACGGCACCCGCTGCTCGGTGCCCGGGTTGAGCAGGTTGTACTCCTCGCACTGCACCGCGTCGCGGCGCAGCTCGGTCCACGAGGTCACCGACCAGACGTCGGCGGCGACCCCCCAGTCCTGGGCGAGGAGCTGCTGCGCCCGCAGGGCCCACTGCATCCCGGTGCCGGAGGCCAGCAGGTTGGCCCTGGGCGCGTCCCCGCCCACCGACGGCGCCGGCGCGTAGCGGTAGATGCCCTTGAGCAGGCCCTCCACGTCCACCCCGGCCGGCTCGGCGGGCTGCACGATCGGCTCGTTGTAGACCGTCAGGTAGTAGAAGACGTTCTCCTGGCCCTCGCCGTACATCCGGTGCAGGCCGTCCTCGACGATGTGCGCGATCTCGAACGCGAACGCCGGGTCGTACGCGACCACCGCCGGGTTCGTGGCGGCGATCAGGTGCGAGTGGCCGTCCTCGTGCTGAAGACCCTCACCGTTGAGCGTGGTCCGCCCGGCCGTGGCGCCGAGCAGGAAGCCCCGGGCCATCTGGTCGGCGGCCGCCCAGAGCCCGTCGGCGGTGCGCTGGAACCCGAACATCGAGTAGAAGATGTACATCGGGATCATCGGCTCGTCGTGCGTGGCGTACGACGAACCCGCCGCGGTGAACGAGGCGACCGATCCGGCCTCGTTGATGCCCTCGTGGAGGATCTGACCGACGGTCGCCTCCTTGTACGACAGGAACAGCTCCCGGTCCACCGATGTGTACCGCTGGCCGTGCGGCGAGTAGATCTTCGCCGTCGGGAAGAGCGAGTCCATGCCGAAGGTGCGGGCCTCGTCCGGGATGATCGGCACCCAGCGCTTGCCGAACTCCTTGTCCTTCATCAGGTCCTTGAGCAGACGGACGAAGGCCATGGTCGTGGCGACCTTCTGCTTGCCCGAGCCGCGCTTGACGTCGGCGAAGCGCTCCGGGCCGGGGATGGTCAGCTTCTTGGCGCTCGTGCGCCGCGTCGGCAGGTAGCCGCCGAGCTGCGCCCGCCGCTCCTTGAGGTACTGGATCTCGTCGGACTTCTCGCCCGGGTGGTAGTACGGCGGCAGGTACGGGTTCTCCTCCAGCGCCGAGTCCGGGATGTCGAGGAAGAGCCGGTCGCGGAAGGTCTTCAGGTCCTCCAGCGTCAGCTTCTTCATCTGGTGGGTGGCGTTGCGGGCCTCGAAGTGCGACCCGAGCGTCCAGCCCTTGATCGTCTTGGCGAGGATCACGGTCGGCTGGCCGGTGTGCTCCAGCGCCGCCTTGTAGGCCGCGTAGAGCTTCCGGTAGTCGTGGCCGCCCCGCTTGAGGTTCCAGATCTCGTCGTCGCTGAGGTGCTCGACCATCTTGCGGGTCCGCGGGTCGCGGCCGAAGAAGTGCTCCCGGACGTACGCGCCGGACTCCGCCTTGTAGGTCTGGTAGTCGCCGTCGGGCGTGGTGTTCATGAGGTTCACCAGCGCGCCGTCGGTGTCCGCGGCGAGCAGCGGATCCCACTCGCGGCCCCACACCACCTTGATGACGTTCCAGCCGGCGCCCCGGAAGAACGCCTCCAGCTCCTGGATCACCTTGCCGTTGCCGCGGACCGGGCCGTCCAACCGCTGGAGGTTGCAGTTGATCACGAAGGTGAGGTTGTCCAGCTCCTCGCGGGCGGCCACGCCGATCGCGCCGAGGGTCTCCGGCTCGTCCATCTCACCGTCGCCGAGGAACGCCCAGACGTGCTGGTCGGACGTGTCCTTGATGCCGCGGTGGTGCAGGTAGCGGTTGAACCGGGCCTGGTAGATCGCGTTCAGGCCACCGAGCCCCATGGAGACGGTCGGGAACTCCCAGAAGTCCGGCATGAGGCGCGGGTGCGGGTACGACGGCAGCCCGCCACCGGGGTGCGACAGCTCCTGCCGGAACCCGTCGAGCTGGTCCTCGGTGAGCCGCCCCTCGAGGAACGCGCGGGCGTACATGCCGGGGGACGCGTGGCCCTGGTAGAAGATGTGGTCCCCGCCACCGGGGTGGTTCTTGCCACGGAAGAAGTGGTTGAAACCCACCTCGTAGAGCGACGCCGAGCTGGCGAACGTGGAGATGTGCCCGCCGACGCCGATCTCGGGGCGCTGCGCCCGGTGCACGAGCATGGCGGCGTTCCACCGGATGTAGGCCCGGATCCGCCGCTCCACGTGCTCGTCACCCGGGAACCACGGCTCGCGCTCCGGCGGGATGGTGTTGATGTAGTCGGTGGTGGTCAGGGACGGCACCCCGACCTGGCGCTCCCGGGCCCGCTCCAGCAGGCGCAGCATGACGTAGCGGGCGCGCTTGGTTCCGCGCTCGTCGATGACCCCGTCGAGCGACTCGACCCATTCGCTGGTCTCTTCTGGGTCGATGTCCGGAAGCTGGCTCGGCAGGCCGGCGGTGATCACCGGGCGCTTGCGTTCCGTAGCCACAGGCGGTCCCTCGGTTGTGTGTGGGATAGGTCTCTAGCGCCATCCTGCCCCCTGGTGGCACCCGGCGTCACGCCTAGGTGCCCCGGACGCGACGCTCAACACAGGTACCCGCCGGTAACTTTGTGCGACGACCGCCCCCGGACGACGGTAGCGCCGGGCGCGGCGGGCCGCTGCGGCAGAATGCGCCGTATGCGTAGTGACGTGATCACCGTCCAGACCGGCTCCCGTCCCGCCGTGCGCGACATCACGGCCGAGGCGCAGAGCTTCGTGTCCGGCCAGGGCGACGGGCTGCTGCACGTCTTCGTGCCCCACGCCACCGCCGGCCTGGCGATCATCGAGACCGGCTCCGGCTCCGACGACGACCTGCTCACCGCGCTGGACGCGCTGCTGCCCGCCGACGACCGCTGGCGGCACCGGCACGGGTCGCGCGGGCACGGCCGGGACCACGTGCTGCCCGCCCTCCTCCCGCCGTACGCCACCCTGCCGGTGCTCGACGGCCGGCTCGCCCTCGGCACCTGGCAGTCGCTCTGCCTGGTCGACACCAACGGCGACAACCCCACCCGCCAGGTCCGCTTCTCCTTCCTCGCCGGCTGAGACCCGTCCCGCGACGTGGCCGGCCCGGGCCGGCCGGCCACGTCGTCGTGGGCGAGCGGTGACCCGCGTCAGGGACGCACGGTCTCCTGTTCCACCGTGCGGCGGCCCTCGTCAGCCGTGACCTGCGGTGCGGTGGTCCGGGCGGCCGAGGGCAGCGGGTTGTCGGCGGTCAGGTGCAGGCCGGGCACCCGGTCCTCGATCACGAACGTGGCCCGCGTGTGCGCCGGCGCGCCCGGCCGGCTCACGTACGGCAGCACGTCGAAGTCGGCCGCCAGCTGCTTCGGCGTGATGGTCGTGCGCACGTAGCCGCGCAGGTTGTTCTGGAACCGCAGGTGCGGGTTGAACGCCAGCCACGGGTGCGACCCGGACGGCGAGTCCGCGCCGTCCCCGCCCGAGGTGATCGAGGAGCACACCAGCTCGGTGCCGACGGTCCGGGACGTCGGGTCGGCGTAGTCCAGCTTGAGGTCGCTGGCCCAGTGGGCGTGCACGTCGCCGGTGAGCACCACCGGGTTGCGGACCCCGGCGGCCAGCCAGCCGCGGGTGATCCGGTCGCGGGAGGCGACGTAGCCGTCCCAGGCGTCCATGCTCGTCACGGTGAGCGGGCCGGAGTTGTTGTCCCGCTGCGCGAAGAAGACCTGCTGCCCGAGGATGTCCCAGCGGGCGTCGGAGCGGCGGAAGCCGTCCAGCAGCCAGGCCTCCTGCTCGGCGCCGGTGATCGACCGGTTCGGGTCGTACGCCGCCGCGCAGTCCTTGTAGCCGTCGCCGCAGGCCTGGTCGTCGCGGTACTGCCGGGTGTCGAGCATGTGGAACGTGGCCAGCCGGCCCCACCGCACCCGCCGGTAGAGCTGCATGTCGACGCCGCGCGGGAT
Organism: Micromonospora globbae; assembly: GCF_003610785.1. GTDB lineage: Bacteria > Actinomycetota > Actinomycetes > Mycobacteriales > Micromonosporaceae > Micromonospora > Micromonospora globbae. The sequence goes on from NZ_RAQQ01000016.1 coordinate 135,035, forward strand.
GGAGGTGCGGCGCAGCGGCATGTTCTCGTAGTAAGCCTGGAACGCCGCGGCCCGCCGGGCCGGGAAGTCCGGGTCCGGCGCCTCCGGCGTCTCACCGGCCCAGTTGTTCTCGACCTCGTGGTCGTCGAACACCACCACCCACGGCGCGACCGCGTGGGCGGCCTGGAGGTCGGCGTCGGTCTTGTACTGGGCGTGCCGCTGCCGGTAGTTCGCCAGCGTCCGGGTCTCCGGGCCCTCGTGGTCGCGCGGGTTGCCGCCCGGCGCGACGTACGCGCCCTTGACGTACTCGTACTGGTAGTCGCCGAGGTGCAGGATCAGCTCCGGCTCGGTCTCGGCGAGCCGCCGGTACGCGGTGAAGTAGCCGTGCTCGTACTGCGAGCAGGACACGAAGCCCATGGCGAGCGCGGCCGGCATCGTCCACGGCGCCGGGGCGGTGCGGGTGCGACCGACCGGCGAGACGTGCCGCTCGGCCCGGAACCGGTAGAAGTACTCCCGGCCGGGCAGCAGCCCGTCCAGCTCGACGTGGACGCTGTGCGCCGACTCCGGCCGGGCCACCGCCACCCCGCGCCGTACGACGTGCCGGAACCGCTCGTCGGCGGCCAGTTCCCACTCCACGGCGACGGGCCGGGTGGGCATCCCGCCGAGGCCGTCCTCGGCCAGCGGTTGCGGGGCCAGCCGGGTCCAGAGCACGAACCCGTCGTGGTCGGGGTCGCCGGAGGCCACCCCGAGGGTGAACGGGTAGGCCAGCCGGCGGCCGGTGGTGGTCGCGGCGGCCACGCCGGGCAGGGTGGTGAGGGCGCCGGCGGCGCCCGCCGCCGCGCCGGTCAGCAGGATGGTCCGTCGGGACAGTGACACGAAATCCTCCCCAGAGTCCGGTTGTGCCGACCGGGGAAGCGTCGCGACCACGGGTGACCGGAAGGTGGCCGACGGGCTCCCTGCCGTCGACTTCTGTCCGACAAGGACGCCGGGGCCGTCAGGCGGGCCGCAGCAGGCGGCGCAGTTCGCCCGGGGTGTGCCCGACGTGGGCGCGGACCGTCCGGGTCAGGTGCGCCTGGTCGGCGAAACCCAGCTCCGCCGCCACGGCGGCCGGGCCCGCTCCCGCCGCCAGCAGGTCCAGCGCCCGGCCCACGCGCAGCCGGTTGCGGTAGCGGGTCAGCGGCACCCCGAGCAGGGCCTGGAACGACCGGCTCAACCGGTACGGCGACACGCCCAGCGCGCGGGCCAGCGGGAGCAGGCCGCCCGCCTCCGGGCCGCCGTCGTGCAGCGCCGCGCGGGCCGCCTCGACCAGCCGGCGATCGCGATCCGGCGCGCCCGGCGCCGGGGCGGCGGCCACCCCGACCAGGCGGACCAGCCGCTCGGCGGCGGCGAAGTCCGGGTCGGGGCGGGCGGCCGCGGCCAGCAGCAGCCGGTGCGCCAGGTCGATCCGGGCGTCCAGGTGCACGACGGCCGGCGCCGGCCGCTGCGCGAACAGGTCCCGCCACAGCCGGGCCGACAGGTGTACGGAGGTGCACTCGTCACCGCCGGCGGGGTGGGCGAACCGCTGCTCCTCACCGGGCACCGCCAGGTAGCCGAGCGTCGGGTCGACGAACTCCGCGCCACCGCGACCGAGCCGGCGGAAGCCGCCGCGCCGGGGGAGCACCATCTCGTACGTCCGGCTCGGCTCGGGTGCCGACCAGCCGGTGTGGTCGTCGCGGCAGCTGACCGCCTGGACCCGGAAGTCCGGGTGGCGGGCGAGGATGACGGCCGTCCGCATGACCGCCAGCGTAGGCGGCGACGCGCCGCCGGGCCGGCCGCAAGGATCGTCAAGACCGGAGCGGCGGCGCGGCGGCAGGGTGGCGGCCATGAGCGAACCGAACCGGCGGGCGGCGCTGCTCGCCGTCGTACTGGCCGGCCAGGCGATGGCCTCCATGGACACGTCGATCGCGGCGGTGGCCGCCCCGGCCGTCCGGGCCGACCTGGCCGGGCCTCCAGCGCTGGCCCAGCTCGTGCTCGCCGCCTACACGCTCTCCTTCGCCGTGCTCGTGGTGACCGGCGCGCGGCTGGGCGCCCGCCACGGCTACGGGCGGGTCTTCCTCGTCGGCCTCGCCGGATTCACGGCCGCGTCGCTGGCGTGCGGCCTCGCCCCCGGCCCGTACGCCCTGGTGCTGGCCCGGATCGCGCAGGGCGCGGCCGGCGCGCTCATGGTGCCGCAGGTGCTCTCCCTCATCCAGTCGCGGCTCACCGGCGCGGCCCGGGCCCGCGCGCTCGGCGCGTACGCCATGGTGCTGGCCCTCGGCGTGGCCGCCGGGCAGGTGGCCGGCGGCCTGCTCGTGACCCTCGACCTCGCCGGGCTCACGTGGCGTACGGCGTTCCTCGTCAACGTGCCGGTCGGGCTGGTGCTGCTGCCGGTCGGCCGGCGGGTGCTGGCCGGCGGAGCGCCGGCCGCCCGGGAGCGGGAGCGGCTCGACCTGGCCGGCGTGGCGTTGCTGTCGGCGGCGATGCTGGCCCTCGTGCTGCCGCTGGTGCTCGGCCGGGACCTGGCCTGGCCGCTCGGGTGGCGGGTGGTGCCGGCCGCCGCGGGCGCCGCCGGGCTCGCCCTCTTCCTGCGGTACGAGGGGCGGCTGGCCCGGCGGGGCGGCGCACCCCTGCTCGACGTGACGGTGCTCGCCCGCCCGGGGGTGCCCACCGGGCTGCTGGCGGCCTGCGTCGTGATGGGGTGCTACGCCGGCTTCCTGTTCACCCTCACGCTGCGGCTCCAGGACGGCCTCGGGTTCAGCGCGCTGGCCGCCGGGCTGGCCTTCCTGCCGTACGCGGTCGGGTTCGCCCTCTGCGGCCTGGTCGTGCCGCGCCTGCCGGTGCGCCTGCGGGACGCGCTGCCGCTCGCCGGCCCCCCGGTGCTCGCGGCGGTGGTCGCGGGGACCGCGCTGCTCTGGTCGCACCGCTGGCCCGCCCTGCCCGGCGGCGCGCTGCTGCTGGTGGGCGGGGCGGCGCACGCGGCGTCGTTCAGCCCGCTGGTCACGCGCCTGGCCGCCACGGTGCCGGCGGCCTCCGCGGCCGCCCTCTCCGCGCTGGTCTCCACCGGCACGCTGCTGGCCTCGGTGCTCGGTGTGGCGGGCCTCGGCGGGCTCCACCTGAGCCTCCCGCTGGCGGTGGCGCCCGCCGCGACCGTCCTCGTGCTCCTCGCCGGCGCCGGCGCCGCCGCGGCCTCCCGCCGGGCGTCCCCGCCGGCCGGGATCCCACCGGCTGGCCGACCGTCGGTGCCGAGGCCGCCCGATCGTCCGGGCCGGTCGTCGCGGGCGGTCCGTCCGGGAAGGTGATCAACTCACTCTTTCCGCACGTAGACTCGACGCATGAGCCCGTACGCCCCACCGGCCGTCGAACCCCCGCCGGACGACCGCCCGGGGCTCGCGGGTGACGCCATACGCCGGCTCGTGCACGTCGCCTCCGCCATCCGCCACGAGCAGGACGTCGAGATCGCCGATCTGGGCCTCACCCCGGCCGTCGCCCGCGCGCTGCACGAGCTCGACCCGGACCGGCCGCTGCCGGCCCGCGACCTCGCGGAGCAGTTGCGGTGCGACCGGTCCAACGTGACGGCGCTCGTCGACAAGCTGGAGCAGGCCGGCCTGGTGCAGCGCCGGGTCGACCCCACCGACCGCCGGCAGAAGACCCTGGTGGTCACCGAGGCCGGTCGCCGGATGCGGCAGCGGGTCCACGAGGTGATGTCCGACTCCCGGCTGCTCGACCGGCTCACGACCGGCGAGCTGGCCGTGCTGCGCGAGCTGGTGTGGAAGGTCTCCGACGGCGGCCACCCGCAGGACTGCGGGGCGTAGGGGCACCGCCCGGGCGGTGTGTGTCCGGGTGGGCGTTGCGGGCGTGCGTCGGTAATGCTGTCGGACGTGACCACCCCGCACGATCTCGACGACCGGTTCCGGGAGACCCTCGCTGCCCTGGGCGCGCCGCGGCGACGCCGTGACCCGGCCGGCCCGGTCACCGACGGCGCGGCGCTGACCGGCGCGCAGGCCCTCGACCTCTTCGACGCGCAGGTCACCAGCCGGCAGCTGGACCTCGCGGCGCGGTGGCTGCGCAGCTTCGGCGAGGGCTTCTACACCATCGGCTCCGCCGGCCACGAGAGCAACGCCCTGGTGGCCGCCGTCCTGCGACCCACCGATCCGGCCCTGCTGCACTACCGCTCCGGCGCGTTCTACTGCGTCCGCTCGGCGCAGGCGGCCGGGTTCGTTCCCGGTGGCGGCGTCGCACCGGCCGGCGAGGCGGGGGGACCGGTCGCCGAGCGCGCCGCCGGACCGGTCGCCGAGCCTGTCGAGGGACCGGTTGCCCATGGCGCCGCCGGACCGGCCATCCAGGCGGAGGGAGCCGATCGGGCCGTCGCCCCGGCCGGTGACGGTGCCGAGGGGCCGGTCGCCGATGGTGCCGACGGGCCGGACGGTGATGGTGCCGAGGGGGTGGCCGTCCCGGACCGCGACGCCGCCCCGGCCACCCCGGGCGAGGACGCCCCGGTCCAGGCGACCCCCGACGGGCCGGGCCCGTCCGACGCCGGCGCCTCCGATGCCGCAGCCGCCGGCGCCTCCGACGACGCTTCCGACGACGTGGCCGTGGCGGTCCAGCGCCCCTGGCCGTACGCCGAGGCCGCCCGGGACGTCCTGCGCGGCGTGGTCGCATCGTCCCGCGAGCCGATCGCCGGGGGGCGGCACAAGGTCTTCGGCCACCCCGACCTGGCCGTCGTGCCGACCACCTCCACCATCGCCTCGCACCTGCCCCGGGCCGTCGGCATGGGGCTCGCCATCGAGGGGCGGCGCCGGCTGGAGACCCGCCGGGCCGGGGGTGGGGTGCGGCTCGGCGAGGGTGACCTGCCGGCCGCCCCCTGGCCGCCGGACTCGATCGTGGTCTGCTCGTTCGGCGACGCCTCGATCAACCACGCGAGCGCCACCGCCGCGCTCAACACGGCCGGCTGGTACGACCACACGGGCCTGCGCATCCCGGCGCTGTTCGTCTGCGAGGACAACGGCCTCGGCATCAGCGTCCGCTCGCCGCAGGGCTGGGTGGAGACGGCCCTGCGGTCCAGGCCGGGGATCCGCTACTTCGCCGCCGACGGCAGCGATCCGGCGCAGGCGTACGCGGTGGCCGGCGAGGCGGCCGAGTGGGTGCGCCGGCACCGCCGCCCGGCGGTGCTGCACCTGCGTACGGTCCGGCTGATGGGGCACGCGGGCGCGGACGCCGAGACGGCGTACCGCAGCCCCGCCGAGATCGGCGCGGACCTGGAGCGGGACCCGGTGGCCGCCACCGCCCGGCTGCTGGTCGAGGCGGGCGTGGCGAGCGGTGAGGAGCTGGTGGCCCGGTACGACGACATCGGCTGGCGGGTGCGCCAGGTGGCCGAGGAGGTCATCGGGGAGCCGAAGCTCGCCGACGCGGCCGAGGTGGTCGCGCCGCTGGCGCCCCGCCGGCCGGTACGCGTCGCCCGGGCGGTGGCCGAGGCGGGCGCCCGCGCGGCCGGTCCCGGTGCCGCGGCGCGGGCCGAGGCGTTCGGCGGCAAGCCGCCGGAGCTGGCCGGCCCGCTCACCCTGGCGCAGAGCATCAACGCCGCGCTCACCGACGGGATGCTCGACCACCCCGAGATGGCGGTGTTCGGCGAGGACGTGGCCGCCAAGGGCGGCGTGTACGGGGTGACGAAGGGGCTGCGGGACCGGTTCGGGCCGGCCCGGGTCTTCGACACGCTGCTCGACGAGACGTCGGTGCTCGGGCTCGGGCTGGGAGCCGGGCTGGCCGGGATGCTCCCGGTGCCGGAGATCCAGTACCTGGCGTACCTGCACAACGCCGAGGACCAGTTGCGCGGCGAGGCGGCCACGATGCGGTTCTTCTCGCAGGGGGCGTACCGGAACCCCATGGTGGTGCGCATCGCCGGCCTCGCGTACCAGGAGGGCTTCGGCGGGCACTTCCACAACGACAACTCGGTGGCCGTGCTCCGCGACGTTCCCGGCCTGGTCATCGCGGTGCCGGCGCGGCCGGACGACGCCGCGCCGATGCTGCGGACCTGCCTGGCCAGCGCCGCCGTGGACGGCAGCGTCTGCGTGTTCCTGGAGCCGATCGCGCTCTACCACACCCGCGACCTGTACGCCGACGGCGACGGCGAGTGGTCGGCCCCCTACGCCGAGCCGGGGGCGTGGGCGAGCGCCCACGTGCCGATCGGTCGCGCCCGGGTCTACGGGGTGGGCTCGGCCGAGGACCTCACGATCATCACCTTTGGTAACGGCGTACGCCTGTCGCTGCGGGCGGCGGCCGCGCTCGCCGACGAGGGCGTCGGCACCCGCGTGGTGGACCTGCGCTGGCTCGCGCCCCTGCCCGTGGCGGACATCATCCGGGAGGCGTCGGCGACCGGCCGGGTGCTGGTGGTGGACGAGACCCGCCGGTCCGGCGGGGTGGGCGAGGGCGTGATCGCCGCACTGGTCGATGCCGGATATGTCGGTGCGGCGCGGCGGGTTGCCGGAGTTGACTCGTTTGTACCATTAGGTCCGGCCGCGCGTCAGGTTCTGGTCTCGGAGGATGCCATTACCCAGGGTGCCCGTACGCTCCTGGCACGGTAAATTCCGTTCCACCCGGTGCGCCACTTGCGCGGGGGGCCACAACTGTGTGGACTTTGCCTGACGGCGTCGAGCAGGCGCCGCGAGCAGGGACGAGATGAGGAGGCACGCGACAGTGAGCGCGACCGCAGGTCAGGCCGCCGACGGGGTACGCAGCCTGGCGGACCGGTTCGGGATCGAACCGGGGATGGTCGTCATGGAGATGGGGTACGACGACGACGTCGACCACGACCTCCGCGACGCCCTGACTGACCGCTGTGGGGAGCTGGTCGAGGAGGACACCGACGAGGTGGTCGACGCGGTGCTGGTCTGGTACCGCGACGGCGACGGTGACCTCTTCGAACTCCTCGTCGACGCCCTCGGCCCGCTGGCCGACAACGGGGTCGTGTGGCTGCTGACGCCCAAGGCGGGGCGTGAGGGGCACGTGGAGCCCAGCGAGATCGCCGAGTCGGCCCCGACCGCCGGGCTCCAGCAGACCTCGACGGTCAACGCCGGCCGGGACTGGAGCGCGGCCCGCCTCGTCCTGCGCCGCGGGGCCAAGAGCAAGAAGTAGGCCGGCCGCCGCACCCGTCGTGGGCGGCAGCCGTCCGCTCGCCCAGCGGACGCCACCGCCGGGCGGGCACGGTGGCGCCGTCCCGACCCCCTTCGAGGAGTTTCCGCATGCCCATCGAGGTTGGCGCGCAGGCGCCGGACTTCGTGCTGAAGGACCAGAACAACCAGGAGGTCCGCCTCTCGGACTTCCGGGGCAGGCGGAACGTGCTGCTGGTGTTCTACCCGCTCGCCTTCACCGGCGTCTGCCAGGGCGAGCTGAGCGACATCCGGGACAACCTCGACGAGTACGCCAACGACCGCGTCCAGGTGCTCACGGTCAGCGTCGACTCGGTCTACAGCCACAAGGTGTGGGCCGACCGCGAGGGCTACCGGTTCCCGATGCTCGCCGACTTCTGGCCGCACGGCGCGGTCGCCCAGGCGTACGGCGTCTTCAACGAGGCCGCCGGTGTCGCGAACCGCGGCACGTTCGTGATCGACAAGGGCGGTGTCGTCCGGTACGCCGAGATGAACCTGCCGGGGGAGGCCCGCGACCAGCTGGCCTGGCGAAAGGCGCTCGCCGAGCTGGCCGACTGATCCCCACCGGGCACGCCGTGCCACCGGGCCGGCGGCCAGCAGGTAAGCTTGCCAGCCACCGGCCCGCCGCACGGGCGTTCCGGGCGCGTAGCTCAGTGGGAGAGCACTCGCCTTACAAGCGAGGGGTCGCAGGTTCGAAACCTGCCGCGCCCACAAAACCAGCCCTCACCTGCGGAAACGCCGCTGCCAGCCAGGACGTTCCGGTGCTTGGCCGCTCGCCGAGCACTCGCCTGTGCGATGCGGTCACGGCGGACCCCGGCGATCGCGCCGCGGGTCCTCTCCCCGGCGCTGCTCCGGGTCGGTGCGAGTGCCCCCGGGGTGTTGATCTCAGCCGCAGCAGTTGCCGCCGGCGGTGGGCAGGGTGACCAGCCGGAGACGTGAGCCGTCGGCGGTGGCCGGCGGGGCGTCGAACTGGTCGCCGGCGAGTGCGGCCAGTTGGAGAGCGACGCCCGGGTCGATGCCGAGCTCCTCCGCCGCGGCGCGGGTCGCGTCGGCGACGGATCCCGCGACGGGGAGGTGTCGCAGCGCGGAGGAGATGAGCTGGGCGGGCACCTCGGCGGGCAGGCCGAAGCGGGCGGCGGCCTCGTCGAACAGGGACTTGGCGCCGAGGGTAGCGCTGCACACCCCGGTCTCGGGAAGGTCGAGCTGGACGTCGCGGGCGGCGCTCCAGTCGCCGGCCAGGGCGGCAACGATCGAGCGGACCTGTTCGTAGCCGGTGGCCATGAGGAACGTCGGGGCGCGCCCGTAGCTCTTCATGCCGACCGCGTAGTAGCCGGGCTCCGGCTGGGTCAGCTCGTCGATCCCGTGTGGTCGGACCGTTCCGCAGGAGTGCTCGTTCGGGTCGATCAGCGGCGCCAGGGCACGCGTGCAGCCGAGCACCGGGTCCAGGTCGAGGCGTAGTTCGCTGGCGATGGTGTGGTCGGGGCGGAAGCCGGTGGCCGAGACGACGCGATCGGCGGTCACGGTGCGGCCGTCACCGGCGACCAGCTCCACGGTGCCGGCCCCGGGCCGTACGGCGGTGACGGCGAATCCCGTGAGCAGGGTGACCTGCCCGGTGCCGACGAGCAGCTTGAGACCCGTCCCGAGGGCGCCGCGGGCCGGCAGGGCGTCGGCCTCACCGCCGCCCAGGGCCCGGTCGATCGCGCTACCGCGCACCACCCAGGTGACCCGGGTGCCCGGTGCCTGCTCGACGAGTTGGGCGAGGGCGAGCAGCGTGTTGGCGGCGGAGTGGCCGGCACCCACCACGACGGTGTGCCGGCCGGCGTAGGCGTCGCGGTCGGTGCCCAGGACGTCGGGCAGGGCGTGGTCGACGAAGGCGGCGGCCTGGTCCTCACCGTGGGCGGGCAGGCCGTTCGCGCCCAACACGTTCGGCGTCCGCCAGGTGCCGGAGGCGTCGATGACGGCGCGCGCGAGGATCTCCTCGCCACCGGCGAGCCGGGCGACGAACGGCGCCTGCTCGCGGCCGGCGGTGCGGACCCGGTCGACGCCGACGCGGCCCAGCGCGGTGACCCGCGCGCCGTAGCGCACACGCGGGGCCAGGGCGGGCAGCTCCGTGAGCGGTCGAAGGTAGCCCTCGACCAGCTCGGCGCCCGTGGGAAGCTGCTCGTCGTCCGGGGCGGGCCAGCCGGCGGCGTCCAGCAGGCGGCGGGCGGCGGCGTCGACGTTGTAGCGCCAGGGGGAGAACAGCCGGATGTGGCCCCACTGGCCGACGGACGCGCCCGCCTGCTCGCCGGCCTCCACGACGGTGAAGGGCAGTCCGCGCTCGTGCAGGTGGGCGGCGGCGGCGAGGCCCACCGGCCCGGCGCCGATGACGAGTACGGGCAGCTCGTCGACGGAAGTCAGCTCGTCCATGGTCGATCTCTCTCCTCGCGGGCGACGTGTCACGGATCAGCGGATGAACGACGTGGCGGCGAGCACGCTCGTGCGGGCGCGCTCGCGTCGGGCGTCAGCGCGGCACTGGCTGGTGCAGACCTCGCCGCAGCGGTCGGAGAAGGAGACGGTGGGCCGGGAGGGCCGGCGCAGGCGGGCGAACACTCAGATCACCTCTGTCTAGACAGATATCTAACCAGGCACAAGCCTGCCCTCTGATTCGACAGACGTCAAGTTAGATGCACGTCGAGGCAGGAGGTGATCCCTGACACGCACAGCGGCGGAGAGTCGGCGCGGGCGGCGGGCGCCTCGCGTCAGTGGGCGCGGTCCGCGGGCAGGAGGTCGTCGACGAGGCGCTGCACCCGGTCGCGGATCTCGTCCCGGATCGGCCGTACCGCTTCGACGCTCTTGCCGGCCGGGTCGTCCAGCTTCCAGTCCTCGTACCGCCTGCCGGGGAAGACGGGGCAGGCGTCACCGCAGCCCATGGTGACGATGACGTCCGAGGATTTCGCCGTCTCGTACTCCAGCAGCTCCGGCCGCTGGTTGCCGATGTCGATGCCGACCTCGCGCATGGCCTCGACGGCGGCGGGATTGACCTGGTCGCCGGGTGCGGAGCCGGCGGAGCGGACCTCGACGGCGTCGCCGGCGAGGTGACGCAGCCAGCCGGCGGCCATCTGGGAGCGGCCGGCGTTGTGGACGCAGACGAACAGGACGCTGGGCTTGTCGCTCATGATGCGCCTTCCGGGTTGTCCAGGCAATGGGGACGGTCGGCGGGTACGACCACCTGGTCCGCGGCCTCGCCGGCGTCGGGGTAGAGCGCGGCGAGCAGGCTCGCGCCGGCGGCGAGGCCGACGAGCTGCGCCAGGACGAAGCCGGGCACCGAGCCGGGGGCGATGCCGGCGAAGGTGTCGGTGAACGCCCGGCCGATCGTGACGGCCGGGTTGGCGAACGACGTGGACGAGGTGAACCAGTAGGCAGCCCCGATGTAGGCGCCGACGGCGGCGGGCGCGACCAGGGCCCGGCCGGAACGGGCGAGGGCGAAGACCAGCAGGATCAGACCGGTGGTGGCGACGACCTCGCCGAGCCACAGGTGCCCCGCCGACCGGTCCGTGCGTGAGAGGTCCACAGCGGGAAGGTCGAACATCAGGTTCGCCAGCACCGACCCGGCGACCGCGCCCAGGACCTGGGCGGCGACGTATCCGCCCAGGTCGCGGAGGGTCAGGCCGGTGCCGGCGCGGCGGCCGAGGAGCCAGTCGGCGGCGGAGACGACGGGGTTGAGGTGGGCGCCGGAGACCGGGCCGAAGATCAGGATCAGCGCGCCGAGGGCGAACGCGGTGGCGACGGAGTTCGCCAGCAGTTGCAGACCGACGTCGCCGGGGGAGAGGGTCGCGGCCATGATGCCGGAGCCGACCACGGCGGTGACCAGCAGCGCGGTACCGGTGAACTCGGCCAGCAGGCGCCGCCGGAGTGCGACCCTCATCAGCTCGTCCTCTCCCGGTGCCCGAGAGGCCCCATGGCACCCACACGATCCGGGGCGCTCATCGGGCGCCTCCCACCGTGGCGGGAGCGAGGCGGTCGACGCGCTCGGCGAGGTCGGCGTAGGCCGCCTCGAACGCATCGTCGGTGCCGACGCGCACCGGGTCCGGCACGGACCAGTGCAGGCGGGGTCGGACCGGTCCGGTCAGTTCCTCGTGGGCGTTGTCGCAGACGGCGATGACGAGGTCGTCGTCGTGGACGACGTCCTCGACGTGGGCGGTGCCGGTCGGGTCGAGGTGGAGCCCGTGACGGCGGGCCACGGCGAGAGCGCGGGGATGGACCCGTGGGGCCGGCTTCGTTCCGGCCGAGGCGGCGTCGCCCCTCGTACGCCGTCGCCACAGCGCCGCGGCCAGTTGTGAGCGGGCGGAGTTGTGGGTGCAGACGAAGACCACCCGACCCGCGCGGGCCGGTGGCGGCGGCGTGAGGGTGGCCAGTGCGGCCGGCCGGAGGCGGAGGTAGGTGCGCCGCCGGTCGCCCTCGGACCGGCGGCGCAGGACGAGGCCGGCTTCGGTGAGCACCTTGACGTGGTGGGCGGCCAGGTTCGTCGGCATGTCGAGGGTCTGCGCGATCTCTCCCGGCGAGGCGTCGCCCAGGGTCAGCGCGTCCACGATCGCCAGGCGCGCGGGGTCGCCGAGCGCGGCGTGGATCCGGGCACGCGCGGCGAGGGGAGAAAGATCAGCCGTCATTGACTCAACTATCGTTGAGCTAACGTGACCTGTCAAACACGGCCGGTCGGGTCGCGGCTCCCACGCGTCGGCCGGCCGCCGGCCACGACCTGGCGAGGGTCAGGCGCTGCGGAAGGTGCGGCGGTAGGCGTCCGGGGGTACGCCGACCGTGCGGTTGAAGTGTCGGCGCAGCGTCGTGGCGGTCCCCATACCGGCCGCCTGCGCGATGGCGTCGATGCTGTCGTCGGTGTTCTCCAGCAGCTCCTGCGCCCGGCGGATCCGTTGGGTCGACAACCACTGCAGCGGTGTCGTGCCGGTCACCGACCTGAAGTGGCGGGCCAGGTTGCGCGAGCTCATGTTCGCCTGGCGGGCCAGGTCCTCCACGGTCAGCGGCCGGTCGAGCCGTTCCATGACCCAGGGGAACAGGTCGGCGAGGGGATGGTCGTCGCGGGCGGGCACCGGGGTGGAGACGAACTGGGCCTGGCCACCGGCGCGGTGCGGTGGCACCACCAGTCGGCGGGCGACGGCGTTGGCGACCGTCGAGCCGTGGTCGCGGCGGATCAGGTGCAGGCACAGGTCGAGCGCGGCGGCCTTGCCGGCCGACGCGAGGACGTTGCCGTTGTCGACGTAGAGCACGTCCGCGTCGACCGTCACCCGGGGATAGCGGGCGGCCAGCGCCTCGGTGTGGGCCCAGTGCGTGGTCGCGCGCAGCCCGTCCAGCACGCCGGCGGCGGCCAGCACGAACGCGCCGGTGCACAGCGAGACCATCCGGGCGCCCGCCTCGTGGGCCGCGCGGACGGCGTCGAGCAGGTCGGCGGGCACGTCCGCGTCGATGTCCTCGACGGACGGGACGATCACGGTGTCGGCGCGCGCGAGCCGGTCCAACCCGTCGTCGGGCTCGACGGCGAACCTGCCGACCCGGACCGGACCCGGGCCGCAGACCACGAGGTCGTACCAGGGGTCCGCCAGGCCGGAGGGGTCCCGGACGAAGACCTCGCAGGCCATGGCGAGCTCGAAGTGCAGCATCCCATCGGTGGCGGCGAGCGCGACAGTGGCCATGTCCGAAACTGTACGGGACATGGCGTTCCCGACACTGGCCCCGTCCTGCCGTCGCTGGGAGGCTCTCCTCAGTCGATCTTTCGAGAGGAACTCAGATGGAATCGGGTCAGGTCGTGGCGGTGTTCGGCGCGTACGGACACACCGGGCGGTTCGTGGTCACGGAGTTGCGCGACCGCGGGTTCGTCCCGCTCCTCGTCGGCCGCGACGCCGGCAAGCTCCGGGCGCTGGCGGCGTCGCATCCGGGGCTCGAACACCGGGTGGCGTCGGTCGACGACCCGGCCTCGCTCGACGAGGCGTTGCGGGGCGCCGCGGCCGTCGTCAACTGCGCCGGCCCGTTCGCCTCGACCGCGGCCCCCGTGATCGAGGCCGCCCTGCGCGCCCGGATTCCGTACGTCGACGTGGCGGCCGAGATCGAGGCCAACGTCGACACGTTCCGGCACTTCACCGACCGCGCCCGGTCCGCGGGCGTCGCGGTGGTCCCGGCGATGGCCTTCTACGGCGGGCTCGGCGACCTGCTGGTCACCACGGCGATGGGCGACTGGACGTCGGCCGACGAGGCGCACGTCGCGTACGGGTTGAGCAGCTGGCACCCCACGGCCGGGACCCTCGCCTCCGGCACCGTCTCCCGGGACCGGCGCGACGGCCGGCGGGTCCGCTACACCGGTGGCCGGCTGGAGTACTACGACGACGAGGGCGGCCTGCCGACGCTGGACTGGGACTTCCCCGCTCCGCTGGGCCGCCGGACGGTCCTCGCCGAGTTCACGATGGCCGACGTCGTGACCGTCCCCAGCCACCTGTCCATCCCCCAGGTGCGCACGTACATGACCACCGACGCCGCCCGGGACCTGGCCGCCGCGGACGCACCCGCGCCGGTCGACGAGCGCGGGCGCTCGGCGCAGACGTTCGTCGTCGACGTCGTCGTGCGCTCCGGCGACACGCGACGACGCGTCGTCGCGAGCGGCCAGGACATCTACGCCGTCAGCGCGCCGCTGGTGGTGGAGGCGGTGCATCGCATTCTCACCGGCCGGACGAGGACGAGCGGGGTCGCCTCCGCCGGCGAGATCTTCGACGCGCCGGACTTCCTCCGCGCCCTGTCCGCGCACCTCTCGGTCACACCCCGCCACGAGTCCCGCGTGCCGCAGGCCGTCTGACCAGCGGCAGGGGCGGCCCGGACCGGCGCCGGACGAGGCTGGCGCGAGTCCGGCGCGAGTCGGGCCCGGCGCGAGTCGAGCGGGGGTGACGCCGGTCAGTGGTGGTGGCGATGGGCCACGGCGTGACCCTTGCCGCGGCGGATCATCGCCCGGTTGACCGGCACGGCCACCACGAACGCCACCGCCAGGGCCACGGCCAGCGACACCCAGAACAGCCACGAGGTCAGGCCGGCGTCCATCGCCCCCGGGATGACCAGCACGATCAGGTTGTCGACGATCTCCATGACGGCGATGGAGACGGTGTCGGCGGCGAGCGCGATGCCGACGGCCGCACCGATCGCCAGGCCGGAGCGGAGCACCGGGATGATCGTCAGGCTGTACCCGAACACGAACGCCAACGCGATGGCGATCACGATGGTGGGCAGGTTCGACCAGCCCAGCGCGGTGCCGATGACCAGGCCGAGGATCTCGCCGGCGGCGCAGCCGGTCAGGCAGTGCGTCGTCGCGGAGACGGCGAGCCGGTTCAGCTCACCTCGGCCCTGCGGGCTGCCCGGGTCGACGTCGTGCCGGCCGTGTCCCTGATGCTCGGCACGGCCCTCGGTGTGGTGAGCGGTGTGATCGTCCATGCGCTGGCCGGGGCGCGGCTCCGGTGCGGGTTGACGGGACGCCCCTAGCGGAGCGACCGGAAGCCGGCCCGGACCTCCTCGCAGAAGAGTTGCGGCTGCTCCCAGGCCGCGAAGTGGCCGCCGCGGTCGAGCCGGTTGTAGTGGATGAGGTTCGGGTACGCCCGCTCCGCCCAGCTGCGCGGGGCCTGGTAGAGCTCGTCGGGGAAGACGCTCACGGCGACCGGGACGGAGACGCCCTTCACGACCAGGAAGGAGTACGCGTTCGCGGCGTAGAGGCGCGCCGCCGAGATCGCGGTGTTCGTCAGCCAGTAGAGCGTGATGTTGTCGAGGACGTCGTCCCTCGTGAGCCCCATGGGTCGTCCCGCGAAGGTCTCGGAGATCAGCTTCAGACTGGCCGCGTCATGGTCGATCATGAACGCCGCCAGGCCGACCGGTGAGTCCGTGAGCCCGGTCAGCGTCTGCGGGCGGGTGCCCATGATGAGGGCGTAGGCGGCGTGCTTCCAGAAGAAGTCGAGCTGCTCGCAGGCCCGCCGTTCCTCGCCGGAGAGGTCCGGGGGCAGCGAGCCGAGAGCATTGTTCACGCCGGTGATGTCGGACTGGACGAGGTTGTCGATCTCGGGCGGCACCGTGCCGGGCATGTTCGTGTGGATGCCGAGCAGCTCGGGAGGCGCCTGCACGCCCATCAGCTCCGTGACGAGCGCGCCCCAGTCGCCGCCCTGCGCCACGAACCGCGTGTACCCCAGGCGCGTCATCAGCTCCGTCCACGCGCGGGCGATGCGGTCCGGGCCCCAGTCGGCCGTGGACGGCTTGCCGGAGAAGCCGTAACCGGGCAGGGACGGGATCACCAGGTGGAAGGCGTCCGAGGCGTCCGCACCGTGTGCCGTGGGATCCGTGAGCGGTCCGATGATCTTCATCTGTTCGATCACCGAGCCGGGCCACCCGTGCGTGACGATGAGCGGCAGCGCGTCCTCGTGCCGGGACCGGACGTGGAGGAAGTGGATGTCCAGCCCGTCGATCTCGGTGACGAACTGCGGCAGGGCGTTCAGCCTCGCCTCGACGGCGCGCCAGTCGTACTCCTGCTCCCAGTAGCGGGCGAGCGCCTGGATCGTGGCGAGCGGGACGCCCTGCGACTGGTCGGCGACGGTCTCCTTCTCGGGCCACCGGGTGGCCGCGACGCGTGCGCGCAGCGCCTCCAGGTCCGCCTCCGGGATCTCCACGGTGAACGGCCGGATGTCGGCCACGCGCGGCCGCGCTTGCGTCCTGACAGCCACGGTGGGCCACCCTTCCTGCCTGGTGAGGGCATCTTCACGGTGCCGCCGGACGGGTGCCGGTCGGCGGAACGACGGGGCCCTGTGCCGAGCGTAGAACGCGCCACCGGGGGTCGCGGCCCATACGGAGAATCCCTCACGGCCGGTGATCGACTGGGCCCGCCGCCCGGTCGTCGGGCCACCGCCGGGGCCCGGCGGGCCGACCCCGTCACCCGTCGGCCGCGCGGCGCGCCCGTCTCACGGCTCCAGTTCGGCCACCACCGCGAAGTGGTCGGACGGGTACCGCCCGCCGACGGGGTGGTCACCGGCCAGGTACGCCCGCCGTACGGTGACGGCGCCGCCGGGACGGCCGGGGCGGGCCAGGACGTGGTCGATGCGGCGGTCGATCTGCTTCGTCGCCTCCAGGGGCGCCTCGGGTACGGCGGAGCTGAGCGTGACGGCGGCCGGGTCACCGCCGCCCGCGGTCCACGTATCGACCATGACGTCGCGCAGCGGCCGCAGGTCCGGCTGGTCGAACGCGGCGTTGAGGTCGCCGACCAGCAGCACCGGGAGGTCCCCGTCCAGCCGCGGATCGGCGGCGAGCGCCGCGAGGGCGGTGCTCTGGGCCAGCTGGTCGGCCGCGAACGCGGGCTCCCACTCGATGCACGCCACGACGACCCGCAGCGGCCCGGCCGGGTGGTCGAGCGTGGCCAGCAGCGCGGTCGGCGGCGGGCCACCCCGCTGCGGGTGGGGCAGCTCGTGCACCTCGGTGGCCACGATGGGCCACCGGCTCAGCAGGCCGATCCCCACCTCGATGCCGGCCTGGGACGGCTCCTCGGGCGGGTCGGGCGCCGGTGGCAGCGAGGTCGGCGCGAACGCGGCGGCCATGCCGCCGAGCCGGTCGGCCAGCAGGTGCGCCTGCGTCGTGCCGTCGCCGGCCCACACCTCCACCAGCCCGGCGACGTCCGGCCGGACCCGTTCGAGCGTCGCCACGATGCCGGCCTCGCGCTCGCGCCACGCGCCGCCGAACCGCCACCACAGGTTCCAGGTCATCACGCGCATGACCGACCCTAAGCGGGTCCGCGGCGCGCCGCCCGGTGGCGAGCGGCCCGGCGCTCGTCAGCCGCGGACGAGCTGCCGCGCGGCCGACGCGATGTGGTCGGCGTCGATGCCCGCCCAGGCGAGCAGCTCCTTGCTCGACCCGGAGCCCGGCATCCCGCGTACGGCGAGGTGGACCAGCGACGGCGTGGCCCGGCCGCCGGCGATGAGGCTGTCCTTCACGGCGGAGCCGAGGCCGCCCTCGGGATGGTGGTCCTCGGCCACCACGATCCGCCCGGTGGCGGCGGCCGCGTCGGCGATCGTGGCGTCGTCGATCGGCTTGACCGAGTAGCAGTCGATGACCCGCGCCCGGATCCCCTCGCCCGCGAGGGCGTCCGCCGCCGCGAGGCACGCGTGCAGGGTGACGCCCGCGCCGATCAGCGTCACCGCGTCCTCGTCGGAGGAGCGCAGCACCTTGCAGCCGCCGACGGGGAAGCTCTCGCCGTCGGCGTAGAGCACCGGGTACTTGCCGCGGGTGGTGCGCAGGTAGCTGATCCCGGGCAGCGTGGCCATGGCGTCGGTGAGGGCCACGGTGCTGGTGGCGTCGCTCGGGTACAGCACCGTCGAGCCGTGCACGGCACGCATCATGGCCAGGTCCTCGAGACCCATCTGGGACGGGCCGTCGGGGCCGATCTCGACGCCCGCGTGGGAGCCGACCAGGCACAGGTCCACCCCGGACACGGCGCCCATCCGGATGAAGTCGTACGCCCGGGTGAGGAACGCCGCGAACGTCGACGCGAACGGGCGGTAGCCGCGTACCGCCAGGCCGGTCGCCGCGGCGACCATCTGCTGCTCGGCGATGAACATCTCGAAGTACCGGTCGGGGTGGGCGCGGGCGAACTCGAAGGCGTACGTCGAGTTGCTGACCTCGCCGTCGAGCGCCACCACGCGCGGGTTCCGCGCGCCGAGGACGACCAGCGCGTCCCCGTACGCCTTGCGGGTGGGCACGGCGGCGCCCAGGTCGTACCGGGCGGGGGTGGGCGGCTCGGTCGGTTCCGTGGTGACGGGGCGGGCCGCCACGTCGCTCGTGGGACGGGAGCCGTCGATGGGGGCGGCCGTGGGCCGCGGCCCCCGTACGGTGAGGTGCCGCTCGCCGCCCAGCTCGCGGACGGCCCGCTCGGCCATGTCCGGCGGGAACGGTTTGCCGTGCCAGTCGTTGCTGTCCTCGACCTCGCGGAAGCCGCGCCCCTTCACGGTGCGGGCCAGGATCACCGTGGGCCGCTCGTCGGCCGGGTCCTGCGCGGCGGCCATGGCGTCGTCCACGGCGGCCAGGTCGTGACCGTCGACGACCAGCGCGCGGGCGCCGAACGCCTCGGCCCGCCGGGCGTACGCGTCGACGTCCCAGCCCAGGTCGGTGGGGCCGCGCTGGCCGAGCCGGTTCACGTCGACGAGCGTGACGAGGTTGGCCAGCCGGTAGTAGGAGGCCTTGTCGAGCGCCTCCCAGATCGAGCCCTCGGCGAGTTCGCTGTCGCCGCAGAGCACCCACACCCGGTAGGGCAGCTTGTCGAGGTACTTCCCGGCCAGGGCGATTCCGACGCCGTCGGGCAGCCCCTGGCCGAGGGAGCCGGTGGCGACGTCGACCCAGGGCAGCGCCGGTGTCGGGTGGCCCTGGAGGCGCTGCCCGAGCCGCCGGTAGCCGTGCATCAGCTCGTCGTCGGAGATCACGCCGACCGCCTTGAACAGCGCGTACAGCAGCGGGGAGGCGTGCCCCTTGGACAGGATGAGGTGGTCGTTCGCGGGCGAGCGCGGGTCGTCCCAGTCGTAGCGCAGGTGCCGGGTCACCAGCACCGCGAACAGGTCGGCCGCGGACATGCCGGACGTCGGGTGGCCGGACCCGGCGCTGGTGCTGGACCGGACCGAGTCCACCCGGAGCTGTGCGGCCACCTCGGCGGCGGTGTCGAGGCCGATGGCGGCGGTGGGCGCGGTGAGGGTCACGGTGCCTCCTGTGACTGCGCGGGCCGGATGCTGCCGCCGCGCTTACCCCGGACGACCCGGATCAGACCTCGCCCGCCGAGCGTCCGGGACGCGGGCTCGCCATCCTCGCCGAGCCGGCGGCGCGCCCCGCCGGGCCGGTGTTGGATCGGGGCTGGGGGGAGGCGCATGGGCTACGCCGACGTGGGGTCGCGGCTGTGGTACGAGTCGCACGGGTCCGGCCGGCCGCTGGTGCTGCTGCACGGCGCCTTCGGGGCCGCGGAGACGTTCGCGCCGCTCCTGCCGGCGCTGACCGCGCGGCACCGCGTGATCGGGGTCGACCTGCCGGGACACGGCCACACCGCCGACACCGGCCGGCCGTTGCGCTACGAGTCGATGGCCGACGACGTTGCCGCGCTGCTGCGCCACCTCGACCTGCCGGGCGCCGACCTGCTCGGCTACTCGCTCGGCGGCGGTGTGGCGCTGCGGGTCGCGATCCAGCATCCGGGGCTGGTCCGCCGGCTGGTGGTGGTCTCGGCGCCCTGCCGGCGCGGCGGCTGGTACCCGGAGGTGCTGGCCGCCATGGCCGGTCACGACGAGCGGACCGCCGAGCGGATGCGGGGCAGCCCGCCGCACCGGCTCTACACCCGGCTCGCGCCCCGGCCCGAGGACTGGCCGCGGCTCTGGGCCCGGTCGGGCGAACTGCTGCGCCACGACTACGACTGGTCGGCCGAGGTCGCGAGGCTGACCGTGCCGACCCTGCTGGTCTTCGCCGACGCCGACTCGGTCCCCACCTCCCACGTGGCCGAGTTCTTCGGGCTGCTCGGCGGCGGCCACCGGGACGCCGGCGGAAACGGTTCCCGTCCGGCGTCCCGACTGGCCGTGCTGCCGGGGCTCACCCATCACGACATCCTGGGCTCCCCGGCCCTGCCGGCCGTGGTGCTTCCGTTCCTCGACCACCCCGTCCCCGGCCCGGGTTGACCCCGCCGGCGGGGTCAGCTCGTGAAGCCGCCGTCCACGTTCACCACGGCGCCGGTCACGTACGCCGCCTCGGGCGCGGCGAGGTGCGCGACGGTCGCCGCGATGTCGGCGGGCCGGGCGTAGCGGCCCAGGGCGGTGAAGCCGGCGATGGCCCCGGCGTTCGGGCCGTGGGCCGGGTTCGCGTCCGTGTCCGTCGGGCCCGGGTTGACCAGGTTCACGGTGATGCCGCGCGGCCCCAGCTCGCGGGCCAGGCCACGGGTGAGCCCGGCCAGGGCCGTCTTGCTCATCGCGTACAGCGCCAGCCCGGGGAACACGGCCCGCTCGCCGACGTTGCTGCCGATGCTGATGATCCGCCCGCCGTCGCCGAGGTGCCGCGCCGCCGCCTGCGCGGCGACGTACGGGCCCCGGACGTTGACGGCGATCGTCCGGTCCCGCTCGTCCGCGTCCACCTCGTCGAGCGCGCCGACCGGGAACACCGCCGCGTTGTTCACGAGGATGTCGAGCCGCCCCAGCTCGGCGGCGGTCCGGTCGACCGCCTCCCGCAGGGCGTCCGGGTCGGCGCTGTCCGCCGGGACCGCGAGGGCCCTCCGGCCCAGCGCCTCGATCTCCTTGACCACCGCCGCGGCCCGGTCGGCGCTGCGCAGGTAGGTGATCGCCACGTCGGCGCCGTCGGTGGCGAGGCGCAGCGCGATGCCCGCCCCGATGCCCCGCGCACCACCGGTGACCAGGGCGACCTTTCCGTCCAGTGTCGTTGTCATGTGTCGATCATGGAAGCGGCGGCCCCGGCCCGTCTGGCGGCGATCGGACGCCGCGTCCCCCACCGAGTGCCAGGTCCGATTCCCGCCGGTCGCGCCGCGCGGTCAGCGCAGGCGCGCGGCCACCCAGGGGAGCAGGGCGTCGGCCTGGGCCTGCTGGAACGCGCGCACGGTGGGGATCCCCGCGGGCGCGGGGCGCCGGGCCGCGTCGGTGAAGAAGCCGGCCAGACCGGCGTACGCGCCGGTGAGCGCGTCCGGGTCGACGTCCGCGGTGAGCGGCAGCCGGCGCAGCAGCGCCTCCGTGTCGTGCCCGCCGTGCAACCGCACGTTGACCAGCAGCAGCGCGGTGTCCAACCAGGCCGGTCCCCGGCACGCCCACGGCCAGTCGACCACGGTGACCGCGCCGGTGGCGTCGACGAGCAGGTTGTCGGCCCGGATGTCCACGTGGCAGAGCGTGTCGCCGGTCAGGGCGGCGATCCCGTACGCGGCGGCGGCCCGCAGCTCGTCCAGGTGCGCCGCGACCCACGGGTCGAGCCGGGCGGGCGGGTCGGCGGCGATCCGCTCCCAGCCGGCGAAGTCGTACCCGAGCGTCTCGGCCGCGGCCGGCGCGTCCGCCACCGGGCTCGGTGTGAGCGCGCCGGCCATCGTCTCGAGGGCCGACAGCACCGCCGCCAGTTCGTCGTCACGCCACGGCGTGACCGGGTGCCGGCCGTCCACGTCGTCGAAGACCAGCGCGACCCAGTCCCCGTCGTCGTGGCAGCCCAGCAGCCGGGGCGCCGGCGCGGACGCCGGAAGGGCCGCGGAGATCCGCGCCTCGGCGCGGTGGAACCGGGGGCTGTCCGGGTTCTGCGCGGGGCTGACGGCCTTCACGAACGCGCGCCGGCCGGTGGCCGTGCGGACGCGGTCGGCGGACCCGGGGGAGTAGCCGCCCGACTGGGACACCGCCTCGACCACCCGGTCGCCGAGGACGCGCTCCACGGCGGAACGGACGTGGTCGGGCAGGTCGGTCCAGCCGATCCGTTGCCTGGTCAGCGTGCTCACGCGACCACGGTGCGCCGTGTCGGCGCGGCCGGGCAACCCGATTACCGCCCGTCCCGTCCGCCTGTCCCGTGGGCTGCCCGTCTGTCCGGGCGGCTGGCCGCCTGTCCCGCCCGGCCGCTGGCGCCGAGGGGCGCTGGGCGGGGCGTCAGGAGTGTTCACCCGTCCAGTGGGAAAACCGCGCCCGACGCACCCGGGGAGGAGCGACGGATGAGGCATGGCGCCGGACTGACCATCGGTGTGCTGGGCTCGTACGGCGGTCGGAACCTCGGTGACGAGGCGATCCTCACCGGTCTTCTGACCGATCTGCGGCAACAGGAGCCGAACGCCCGGATCATCGTCTTCTCCCGCAACCCGGAACACACCCGACGCGCGCACCCGGACGTCGAGGCGGTGCCCTGGGAGGGGGTCAGCCGCACCGACTCCGCGCTCGTGCTGGCCCAGCTCGACCTGCTCATCCTCGGCGGCGGGGGCATCCTCTACGACCGCGAGGCGCGCCGCTACCTGCGGGTCGTCCGGGTCGCCCAGGAGCGCGGCCTGCCGCTCATCACGTACGCGGTGGGTGTCGGGCCGCTCAGCGACGGGGTGGACACCGGCATGGTCCGCGAGACCCTGGCCGGCGCCACGCAGGTGACCGTCCGGGACCAGGAGTCCCGGATGGTGCTGGAGGAGGCCGGACTGGTCAACCCGATCACGGTCACGGCCGACCCGGCGTTCCTGCTGGAGCCGGAGGAGTTCCCCGCCTCCCTGCTGCGGGAGGAGGGGGTCCCGGCCGGCAAGCGCCTCGTGGGGATGAGCGTCCGCGAGCCGGGCCGTGCCGCCGAGCGCCTCGACGTCGACGGCTACCACCGGCTGCTGGCCCAGATCGGCGACTTCCTGGTGCACCGGATCGACGCGTACGTCCTCTTCGTGCCCATGGAGCGCGACGACATCCGGCACTCGCACGGCGTGCTGTCCCACATGATCGCCGCGGAGCGGGGCCGGATCCTGCACGGCACGTACTCGCCCCAGCAGGTGCTCGGCCTCATGCGCCACTTCGACCTGGCGGTCGGCATGCGGCTGCACTTCCTGATCTTCGCCGCGATGGTGGGTACGCCGTTCCTTCCGCTGCCGTACGCCGGCAAGGTCTTCGACCTGGCCCAGCGGCTGGGCGTGCCGGCGCTGCGCGGCGTGGAGCGGGAGGTGGAGGGCCCGCTGCTGTCCGAGGTCGACCGGCTCTGGGACGAGCGGGAGGAGCGCGCCGAGGCCACCGCCCGCCGGGTCGCGCAGGTCTGCGACGAGGCCCGCGGCACGTCCCACGTCACGCGGGCGGTGCTGGAGAGCCTGCGGACCCGCGCGCTCGTCCGCGCCTGACCGGCACGGCGGGCTGAGGCGCCGCCGCCGGCCTCCGCCGGTCAGACGGCCGAGCCGCGCCAGCGGTAGCGCCAGTCGGCGGTCCCGTCGCCGGTGTTCTCCAGCTCGTAGATCTGCGCCTCGACCAGCCCCTGCGGACCGAGGTGGTGGTGGGTGAGCGGCGGGCGGCCGTTGACGTCCAGCTCGACGGTGACGCGCTGCCCGTCGGCCGGGCCGTCCACGAGGGGGATCTCTACCGTTGAGGCCATGGGCCCATCCTGCCCGCCCGGACGGGGCCGCGCAGGGGATAGCGGGCAGCAGCAGGCCGCCCCGCCGACTAGGGTCGGAGGATGGCGACCATCTCGATCGATCCCACTCTCGGGCCCGTGCTGGCGCGTACGGGGGACGAGCGCGCGGTGCTCGACGCCTTCCTCGACTTCCACCGCGCCGTGGTGCTGCGCAAGCTGCGCGGGCTCTCCGACGCCGACGCGGCCCGGCGGCTGGTGCCCTCGGCCACGACGGTCGCCGGCCTGGTCAAGCACCTCACGATGGTGGAGGACAACTGGTTCCCCTGCCTGCTGGCGCCCGGCCCCGGCGACGTCTACCGCACCGACGAGGAGGACGCGGCCGCGAGCTTCGCCCTCGCCGAGGACGACACCGTCGACAGCCTCGCCGCCGGCTACGAGCGGGCGTGCGCGCGCTCCCGGGCGACCGCCGCGCGGTTCGACCTCGACCATGTGGTGCCGCACCCGCAGCTCGGCGAGGTCTCCCTGCGCTGGATCCTGGTGCACATGATCGAGGAGACGGCCCGGCACGCCGGCCACGCCGACATCCTGCGCGAGCTGACGGACGGCAGCACCGGGGCTCTCTGACCGGGCCGCTCAGGCGGTGGGGAGCAGCCCCGGCGGGTACTCCATGCCGTCGTGCGTGCAGGCGGCCGCCGCGACCCGCGCCGCGTACGCCGCCGCGTCGGTGAGCGCGGCGCCGCGCAGCCGGGCGGCGATGAGGCCCGCGGCGAACGCGTCGCCCGCCCCGTTGGTGTCGACGACCGGCGCGGCCGGCACGGCGGCGGGCACCCGGACGGGCGCGCCGCCGGCGGGGTGCAGCTCGGCGCCGTCGGCGCCCCGGGTCACCACGACGTCGCGGGGCGCGAGCCCGGCGGCGACCGCCGCCGCGGCCGGCCCGAGGCGTACGCCGCTGACGAGGACGAGGTCGGCGACGGCGGCGAACGGCCGGTGGTAGGGGTTGTGGCCGTCCCAGTCGTGCAGGTCGGTGCTGACCCGTGCGCCGTCGGCGAGGCCGTCCCGCAGGGTGGGCAGCAGGCCGAGCGTCCAGTCCATGATCGAGAGGTGCACGTGCGCCGCCTCGCGGACCAGCGCGGCCAGGTCCGACGCGCAGAGCGGCGGTGGGCCCTGCCAGGGGCGCGGGTCGTAGAGGGACATCCGCGCCCCGGACGGGTCCACGAGGCTCACGGAGCGGCGGGTGCCCGCCGGGTCGGTCACGAGCACCGGACGCACGCCGGTGCGGGCCAGCGCCGCCCGCACCACGTCGCCGGCCGGGTCGGCGCCGAGCACGTCCACCAGGGCGACCCGCAGCCCGAGCGCGTGGGCCGCGAGAGCCACTCCGGCGCCGGTGTTGCCGATGCGCAGCTCCACGGGGTCGACGGTGAGGGAGTCGGCGGCGGGGAGGGGCAGCGCGGGCACCCGGACGCGGACGTCCACCCCGAGACCGCCGATCACGAGTAGGTCGACCATGGCGACGACGGTAGCCGGCCGGGGCCGCCTATCCTGGGCCCGGGCGTCGACGAGGGGGAGCACGTGCTGGTCATCCACGGGTTGTGGCTGTCCGGCGACCCCGGCGAGCCGGCGCTCGCGGTGTGGGGTGAGCGAGGCACGCTGCCGGCCGAGGCGCCGCGGCGCGCGGGCCGCCCGCCCCGGGAACGTCCGCACCCGTTCGCGGCCGACCACGCCACGCTGGCCGACGCGCTCGCCGAGGCCGCCGAACCCACCGGGCTCGACACCGCCCTGCTCACGCTGCCGACCCGCGGCGGCGTACCCGCCGACTCGCCGGAACTGGTCCGGACCGCCGTCGCGGTCCCGCCCCGCGGGCGGGTCACGCTCGGCGGGTGGCGGGTCCCCGTCCTGCGGTACGCGCCGGACGCCGCCCTGCCTCTGCTGCGCGCCCTGGACGACCTCCCGGCCGTGCCCGGTGCGACCCTGCGCCACCTCGCCGAACTGGCCGACTTCGCCGCCGACCTGGTCGCCCGCGGCCGGGTCCTGCCCGGCGTGGCCGACGCCGTCGCGGGTGACCCGGCGTCCGGCGCGCGGGCCGTGTGGCGACCGCTGCTCACCGGCGCCGACGCCGGCTGGGCGCGGTCGCTCGCCCTCGCCCTGCCACCGGCCGCCCGCGCCGCCGCGCCCGAGGCGCCTCCCGGCGTACTGCTGGCCGACGCCCTGGACGCCCTGACCGATGCCGCCGCCCGGGCCGCGCTGGCCGACACCGCACTGGCACGCGGCATGCGTCCGGGCGGGCCGGTGCCGGCCTGGCTGCGCGCGCTCACCGGGCCGCACCGGGAGTTCACCGCCGAGCCGGCGGCGCTGGCGCTGCTCCGGGCCGAGCTGGACGCGTGGCAGCGCGACGCCGCTGGCGGCGCGGTGCGAGCGAGCTTCCGCCTGACCGAGCCCCCCGCCGACCCAACCCTCGACGATCTTGCACTTTCTGCCCGGATATCCGGGACGAAAGACGCGATCCAGGGGCCGGAAGTGCAAGATCGCGGGGAGGTCGTGGGGGCGGGGGACCGCTGGCGGCTGGAGTTCGGGCTCCAGGCCGCCGACGAGCCCAGCCTGCACGTCGACGCGGCACGGGTCTGGCGGGACGCGGCGGCGACGGCCGCGCTGGCCGGCCGGTCGGGCAACCCGCAGGAGACGCTCCTCGCCGAGCTGGGCCGGGCCAGCCGGCTCTGGCCCGACCTGGACGCGGCGCTGCGCACCGCCGCCCCGGAGGTGCTGGAGCTGGACGTCGAGGGCGCCCACCGGTTCCTGCGGGAGGGCGCGCCGGTGCTGCACGCCGCCGGGTTCGGCGTACTGCTCCCGTCCTGGTGGCACCGCCCGTCGTCCCGGCTCGGCGCCCGGTTGCGCGCCCGGTCGCGG
This sequence comes from Micromonospora globbae, assembly GCF_003610785.1. Classification (GTDB taxonomy): domain Bacteria; phylum Actinomycetota; class Actinomycetes; order Mycobacteriales; family Micromonosporaceae; genus Micromonospora; species Micromonospora globbae. Next base: position 161,149 of record NZ_RAQQ01000016.1, read on the forward strand.
ACGGCGCCGGGAACCGTGGCCGGCGCGGCCGGCGGGGTGGGCCTCGACGCCCTCGTCGACTACCGCTGGGAGGTGTCCCTCGGCGACGAGCCGCTCACCGCCGACGAGCTGGCGGCGCTCGCCGCGCTGAAGACACCGCTGGTGCGGCTGCGGGGCCGCTGGGTCGAGCTGGACCCGAAGCGGCTCGCCGCCGGTCTGCGCCTGCTCCGCTCGGCCGGCGAGCTGACCGTCGCCGACCTGCTGCGGCTCGGGCTCACCGCCGGCGACGACGGGGCGGCGCTGCCGGTGCTGGAGGTGACCGCCGATGGGGCGCTCGGCGATCTGCTCGCCGGGGCCGTGGAGCGCCGGCTCACGCCGCTGGACCCGCCCGCGACGTTCCGTGGCACGCTGCGCCCGTACCAGCGGCGAGGGCTGGCCTGGCTGGCCTTCCTCCAGTCGCTCGGCCTCGGTGGCGTGCTCGCCGACGACATGGGCCTGGGCAAGACGGTGCAACTGCTCGCGCTGCTCGCCGGGGACCCGCCGGACGCCGGGCCGACCCTGCTGGTCTGCCCGATGTCGCTGGTCGGGAACTGGCAGCGGGAGGCGGCCCGGTTCGCGCCGCGGTTGCGCGTACACGTGCACCACGGGGCCGACCGGGCCCGGGGCGCGGCGTTCGTCGAGACCGTGCACGCCGCGGACCTGGTCCTCACCACCTACTCGGTGGCGGCCCGCGACGCGGTGGCGCTCGCCGGCATCGACTGGCACCGGGTCGTGGTGGACGAGGCGCAGGCCATCAAGAACGCCTCCACCCGTCAGGCCGAGGCCGTGCGCGCGCTGCCAGCCCGGCACCGGGTGGCCGTCACCGGTACGCCCGTGGAGAACCGCCTCGCCGACCTCTGGTCCATCATGCAGTTCGCCAACCCCGGGCTGCTCGGCCCGGCGGCCACGTTCAAGAAACGGTACGCCGAGCCGATCGAGCGCCACGGCGACACCGAGGCGGCCGAGCGCCTGCGGCGGATCACCGGGCCGTTCGTGCTGCGCCGCCTCAAGACCGACGCCTCGATCATCTCGGACCTGCCCGAGAAGCTGGAGATGGAGGTCGTCTGCAACCTGACGGCCGAGCAGGCCTCGCTCTACCGGGCGGTGGTCGACGACATGCTCGACAAGATCGAGTCCAGTGAGGGCATCGAACGGCGCGGGCTCGTGCTGGCCACCATGACCCGCCTCAAGCAGGTGTGCAACCACCCCGCCCAGCTGCTGCGCGACGGCTCGCCGCTCCCCGGCCGCTCCGGCAAGCTGGCCCGCCTCGAGGAGATCCTGGAGGAGGTGCTGGCGGCGGGGGAGAAGGCCCTGCTCTTCACCCAGTACGCCGAGTTCGGCGGCATGCTCCGCGGCCACCTCTCCGCGCGTTTCGGCAGGGAGGTGCTGTTCCTGCACGGCGGCGTCGGCAAGGCCGACCGCGACGCGATGGTCACCCGGTTCCAGTCTCCCGACGGCCCGTCGGTGTTCGTGCTGTCGTTGAAGGCCGGCGGCACCGGGCTCACCCTCACGGCGGCGAACCACGTCGTGCACGTCGACCGCTGGTGGAACCCGGCGGTCGAGGACCAGGCCACCGACCGCGCGTTCCGCATCGGGCAGCGGCGGCGGGTGCAGGTACGCAAGTTCGTCTGCGCCGGAACGGTCGAGGAGAAGGTGGCGGCGCTCATCGCCGACAAGCGCAGCCTCGCGGCCCGCGTCGTCGGCACCGGCGAGCAGTGGGTCACCGAGCTGTCGACCGCGCAGCTGCGCGACCTGTTCGCGCTGGAGGCCGGGGCGGTGGCCGAGTGAGCCAGAGCGCGACGGGCCGGTTCGCCGACTACGGCCGTCCCCGCCGGGTGGAGGGTGGGCTGAAGGCGCGCAGCACCCGCGGTGCGATCGGCCGTTCCTGGTGGTCGCGGCGCTTCCTGGAGGTGCTCGAGTCGTTCGCGCTCGGCACCCGGCTCACCCGCGGCCGGTCGTACGCGCGGGCCGGCCAGGTGGTGCGGCTGGACATCGCGCCGGGCGCGGTCACCGCCGTGGTGCAGGGCTCCCGACCCCGACCGTACGACGTCCACATCGGACTGTCCCCGTTCCCGGCGGAGCTGTGGGACCGGGTCGAGGCGGAGCTGGCGGCGCAGGCGTTCTTCAGCGCCCGGCTGCTCGCCGGTGACCTGCCCGCCGAGTTGGAGGAGCTGTTCGCCGCGGCGGGTGCGCCGCTGTTCCCGGCGGCCGTCGACGAGTTGACGCAGCGGTGCAGCTGCCCGGACTTCGCCGTGCCGTGCAAGCACCTGGCGGCCACGTTCTACCTGCTCGCCGAGGCGTTCGACGCCGACCCGTTCGCGCTGCTGCACTGGCGCGGGCGCGCCCGGGTTGAGCTGCTGGACCGGCTGCGGTCCCTCCGGGCCGCCGCCACCGGCGTCACGCCGGCGTTCGCGACCGAGGACGCGGCGACCGACGCCGACGCGGCGGACCTGACGCCCGTCGGGGCCGCGCGCGTGCTGGCCGCCCTGCCACAAGCGCCGCTGGCCGAGGCGGTCGACCGGTTCTGGCTGCCGCCGGTGCCGCTGCCGGACCGGCCGCCGAGCCTGGCCACCGGGCCGGACCTGCTGCTGCGGCAGCTCGGCCCGCCGGCACCCGCGATCGGCGGGCCCGGCCTGCTCGAACGACTCCGCCGGGCGTACCGCGCCTTCGGCGGCTGAGGCCGGCGAGCCGGCCGCGGTGCCCGCGCCGGACCGGCGTCCACACCGGACCTTCCCGCTCGCACCCCGTCGCCGATCGCCATCGCCGGCGACCGGCGGGTACGGGGCCGGCCCGGCCGGCGACGGGCGGTCATAGCCAGCGGCGGCGGAAGCGCCACATGAGAACCGCGTTGGCCACCAGGACCACCGCGCAGATCGCGCCGGCCATCCGTCCGGCGAGCACGGTCATCGCCGGCAGGGCGGCCCACAGCAGGATGGTCAGCAGCATCAGATAGCGGCCGCGGCGACCGCGTGCCCGGTTGTCCAGCCGGGCGAAGAACGCCGGGTCGCTCTCCCGTAGCTGCCGAGTGATCTGTTCGAACCTGCGCTGATCCTCTTTGCTGAGCATGGCGGTGCCTTCCCCTCACGCGTTCAGCGGTTCGGCGGCTTACCCGTTGCGGCGGCGGCTCACGCCGCCTGTCGCCGGTCCTTTTCCCCGTTGCGGCCCGGCCATGGGCGCAGCGGGCCGGGCATCGCGCGGCGATTGCGGAGTACGGCGTGCGGGGCGGCGGGGTGCCCCGTGCGGAGCACTCCGGCACCGGCCCATCCGGGCCTCGACGCGGCCGGCGGCGGCCAGAGGCGCCCAGATTGCCGGAGACGGCGGAAACGCCCCATCGACGCCGTCGGGGCGCGCGCACGGCAGGTACCCCGCGCGGGGCGGGGGCGGCCGGGTGATGGGGCCACCGTCCCCGCGCCATGCCGGCAAAGAGGGAGCGTGCCATGCGGCGAGGGAGCGTGCCATGCGGCGACGGAGCGTGCCATGCGGCGAGGGAGCGTGCCATGCGGCAGCGGACGGTGCCATGCGGCAACGGCCCGCGCCATACGTCGCCCTCACCCAGACGCACGTGCAGCCGTCCAACGGCGCCGACCACGTCACGTCCCGGGCCGGGACCGCACTCGCCCAACCGATGCTGTCGACCTGCCCCATATCTGGGGCAATCGCGATCGCAGTCGCCCAGGCGATGCTGTCGACCTGCCCCATATCCGGGGCAATCGCGATCGCACTCGCCCAACCGATGCTGTCGACCTGCCCCATATCTGGGGCAATCGCGATCGCAGTCGCCCAGGCGATGCTGTCGACCTGCCCCATATCCGGGGCAATCGCGATCGCACTCGCCCAACCGATACTGTCGACCTGCCCCATATCTGGGGCAACCGGGACCGCAGTCGGCCCGGCGATGCTGTCGACCTGCCCCATATCCGGGGCAACCGCGATCGCAGTCGGCCCGGCGATGCTGTCGACCTGCCCCATATCTGGGGCAACCGGGACCGCAGTCGGCCCGGCGATGCTGTCGACCTGCCCCATATCTGGGGCAACCGCGATCGCAGTCGGCCCGGCGATGCTGTCGACCTGCCCCATATCTGGGGCAACCGCCTCCCGACGGCCGACACTGACCCGACGGCCGACACTGACCGACGGCCGACACTGGCCCGACGGCCGAGACGGGTGGGACGGCACCCGGGTCGCGTCAGGGGCGCATGCCCCATATCTGGGGCAGCTCGACAGGACACGTGTCTGCTGTGAACCGGCGACCGCCGGGCGCGCCGAGGCCACAACATCGAGGAAGTGGTGGCCTCGATCGCTCCTCGATGCGACAACATCCAGGAAGTTGCGCGATCTTGGCGAGTGACCCGCACGCGGAGGGCGTCGTGCGATTCGCCCGCTGGATGGCCCTGGCGGTCGACGAATTCGTGCAATCGGGACCGGCATCCGACGAGCAGCGCGACCACGCCGACCGGAACGAGCCGGCGGCGCGGGTGTGGGCCGACGCGGGCGTGATTCGCCAGCGGGCGGGCTCGGCACCCTCGCGGTGTCGGCGGGCCTCGGTCGCGTCGGCGGTGTCGGGCGACCTCAGGGTGTCCGGCGACCTCAGCGGTGTCGGGCGATCTCAGCGGTGTCGGGCGACCTCAGCGTTGTCCGGCCACCTCAGCGTTGTCCGGCCACCTCAGCGTGTCCGGCGACCTCAGCGGTGTCGGCCGTCTGGACGGTGCCGGCGGGCTTGGCGGTCAGCGGGCCGGGCGGTGGGTGCCGGCCGGGCGGGAGCCCATCGGCCGGGGGCGGCCGGGGCGCGAACCCGAGGGACGGGTGCCGGCCCAGCGCCGGCGTGGGCGGCTGCGGTAGGGCGGCTCGGTGCCGCCCGGGTACGGCGCGGTGTCGTCCGTGGACATGGTTTCCCCGCTCCCGGCGCGGGTCCGCGCCGTCGCCGTGCTCAACGAGGACGGACGCCCGGACGTCGCTGCCGGGTTCGGGTCACATGCCGCGACGGGGGAGCGGGAGGTGGCCGGGGAGCAGGTCCGAGGTGAGCGTGACGCCGGACGCCCGGAGGGCGTCGATGAGCGTGTTCTGCACCAGGTAGGAGTCGGGCAGCCGCCAGCGGGCCTGCTCGGGCGCGACCGCCCAGCGTACGGCGCCCTCCGGCAGCCGGGTCGGCGGCGCCGGGATCCACGAGCCGATCCCGTGCCGGACCACGTGGAAGCAGTGCTCCAGCTCCGGCCGGAGCGGGTCACCGGGGCGTACCAGGAACATCCAGCGGCCGGTGGGGGTCACCAGCACCGGCCCGCGTACGCCGGCGCCGGCCGGGTGGGTCTGCACCGCGTCGAGCACCCGGCGGCCCAGGTGGGCGGGGACCTCCAGCACGTCGAACGCCCGCCCGGTGGGCAGGAGGACACCGTGCGGGCGCGTCCGCCACCAGGTCGCCACCCGGGCCGGGTCGGCGCTGGCCGCGTGCTCCCAGTTCTCCAGTGCGGGGTGGCAGCCGATCGTCGGGCAGCCGGCCCGTCCACAGACGAAGCGGCTGCGGGCCAGGCACGCCCCCGGGGTCACCTCCCAGCCGTGGACGGCGTAGCGCACGGCGACCCGGCGCAGCCGTACCCGTTCCAGTGGCGACAGTTGCGCGACCCGCGGGCCGACATTCCCCCACATCGGTGCCATCTCCCCTCGTCGGGCCCGACCGCTCCGCGTTCTCACGTCGAGCGCCGTCACTGCCGTAACCCACGATCGTTGAGTTGACGAACGGCTGATGCAACTTGCACGAAAACTACGAGGACTGGCTCAACGGCTGACGCACTGGCTGTGCGACCAGCGAAAACCTGAAGACGACGAGCGCCGCTTCCACGGCCGCCGCCCGGCACACCGGCGACCACACCACACAGGGGAGGGATGGGAGATGGAGGAGCTACCCATAGGTCGTCGGGTGGCGTACTGGCGAGGCCGGCGCAAGATGTCGCAGCAGGTCTTCGCCGACCGGCTGGGCAAGTCGAAGAGCTGGGTGGACAAGGTCGAGCGCGGCGTGCGCCGGCTGGACAAGTTCTCGGTCCTCTACGAGATAGCCGACATCCTCCAGGTCGACGTGCAGCTGCTGCTCGGCAAGGACCCGGAGCGGCGGACCGACGCGCTGAACTGCATCGACCAGGTCGAGGTCGAGGAGATCCGGGCGGCCCTCGAACGGTACGACTCGATGAGCGCCTACTTCGACGCCGCCCCGTACCCGCCGCCGCTGGCCGACATGCGCAAGGCGGTCAACCACGCCTGGCTCACGTACCAGTACGGCCGCTACGGGATGCTGACCCGGGCGCTGCCGAAGCTGCTGCGCGACGCCCAGGCCGCCGACGCCGGCTACGGCGGCGACGACGCCCGGGAGGCCGCCCACCTGCTCGGGCAGGTCTACCAGATCGCCTCCTCGGTGCTGCGCAAGCTCGGCGAGTGCGACCTGGCCTGGCTCGCCGCCGACCGGTCGATGGCGGTCGCCCAGCGGGCCGACGACCCGCTGCTGGCCGGGATCGCCACGACCCGGGTCTGCAACGCGCTGGTCGCCATGGGACGCCCCCGCCCCGCGCTGGAGCTCAACGTCACGATCGCCAACCGGCTGGCGCCCGGCGGCGCGAACGACGCCTCGCCGGAGCGGCTCAGCGTCTACGGGATGCTGCTGCTCCAGGGCGCGATGGCCGCCGCGCGGATCGGTGACTCGGCCACCGTCGACGACCTGATCAACGGCGCGCGCGAGGCCGCCACCCTGCTCGGCAGCGACCAGAACCACTACTGGACGTCGTTCGGCCCCACGAACCTCGAACTGCACCGGGCCGCCGCGGCCGTCGAGCTGGGTGACGGCGGCCGGGCGGTCGAGGTGCACCAGCTCCACATCCAGGAGCCCGCGTTCAACGCCCTGCTGCCCGAACGGCGGGCCCACCACCTGCTCGACATCGCCCGCGGCTTCGCCCAGATGGGCGACGTCGCCAACGCCGGCGAGATGCTGTTGCGCGGCGACCGGCTCGCGCCGTCGGAGATCCGGTGCCGGCCGATCGCGCACGAGGTGATGTCGGACATCCTGCGTCGCACACGTGGTGCGCCGCCTTCTCCGATTGCGGAGTTGGCTGAGCACATGGGAGTAGGAGTATGAGCACGGAGCCGGCATGATGTCCGGCCCGCAATCCGTCGACGGGCGCCGCGAGGTGCTCTACGTCATCGCCTGCGGCTCGCCGCTGGCCCGGCACGTCGGACGGCTGGTCGACCTGGCCCAGCAGGACGGCTGGGACGTGTGTGTGATCACGACCCCGGACGGCGCGAAGTTCGTCGACCGGCCCGCCCTGGTCCGGCAGACCGGCCACCCCGTCCGGACGCACTACAAGCAGCCGGGCGACCCGGACCTGCTGCCGCCGGCGAACGCCATGATCGTCTGCCCGGCCACGGTCAACACGGTCAACAAGTGGGCCGCCGGGATCACCGACACCCTTGCGCTCGGGTTGCTCGTGGAGGCGCAGGGCCTCGGCGTACCCATCGTGGCCGTGCCCTTCACGAACGCGGCGATGGCCGCCCACCCGGCGTTCCGGGCCGGCCTCGCCCGGCTCGACGAGTGGGGGGTCACGGTGCTCTTCGGCGACCACGTCTTCCCGCTGCACGCACCCGGGACCGGAGAGCGGCACCTGCACGCGTTCCCCTGGGGGATCGGCCTCACCGCGCTGCGGGCCCGGCTCTGCCCGCTGGTCTGAGCGCGCGGTACGCGCAGCCTGATCGGCCCGGTCCGGCGGGGGAGGCGGCCGGGCACCGCCCGCGCCGGTAAGCTGGCCCGCCGTGAGCACAACCGCATCCGGACCGACGGTGACCGACGTGGTGGCCGAGCTGGAGCGGCGCTACCCGCCCGTCTGGGCCGAGGACTGGGACCGGGTCGGTCTGGTGCTCGGTGAGCCGTCCGCCCCGGTTCGCCGGGTTCTGTGCGTGGTGGACGTGGTGCCCGAGACCGTCGCCGAGGCGCTCGACGCCGGCGTGGACCTGATCGTCGCCCACCACCCGCTGCTGCTCCGCGGGGTCTCCTCGGTCGCGCCGACCACGTACAAGGGGCGGATCGTCCACCGGCTGATCCGGGCCGGGATGGCGCTCTACGTGGCGCACACCAACGCCGACGTGGCCGCCCCCGGGGTGTCCGACGCGCTCGCCGCCCGGTTCGGGCTGACCGACCTGAGGCCGCTGCGTCCGCCCGCGCCCGGCGCGCCCGCGTACGGCCCCGGGCGCGGTTTCGGCCGGATCGGTGAACTGCCCCGCCCCATGACCCTCGCCGAGCTGACCCGGCACGCCGCCGCCGTGCTGCCCGCCACCGCCTGGGGCGTACGCGCCGCCGGGGACCCGGATCGGACGGTGCGTACGCTCGCGGTCAGCGGCGGCTCCGGCGACTCCTTCCTCACCGACGCGACCGCCGCCGGCGTGGACGCGTTCCTCACCGCCGACCTGCGGCACCACCCGGCCGGGGAGCACCTCGCCGACGAGGGGCCCGCCCTGCTCGACGCCGCCCACTGGGCGACCGAGCGGCCGTGGCTGGACGACCTGGCCGCGCTCCTGCGGGAGGCGCCGGGGGTCGAGACCCTGGTGTCCGACCTGGACACCGACCCGTGGACCGTGCATGCTTGCGCACCCGCTGTGGACGACAAGGAGCCCCGACGTGAAGGCTGACCCGCAGGTCCAGCGCCGCCTGCTCGACCTCCAGGCGATCGACACCGCACTCGCCCAGCTCGCCCACCGGCGCCGCACGCTGCCCGAGCGGGCCGAGCTGGAGGCGCTGGCCCGGGAGCTGTCCGCGCTGGAGGACGAGCGGGTACGCGCCCAGGTGGCAGTCGACGACCTGGACCGGGACATCGCCCGGCTGGAGAAGGACATCGACCAGGTCCGGGCCCGCAAGGAGAAGGACGAGGCGCGGCTCGCCGCCGGCAGCGGCCCGGCCCGCGAGCTGGAGGCGCTCCAGCACGAACTGGTGTCGCTGAACCGCCGGCAGAGCGACCTGGAGGACGCCGAGCTGGAGCTCATGGAGCAGCGGGAGACCGCCCAGGGCGTCCTCGACGGCGTGGAGCAGCGGCTCGCCGAGGCGCGGGAGAAGCGGGCGGCCACCGAGCAGCGCCGCGACGAGAGCCTCGCCGAGATCGCCAAGGAGGAGGAGTTCAGGCGGTCGGCGCGGGCGCCGCTCGCCGCGGACCTCCCGTCCGACCTGGTGGCGCTCTACGACCGGATCCGCGAGGACACCGGGCTCGGCGCCGCGCTGCTCACCGCGGGCCGCTGCGGCGGCTGCCGGTTGGAGCTGGCCGGCGCCGACCTGGCCCGAATCCGCGCGGCGGCCCCGGACGACGTGGTCCGCTGCGAGGAGTGCCGGCGGATCATGGTGCGGACGAACGAGTCGGGTCTGTAGGCGGCGATGGCGTCACGGGTGGTCCTGGTCGAGGCGGACGGCGGGTCCCGGGGCAACCCCGGCCCGGCCGGGTACGGCGCGGTGGTCCGCGACGCGGACACCGGCGAGGTGCTCGCCGAACGGTCCGGGTCGATCGGGGTGACCACCAACAACGTGGCCGAGTACCGGGGCCTGATCGCCGGGCTGGAGGCCGCCGCCGACCTCGGCGCCACGGAGGTCGAGGCCCGGATGGACTCGAAGCTCGTGGTGGAGCAGATGTGCGGCCGCTGGCAGATCAAGAACGCCGGGCTGCGGCCGCTCGCCGCGCAGGCCGCGGAACTGGTCAGCCGCTTCGCCGCGGTGCGCTTCACGTGGGTTCCCCGGGAGCGCAACCGCCACGCGGACGCGCTGGCCAACGCCGCCATGGACGAGGCGGCCGGCGCGCCGGCCCGGCCGGTGGTCGACCGGCCCCGCATCGTCGAGCCCCCACGTGAGGTCGGCGGCGCCGACCCGGCGGCCCGGGATGCGGCCCGCGAGGTCGCCGCCCACGCCGCCACGGCGCGGACGACCGGCAGCGACGCGACCACGGCACCCGCCTCCTGGGAGCCCCGCCCCAGCCTCACGGCGACCCGGCTGCTGCTGGTGCGCCACGGCGAGACCGAGTACACCGAGCAGCGGCGCTACTCCGGCCGCGGTGACGTCGCGCTCTCCGCCCGGGGGCGGGAGCAGGCGCGGGCCACGGGCGCCCGGGTGGCCGCGCTGGCGCCCGGTGCGGTCGCCGTGGTCACCTCACCGCTGTCCCGCTGCACGGCGACCGCCGAGGCCATCGCCGCGGCGCTCGGCGGTGTGCCGGTACGCCGCGACGACGACCTCATCGAGTGCGACTTCGGCGCCTGGGAGGGGCGGACGTTCGCCGAGGTGCGCGAGGGCTGGCCGGGCGAACTGGACGCCTGGCTCGCCTCGACGGCGGTGGCGCCGCCGCAGGGGGAGTCGTTCGTGCAGGTCGCCGAGCGGGCGACACGGGCCGTGGCCGCGCTGTGCGCCGCGTACCCCCGGGAGACCGTCGTGGTGGTCTCCCACGTCTCGCCGATCAAGCTGATCCTCCGCGACGCCCTCGCGGCCGGCGACGCCTTCCTGCACCGGCTCTACCTCGACGCCGCCGGCATCTCCGTGCTGGACCTGTGGCCCGACGGCGGCGTCGCGGTCCGGTCCGTCAACGACACCGCCCACCTGGCGAGCGTCTGAGTCAGCCGGCCAGGAACCTGGCCGGCATCGGGGCATCGCGCCAGATCCAGTCGGCAACCTGTGGCCCACCATTCGGCGCAGCGGATCCGCCGTTCGGCGCAGCACCACCGGAACGGGAAGCGTGACGCCCGTCACACAGTCGTAGCCTCCGGCCGTCACAACGCGAGTCATGACTTCCCGGAGGTGTGTCACATGGCTGCACCGGACCCGGAGGCGCCGCTCACGGCGTCGTCCAGGGCGAAGGACAAGAGTCCCTGGAACTGGCTGCTGCTCGTCCCGATCGTGGTGCCGCTCGTGCCCGCGTTCTTCAACGGCGACTCGCCACGCCTGTTCGGCTTCCCCCGCTTCTACTGGCTCCAGCTCGCCTACATCGTCCTCGGCGTGGCGACCACCACCGTGGTGTACCAGCTCACGAAGAGGCGGGGTGACCGCTGATGTGGCGCGACCACCTCACCGAGATCATCATCTTCACGCTGCTGTTCCTGCTGGTCAGCGCGATGGGCTTCGTGGCCGCGCGGTGGCGGGCCCCGAGGGACATGGCCCACCTCGACGAGTGGGGGCTGGGCGGGCGCAACTTCGGCGGCTGGATCACCTGGTTCCTCGTCGGCGGTGACCTCTACACGGCGTACACGTTCGTGGCCGTGCCGGCGCTCGTCTTCGGCGCGGGCGCGATGGGCTTCTTCGCCGTGCCGTACACCATCGTCATCTACCCGCTGGTGTTCCTGGTGCTGGTCCGCCTCTGGTCGGTGTCGCACCGGCACGGCTTCGTCACCCCGGCCGACTTCGTCCGCAGCCGGTTCGACTCGCCCGTGCTGGCGCTGCTGATCGCGATCACCGGCATCGTCGCCACCATGCCGTACATCGCCCTGCAACTGGTCGGCATCGAGTCGGTGCTCAAGGCCATGGGAGTCACCGGCGAGAGCACCATCGCCCGGCACCTGCCGATCATCGTGGCGTTCGCCATCCTGGCCGCGTACACCTACCAGTCCGGGTTGCGGGCGCCCGCGCTCATCGCGTTCGTCAAGGACTCGCTCATCTACATCGTGATCCTCGTGGCGATCTTCTGGCTGCCGTACAAGCTCGGCGGCTGGGACGACATCTTCGCCGCGGCGGACGCGAAGTTCGACGCCTCACCGGCGCCGGGCGACGGGGTGCTGCTCAACGCCAACAACCAGCTCCAGTACGTGACGCTCGCGTTCGGTTCGGCGCTCGCGCTCTTCCTCTACCCACACAGCCTCACCGGTGTGCTCGCCAGCCGGAACCGGGACGTCATCAAGCGGAACATGTCCGCCCTGCCCGCGTACAGCCTGCTGCTCGGGCTCATCGCGCTGCTCGGTTACATGGCGATCGCGGCCGACGTGACGCCGTTGCCCGGTGCGAAGGAGGGCACCACCGACAGCAACACGATCGTGCCGCTGCTGTTCGACCAGCAGTTCCCGGACTGGTTCGCCGGCGTCGCGTACGCGGCCATCGGCATCGGCGCCCTCGTGCCGGCGGCGATCATGTCGATCGCGGCGGCGAACCTGTTCACCCGCAACATCTACAAGGAGTACCTGCGGCGCGACGCCACCCCGGCGCAGGAGGCGAACGTCTCGAAGATCACCTCGCTCGTCGTGAAGATCGGCGCGGTGGCCTGCATCGTCTTCCTCGACCCGCAGTTCTCCATCGACCTGCAGCTCATCGGCGGCGTGATCATCCTCCAGACGCTGCCGGCCGTGGCCCTCGGCCTCTACACCCGCTGGTTCCACCGCGGCGCGCTGGTCGCGGGCTGGGTGGCCGGCATGGGGCTCGGGATGTGGATGCTCTACCAGATCTCCAGCCCGACCCGGAAGCACTTCGCCGGCTCGGCCTTCCCGCTGGAGAAGTTCGGCTTCGACACCCAGAAGACGATCTACGTGGGGATCGTGGCCGTCCTGGTCAACCTGCTCGTCGCGGCGCTCGTGACGCTGCTGCTGCGGGCGGTGAAGGTCCGCGACGGCGTCGACGGCACCCAGCCGGACGACTACTTCGCCGACGAGGGCGACCCGCGTGTGACCCCCGGCGACCGCCGGGACGCCGACGCCGCCCCCGAACCGGTGGCCTGACGGAATCCGGCCCCCGCACGAGCGCCCGGCGCCGTGCGGGGGCCTGCCGGTCGTGCGGGCGGTGGTCGGCCGGACCTGTGGCCGGCGCCGTCCTGCGGTCGGCGTCGCCGCTGGCTGGTCCTGCGCGCCGACGGCCCGTTCCCGGCCAGCCGGTCCTGTTGGCCGGGAACGGGCCAGGCTGGCCGGTTGTGCGGGCGGCCTGGCGGTCCGCTTCCCGGTCGGCTCAGCGACGGGGGCGGCGTTCGAGGGACTGGTTGAGCCGGTACAGCATCTCGGCGAGGGTGTCCCGGTCCTCCGGCGCCCAGTCGGCGAGGATCTCGCCGTAGAGCCGCGTGCGGGCCGCCTGCACGGCGGCCATGCGCTGCAGGCCGGCCGGAGTGGGGGAGACCACCATCCCGCGCCCGTCGTGCGGGTCGGGCTCGCGGGTGATGAGGCCGTCCCGCTGCATCGCCGAGACCTGCCGGGTCACGGTCGAGCCGTCCAGGTCGAGTCGGGCGGCGAGCGCCGAGACGTTCTGCGGGCCGGCGTCGGCCAGGTGCCGCAGGATGACGTACGCCGCGCGGTCGAGCACGCGGTGCTCGGCGCTGGTGCGCCGCCGGGTGGCCTCGCCGAGCCGCATCAGCATCGCCACCTCGGTCTCGATCCGGCCCAGAGTGACGTCGCCGGCTTCCGTGGAGATGTCCTCGCCCATAGCTGTATGATACAGGAGAATTACCTGTACGATACAGCTACTTGGGAGGCGGAGTGGATCGGCGCGCCGAACCGAACCGCAGTGCCATCTACGCCACCACGCTGGTGGCGTTCCTCGCCATCGCCGGCATCGCCGTGGTGGACCCGATCCTGCCGGCCATCGGCGAGGCGATCGGTGTCACCGCCTGGCAGGTCGAGCTCCTCTTCACCGCGTACATCGCGGTCATGGCCGTCGGCATGATCCCGGCGACCCTCGCCAGCGGCCGCTTCGGGTTCAAACCGGTGCTGATCACCGGCGTGTCCGTGGTCGGGCTCGCGGCCATCCTGGCGTCGTTCAGCAACAACATCGTCCAGCTCAGCGTGCTGCGCGGGGTCTGGGGCCTCGGCAACGCGATGTTCTTCGCCACCGCCATGGTGGTGCTCGTCAACCTGGCCGTCGACCGGGAGTGGGTGGTCGGCCTCTTCGAGACCGCGCTCGGGCTCGGCTTCGCCGTCGGCCCGCTGCTCGGCGGCCTGCTCGGCGAGGTGAGCTGGCGGCTGCCGTTCTTCGTCTGCGGCGTGTTCATGGTGCTCGCCCTCGCGGTGGCCGCCCGCAAGCTGCGCGAGCCGACCAACCGGCAGGCGCCGGTGCGCGTCGGGCAGATCTTCGCCACGTACCGGCGGCCCGCGTTCGTCGCGCTCTGCGCCGTCACCGCGGCGTACAACTTCGTGTTCTTCGTCGTCCTCGGCTACACGCCGCTGTTCCTCGGCCTGGACGTCGTGCCACTCGGGCTGGCCTTCACCGGCTGGGGTCTCGGCCTGGCGGCCGGCATCCTGGTGATCGGCCACCGGCTCGCCCACCGGATCGGGGCGGTGCAGACGGTCGGTGTGGCCGTCGCCGGGCTCCTGGTCTGCATGGTGCTCTTCGCCACCTCGTCCGGCACCACCGAGTCGCTGGTCGTGCTGGTGCTCTCCGGGCTCTGCATGGGCCTGGCCAACGCCAACCTCACCGACCTGGCGCTCGGCCTCGGCTCCCGCGACCGCCGGCTCGCCACCGGGGCGTTCAACCTGGTGCGCTGGGGCGCCGCCGCGCCGGCCCCGATCATCGCCGGGAAGCTCGCCGAGCGCTCCCTGGCGCTGCCGTACTGGGTCGGCTTCGCGGTGCTCGCCGCGGGCGTGCTGGTCTACCTCGCCACCGCCCACGTGATGGCCGCCGGCTACGGGGAGCGGGTGCTCTGGTCCCGCTGGAACCGCGCCGCCGCCCGCGCCGAGGGCGCCCCAGAGGAGCCGGTCGGCGAGGCGTACTGACCCCCCCCCCCCCCCCCCCCCCCCCCCCCCCCCCCCCCCCCCCCCCCCCCCCCCGCCAGACGCCCCCTCTGAACTCCCCTCCCC
>NZ_RAQQ01000017.1 GCF_003610785.1 Micromonospora globbae
CGGTCCGTCGACGCCACCCGACCCGGCGACAACACCCCCCGGATCATCCGTACGACAGGGGCAGTAAGTCATACCGGGCCGGGCGACCGAGCAGTCCCCGGCTGGGGACGATCAAAAAGGTAACGGGGGTGGGTGGGGCCCAGGGTCCAGGGGGCGGGGTCCGGGGGGCGGGGTGGGCCTGGGTTAGGCGGCTACGGCGCGGCCGCAGCTGGGCAGCGGGTGCAGCACGATCCGGCGGGGCAGCCGGCGCGGCCACTCGCTGCGGGTCCAGGACCCGTCCACGATGAGGTGGACCGTCCGCTGCTCCTCGCCACTCAGCCGCAGGACGAAGTCCCGGGGGAGCGGCGGGTCGACGTTGGGTGTGGTGATCATGAAGCGCACCCGACCGCGCGAGGAGACGGCCGAGACCACGTCCGCCGCCGGCATCGTGCCGCGCAGCCGCACCCGGCCGATCCAGTACACCTCGGCGAGGTGCTCCTGGGCCGCCCGGGTGATCGCCGGGTACTCGCTGCGCACCCAGCGCTCGACCGCCCCGACGCACAGGCCGCACGCGCGCTCCCGTGGCTCCCGCGGACCCAACCCCCAGGCCCGCAGGTACGCCCCGACGGCGCCGGCGTCCATCGACAGGTCGAACCGGCGCTGGATGAGCGCGGTCAGGCTCTGCCGCGTCCACAGCTCCTCGTCGAGACCGAACTGGTCCGGGTGGACGCCCCGCAGGGTGTCGATCAGTTCGAGTTCCTGTTCGCGGCTGAGCATTCCGGGCTCGCCCTGCCGCTGTCCGCGACGGACGGCTGCCACCGCCCCGTCACCGCCGATGGTGTGGCGCCGGCACCAACTGGTGACCGAACGCCGTGCGTCTCTGAGTGCAACCCCCACGTCCTGCGCAACGAGCCCGAATCGCATCTGGTCACGATATGTGGGGAGAAAACTCCCCAAGCAACGCAATCGGTCAGAGTTCCCAAACCAGACATAGGCCTAGCCGAGGCGATGACGGACGCCGGCAACCTGCTCGGGCTGCCCCGGTGACCACCAGGGCGAGGGCGAGCACGGGCCAGGGTCAGCGGGCCCGGCCGGTGCGCCACCGACAGTCCCCGGGGCTCGACCGCACGCCAGACGGCACCGCGCCCCGGCCGGTACGGCACGGGGCGCGGTGAATGAAGGGGCGGCCGGCGTCAGCCGCCGAGGCGCTTTTGGGCGTTCTGGAGATTCACGAGGTCGGTCTGCTGGGTGTTCTTCATGGTCTGCGCGGTGCGGACCACGTCCTTCTCGTCGCTGGCGTCGAGCACGCCGTCGATCATGTGGACGCCACCCACGTGGTGCTTGATCATCAAGTCGAGGAACAGGAGGTCGAACTCCCGGCCCTGCGCGGTCCGCAGGCGTTCCATCTCCTCGGGCGTGGCCATGCCCGGCATGAGGCCGTCCCTGACCATCTTCGGGCCGTCCGGCATCCAGGCCATCCGCGGCTGCGAGCCGGTCGGATCCAGGCCCCACTCGCGCAGCCAGGTCTGCATGGTGCCGATCTCGCCCTGTTGGTTGGTGGCGATGTCGCCACCGATGCCGCGCACCTCCGGATCCGTGGCCCGCTGGAAGGCCATCAGCCCCATCTCCACCGCCTGGGCGTGGTGGGCGGTCATGTCCCGGGCGAAGCCGGCCTCGACCGAGTCGTCCCCGGGGCGGGTCAGCTGGGGGGTGAGCAGGCCCCCCGCGTACCCGAGCAGGAGGGCGACCACGACGGCGACGGCCACGCCCACCAGGCCGATGCGTCGGCCGGACGCCCGGCCGCCGTCGGCGGCCGGGGTCTCGGGCGTGCTGTCCAGGGTGGCGGGAGCCGTCATCGGAATCCTTACTGGGTCGGCATCTGCGGCTGGAGGTCGTCACGCGGCGTCGTGCCGGTGGCCGTGATGCCCTGGTTGCAGAGGGCGGTCGGGCCCTCGATGGAGGCGTTCACCCGCAGCGTCTTGATGAACTCGTCGATCCGCTTGTCGTCGGCGTTGTCGACCTTGAGCTGGTAGCCCCAGGTCTGCAGCGAGATCGGCTTGTCGAGGCCCTCGAACGGGCTCATGAGCATCTTCTCGTTGCCGCGGACCTTGTCGGCCAGCTTGCTGACCTGGTCGGCGGGCAGGTCGGGGCGGTACGTGATCCAGATGGCGCCGTGCTCCAGGCTGTGCACCGCGTGCTCGTTGGCGATCGGGGCGGGGTAGACGTCGCCCATGCAGTTCTGCCAGGCCTGGTTGTGCGGCCCGGCCACCGGCGGGAGGATGTCGTACTTGATCTGGCCGGGCTGGTGGTTGCTGCCCTTGACCAGCTCCGGGTCCTTCTCGCGGTAGTTCACGATGCCGTCGATGGCGTTGGCCCGCTCCTCCCACGGCTTGGAGCCCTGGAACGCGGCCCACGCGCCGTAGCCGATGATCGCGACGGCGATCACGCCAACGGCCACGAAGAGGGCGATCGGACCCAGCGAACGGCCCTGACTGACCTTGACCGGGGTCACCGGCTTGCGCGGCCCCTTGCCACCGGAGGAGGCGCCCTTCGGCTTGCCGGCTCCGGCCTTGGCGCCGGACGCCGGCCGGCCCGCGGCCGGCTTCTTGCCCGTGCTGACCACGGTCGGACGGCGCTGCTCGCCGCCCGGGGTGCTGATGCTCATCGTGCCTCGTCAGGTCGGTCGGTCAGGGAACCGGCGGGTCTGGTGCACACAACGGGTCGCCGCCGCGGGCACCGAGTCTACCCCCGATACCATGGATCGGTGACTCCCGCAGAACTCGCCGAGGTCGTCCTCGCCGCAGCCCACGCCGTCTTCACCCAACGGGGTCTGGACCCCGCCGTGCTGCCCGGGGAGACCACCGTCGAGCGACCCCGCAACCCCGAGCACGGGGACTACGCCTCCACGCTGGCGTTGCAGCTGAGCAAGAAGGTCGGCCTGCCGCCGCGGGAGCTGGCGGGCGCCCTCGCCGACGAGCTGGGCAAGGCGCCCGGGGTCAAGTCCGTCGAGATCGCCGGGCCGGGCTTCCTCAACATCCGGCTCGACGCGGCCGCCGCCGGCCAGCTCGCCCGCGTGATCGTCGAGGCCGGTACGGAGTACGGGCGCAGTGATCGTCTCGCCGGCCAGCGGATCAACCTGGAGTTCGTCTCCGCCAACCCCACCGGCCCCGTGCACATCGGCGGTGTCCGGTGGGCCGCGGTCGGCGACGCGCTGAGCCGGCTGCTCCGCGCCACCGGCGCCGACGTCGGCACCGAGTACTACTTCAACGACGCGGGCTCGCAGATCGACCGGTTCGCCCGGTCGCTGCTGGCCGCCGCGAAGGGCCAGCCGGTGCCGGAGGACGGCTACGGCGGGGCGTACATCTCGGAGATCGCCGCGGAGGTCCAGGCCCGGCGCCCGGACGTGCTCTCCCTCGACGACGCGCAGGCCCAGGAGGTCTTCCGGGTCGAGGGCGTCGCGCTGATGTTCGACGAGATCCGGTCGTCGCTGCGCGACTTCGGGGTCGAGTTCGACACCTACTTCAACGAGAAGGACCTGCACGACCGCGGCGAGCTGGACCTCGCCCTGACCCGCCTGCGGGAGCAGGGGCACGTCTTCGAGGCCGAGGGCGCGACCTGGCTGCGCACCACCGAGTTCGGCGACGACAAGGACCGGGTGCTGCGCAAGTCCAACGGCGAGTGGACGTACTTCGCCGCGGACTGCGCCTACTACCTCGACAAGCGCGAGCGCGGCTTCGAGCGGGTCGTCATCATGCTGGGCGCCGACCACCACGGCTACATCGGCCGGATGCGGGCCATGGTCGCCTGCTTCGGGGACGACCCGGACCGGAACCTCGAGATCCTCATCGGTCAGCTCGTCAACCTGGTCCGCGACGGCGCCCCCGTGCGGATGAGCAAGCGGGCCGGCACGGTCGTCACCCTGGAGGACCTCGTCGACGCCATCGGGGTCGACGCCGCCCGGTACGCGCTGGCCCGCTACTCCAGCGACTCGCCCATCGACATCGACGTGGAGCTGTGGACCCGGGCCACCCGCGACAACCCGGTCTACTACGTGCAGTACGTGGCGGCCCGCACCGCCGGCGTGGCCCGCAACGCGGCCGAGGTGGGGCTGACCCGGGGCGACACCGACGCGTTCCGGCCCGAGCTGCTCAGCCACGAGAAGGAGAACGAGCTGCTCAAGGCGCTCGCCGAGTTCCCGTCCGTGGTGGCCACCGCCGCCGAGCTGCGCGAACCGCACCGGGTCGCCCGCTACCTCGAGGAGAGCGTCGCGCAGGCGTACCACCGGTTCTACGACAACTGCCGGATCCTGCCCCAGGGCGACGAGGAGGTCAGCGACCTGCACCGGGCCCGGCTCTGGCTCAACGACGCCACCCGAACGGTGATCGCCAACGGCCTGCACCTGCTCGGCGTCTCCGCGCCCGAGAGGATGTAGCACATGCGTGCTCACGAGGCCGGTGCGCTGCACGGCGAGATCGGCAGCCGCGGGCCGGCCTGGTTGCGTACGCCGGTCGACGTCAACGCCCTGGTGCCGGACCTGTGGCCGCGCAACGTGGCGCGCGCCGCGGACGGCGCGCTCGCCGTCGCGGGGCTCAGCGTCCGCGACCTCGCCGCCGAGTTCGGCACCCCGGTGTACGTGCTCGACGAGGACGACCTGCGCTCGCGCTGCCGCGACTTCCGGGCCGCCTTCGCCGGCGTCGACGTCTACTACGCGGGCAAGGCGTTCCTCTGCCGCGCCGTGGTGCGGATGATCGACGAGGAGGGCATGCACCTCGACGTGTGCAGCGGCGGCGAGCTGGCCACCGCGCTCGCGGCGGGGATGCCGCCGGAGCGGATCGGCTTCCACGGCAACAACAAGTCCGTCGCCGAGCTGGCCCGGGCGCTGGACGCCGGGGTGGGGCGCATCATCGTCGACTCGTTCGTCGAGATCGACCGGTTGACGGCGCTGGCCCGCGAGCGGGGCGTACGCCCCAACGTGCTCGTCCGGGTCACCGTCGGCGTGGAGGCGCACACCCACGAGTTCATCGCCACCGCCCACGAGGACCAGAAGTTCGGCTTCTCGCTGGCCGGTGGCGCCGCCGCGGCGGCCGCCTTCAAGATCCTCGACGAGGACGTGCTGGAGCTGCGCGGCCTGCACTCGCACATCGGCTCGCAGATCTTCGACGCCAGCGGCTTCGAGGTGTCCGCCCGCCGGGTGCTCGCGCTACAGGCGCAGATCCGCGACGCGCGCGGCGTCGAACTGCCCGAGCTGGACCTCGGCGGCGGCTTCGGCATCGCGTACACCACGCAGGACGACCCGGCGACCCCGCACGACCTGGCCAAGCGACTGCGCAAGATCGTCGACTCCGAGTGCGAGGCCGAGCGGCTCGCCGTGCCGCGGCTGTCCATCGAGCCGGGCCGGGCGATCGTCGGTCCGGCCATGTTCACCCTCTACGAGGTCGGCACCGTCAAGGACGTCGACGGCATCCGCACGTACGTGAGCGTCGACGGCGGGATGAGCGACAACATCCGCACCGCGCTCTACGACGCCTCGTACTCCGCCACCGTGGCCTCGCGGGCGTCGGGCGCCGACCCGATGCTCGCCCGCGTGGTGGGAAAGCATTGTGAGTCCGGGGACATCGTGGTGAAGGATGAATTCCTGCCCGCCGACGTGCAGCCCGGAGATCTTGTCGCAGTGCCCGGCACCGGCGCGTACTGCCGGAGCATGGCCAGCAACTACAACCACGTGCCGCGCCCCCCGGTGGTCGCGGTGCGCGACGGCCAGGCGCGCCTGATCGTCCGGCGGGAGACCGAAGAGGACCTGCTCGCATTGGATGTTGGATGACGTCACCTGTGCGCCTGGCGCTGCTCGGCTGCGGCACGGTCGGCGGGGAGGTGGTCCGCCTGCTGCACGAGCAGTCGGCCGACCTCGCCGCCCGCATCGGCGCCCCGCTGGAGATCGCCGGCATCGCCGTACGCCGGCTGGGCCGTGACCGCGGCGACCTGCCGGTCGACCCGGCGCTGTTCACCACCGACGCGCTCGGCCTGGTCAAACGCGACGACGTGGACGTCGTGGTCGAGGTGGTGGGCGGCATCGAACCGGCGCGCGGCTGGCTGGTCGAGGCGCTGCGCGCCGGCAAGAGCGTGGTGACGGCGAACAAGGCGCTGCTCGCCGAGGACGGCGGGACGCTGCACGACGCGGCCGCCGAGGGCGGCGCGGACCTCTACTACGAGGCGGCCGTGGCCGGGGCGATCCCGCTGCTGCGCCCGCTGCGCGAGTCGCTGCACGGCGACCGGATCACCCGGGTCACCGGCATCGTCAACGGCACCACGAACTTCATCCTCTCCGCCATGGACGCCACCGGCGCCGGCTTCGCCGAGGCGCTCGAGGAGGCCACCGAGCTGGGGTACGCCGAGGCAGACCCGACGGCCGACGTGGAGGGCTTCGACGCGGCCGCGAAGGCCGCGATCCTCGCGTCGCTGGCGTTCCACACCCGGGTGAGCGCGGCCGACGTGCACCGGGAGGGCATCACCGAGGTCACCGCCGCCGACGTGGCCAGCGCCAAGGCGATGGGCTGCACCATCAAGCTGCTCTGCATCGCCGCCCGGGGCGTGGACGCCGCCGGCCGGGAAACCGTCAACGTCCGGGTGCACCCGGCGATGATCCCGTTGACGCACCCGCTCGCCAGCGTCGGCGACGCGTTCAACGCGGTCTTCGTCGAGGCGGAGGCGGCCGGCCAGCTGATGTTCTACGGCCGGGGCGCGGGCGGCGCGCCGACCGCCAGCGCGGTGCTCGGCGACGTCGTGGCGGTCGCCCGCAACCGGCTCGCCGGGGTGCGGGCGGCCAGCGAGAGCGCGTACGCCGACCTGCCGGTGCGGCCCATGGGTGAGGCGCTCACCCGCTACCACGTACGCCTCGACGTGGCCGACCGTCCCGGTGTGCTGGCCGCCGTGGCGGGGGTCTTCGCCCGGCACGACGTGTCGATCGCGACCGTACGGCAGGGATCGGCGGACGGCTCCCCCGGCACCACCGGGCGCGGCGGTGACGCCGAGCTGGTGATCGTCACCCACGTCGCGCCGGACGCCGCGCTCGCCGCCACCGTCGCCGAGCTGCGCGGCCTCGACATCGTCCGGTCGGTGACCAGCGTGCTCCGGGTCGAGGGCGGGTTCTGAGTCGTCGACCGGGTGACCGGCGGGTCCGGGGCCGGCTGGCGGCGGGCCGGTGGCCGGGCGGCTCAGGGACACGTCCGGCGCCGCAGCGGTGGGCGTGTCCCGCCAGGTGGGTATTCGTGGGCCTGGTCGGGGGCGCTCGGGCAGGCTGGTCCAGGCTGGGCGTGTCCCCAGGTCAGCGGGGCGGACGAGGCGAGGAGAGCGACATGTGGCGGGGTCTGATCGAGGCGTACCGGGACCGGCTGCCGGTCACCGACGCCACGCCCGTCGTGACGCTGCACGAGGGGAACACCCCGTTGCTGCCCGCGCCGGTGCTGTCGGCCCGGCTCGGCTGCGACGTCCACCTGAAGGTCGAGGGGGCCAACCCGACCGGCTCGTTCAAGGACCGGGGCATGACGGTCGCCGTCTCGAAGGCCGTCGAGGCGGGCAACAAGGCGATCATCTGCGCCTCCACGGGCAACACCAGCGCCTCCGCCGCGGCGTACGCGGCCCGCGCCGGCCTGACCTGCGCCGTGCTGGTGCCGCAGGGCAAGATCGCGCTGGGCAAGCTGGCGCAGGCGCTGGTGCACGGCGCGAAGCTGCTCCAGGTCAACGGAAACTTCGACGACTGCCTCGCGCTGGCCGCCAAGCTCGCCCAGGACTACCCGGTCGCGCTCGTCAACTCGGTGAACGTCGACCGGCTGCACGGGCAGAAGACCGCGGCGTTCGAGATCGTCGAGGCGCTGGGCGACGCCCCCGACATCCACTGCCTGCCGGTCGGTAACGCCGGCAACATCTCCGCGTACTGGATGGGGTACTCGGAGGAACTCGCCGACGGCCGCGCCACGCGCGCCCCCCGCATGTACGGCTTCCAGGCCTCGGGCGCGGCGCCGCTGGTCACCGGTGCGGTGGTGCGGGAGCCGTCGACCATCGCCACCGCCATCCGCATCGGCAACCCGGCCAGCTGGACCCGGGCCATCGACGCCCGGGACGCCTCCGGTGGCCTGATCTCCGCGGTGACCGACCGGGAGATCCTCGCCGCGTACCGGCTGCTGGCGAGGGAGGTCGGGGTCTTCGTGGAGCTGGGCAGCGCGGCGAGCGTGGCCGGGCTGCTGCAGCAGGCCGCGGAGGGACGGATCCCGGCCGGCTCGACCGTGGTCTGCACGGTGACCGGGCACGGCCTCAAGGACCCGGAGTGGGCCATCTCCACGGCGCCCGCCCCGATCACGATCGCCAACGATCCCCTGGCCGCCGCCCGCAGCCTCGACCTGGCCTGACGCCCACCCCCTCCGCGCCCGCGCCCGTCCGCGCTCCGGGGGCGCCTACGCGTTGATCATGACGTTGTTGCCACCCGCGCCGGCGTGTCGTGACGACAACTTCATGATCACCGGGACGGCCGGGGGGATGGCGGGGACGGGCCCGGGGGATGGGCCGGGGCAGGGGCCGGGACGGGCGGGACTGGGTGGGGGCTGAGGGGTTGCTGGGGCCGGGCTGGACGGGGGCTGACGGGCTGTACCCGGCGCGGGGCGAGGTGAGCGGATCGGGCACACTTTGCGTGCCCCGCAGACTTTCCTAGGAGTGAGCCAGGCCGATGTCGCTGCTCGCCAGATTCAGTCTCGCCAACCGAGCGCTCATCGCGCTCATCGCGGTGGTGACCACGGCGTTCGGACTGTTCGCCGTGCCGTCGCTGAAGCAGCAGCTGCTGCCGTCGCTGGAGTTCCCCGCGGCGTTCGTCATGGCCGCGTACCCCGGCGCGGCCCCCGAGGTCGTCGAGTCGCAGGTCGTCGAGCCGATCGAGAACAGCCTCCAGGGCATTCCGGGGCTGGAGCAGGTCACCTCGACCTCCCGCGAGGGCATGGCGACCGTCCAGGTGATGTTCGAGTTCGGCACCGACCTGGACGACGTCGTCAACAAGATGCAGACGTCGCTCAACCGGATCGACGCGCAGCTGCCGGAGAGCGTGGACCCGCAGGTGATCGCGGGCAGCACCGACGACCTGCCCGCCCTGGTGCTCGCCGCGGCCGGTGACGGCGACGAGCGGGCCCTCGCCGACAAGCTGCGTACCACCGTCCTGCCCGAGCTGGAGGCGATCGACGGCGTCCGTACCGTCGAGCTGACCGGCACCCGGGACGACATCGTCGTGGTCACGCCGGACATGGCGAAGCTGGCCGCCGCGAAGCTCCAGCCGACCGCAATCGGGGAGGCGCTGCGGACGAACGGCGTCACCGTGCCCGCCGGCACGGTCGGCGACGGCAGCATGTCCCTGCCGGTGCAGGTCGGCACGCCCGTGGCGAGCCTGGACGACCTGCGCGGCATCGTCGTCGCCCCCGGCCCGACCCCGGTCCGGCTCGGCGACATCGCCACCGTCGAGCAGTCGCTCGCCCCGGCGACGGCCATCACCCGCACCAACGGCCAGGACAGCCTGGGCATCGCCGTCACCGCCGCGCCGGACGGCAACGCCGTGGAGATCTCGCACGAGGTCCGCGACCGGTTGGACGCGCTCACCGACGCCTCCGGCGCCCAGTTGACCATCGTGTTCGACCAGGCGCCGTTCGTGGAGAAGTCCATCGAGAGCCTCACCACGGAGGGCCTGCTCGGTCTGGTGATGGCGGTCGTCGTCATCCTGGTCTTCCTGCTGTCGGTCCGCTCCACGCTGGTCACGGCGGTCTCCATCCCGCTGTCCGTGCTGGTGGCGCTGATCTCGCTCTGGATCGGCGACTACTCGCTCAACCTGCTGACCCTCGGCGCGCTGACCATCGCCGTCGGCCGCGTGGTCGACGACTCGATCGTGGTGCTGGAGAACATCAAACGGCACCTGGAGTACGGCGAGGCCAAGCGGGACGCCATCCTCAACGCCGTCCGCGAGGTGGCCGGCGCCGTGACCGCGTCCACCCTCACGACGGTCGCCGTCTTCGCCCCCATCGCGCTGGTGGGTGGCTTCGTCGGGCAGCTCTTCGCCCCGTTCGCGATCACGGTGACGGTGGCGCTGCTCGCCTCGCTGCTGGTGGCGCTCACCATCATCCCGGTGCTCGCGTACTGGTTCCTCAAGCCGCCGAGCGCCACGGCGGACCACGCCGCGATCCGGCGGGCCGCCGAGGAGAAGGAGCTGCGCAGCCCGTTGCAGCGGGGCTACCTGCCGGTGATCGGGTTCGCCACCCGCACCCGGCGTACCCGCTGGATCACCCTGGGGCTCGGCGTGCTCGTGCTCTTCGGCACGCTCGGCCTGGGCAGCCGGCTGGAGACGAACTTCCTGGACGACTCCGGCCAGGACACGCTGAGCATCCGGCAGGAGCTGCCGGCCGGCACGGGCCTGGCGGCGACCGACGCCGCGGCCCGCAAGGTCGAGGCGGTGCTGGAGCGTACGGCGGGCGTCGAGACGTACCAGGTGACGGCCGGCGGAGGCGGTGACATGGCGTTCTTCGGCGGCGGCCGGAACAACGTGGCCAGCTGGTCGCTCGCGCTGAGCGGCGACACCGACGCCGCGCGGATGCGGGAGGTGCTGCGCAAGGAGTTCGACGCCCTCGGCAGCGACGCCGGCGAGTTCACCTTCGGCGGCGGCCAGGACGCCTCCGCTAACCAGCTCGAGGTGATCGTCCAGGCCGACGACCCGGAGGTGCTGAGCCGGGCCGCGGACGCGGCGCGCGAGGCGATGGCCGGCACGCCGGACGTGGCGGACGTCACGACGAGCCTCGCCGACCGGGTGCCGCGGGTCGACGTGACCGTCGACCGGGTGAAGGCCGGCCGGGCCGGCCTCACCGAGGCCGCCGTGGGCCAGCTCGTGGCGCAGGTCTTCCGGGGCGCCCCCCTCGGCCAGGTCACGCTCGACGGCGGCCAGCAGGACGTCGTGCTGCGCCTGTCCGCCAAGGCGCCGGTCAGCGTCGAGGAGCTGCGTGCCCTGCCCGTCGGGCCGGTGCGGCTCGTCGACATCGCCACGGTCGAGCGGGCCGAGGGCCCGCAGCAGGTCACCCGGATCGACGGTGAGCGCAGCGTGACGGTGACCGGTACGTCCACCGGCTCGAACCTCGGCGCCACCACACAGGAGCTGCGCGAGCGGCTGGACGCGATCGACGTGCCGGGCGCGACGTTCACCATCGGCGGCGTCAGCGCGGACCAGGAGGACGCGTTCGCCGACCTGCTGCTGGCGGTGCTCGCGGCCATCGCGATCGTCTTCCTGATCATGGTGGCCACCTTCCGCAGCATGGCCCAGGCGCTCATCCTGCTGATCTCGATCCCGTTCGCGGCGACCGGCGCGATCGGCCTGCTGCTGGCCACCGGTACCCCGCTCGGCGTGCCGGCGTTGATCGGTGTGCTCATGCTGGTCGGCATCGTGGTGACCAACGCGATCGTGCTGCTGGACCTGATCAACCAGTACCGGAACCAGGGCCTGGGCGTACGGGAGGCGGTCGTCGAGGGCGGCCGGCACCGGCTGCGGCCGATCCTGATGACCGCGGTGGCGACCATCTTCGCGCTGCTGCCGATGGCGTTCGGGCTCACCGGCGAGGGCGGCTTCATCTCGCAGCCGCTGGCCGTCGTGGTGATCGGCGGTCTGCTCAGCTCCACGGTGCTGACGCTGATCCTCGTGCCGACGCTCTACACGATGGTGGAGCGCACCAAGGAGTCGCTGCGCGAGCGGCGCCGGCGGCGTGCCGGCGGCCCGTCCGCCGGGCCGACCGGAGCGGGCGCCCCGTCCGAGTCGGAGCCTCGGCCCGAGCCGGTCCCGGCCGGCGCGGCGGCGACGGCCCGCGCGGCGGAGCAGCCGGCGGGCGAACCGCGGCCCGTGCCCTCGGCCGCGCTCGTCGACGGTACGGACCAGTTCGAGGTGCTCCGGCTGCCGAAGAGCCGCACCTCGCCGTTGCCGCCGACCGAATAGGCGACCGGACGAAGGTCGCGCCCCCGGCAGGCCGGCGCCTGCCGGGGGCGCGCCGTCTCCGCCGGCGCCCCTCCAACCCGAGCGTCCGCGGTCCCGGCGGCCGCCGGCGTCGACCATGAGGTTGTTGCCACGACACGCCGTCGCGGGCGGCAACAACTTCATGATCAACAGGGTGGCCGCGCCGGGGGCGGCGCGCACGGGGAGACGTTCCGGGGCGGGGTAGGGTCCTGCTCCGTGGCGTCCACCCTGTCGGTCCTCACCCGGAACCGGAGCTTCCGCAATCTCTTCCTGGCCGAGCTGGTGGTCTTCGGGTCGGACTGGTTCGTCATGGTCCCGCTGCTCGTGCTGCTCCCGGACCTCACGGGGAGCGGCGTGTGGGGAGCGCTGGTCCTCGCCGTCGACACCGGGGTCGTGGCGCTGCTGCTGCCGTTCACCGGCACCCTCGCCGACCGGTTCGACCGCCGCAAGATCATGATGGTGGCCAACGTGGCGGCGTCGGCCGGGGTGCTGCTCCTGCTCGGCGTACGCAGCGCGGGCACCGCGTGGCTCGCCATGGTGGCGATCGCGGTGATCGCCGTCGCCAAGGGCTTCTACTCGCCGGCCGCCCAGGCGGCCCTGCCCAACGTGCTCGACCCCGACGAACTGGCGGCCGGAAACGCGGTCGCCGGATCGGCGTGGGGCACGATGACGGTCGTCGGCGCCTCGCTCGGCGGTGTGCTGAGCGACCGGGTCGGCGCGTACGCCTGCTTCTGGATCGCCGCGGTCGGCCTGGCGCTCGCCGCGGTCCTCGCCGCGACCATCCGGCGGCCCCTCCAGGCGCCCCGGGAGGCCGACCTCGCCCCGCAGCGGGCCTGGGCGGCGGTGGGCGAGGCGCTGCGCTACATCGGGCACCGGCCGCGCGTGCTGGCGCTGGTCACCGTGAAGTCGGCGGTCGGCCTCGGCAACGGGGTGCTGACCGTCTTCCCGCTGCTCGCCGGGGTGTACGGGGCCGGCCCGTCCGGCACGGGTCTGCTCTTCGCGGTCCGCGGCGCGGGCGCGCTGGTCGGGCCGATCCTGATGCGCCGGGTGCTCACCAACCGGGCCTGGCTGCTGCCCGGCCTGGCGCTGTCGATGTCCCTGTACGGGCTGGCCTACCTCGGCACCTCGGTGGCGGGCTGGTTCCCGCTCGTGCTGCTGCTCGTGTTCGTGGCACACCTCGCGGGCGGCAGCAACTGGGTGATGTCGAACTTCGCCCTCCAGGGCGAGGTGCCGGACCGGCTGCGCGGCCGCGTGTTCGCCACCGACATGATGCTGGCGACGCTCGCCGTCTCGATCAGTCAGCTCGTCGTCGCGGCGGTCGTGGACACCGTGGACGAGCGGGTGGTGCTCGCCGGCTGCGGGCTGGTCACCCTCGTGTACGCCGTCGGCTGGCGCTTCGCCACCCGCCGGCTCTCCCTCACCGACCCGGTTCCCGAACCGGCCCCCGACGCGGCCCGCTGACCCGGGCATCCCGACCGCCCCGCCCGCCTCACGCGGCTGTCGTCCCACCGCTCGGGCCGAGATCCGGAACCGTCGGTCCCCGGCCCTAGCATGAGCCCGTGCCGACGAACTTCACCGCCGGGCCGGTCCGGGTCCGGGTCCCCGCCACCAGCGCCAACCTGGGGCCGGGCTTCGACGCGTTGGGGCTAGCCCTCGGTCTCCACGACGACGTGAGCGCCGAGATCGTGCCGACCGGGGTGCGCGTGACGGTGACCGGGCAGGGCGCGGGGGAGCTGCCCGACGACGACCGTCACCTGGTGGTCCGGTCGATGCGCGCGGCCTTCGAGCGGCTCGACGCGCGACCCACGGGCCTCGCCGTGGAGTGCGTCAACCGCATCCCGCAGGCGCGCGGGCTCGGGTCGTCGTCGGCGGCCATCGTCGCGGGGGTGTTGCTGGCCCGGGCGCTGGTGACCGACGGCGAGCGCCGCCTCGACGACGACGCGGTGCTCCGGCTCGCCGCCGAGCTGGAGGGGCATCCCGACAACGTGGCGCCGTGCCTGCTCGGCGGGTTCACCGTCGCCTGGACCGAGCCCACCGGGGCGCGGGCCGTCACCCGCGAGGTCGCGGAGGGCGTACGCCCCACTGTCTACGTGCCCACCGAGCGCGGGCTGACCGCGGAGGCCCGGGCGGCGCTGCCCGCCACCGTGCCGCACGGCGACGCGGCGTTGACGGCCGGGCGGGCGGCCCTGCTCGTGCACGCCATCACCACCGACCCGACGCTGCTGCTGCCGGCCACCGTCGACCGGCTGCACCAGGACTACCGGGCCGCCGGCATGCCGGCCACGGCCGCCCTGGTGGGTGCGCTGCGTGAGGCCGGTGTGGCCGCTGTGGTCAGCGGGGCGGGTCCGACTGTGCTCGCGCTCAGCGATCCGCCCGAGGGCTTCGACCCGGGAAGAGACTGGCAGGTCTGGCGGTTACCGATAGATGTCAGCGGTGCCCGGGTCGCCCGGGGTAGACTTGGACACGCCGAGCGGGACCCTGTTGCCGCAGGTCGGAAGAGTTGATTACGCTCTAGACTTAGCACAGCCGCGAAGCATGCGATCTTCCTGCGGGTCGGCGCACCCCCGAAGCTCTCGGCGGTCAGCCCGTCACCCCTGCCAAGGCCCAACGCCGCACCGCAGTTTCCACAGGTCGCCGCAGACGGCGAGACCTGCTCACCGATGTTGGTGAGTCGGGAAACCGACCGGCTGCTGTGTTACAGACTCCCGCGCCGCGTTCGTGCGAGGCGGGTGCACCGAGGCCGCCCGGCCACCTGCTCTGTCGACTCCGGGCAGTCCCGGCCTATCGAGGGAAGGAATCCATTGAGCGACACCACCGACGTGACGTCGGATGTTTCCAACGTCGCTGGCGAAGCCACCAACGCCGCTCCCACCCGTCGTCGGCGTGGCGGCACCGGTCTGTCGGCGATGCTGCTGCCAGAGCTCCAGAGCCTGGCCGCGTCGCTCGGCATCTCCGGCACGGCTCGCATGCGTAAGGGCGAGCTGATCAGCGCGATCACCGAGCGGCAGGGCGCCGCCGCCGGGACCCCTCGACCGCGGGCCGAGGTCGCGGCCGCGGCCGCTCCCGCGCGGGAAGAGGTGCACGCCGAGGTCCGGGAGACCACCGAGCGGCCGGAGGCCGAGCGGCGTACCGCCGAGCAGGCGCCCGCCGAGCAGGCCACCGTCGAGACGGAGGGCCGTGGCCGGACCCGGCGCCGGGGCGCCGCCGCGGAGGCGCGAGCCGCCGAGGCGCGTACGGCGGAGACGCGCACCGACGAGGCCGAGGCCGGCGAGCGCGCCGACCGCGGCGGACGCGAGCGCGGTGAGCGTGCCGAGCGCGGTGAGCGTGCGGAGCGTGCCGAGCGCGGTGAGCGTGCCGAGCGCGGTGAGCGTGCGGAGCGCGGCGACCGGGCCGAGCGCGGTGAGCGTGGCGAGCGCGGTGAGCGTGCGGAGCGCGGCGACCGGGCCGAGCGCGGTGAGCGTGGCGACCGGGCCGACCGTGCCGAGCGCGGTGAGCGTGGCGAGCGGGCCGAGCGCAACGACCGTGGCGACCGCAACGAGCGGGGCCAGCGTGCCGAGCGGGACACCGACGGCGAGGAGGACGGCGAGAGCGGCGGCCGGCGTGGCCGGCGCAGCCGCTTCCGGGACCGTCGCCGTGGCCGGGGCGAGCGCTCCGAGGGCGGCGACGGCGGTCGCGAGCCGCAGGTCAGCGAGGACGACGTGCTCGTCCCGGTGGCCGGCATCATCGACGTGCTCGACAACTACGCCTTCGTACGGACGACCGGCTACCTGGCCGGCCCGAACGACGTGTACGTGTCGATGTCCCAGATCAAGAAGTACGGCCTTCGCCGCGGTGACGCGATCACCGGTGCGGTCCGCGCGGCCCGGGAGGGCGAGCAGCGGCGGGACAAGTACAACCCGCTGGTCCGCCTCGACACGATCAACGGGATGGAGCCCGAGGAGGCCAAGCGCCGCCCCGAGTTCTACAAGCTCACCCCGCTCTACCCGCAGGAGCGACTGCGGCTGGAGACCGAGCCGCACATCCTGACCACCCGTGTCATCGACCTCGTGATGCCGATCGGCAAGGGCCAGCGGGCGCTCATCGTGTCGCCGCCGAAGGCGGGCAAGACGATGGTGCTGCAGGCGATCGCGAACGCGATCACGCGCAACAACCCGGAGTGCCACCTCATGGTGGTGCTCGTGGACGAGCGGCCCGAAGAGGTCACCGACATGCAGCGGTCGGTGAAGGGCGAGGTCATCGCGGCCACGTTCGACCGTCCGCCGCAGGACCACACCACGGTGGCGGAGCTGGCGATCGAGCGGGCGAAGCGCCTCGTCGAGCTGGGTCACGACGTCGTCGTGCTGCTCGACTCGGTGACGCGGCTCGGCCGGTCGTACAACCTGGCGGCGCCGGCCAGCGGCCGGATCATGTCGGGTGGTATCGACTCCACGGCGCTCTACCCGCCGAAGCGCTTCCTCGGCGCGGCTCGCAACATCGAGAACGGCGGCTCCCTGACCATCCTCGCCACGGCGCTGGTCGAGACCGGCTCCATGGCGGACACGGTCATCTTCGAGGAGTTCAAGGGCACCGGTAACGCGGAGCTGAAGCTGGACCGGAAGATCGCCGACAAGCGCACCTTCCCGGCCATCGACATCCACCCGTCCGGCACGCGCAAGGAGGAGATCCTGCTCGCGCCGGAGGAACTGGCCATCATCCACAAGCTCCGCAAGGTCCTGCACTCGCTGGACTCGCAGGCGGCGCTGGACCTGCTGCTGGACCGCCTGAAGCAGTCCCGCACCAACATCGAGTTCCTCATGCAGATCGCGAAGTCCACGCCGGGGGAGTGACCTCTCCCGACGGGGAACCCACGAAGGGCACGGCCACGGCCGTGCCCTTCGTCGTGTCCGCGCCCGGTCGCTCGACGCCCGACGACCGCGTCCCCATCCGGTGTCCGCGCGCCGGTCCCGCTGTCGGATGCGCGTCCGGCGCCCGCCGGCAGCCGTGGCTTCCGGGTGAGCCGGCGGTCGCGAGTGGACGGCGGCCGGGGCCACGACGCCGTCGAAGTTTTCCTTCGGTTAAGGCGTCGCCTATTGAAACTTCTATTCACCGTCCGGTTGACTGTCGTCCATGCGTACCCGCAGACGATCCCTCGCCGGCGTCCTGCTGCTGACGCCCCTGCTCACCCTGGCCGGTCCGCTCCCGGTCGGTGCCGCCCCACCGACGCCCGCGGCCGGCCCGTCCGGCACCCTCGCCGAGGACGCCCCGCGCGCCTCGTCCCTGACCTCCGAGCCGGTCGCCCTCGCCCCGTCCCGGCAGGCCGGTCCGGCCGCCACGGGCGGCGTGGAACCGGCCGGCGGCCTGGAGACCGCGAAGAAGACCCGGCCGGTCGCGCCGGGCGTCCAGCTCACCTCGTTCGACCGCTACGACGCGGACGGCTGGCTGCGCGCCGACGCGCTCACCGCCGACCTGAGCGGCGGTGTCACCGTCGACTACGTCAACTCGGGCGCGGTGAGCCGGGCCGAGCCCCTGCGCGCCGCCGTGGACCGCACCCGTGCCGTCGCGGCCGTCAACGGCGACTTCTTCGACATCAACAACTCCGGCGCCGCCCAGGGCGTCGGCATCCGCAGCGGCGAGCTGATCCAGTCGGCGGTCAGCGGGCACCGCAACGCGGTGGCCGTGACCACCGAGGGCGTCGGCCGGGTGATCGAGGTGAACTTCGACGGCACCGCGACCCTGCCCACCGGTCCGGTCCCGCTCACCCAGTTCAACAACATGGTCCAGGCCGGCGGCATCGGCGTGTTCACCGCGCTCTGGGGGTCGTACACCCGGGAACGTGCGGTGGCGGGCGCGGCGCGCGTCACCGAGGTCACGGTGGTCGACGGCCGCGTCACCGGCGTGGCCTCGGCCGCCGGCAGCGGCCAGGTGCCCGCCGGCACCACCATCCTGCTCGGTCGGGAGGCGGGCGCCGACGCGCTCGCCGGGTTGCGACCGGGTGACCCGGTGAGCGTGGCCTGGCAGCCGAAGCCGTCGGACGGCAGCCGCCTGCACGCCGCCGTGGGAGGCGGCAACGTGCTGGTCCGCGACGGCGTGGTGCAGACGATCGCCGACACGTCGCTGGCCCCGCGCACGGCCGTCGGCTTCACCGCCGACGGACGCAAGATGATCATGCTGACGGTGGACGGCCGCCACGTCGACAGCCGGGGCGTCACCCAGACCGAGATGGGCCGCATGATGGCCGAGCTGGGCGCCCACCACGCGCTCAACCTCGACGGCGGCGGCTCGTCGACGCTGCTCGCCCGCGAGCCCGGCGCGGCGACCGTCCAGGTCGAGAACACCCCGTCGGACGGCTCCGAGCGCCCGGTCCCCAACGGTCTCGCCCTCTACGCACCGCAGGGCAGCGGGCGGCTGACCGGCTTCTGGGTGGAGACGGCCAGCGACCCCACGGCCGCGCCGGGCGTCTCCCCGGTGCGGGGCGGCCGGCCCGACCGGGTCTTCCCCGGGCTCACCCGCCGGCTCACCGCCGCCGGACACGACGAGACGTACGGGCCGGCGGCCGGCGCACCCACCTGGCGGGTCACCCCGGCGGTGCACGGGCGGGTCGACCGCGACGGCGTGTTCCGCGCCCTGGTCCCCGGCGCCGCCACCGTGACGGCCAGCCGGGGCCGGGCGGAGGGCTCCCTGGACCTCACGGTGCTCGGGCCGTTGCAGCGGATCGACTCCACGGTCGAGCGCATCGGTCTGACCGGCCGCGACGGCAGCTCCCTGTTCGGCGTCGTCGGCCTCGACGCCGAGGGGAACACCGCACCGATCGAGCCCGCCGACCTGAAGCTCGACTACGACCGCGACCTGCTCCGCATCGCGCCGAACGCCGACGGCAACCTGGTCGTCACGGCGCTGCGCGACTCCGGTTCCGGGCTGGTCACCGTCCACGTCGGAACGAAGAAGACCGTGATCGCGGTGACCGTGGGCCTCACCGACCAGCCGGTGGCCGACTTCGAGGACGCGTCCGCCTGGAAGTTCAGCCAGGCACGGGCGAGCGGTTCGGTCGCGCCGGCGCCGGGCCACACCGGCACCGGCCTGAAGATGACGTACGACTTCAGCCAGTCGACCGGCACCCGGGCCGCGTACGCCGACCCGCCCGCCTGGATCGAGGTGCCCGGCCAGCCGCAGGCGTTCGGCATGTGGATCCACGGCAA
Organism: Micromonospora globbae; assembly: GCF_003610785.1. Lineage (GTDB taxonomy): Bacteria > Actinomycetota > Actinomycetes > Mycobacteriales > Micromonosporaceae > Micromonospora > Micromonospora globbae. Next base: position 19,168 of record NZ_RAQQ01000017.1, read on the forward strand.
CGGCAAGGGGGAGTGGCCGAGCCTGCACCTGCACGACGCCCAGGACACCCAGCACGTGCTGCGGGGGCCGTACATCACCTGGACCGGATGGCGGTACGTCGAGTTCGCGGTTCCCGCCGGGGTGCAGTACCCGGTGCGGATCCGGCGGTTCTACGTGGCGGAGACCAACGCCGCCGCCCAGTACACCAGCGAGATCGTCATCGACGACCTGGTGGCGAAGGTGCCGCCGTCGGTGGACGCGCCCGCCGAGCCGTCGCGTACCGACCGGGTGGTCGTCACCGACGGCACGGTCGACGGCGCGCCGTGGCGCTTCGCCGTGATGTCCGACGCGCAGTTCGTGGCCGCCGACCCGGACAGCGAGCTGGTCGCCCAGGCCCGCCGCACGCTGCGTGAGATCCGGGCGGCACGGCCGGACTTCCTGGTCGTCAACGGTGACCTCGTGGACACCGCGTACCCGGAGGACTTCGCGCTGGCGAAGCGGCTGCTCGACGAGGAGCTGGGGGACGCCGTGCCCTGGTACTACGTGCCCGGCAACCACGAGATCATGGGGGCGCCGATCGGCAACTTCCAGGCCGTGTTCGGTGACACGTACCGGACCTTCGACCACCGGGGCACCCGGTTCGTGACGCTCAACACGTCCACCGGTTCGCTGCGGGGTGGCGGGTTCGACCAGGTCCGCATGCTGCGCGCGGCGCTCGACTCGGCCGCCACCGACCCGACGATCGGCTCGGTGGTCGTCCTGCACCACCACCCGCCGCGCGACCCCACCCCGGCCAAGGCGAGCCAGCTCGGTGACCGCAAGGAGGCGGCGCTGCTGGAGCAGTGGCTGGCCGACTTCCAGCACCGCACCGGCAAGGGCGCTCTCTTCGTCGGCGGCCACGTGGGCACCTTCCACGCCGAGCGGGTGGACGGCGTCCCGTACGTCGTCAACGGCAACTCGGGCAAGACGCCGTCGACCCCCGCCGACCGCGGCGGCTTCACCGGCTGGACGGAGTTCGGGGTCGACCCGGTCACCGCCGCCGAGGCCGACCGGGCCCGGCGCAGCCCGCTCGCCGAGGGGCCGCGCTGGGTGGCGGCCGAGGTCCACGCCCACACGGACGCGGTCACCGTGACGGCGCCGGCGAGCATCGAGGTGGGCGTCCCGGTGACCGTCGCCGCGACGCTCCAACAGCCGGGCGGACGGGCCGTGCCGGTGGCCGCGCCGGTCAGCGCGGACTGGTCCGCCTCCCCGAACGTGCACGTCGGGCCGGTGACGGGCCTGCGGCCGTGGCACGCGGCCTGGTTCGACCCGGCCACCGGCCGGCTCGTGGCGCTGCGGTCCGGCGCCTCGCTGGTGCTCGCGGTGACGGTCAACGGCGTCCGCGCCGAGGCCACGGTCACCACCGCCGCCGCGAGCCGCGCCGCCGCCTGAGGTGGCCAGCGGGGCCCCTCCCCGGCCGGACCGGTCGAGGAGGGGCCCCGCTCGCACGGTCAGAAGTCGCCGTCGGCCACCTGGAACACGGTGAGACCCAGGGCGCGCCACATCCGGACCACCTGGACACGGTCGTCGAAGACGCCGATCACCCGGTACCGGTCCCGGATCTCCCGCTCGTAGATCTCCCGCTTGACCACCGAGTCCTTGCGGGAGTCGCCGACCGCCCGCAGGTGCAGGGCGAGGTACGGCACCCGGACGTGCCGGGCCAGCCACGCCACGGTGTCCGCCCGCGCCGAGGCGTCCCGACCGGAGCAGAACACCACCCCGTACCCGGCCGAGTGCATGGCGCGCACGGCCGCGATCACCGCCTCGTTCGGCTGGTCCTCGCCGACCCGGGTCATGTCGTACGGGCTGCGGGACACGTTCAGCGCCACGGTGCCGTCGATGTCCACGAGGACGATCTCCGGCGCCCCGGTCGGCGCCGGGTGCACCCGGGCCGGGCGGCCCGTGCGGGCCTGCGGCACCGGCAGCGGCAGGGGCCGTCCCTCGAGGTAGCGCGCGTGCAGCCGCCGGATGGCGGCCTCGCCGACCCGGTCCGCCTCGGGCCGCGTCGCGTCCCGGCGCAGGCACTCGTCCAGCGGCACGTCGGTGAAGTCGTGCACCTCGAACTCGGCGCCGTACCGGGCGGCCAACTCGGCCCAGTCGCGCAGCGTCCGCGCCCGCAGGTTGGTGTCGTCGACACAGACGTCGGCCCGGGCCCGCAGCAGCGCCTCGACCTGCGCCCGCTGGGCGACGGTCACCTGCGCCTCCGCCCACTGCGTGAAGAGGCGCTCGCCGTGCAGCATCCGCCGCAGGTCGTCCCGGTTCACGCGGACCACGGACGGCTGGAGCCGCCGTGCGAAGGTGGTCTTCCCCGAGGCGGGCAGACCTCGGGTCGCGATCAGGCGGGGCATACCGCTCATCTCCGTGTCCGTCGACCTCCGGCGGCCGTTGACCACCGCCGCGTTCCGGGTCGATCGTGCCCCGTCCGGGGTACGCCGGCCCGCACCGGAGCCCCGTGAATGCCCCGCCGGCCGGCGGGAATGCCGGAAGGATGCCGGGCGTTGTCGATGCCGGACCTGCTGTGCCGCCCGATGACGGGCCCGGCCCGCGCCCATGGCACACTGGTCAATCGGCCACCGGTTCCGGTTCACGCCCGAGCCCGTCGTACGGAGCGGCGGGTGGTGACGGCGACCCGGCGACCACCGACGAAAGGACCGAGGCGACATGAAGCCCAACATCCACCCGGAGTATGTGACCACCGAGGTCACCTGCTCCTGCGGCAACACCTTCACGACCCGCAGCACCGCCAAGGGCGGGGCGATCCACGTCGAGACCTGCAGCGCCTGCCACCCGTTCTACACCGGTAAGCAGCGCGTGCTCGACACCGCCGGCCGGGTCGCCAAGTTCCAGCAGAAGTACGCCAAGGTTCAGGCCAAGAAGGGCAAGTAGCTCCTCGTTCGGCGCCCGCGTCCGGTTCCGCACCGGACGCGGGCGCCGTCCGTATTGCGGCCGTTTCCCGGCCGCGCCGCCGGCCCGTACCCCCGTCCTCCCCGCCGTCGAAGGAGCATCCGCAGCATGAGCAGCGAGCGTCTGACCGCTCTCCTCGACGAGTACGCCGAGCTGGAGAAGCGGCTGGCCGACCCGGGCATCCACGCCGACCAGGCCACCGCGCGGCGGGTCGGCCGCCGGTACGCCGAGCTGGTGCCGCTGCACAAGGCGGCCGGTGAGCTGGCGCAGGCGCGGGCCGACCTGGCCGCCGCGCGGGAGCTGGCCGCCGAGGACCCGTCCTTCGCGGCCGAGGCCGAGTCGATCGCGGCGTCCCTGCCCGTGCTCGAGGAGCGCCTGGCGGAGCTGCTCATCCCCCGGGACCCGCACGACGCCAAGGACGTCATCGTCGAGATCAAGGCGGGCGAGGGTGGCGAGGAGTCCGCCCTGTTCGCCGGCGACCTGCTGCGGATGTACACCCGGTACGCCGAGCGGCGGGGCTGGCTGGTCGAGGTGATCGACTCGCAGGACTCCGACCTGGGCGGGGTGAAGGACGTCTCGCTGGCCATCAAGAGCAAGGGTGTGCCGGAGGGGGGCAACGGCGTCTGGTCCCGGCTCAAGTGGGAGGGCGGGGTGCACCGCGTGCAGCGGGTCCCGGTCACCGAGTCGCAGGGCCGGATCCACACCAGCGCCGCCGGTGTGCTGGTGCTCCCGGAGGCCGAGGAGGTCGACGTCACGATCGACCCCAACGACCTGCGGATCGACGTCTTCCGCTCGTCCGGCCCGGGCGGTCAGTCGGTGAACACCACCGACTCGGCGGTCCGGATCACCCACCTGCCGACCGGGATCGTGGTCTCCTGCCAGAACGAGAAGTCGCAGCTGCAGAACCGCGAGCAGGCCATGCGCATCCTGCGTGCCCGGCTCCTGGCCGCCGCGCAGGAGCAGGCCGACGCGGCCGCCTCGGACGCGCGCAAGGCGCAGGTCCGCACGGTCGACCGGTCCGAGCGGATCCGCACCTACAACTTCCCGCAGAACCGGATCACCGACCACCGGATCGGCTACACGGCGTACAACCTCGACCTGGCCCTCGCCGGCGAGCTGGACGGTGTGCTGGACGCGCTGGCCGAGGCCGACCGTGCCGCCCGCCTGGCCGGCGACGCCGAACTCGCCCGTCGCTGATCCCGCCCCGCGTCCGGTCCGGCCCCCGCAGCTTCGACCGCAGCGACGGGTCAGGAGGCGCGCGGGCGGGTCTTCGCGCGCAGCATCGCCCGGTCGGCCTCCTCGAACGCGGTGCTGAGCGCGTCGCGTAGCGCCGACCCGGTGCCGGAGACCTCGGCGAAGCCGACGCTCACGCCGACCGGCGTGCCGGGGACGAGCGCCTCCCAGTCCTCGCTGGCGACCGCCGCGCCGATACGGCGGGCCACCTCGGTGGCCTCGGCCATGCCGGCGCCGGGCAGCACCACGACGAACTCGTCGCCGCCGTAGCGGGCCACGAAGTCGCCCCGGCGCATCACCCGGTTGATCACCCCGGCGATGCGCTGGAGCACCAGGTCACCCGAGTGGTGTCCGTGGCGCGTGTTGACCGCCTTGAAGCCGTCCAGGTCGCAGACCCCGATGACCACGCGCTCCCCGCGGGCGACGACGCTTGCGATGTAGCGCTCCAGCCGGCGCCGGTTCGGCAGCCCGGTCAGCGGGTCGGTCAGCGCCTCGCCCTCGTAGCGCGCGGCCTCCCGGCGCATCTCCTCGTGGTCGATCCGGGCCGCGATGCCGTCGATGTAGACGTCCCGCAGCCGGTCGTTGCGCTGGGCCGCCAGCCGGAACGCCAGCCGGTCCACCCGGTGCGCCGCCGCGTGGTCGCCGGCCCGTGCCAGCGCGATGCTGCGCAGCCGCGCCGGCTCGGCGGCGCCGAGCGTCTCGCTCGACACCCGTACGGAGTCCAGCCGGGTGACCGCCTCGATGGGCCGGCCGGCGGCGATGGCGAGGCAGACCGTGCCGAGGTCACGCATGTCGCGGGCCCGGGCGCTGTCGCCGCCGTGGGCGAGCAGCCGGGCGGGCGCGGCCTCGTCGCCGGGCTCGATCTCGTCGCCGAGCGCGGCGCGTCGGGCCGCCGCGTAGCCGTACGCGGCGAGGCTGCTGGGGCGCAACCGGCCGGCCCGCCCGCTCCGGAGGAAGCGGGCGAGGTCGGAGGCCACGTCGCGGAGCACCCGCAGACAGCCGTCGCTGTCCCCGTTGTGGTCCAGCGCGACGGCGTTGCGCAGCCGGATGCCGGGTGCGGCGAACGTCTCCTCGGGGATGCCGGCCGTGAGGCCGAGTTGCCGGGCCCGCTCGATGGCGCCCAGGGCGTACCCGTGGAAGCTGAGGTAGGAGTACGCCATGGCGAGGTCGTGCCAGCCCCAGGCGGTGTCCCGGTCCGGGTCCTCGACGGCGTTCAGCGCGCGGGCGGCCTTGACCAGGTGGGTGACGCAGCGGTCGAGCGCGCCCTGGTGGTGGGCGGCGAGCGCGGCCAGCGCGTTGAGGTGGCCGTGCAGGTAGGGCTCCGGGAGGTCGCGGACGGCCGCGGAGGCCTCCTCGATGGCCCGGGTGAACTCCGCCGTACGTCCGAGATTGATCAGAGCGGAGAGGCGTTGCACGAGCGCGTCGGCGCGCGTGCGGGGATCGGTCGTGGTGTGCAGGACCCGCTCGAGCACCGTGTACGCCTCGGCGGAACGGCTGGACTCCTGCAACGCCCGCGACTGCGTCAGCGCGTCAACCTGGTCACCGACCCGGTCGAGCCAACCCACCAGCGACCTCCTGTCGGCTGCGCCTGACGCACCCGATCGTGACGTGACCCGCGACGCTTCATGATTATGTCGTGACCACCGAGCCGCAACACCCCTCCGAAGGGACGAACCGGATCAGGCCCTCGATCGCCGTGGCGCGGGCGGCCCGGATCCTCACCGACGCCGGGGTGGAGGCCGCCCGTACGGAGGCCGAGCTGCTCGCCGCGTACGTGCTGGACGTGCCGCGCGGGCGGCTGGCCCTCGCCGACGGGTTCGACGGCGACCAGCTCGCCACGTTCGACGCGCTGGTGGCCCGGCGGGCCGGCCGCGAGCCGTTGCAGCACCTCACCGGCAGCGCGGCGTTCCGCCGCCTGGAGCTGGCCGTCGGGCCGGGTGTCTTCGTGCCCCGGCCGGAGACCGAGCTGCTCGCCGGCTGGGGGATCGCCCAGGGGCGGGGTCGGGAGGCGCCGCTCGTGGTGGACCTGTGCAGCGGGTCGGGCGCCATCGCCCTCGCCGTGGCGCAGGAGCTGCCGCAGGCCCGGGTCGTCGCCGTGGAGCGGTCTGCGGCGGCGCTGCGCTGGCTGCGGCGCAACGCCGCGGACCGGGCGGCGGCGGGTGACCGGCCGATCGAGGTGGTCGAGGCGGACGTCACCGCGCCGGACCTGCTGGCGGACCTGGTCGGCCGGGTCGACGTGCTGCTGTGCAACCCGCCGTACGTTCCGGCGGACACACTCGTGGCCCCGGAGGTGGCCGGGTACGACCCGGCCGAGGCGGTCTTCGGCGGCACGGACGGCCTGGCCGTGATCCGCCCGGTCGTCGCCCGCGCGGGCGCGCTGCTGCGCGCCGGCGGGGTGGTCGGCATCGAGCACGACGACACGCACGGCGCGGACGTGCCCGCGCTGCTCGTCGCCGACGGCCGGTTCACCGACGTGGCCGAGCACCGGGACCTCACGGGGCGGCCCCGCTTCGCCACCGCGTCCCGACGGGCGGACGGCCGCCGTCGCGAACCGTGACCGGCGTGGCAGACTGACTCCTCGTGATGCTCTACGACTGCCGGTCGCCCGCCGACCGGGACCGCGGCATCGCCGCGGCCATCGAGGCGGTCAAGAACGGGGAACTGGTCGTCCTGCCGACGGACACCGTGTACGGCATCGGCGCGGACGCGTTCACCCCGTACGCCGTGAAGGCCCTGCTGGACGCCAAGGGCCGCACCCGCCAGATGCCGCCCCCGGTGCTGATCGGTTCCCGGCACACCCTCGACGGTCTGGTCCTCTCCCTGCCCCGCGCCGCCCGTGACCTGGTCGAGGCGTTCTGGCCGGGCGCGCTCACCATCGTGGTCGAGCACTCGCCGAGCCTGCAGTGGGACCTGGGGGACAAGACCGGCACGGTGGCGGTGCGCATGCCGCTGCACCCGGTGGCCCTGGAGGTGCTGCGGGAGACCGGGCCGATGGCCGTCTCCTCGGCGAACAAGACGGGCCAGCCGGCGGCGGTCACCGCCGAGGAGGCCCGCGACCAGCTCGGCTACTCGGTCCGCGCCTACCTGGAGGCGGGCCCCTGCCCCGACCCGGTGCCGAGCACGATCGTGGACCTGACCGGCGAGGTGCCGCAGGTCCTGCGCCACGGCGCGATCCCGATGGAGAAGCTGCGCGACGTGGTGCCGGACATCACCGAGGGGGCCTAGTGCCGCCGTTCACGGTCCTGCACGTCTGCATGGGGAACATCTGCCGCTCGCCGATGGCCGAGCGGCTGCTCACCCTGGCGGTGCGGGACCGGCTGACGCGGCGCGGCGTCGATCCCGCCCGGGCCGACGAGCTGCTGCACAGCCACAGCGCCGGCACGGGCGGCTGGCACGCCGGTGAGGAGATGAACCCGCCGGCGGCCCGGCAGGTCACGTCGCGGGGAGGCGACGTGGCGGGGTTCGCCGCGCGCAAGCTCCGCTCGGACCACATCGACGCCGCCGACCTGGTCCTCACCGCCACGGCCGACCAGCAGGAGTACGTGGTGGCGCTGCGTCCCGACGCGGCCGACCGCACCTTCGTGCTCGGGGAGTTCGGCCGGCTGCTCGGCGCCGTGGACGCGGCCGGGCTGCCGCCGGCCGAGGCGACCCCGGACGCGGTGTACGCGCGCGGGGTCGCGCTGGTGGCGGCGGCGCACGCGGCGCGCCAGGGCGCCGGACCGCTCTCGACGGACGACCTGGACGACCCGTGGGGTCGGGGCGACCAGTGCTTCAGCCGGGTTGCCGACGAGATCGAGGAGACGGTGCAGCCGCTCGCGGCGACCCTGCTGCCGTGACTGTCGCGCCTCGCGAAATTCCTCCGGGTTTGCCCTAAACACGGGGCGAATCGGCGCATTCCGGGTCATCCTGAACGGGTCCTAGCGTGACCGGCTCCTGCGGGGAGAGCTGATGATCCGGGCCCATCTCGACAAAGTGCTGACCGTGTTGATCGCCGGCGTGCTGGCCGGGCTCGTGCTGGCGGGGGCCGCCCTTCCGGTCGCGCTGGTGTTCGGGATCGGGTTCAGCGCGCTCTCCACGCCCTACTCCGAACTGCCGAACACCCTCCGGACGCCGCCCACCGCCCAGCGTTCGAACCTCTACGCCAACGACGGCACCACCCTCATCACGTCCTTCTACGAGGAGGACCGGGTGGACGTGCCGCTGCAGGAGGTGGCGCCGGTCATGCGGCAGGCCATCGTGGCCGCCGAGGACACCCGGTTCTACGAGCACAGCGGGGTGGACCTGCGCGGGGTGGCCCGCGCCTTCACGGTCAACCAGCGCGACGGGCAGACCCGGCAGGGGGCCTCCACGCTGACCATGCAGTACGTGCGCAACGTGCTGAGCAGCGATCCCCGCCTCTCCGAGAAGCACCGCAAGGCGGCCACCGAGGTCAGCACGGCCCGCAAGGTGCAGGAGATGCGGTACGCGCTCGCCCTGGAGCGGGAGCTGAACAAGGAGGACATCCTCGTCCGCTACCTCAACATCGCGTACTTCGGCGCCGGGGCGTACGGGATCGCGGCGGCCAGCAAGCGGTTCTTCTCGAAGTCGCCGGCCGACCTCACGCTCGCCGAGGCGGCGTTGCTCGCCGGCCTGGTGCGCTCGCCGCACACCGACGAGCCGATCAACGGTGACGCGGACGCGGCGCTCGCCCGCCGGGCGTACGTGCTGGACCGGATGGTCGAGACCGGCCAGGTCCCGGCCGACGTCGCGGCGCGCGCCAAGGCCGAGCCGCTGAACCTGCGGCCCAGCGAGACCCCGAACGACTGCACGGCGGTGCCGGGGGAGCACAACGACTGGGGCTTCTTCTGCGACTGGTTCACCCGGTGGTGGAGCGCCCAGCCGGCGTTCGGCGCCACGGCCGACGAGCGGCAGCGCGCCCTGCGCCGGGGCGGCTACTCGATCGTCACGTCCCTCGACCCGGCCGTGCAGCGCGCCACCGTCGAGCAGGTGCTGAGCGTCTACCCGAAGACCGACCGCCGGGCCGCGCCCACGGCGGTGATCCAGCCCGGCACCGGCCGGGTGCTCGCCATGGCCGTCAACCGCACCTACAGCGTCGACGAGAACCCGGACGGTGGGGAGAACTACCCGAACACCGTCAACCAGCTCGTCGCCGGGGGCGGGACGATCGAGGGGTACCAGGCCGGCTCCACCTTCAAGCTCTTCACGATGCTGGCCGCCCTGGAGGCCGGCCTGCCGCTGCGGACCGAGTACGACGCGCCGGGCCGGCTCGTCACGAACTTCCCGGTCACCGGGGAGGCGAGCTGTGGCGGGCGCTGGTGCCCGGAGAACGCCTCGGTGTCGCTGGACGGGCGGCACGACATGTGGAGCGCGTTCGGCAGGTCGGTCAACACGTACTTCGCCTGGCTCATCGAGCGGGTCGGCGCGGACCGGGTCGTCGAGATGGCCCAGCGGCTCGGCATCGTCTTCCGCTCCGAGTCCGACGCCCGGCTGGCGCGGGAGGGCGCGAAGGAATGGGGACCGTTCACCCTCGGCGTCTCGGCCACCACGCCGCTGGACCTCGCCGGCGCCTACGCCGCGGTGGCCGCCGAGGGGACCTGGTGCGCGCCGCTGCCCGTGGTGTCGGTCACCGACGCGGCCGGGAGGCCGGTGGCGGCCGGCCGGCCGGACTGCCGCCAGGTGCTCGACACCGACGTGGCGCGGGCGGCCGCCGACGCGGCCCGGTGCCCGGTGGGCGACCAGTCGATGTACCAGGGGTGCGACGGCGGCACGGCGGAGTCGCTGCGGCAACGGCTGGGCCGGCCGGTCGCGGGCAAGACGGGCAGCTCCGAGCGGTACGCGACGGAGACGGTCGTGGCGTTCACCCCGCAGCTCGCGGTCGCCACGATGGCCACGAACCCGGACGATCCGCGGGACGCCGTGGGGCAGGCCGTGCAGTCGCGGCTGGTGGCGGCGGTCGGTGAGGTGCTCTCGTTCGGCCTGCGCGACGAGCCGGTACGGGACTTCGTGCCGCCCAGCGAGCGGATCGCGTACGAGGTCACCGGCCCGCGGACGGGGAACTGAGGCCGGCGGCCCGCTCGGCGCCGCGGGCGATGTTGCGGGCCATCCCGCCGAAGACCACCGCGTGGAACGGCGCCACCGCGCCCCAGTACGCGTGACCGGCCAGCCCGCGCGGCAGGAACACGGCCCGCTGCTGGTACCGGCTGCGCCCGCCGTCGCGCGGCAGCGCGCGCATCTCCAGCCAGGCCCGGCCGGGCAGCCGCATCTCCGCCCGCAGCCGCAGCAGCTTCCCCGGCTCGATCTCCTCCACGCGCCAGAAGTCCAGCGCCTCGCCGACCTGGAGCCGGTGCGGATCGCGCCGCCCCCGGCGCAGCCCCACCCCGCCGATCAGCCGGTCCAGCCAGCCACGGACGGACCAGGCGAGCGGGAACGAGTACCAGCCGTGCTCGCCGCCCACGCCCTCGATGACCCGCCAGAGCGCCTGCACGGGAGCGTCGACCTCCCGCTCCCGCAGGTCGGTGTAGGCGGTGCCGCCGGACCACCGCGGGTCGCTGGGCAGCGGCTCGGCCGGGGCGTGCGGGCCGCTCGCGGTCGACCAGCGCGTCTCCACCTCGGCGTTGCGGACCCGGGCGAGCGCCAGCTCGAGCGCCCGGTCGATGCCGGTGAGCCCCTCGGGCGGGTCGGGAACGAACGCGGCGATGTCGTGCTCGTGGGCGACCGCCTCGTGGATGAGGCTGCCCACGAGCGGCCGGGCGATCGCGTTCGGCACCGGGGTCACCAGCCCGACCCAGTACGACGACAGCGTCGGCGTGAGCGCCCGCACCGGGACGATGACGCGCCGGGGCAGACCGGCCACCCGCGCGTAGCGCTGGATCATGTCCTCGAAGGTGAGCACGTCCGGGCCGCCGATGTCGAAGGCGCGGTTGACCTCGGGCGGCAGTCCCGCGCAGGCGACGAGGTAGCGCAGCACGTCCCGCACGGCGATCGGCTGGATGCGGTTGCGCACCCAGCGTGGGGTCACCATGGCCGGCAGCCGCTCGGTCAGGTACCGGAGCATCTCGAACGACGCCGAGCCGGACCCGATGATCACCGCGGCGCGGAGCACCGCCGTGGGCACGCCGCTGGCGAGCAGGATCCTGCCCACCTCGGCCCGGGAGCGCAGGTGGGCGGAGGTGCCGCCGTCGGCGGCCGGTTGCGGCCCGCCGAGGTACACGATCCGGCGTACGCCCGCGGCGCGGGCCGCGGCGGCGAAGGTCTCGGCCGCCTCCCGGTCGGCCGACTCGAACCCGGCCTGGCCCAGCGAGTGCACGAGATAGTAGGCCACGTCCACGCCGGCGACGGCGGCCGGCAGCGTCTCCGGACGGCGCAGGTCACCTTCGGCGATCTCCACGTCGGCGGCCCAGGGCACGTCACGCAGCCGGCCGGCGTTGCGGGCCAGGCAGCGCACCTGGTGCCCGTCGGCCAGCAGCCGCGGGACGAGCCGCCCGCCGATGTACCCCGTCGCGCCGGTGACCAGGCATCTCATGGTCTCCAGTCTGCGGCCCCCTAGACTGCTTCGTCGTGGACACCGTGACGAGCACCTTCTGGGGGCCGGATTTCGACCAGCTCCGGGCCACCGACCCGGAGATCGCCGGGGTGGTGCTCGGTGAGCTGGACCGGCTGCGCGGCGGGTTGCAGCTGATCGCCAGCGAGAACCTCACCTCCCCGGCGGTGCTCGCCGCGCTCGGCTCGACGCTCACCAACAAGTACGCCGAGGGCTATCCGGGACGGCGCTACTACGGCGGGTGCGCCGAGGTGGACCGGGCCGAGGCGATCGGCATCGCCCGGGCGAAGGACCTGTTCGGCGCCGACCACGCCAACCTGCAACCGCACTCGGGGGCCAGCGCCAACCTGGCCGCGTACGCGGCGCTCGTGCAGCCCGGCGACACGGTGCTGGCCATGGACCTGCCGCACGGCGGCCACCTCACCCACGGCAGCCGGGTCAACTTCTCCGGCAAGTGGTTCCACACCGTCGGCTACACCGTCCGGCGGGACACGGAGCTCATCGACTACGACGAGGTACGCGACCTGGCCCGGGCGCACCGGCCGAAAATGATCATCTGTGGGGCGACGGCGTACCCCCGGCTGATCGACTTCGCCCGGTTCCGGGAGATCGCCGACGAGGTCGAGGCGTACCTCATGGTGGACGCCGCGCACTTCATCGGACTGGTGGCCGGCAAGGCGATCCCCTCGCCGGTGCCGTACGCCGACGTGGTCTGCTGCACCACCCACAAGGTGCTCCGCGGCCCGCGCGGGGGCATGATCCTCTGCCGGGAGTCGCTGGCCCAGCGGATCGACAAGGCGGTCTTCCCGTTCACCCAGGGCGGGCCGCTCATGCACGCCGTGGCGGCCAAGGCGGTGGCACTGCGCGAGGCCGCCCAGCCCGAGTACCGGGCGTACGCCGCGCAGGTGGTCCGCAACGCGCAGGCGCTCGCGGCCGGGCTGGCCGAGGAGGGGATGCGGCCGGTCTCCGGCGGCACCGACACCCACCTGGCCCTCGTCGACCTGCGTGAGGTCGGTGTGACGGGAGCGGACGCGGAGGCGCGCTGCGACGCGGCCGCCATCACGCTCAACAAGAACGCGATCCCGTACGACCCGCAGAAGCCGATGGTCGCCTCCGGGATCCGGGTGGGCACGCCGAGCGTCACCACCCAGGGCATGCGGGAGCCGGAGATGCGGCAGGTGGCGAGCCTGATCGCCCGGGCCGTGCGTACCGACCCGGCCGCTCCCGGCGGCACGGCCGAGCTGGCCCGGATCGGCGCCGAGGTGGCCAACCTGGTCGCCGCGTTCCCGGCGTACCCCCGTGGCTGAGCCGACGACCCGCGGACAGCGGGCGGCCGAGGACCGGGGCTGGCGGCTGCGGCACCTGCCGGTGCTGCTCGCGGCGTCGGCGGTGCTGGCGGCCGGCGCGGCCGTCCTCGGCGGGGTGACCGGCGGCGGCGACGCGGCGCTCGGCGCCGCGCTCGGTGTCGCCGTCACGGTGGTCAGTTACAGCCTCACCACCGTGGTGCTGGCCTGGGCCGACTCCCGGAACTCGCAACTGGTGCTGCCCTTCGGCCTCGGCCTGTACGTCGCCAAGTTCACGCTGCTCGGCGTCGTGATGGTCGCCGTGGCGTCCACCGGGTGGTCCGGCCTGATCCCCCTCTGCCTGGGCATCGCCGCCGGCGTGGTGGTCTGGACGGGCGTGCACATCTGGTGGCTGACCGCGGTCCACGCCCGACGAACGCGCGCCTGAGCCGACGGCGCGTCCCACCTTTCGGGCGACGCGCCGTCGTGTCCCCGATCGGTCATTCTCTCCCCGGCCGAAGGGGAGTACCGTGCCTTGCGACGACTTCGCCCACCCGTGTCCCACACAACCAGGTTGTGCGGGGGGTGAGGCACAGCCTTCTCTGCTCGACTGATATCGTTCGCCCCGTCATGGCCGGTGACCAGAAACCCCCCAACGCTGGCGGCCCGGGCGACGTTCCGTCCGGTGCCGGTCAGGGTTGGACCGCGCTCAGCTACCTGATCGCGGGCATGCTCGTGTGGGGCTTCATCGGCTGGCTGGTTGACGGATGGCTGGACACCGGCGGCATCGCCACCGGCATCGGGATCGTCCTCGGCATGGCCGGGGGCGTCATCCTGGTCATCCGAAACCTCGGCACGCCTAAATAGGAAGGGACGCGGTGTTCGGACAGTCGAACGTCCTGGCACAGGGCGAGGTTAATTTCCCACCCAGCGTGGAGGACTTCTACCTGCCCAGCATCGCCCCGTGGGGCGCGCACAACAACTACTGGTTCACCAAGATCACGTTCATGGTGTGGCTGGCGGTCGGGATCCTGATCCTGTTCTTCCTGCTCACCTACCGCAAGCCGCAGCTGGTGCCGACCAAGAAGCAGTGGATCGCCGAGTCGATCTACGGCTTCGTGCGGAACAACATCGCGGTCGACATGATCGGGCACCAGGGCGTGCGGTTCGCGCCGTACTTCACGACGCTCTTCTGCTTCGTGCTGCTGACGAACTTCTTCGCGATCGTGCCGTTCTTCCAGATCTCGCCGAACTCGCACATCGCCTTCCCGGCGTTCCTCGCCTTGATCAGCTACGTGCTCTTCAACTGGGTCGGTATCAAGAAGCACGGCTTCGGCAAGTACTTCAAGCACGCCCTCATCCCGCCGGCGCCCTGGTACATCCTGCCGCTGCTGATCCCGATCGAGGCGTTCTCGACCTTCCTCGTCCGGCCCTTCTCGCTCGCCGTCCGTCTCTTCGCGAACATGTTCGCCGGCCACATGCTCCTGCTGGTCTTCACGCTCGGCGGCTTCGCGATGCTCAACGCCAACGCCCTGCTGGCGCCGGTCTCGGTGCTGTCCTGGGTGATGACCGTGGCGCTCACCTTCCTCGAGTTCCTGGTCATCGTCCTGCAGGCCTACGTCTTCACCGTGCTGACCGCCAGCTACGTGCAGGGCGCGCTCGCCGAGGAACACTGATCCACTCGCACCAACCGTTGTCGTCCCGCGTGACCGTCACGCGTGATAACCAGGAGGAACCACACCAATGGACGCTAGCGTTCTCGCCGCGGTAGAGGGCAGCACCGCCGCCATCGGCTACGGCCTCGCCGCCATCGGCCCGGGTATCGGCGTCGGCCTGGTCTTCGCCGCCTACATCCAGTCGACCGCCCGCCAGCCGGAGTCGTCGCGGATGACCCTGCCGTACGTCTGGATCGGCTTCGCCGTCATCGAGGCGCTCGCCCTGCTGGGTGTCGCATTCGGCTTCGTGTGGCAGGGCCAGCTCTAATCCCGCCCTTCGACCGGGAGGTCTTCCATGTACTTCCTCGCCGCAGAAGGCGGTGAAGCGCACAACCCGATCCTTCCGCTGTGGCAGGAGATCGTGGTCGGTGGCATCGCCTTCGTCATCCTCTGCTTCGTGCTCATGAAGTTCGTCTTCCCCCGCATGGAGCAGACGTTCCAGGCGCGCGTCGACGCGATCGAGGGTGGCATCAAGCGCGCCGAGGCCGCGCAGGCCGAGGCGAACCAGCTGCTCGAGCAGTACCGCGCGCAGCTCGCCGAGGCGCGCACCGACGCCGCCAAGATCCGGGACGACGCCCGGGCCGACGCCGAGGGCATCCGGCAGGACATCCTCGCCAAGGCGCGGGAGGAGGCCGACCGGGTCATCCAGGCCGGCAAGGACCAGCTCGCCGCCGAGCGGGCCACCATCGTGCGCGAGCTGCGCGCCGAGGTCGGCACGATCGCGGTGGACCTGGCCAGCAAGATCGTCGGTGAGTCGCTCGCCGACGAGGCGCGTCGCAAGGGCACCGTCGACCGGTTCCTGAGCAGCCTCGAGAGCACGGGGGCCCGCTGATGCAGGCCGCCAGCCGGGAGTCGTACAAGATCGCGGCCGAGCGCCTCGACGAGTACGTCCGCGGCGCGGAGCCGTCGGCGGTGGCCACCACCGCCGACGACATCCTCTCCGTCGCCGCCCTGCTGCGGCGGGAGCCGCGGCTGCGCCGGGTGCTCTCCGACCCCGCCCGGTCCGGCGCCGACCGGACCGGGCTGCTGGGCGACGTGCTCCGCGGCAAGATCGATTCCGAGGCGCTCGACCTGCTCGCCTCGCTGGTGTCCGGCCGCTGGTCGGCTCCGTCGGATCTGCTCGACGGCACCGAGCGGCTGGGCGTGGAGGCGCTGCTCGCCAGCGCCGACGTCGCGGGCGAGCTGGGCGAGGTCGAGGACGAGCTGTTCCGCTTCGGGCAGGTCGTGGCCGGCCAGCCGGACCTGGCCGCGGTGCTGGGCGACCCGATCGCCCCGGCGGCGCAGCGGGCCGGGCTGGCCCGCCAGCTGCTGGAGGGCAAGGCCCGCCCGGTCACGGTCCGTCTCGTCGAGGTGGCCCTCGCCGGTTTCGGGGGTCGGTCCTTCACCGGGGCGCTCACCCGACTGGTCGAGCTCGCCGCCGACCGGCGCGACCGGCAGGTCGCCTACGTGACGGTGGCCGCCCCGTTGAGTGACGAGGAGGAGCAGCGGCTGGGCGCTCGCCTCTCCGCGATATACGGTCGGGAGGTATCCGTCCGACAGACGGTGAACCCCGACGTCCTGGGCGGCGTGAGCGTTCGGGTCGGCTCCGACCTGTACGACGGCACCGTCCTGCGCCGCCTCAACGAGACCCGCAACGCGCTCGCGAAGCGCTGACGGCTCCCGCCGCGCAGCGCCCTGAACGACAGACGCCACTCGGACCGGTCGGTACTAGGTATCCCGGGCCCCTGATACATAAGGAAGCAGAGGATGGCCGAGCTGACCATCTCGACGGAGGAGATCCGCGGCGCCCTGGAGCGCTACGTCTCCTCCTACTCGACCGACGTCTCCCGTGAGGAGGTCGGCACCGTCGCCGACGCCGGTGACGGTATCGCCCACGTCGAGGGTCTGCCCTCGACCATGACCAACGAGCTCCTGGAGTTCGAGGACGGCACGCTCGGCGTGGCGCTGAACCTCGACGTCCGGGACATCGGCGTCGTCGTTCTCGGTGACTACGCCGGTATCGAGGAGGGCCAGCGCGTCAAGCGCACCCAGCGGGTGCTCTCCGTGCCGGTCGGCGACGCCTTCCTCGGCCGGGTGGTCAACGCGCTCGGCCAGCCGATCGACGGCCTCGGCGACATCCCGAACGAGGGCTACCGCGAGCTGGAGCTCCAGGCCCCGAACGTGATGGCCCGGCAGTCGGTGTTCGAGCCGCTGCAGACCGGCATCAAGGCCATCGACGCCATGACGCCGATCGGCCGCGGCCAGCGCCAGCTGATCATCGGTGACCGGAAGACCGGCAAGACCACCGTCGCGCTGGACGCGATCCTCAACCAGCGCGAGAACTGGCGCTCCGGCGACCCGAAGAAGCAGGTCCGCTGCATCTACGTGGCCATCGGGCAGAAGGCCTCCACCATCGCCTCGATCAAGGGGACGCTGGAGGAGGCGGGCGCGATGGAGTACACCACCATCGTGGCCTCCCCGGCGTCGGACCCGGCGGGCTTCAAGTACCTCGCCCCGTACACCGGCTCCTCCATCGGCCAGCACTGGATGTACGGCGGCAAGCACGTCCTGATCGTCTTCGACGACCTGAGCAAGCAGGCCGAGGCGTACCGGGCCGTGTCGCTGCTGCTGCGCCGCCCGCCGGGCCGCGAGGCGTACCCGGGTGACGTCTTCTACCTGCACTCCCGTCTGCTGGAGCGCTGCGCCAAGCTCTCCGACGAGATGGGCGGCGGCTCGATGACTGGCCTGCCGATCATCGAGACGAAGGCCAACGACATCTCGGCCTTCATCCCGACCAACGTCATCTCCATCACCGACGGCCAGATCTTCCTCGAGACGGACCTGTTCAACCAGGGCGTCCGGCCGGCCATCAACGTCGGCACCTCGGTCTCCCGGGTCGGTGGCGCCGCCCAGGTGAAGCCGATGCGGAAGGTCGCCGGCTCGCTGCGGCTGAACCTCGCCCAGTACCGCGAGCTGGAGGCGTTCGCCGCCTTCGCCTCCGACCTGGACAAGGCGTCGCGGGCGCAGCTGGACCGCGGTGTCCGCCTGGTCGAGCTGCTCAAGCAGCCGAACTACTCGCCGTTCCCGGTCGAGGAGGAGGTCGTCTCCGTCTGGGCCGGCACCGAGGGCAAGCTGGACGACGTTCCGGTGGGTGAGGTCCGGCGCTTCGAGGCCGAGTTCCTGCAGTACCTGCGCCACAAGCACGCGGGTGTGCTGGCCGCGATCGCGGACAACCAGTGGGACGACGAGATCATCGGCTCGCTCGAGTCGGCCGTCACCGAGTTCAAGCAGGTCTTCCTGGGCAAGGAGGACGAGCGCCGGATCAACGAGGCCCCGGCCGCGCCGCTGGAGGGCGAGGAGAACCGCGAGACGGTGACCCGCTTCCGCGACGGCGCGACCGACCGGCCGGCGGAGTAGGGCTGATCGATGGCGGCCCAGGTACGCGTTCTTCGTCAGCGGATCCGTTCCGCGAAGGGGATGAAGAAGATCACCAAGGCGATGGAGCTCGTGGCGACGAGCCGTATCGCCAAGGCCCAGGCCCGGGTGGAGGCGTCCCTGCCGTACGCCCGGGCCATCACCGGCGTGCTCACGGCGCTGGCGTCCAACGCGCGGATCGACCACCCGCTGCTCACCCCGCGCGAGCGGGTGCGGCGGGCGGGCGTCCTGCTGGTCACCGCCGACCGGGGCCTGGCCGGCGGTTACAGCTCGAACGCGATCAAGACGGCGGAGTCGCTGCTCGCCCGGCTGCGCGAGGACGGCAAGGAGCCCGTGCTCTACGTCATCGGACGTAAGGGCGTGAGTTTCTACCGGTTCCGTAACCGGCCGATCGAGGCGAACTGGACCGGGTTCTCGGAGCAGCCGTCGTTCGCCGACGCGCGCGCCGTGGGTGAGACGCTCATCAAGGCGTTCACGGCGGGTGCGGACGACGTCGACGGCGGCGCCGGGGCGGACGGTGTGCTCGGCATCGACGAACTGCACGTCGTCTACACCGAGTTCCACTCGCTGATGACCCAGACGCCGGTTGCCAGGATCATCGGGCCGATGCAGGTCGAGGACCGTCCGCGGTCCGAGGGGCTGCTGCCGGCGTACGAGTTCGAGCCGGAGGCGGACGCGCTGCTCGACGCCCTGCTGCCGAGGTACATCAACACGCGGATCTACGCGGCGTTGATCGAGTCGGCGGCGAGCGAGTCGGCGGCGCGGCGGCGGGCGATGAAGAGCGCCACCGACAACGCCGAAGAGATGATCGAGAAGTACACGCGTGAGATGAACTCGGCCCGCCAGGCCGGGATCACCCAGGAGATCAGCGAGATCGTCGGCGGCGCGAACGCGCTGGCCGCGTCGGGAAGTGAAGTGTGATGACTGCCCCAGTAGAGACCAAGACGGCCACGGGTCGCGTGGTCCGGGTCATCGGCCCGGTCGTCGACGCCGAGTTCCCGCGCGACGCCATGCCGGACCTGTTCAACGCCCTGCACGTGGACGTGACGCTCTCCGGTGGCGAGAAGACGCTGACCCTGGAGGTCGCCCAGCACCTGGGTGACAACACGGTCCGCGCCATCTCGATGCAGCCGACCGACGGCCTCGTCCGCGGCTCGGTCGTGCGCGACACCGGCTCCCCGATCAAGGTGCCGGTCGGTGACGCCATCAAGGGTCACGTGTTCAACGCCATCGGCGAGGTGCTCAACCTCGCGCCCGGCGAGACCCTCCAGGCGGACGACTACTGGCAGATCCACCGCAAGGCCCCGGCCTTCGCGGACCTGGAGCCGAAGACCGAGATGCTGGAGACCGGCATCAAGGTCATCGACCTGCTCGCCCCGTACGTGAAGGGCGGCAAGATCGGTCTGTTCGGCGGCGCGGGCGTGGGCAAGACGGTGCTCATCCAGGAGATGATCACCCGTGTGGCCCGCAACTTCGGTGGTACGTCGGTGTTCGCCGGCGTGGGGGAGCGGACCCGTGAGGGCAACGACCTCATCGCCGAGATGACCGAGTCCGGCGTCATCGACAAGACCGCGCTGGTCTACGGCCAGATGGACGAGCCGCCGGGCACCCGGCTGCGGGTCGCCCTCTCCGCGCTCACGATGGCGGAGTACTTCCGCGACGTGCAGAAGCAGGAGGTGCTGCTCTTCATCGACAACATCTTCCGCTTCACGCAGGCCGGTTCGGAGGTCTCCACCCTGCTCGGCCGCATGCCGAGCGCCGTGGGTTACCAGCCGACCCTGGCCGACGAGATGGGCGAGCTCCAGGAGCGGATCACCTCCGTCCGGGGCCAGGCCATCACCTCGATGCAGGCGATCTACGTGCCGGCGGACGACTACACCGACCCGGCGCCGGCCACCACGTTCGCCCACCTGGACGCGACCACCAACCTGGAGCGGTCGATCTCCGACAAGGGCATCTACCCGGCCGTGGACCCGCTGGCGTCCTCGTCCCGGATCCTCGCCCCGGAGTTCGTCGGCCAGGAGCACTTCGCGGTGGCCAGCGAGGTGAAGCGGATCCTGCAGCGGTACAAGGACCTGCAGGACATCATCGCCATCCTCGGTATCGAGGAGCTCTCCGAGGAGGACAAGGTCACGGTCGGCCGCGCCCGGCGGATCGAGCGGTTCCTGTCGCAGAACACCTACGCGGCGGAGCAGTTCACCGGCGTGCCGGGGTCGACGGTCCCGATCAAGGAGACCATCGAGGCCTTCCGGAAGATCAGCGAGGGTGAGTACGACCACTTCCCCGAGCAGGCGTTCTTCATGTGCGGCGGTCTGGACGACCTGGAGCGCAAGGCACAGGAGCTGATGAAGGGCTGACGAGGCCCGAGAAAAAAGGCCGCCCCGGCAATGCCGGGGCGGCCTTTTGTTCATCTTCGGGCGCTACCGTCCCCGCTGATCCGTTTCCACCGGTCGGCGCAGGCGCAGACGCGAGGTACCGTTCATCGCGCCTCACCGGGTCAACGTGGATCGGTGCAAACTTTTGATGATCCACGCCGTATTCCTCGACAGGATGCGGCGTGACGGACGGAGAGTGTCGTGGCGAAGGCCGGAACGAACGGCCGCAAGCGGTCCATCTGGCGGGGTGTCCCGCGCTGGGCGAAGGTCTGCACCATCTTCGGCACCGTGCTCATGGTGCTCAGCGGCGCGGTGCTCGTCGGCACCGAGGTGCTGACGGCCCGGTACGAGGGCGCCGTCGGCAAGGCGGACCTCTTCGGCGACCAGGCCTCCGGTGCGACGCCGCGCAAGAGCGACATCAAGGGGCCGCTGAACATCCTGCTGGTCGGCATCGACCCGCGCAAGCCGGAGACCCCGCCGCTGGCCGACTCGATCATGGTGTTGCACGTGCCGGCCTCGATGGACCGGGCGTACCTCTTCTCCGTGCCGCGCGACCTCTACGTCGACATCCCCCCGTTCGAGAAGGCCGACTTCCCCGGCGAGACCACGAAGCTGAACGCCGCCATGTCGTTCGGCAGTCGGGTGCCCGGGCAGAACCCGGACGCGGCCCGCGGCTTCGAACTGCTGGCGACCACCGTCGGGCAGGTCACCGGCATCGAGCGGTTCGACGCCGGTGCGATCGTCAACTTCACGGGCTTCCAGAAGATCGTCGACGCCATGGGCGGCGTCACGATGTACATCGAGCGGGACGTGCGCTCCGAGCACCGGCAGCCCGACGGCACGCACCGCGCGCCCAACCCGAACGGGGAGGGTTACGTCGGGCCGCAGGCGGTGTACACGAAGGGCACCCACCACCTCAGCGGGTGGCAGGCGCTGGACTACGTCCGGCAGCGCTACCCGAAGAACGGCGTCCCGGACGCCGACTACGGCCGGCAACGCCACCAGCAGCAGTTCATCAAGGCGATGGTCGGCCAGGCGTTCAGCGCCGACGTGGTCACGAACCCGATCAAGCTGGACCGGGTGCTGCGCGCCGCCGGCCAGTCGTTGATCTTCAACGGGCGGGGCAACAGCGTCCTCGACTTCGCCCTCGCGCTCAAGGACATCCGGCCCAACACCATCCAGATGGTCAAGCTGCCGGGTGGGCCGGTCTACGAGGGCAAGACGTACAAGGGGGAGCGGTTCAAGCCGGAGGTGGACGATTTCTTCACCGCCCTGCGGAACGAGCAGCTCGACCCGTTCCTGCTGGAGCACCCGGAGTTCCAGAACAAGACCAAGTAGTCCACCCGCGTGGGGGACCCGGGCGGGGCGGGACTAGAATTTGCCCATCCCGCCGCCGCAGCAAGGAGACAGCGTGGCACAGCAGCTTCACGTCGAGCTCGTAGCCGTCGAGGAGAAGGTCTGGTCCGGCGAGGCCGAGATGGTCGTCGCCCGGACGACCGAGGGCGAGCTGGGTGTGCTGCCAGGGCACGCGCCGCTGCTCGGCCAGCTCGCCGAGCCCGGGCAGGTACGCATCAAGCTCCCCGGTGGCGAGCAGGTCTCCTACGAGGTGGCCGGCGGCTTCCTCTCGGTCACCGGTGAGGGTGTCACGATCCTCGCCGAGTCCGCGACCCCCGTCTCCGCCGCGCAGAGCCGCTGACCGTCACCGCCGATGGAGATCGTCGAAGGGATCGGAATCGGCATCGCCGCCGTCATCGGCGCGCTCCTGATCCTCTTCGTCCGGCGGGCCCTCTTCAGCCGTAGCGGCGGCACCATCCGGTGCAGCGTCCGGGTCTCCACGCTGCTCGACGGCCGCGGCTGGTCGCCCGGTTTCGGCCGGTTCGTCGGCGACGAACTCCGCTGGTACCGGATGTTCAGTTTCGCGCTCCGCCCGAAGCGGGTGCTCACCCGCAAGGGGCTCGCGGTCGAGCGGCGGCGACTTCCGGAGGGGCAGGAGCGGCTCTCGATGCCCGCCGACTGGGTGATCCTCCGCTGTACCAGTCACCACGCTCCGGTCGAGATCGCCATGGCGCGGTCCACCGTGACCGGCTTCCTCTCCTGGCTCGAGGCCGCCCCACCCGGGGCGGTCTCGCCGCGTCTGGCGTCCCAGGACTGGCCCGCGGCCTGACCTCGGTCACCGGTCGACGGCCGCGACCAGCTCCACCTCGTAGCCCTCGCCGTCGGCCAGGTAGGCCGCGTACGTCTGCGGGCCGCCGGCGTACGGGTGCCGCTCCGGGAAGAGCAGCGTCCAGCCGTACGCCGGCGCGGCCGCGACGAGCCGGTCCACGGCGGCGGGCGGGCCGGCGTGGAAGGCCAGGTGGTTCAGGCCGGGTGCCAGCCGGTCGTGCCGCCGCCCGCGCATCGCCGGTGACTCCTCCAGCACGAGGTACGTCGGGCCGAGCCGCCAGGACCGGCCGGCCGGCCACTTCTGGAAGGGCGTCCAGCCCAGCTCGCCGAGAAGCCAGCCCCAGGCACGTTCGGCGGCGGCCAGATCGGGGACCCACACCTCGACGTGGTGCAACCCGCCGGTCACCGCTCCCCTCCGGGGACCCATACCACATCTCCGGCCGGATTTGCCGTTCTTGACAGGATAAAGAGCAGATCCGAGAGCCGGTTGAGATACTTGGCCGGGAGAGTGCTGGTCCGCTCCGGGTCGTGGCTGACCAGCGCCCATGCCGCACGCTCGGCCCGCCGGGCGACGGTCCGCGCCACGTGCAGCAGCGCGGCACCCGGGGTGCCGCCGGGGAGGACGAAGGAGTCGAGCTTGCGCAGGCGTGCGTTGTACTCGTCGCACCAGCTCTCGAGGCGCTCCACGTACTCCTCGGTGACCCGCAGCGGCGGATACTTCGGCTCCGGCTCCACCGGGGTGGCGAGGTCGGCTCCCACGTCGAAGAGGTCGTTCTGGATCGACCCGAGGACCGCCCGCAGGTCGTCGTCGAGCTGGCCGAGGGCGAGCGCGACGCCGATCGCCGCGTTGCACTCGTCCACGTCGGCGTACGCGGCGATGCGTGGATCGGTCTTCGGCACCTGCTCGTTGTTGTTCAGCCTGGTCGTGCCGGCGTCGCCGGCCCTGGTGTAGATGCGCGTGAGGTGGACGGCCATGACGCACAGCCTACGGATACCGGAACTGACGATCCCGGCCCGGCCGGACGCCCCCGGTTGGCCGGCCACGGTCGGTCCCGGCGACGCGGGTGATCCGGCGGTCAACGACGTCGACGTCATCCGGGTCCGCGGTGACGCCCGGCTGGCCGGGACGGTGCACGTGGTCGGCGCGAAGAACTCGGCGCTGAAGCTCATGGCCGCCGCGCTGCTCGCGCCCGGCCGCAGCGTGATCACCAACGTCCCCCGGATCACCGACATCGCGATCATGGGGGAGGTGCTGCGCCGGCTCGGCTGCGACGTCCGGTTCGACGCCGACGACCCGGTGGACCCGATGGTGGCCCGCGGCGGGGTCGCGCGGTCCCGGTCGGTGTCCATCGACGTGCCCGAGCAGCCCGGCACGGACGCCGACTACGACCTGGTGCGCCGGCTGCGCGCGTCCATCTGCGTGCTGGGGCCCCTGCTGGCCCGCCGGGGGTACGTGCGGGTGGCCCACCCGGGCGGTGACGCCATCGGCTCGCGCGGGCTGGACATGCACATCTCCGGGCTCACCCGGATGGGCGCGGAGATCTCCGGGGAGCACGGCTTCGTCATCGCGTCCGCCCCGCACGGCCTGCACGGCGCCGAGATCATGCTGGACTTCCCGAGCGTGGGCGCCACGGAGAACCTCGTCATGGCGGCGGTGCTGGCCCGCGGCGCCACCGTGATCGACAACGCCGCCCGGGAGCCGGAGATCGTCGACATCTGCACGATGCTCCAGCAGATGGGGGCGCAGATCTCCGGCGCCGGCACCTCCACCCTGCACATCGAGGGGGTGCCCGCGCTGCGGCCGGTGCGCCACGCCACCGTGGGCGACCGGATCGTGGCCGGCACCTGGGCGTTCGGTGCCGCCATGACCCGGGGGGACGTCACGGTCACCGGGGCGGACCCGGCCTTCCTGGAGGTCGCGCTCGACAAGCTCGTCGCCGCGGGCGGGCTCGTGGAGACCCGGGCGGACGCGTTCCGCATCCGGATGGACGACCGGCCGGCGGCGGTCGACGTGGTCACGCTGCCCTTTCCCGGCTTCGCCACCGACCTGCTGCCGATGGCCATCGGGCTCGCCGCGGTCAGCGAGGGTGCCTCGCTCATCACCGAGAACATCTTCGACGGGCGGTTCATGTTCGCCAACGAGATGATGCGGCTCGGGGCGGACATCAAGACCGACGGGCACCACGCGCTGGTGTGCGGCCGCGAGCGCCTCTCCGGGGCGCCGGTGCGCGCCACCGACATCCGGGCCGGCGCCGGCCTGATCATCGCCGGGCTCTGCGCGGACGGGGTCACCGAGGTGTCCCACGTGCACCACGTGGACCGGGGATACCCGGACTTCGTGGCCGATCTGCGGGCGCTCGGCGTGGAGGTCGAGCGCGGCACGGCGCCGGAGGAGCCGGACCTCACCATCTGAGCGCCGACCACGGCTTAGCCGTCGTTCAGCTCGCCGACTAGGGTGCTGGCAGACACCCAATCAGGCGAGGGAGAGAACAGATGGCGGGTCGACTCGCGGTCGTCGGGGCCGGGCTGATGGGCTCCGGGATCGCCCAGGTGGCGGCGCAGGCTGGCTGGCAGGTGACGCTCCGGGACCTGGACGACGCGGCCACCGGCCGGGGCATCGACGGCATCCGGCGGTCGCTGGAGAAGTTCGCCGAGAAGGGGAAGATCGAGGCGTCCGAGGTCGAGGCGACCCTGGGGCGGATCACCCCGACCACCGACCTGGAGGCCGCGGCCGACGCGGACATCGTCGTGGAGGCGGTCTTCGAGCGGCTGGAGGTCAAGCACGAGGTCTTCCGGGCGCTGGACAAGATCTGCAAGGCCGACGCGGTCCTCGCCACCAACACCTCGGCCATTCCCGTCACCCAGATCGCCGCGGTCACCGAGCGCCCCGAGTCGGTGGTGGGCACCCACTTCTTCTCGCCGGTGCCGATGATGAAGCTCTGCGAGCTGGTCCGCGGCTTCAAGACGAGCGACGCCGCGCTGGCCACCGCCCGGGCGTTCGCCGAGGAGATCGGCAAGACGGTGGTCGTGGTCAACCGGGACATCGCCGGGTTCGTCACCACCCGCCTCATCGCCGCCCTCGTCGTGGAGGCGGTCAAGCTGGTCGAGTCCGGTGTCATCTCGGCCGAGGACCTGGACACCGCCTGCCGGCTGGGCTTCGGTCACGCCATGGGCCCGCTGGCCACCACGGACCTGACCGGCGTCGACGTGCTGCTGCACGCGGCGAAGAACATCTACACCGACACGGCCGACGAGAAGTTCTTCCCGCCGGAGCTGCTCCAGCGCATGGTCACCGCGGGCGACCTCGGCCGCAAGACCGGCAAGGGCTTCTACACGTACTGATCGTGCGAAAGGGCCCCCTGTTGCCGCGCGGCGGCAGCAGGGGGCCCTTCGTGCGCCGTCAGCCGTCGCGGCGCGTGGTCCAGCGGAACGTGGTCAGGCAGAGCACCAGGCCGATCACGCACCAGGCGGCGAGGACCACGGCGACGCGGCCCAGCTCGAACGAGCCGCCCGCCTCCTGCGCGCCGAAGCTGTCTGGCAGGAAGACGGCCCGCAGCCCCTGGCACATCCACTTGAGCGGGAAGAGCGCCGCCACCTGCTGCATCCACGTGGGCAGCTCGGTGAAGACGAAGAACACCCCGGAGATGAACTGCAGCACGAGCGCCACCGGGGTGACGACGGCCGAGCCGCTGCGCGCGGTGCGGGCCAGCGACGAGATCGCGATGCCGCAGAGGGTGCAGGCGGTCACGCCGAGCACCGCCACCCAGCCGAACGTGAGCCAGCGCCCGGCGGTCGAGGGCAGGTCGAGGTCGAAGAAGGCGACCGAGACGGCGAGCAGCAGCAGCGTCTCGGCCACACCGATCGCCACCACCATGATCACCTTGCCGGCGAAGTACACCCACTTCGGCATGGGCGTGCCCCGGTAGCGCTTGAGCACCCCGCGGTCCCGTTCGATGGGGATCCAGATGCCGAGGTTCTGGAAGCTCACCGTCATGAGGCCGGTGGCGATCATCCCGGTGATGAAGTACTGGGTGTAGCTGACCCCGGGCGCGATCTCGTCGTTGAAGATCGCCGCGAAGATCAGGATCATGATGACCGGGAAGCCCATCGTGAAGACGACGGACTCCCGGCTGCGCAGGAACTGGGTGATCTCCAGCCGGCCCTGCCGCAGACCGAGCGCGACCGGTCCGACCCGCCGGGTCGGGACGGCGGGGCGGGTCGCCGGCTTCGAGGTGGTGGTCGTCATCGGTGTCCGATCATCGTGAGGTAGACGTCTTCCAGGGTCGGCCGGGTCACGGTCAGGCCGGGCACCTCGCCGCCGAAGCGCGCGGCCAGCTCCGCGACCAACGCCGTCGGCGTCGCGCTCTGCGCGCTCTCCAGCGCCCCCTCGGGCGTACGCCAGGAGACGGTGGCCAGCGCGGCCTGCCGGTTGCCCAACTGGTCCGGCGCGGCGACCTCCACCACCTGCCCGCCGGCGATCACACCGACCCGGTCCGCGAGGGCCTCCGCCTCGTCGAGGTAGTGGGTGGTGAGCAGGATCGTGGTGCCGGCGGCGGCCAGGTCGCGGATCAGTTCCCAGAAGTCCCGGCGCGCCTCCGGGTCGAAGCCGGTGGTCGGTTCGTCGAGGAAGAGGAGTTCGGGCCGGCCGATGATGCCCAGCGCCACGTCGAGCCGGCGCTTCTGCCCGCCGGAGAGGGAGTGCGTGCGGGCCCGCCGCTTGTCGCCGAGACCGACGCGTTCGATCACCTTCTCCGGGTCGTCGGCGTCCGGGTAGAAGCCCGCGAAGTGCCGCACCACCTCGGCCACGGTCAGCTCGTCGAACTCGCCGGTGCCCTGGAGCACGATGCCCACGCGGGAGCGCCAGTCCGGGGCCGGCGCGGCCGGGTCGCTTCCCAGGACGCGTACCTCGCCGGCGTCGCGCCGGCGGTAGCCCTCCAGGATCTCCACCGTGGTGGTCTTGCCGGCGCCGTTGGGGCCCAGCAGGGCGAAGACCTCGCCACGGCGGACGTCGAGGTCGACGCCGGCCACCGCGACGTTGTCGCCGTACGCCTTGCGCAGCCCCCGTACGGAGATCGCCAGCTCGTCATCCATGCCGTCAAGTGTGCTTCGTGACGGAGGCCGAGCGGCGGGCGGGGTGTGGTGGTCGCGCCCATGTCACGCCCTTCGGGCCCGGGCGTCCCCTCCATGGACCTGTGTAATTTTCCACAGCCCAAGTGACTGAACGGTAACTTAGACTCCGGCCATGGACGAGAAGGGTCTCCCGGGCCGGTTGCCGGAGCGCGACCGCCCGTGGGTGATGCGCACGTACGCCGGGCACAGCTCGGCCGCCGCGACCAACGCCCTCTTCCGCCGCAACCTGGCCAAGGGGCAGACCGGCCTGTCGGTCGCCTTCGACCTGCCCACCCAGACCGGGTACGACCCGGACCACGAGCTCGCCGCCGGCGAGGTGGGGCGGGTGGGTGTCCCGGTCGCCCATCTCGGTGACATGCGGGCGCTGTTCGACGGCATCCCGCTCGCCGAGATGAACACGTCCATGACCATCAACGCTCCGGCCATGTGGCTGCTCGCCCTCTACGCCACCGTCGGCGTCGAGCAGGGCGCGGAGCGGGCCCGGCTCGCCGGCACGACGCAGAACGACATCATCAAGGAGTACCTGTCCCGGGGGACGCACATCTTCCCGCCGGCGGCGTCGCTGCGGCTCACGGCGGACGTCATCGCGTACACGCTGCGCGAGATGCCGCGCTGGAACCCGGTGAACATCTGCTCGTACCACCTCCAGGAGGCCGGCGCCACGCCCGTGCAGGAGGTGGCGTTCGCGCTGGCCACCGCGGTCGCGGTGCTCGACACCGTCCGGGACGCGGGTCAGGTGCCCGCCGAGCGGATGGGTGACGTGGTGCAGCGCATCTCGTTCTTCGTCAACGCCGGGGTGCGCTTCGTCGAGGAGATCGCCAAGATGCGGGCGTTCGGCGCGCTCTGGGACGAGATCACCCGGGACCGGTACGGCGTGGCCGACCCGAGGCAGCGGCGGTTCCGCTACGGCGTGCAGGTCAACTCGCTGGGCCTCACCGAGGCGCAGCCGGAGAACAACGTCCAGCGGATCGTGCTGGAGATGCTCGGCGTCACGCTCTCCCGCGACGCCCGGGCCCGCGCCGTGCAGCTGCCCGCGTGGAACGAGGCGCTGGGCCTGCCCCGCCCGTGGGACCAGCAGTGGTCGCTGCGGATGCAGCAGGTGCTCGCGTACGAGTCGGACCTGCTCGAGTACCCCGACCTCTTCGCCGGCTCCCACGTGATGACGGCGCTCGTGGACGAGATCGTGGCCGGGGCGCGGGTCGAGCTGGAGAAGGTGCTGGAGATGGGCGGCGTGGTCACCGCCGTGGAGACCGGCTACCTGAAGAGCGCCCTGGTCGCCTCGCTCGCGCAGCGGCGCCGCCGGATGGAGTCGGGCACGGATGTGGTGGTCGGCGTCAACCGGTTCACCGAGACCGAACCGTCCCCGCTGACCGCGGCCGGCGCGCAGGCGATCGAACAGGTCGACCCGGCCGTGGAGGCGCAGGCGGCGAGCGCCGTCCGTGCGTGGCGGGCCGGGCGGGACGCGGGAGCGGTGGACGCCGCGCTGGCGCGGCTGCGGGCCGACGCGGCGACGGCCACGAACCTGATGCCGGCGACGCTGGAGTGCGTGCGGGCCGGCGTGACCACGGGGGAGTGGGCCGGGGCGCTGCGCCAGGTCTTCGGCGAGTACCGGGCGCCGACCGGCCTGGCCGGCGCCGGCACCGCGGGTGCCGACGGGGGGCTGGCCGCCGTGCGGGCCCGGGTCGCGGCGACCGCGCGGGAGTTGGGCAGCGGTCGGCTGCGCCTGCTGGTCGGCAAGCCCGGCCTGGACGGCCACTCCAACGGGGCCGAGCAGATCGCGGTACGCGCCCGCGACGCCGGCTTCGAGGTGATCTACCAGGGCATCCGGCTGACCGCGGGGCAGATCGTGGCGGCCGCCGTGGAGGAGGACGTCGACCTCGTCGGGCTCTCGGTCCTCTCCGGCTCGCACCTGGCGGCCGTCCCGGCGGTGCTCGACGGGTTGCGTGCCGCGGGGCGGGGTGACCTGCCGGTGGTCGTCGGGGGCATCATCCCGGCCGGGGACGCCGCGCAGCTGCGAGACGCCGGCGTGGCCCGCGTCTTCACGCCGAAGGACTTCGCCCTGACCGGCATCGTCGACGAGCTGGTGACGGTGATCCGCGAGGCGAACGGGCTGACCTGACTCAGCGCTCGTCGTACGTCATGCAGTCGGCCATGTCGTTGTCCGGGCCGACGCGGATCGCCGGGGCGCGGCACTCCAGCTGCTCGTTGTGCCGGCAGTCCGCCCGCTGGCACGCGCCGACCTGGGCGACCATCTCGGCCACACCGGCGCGTACCGGCATCTCCACGAACGTGTGGCAGTGGGCGTGGTCGGCGCTGCCGATCGTGATGGCGAAGGCGTGGCAGTCACCGGTGTGGTTGTACGCGCAGGCGGCGACCACACATTCCTCGACGCGCGGCATCTGCATGGCTGCGGTCATGCCGACCTCCTCTGGCCTTTTGCCCGATTCTATGTTTTCGCCCTGATTGTCGCGACCGATCCGTGACACGCGGGCGCGACGGTCTCGCGGAGTCACCCACCGTCTGTCCGGTTCCGGGTGATCCGCCGCCCCGGGGGCCGGTGTCCGGTACGGCGGGCGGACCGCCGCCCCACAACAGGCCAACCTCCGCCGGCATGTCCGCTTCGACGGTGTGACCGGCGGCACCCGAGGCCCGGAATCGTCGGCGGCCCGGGGCCGTTGACATCCCCGACGGCCGAGGGAGGACGCCGGTCGGGCCGCGGAGCCGCGAGCCCGGTGCGGAATGCCGACGGGACCCCGGTCGTTGGAGATGGACCCGGCGCCGTGTGGCACCCCCGCCCGCGGGCCGCCCGTGACGGCCGACGAGCCGGTCACGGATATCCCCCGAGTCTTCGAGCGCCCGACGAGGTGCTTACAGCCGCGTGCCCAACCCCCCGGTCGCGTGGCTGTCAACCCCCGAAGGAGCTTGTCATGAACACGATCCTGCGGAAGAGCGTGCTCGGTATCGCTGGTCTGGCGTTCGCCGGTGGCGTGGTCGGTGGCCCGATCGCGGCCCACACCAGCGGCCACCACACCGTCGACGCGCGGCCGGTGGCGGTCGTGCAGACCGACAAGCCCGACACCGGGAAGCTGATCCCGCACGGCACTCAGGGTGCGCAGTCGCGTATCGAGCTGAACGACGAGCAGGTCGCGAACGTCAAGGCGATCATCGCGGCGACGAAGAAGTCCGGTATGGACGAGCGGGCGGCGGTCATCGCGATCGCGACGAGCCTGCAGGAGTCGAAGCTGGAGAACCTGGGCCACCTGGGTGACGCCAACGACCACGACTCGCTGGGCCTGTTCCAGCAGCGCCCGAGTTCGGGTTGGGGTACGCCGGAGCAGATCACCGATCCGGAGTACTCGACGATGGCGTTCCTCAAGGGCCTCAAGCAGGTCGACGGCTGGCAGGACATGCCGCTGACCGACGCCGCCCAGACGGTGCAGGTGTCGGCCTACCCGGACGCCTACGCCCAGTGGGAGCAGCAGGCCGCTGACCTGGTGGCCCAGTACTGGAACAGCTGACAATCGCACGACCACACGCTGGCCGGCACCCCCCTCGGGGTGCCGGCCAGCGTCGTGCCTACACCCGGAAACCGGCCGCGCGCGCGGCCCGCCGCTCCCGCCGGCGGTCGGCGCGGCGGCGCCGGAACCAGAGGACGAACGCGACCAGCCCGACCAGGAAGAGCAGCACCAGCACCGGCAGGAGGATCGCCACCACGGACATCAGCACGCTTGTGGCGTCCTCGGCCGTGCTGGCCACGGGGGCGCCGACCCCCGCCGTCGTGGCGTTCACCACCGGGCGGGCCGCCGACTTGAGCAGGTGCACGCCGAGGGCGATGAGCACGCCGATCGCCACCGGCACCCACTCGTGGGAGGAGAAGAACGTGCCGGGGTCGCTCACCGTCACCGTCTCGGCGGTCGACCCCGCGCCGAACGCGAGGCCGCCGGCGGTCGGCCGGACCACCGTCTGCACCACGTCGTTGACGTGGTCGACGACCGGCACCTTGTCGGCGACCACCTCGACGGCGAGCAGCGCCGCGAGGATGCCCAGGACCCAGCCGTCACCCAGCCAGGTCCAGCCGCTGGGCAGGTCGACCAGGTCGGTGTACCGGGCCAGCAGACCCATGGTGAGCAGGGGAATGTAGGCGTTCAGGCCCGCCGAGGCCGCGAGGCCGGTGCCGGTGAGGAGTTCGAGCACCGTCTCAGCATCCCACCGGCACGCCAGTGCCGCTCGCCGGCGAACCGGGGCTCCTCCGCTACCCTCGTCGGGTGCGGTTGGTGATTGCGAAGTGCTCGGTGGACTACGTCGGACGGCTCTCGGCCCACCTGCCGCCGGCCACCCGGCTGCTCATGGTGAAGGCGGACGGGTCGGTCTCGATCCACGCCGACGACCGGGCGTACAAGCCGTTGAACTGGATGAGCCCGCCCTGCCGGCTGGAGGAGGCCCCGGGTGTGTGGCGGGTCGTCAACAAGGCCGGTGAGGAGCTGCGCATCACCCTGGAGGAGATCTTCCAGGACACCTCGTACGACCTGGGCGTCGATCCGGGCCTCCGCAAGGACGGCGTGGAGGCGCACCTCCAGGAGCTGCTGGCCGCCAGCCCGGGCGTCCTCGGTGAGGGTTACACGCTGATCCGCCGGGAGTACATGACGGCCATCGGGCCGGTGGACCTGCTCTGCCGGGACGCCGACGGCGGCACGGTCGCCGTCGAGGTGAAGCGGCGCGGCGAGATCGACGGCGTGGAGCAGCTCACCCGCTACCTGGAACTGCTCAACCGCGACCCGCTGCTCGCCCCCGTGGCCGGGGTGTTCGCCGCCCAGGAGATCAAGCCGCAGGCCCGGGTGCTCGCCACCGACCGGGGCATCCGCTGCGTGGTGGTCGACTACGACAAGCTGCGCGGCATCGAGCGCGACGAGCTGACCCTGTTCTGACCCGCCCGCCGGCGGCCGTCAGCGTCCGTACAGCGTCTTGATGACCTTGACGAGGCGGGCCACGTCGGCGGGGGTGCGCTCGAACGTCATCGACGGCAGCAGCGACCGGGCGCGCCGGCGCGTGATCGCCTTGGCCCGGCCGAACTCGCGCAGCCCGTCCTCGCCGTGGATCCGGCCGAAGCCGGACTCGCCGACGCCGCCGAACGGCAGGGTGGACATCCCGGCGAACGTCAGGGTGGAGTTGACCGAGGCCATCCCGGACCGCAGCCGCCGGGCCACGGCCACGGCGCGGCGCCGGCCGAAGACCGAGCCGCCCAGGCCGTACGGGAGGGCGTTGGCCCTCGCGACGGCGTCGTCCACGTCGCGTACCCGGTTGATGGTGAGCGTCGGCCCGAACGTCTCCTCCCGCACGACGGCCGAGTCCTCGGGGACGTCGACCAGCACCGTCGGCCGCACGTACGGCGGCTGCACCGCGTCGGCCCCGCCGAGCACGGCCCGCCCGCCACGGGCCAGCGCGTCGTCGATGTGCCGGCGGATCACGTCGAGCTGGGCCGGCATCGTGATCGGGCCGATGTCCTCGCCGTCGGGGCCGACGGTGAGCCGGCCGGCCCGGGCGACCACCTTCTCCACGAACGCGTCGAAGACCGGCTCGACCGCGTAGACCCGCTCGATTCCGATGCAGGTCTGCCCGGCGTTGGTCAGGGCACCCCAGACGCAGGCCTCGGCGGCGGCGTCCAGGTCGGCGTCGCTGTCGACGATCATGGCGTCCTTGCCGCCCGCCTCCACGAGCACGGGGGTCAGGGTCTCGGCGCAGGCGGCCATCACCTTCCGGCCCGTGGCCGGGGAGCCGGTGAAGGCCAGCTTGCCCACGCCGGAGCGGCACAGTGCCGCGCCCACGTCGCCGAGGCCGTGCACCGCCGTGAGCACCGGCTGCTCGGGCACCACCTCGGCGAAGCTGTCGGCCAGCCACTGCCCGACGGCCGGCGTGTACTCGCTGGGCTTGAAGACGACGGCGTTGCCGGCGGCCAGCGCGTACGCGATCGAGCCGATCGGTGTGAAGACCGGGTAGTTCCACGGGCCGATGACGCCGACCACCCCGTACGGCTGGTACTCCAGGTGGCCGGAGAACTCGGCGAGGATCAGCCGGGACCGGACCCGACGCGGACCGAGCACCCGACGGGCGTTGCGTGCCGCCCAGTCGATGTGTTCGACGGCCGTGACGATCTCGACGACGGCGTCCGCGATCGGCTTGCCACCCTCCCGGTGCACCAGGTCGGCGAGCTCCTCGATCCGGCGGGCGAGTTGTGCGCGCCAGCGCAGCAGCCGCTCCCGGCGACCGGTGAAGCCGAGACCGGCCCACCACTGCCCGGCGGACCGGGCCCGATCCACCGCCTCCGTGACGTCGGCGGGCGTGGCGACCGGGAACCGCCCGGCCTCGTCACCGGTGGCGGGGCTGGTGGAGATCAGCGTGCCGTGATCGATGACCGGGGCGCCGGGCACATGGACAGCCGTCATGGCGGAAGTCTAGACCCGAGCATTACTCGCCGGTAGCCCTGTGACCCCTGGCCGGCGGGGCCCCGTCGCGCCACCGCCGGCACCTCGGCAGCGGGCCCGCCCGGCGGTCGACGCCCGACCGCACGACGGGGTGCCGGTCGACCATCGCCGATCCGGTGATCGGAAGCTGGCCGGCCGGAGAGGCGGAGGTGTCCGCCAGGCGGTGGAACGCGACTACCGTCTGATGGCACGCTGGCGCGGGGAGTGACGGTGTGGGTGGGAGGGTGGACTGTCCATGGAGGAGCATCCGCAACTGCTGCCGTTGTTGACGATCGCGGGCGGACCGATGCGCGGAGCCAGTGTCCGCCTGCGGGCCGACGCCCAGACGATCGGCCGGGCGCCGACGGCGGACATCGTCGTACCGGACCCGCACCTGAGTCGCCGTCACGCCGAGGTCTGGCTGGCGCCGGAGGGCGCCTCGCTGCGTGACCTCGGCTCGACCAACGGCACCTGGGTGAACGACCGGCGGATCACCGGCGTGGAGCAGTTGGCCGACGGCGACGTGATCCGGCTCGGGCGTACCGAGCTGCGGTTCTTCGACCCGGGCGTGGCCCGTACCGACCCGGTCGGGCTTCGCCTCGGCACGCCCCGGCGGGACCACCACCGGCCCACGCTGCCGCTGCCGTTGCCGGCGCCTCCCGCGCTCCGCTGAGGCGGGCGGCGACGCCCGCCATGCCGGGCCTCCCCGCCGTCACGTTCGGCGGCGGGCATATGTTTCGCCGGTTCGCCGGGGCCGGTGACCGGCCACATCTCCGCACGGTCGCGGGTGGGGCGACGCCACATGGACGGCCGCCCGGCCGGGTGGCAGCATGCCGCGGATGAGGAGCGAGCAGCGCGTCGTCACGGCCAACGGCATCACCCAGTCGGTACGGGTGGCCGGGCCGCCGGACGGCGTACCCGTGCTGCTCGTGCACGGCAACTGCTCCTCGGCGGCGTTCTGGGAGCCGCTGGTCCGGCGCCTGCCCGACACGATGCGCGTCGTCGCTCCCGACCTGCGCGGCTACGGCGACACGCAGACCGCGCCGGTGGACGCCACCCGCGGGCTGCGCGACTTCGCCGACGACGTGGCGGCCCTGCTCGACGAGCCGGCGCTCTTCGGCGCCGCGGACGCCCGCCCGGTCGTGGTCGGGCACTCGCTCGGCGGGGGAGTGGCCATGACGCTGCTCGTCGACCACCCGCACCGGTTCTCCGGGCTGCTGCTCGCCGCGCCCGTGTCCCCGTACGGATTCGGCGGCACCCGGGACCTGGCCGGCACTCCCACCACCCCGGACTTCGCGGGCACCGGCGGCGGCACCGCGAACCCGGACTTCGTGGCCCGGCTGGCGGCCGGTGACCGGGGCGACGACGCCCCGACCAGTCCGCGGGCCGTGCTGCGCGCCGCCTACGTGGCGGACCCGGCGTCGCTCGGCGCGGACGAGGAGCTGCTGCTCGACACGATCCTGTCGACGGCGACCGGCGACGACAACTACCCCGGCACGGCGGTGGCCTCGGCCAGCTGGCCCGGCACGGCACCGGGCGAGCGCGGTGTGCTGAACGCGTTGGCGCCGACCTGGTTCCGGATCGCGGACGAGCTGGTCGCGGTCGCCCCGAAACCGCCCATCACCTGGGTGCGCGGCGACGCCGACGTGATCGTCTCCGACACCTCGCTCTTCGACCTCGCGTACCTCGGCTCGCTCGGCGCCGTGCCCGGCTGGCCGGGCGCGGCGGAGTGCCCGCCGCAGCCGATGATCGGGCAGACCCGGGCGGTGCTGGAGCGGTACGCGCACGCCGGCGGCGTCTACCGCGAGGTGGTGCTCCCCGGCTGCGGGCACAGCCCGCACCTGGAGCGGCCGGACGAGTTCGTCGCCGAGCTGCTGTCCCTGACCACCGTCCCCACGCCCTGACCCCGCCCGGCCAGCCGGCCCCTTGCCCCGGCTCTTGCCCCGGCGATCATGAGGTTACTGCCGCGACACGCCGACGAGGCCGACGACAACTTCATGATCGACGGGGAGAGCCGTCGGGGAGGCGGGGGTCGGATGGGACGGGGTGGGTGAAATAGGCCACGGCGTCTCGACAACGCAGCGTCGCATGGCAGACTCGCGCGCATAACCTTAGCGGCCGTTCATGCGGCCGTACGGAGTGTTTGGGGAGGCCGGTCGTGGCGCGCGAGTTCACCAGCGTGGGCGTTGTCGGGCTGGGCACCATGGGTGCCGGCATCGTGGAGGTCTTCGCGCGCAGCGGCATCGACGTGGTGGCCGTGGAGGTCTCCGAGGCGGCGCTGGAGCGCGGCCGGGCCACCCTCACCGGCTCCACCGACCGGGCGGTCGCCAAGGGCAAGCTCGCGCCCGCCGACCGGGACGCCCTGCTCGGCCGGGTCAGGTTCGCCGCCGGCCTGGACGCCCTGCACACGGTCGACCTCGTGATCGAGGCGGTTCCCGAGCACCTCGACCTGAAGCAGCGGATCTTCGCCGAGCTGGACCGGGTGTGCAAGTCCGAGGCCATCCTCGCCACGAACACGTCGTCGTTGAGCGTCACCGAGATCTCCGTGGCGACCAGCCGCCCCAACCAGGTCATCGGCATCCACTTCTTCAACCCGGCGCCGGTGATGAAGCTGGTCGAGGTCGTCCGGACGGTGGTCACCTCGCCGGACGTGGTCGCCGACGTGGAGGCGCTCTGCGCCCGGCTCGGCAAGGTCGACGTGACCATCAACGACCGCGCCGGTTTCATCGCGAACGCGCTGCTGTTCGGCTACCTCAACCATGCGGTGGCCATGTTCGAGTCGAACTACGCCAGCCGGGAGGACATCGACGCCGCCATGAAGCTCGGCTGCGGCCTGCCCATGGGCCCGCTCGCGCTCATGGACCTCATCGGCGTGGACACCGCGTACGAGATCCTCGACACCATGTACCGGCGCGGCGGGCGGGACCGCCGCCACGCACCCGTGCCCCTGATCAAGCAGATGGTCACCGCGGGGCTGCTCGGCCGGAAGACCGGCCGGGGCTTCTACACCTACGAGCGGCCCGGCTCGCCGGTGGTCGTACCGGACGAGGCGACGCCGGTGGCCGACGCGGCCGCGCTCGCCGACGGCGCGCGCGGCATCACGAAGGTCGGCGTCGTCGGCTCCGGGACGATGGCCACCGGGATCATCGAGGTCTTCGCGAAGGCCGGGTACGAGGTCGTCTCGGTGACCCGGGGCGCCGAGAAGTCGGCGAGCGTCTGCGAGGCGGTGAAGACCTCGCTCAACAAGGGCGTGGTACGCGGCAAGGTCAGCGAGGACGACCGGGACGCCGCGCTCGGCCGGATCACGTGGTCGGCCACGCTCGAGCACCTCGCCGACGTCGACCTCGTGGTCGAGGCGGTGGTCGAGGAGTTGAGCGTGAAGAAGGCGCTCTTCGCGAGCCTGGACGAGATCTGCAAGCCGGGCGTCGTACTGGCCACCACCACGTCGTCGCTGCCGGTGATCGAGGTGGCGATGGCCACCCAGCGGCCCGCCGACGTGATCGGGCTGCACTTCTTCAACCCGGCGCCGATCATGCCGCTCGTCGAGGTGGTGCGGACGATCCGTACGTCGCCGGAGACCGTCGCCACGGCCCGCGCCGTCTGCGCGGCGCTCGGCAAGACCGCCGTGGTGTGCGCCGACCGCTCCGGGTTCATCGTCAACGCGCTGCTGTTCCCGTACCTGAACGACGCCGTGAAGATGCTGGAGGCGAGCTACTCGACGGCCGACGACATCGACAACGCCATGAAGCTCGGCTGCGGCTACCCGATGGGGCCGTTCGAGCTGCTCGACGTGGTCGGCCTGGACGTCGCGCTGGCCATCCAGCGGGAGCTCTACCTGGAGCTCCGCGAGCCGGGCTTCGCGCCCGCGCCGCTGCTGGAACACCTGGTCACCGCCGGCTACCTCGGGCGCAAGACCGGCCGGGGCTTCCGCGACCACACCCACCGCTGATCCCGGGGTCGCCCGCGGCCGCCCGTACCCTTGACGACGTGAGTCCCCGTCGCAACCGTCCCCGCCGGGACGACGCCCCGCACCTGGACACCGACCGGGTACGGCAGGGCGTCGCGTCGGTGCAGCAGTGGCGCGACGGCGACTGGCAGGTGCGCGGCATCAGCGGCGGGGCCTCGGTCAAGACGTACCGCTGCCCGGGCTGCGACCAGGAGATCCGTCCCGGGGTGGCACACGTGGTCGCCTGGCCGGCCGACGGCCGGGGCGACCTCAGCGACCGCCGGCACTGGCACAGCGGCTGCTGGCGGGCCCGGGACCGCCGGGGCCCGGTGATCCAGCGCGGGCGCGGCGCGCCCCGCTACGGCTGAGCGATCTGGATCACGCTGATTCCTCCCCGGGCGGGCGGCGGGGGCGACTTCGCGCCAGACTTGACCGGTGAGCACACCGATCCGCGCGTCGTCCATCCTCCCCGGGCAGCGGGAGGACATCGAGCTGCACACCGCCGACGGGCTGCGCCTGGTCGGTGAGCTGGCCCGTCCGGTCGACCGCGAGCCGGCGGCCACCCTCGTCTGCCTGCACCCGCTGCCGACCCACGGCGGGATGATGGACAGCCACGTCTTCCGCAAGGCCGCGTGGCGGCTGCCGGCCCTGGCCGACGTCGCGGTGCTCCGGTTCAACACGCGGGGCACGAGCAGCGTCCGGGGGACCAGCGAGGGGGCCTTCGACAACGCCGTGGGCGAGCGCTACGACGTGGCCGCCGCCATCGAGTACGCCGAGTTCCACGAGCTGCCGAACATCTGGCTGCTGGGCTGGTCGTTCGGCACCGACCTGGTGCTGAAGTACGGCTGCGACCCGGCCGTCTCGGGCGCGATCCTGCTCTCCCCGCCGCTGCGCTACTCCACCCCCGACGACCTGGCGCAGTGGGCGGGCTCCGGCCGGCCGCTGGTGGCGCTCGTGCCGGAGTTCGACGACTACCTGCGTCCGGCCGAGGCGCGGGAGCGCTTCGCGGTGGTGCCGCAGGCCGAGGTGATCGGGGTGCCGGGCGCCAAGCACCTCTGGGTCGGTGACGCCGAACGGGTCCTCGACGAGGTGGTCCGCCGGGTCAACCCGTCGGTGCCGGTCCCGCTGCCCACGACGTGGGACGGCCCGATGGAGACCGGCGACGTCAGCGCGTACGCCGACCGGACGGTGGCCTCGTTCGCCGACCGGCCGGTGCCGGGCCCGCCGCAGCGCCGGGCCGACTGATCCGGCGGTGGGCCGACCGAGTCGGCGGCGGGTTGGCTGAGCGGGCGCCGGCCGGTTTCGAGCGGGCTCAGCGGGCCTGCTGGCGGGGCAGCACCACCTCGCGCAGGATGATCTGGATGGCGGCCACCGTGGGGATCGCGATGAGCGCGCCCACCACGCCGATCAGCCCGACCCCGAGCAGCGCGGCGAGCAGGGCGGCCACCTCGTTGACGTGCACCGACCGGCGCATCACCTTCGGGTAGATGAGGTAGTTCTCGACCTGCTGGTAGACGAGGAAGAAGATCACGCAGGCGATGCCGGCGGACAGGTCGGTGGCGAAGCCGACGAGGCTGACGATGATCGCGCCGAGGGTGGCCCCGATCTGCGGGATCAAATCGGTCACGGCGACCACCACGGCGAGCGCCATCGGGTACGCCAGCCCGACGATCAGCGCGAAGACGAACGTGCTGAGGCCGGCCAGCACGGCGATGCACAGCGCGCCCACCATGTACGCACCCACCCGGGTGAGGATCTCGTCGCCGATCAACTGCACCCGCTCCCGGCGGGACCGCGGCACGAGCGAGTACGCGAGCGTGCGCAGCCGGTTGAAGTAGGCCAGGAAGTAGATGGTGAGCACCAGCACGGTGAGCGCCTTGAAGAGGGTGCCGAAGAGCAGTTGGGCGCCGCCGAGCACCCCGCCGAGGGCCCGGCCCACGGTGCCCGCGTTCACGGCGCCCTGCACCTTCTCCACCACGTCGTACCGCTCGACCAGCTCGTTGACCGTCTCGCTGCGGCGCAGCTCCTCGATGTACGTCGGCAACTGCTCGATGAACTGCCCGGACTGGGTGATGATCGGCGGCACGAGCGCCACCACGCCGCCGCAGAGCAGCAGCAGGACGGCGAAGGCGACCAGCCCCACGGACAGGGCGTGCGGCAGGCCCCACGACCGCAGCCGTACCACGGCGGGGTTGAGGCCGATCGCGAGGAACAGCGCGATCACCACCAGGACGAGGATGCCGGCGGCGTTGCGGATCCCGCCGTAGAGGGAGTACGCCGCGAGCGCGCCGAGCGCCCAGGTGAAGCCGACCAGGAAGCTGTTGCGCCGCAGGGGCCGCCCCGGCGGGCCGAACCGGCCCGAACCCGTCGACGGCGGTGCGATCGGGTCGTCCGGCGACTCGCCGGCGGGCGCCGCCTCGCCGTGCGGCGGCTCCGCGCCCTCGGGCCGGGGGGTATGCCGGTGCGCCCGGCGTCCCTCGGCGGCCGGGCCCTCACTCCCGGCGGGCTCGGGGACGGGGTGCCCCGCGCCGGCGCCCTCCGGCTCCGGTCCGTCGGCCGTCGGCCCGTCCTGCGTCACCAGTCCTCCGCTCAGGTCCGGCGGGTCCACCGCCCCGTGCGGGCACCCGGCCGCCTCCGGCCGGTCCTGCCCGGCAGACTACTGGCCGGCGACTCCCGCAACCACCCGTCCGCGGCGCCCTCGCCGTTAGGGCACGGGAGGGGTGGCACGCCGGCACCGGCTGACCGTCGGACGGTCTACCCGCCGGACCACACGGTCGACGACCGCCGCGGTCATGCCCGCCGCGGTGACCGCCGGGGTCACGCCCACCGCGCCGTGACCGTCGGCAGGCCGCGCGGTGACCCGTCCCGGGCACCTGCGCCGGTCGCCGCCTCGGACCGGCCGTCACTCCTTCTCGACGGAGACGGTGTTGGGCCGTGCGGCGCGTTCGTCGGTCGTCGGCTTGGTGGGTCGCTTGCCGTTCTCGCCCTTACTGGTGATCTTCGTGGGGGTGGCGCCCCGGCCGCCCTCGCCCGGCACCGCGGCGACCGTCGGTTCGCCGTCCACCGGGGCGCCCGCGTCCGCCGTGGTCACCGGCTCGGCCACCGGTCGCGCCTTCGGCTGGCCGCCAACCTCCGGCTCGGCCTCGGTCGCCGGCTCGGCCGTCGCGGCGGCCGTCGACTCCGATTTCGCGGCGACCACCGGCTCCGGCTTCGCCGTGACCGCCGGCTCGGGCTTCGCGCCGTGCGGTGTGCCGGCGGGACCGGGCTTCGCGGGGCTTCCCGCGCCGCCGCGAGCGCCCGCGCCGGCGGGTCGTCCCGCACCCTGCGTCGGCCGGGTGCCGTCCGCCGGCGTCCCGCTGCCGGGCTGCGCCTTCGTGGCCTGCTCCGCCTTCCCGCCGGCCGGCTTCGCGGTCGGGTCGCTCGTCCCGCGTCCGGCGTCGACCGGCTTCGCGGCCACGGCGGGCCCGGCCGCCGAGGCGGGGGCGACGGTACCCGCCGGAGGCGGTGAGGTGGGGCCGTCGGAACCACCCGGTGCGGTGGCCACCTGCACCCGCAGCTCCGCCAGCCGCCGCTGGAGCTCGTCGGACTCCTGCCGGGACTTCCAGGTCTCCTGGCGCAGGTCGGCGAGCTGCTGCTGGGCCTGTGCGATCTCCAGCATCACCTGGGCGAGCTGCTGGCGGCCGGCCGCCACCTCCTGCTGCGTCGCGGCGAGGTGCTGCTGCGTGGTGGCGAGGGCCTGCTGGGTCGTCGCCGCGTACTCCTCGAACTGCCGTCGGGACGCCGCCACGTGCTCGTCGGCGGCACGCCGCTTCTCGGTGGCCTCCGACTCGGCCCGGCGCAGCAGCTCGGTGGCCTGCTCCTCGGCCTGCTGGCGCAGGGTCGTGGCGTCCCGCTCGGCGGCCTGGCGGATGCGGTCGGCGCCCTGCTCGATCTCGTTCTTCCGGGCCGTGTACTCGGACTCCAACCGCTCGCGCCGGCTGGTGAAGCCGGACTCCAGCTCCTGCTTGCGGCGCTCGAACGTGGTCTCCAGCTCCTGCTGGCGGGACGTGAACTGCTTCTCCAACTCGTCGCGGCGCTTGGCGAACTCCTTCTCGGCGGCGGCGCGGCGCTGGGCCAGCTCGCGGTCGGCCGCCTCGCGGCGGGAGTTCACCTCCTTCTCGACGCCGGCCCGCCACGCGCCCAGCTCCTGCTGGGTCTGCGCGCGCGCCTGCTGCACGTACGTCTCGGTCTCGCTGCGCATCCGCTGCACGTACGCCTCGGTCTCGGCCCGGCTGCGCTTGGCCGCCTCGGCCGCCTGCGTCGTGAGGCGCTCCGCCTCCTGCTGCGCCTTGGCGCGGGTGGCCCGGCCCGCCATCGAGGCGTCGTCGATGATCTGCTTGGCCTCCCGCTGGGCCTTGGCGTGGGTGGCCCGACCGGCCTCGGTCGCCTGGTCGATGAGGCGCTTGGCCTCCTGCTGGGCCTTGGCGTGCACCTCCTTGGCCGCGTCGCGCAGCTCGGTGGCCTCCTGCTGCGCCTTCGCCAGGGCCTCCCGCGCCGCCTCGCGCAGCTTGGTCGACTCCTGCTGCGCCCGGGTGTGGATCTCCTTGGCGGCCTCGCGCAGCTGGGTCGCCTCCTGCTGCGCCCTGGCCAACTCGTCCTGCGCGTTGCGGCGCAGCTTCGCGGACTCCTCCTTGGCGGCGCGCAGCGCGGTCTCCGACTCGGCCTTGCGCGCGGCGGCCTGCCGCTCCTCCTCGGCCCGCCGGGCGGCGAGGGCGATCTCGAAGTCCTTCAGCGCCTTGGCGGCCTGCTCCCGGGCGTCCTCGACGATGTGCTCGGCGGCGGCCCGCCGGGACTCGATCTCCTCGTGGGCGGCCCGCAGGATGTCCTCGGCCTGCTCCTCGGCGAGGGTGAGGATCTGCTCGACGCGGGGGCCGAGGTGCCGGAACGAGGCCCGGTCCACCACGCCCACCTGTTTGCGCACCTGGGCGAGGTCACGCTGGAGCACCTCGACCTGACCGGCGAGCTTGTGGATCTGTGTGTAGGCCTGCTCCCGCTCGGCTGCGAGGGTCGCGATCTCGTGCTCCGCACGCGCGACGTAACGGTCGACCTGCTTCTTCTCGTACCCCCGCAGAGCGGACTCGAAGCTTGGCTCCGTGGCCACGTCCCCGCCGAGAGCGAACAGTTCCTCGCCGTGCGACATGCCCCCATCCTCACACGCAACCGGCCCTGCTGGGGCGATACGGACGCCCCTGTTGGCCTACTTCACTCGGTTCGTACCGGTGGATGACAGTGGGTGGTGAAAAGCGCGCGGCGCGGGACCGCACCGGTCACCCGGTGCCGCCCCGCGCCGCGTCATGCCCCGACCTGGCGTGGCGTCAGCTGTTGGACTCCGCGGCCACCTTGCCGTCGTCGCCGGCCTTGTCGGCGTCCGCCTTGGCCGCCGCGCCCCCGTTCGGCACGCCGGGCAC
The DNA here is from genome assembly GCF_003610785.1 of Micromonospora globbae. Lineage (GTDB taxonomy): Bacteria > Actinomycetota > Actinomycetes > Mycobacteriales > Micromonosporaceae > Micromonospora > Micromonospora globbae. The sequence goes on from NZ_RAQQ01000017.1 coordinate 62,795, forward strand.
GATGCCGGCGAGACCGGAGAGCATCTGCCCGAGCTGGGCGGTGACCGCGTCCTTCTGGCGGGTGAGGTCCTCGACCTCGCGGCGCGCGGCCTGCGTGGTCAGCTCCGCCTCCGTCCGGGCCTCGCTGAGCAGGCGCTGCGACTCGGCCCGCGCCTCGTTGAGGGTCTTCTCGGCCAGCGCCTTGGCCTTCTCGACCGTCTCGGCCGCGGTGCGCTCCGACTCGACCCGGCGGGCCTCGGCGCGCTGCTCGATCTCCTTGGCCCGCTCCTGGGCGGCCCGCGCCCGCTGCTCCGCCTCGTTGACCAGCTTCTGGGTCTGCGCGACCTGCGCGGCGTGCCGCTCGGACTCCTCGCGCTCGGCCTTCTCCCGGCGCTCGGCGAGCTGCAGCTCCAGCGCCTGGAGGTCCTTGTCGCGCTTGTCCCGCGCGTCGGTGAGCAGCTTGGTCGCCTCGGCGCGCTTCTCCTCGGCCTCGCGCGCGGCCTTCGCCCGCAGCTGGGTGATCTCCCGCTCGGCGGTGGCCCGCAGCGTCGCCACCTCACGCTCGACGGTGGACTTCAGCTCGGCCACCTCGTGCGCCGTCACGGTGCGCAGCTGCTTGGTCTCACGCTCGGCGTCGGCGCGCAGCGTGTCGGCCTCACGGCGGGCCTGGACGCGCACCTCCGCCGCTTCCCGCTCGGCCGCGGTGCGGAGGTTGCCGGCCTCGCGCTCGGCGGTGGCCTTCATGGCGGCCGCCTCGGCGCGGGCCTTGTCGGTGATCTCACGCGCCTCGAGGCGGGCGGCGGAGAGGATCCCCTCCGACTCGCGCTTGGCCTCGTTGCGGTGGTCGTTGGCCTGCTCCTCCGCGAGCCGGAGGATCTGCTCGACGCGGGTGCCCAGGCCGGAGAGGGTCGGCCGGCTGTTCTCCTCGAGCTGCTTGCTGGCGTCCGCGAGCTTCTGCTCCAGCGTGGCCATGCGCTGTTCGGCCTGGCGGAGCCGGCGCTGGGCGTCGTTCATCCGCTGCTCGGCCTCGGCGCGGGCCTGCTCGGACTGGGTCAGCGCGGCGGTCATCCGGCCGATGAAGTCATCGACCTGGTGGGTGTTGTATCCGCGCAGGCCAACCGTGAAATCTGGCTGTGAGTTCGCGTTGTCGAAGAACGCGAGAGGGGAGGATTGCTGCTGGGGCATTGGGACATACTGGCAGACGCCCCAGGGTGCTCCGCAAGAGCGGTAGGAACCTTTCGAGTCCTCTTTACATGGTCAACTCCCGGTGGTCACGGTAGCCGGTCGAAGGGGCGATCTTGGCAGGTCCGGGCCGGGCGGATCGCGTGGCGCGGATCATGAAAAAGGACGGTGCCGGATGCCGGTGCGGCCCTTTGCCGCGTCACCCGTCGGGCCATGCGAACGCGCGCCGTCGAGCGCCGCGAATGGGTGCGCGCGGCCCCGGAGAAACGCGACGGCGTACGCCGCAATGCGCGCCCGCGACGGCCGTCCCGCTCCGGCCGTGCGCGCCCGCGACGGCCGTCCCGCTCCGGCCGTAGGGACGGCGGCCGGAGCGGGACGAGGCGCCGCGCCGGGACGCGGTGTCCCGTCGGGACGCGGCGCCGGAGGACGCGGCGCCGGAGCGCGACGGTGTCGTGTCGGGGCGCGGTGTCGTGTCGGTACTGCGGCGCCGGGGCGGGTCAGTGCCCCCGGAACCGGTTGATGGCGTCCTCGTGACGGGAGCGCAGCTCCGGGTCGCGGACGCCCAGGCCGTCGCGCGGCGCCAGACAGCGGACGCCGACCTTGCCCTGGTGGGCGTTGCGGTGCACCTCGTACGCGGCCTGGCCGGTCTGCTCCAGCGCGTAGGTCTTCGACACCGTCGGGTGCACCCGGCCCAGGGCCACCAGGCGGTTGGCCTGCCACGCCTCCTGGTAGTTGGCGAAGTGGCTGCCGATGATCCGCTTGAGGTGCATCCACAGGTACCGGTTGTCGTACTGGTGCTGGAAGCCGCTCGTGGAGGCGCAGGTGACGATCGTGCCGCCCCGCTTGGCGACGTACACGCTGGCGCCGAACGTCTCCCGGCCCGGGTGCTCGAAGACGATGTCCGGGTCCTCGCCGCCGGTGAGTTCCCGGATCCGCTCGCCGAAGCGGCGCCACTCGTCGGGGTCCTGGGTCTCCTCGTCCCGCCAGAACCGGAAGCCCTCGGCGGCGCGGTCGATGACCAGTTCGGCGCCCATCCTGCGGCACAGCTCGGCCTTCTCCGGCGACGAGACCACGCAGACCGGGATCGCGCCGCCGTGCAGCGCCATCTGGGTGGCGTAGCTGCCCAGGCCGCCGGACGCTCCCCAGATCAGCACCACGTCGCCCTGCTTCATGTTGGCGCCGTGGTGGGACACCAGCTGGCGGTACGCGGTCGAGTTCACGAGGCCGGGGCTGGCCGCCTCCTCCCAGCTGAGGTGCCGCGGCTTCGGCATCAGCTGGTTGGCCTTCACCACGGCCAGTTCGGCGAGGCCGCCGAAGTTGGTCTCGAAGCCCCAGATGCGCTGCTGGGGGTCGAGCATCGTGTCGTCGTGGCCGGGCGCGTCCTCCAGTTCGACGGAGAGGCAGTGCGCCACCACCTCGTCGCCGGGCTTCCACCGGGTCACGCCGGGACCGGTGCGCAGCACCACGCCGGCCGCGTCCGAGCCGACCACGTGGTACGGCAGGTCGTGCCGGCGGGCCAGGTCGGAGAGCCGGCCGTACCGCCGGAGGAACGTGAAGGTGGGCAGCGGTTCGAAGATGCTCGTCCAGACGGTGTTGTAGTTGATGGCGCTGGCCATCACGGCGACCAGCGCCTCACCCGGCCCCAGTTCCGGCGTCGGGACCTCCTGGACGTGCAGCGCCTTGCGCGGGTCCTTGTCGCGGGTGGCCATGCCGTCGAACATCCGGGTCTCGTCGGCCCGGACGACGACGCCCCGGTAGCTGTCGGGCACGGGCAGTCCGGCGACCCCGGCGAGTTCCCGCTCCGGCCGGCTGGAGCCCTCCGCCGCCATGATCGCTTCGAGGATGTCCTGCACGGTGACCTCCCGTTCGTCCGCACCCGCGCGCGCGGGCCTGGGGTGCTGCCATCGTCGGCGCCGATGCGACCGAGCCGCCATGTCGGCGTCCGACACAGGCCGGTCGTGCTCCTGTTGCGGGCGGACGTTACTGAACGGTAGCTAGGGCGGGAAGTCCTCTGTGAAGAATTGCATCCGCCGATGCGTGAAGGTGTCCACGGGGCTGTCGAACCGCGCACCAGTAGGCGGCCCGGGCCGCGTCGATCATGAGGTTGACGGGGCGACACGCCGGCGCCCGCACCCGCCAACCTCATGATCGACGCGTTGGTCGCGCGGGACTCAGTGGGCGTCGGTGGCCGCCGGCTCGACCAGCTCCACCAGGACGCCGCCGGCGTCCTTGGGGTGCACGAAGTTGATCCGGGAGTTCGCGGTGCCGCGTCGCGGCGTGTCGTAGAGCAGCCGCACCCCGCGCTCGCGCAGCGCCGCGCACGCCGCGTCGATGTCCGCGACCGTGTACGCCACCTGCTGCACGCCCGGGCCGTTGCGGTCGAGGAACCTCGCGATGGTCGACTCCGGGGTGAGCGGGGCGAGCAACTGCACGCAGCCGCCCTCGGTGCCGGGGCCGACCGCCATCATCGCCTCGCGGACGCCCTGCTCGGCGTTGGTCTCGGTGTGCACGCACCGCATCCCGAACGTCCGCTCGTAGAAGTCGATCGCGGCGTCCAGGTCCGCGACGGCGACGCCGACGTGGTCGATTCGGCGGAGCCCGATGTCTGTGACATAGTCCGCAGCGGGCTCGACGGGGGAGTTCTCTGCCATGGCGCTAGTCTGGCCGAACAATCGTTAAGGCGTACAGGTCGGCACCCCCTCGGAGGCGGCTATGGCTTCGGTGATCGTCAGCGGCGCGCGGACCCCGATGGGGCGCCTGCTCGGCAACCTCAAGGACCTCCCTGCCACGAAGCTCGGCGGCATCGCCATCAAGGCGGCCCTGGAGCGCGGCGGCGTCAGCCCCGAGCAGGTGCAGTACGTGATCATGGGGCAGGTGCTCCAGGCCGGCGCCGGCCAGATCCCCGCCCGCCAGGCGGCCGTCGAGGCGGGCATCCCGATGTCCGTGCCGGCGCTGACCATCAACAAGGTGTGCCTCAGCGGCCTGGACGCCATCGCCCTCGCCGACCAGCTCATCCGTGCCGGTGAGTTCGACATCGTCGTCGCCGGCGGCATGGAGTCGATGACCAACGCCCCGCACCTGCTCATGGGCCAGCGCGGCGGCTACAAGTACGGCGACGTGGTGGTCAAGGACCACATGGCGCTGGACGGGCTCACCGACGCCTGGGACTGCTGCTCGATGGGCGAGTCCACCGAGCGGCTCGGCGCGCGGCACGGCATCAGCCGTGAGGAGCAGGACGCCTTCGCCGCCGCGAGCCACCAGAAGGCCGCCGCCGCGCAGAAGAACGGCCACTTCGCCGACGAGATCACCCCGGTGGTCATCCCGCAGCGCAAGGGCGACCCGGTAGTGATCAGCGAGGACGAGGGCATCCGACCGGACACCACGGTCGAGACCCTGGGCAAGCTGCGTCCGGCGTTCACCCCTGACGGCACGATCACCGCCGGCAGCTCGTCGCCGATCTCCGACGGCGCGGCCGCCGTCGTCGTCATGAGCAAGGCCAAGGCGAAGGAGCTGGGGCTGACCTGGATCGCCGAGATCGGGGCGCACGGCAACGTCGCCGGCCCGGACAACTCGCTGCACTCCCAGCCGTCCAACGCGATCCAGCACGCGCTGCGCAAGGCGGGTCTGACCGTCGCCGACCTCGACCTCATCGAGATCAACGAGGCGTTCGCCCAGGTCGGCATCCAGTCCATCCGTGACCTCGGTGTGTCCCCGTCGAAGGTGAACGTCAACGGCGGCGCCATCGCCCTGGGGCACCCGATCGGGATGTCCGGCGCGCGGCTGGTGCTCACCCTCGCCCTGGAGCTGAAGCGCCGGGGTGGCGGCACGGGCGCGGCGGCGCTCTGCGGCGGCGGTGGCCAGGGCGACGCGCTGATCGTCCACGTCCCCGCCCCCGCCGAGAGCGGTCGGTGACCGGGGTTGTGTGAGCTGGCTCAGTGAGCGGAACGATCGAGAACGTCCCGGCGGCATCCCCCGGCTCGGTGCGGCGCAGCCGGGACGTACCCATGCTGGTCGAACGGGCTCGCGCGGGCGACCACCGCGCGGTGGCCCGCCTCATCACGCTGGTGGAGAACGGCGACGAGCTGCTGCGCGACATCGCCGCGGCGCTCGCGCCGTACGCGGGTCAGGCCCAGGTGGTGGGGCTGACCGGCTCGCCCGGCGTGGGCAAGTCCACCACGACGAACGAGCTGGTCCGGGCGCTGCGGGCGCGCGGGCACCGGGTCGGCGTGCTGGCGGTCGACCCGTCCAGCCCGTTCACCGGCGGCGCCATCCTCGGTGACCGGGTACGGATGCAGGACCACGCGACGGATCCGGGCGTCTACATCCGCTCGATGTCCAGCCGCGGGCACCTCGGTGGGCTCGCGGCGGCCACCCCGCAGGCGGTGCGGGTGCTGGAGGGCGCCGGCTGCGACGTGGTGCTCGTGGAGACGGTCGGTGTCGGGCAGGCCGAGGTGGAGGTCGCCTCGCTGGCGGACACCACGCTGGTGCTGCTCGCACCGGGCATGGGCGACGCCATCCAGGCCGTGAAGGCCGGCATCCTGGAGATCGCCGACGTCTTCGTGGTGAACAAGGCCGACCGGGACGGCGCCGACGCGACGTACCGCGACATCCAGGGCATGATCGCGCTCGGCGAGCGCGGCCCGGGTGAGTGGCGGCCCCAGGTCGTCCGCGCGGTCGCCGCGCGGGGCGAGGGGATCGACGACATCGCGGCCGCCGTCGACAAGCACCGCACCTGGCTGGTCGAGCGCGGTGAGCTGCGCCGCCGGCAGGAGGCGCGGGCCGCCGCCGAGATCGAGGCGATCGCGGTGGGTGTGCTCCGCGACCGGATCGGGTCGCTGCGCGACGGTACGGAGCTGCCGTCGCTCGCCGCGAAGGTGGCCGAGGGGGCGATCGACCCGTACGCGGCCGCCGACGAGCTGCTCGCGCAGCTGGGCACCTGACGCGTCCACTACGGACGGGCCCCGCCTAGTACGCTCGCACCGCCCCACGGACGGCGTGGGGCGGTGCGACGTGTGGGGAGACCATGGCTGACGAGGCGACGCAGGAGCTGACGGTGACGCCGGACGCGGTGGCGGGCGGTACGACGTCCGTCTCCGACGAGGTGGTGGAGAAGATCGCGGTGGCCGCCGCCCGATCGGTGCCGGGGGTGACCGAGCTGGGTGGCGACGTCGCCCGGTTCTTCAACTCGGTGCTCGACCGGGTCGGGCTGGACAAGGTCGGCGACGCCACCCGGGGCGCCTCGGCGGCCGTCACGAACGGCGCGGCCGTGATCAACCTGGTGATCGTCATCGAGGCGGGCCGGACGGTGCCCGAGGTGACCGAGGCGGTCCGGGCGAAGGTGACCGAGGCCGTCGAGGCGTACGGGCTGCGGGTCGACGAGGTCAACATCCGGGTCGACGACGTCTCCCTGGGCGAGCCCGCCGCGCCGACGGCCTGACCGGGCCCCCGCGCGTCGGGGCTACCCGCCGGTACGACACTCCTTAGTGATCGTTCAGGCTCCGGCTCTACACTCGAGGGGCAGTCGAGGACTCGAGGAGGAGCCCCGCCGATGAACGCCGACGAGATCGCCGCCGGACGGGCCCGCTGGCAGGCCCGGTACGACGCCGCGCGCAAGCGGGACGCCGACTTCACCACCCTCTCCGGGATGAGCGTGGAACCCGTCTACGGGCCGCCGGAGGGGACCGACTACCCGGGCTTCGAGCGGATCGGCTGGCCGGGGGAGTACCCGTACACCCGGGGGCTCTACCCGACCGGCTACCGCGGGCGGACCTGGACCATCCGGCAGTTCGCCGGCTTCGGCAACGCCCGGCAGACCAACGAGCGCTACAAGATGATCCTGGGCGCCGGCGGTGGCGGGCTCTCCGTCGCCTTCGACATGCCGACCCTCATGGGGCGGGACTCGGACGACCCCCAGTCCCTGGGCGAGGTGGGCCACTGCGGCGTGGCGATCGACAGCGCCGCCGACATGGAGGTCCTGTTCGACGGCATCGACCTGGCCGGCGTCACGACCTCGATGACCATCTCCGGCCCGGCCGTGCCGGTCTTCTGCATGTACCTCGTCGCCGCCGAGCGGCAGGGCGCCGACCTCTCCACCCTGGACGGCACGCTCCAGACCGACATCTTCAAGGAGTACATCGCGCAGAAGGAGTGGCTCTTCGACCCGGAGCCGCACCTGCGCCTCATCGGCGACCTCATGGAGTACTGCGCGCGGGAGATCCCGCGGTACAAGCCGCTCTCAGTCTCCGGCTACCACATCCGGGAGGCCGGGTCGACCGCCGCGCAGGAGCTGGCGTACACGCTGGCCGACGGCTTCGGCTACGTCGAGCTGGGCCTCAGCCGTGGGCTTGACGTCAACGTCTTCGCCCCCGGCCTGAGCTTCTTCTTCGACTCGCACGTCGACTTCTTCGAGGAGATCGCCAAGTTCCGGGCCGCCCGCCGGATCTGGGCCCGCTGGCTGCGCGACGTCTACGGCGCGACCAGCGAGAAGGCTCTCTGGCTGAGGTTCCACACCCAGACCGCCGGCGTGTCGCTGACCGCCCAGCAGCCGGTCAACAACGTGGTCCGCACGGCCGTCGAGGCGCTCGCCGCGGTGCTCGGCGGGACCAACTCGCTGCACACCAACGCGCTGGACGAGACGCTCGCGCTGCCCACCGACGAGTCCGCCGAGATCGCCCTGCGTACCCAGCAGGTGCTCATGGAGGAGACCGGGGTCACCAACGTGGCCGACCCGCTCGGCGGCTCCTGGTACGTCGAGGCGCTCACCGACAAGATCGAGGCCGAGGCCGAGGCCATCTTCGCCCGGATCCGCCAGCTCGGCGGCGAGGGCCCGCACGAGATCGGGCCGATGACGTCGGGCATCCTGCGCGGCATCGAGGACGGCTGGTTCACCAGCCAGATCGCCGAGGCGGCCTTCGCGTACCAGCAGGCGCTCGAGAAGGGCGAGAAGAAGATCGTCGGGGTCAACTGCCACACCAACACGGTCGCCAAGGACCTGGAGATCCTGCGGATCTCGCACGAGGTCGAGCTGGAGCAGCGCCGGGTGCTGGCCGAGCGCAAGGCCGAGCGGGACGACGCGGCGGTGAAGGCCGCGGTGGCCCGGATGGTCGAGGTGAGCCGGACGGGCGAGAACATGATCCCGGCCATGCTCGACGCCGTCCGGGCCGAGGCCACCCTCGGCGAGATCTGCGACGCGCTGCGCGCCGAGTGGGGCACCTACCGCGAACCCGCGCGCTTCTAACCCACCGCGCCCCCACCCGCCCCCGCGATCTTGCACTTTCTGCCCCGGCATACGGTACGAATGCCGCGAACCGCGGGCCGAAAGTGCAAGATCGCGGGGGTGTGGCGTCGTGGGGGCCGGGGGCGGGCTGAGCAGGGTGAGAACTGCAACTGTCGCCGTCGCGGTTGATCTGAGTTCGGCGACGTCCGTGCGAAACTAGATAACCATGAGCGACCCACGGATCACCTCGTCGATCTTCACTCGCGGCGCGGTCGACCTCAGCGCCCTGCGCACCCCCGCCCCCTCGTCCGCTCCGGCCCAGTCCGGCCCGCCCGCTGGCGCGCCGGGTGGCGCGGTCGGCGGTGTCACCGTCATCGACGTGACCGAGGCGACCTTCCAGTCCGAGGTGCTGGAACGCTCGCTCAACACCCCGGTCGTCGTCGACTTCTGGGCCGAGTGGTGCGAGCCGTGCAAGCAGCTCTCCCCGGTGCTGGAACGGCTCGCCGTCGAGGGCGGCGGCGCGTGGGTGCTCGCCAAGATCGATGTGGACGCCAACCCGCGCATCGCGCAGATGTTCCGGGTCCAGAGCATCCCCATGGTGTACGCGGTGGTCGGCGGCCAGCCGATCGACGCGTTCGCCGGCGTGGTGCCCGAGGCGCAGCTGCGGCAGTGGATCCAGGCCGTGCTCAAGGCCGGCGGCGTGAGCGTCGCCGCGCCGAGCGACCCCCGCCTCGACGAGGCCGACGACGCGCTCATGAACGGCGACCTCGACGCCGCCGAGCGGGCGTACCGCAAGATCCTGGCCGAGTCCCCGGCCGACGCGGCGGCCGAGGCCGGTCTCGCCCAGGTGGGCCTGGCCCGCCGGGTGGCCGGCGCCGACCCGCAGGCCGCGCTCGCCGCGGCGGCGGCGAACCCCGACGACGTCGACGCGCAGTTGCTCGCCGCCGACATCGAGGTGCTCAGCGGGCTCGCCGAGCAGGCCTACAAGCGCCTCGTGGACACGGTGCGCCGCACCACGGGCGACGACCGGGAGAAGGTACGTCAGCACCTGGTCGGCCTCTTCACCATCGCCGGCCCCGAGGACCCGGCCGTCGCCTCGGCCCGACGGGCCCTGGCCAGCGCCCTGTTCTGACCACCCGAACGGTTCCGAGCACGTAGCACACCAGCGCGGGCCGGCGGACCGGCCGGCCCGCCCGACCACCGAGGACGGGAGCCCATGACGCGCCGGATCGCCGTCCTCGACGCGCCGACAAACCTCGGCCTGCGCCCGCCCACGCCCAGCTCCGTGCCGGGCTGCGCGAAGGCGCCGGGCGCCCTGCGCGACCACGGGCTGCTCGCCCGCCTGCGGGCCCGGGACGCCGGCTGCCTGACCCCGCCCCGGTATGACCCGGGCGACTGGCGGCCCGGCGACGGCGTGTGCCACGCCCGGGAGATCTCCGCGTACTCGGTGGCGCTGGCCGACCGGATCGGGGGCATCATCGACCGGGGGGAGTTCCCGCTGGTGCTGGGCGGCGACTGCTCGGTGCTGCTCGGGTCGGCGCTGGCCATGCACCGGCTCGGCGAGGCGGTCGGCGGCAGGATCGGGCTGGTCTTCGTCGACGGCCACTCCGACTTCCGGCACCCCGGCAACGCGTCGTACGTCGGCGCCGCCGCCGGTGAGGACCTGGCCCTCGTCACCGGCCGGGGGCAGGCCGACCTCGCCGCCATCGAGGGGCGCCGGCCGTACTTCCGGGACGTCGACGTGGTGGTGCTCGGCATCCGCGCGCAGGACGAGTACCGCCTCGACCTCCAGGCCGCCGGGATCGTCACCCGGCCGGTGCCGGCGCTGCGGGCCGAGGGCGCGGCCCGGACCGCGCAGTGGGCGCACGAGCAGCTGGCCGACTGCGCCGGCTACTGGGTGCACATCGACGTGGACGTGCTCGACCCGGCCGTGATGCCGGCCGTCGACGCGCCCGACCCGGGCGGGATCGCGTTCGCGGAGCTGGAGATCCTGCTCGCCGGCCTGGTGGACACGCCGCACTGCCTGGGCGTCGAGCTGACCGTGTTCGACCCCGACTACGACCCGGACGGCGCGTACGCCGCCGAGATCGTCAACACCGTGGTGGCGGGGCTGACGCCGGTGACCTCGCCCGGGGCCGTGCCGCCCCGGCTGCTGCCCGGCTCGACACCCCCGCCGGCGCCCGCGCCCCGCCGGGGCGCCGGCCGCCCGCCCGTCAGCGCCGCCGGCGGGCTCGACCCGGCGGACCGGCCCGCCCCGGAGCCGCAGTCGTCGGACGACGACAGCCCACGCTCCGCCGCCGGCTTCGCCTGACCGGTACCCGGACCGGGAAGGCCGGCAGGACGCGCGCGTCGATCATGAGGTTGGCGGGGCCTTCGATCTCCAGATCGCCCGCCAACCTCATGATCGACCGGGTCGGGTCAGCGGAGGGCGCGGAGGAAGCGCTCGGCGATCGGTACGGCGGACGCCGTGCTGGACCCGCCCTGCTCCACGAAGACGGCGAACGCCACGTCGCCCTGCCAGCCGACGAACCACGCGTGCGTGTGGGCGGGGTTGTTGTCGTACTCGGCGGTGCCCGTCTTGCCGTACACCGGCTGGCCCGGGACGTCCTTGAGGGCCGTGCCGGTACCGGCCGTCACCACCTCGCGCATCATGGCCCGCACCGCCTCGACCGACTCGGGCTTCAGCTCCGGGCCGGCCGCGGCGGGCTTGGCCGGGGCCGGGTCCAGCAGCAGCTTGGGCTGCGCGAAGCGCCCCCGCGCGACGGCCGCCGTGGCGGACGCCATGGCCAGCGGGCTCACCACGGTGGTGCCCTGGCCGAACGAGGCGGCGGCCTGCTCGGCCGGCGACCCGTTCGCCGAGACCTTGCCGGTGAACGCGTCGATGCCGAGGTCCCACTGGCCCTCCAGGCCGAGCGAGCGGCCGGCGACGGCGAGGCCGTCGGCCCCCAGCTTCGGGGCGAGGGCCGCGAAGGCCGTGTTGCAGGACTTCGCGAAGTCGGTGCGGAACGGCACCGAGCCGAGCGCGAAGTTGTCGGAGTTCTTGAACGACCGGCCGTCCACCGTGAACGTCTTGTCGCACGTCACCGGCGTGTCCGGGGTGACGGCGCCCCGGTCGAGCAGGCCCAGCGCGCTCACCATCTTGAACGTGGAGCCGGGCGGCACCTGGGCGGTGAAGGCGAGGTTCTCCCCGGCCGCCCCCGGACCGTTCGCCGCGGCGAGCACCGCGCCGTCGCTGATGCGGACCGCCACCAGGGCGGAGCGCCGCTTCTCACCGCGCAGCGCGGCGTCGGCCGCGTTCTGGGTGGCGACGTCGAGCGTCGTCTTCAACGGCTGGCCCGGCTGCGGCTCGCTGTGGAACAGCTCCGTGCCGGTCGGGACCAGCGTGCCGTCCTCGCCGGGACGCTCGACGAGCACCGTGAGACCCGGCCGGCCGCGCAGCCGGTCGTCGTAGCGGCCCTGGAGCCCGCCGTGGCCGACGAGGTCGCCGGCCGCGTACTTGTCGGGATGCTCGGCCAGGTCGTCGGCCTGGGCCGGGTCCACCGTGCCCAGCAACGCCCGGGCGAACTCGCGGGTGGGCGCGAGGTCGAGCTTGTCGGCGCGGAACTTGGTGCCGGGCAGGTCGTAGATGCGGGACTTGATCTGCCGGTACGCCTCGTCCCGCAGCGTCACCACCTCGACGAACGCGCCCGGATCGGCCTCGTCGAGACGCTTCGGCAGGTCGGAGAGGTCGACGGCCGGGACGAGCGCCGGACGGATCGCGCGGAAGGCGGCGTCGAGCTGGCGGACGAGGGCCTTGGCGTCGCTCACCTCGCTGGGCTGCACACCGACCCGGACCACGGGACGGGGCGCCACGATCGGCTGACCGGCGCCGTCGAGCACCGCGGCCCGGGGGCCGGTGTCCCGGCGCAGCCCCAGCCGGTCACCGTCGGTGAGCTTCTCGTGCACGACCCGCGGCTCCCACATCACCTGCCACTGGTCGTCGTCGCCGCGGACCAGGGTCACCTGCCGCTCGTATTCCCAGCGGGTGTCACCGGGCAGGGTCCACTCGACCTGGACCGCCGCGGTGGCGGTGTCCGCGGTGACCTTGGCCTCACCCTGACGGCGTAGGGTGGGCGGCGTGTTCGCGAGCTCTCCCGAGAGTTCCTTGAGCTGCTTGGTCACCTCCGACGCCGCGACCTTGGCGCCGGTGGGGTCCACGAACCCCACCTTCTGCAGGTCGCCGGAGTGCCAGCCGGACAGGAAGGCGTCGACGCTCTGTTCGGGGCCGTCCCCGTCCGAGCAGGCCGTGAGCGCGCCGGCGGCGAGGACGGTGACGGCGAGTGCGACGAGCGGACGCCGGGTCCGGCCTCGGGCGGGGTGGCGCGGGTACGACAGGAGCATGAAGCGGATTCCCTCCGTTCTCGGGACGCCCCACCGTAGTACGTCCGCGCCGCCCCCATCGTCCCGGCATGGGTCCCGACGTGCGAAAAGACGGACCCGTGGCGGCGTGATGAACATCGCGCGACGGGGTACTCCCGGGTCGGCCAACCTCGGACCGGCAACGGGCGAAAGGACAGAGTCGCGATCCGGACGTCCGGCCCGTGGTCCGCCGGCAGAGGGGCAGATCGGCAGGGCCTAGGCTGGGCGGCATAGTGACCCACAACGCGGTGGGTCGAGGGGAGTGGCACCGATGGACCGGCGTCCGGCGATCAAACCGGAACCCGACCTCCGGCAGGATGACACCGGCCGGAACGACGACAGCTTCGACTCGGCGACCGACGGGGACGGCTACGGCCGGCTCGACACGGGCGTGACAGGGTTGACCGGGTCGAGCATCGACACCATCTACGATCTCGGTCTGCCGGCGGAGGCGCTGGCCGACGAGTCCGAGGACAGCGAGCTCGATGAGCCCGTGCCCAACGCGGAGCGCCTGGTGGCCCAGGCGGTCGCGCTGGCGGGCGACGACCACGAGGCGGCGGCGCTGGTCAGCCGCTTCTGGCGGTTCGCTCCGGACGAGGAGCTGATCGGTTTCACCGCCGAGGAGATGCTCGCCGCGGCGCGCGCCCACCGGGAGCTCGCGCAGCAGCGGGTGCCCGGCGAGCTGAAGCTGCGCATCCACGAGCCGGACGCCGAGCAGCACCACACGGTCATCGAGATCGTCGTGGACGACATGCCATTCCTGGTCGATTCGGTCACCGCGCTGCTCAACTCGCACCACCTCGACGTCCACCTGCTGGTGCACCCGCTCGTCGTCGTGCGCCGGGAGCCGCTCGGCCGGCTGACCGAGGTGGCCGCCGACGTCGAGCCGGACGACGCGATCGCCGGTGACCTGGTGGAAAGTTGGATGCGGATCGAGATCGATCCGGTCCGCGACGCCGCCGGACGCGACCGGCTCCGCCGGGAACTCCAGCGGGTCCTCACCGACGTGCGCGAGGCCGTGGAGGACTGGCCCAAGATGCGCCAGCGGGCGCTGTCGCTCGCCGACGAGCTCGCCGCGGCCCGGACCAGCGACAACCGGCCGCCGGTCCCGGAGAAGGACATCACCGACTCGGTCGAGCTGCTGCGCTGGCTCGCGCACGACCACTTCACCTTCCTCGGCTACCGCGAGTACCGGCTGGTGGACACGCCGGAGGGCGGTCAGGCCCTGGAGGCGGTGCTCGGCAGCGGGCTGGGCATCCTCCGGCAGGACTCGACGGAGCCCCGGACGCTGTCGTCGATGACGCCCGAGGCGCACGAGAAGGTGCTGGAGAAGCGCCTGCTCATCATCACGAAGGCCAACTCGCGGGCCACCGTGCACCGCTCGGCGTACCTCGACTACATCGGTTTCAAGGTGTTCGACGAGGCCGGCGAGGTCGTCGGCGAGCGCCGCTTCATCGGCCTGTTCTCCACCGCCGCGTACCGCACGAGCGTGCGGGAGCTGCCGGTGGTCCGCCGCAAGGTGGCCGAGGTGCTCGAACGTTCCGGCCTCAGCCAGCGTAGCCACTCCGGCAAGGATCTGCTGCAGATCCTGGAGACCTACCCGCGCGACGAGCTGTTCCAGATCAAGACGGACGACCTCTACCACGCGGTCATCGGCGTCCTGCGCATGGCCGGCCGCCGGCAGCTGCGGGTCTTCCTGCGCAAGGACGCGTACGGGAGGTTCATCTCCTGCCTCATCTACCTGCCGCGGGACCGGTTCACGACGCAGAACCGCCTGCGCATGCAGGACATCCTGCTGCGGGAGCTGAACGGTGTCGGGGTGGACTACACCACCCGGGTCACCGAGTCGATGCTCGCGCGGGTGCACTTCATCGTCCGCACCGACCCGACCAAGCCGCCGAGCGAGATCGACGCCGACCTGCTCGCCGAGGAGCTGGCCGACGCGACCCGACTCTGGGACGACGACTACCGGCTGGTGCTGGAGCGCAAGCTCGGCGACGAGCAGGCCAAGCACCTCTTCGCCCGGTACGCCGACGCGTTCCCCGAGGGCTACAAGGACGGGCACACGCCGTACGAGGCGATGAAGGACCTGGCCAAGCTGGAGCTGCTGGAGGAGCCCGGCCAGCTCGAGATGCACCTGTTCCGCAAGCAGCTCGCCCCGCGGGCGGGCGCGCGCGCCGGCGCGGACGTCGACGAGTCGATGGACGTGCGGTTCAAGGTCTACCGGTACGGCGAGCCGATGATGCTCTCCGCCGTGCTGCCGGTGCTGCACTCGCTCGGCGTCCGGGTGATCGACGAGCACCCGTACGAGGTGGACCGGATCGACGGCCGGATATGGCTTTACGACTTCGGGCTGCAACTGCCCGAGGGCCATCAGGAGCTGGCCGAGGTGCGTCCGCACGTGGAGAACGCGTTCGCGGCCGCGTGGCGGGGCGAGGCCGAGGTCGACCGCTTCAACGAGCTGGTGCTGCGCGCCGGGCTGACCTGGCGTCAGGTGGTCGTGCTCCGGGCGTACGCGAAGTACCTGCGGCAGGCCGGGACGGTCTTCTCGCAGGACTACATGGAGCAGACCTTCATCGCGTACCCGCAGATCGCCGAGCTGCTGGTGCGGCTCTTCGAGGCGCGGTTCGCGCCCGGCCCGATCGAGGCCGAGGAGCGGGAGCGGCACAGCGCCGAACTGGTCGCCGCGATCGGCGAGGCGCTCGACGACGTGGCGAGCCTCGACCAGGACCGGATCCTGCGCGCGTACCTCACGCTCATCCAGGGCACCCTGCGGACGAGCTTCTACCAGCGGCGCGAGGACGGCCGACCCAAGTCGTACGTGGCGTTCAAGCTGGATCCGCAGGCCATCCCGGACCTGCCGGCGCCGCGGCCGAAGTTCGAGATCTTCGTGTACTCGCCGCGCTTCGAGGGTGTGCACCTGCGCTTCGGGCCGGTGGCGCGCGGTGGTCTGCGCTGGTCCGACCGGCGGGAGGACTTCCGCACGGAGGTGCTGGGCCTGGTCAAGGCGCAGATGGTGAAGAACACCGTCATCGTGCCGGTCGGCGCCAAGGGCGGCTTCGTGCTCAAGCAGAAGCCGGGCGACCGCGACGAGGCCGTCATCTGCTACAAGGAGTTCATCTCCGGCCTGCTCGACGTCACCGACAACATCGTCGGGGGCCGGATCGTGCCGCCGCAGGACGTGGTCCGGCACGACGGCGACGACCCGTACATGGTGGTCGCGGCGGACAAGGGCACGGCCACCTTCTCCGACATCGCCAACGAGATCTCGGCGGCGCACAACTTCTGGCTCGGCGACGCGTTCGCCTCCGGCGGGTCGGCGGGCTACGACCACAAGAAGATGGGCATCACGGCCCGGGGCGCCTGGGAGTCGGTCAAGCGGCACTTCCGGGAGCTGGGCCACGACACCCAGACCCAGGACTTCACCGTGGTCGGCGTCGGCGACATGAGCGGCGACGTCTTCGGCAACGGGATGCTGCTGTCGCAGCACATCCGGCTGGTGGCCGCGTTCGACCACCGGCACATCTTCCTCGACCCGGATCCGGACGCCGGCATCTCGTACGCCGAGCGGAAGCGGCTGTTCGAGCTGCCGCGCTCGTCGTGGGAGGACTACAACCCGGAGCTGATCTCCGAGGGCGGCGGGGTGTATTCGCGTACGGCCAAGTCGGTGCCGATCTCGCCGCAGGTGCGGGCGCGGCTCGGCCTGGAGGACGACGTGACCCAGATGTCTCCCCAGGAGCTGATGCGGGCGATCCTCACGGCGCCGGTGGACCTGCTCTGGAACGGCGGCATCGGCACGTACGTCAAGGCGTCCAGCCAGACCAACGCGGAGGTGGGCGACAAGTCCAACGACGCGATCCGGGTGGACGGCAGGAACCTGCGCTGCCGGGTGGTCGGCGAGGGCGGCAACCTGGGCTTCACCCAGCTCGGCCGGATCGAGTACGCGCTGACCGGCGGGCGGATCTACACCGACTTCATCGACAACGCGGCCGGTGTGGACACGTCCGACCACGAGGTGAACATCAAGATCCTGCTCAACACCGCGGTCGCCGACGGGGAGCTGACCACGGAGCAGCGGGACGAGCTGCTCGCCGAGATGACCGACGAGGTCGCCACGCTGGTGCTGCGCGACAACTACGACCAGGCCCGGGCGATCAACAACGCCCAGGCGCAGGCGGCCTCGCTCCTTCCCGTGCACCGGCGCATGATCAACGAGCTGGAGCGCTCCGGTGCGCTGGACCGGTCGCTCGAGGCGCTGCCGCCGGACGAGGAGCTGGCGGTCCGGTCCGAGACCGGCCTCACCGCGCCGGAGTTCGCGGTGCTGCTCGCGTACGTCAAGATCGTGCTGGAGCGGGACATCCTCGCCGACGGCCTGGCGGACGAGGAGTGGACGACCGACGTCCTGGTCAACTACTTCCCGACGCCGATGCGGGAGCGGTTCGCCGACCGGATGTCCCGGCACCGGCTGCGCCGCGAGATCGTCACCACGGTGCTGGTGAACGAGGCGATCAACCGGGGCGGCATCTCGTTCGTCTTCCGGGTCATGGAGGAGACGGCCGCATCGCCGGCGGACGTGATCCGGGCGTACGTGGTGGTCCGCGACGTGTTCGGGCTGCGGGAGCTGTGGGACGCGGTCGAGGCGCTGGACAACAAGGTCTCGCCCGAGCTGCAGACGACCGTCTACCTGGACACCCGCCGGCTGCTCGACCGGGCGGTGCGGTGGCTGGTGACCAACCGCCGCTCGCCGATCGACGTGCCGGGGGAGATCGCCCGGTTGCGGGACGGGGTGGCCCGGCTCCTGCCGGAGCTGGAGAACCTCTTCTACGGCAGCGAGCGGGAGGCCATCCGGGCCCACATCGACTCGATGACCGAGCGGGGCCTCCCGCGCGAGCTGGCCGAGCAGGCGACCCGGTTGATGTACAGCTTCGGCCTGCTCGACGTGGTGGAGACCGCGGCGAGCCGGGGTCGGGACGTCGGCGAGGTGGCTCCGGTCTACTTCGTGCTGTCCGACCTGTTCCGGGTGGACGCGCTGCTGTCGAAGATCTCCCTGCTGCCGCGGGAGGACCGGTGGCAGACCCTCGCCCGGATGGCGCTGCGCTACGACCTGTACGCCGCGCTGGCCGCGCTCACCGCGGAGGTGCTCGACTCCACGCCGGACAGCCTGCCCCCGCAGGAGCGGGTGCAGCAGTGGGAGCAGTCGAACGCCATCTCCGTCCACCGCACCCGCCGGGCGATGGGGGAGTTCGACGAGTCCCGGGCGGACCTCGCCGCCCTGTCGGTGCTGCTGCGCCAGATCCGCACGCTGGTGCGGACCTCGGCCGCGGCCTAACGCCGCCGGACGCGGTCCGGCCGGTCGGGACAACCCGACCGGCCGGACCGCGCCGTCGTGTCAGCCGACCAGGCTGGCGAAGACGATCACGTTGTTCAGATAGCTGCGGGCGGTCTCGTCGAACTGGCCGCCGCAGGTCACCACGCGCAGGCCGGGCCGGTCGTTCGGCCCGTACACCCGCTCGGTGGGGAACGCGTCCTTCGGGTACGACTCGACCGAGTCGATCCGGAAGGTGACCGACCGGCCGTCGTCCCGCTTCACCGTGACCGTGTCGCCGGCCTGCAGGGCGCCGAGGTCGAAGAAGACCGCGGGCCCCATCTTGGCCGAGTCGACGTGGCCGACGATGACGGCGTTGCCGACCTCGCCGGGGGCCGGGCCGGGCTCGTACCAGCCGGCGAGCTGCGCCTGGTCGAGCGGCGGCACCTGGACGGTGCCGTCCGGGTTGGTGCCCAGCTTCATGATCTGCGCGTCCACCCCGATCCGGGGGATCGTGATGGTGGTGGGCGTGGCGCGGGGGAGGCCGGTCGGGGCCGGCTGCCCCTCGCCGGGCTGGTCCGCCTCGCTCGGCCGGCCGGACTCGGGGGCGGCCTGGGCCAGCGGCTGGGGCGGGCGGGGTGCGGGGGTGGTCTTGAACGCGGCGCCGACCATGCCGGCGCCGGCCAGGGCGAGGAGGGCGACGACGGCGGTGCCGGCGGCGCGCCACGGTCTCCCGTGACGGCCGCCGGCCCGTGTCGCCGTCGCGTCAGGCGACGAACTCATCGGTCCGCCGGCGACGCAGCAGGACGATCCCGCCCAGGGCGGCGGCGCCCAGCAGGCTGGCGCCACCCGCGGCGAGGTTCATGTCCGCACCGGCGCCGACGCCACCGTCACCGCCGTCGACCCCGCCGCGCGGCGTGACGACCAGCTCGCCCTCGCCGCAGGAGCCCTTGAGCTCGTAGCGGCCCGGCTTGGCGTGCTCGTCGACCTTCGCCTCGCCGTAGTAGACGAAGTCCCGCTTGTGCTCCCACTTGTCCTCGCCCTTGCCGTGGTCGCGGGAGTCCTCGCCGTTCCAGCCGCCGTCGCGGCCCTTGTCCTCCCACGAGCCGCGCTCCTCCGAGCCGTACTCCTCGTGGTCCTTCTTGTCGCCGTGGTCACCGCGGCCCTCGGCGTCCTGGCCGTGCTCGTAGCCGTTCCAGTCCTTGCCCTTGTCCTCGTCCTTGCCCTCGTCGGCCGCGTCGGCCGCGGCGCCGCCACCCTGGCCGTCGGGCTGCGCCTCGTCGGCCGGCGGCTGCGGCTTCGCCGTCTCGCCGTTGTCGCCCTTGTCCTCGTGGTCGCGGCCCTTGTCGTCCTTGCCGTGCTCGTCCTTGCCGTGCTCGTCCTTGCCCTTGTCGTCCTTGCCGTGCTCGTCCTTGCCCTCGTGGTCGCGGCCCTTGTCGTCCTTGCCGTGCTCGTCCTTGTCGTCGCGGCCGTAGGAGTCCTCGTCGCGCCAGTCGCCCCGGTCCTCGCCGTCCTTGACCGGCTTCAGGTCGACCTTGCCGGTGACCTTCGACCAGACGTACGCGTGCTTCTGCGGCTCGCTGCAGATCTCGAGGAGCTTGACCTCCTCGCCGGCCTTCACCACGTGCGGCTTGGCGAGGACCTTGCCGTCGCGGTCCTTCCCGTCGTGGTGACCGTCCGCGAACGCGACCCCCGGCGCGAACACCAGGAGGGACGCCCCACCGAGGGCGGCGCCCGCGACGACCTTCCCGAGCATCTTCTTAGCCATGACCTGCGTCACTCCATCCCTTTGTCCTGGACTCGGTGCCCCCGAGCTAGGGCTGACGTTAGACCGTTTCATGACTTATGAAGGAGAAGATTCGCGTTTATACGTGTATTGGTTGTACGACCGTTCGGAGGTGGTAAGTACCGTCGCGGACGGCCAGCCCTGTTGCGGGTCGGTCAGGGGGTTCCGGACCTGCGGTGCCGCGCTTCCGGCAGCGGCCCGGACGGTCCCGACCGTCCGGGTTCGACCCGCGCGGGGTCGCTGTCCCGCCCGGGTGCGGTGTCCCGCCCGGGCCGCGCATCGGCCGGGGGTCCCGCCTCGCCGGGAGCGGTCAAGGCATCGAGGGATTGCCATGGAAGCGCTCCCATGCAAGAATCGCTCCACGCGGTCGCGGAGCCACACCGCCAGGCAGGAGCCGTAGGGCACCCGGTCCACCGGGACGGTCTCCGGCCGCCGAAGCGACCGGCCGGGTCACGCCGGTCGCGCACCACCACCGCCCGTCCGGGTCGGGCACTCCCGAGCAATCCCGTCGGCGCCGGCGGCCGTCCCACCGCGACGTCCACCGGCCCCCCTCGCCGGGCCGTCCGCGGGCCCGGTCTCGCCCAAGGAGTTCAGTGGCAATGAACGTCTGGAGAAGACTGTCCGCCCCACGCCGGGCCCTCGCGCTCGCCGGCGCGGGCGTCCTGGTCGCCGGCGGGCTGGTGACCCTACCGGTCACCGTGGCGCACGCCGCGACCCGCTGCGACGTGACCTACTCGACCAACGACTGGCCGGGTGGCTTCACCGCCAACATCACCATCCACAACCTCGGCGATCCGATCAACGGCTGGACGCTCGGCTGGACCTTCCCGAACTCCAGCCAGCGGGTGCAGCAGGGGTGGTCGGCCGAGTTCTCCCAGTCCGGGAGCCAGGTGACGGCCCGCAACCTGTCGTACAACGGCAGCCTCGCCACCGGCGCGTCCACGAGCATCGGCTTCAACGGCGCCTGGAGCGGGAGCAACCCGAAGCCCACCTCGTTCACCCTCAACGGGGTGACGTGCGACGGCGGCACCACCCCGCCCACCACGCCTCCGCCCACCACGCCGCCCCCGACCGACCCGCCGGACGGCCGGGTCGACAACCCGTACCAGGGGGTGCGGGGCTACGTGAACCCGGAGTGGAAGGCGAAGGCGGACGCCGAGCCGGGCGGCAGCCGCGTCTCCAACAACCCCACCGCGGTCTGGCTGGACCGCATCGCCGCCATCGAGGGCACGCCGGACAGCAGCTCGAACGGCGCCATGGGCCTCCGCGACCACCTCGACGAGGCGCTGCGCCAGGGCGCCGGCTACATCCAGTTCGTGATCTACAACCTGCCCGGCCGGGACTGCGCGGCGCTGGCGTCGAACGGCGAGCTGGGCCCGGACGAACTGCCCCGGTACAAGGCCGAGTACATCGACCCGATCGCCGCGATCCAGGGCGACCCGAAGTACGCGAGCCTGCGGATCATCAACATCATCGAGATCGACTCGCTGCCCAACCTGGTCACCAACACCTCCGGCCAGCCCGGCGGCACCGCCATGTGCGACACCGTGAAGGCCAACGGCGCGTACGTCAACGGCGTCGGCTACGCCCTCGCGAAGCTGGGCGCGATCGGCAACGTCTACAACTACATCGACGCCGCCCACCACGGCTGGATCGGCTGGGACAGCAACTTCGGCCCGACGGCCGACATGCTGAAGACCGCCGCCACGGCCTCCGGCAGCACCGTGCGGAACGTGCACGGCTTCATCGTCAACACGGCCAACTACTCGGCGCTGCGCGAGCCGTACGTCAAGGTCACCGACACGGTGAACGGCCAGACGGTGCGGCAGTCCAAGTGGATCGACTGGAACCAGTACGTGGACGAGCTGTCGTTCGCCCAGGCGTTCCGGCAGAAGCTGGTATCGGTGGGCTTCGACGCGGGCATCGGCATGCTGATCGACACCTCCCGCAACGGGTGGGGCGGCTCCGCCCGGCCCGCCGGCCCCGGCCCGACGACCAGCGTCGACGCGTACGTCAACGGCGGCCGGATCGACCGCCGGATCCACGCCGGCAACTGGTGCAACCAGGCCGGTGCGGGTCTCGGTGAGCGGCCGCGGGCCAACCCCGAGCCGGGCATCGACGCGTACGTCTGGGTGAAGCCCCCGGGCGAGTCGGACGGCTCCAGCGAGTACATCCCCAACGACGAGGGCAAGGGGTTCGACCGGATGTGCGACCCGACGTACGGGGGCAACGCGCGCAACGGCAACAACCCGACGGGCGCCCTCCCGAACGCGCCGATCTCCGGCGCCTGGTTCTCCGCCCAGTTCCAGGAGCTGATGCGGAACGCCTACCCGCCGCTGTGAGTGTGCTGCCCGCCGGCCGCCGCGGGTAGGTGAGGCAGCGGCGGCCGGCCTCCCGGGTCCCTGGCCCGACCGTCCCCCGGTCGGGTCAGGGACCTCCTCGCGTGTGCCGGTGTCAGGGCACCGTCCGCTCCACGGCGGCCTGCCCCAGCTCGTCGAGGTCCCGGCGGGCCCGTTCGATGTTCTCCGGCGTGAGGTCCTGACCCCGGGCCATCACCAGGTCCTCCGGCTCCCAGGGCTGCTCGGCCCCGGTGCGGATGTTGTCCCCGCCGGCACCCGTGCCGGTCCCGGTGGCCCCGGTGCCGGCCGCGTACGGGTCGCCGAGAAGGTCCTCGGTCGGCGGGCCCGAGGCGCCGCCCTCGCCCGGCTGGGCGAACGCCGGGTTGTCCCGGTCCGCGCCGCCGCCGGTGCGGAGCTGCGGGACGGTGCTGTCGTCGTCCACCGCCGCGGCCATCTCCGGGCTCTCCTCCAGCGGCGGTTGGCGGTCGCGATCGCTCATGCTGCTGCCCTCCTGTCCCGAGGCGCGTTCCTCCCGTCGCGTACCCCGTGCGCGCGACGTCATGCCCGGACCGGCGCCGGCGAGGCCGGGCGCGGTGCGGCGGCGTGCCCGGGCCGTCCTCCGGGCGCCCGGCCGACGGCGGGGGCGTGGCGGGCCGAGTGAACGCCCGTCGGGTCAGCCGATCTTTGAGGAGCCGGGTCCGCTGTCCTCGGGCGGCCCGATCACGCCCCGCTCCTCGGGCTCGGCGGGCGGCTCCGCGGGCCGGAGCCACTGCCAGAGCAGCATCAGCAGGCCGAACGCGAGCATCGCGAGCCCGGACCAGAGGTTGATCCGCACGCCCTCGGCCTTGTCGATCTCGGCCTGGCTGTCGAAGACGCCCATCAGGGTCACGATGATCCCGTAGGCGACGAAGAGGGCGCCGATCACCCGGCGGATGTCGAACAGGCGTGCGGCGGCCGAACGCCGCTGTTCGGCCTCGGCCGCCGTGACGAGCGGATCGCGGGCCGGCTCACTGCGGTTGTCCATCTCGCGCGCACCTTTCCTAGAAGACCGGGATGTAGAGGACGACGGCCAGGGCGAGGGCGATCACGCCGAGCAGCACGGGGAGCGGTACCAGGCGGTGTCCCCGGCCAGCACGTCGGCCTTCAGGTCGATGCCGCCGGTGCCGTAGACCAGCCCGCGCAGGTCCTCGTCGCGCTTCGGCGCGGTCAGCGGCGTGAGGATCACGGCGACGACGGCCACCGTCACGAAGGCGATGCCGGCGCCCCAGAAGCTCTCCTCCAGGTCCGAGTTGAAGTGGATCACGCCGCCCTTGTAGAGCAGGTACGTGAGCAGCGCCGCCAGGGTGCCGAGCAGCAGGGACCAGAAGCCGGCCAGTGCGGTCATCCGCTTCCAGAACATGCCGATGATGAACGTGGCGAACAGCGGGGCGTTGAACAGCGAGAAGAGCGCCTGGATGTAGTTCATGATGTTGCTGAAACCGGCGGCGATGAAGGCGGTGCCGATCCCGATGACCACGGCCGCCACCGTCGCGTACCGGCCGATCCGCAGGTAGTAGTCGTCCGGGCGACCACGGCGGACGTACGCCTGCCAGATGTCGTACGTGAACACCGTGTTGAAACCGCTCACGTTTGCCGCCATGCCGGCCATGAACGAGGCGAGCAGGCCGGTGACCGCCACGCCCAGCACGCCGTTGGGCAGCAGGTCTCGCATGAGCAGCGGGATCGCGTTGTTGTACTGCAGGTCGCCGCTCGGGGCGCCGAGCCCCTGCACGGTCACGAGGGCCACCAGGCCGGGATGACGGTCACCGCGGGGATCACCAGCTTCGGGTACGCGGCGATGATCGGCGTACGCCGGGCCGCGCTCATGTTCTTCGCCGAGAGGGCGCGCTGGACCTCGGCGAAGTTGGTCGTCCAGTAGCCGAACGACAGCACGAAGCCGAGGCCGAAGACGATGCCGATCCAGTGCGCCCCGAGCGGGTTGGCCGTGCTGCCCGTGTCCTGCCAGGCGTGCAGTCCCGCCTCGCCGAGCTTCGACTCGCGGACCGCGTCCATCAGGCCGGAGACGCCGCCGACCTTCACGAGGCCGATCACGGTGACCGGGATCAGGCCGGCGAGGATCACGAAGAACTGGAGCACCTCGTTGTAGATCGCGCCGGAGAGCCCGCCGATGGTGATGTAGACCAGCACGATGGCGGCGCCCACGACGATGGCCACCCAGAGCGGCCAGCCGAGCAGCGCCTGCATGACCAGTGCCAGCGCGTAGAGGTTCACCCCGGCGATCAGCACCTGCGCCACGGCGAAGCTGATGGCGTTCAGCAGGTGGGTCGGCCGGTTGAAGCGCAGCCGCAGGTACTCGGGGACGCTGCGGACCTTGGAGCCGTAGTAGAAGGGCATCATCACGATGCCGAGGAAGACCATCGCCGGCACGGCGCCGATCCAGTAGTAGTGGACCGTCATGACGCCGTACTGGGCGCCGTTGGCGGCCATGCCGATGATCTCCAGCGCCCCCAGGTTCGCCGAGACGAAGGCGAGGCCGGTGACCCAGGCCGGCAGCGACCGGCCGGAGAGGAAGAAGTCGACGCTCGTGCGGATCGCCCGCCGCGCCGCGAAGCCGACGCCGAGAACGGTGACGAAGTAGAGCCCCAGCAGCGCGTAGTCCAGGGCGTTCATGTTGAGCCGTAGTCCGCCGCCGTCCATCCCCGTCACCTTTCGTCCCGTCCGTCGCGTCCGTGGTGCGCGCGGCCTATTACCCCGATCGCGAAAATCCACGCCTGCCGCGGCGCGGCGCGGCACGCGGGCGGACACACGGGGGCGCCCCGGCCGTCCGGCCGGGGCGCCCCCGCGACGGTCAGCGGCCGAGCACCCGGTCCAGGAAGTCCCGGTACCGGCGTACGGCCATGCGCAGCTCCTCGGTGTCTGCCGAGCCCGCCTCCTGCCAGCCGCCGAGGGTGTCCTTCTGTGCGGCCAGCGCCGCGGAGAGCGCCTCGATGGCCTCCTCGACCAGCGCCTCGGCCTCGCCGGCCGCCGCGCGCGGGTCGTCCACGAACCGCAGCTGGACGTCCCGCCAGCGGTCGCGGAAGGTCTGCGCGGTCCGCGCGTCGAAGAGGCTGGCCGGTTCGGCCGCCACGGTCGAGCCGGCTGGCCGGGCCGTTCCCGCCGACGCCAGGGAACCGGGTGCGCCCGCGGCGGCCGCCACGGCCCCGACGCCCCCGCCGGCGGCCGGGTCCGCGTCGGGGTCGACCATCCGGGGCGCCGGGCTGCCGTACGGGGCGGCGTCGGGGTCGGCGGCATCGGGCCGCCGTCCCGGGTCGCCGTCGACGGCGGGTGGCACGACACGGGCCCGGGGCGGTTCCTCCGTCCGGACCCGGCCGGGCTCGGCGGCCGCCGCGGTGACCGGGCCGCCGCGACGGTGCAGTTCGGCCGTCGGGTCGGCCCGCAGGCCCTCGCGCTCGCCCTCTTCCGCGCCGTCTCCCGGGCGGGCCGTCCGCTCCTCGCGGGCGTCCACCTCGTCCTCGGGACGCGGGCTGGCCAGGGCGGACGCGGCCACGGCGCCGGCCACGGTGGGGGCGCCGAGCGCGGTCGGCACCGGTGCGGGGTCGTGGAAGCCCCCCTCGTCGGCGTCCCGCCGCGCGGTCCGCGTCACCCGGGTGTCGTCGTCGGTCGCGCCGTCGCCGCCGGCCCGCGGGGACCGGTCGTCGTCGCCGGTCCGGCGGCTCCGGTCGTCGCCGGCCACGGACGGGTCGTCGAAGGTGCCCCGGTCGTCGAGGGCGTCCTCGGGCACCTCGGTCCGCCCGCCGGCGGACGGCACGGGTACCGGGGCCGACCGGACGGCCTCGGGGTGGTCGTTGCTCACCTGCTGCTCCTCGTGGCGCATCGCGGTGCCCTCCTCAGCGGTTCGTGGCGTCCTGGGACTGCTCGGGCCGTCCCCGTTCCGGGTGCCGCCCGTCGGGCTGCCGCTCCGGGCCGGGCTGCTCCGGCACCCGCGGCCGTACCGGCTCCTCGCCGAGCAGGTCGGCGAAGAGGGCCCGGTAGTGGACGACCGCCTGACGCAGGTCCTCCGTGCTGGCCTCACCCCGGCTGTTGCGCAGGTGGATCTCGTGAGCGTCCCGGTAGTGGGACAGCGTGCGGGCGTGCTCGACGGAGAGATGGGCGATCTGGTCGGAGAAGTCACCCGTGGGGTAGCCCCGCTCGGCGATCAGGCGGGTGACCAGCTCGTCCGCGTCGCCGACGGTCTCGGCCGGTGCGTCGATGAAGCGCGCCTGGAGTTCCTCCCAGGCGGCGGCGTACCGGGCCCGGGACTCGGGGTCGAGCGGCGTGAGCCGCAGCTCCGCGTGCCGCCGTTCCCGTTCCCGCAGCTCCCGCTCGGCGGCGGCGCGGCTGTTCCGCTCGGCGACCACCCGGTCGTACTCGGGGCCGAACCGGTCGCGCAGCGACCGGCGGCGGGCGAGGGTCAGGCCGGCGGCGACCAGCGCCGCGACCACCAGCACGACGACGACGATGACGACTATCTGCGTGGGTGACATGGCTCCTCCTTCGTCACCCGGTATTCCCTCCGTTCCCTGATCGGCAATCCCGATTCGCGGCACTTTCCTGGGTCGTCGCCCCGCAGGCCACCGTGCGCCCGGCGTCCGTCCCCGCCCGTCGCGGCGTCCGTCCCCGCGCGTCCCGGGGTCGTCGGCGGGCCGGTCCACGCGCCTGCCCAACCAGCCGCACCCGGCTCAGCTGACGCGCTGGCACCAGCACCCACTGGCGCATCGCGGTCAACGTCCGATCGACCGGCGCCGGGGACCCGTCGGGCCGGACCGCCGGGCGGCCGTGCGGCCCGCGCCTCCACATCGGAGCGTCGCGGTGGTCACAACGGCCGGTAGTGCTTCGGCCCCGGATTACGTATCCTGCCCAAGGCGCCCGTGCCGGTGCCCGGCGCCGGACGCCGGGAGCTGCCCGGTGGGAGCGCTGCCCGGCCGTCGCCGGCGCCCCTCCTGCCACACCTTCCGGGCGAGGTCCGATGAGAACGCGCGACTGGCCGATCCGCTCGAAGCTGACGGCGCTGGTCGTCGTGCCGGTGACCGCGTTGCTGGCGCTCTGGATCTTCGCGACCACGCTCACCTTCGGGCCGGCCCTCGACCTGCTCGCCGCCCGTACCCTCCTCTACGACCTGGGCCGCCCCGGCGAGGCGGTCGTCGCCGAACTGCAGCGGGAGCGGCGGCTCACCGTGGTGCAGCTGGCCGGCACCGAGTCGCTGCCGGCACTCGCCGCGCAGCGCCGGCGGACGGACCAGGCGATCGGCGAACTGCGCGCCCGCGTCGCGGGCGACGAGCTGCGGGACGCCGCCGACGCCTCGCTCGAAGCGCGCATCGACCAGCTGGTCACCGCCCTGGAGGCGCTTCCCGCCGGCCGGGGCTTCATCGACGAGCGGAAGCTCGACCGGGCGGGCGCCCTCGGCCTCTACAACGGGATGATCGGCTCGGCGTTCCAGGCGTTCTCCGCCATGGCGGTGCTGCCGGACCCGGACCTCGACCGGCAGGCCCGGGCGCTGACCGCCCTCGGCCGGTCCCGGGAACTGCTCGGGCAGGCCGACGCGCTGCTGGCCGCCGCCGTGACCGACGGCCGGTTCGCCCCGGGGGAGCACACCCGCTTCGTGCAGATCATCGGCAACCAGCGCTTCCTCGTCGAGGACGCGGTCGCCGACCTGCCCCCGGCGGAGCGGGCGGCGTACCAGCGGCTCACCGAGCAGTCGGCCTTCACCCGGCTGCGGAGCATGCAGGACACCATCATCGCCGCCGGCGCCACGGACGCGCCGTCGGTCGATCCGGCGGCGTGGCAGGCCGGCTACGACGAGGTCCAGCGGCAGCTGCGCGAGTTCGAGCTGGACGCGGCGGACGGCCTCGCCGACCGGTCGGTGCCCACGGCCGTACGCATCCTCGTCCGGCTCGCCGCCGCCGGTCTGCTCGGCCTGGTCGCCGTCGTGGTGTCGGTGCTGGTCGCGGTGCGCGTGGGTCGGACGCTGGCCCGCCGGCTCAGCGGCGTACGGACCGCCGCCCTGGAACTCGCCGAGCAGCGGCTTCCCGACGTGGTGGCGCGGCTGCGCCGCGGGGAGCAGGTGGACGTCGCCCGCGAGGCGCCCCCGCTGGAGTACGGCGACGACGAGATCGGCCAGGTGGGGCGGGCGTTCAACGAGGTGCAGCGCACGGCCGTCCGGGCGGCCGTGGACGAGGTCACCCTGCGCCGCGGGCTCAACGAGGTCTTCCTGAACATCGCCCGCCGCAGCCAGGGGCTCGTGCACCGGCAGCTCGCCCTGCTCGACCGGATGGAGCGCGGCGCCGAGGACCCGGACGAGCTGGCGGAGCTGTTCCAGGTGGACCACCTGGCCACCCGCCTCCGCCGGCACGCCGAGGACCTCGTCATCCTCGCCGGCGCCGCACCCGGCCGGGGCTGGCGCAACCCGGTGGCGATGGTCGACCTGGTCCGCGGGGCGATCTCCGAGGTCGAGGCGTACGACCGGGTGGACATCGCGGCCGTGCAGCCGGCCGGCGTCCTCGGGCGGGCCGTCGGTGACGTGATCCACCTGCTCGCCGAACTCATCGAGAACGCCACCGCGTTCTCGCCGCCGTCCACCCGGGTCACGGTGTCGGGGGAGCGGGTTCCCGACGGGTACGCCCTGGAGGTCACCGACCACGGCCTGGGCATGTCCGACGCCGCCCTGGCCGACGCCAACCGGCGGCTGTCCCAGCCGCCCGAGTTCGACCCCGCGGAGAGCGCCCGGCTCGGCCTCTTCGTGGTGGCCCGGTTGGCGGCCCGGCACGCCGTGCGGGTGAACCTGCGCCGCTCCGGCACGGGCGGCGTCACCGCCGTGGTGCTCGTCCCCACCGACCTGATCACCGAGGAGCCGGCCCCGGGCGTGGGGGACGTCGTGGGCCGCGAGCCGGGACGGCCGGAACGGCGGCTGGCCGCCGCGCGCCGCCGCACGGTGCCCCGGCCCCGCGCGGGCCGCCGGGCCGGTGCGCCGACCCTGCCCGACCGCCCCGCGCCGGTGGACGTCCCGCCGGCCGGCGGCGCGGCCACGGCCACCACCCCGCAGCCGGCGCCGCCTGCCGGCGCGGAGCCTTCCGACGCCGAGCTCGGCGGCCTGCCCCGCCGGGTGCGCCGCCGCCCGCCGTCGGGCCGCCCCCGGCCGGCGGCCACCGACACGCCGAGCCCCCGCCCACCGGAGGAGGTGCGCCGGGTGATGTCGGCGCTGCAGGCGGGCACCGCCCGGGGCCGCGCCGCCGCCGCCGAGGCGGCCCGCCCGACCGCTTCCGCCGGCCACGACCCGGTCCCGCCGTCCGACGCCCCGACGGCTGGCGACCAACCGACCGATACTGAGAGGGACGCCTAGTGCGGCAATCGACGAAGCAGAGCGCCGATCTCGACTGGTTGCTCGACGAGCTGGTGCAACGGGTACCGGCCGCCCGCGAGGCGGTGGTGCTGTCGGCGGACGGGCTGCTGCTCGGCGCCTCCGCCGACCTCGACCGGTCCGACGCCGAGCACCTGTGCGCCCTGGCCGCCGGCTTCGCCAGCCTGGCCCGGGGCGCGAGCCGGCACGTCGACGGCGGGCCGGTGCGGCAGACCGTGGTGGAGATGGAACAGGCGTACCTCTTCGTCACCGCCGCCGGCTCCGGCGCCTGCCTCGCCGTGGTGAGCGACGCCGACGCGGACATCGGGCTGGTGGCGTACGAGATGGCCATGCTGGTCACCCGGGTGGGCGAGTACCTCACGGCGCCCGCCCGGTCGGCGGCGGGTGCCGTCGATGCTGGCTGACCCGTCCCCCGGGCCGCACGAGTGGCTGGACGCCGACGCCGGCCCGGTCGTCCGCCCGTACACCCTCACCGGCGGCCGGGTCCGGCCCGCCGGCGACGCGTTCGACCTCGTGGCGTTCGTGCTGGCCGGGCGGGACGTCGACGCCGCCGACCCGTGGCTGGCGCCGGAGCACCGGCGTCTGGTCGAACTGGCGCACCGGCCCGTCCCGGTGGCCGAACTGGCGGCCGAGCTGGACCTCGCGGTCGGCGTGGTCCGGGTGCTGCTCGGCGACCTCCTCGCGCGCGGTCTGGTCGCGGTGCACGAGCCCCCGGCCGTGGCCGCGCGTCCCCACGACGACATCCTCAAGGCGGTGGTCAGTGGACTCCGTGCGCTCTGACGGGGCGGGCACCGGCGCCCGGCTCCCGCTGGCCCTGAAGATCCTCGTCGCCGGCGGCTTCGGCGCGGGCAAGACGACGCTGGTGAGCGCGTTGAGCGAGGTCCGGCCGTTGCAGACCGAGGAGGTCCTGACCGGCGCCGGCGTCGGCACCGACGACCTCTCCGGCGTGGAGACGAAGTCCACCACCACGGTCGCCATGGACTTCGGGCGGATCACCATCAACGACGACCTCCAGCTCTACCTCTTCGGCACCCCGGGCCAGGACCGCTTCTGGTTCCTCTGGGACGAGCTGGCCTTCGGCGCGCTCGGGGCGGTGGTGCTCGCCGACACCCGCCGCCTGGCCGACTGCTTCCCGTCGATCGACTACTTCGAGCAGCGGGGGATCCCGTTCGTGGTGGGGGTCAACTGCTTCGACGGCGCCCGCCGGTTCGACCTGGAGACCGTCCGCCGGGCGCTGGACCTCGACCCCGACGTGCCGCTCGTGCTCTGCGACGCGCGCGACCGGCAGTCGGGCAAGCAGGTGCTGATCTCCCTGGTCGAGCACGTGGCCCGGCAGCGGGGTGAGCCGGTGCCGGCGGCCTGAGCCCGCCGGCCGTCCGGCCGTCGGCCGTGCCCCGTCCGCCGCCGGCCGGGCGGCCGGGAAAATCGGGGGCGGCGCGGTTCACCGGGGCCGCGGCGCGGGAAGCCTCTGGTTGGATCGGACCGGAGGGACCGGCGCGGGAAGGACGGGACACGTGAACGGTCGGGGCGAGATCGTCCACATCGGGTGCTACACGGCGGAGAGCGACGGGCGCGGCACGGGCATCATGGCCGTCCGGCGCGATCCGGACTCGGGGGCGTTGACGCCGCTGGGCACCGTGGCGCCCACCGCCTCGCCGTCGTTCCTCGCCCGGCACCCGGAGGCGCCCGTGCTCTACGCGGTGAACGAGCTTCCCGACGGCCAGGTCAGCGCCTGGCGGGTGGACGCCGACGGCGGCCTGACCCTGCTGGGGAGCCGGGCCACGGGCGGCGGCGAGCCCTGCCACCTGGCCGTGCTGCCCGGGGGTGGGCACCTCGTCGCCGCGAACTACGGCGGCGGGAGCGTGGCGGTCTTCCCCCTCGACCCGCGGGGTGTGCCGGGCGAGCGCAGCGACCTGGTGGTGCACGAGGGGCACGGCCCGGACCCGCAGCGCCAGGAGCGGGCGCACACGCACATGGTCTCGCCGGACCCGGCCGGCGGGCCGCTGCTCGCGGTCGACCTCGGCACCGACTCGGTCTACCGGTACGACGTGGACGCCCCCACCGGCCGGCTGGTGCCGCGCGGGCCGCGGATCCGTACGGCCGCCGGCACGGGCCCCCGGCACCTGACCCGCCATCCCGACGGCCGGCGCTGCTATCTCGTGGGCGAGCTGGACGGGACGGTGACCGCGTACGACCTCGGCGACGACGGGTCGCTGCACGAGCGGGGCCGGTTCGACGCGAGCGGGCGGTCCGGGCACATCCAGCCCTCGGAGGTCGCCGTACGCCCGGACGGGGCGTTCCTCTACGTCGCCAACCGGGGAGTCGGCACCATCACCGTGTTCGACCTGCGGGGCGAGCGGCCGGAACGGGTCGGCGAGGTGGCGGCCGGCGGGGACTGGCCCCGGCACTTCGCGCTGATCGGCGACCACCTCTACGTGGCCGACGAGCGGGCCGACGTGGTCACCGTCTTCCGGGTGGACGCCGACAGCGGGATGCCCACCCCGGCCGGCGAGCCGCTGGCGGTGCCGAGCCCGACGTGTGTGCTGCCCTGACCGCGCCCGGGCCGGTGCGACAGGGGCCGTCACGACGACACGGCGAGGCCGGATCGTCACTCTCCGTCGCTCATTGTAGATCAACTGTTTCTGCTCCGTAACTTTCGTCCGAACGGACGTGGCAGTCCGGTGACGGGGTACGCAAGATGGTCTGCGTGTCTGCAGGCCGCCACCGCATGCGTTCAAAGATTCCCGGAGCAGCCGTCGCCGCATCGGCGCTGGCGCTCGTCGTCGTCGCGGCGGGCTCCTGGTTTGGTTACCGAGAGTTAGTGCAGCCCTCCTGCTCCGGGCAGATCCAGCTCACGGTGGCGGTCGCCTCCGAACTCGCCCCGGCCGTCGACGACGCCGCCACGCAGTGGGTCGAGGACGGCGCCGCCGTCGGTGGCACCTGCATCGCCGTCAACGTCACCGCCTCCGACCCGGTCGAGGTGGCCGCCGTGGTCGCGGCCAAGCACGGCGCCGTCCTCGCCGGTGTGGGCCAGGCCCCCGGCACCGCCGTGGCGCCCGACGTCTGGATCCCGGACTCGTCGACCTGGCTGCTGCGCCTCAAGAAGGACGCCACCGCGTTCGCGCCCACCAACGGGGCCTCGATCGCGCGCAGCCCCGTCGTGGTCGCGATGCCCGAGCCGATCGCCACCCGGCTCGGCTGGCCGAACGCGAAGCTGGGCTGGAACGACCTGCTCAACCAGGTCAACAGCAGCAAGCCGCTGCGGACCGGCATCGTGGAGCCGACCCGTGACGCGGCCGGCCTCTCCGGCCTGCTGTCGCTGGCCACGGCCGCCGGCGGCGACCAGCAGCGCCAGATCGGCGCGCTGCGGGCGCTGGCGACCGGCCGGTCCGCCCTCCGCAACGACCTGCTGGCCCGGTTCCCGACCTCGAAGGACCCGACGGCGATCGCGAGCGGGCTCGGCGCGGCGGCGCTCTCCGAAGAGGACGTCATCGAGTACAACAGCAAGCAGCCGCCGGTGCCGCTGGCCGCGCTCTACCTGGACCCGGCGCCGGCTCCGCTCGACTACCCGTTCGCCGTGCTGCCCGGCATCGACCCCGACAAGGCCGCGGCGGCCCGGGTGCTCTACGAGCTGCTCACCACCTCCAGCTTCCGGGACCGGCTGGCCGCCCAGGCGCTGCGGGCGCCCGACGGCAACTGGGGCAAGGGGTTCGCCGCGCCGCAGGGCGCGCCGAGCCCGGCCGGCGGGCCGCCGACCGCGCCGAGCACCGGCGGGACGGCGGCCGGTGGATTGGACGCCGACTCCATCGACCGGGTCGTGTCCAGCTGGTCGATCGCCACCCAGACCGGACGCATGCTCGCCGTCATCGACGTCTCCGGCTCGATGAAGGCGGAGGTGCCGAGCGCCAACAACCGCAGCCGGGAGGAGGTCACCGTGGAGGCGGCCCGGCGCGGGCTCGGCCTCTTCGACGACTCCTGGTCGATCGGGCTCTGGACCTTCTCCACCAACCTCGTCGGCAACCGCGACTACCGGCAACTGGTCGACATCGGCCCGCTGTCGAGCAACCGCGGCAAGCTGGAGTCGGCGCTGAGCACGATCCGCCCGTCCAGTGGCGACACCGGCCTCTACGACACCATGCTGGCGGCGTACGAGGAGGTCCAGGAGGACTGGCAGGCCGGGCGGGTCAACTCGGTGGTGCTCTTCACCGACGGCAAGAACGAGGACGCCGACGGCATCTCGCAGGCGACGCTGCTCGCCGAACTCAAGAAGCGCGCCGACCCCGAGCGGCCCGTGCAGGTCATCCTCATCGGTATCGGTGACGAGGTCAGCAAGGCGGAGCTGGAGTCGATCACCAAGGTGACCGGTGGCGGCGCCTTCGTCGCCAAGAACCCGACCGAGATCAGCGGCATCTTCCTGAGGGCCATCGCCCTGCGCCCGCCGGCGCCGCGCTGACCGGAGCGCTTCGTCCGATCCCGGTGCGGAAGGGTCCCCTCACGGGCCCTTCCGCACCGGCGTCTTGAGTCCTTCCGCACGGACGCCTCGGGCCCTCCCGCACCGACTTCGCCGGCCCTCCCCGCCGGCGCGTGCCTTCCGCTCGGCCCCGGCGGCCGGCAAAGTGACGGCAATACGTCGGAAGCAATCGCTTGCCACGCTTGGCGGGGCAGGATGTCGTCGGTGCTCCGGATCGGCGCCGTGCTGCCGGCCGGCCGGATGGTCGACCGGGGCGTCCTGAGCGAAGTGGGAGGGCCCGTGACCTCGGCTACGCTGTTGACCCCCGCCAGGACGCCGTCGGAGGCCGCGTCCACGGTCGCGAACCGCATCGACGAACGGGCCTACATCCGGGTCCTCGTCGTACTGGACTCCGCCGTGCTCACGGTCGCGCTGCTGACGGGCTACCTGGCCCGCTTCGGCGACGAGACGCCGGGCGGTTCGAAGATCCCGTACGTGCTGGTGGCTCCCGGGCTCGTGCTGGCCTGGCTGGTCTCCCTGAAGGCGCTGGGCTGCTACGACGACCGCGTGATCGGCTACGGGGCCGACGAGTACCGCCGGGTCGGCACCGCGAGCCTGCGGCTGGCCGGCGGCATCGCCATCGTCGGCTACGTCGCCGACGTGGGCGTCTCCCGGGGCTTCCTGGCCATCACCTTCGCGGTGGGCACCGTCGGCCTCGAGGTGGCCCGCTTCGCCGCCCGCAAACGGCTGCACCGGGCCCGGTCGCGCGGTGACGGCTGGTCCCGCCGGGTGCTCGTGGTGGGCGACACGGCGCACGCGCTGGACCTGGTGCAGACCCTCCGCCGCGAGCCGTACGCGGGCTACACCGTGGTCGGGGCGTGCATCCCGGACGCGCTGCTCGCCCCCGTGCCGCAACGGCTGGGCGACGTGCCGGTGGTCGGCTCGTTCCGGGGCATCCCGGAGGCGGCCACCGCGATCGGCGCGGACACGGTGGCGGTGACGGCGTCCGTCGAGCTGACCGCCGGACGCCTGCGCCGGCTCGGGTGGCAGCTCGAGGGGACCGGGATCGACCTGGTGGTCGCCCCCGCGCTGACCGACGTCGCCGGCCCGCGGATCCACACCCGCCCGGTGGCCGGCCTGCCGCTCATCCACGTCGAGGCGCCCGAGTTCCGGGGCGCCCGCAAGCTCGTGAAGGGCCTCGTCGACCGGTCCGCGGCCGCGGTCGCGCTGACGCTGCTGATGCCGCTGCTGGCGGCCATCGCGGTCGCCGTACGGGTGGACAGCCGTGGCCCGGTGCTGTTCCGCCAGACCCGGGTCGGTCAGGGCGGCCGGGAGTTCGGAGTGTGGAAGTTCCGCACCATGGTGGTCGACGCCGACGCGCTGCTCGGCGGGTTGGCGGCCCGCAACGAGACCGACGGCCTGATGTTCAAGATGCGCGAGGATCCGCGGGTCACCCGCGTCGGGCGCCTGTTGCGCAAGTGGTCGCTGGACGAGCTGCCGCAGCTGGTCAACGTCCTGCTCGGCCAGATGAGCCTGGTCGGTCCCCGTCCGCCGCTGCCGTCGGAGGTGGCGCGCTACGACGGGGACGTGGCCCGGCGGCTGCTCGTCAAGCCGGGCATGACGGGGCTCTGGCAGGTCAGTGGCCGGTCCGACCTGAGCTGGGAGGACGGCATCCGCCTCGACCTGTACTACGTGGAGAACTGGTCCCTCGCCGCCGACCTCACGATCCTCTGGAAGACGTTCGGGGCGGTGGTCAACGGCCGCGGGGCGTACTGAGCGGCGGTCAGGCGTCCGGCCCGGTCCAGTCGAGGCAGACCACGACGGCGTCGTCGACCAGGTCGCCGGACACGAAGGCGCGCAGGTCGCCGAGGAGCGACCGGACGGCGTCCAGCGGCTCCATGGGCCCGGTCCGGCGCAGGAAGCGGTCCAGCGCCGTCTCGCCGTACCGGGCGTGCTGGCCGGCGGCCTCCATGACGCCGTCGCTGAGCACGAAGAGCCGCTCTCCCCGGCGCAGCGGGAACCGCTGCTCGCGGTAGTCGGTGCCCTCGAACATGCCGAGCGGGAACTGGGCCTCCAGCGGCTGCTCGGTGACCTCGCCGTCACTCACCCGTACCAGGCGCGGGGAACCCGCGTCGACGGCCGTCATCACGCCGCTGGCCAGGTCCAGCTCCATGAGCAGGGCGGAGAGGTACCGCTCGCCGCGGTGCTGGTCGTAGACGGCCTGGTCGGCGAGGGCCGCCTGGTCCGCGAGGGGGAGACCGGCCCGGCGCGCGTTGCGCAGGGCGCTCGTCGCCAGCGCGGTGAGCATCGACGCGGCGACCCCCTCGCCGGTGCCGTTGATGATGGCGAGCCAGAGCCGGTGCCCGTCGTCGGACCAGTCGAAGCTGTCGCCCCGCACCGCGTACGCCGGCTCCAACTGACCGGCCAGCCGGAACGCCGGGCGGTTCCGGCTCCGGCCGGGCAGCAGCTCCCACTGCATCTCGGCGGCGAGCGTCAGCCGGCGGGTGCGGCGGGCGGCCCGGTAGACGTCCGTGCCGGCCGCGACGGCCGCCAGCTCGTGGGCGAGCGCGGTGGCGATCTCGGCCAGCTCCGCCAGTACGGCGGACGCGTCGGGCACCGGGGCCAGCCGGAGGACGCCCCGCCGCTCGCCGCGCATGCTCACCGGGACGTAGGCGGTGTGCCCGTCCCGCACCGGCTCCTGGTGGTCGAAGCAGCGCCACGCGGGGTGGCCGGGGCTGGTGACCGGCTCCTCCGGGCCGAGCGGCACCAGGGCCGCGAGGCGGTAGTCGACCTGGAGCAGCTCGACGGCGGTGATCCCGTACGACCCGGCGAGCACGTCGGCGACGGCGTCGACCAGCCGGTCGACGGGCGCCTCCGTGAGGGCACTTCGTGCCCGGTCGACCGGTTCGCTCATCCCCGCTCCTCGCTCACCGGCCCGATCCGCCTCGCTGCGGAGTAGTCTCGGGCCACCATGGCCGAACTGCACGGTCCGCCGGACCCCGAGACGAGTATGGCCGCCGCGCTGGACGCGGCGGCGGGCGCCCTGCTGACCGTGTGGGAGGCGGCGCGGGAGCGGACGACCAGCCGGCTGTCCGGTGCCCAGTTGCGCGCCGTCATGGTGATCGAGCAGCACGACGGCATCAACCTGCGACGGCTCGCCAGCCGGCTCGACATGTTGCTCAGCTCGGCCAGCCGGCTCTGCGACCGGCTGGTGGCCGCGGGGATGCTGGAGCGCGAGCCCGGCCGGCTCGACCGCCGGGAGATCTCGCTGCACCTGACCCCGGAGGCCCGGCGGCTGCTGGCCGAGCTTCGCGAGGACCGGCGCGAGCAACTCGCCCGGATCCTCTCCGGCATGTCACCGGAGGGGCGGGACGCGCTGCTGCGCGGGATGCGGGAGTTCGACGAGACGGCCCGCCGGCAGGAGGCCGAGTCCGCGCCGGTCGAGCCGGTCCCGGTCCGGCCCGACGCCCTCGACGACGATGCCCGGGCGCTGCCCGCTCCCCGGGACTGGCCGGCGGGTGACCCGCCGGTGGCGCGGACGGCCTGACGCCGGTACCGCAGCACCACGCCGCGCGCCGGTGCACGCGGGATCGCGCGGCGCGGCCCGCCGGGGGTCCGGTGCTCAGGCGGCGCGGGCGAGCCAGCCGGAGGGCCACGCGATGATCCGGCGGACGACCGAGCCGGCCGCGCCCACCACGGCGGCGTCCGCGCCCAGCGCGGCGGGCCGTACGGTGACCGGCGACCAGGCCGCCGTGAGCACCCGGCGGGAGATCTCGGCGAGGACCGGTGGCCGCAGCCACGGCGCGAGCGGGGCGTACCCGCCGCCGAGCACCACGGTGTCGAGGTCGAGCAGGTTCACGACGGCGGCGACCGCCACGCCGAGCGCCGTGCCGGCCTCGTGCAGCGCGTCCAACGCGGCCGTGGACCCCGCCTCGGCGAGTTCGGCGAGGCGGGTGGCGGCGGTGTCCGCCGGCAGGTCGGCCTCGGCCAGTCCGGCGGCGGCCAGGATGGCCTCCTGCCCGGCGTACCGCTCCAGGCAGCCGCGCCCGCCGCAGCGGCAGGGGCGTCCCTCGGGCCGGACGGGGATGTGCCCGATCTCGCCGCTCCAGCCCCGGGTGCCCCGGAAGAGGGCGCCGTCCAGCACGATCCCGGCGCCGATGCCGACCTCGCCGGTGATGTGCAGGAAGCTGGCCGGGGCCGCGGGGCCGGCGTGCAGTTCGCCGAGCGCGGCCAGGTTGGCCTCGTTGTCGACCACGAGCGGGGGCACCCCGTCGACTCGCTCGGTCAGTGGCGCGTGCCCGGCGAGCAGGGCCGGCACGGGGACGTCCCGCCAGCCCAGGTTCGGCGCCAGCCGGACGGTGCCGGCGTCGTCGACCAGTCCGGGTACGGCGAGTGCCGCCCCGGCCAGGGGGAGGCCCTGCGCGGCCGCGTCGGTCCGGGCCCGTACGGCCAGCGCGACGAGCCGGGTGAGCGCGTCGGCGGGGGAGAGCGGGCGCAGGTCGGCGCGGTGCACCGTGTGGTGGCGTACCCGGCCGGCCAGGTCGACCACGCAGGCGGCCAGGTAGTCGACGTTGACCTCCAGGCCGAGCCCGGCCGGCCCGTCGCCGGCCAGAACGAGTCCCCGGGCCGGGCGGCCCGCTCCGGCGCGTGGCGCCGGCTCGGCCTCGGTGACCAGTCGGCCGGTGATGAGGTCCTCGACGACCGCGGAGACGGTGGCCCGGGTGAGGCCGGTCTCCGCGGCGAGGTCGGCCCGGGAGGGAGGGCGTTCGGCGGCGGCTATCCGGCCGAGCACCACGGCGAGGTTGAGTTCCCGCAGGCTGCCCTGGCGGACCGCCCCCACGGGTCCGGAGGTAGTCGTCACCCCTTGACAGTGCCACAGGTCACGCAAATAATTCAATCGCTGAACAAATAGCCGACACCACCTGCGGAGGCCGCCATGGCACCCCGTCCCACCCCCGCCGACAAGTTCTCCTTCGGGCTCTGGACCGTGGGCTGGCAGGCCCGCGACCCGTTCGGTGACGCCACCCGCCCCGCCCTCGACGCGGTCGAGGCGGTGCACCGGCTCGCCGAGCTCGGCGCGTACGGCATCACCTTCCACGACGACGACCTGGTCCCCTTCGGTGCGGACGCCGCCACCCGCGACCAGCACATCGCCCGGTTCCGCAAGGCGCTCGACGAGACCGGGCTGGTGGTGCCGATGGTCACCACCAACCTCTTCACCCACCCCGTCTTCAAGGACGGCGGGTTCACCAGCAACGACCGTGACGTGCGGCGGTACGCGCTGCGCAAGGTGCTGCGCAACGTCGACCTCGCGGCCGAGCTGGGCGCGCGCACCTTCGTGATGTGGGGCGGCCGGGAGGGCTCCGAGTACGACGTGGCCAAGGACGTGCGTGCCGCGCTGGACCGTTACCGCGAGGCCGTCGACCTGCTCACCCAGTACGTCATCGACCGCGGCTACGACCTGCGGTTCGCGCTCGAACCGAAGCCGAACGAGCCGCGCGGCGACATCCTGCTGCCCACCGTCGGGCACGCGCTGGCGTTCATCTCCACGCTGGCCCATCCCGAGCTGGTGGGCCTGAACCCGGAGGTCGGCCACGAGCAGATGGCCGGGCTGAACTACGCCCACGGCATCGCCCAGGCGCTCTGGCAGGGCAAGCTGTTCCACCTCGACCTCAACGGCCAGCGCGGCATCAAGTACGACCAGGACCTGGTCTTCGGTCACGGCGACCTGCTCAACGCGTTCGCCCTCGTCGACCTGCTGGAGAACGGCGGCCCCCAGGGCGGGCCGGCGTACGACGGCCCCCGGCACTTCGACTACAAGCCCTCCCGCACCGAGGACTTCAGCGGGGTGTGGGCCTCCGCCGAGGCGAACATGCGGACCTACCTGCTGCTCAAGGAGCGGGCCGCCGCGTTCCGCGCCGACCCCGAGGTCGCCGAGGCGCTGGCCGCCAGCAAGGTCGCCGAGCTCGCCGTCCCGACGCTGGGCGACGGGGAGAGCTACGCCGAGCTGCTGAACGACCGCTCCGCCTTCGAGGAGTTCGACGTCGACGCGGTCGCGGCCCGGGGCTTCGGTTTCGTCCGGCTCAACCAGCTCGCCGTCGAGCACCTGCTCGGCGCGCGCTGAGGCGGTCGCCATGCCGCTCGTGGCGGGGGTGGACTCGTCCACCCAGTCGTGCAAGGTGGTGATCCGGGACGCGGAGACCGGAGCCCTGGTCCGCGAGGGCCGGGCGCCGCACCCGGACGGCACCGAGGTCGACCCGGCCGCCTGGTGGACGGCGCTGCGGGCGGCGGTCGACGCCGCCGGCGGGTTGGCCGACGTGGCGGCCGTCTCGATCGGGGGTCAGCAGCACGGGATGGTGGTGCTGGACGAGGCGGGCCACGTCGTCCGTCCCGCGCTGCTGTGGAACGACACCCGTTCGGCCGGCGCCGCCGCCGACCTGATCGCCGAGGCCGGCGGCGGCGAGGCCGGGCGCCGGTTCTGGGCCGACGCGGTGGGCAGCGTGCCGGTGGCGAGCTTCACCGCCACGAAGCTGCGCTGGCTGGCCCGGCACGAGCCGGAGCACGCCGCCCGGGTCGCCGCCGTCTGCCTGCCCCACGACTGGCTCACGTGGCGGCTGGCCGGTGCGCCGGGCCTCGCGGCGCTGCGCACCGACCGCGGGGACGCCAGCGGCACCGGGTACTGGTCGACGGCGACCGGGGAGTACCGGTTCGACCTGCTGGAACGCGCCTTCGGTCGCCGCATCGCGGTGCCCGCGGTGCTCGGTCCGGCGGAGGCGGCCGGGGAGCTGCACCCGGACGCGCTCGGCACCGGGGTGCCGCAGGCCGCCGCGAGCGGGGTGCTGCTGGGCCCCGGCACCGGGGACAACGCCGCCGCCGCACTGGGCGTCGGCGCCGGCCCGGGCGACGTGGTGGTCTCCATCGGCACGTCCGGCACCGTGTTCAGCGTCGCCGAGGGCCCGTCCGCCGATCCCAGCGGCATCGTGGCCGGCTTCGCCGACGCCACCGGGCGGTTCCTGCCGCTGGTCTGCACGCTCAACGCCGCGCGCGTGCTGGACGCCGCCGCGGCGATGCTCCGGGTCGGCCTGGACGAGCTGGCCGACCTGGCGCTCTCCGCGCCGGCCGGCGCCGACGGGCTCGTGATGGTCCCCTACCTGGAAGGGGAGCGGACCCCGAACCGGCCGGACGCCACCGGGGCCGTGCACGGCCTCACGCTGCGCACGTCGACCCCGGCGCACCTCGCGCGGGCGGCCGTCGAGGGGCTGCTCGCCGCGCTCGCCGACGGGCTGGACGCGCTCGTCGCCCAGGGCGCCGAGGTGCGCCGGGTGATCCTCGTCGGCGGCGGGGCCCGGTCGGTCGCGGTGCGGCGGATCGCACCGCAGGTCTTCGGCTGCCCGGTGGTCGTGCCGCCGCCCGGCGAGTACGTCGCCGACGGCGCGGCCCGCCAGGCCGCGTGGGTCGCCCTGGGCGGTGCCGCGCCGCCCGCGTGGCACCTCGCCGGCACCGAGGAGTACGACGCCGAGCCGGTCCCGGCGATCCGCGAGCGGTACGCGGCCGCCCGCGAGCACCACCTCGACCGGGTCGGCGCGGCGGGAGACGACGGCTGACCGCCGGGCACGGGCGGGTGGCGGCCGTGCCGTCACCCGCCCGTGACCTTGGGCTGCTTGGCTTCGGCACATGACCTTGACCCGGGGTGGGATGGCACGGGCCTGGGGCGGGACGGCGGCGCACCGCGGCTACAGCGTGGTGGTGTTCGTGGTGCTCGCCTCTCTGGACAACGTGGCGATCGGGCTGGTGCCGCCGCTGTACGGTCCGATCGCCGACGCGTTCGGTGTGCCGCAGCGCCTCCTCGGCCTGGTCACCGCGGTCAGCTTCGTGGTCAGCGCGGCGGCCGCCGTCGGCTGGGCGTAC
Organism: Micromonospora globbae; assembly: GCF_003610785.1. Lineage (GTDB taxonomy): Bacteria > Actinomycetota > Actinomycetes > Mycobacteriales > Micromonosporaceae > Micromonospora > Micromonospora globbae. The sequence continues at coordinate 104,751 of NZ_RAQQ01000017.1, forward strand.
GTCGGCGACCGCGCCAACCGCAAGCCGCTGCTCATGGTCGGCACGCTCATCTGGGCGGCGGGCACCGGTGGCAGCGCGGTCGCCGGGAACTACCCGCTCTTCCTGGCCGCCCAACTGGTGGCCGCCGTGGGGCTGGGCGCCGTGGGCTCGGTCGGCTTCTCCGTGGTCACCGACCTGATCTCGCCCCGCCGCCGGGGGCTGGTCATGAGCTTCTGGGGGCTCTCGCAGGGCGTCGGCACGCTGGCCGGGACGCTGGTGGCCGGCCTGCTGGGCAACACCGACTGGCGCCGGCCGTTCCTGCTGCTGGCCGTCGTCGGCCTGGCCGCCACGGCGGCGTACCTGTTCACGTACGACATCCGGCGTGGCCAGAGCGAGCCGGAGCTCGCCGACGCGCTCGCCGCCGGCGGCGACTACGACTACCGGATCAGCCGGGCCGACCTGCCGCGCATCCTGGCCCGGCGCACCAACCGGTGGCTGATCCTCCAGGGGCTCACGGCGCAGGCCGCGTTCGGCTCCCTCGTCTGGCTGCCGGTGCTGTTCACCGAGCGGGCCGAGGACCAGGGCTACTCGACCGCCACGGCGGTGGTGGTGGGCAGCATCTTCGCGACGCTCTTCCAGCTCGGCGGCGTCTTCTCCATCGTGGGCGGGCTCGTCGGCGACGCGGTGCAGCGGCGTACGCCGCGCGGACGCGGGCTCGTGGCGGCCGTCGGCGTCCTCGCCGCGGTGCCGTTCTACGTGGTGCTCTTCTTCGTGCCGATGCGCATCGACGTGCCCGACGGCGGGAGCACCGGCGCCGTGGTCGCCGCCGTGCTGGCCAGCGTGGTCACCGAGCCGACGGTCGGGCTCAGCCTGCTCACGGCGCTGTTCGCGCTCGCGTTGACCTCGGCCAACTCGCCGAACTGGTTCGCCCTGATCGCCGACGTCAACCCGCCCGAGCACCGGGGGACGGTCTACAGCCTCGGCAACCTCGTCAACGGGGTCGGCCGGGCGGCGGGCAACGGCCTGGTCGGCGTCGCGTTCCAGGCGCTGCGGGGCGCGTTCCCGCCGCCGCTGAACTACGCCGTGGGGCTTGCCGCGTTCCAGCTCTTCTTCGTGCCCACCGGCGTCATGTACTGGCTCGCCGCGCGCCACTCACCGACCGACATCGGCGCGGTCCGCGACCTCCTGCACACCCGCGCCGAGCGCCTGGAGTAGGAGGGGGGCCCTGTCGACGCGTGGCCAGGGCCCCCTCCCGCCGATCTCAGGCGCGGAACCAGACGGTCACGTCGGTCGGGACGCCACCGTCGTCGGTGAGCGGGGCGCTGGCGTGCAGCACCTCGGCACCGGCCGGCAGCGGCACGGGCGCCGCACCGAAGTTGGTGAGCACGGTCAGCCCGCCGTTGTCGAAGATGAGCACCTCGTCGCCGGACTCCCGCCAGCGCAGCGTGCCCCGGCCGAGCCCGTGCTCGCGGCGCAGCCGCAACGCCGTCCGGTACATCTCGTACGTGGAGCCGGGCACATCCCGCTGCCGGTCGAGGGCGTACTCGGCCCAGACCGCGGGCTGCGGGAGCCAGCTCGCGTCGGTCGGGCCGAAGCCGTACGACGGGGCGTCGGCCTCCCACGGGATCGGCACCCGGCAGCCGTCGCGCCCGCGCTGCGTGTGCCCGCTGCGCTCCCACGTCGGGTCCTGGCGGGCCTCGTCGGGCATCGTCGTGTGCTCGGGCAGCCCCAGCTCCTCGCCCTGGTAGAGGTAGGCCGAGCCGGGCAGGGCGAGCATGAGCAGCGTGGCCGCGCGGGCCCGGCGCAGGCCGAGCGCCGCGTCGGGCTGCGGGTCGCCGACGCCGATGCCGTTCGGCCGCGGCGTGCCGACCGGCAGGCCCAGCCGGGAGGCGTGCCGCACCACGTCGTGGTTGGACAGCACCCAGGTGGTCGGCGCGCCGACCGCGTCGGTCGCCTCCAGGGAGCGGGTGATCACCGCGTACTGGGCGGGTGCGGTCCAGGAGGCGAGCAGGTACTCGAAGTTGAACGCCTGGTGCATCTCGTCCGGGCGCACGTACCGGGCCAGCCGCTCGGCGGGCTCCACCCACGCCTCGGCGACGAGGACCCGCTCGCCCGGGTAGGAGTCCAGCACGCGCCGCCATTCGCGGTAGATCTCGTGCACGCCGTCCTGGTCCCACATCGGCGGGCGCGGCCGGTCCTCCTCCCGGCCGGAGAGGATCTCCTGCGGCTCCTGCCAGTCGGCCAGGTCGGCCTGCTTCACCAGGCCGTGCGCCACGTCGACCCGGAAGCCGTCCACGCCCCGGTCCAGCCAGAACCGGAGGATGTCCAGGAACTCCGCCCGCACCTCGGGGTTGTCCCAGTTCAGGTCGGGCTGACCGGTGTCGAACAGGTGCAGGTACCACTGCCCGGGCCGCCCGTCCGGCTCGACGACGCGGGTCCAGGCCGGCCCGCCGAACACGCTCTGCCAGTCGTTCGGCGGCTGCGCGCCGTCCGGTCCGCGGCCGTCCCGGAAGACGTACCGGGCGCGTTCCGGGCTGCCGGGAGCCGCGGCCAGCGCCGCGGTGAACCACGGGTGCGCGGACGAGGTGTGGTTCGGCACCAGGTCGACGATCACCCGCAGGCCGCGCGAGTGCGCCTCGGCGATCAGCTTGTCGGCGTCCGGCAGCCGACCGAACAGCGGGTCGACGTCGCGGTAGTCGGCCACGTCGTACCCGGCGTCGGCCTGCGGCGACGGGTAGAAGGGGGAGAGCCACACGGCGTCGACCCCCAGTTCCACGAGGTGGTCGAGGCGGCCGGTGATGCCGGGCAGGTCCCCGATCCCGTCGCCGTCGGAGTCGGCGAACGACCGCGGGTAGATCTGGTAGATGACCGCCTCGGTCCACCAGCCGGTGATCGGGTCGCCGGACGGGCTGTGCTGCGTCACGTTGCTGCTCAGGGCCTTCTCCCGTGTTGTCGTGCGTGTGCTGCCGTGGGACTCCCGTCGACGCTGGCGGGCGGTCCCCGTTAGTGTGCCCGGGGCGGCGCGGTCGACTCCCGTACGACCAGCCGAGTGGGCAGGATCACCGGTGGGCCCGGCGTGTCCGGCGGGCAGGGGTGGTCGACGGGCCGGCCACCGACCCGGTCGAGGCCCTGACCGCCGAGCGGGTCCAGCAGGATCCGCGCGGCCAGCCGGCCCTGCTCGGCCGCCGGCTGGGCCACGGTGCTGAGACCGAGCACGCCCGCGAGGTCGTGGTCGTCGATGCCGACGACGCTGACGTCCTGCGGCACCCGCAACCCGGCGTCCCGCAGCGCGGCCATGGCGCCCATGGCCATCTCGTCGCACGCCGCCACGATCGCGGTCGGCGGTTCGCCCCGGGCCAGCAGCTCGGCGGTGGCCCGCGTGCCGCCGTCGATCGTGAACTGCGACTCCACGTCGAGGCTCGGGTCGGGCCGGAGCCCGGCCTCCCGCAGCGCCTCCTGGTAGCCGCGCCGCCGGTCGACGTGGGTGGTGTAGGCCAGCTCGTCGTCCGGGTCGCCGGAGATGTGCGCGATGCGGCGGTGGCCGAGGTCGAGCAGGTGGCGGGTGGCCGTCCGCGCGGCGGCCACGTCGTCGATGCGTACGCGCGGCCAGCCGGGCACGGGCGTGCCGGAGCTGATCGTGATCCCGGGCAGGTCGAGCGCGGTGAGCGCGGTGAGGTCGGTGGCGCCCAGCGGGGTGGCGACGAGCATGATGGCGTCCACCCTCTTGTGCAGGTTCGCCGTCCGCAGCACCCGCTGCCGCATCTGCTCCCGACCGCCGAGGTTGTAGAGCAGCAGGTCGTAGCCGGACTGGTGGAGGAAGTCCTCGACCGCCTCGACCACCGTCGCGAAGAACCACCGGGTGATGCGCGGCACCACCACGGCGACGGTGCCGGTGCGGCCGCCGGCCAGGCGCGACGCGCTCGGCGACACGGCGTACTGCAGCTGCTCGGCCGCGGCGAGCACCCGGCGGCGCGTCGCGGGTGAGACGGTGGGGAGGTCGCGCAGCGCCCGGGAGACGGTGGCCGTGGAGACCCCGGCCAGCCGGGCGACATCATCGATCGTCGTCACGGTTCCCCCAGCCTCGCTTCCGCGACCGCCGCCGCCCCGACCGGGGCGGCGGCGGTCGCGCGGTCAGCCCTTGACGCTGCCGGCGAGCAGGCCTCGCACGAAGTAGCGCTGCAGGGACAGGAACACGATCAGCGGTACGACGATCGAGACGAACGCGCCCGCCGTGAGGCGCTGCCACTCGTTGCCGCGGGTGCCGGCCATCTCGGCGAGCCGGACGGTGAGCGGCGCCGTCTCGTCGTTGCCGCCGGCGAAGATGAGCGCGACCAGCAGGTCGTTCCAGACCCAGAGGAACTGGAAGATGCCGAACGCGGCCAGTGCCGGCGTGATGAGCGGCAGGACGATCGTGCGGAAGATCTTCGGGTGGCTCGCGCCGTCGACCCGGGCCGCCTCCATCAGGTCGCCGGGCAGCTGCGAGATGAAGTTGTGCAGCAGGAACACCGCCAGCGGCAGCGCGAAGCAGGTGTGCGCGAACCACACCTGGGCGAACTTCTGCTCGTCGACCAGGTCCCACGCCGGCAGCACCTGGACGCCGGCCACGGTCACCCCGGCCGAGAAGAACCGCAGCAGCGGCACGAGGGCCATCTGCAACGGCACGATCTGCAACGCGAAGATCGCGATGTAGACCCAGTCCCGGCCGCGGAAGTTCATCCACGCCAGCGCGTACGCGGCCAGCGCCGCGAAGGCGAGCGGGAACAGCACCGACGGGATCGTGATCGCCAGCGAGTTGATGAAGTAGCTGGCGAGCTGTCCCGACGAGGCGGACCGCCCGAACAGCACCTCCTGGTAGTTCTCCAGGGTGAACTGGGGGTTGGTGAAGAACGTCCACCAGCCCGTCGTCTTGATCTCGTCCTCGGGGCGGAACGACGAGACGAACAGCCCGAACGTCGGGACCGTCCACACCACCGCGATGACGATCGACACGAGCGAGGCGACGGGGCTGTTCAGCCGCCTGCGTACCCGCCCGACCCGGGTCGGGGTGGCACCGGTGCGCTGCGTTCCGGTGGGGACCGTGGGGGTTGTCGTGGTCATCTCAGCCCTCCCGCTGCTGGCGCAGGTTGCGGATCTGGTAGATCACGATCGGGATCACCAGGATGAAGAGGACGACGGCCAGCGCGGAGCCCTGGCCGTTCTCGCCGTACCGGAACGCCTGGTTGTACATCTCGTTGGCGATCACGCTGGTGTCGTAGTTGCCGTTGGTCGAGGTGCGGACGATGTCGAACACCTTGAGCGTGGCGATGGTGATGGTCACCACGACGACGATCAGCGCCGGCCGGATGCTCGGGAGGGTGATCCGCCAGAACATCTGCCACGAGGTGACCCCGTCGAGCCGGGCGGCCTCGACGATGTCCGCGGGGATGGCCTTGATCGCGGCGGAGAGCACCACCATGGCGAAGCCGGCCTGGATCCAGACCATGATGACGATGAGCAGCAGGGTGTTCAGCGGTGACTCGAGGAGCCACTGCTTCGGCTCCCCGCCGAGGCTCACCACGATCTGGTTCAGCAGGCCGATCTGCTCCTGCTCGTCACCCCGGTAGGCGTAGACGAACTTCCAGATGATGCTGGCGCCGACGAACGAGATCGCCATCGGCATGAAGATCAGTGACTTGGCGACGGCCTCGAACCGGGCCCGGTCCACCATCACGGCGTAGAGCAGGCCGATGGTGGTGGCCACGAGCGGGACCAGGAGCACCCAGACCAGGGTGTTGACCAGCACCCGGACGATGGAGCCGTCGGAGAACATCCAGCCGTAGTTCTGCAACCCCACCCACTGGTCGCTGTCCTTGTCCATGAACGACAGCAGCGTCGTGCGGATCGCGGGGACGACCAGCCCGACGACGAGCAGCAGCAGCGTCGGCAGCAGGAAGAACAGAGCGAGGAAGCCCTCCCGCTGCCGGCGCCGGGGGAGCGGGGCCCCGCTGGCGGAGGCGGCGACGAGCTGCGCCTCCCGGCGGCGGGCGAACCAGGCCGGCACCACGTCGAGAAGCAGGAGCAGGCCACCCACCACCGCGACGAAAGCGATCAGCCCGTACATCAGCATGAGGAACTTCGGCTGTTCCTCCGCGAAGTCGAACTCCATCGACCCTCCCAGGTCCTCATGGCCGGTGGGCCGGCCCGCGCGTCACGCGGACCGGCCCACCGTCTCAGATCACTTCCAGCTGCTCTCGATGCCCTGGAGCACGGACGCGGTGTCCTTGCCGTTCACCCAGTCGACCATGCCCTTCCAGAACGTCCCCGCGCCGACCGCGGCCGGCATCAGGTCGGAGCCGTCGAAGCGGAAGACCGTGCTCTGGTCCTGGAGGATCTGGACCGAGAGCTTGTCGATCGGGTTGGCGACGTTGGCCAGGTCGAGCTGCTTGTTCGCCGACACCCAGTCGCCGATCTTGGCGCGGCTGTTGGCGTACTCGCCGGAGGCCAGGTAGGTCTGGACGGCCTGCACCTCGGGCCGGTCGTTGAAGGCCGCCACGAACTCGCCGCCGCCGAGCACCGGCTTGCCCTTGGCCGGGTCGATGGCCGGGAAGTAGAAGGCGAAGACGTCGCCGTCCTCACCCACCTTGGTGCCCTCGGGCCACTGGTTCGCGTAGAAGGACGCCTGGCGGTGCAGGGCGCACTTGCCGGTGGTGATCGGCACGCCGGCCTCCTGGAAGGAGGTGGTGGCGAGGCTCTTCACGCCGCCGAAGCCGCCGTTGACGTACTTCTCGTTCTTGAGGATGGAGCCGGCGCGGTCGAGCGCCTCGGCGACCTTCGGGTCGTTGAACGGGATGCCGTGCGTGGTCCACTGGTCGTAGACCTCGGGGCCCGCCGTCCGCAGCAAGACGTCCTCGATCCAGTCGGTGGCCGGCCAGCCGGTGGCGTCACCGGACTCGATGCCGGCGCACCACGGCTTGATGCCGCTCGCCGCGATCGTGTCGCTGAGCTTGATCAGGTCGTCCCAGGTGGTCGGGACGGTCCAGCCCTTCTCCTTGAACATCTTCGGCGAGTACCAGACGAAGGACTTGACGTTCGACCCGAGCGGGGCGCCGTAGAGCGTGCCGTTCACGGTGCTGTACTTCAGCCAGTCCGGCGAGTAGTTCTGCTCGGCCATCGCCTTGGTGTCGGCGCCGACCGGCTTCAGCTTGCCCGCGTCGGCGAACCGCTTGAGCAGACCCGGCTGGGGGATGAAGGCCAGGTCGGGCGCGTTGCCGCCGTCCACCCGGACGGGGAGCTGGGCCTCGAACTCGCCGCTGCCCTCGTGGTCGATGTCGATCCCGGTGCACTCCTCGAACTGCTCCCAGGACTGGTCGAGGCGGTCGGCCTCGATGTCCCGGATCGACGAGTAGATGCTGACCTTCTTGCCGTCGTGGCCCTTGTACTTGTCGTATGCGGCGCACTCCGCGGAGTCCGCGTTGCTGCTGCTTCCCTTGTCGTTGCCGGTGCCGCAGGCGGCGGCGCTGAGCGCCAGCCCGAGTACGCCGGCGATCACGAAGGCCTGGCGTGGTCTGGCAAAGACCGCCATGCCGTCCTCCTTTCTTGCCGGCGCGGTCGTCCAGACCCGGCGCCGGTCCGATGGGCGTCCCCACATGTAAGCGCTTGCATCGGACCGGGTCCACCCCCTGTCAGACACGACCGAGTAACAATCCGGAAACCCGCCGGCCGCCCGTGGGCACGCTCCCGCGGCAGATCCCTCCCTCTTTCGATGTCTGGCGATATCTGTCACCCTGGACGCATCCGATCGAAGGTTTTCAACATAGGAGGCGCTGGATGCGTAGACGGTGGTTCAGCCTGATGGTGGCCGGTCTGCTGATCGGAGGCACCCTGGTGCCCGCGACACCGGCCATGGCCGCCCCCACCTTCAAGGTCCCCTTCCCCTGCGGCCAGGTCTGGTCCGGCCAGACCCGCACCAACCACAGCCCGGCCAACGCCATCGACTTCAACCGGACCGACGACCTCGGCGACCCGGTGGTGGCCAGCGCCCCGGGCACCGTCGACCGGGTGACCGACCTCGGCGGCACGAGCTACGGCAAGTACGTCCGCATCAGCCACGCCGGCGGCTACCACACGTACTACGCCCACCTGAACGGCTTCAACGTCTCGGTGGGTCAGAGCGTCGGCTACGGGAAGGTGATCGGCTGGGTCGGCAGCACCGGCGGGTCGACCGGGCCCCACCTGCACTACGAGCAGCGCCTCAACGGCAACGACATCCAGGTGCGCTTCAACGGCACGCTGGCGCTCTACTGGGGCACGAAGAACTACACGAGCGACAACGGCTGCTCCTCCGGCGGCACCGCCACCGGCACGGTGAACACCAGCGGCACCCCGCTGACCGTGCGCTCGGGCCCGGGCACCGGCTACACGGCCGTCGGCACGGTGGCCGACGGCACCCAGGTGACCATCCAGTGCCAGACCAGCGGCACGAGCGTCACGGGCACCTACGGCACCAGCTCGATCTGGGACCGCATCGGCGCCGGCCGCTTCATCGCCGACGCGTACGTCTACACCGGCTACGACGGGTACATCCCGAACCTGCCGCGCTGCTGACGACGACCGGCGGGGCCCCGTCGTGGGACCCCGCCGGCCGGAGCGTGTCGCCCGGGGTGGTGGAACGCCGCCGTCAGCGCCGGGCGGTCGTGGAGACCGAACGCCGCCGTCAGCGCCGGGCGGTCGTGGAGACCCCGCCGGCGCGGGCGGTCGCGGTCCCGGACAGCACGAAGCCGGGGTCGTCGCGACCGGATGCCCCTGTCGGGAGGACGGAGCCCGGCCGCGGCGACCCCGGCGGGTCAGAGGTGCGTCCGTACGGCGTCAATTGAAGACGCTGACGCCGCCGGGGCCCACGAGCAGCCCCACGATGATGAGGACGATGCCCCACAGGATCTGCCGGCGGAACAGCGCCAGGATGCCGGCAACCACCAGTACGACCGCGAGAATCCAGAGAATCAGCTCCATGCGGTTCAGGTACCCGACACGCTCATCCGGGAAACCTCGCCCTGGTCGAGATGATCACCCAGGTGGAACACGCTGTACGCCTGCTTGATGACCGGGTGCGCGACGTTGCGGACCCGTACCCCGCCCGGCGTCGTACCGCGCTCGCTACCGGCGTGCGCGTGCCCGTGCAGGGCGAGCGCCGTCGGCGCCGAGTCGATCGCCTGGCCGAGCTGGTACGCGCCGAGGAACGGGTAGATCTCCAACGGCTCGCCGGCCAGGGTGTCCGGGACCGGCGCGTAGTGGGTGAGCGCCACCAGCACGTCGCAGTCCAGGCTCCGCAGGGCCCTCGACAGGCGGTCGGCGCTGTCGGTCGTGGTGCGGACGAACGCCTTCATCTCCGGCTCGCCGAAGTCGCTCGCGCAGCGTCCGGCGAAGCCGCCGCCGAACCCCTTCACGCCGGCGACGCCGAGCCGCCCGCCGGCGCAGTCGAGCACCACGCCGTTGCCCTCCAGCACGGTGATGCCGGCGTCCTCGAGCACCTTGACCACCTGCGGCACCTCGTCGCACTGGTGGTCGTGGTTGCCGAGCACGGTCACCACCGGCACGCCCAGCCCGCCGAACTCCTGCGCCACGCAGCGGGCCTCCGCCTCCGTTCCGTGCCGGGTGAGGTCGCCGGCGAGCAGCAGGACGTCCGCGCAGTCGGGAAGCTCCTCCAGGGCCGGCCGGAACCGGCCGACCACGTCCTCGTCCAGGTGCACGTCACCGACGGCAGCGATCCGGATCACGATGAGAACCTCCTCAGGGCAGTTGCTCGATCTGCGTCGGCGCCTCGGTGCGGATCACCCCGATCTCGGCGGTGACCGGCACGCCCGGGAACCGTTCCGCGACCCGGCGGAGGATCTCCTCCCGGCGGTGCGCGCTCTCCACCTCGCCGTAGAGCACGAGGCCCGTCTCCCGGCGGACGACGGTGATGCCCTGTTCGGCGACGGACGGGTCCTCGGCGAGCAGCCGGTGGATCTCCGCCTCGACGTACTCGTCCGGTGGTCCGATGCCGGTTTCTCGGTGCTGGCTCACGATGTCCCCTTCCCTGCCGGGGTGCCGGAGTACGGCACGACCTCGAGCCGGTCCAGCAGCACCAGGAACGCCTCGGCGTACGGCGAGTGCTGCGTCTCCTTCCGTACCCGTTCCCAGTCGATCTGCTCCCGCAGGGAGCGGGCGAGGGGCAGGCCCCGGGCGAAGTCGCAGTAGTGCTGCGAGAAGCTGAGCAACTTGTGCACCATGAGCTGGGTCGCGGAGAGGACCGGCATGTGGATCGCGTCGACCGGGCGTACCACGGTGTCGGCGAACGTCTCCTCGGTCACCGGCGTCTCGATCGGCCGGTGGATGAGATCCACCATGCGCCCGTCGTCGAAGACCTTGACCAGCCAGTCCTCCGGTGGCCGCTCGGCCGTGAAGCCCTCCGCCACCAGCGCCTCCAGCGCCCGGTCGACGTCCGACTCCCGGATGAGGAAGTCGACGTCGTGCTCACTGGAATGGCCGCCGTGCGCGTACACCGCGAAGCTGCCGCCGAGCGCGAAGGGGATCTCGGACTGCTTGAGCACGGCGGCGACCTTCTTGAGGGTGTGCAGAAGACTCTCGTCCCCGCGCTCGGCCATCTGGTTCTCCCGTCGGTCGTAACAGGCGGATGATTCCGACTTCCGTACCCGGCGTTCCGGTCGGCCACACCTGCGGCGGTGGCGGGTGGGCGCGAAACGGGCGTAACAGGTACATAACGGCGCGGCCGAGAGCGCGGGTCCGATAGCCTGGGCAAGGTGGCCAGATCACTACGGGCGCGACGCCGCCGGGGCCGGTTGCGTACGGTCGCCCTGATCGGCATCGACGGCTCCGGCAAGACCACCCAGGCGCACCGCCTCGCCGACGCGCTCACCGCGGCCGGACGCCGCGCCACCTACCACCGCAACGCGGGCGGGCGGCGCTGGCTCGGCCGGATCGCCCAACGGTTCGGACGGCCGGACGCGCAGCGGTTGGTGGGGCGGAACGGGCTGCTCGCCGTGGAGTCGGTGCTGCGCTGGCTCGCCATCGCCCTGGCCCTGGTGAGTTGCCTCGTCACCGGCCGGACGGCGGTGATGGACCGGTACGCCGTCTGCCAGTACGCCAGCATCCGCGCCCACGGCGGCCACCGCTGGGAACGGCTCGCCCGGGCCACCTACCGGGTCTTCCCGCAGCCGCAGGTGACCTTCCTGCTCTCGGTCGATCCCGCCGAGGCGTACCGGCGGATCGAGCGGCGCGGCACCGACCACGAGACGATGGGCTGGCTCACGGCCGCGGACACCGCGTACCGGACGCTGCCGGAGTACCCGACCTTCGTCGTGGTGGACGCCGGCCGGCCCGCCGACGAGGTGTCCCGCCAGATCCGGCACCACCTCGCCGACTGGTTCCCGCAGACCGCTTCCGCTCCCGAGGACCCGGAGCCCGAGGACCCCGAGCCGGAGGAGCCGGAGCCGCGGCGCGACGCGACGGCTCAGGCCCGGCCGTAGACCGGCACCGCCGCCCCGCTCGTCGGCGCGGACTCGTCGGAGGCCAGGAAGCGGATCACCGACGCGATCTCGGCCGGCGCCACCCAGCGCGAGTGGTCGGCGTCCGGCTGGGCGGCCCGGTTGGCGGGCGTGTCGATGACGCTCGGCAGCACGGTGTTGCAGCGGACGCCGGAGCGGCGGTACTCGACCGCCACCGCGTTCGCGAAGGCGAGCACGGCGGCCTTCGCGGTGGCGTAGCCGGCCGCGCCGGCGAACGGCGAGACCGCGGCCCGGGCCGCGACGCAGACGACGGCCCCGCCGCCCGCCGCCAGGAGGTGCGGCAGCGCCGCGCGCGTGACGAGGTGGGTGGGCCGCAGGTTCACCGTGAACATCCGCTCGAACTCCTCGACCGGCGTCTCGTGCACGAGCCCGCCGCTCGCGTACCCGCCGGCCAGGTTCACCACGGCGCGCAGCGGCGCCGCCGGGTCGTCCGCGGCGGCCCGCACCGCGCGCTCGGCGCCCTCCGGATCGGTGAGGTCCGCGACCAGCCGGTGCACCCCGTCGGCCGCCGGCCGCGTCCCGGGCCGGCTCGACCGCTCCGGTACGACCACCCGCCATCCCGCCTCGACGAAGGCGGCCGTCACCGCCCCGCCGAGCCCGCCCGCGCCACCGGTGACCAGCACACTGCGTCCCGCCATGCGGCCCACGCTAGCGCCGCCCCCGACGGGGCGTGACGCGGGTACGCCGGTGGACGCGCCGGGTCGTCGGATCCCGGTCCACCGGACCGGACGCCGCCCGACGCCGTACGGTTGGACCGGACCGGATGGCCGCGGCCCCGACCGCCGTGGGGGACAGCGGAGCCGACCCGGCGGCTGACGCGACGGCGTCGCCCGGATGGCACGCTGTTTCGGACGGAGGATTCCGGTCGGCGGTACTTTCGCCAACACGCGCAGTCATGGTTGACGCTCACGCCTCATGAAAGTAAGTTTCATCCGTGGCGAAGAGTCCGAAGATTTCTGCGAGTCACGAGCCCGGTGGGCTGATCGTCCACATCAGTGGCTTGCTCCCGTCGCTGTCGCCGGCCGAGCAGCGCGTCGCCCGCCTGGTCGTCGCCGACCCGGCCGACGCCGCCCGGCGGACCATCACCGACCTCGCCACCGCCGCCGAGACATCGGAGGCGACCGTCATCCGGTTCTGCCGGTCCGTCGGCATGGACGGCTACCCGCAGTTGCGGATCCGCCTGGCCGCCGAGGCCGCCCGCCGCGTCGAGCCGCCGGACGCCCGGGTGGTCGGCGGTGACATCCCGCCCGGCGCCGACCTGGCCCAGATCATCGCCACGATCGCCTTCAACGACGCGCGGGCCGTCGAGGAGACCGCCGAGCAGCTCGACCCCGCCGTCTGCGAGCGGGTGGTCGACGCGATCGCGGCGGCCGGACGCATCGACGTCTACGGCGCCGGGGCCAGCGGCTTCGTGGCCTCCGACTTCCAGCAGAAGCTGCACCGCATCGGCCGCACCGCCTTCTACTTCCCGGACGTGCACACGGCGCTGACCTCGGCCGCGCTGCTCGGCCGGGGGGACGTCGCGGTGGGCATCTCGCACACCGGCACCACCTCCGACGTCATCGAGGTGCTGGAGCAGGCCCGGGCCCGGGGCGCGGCCACCGTGGCGCTCACCAACTTCCCGCGCTCGCCGATCACCGAGGTGGCCGACTTCGTGCTCACCACGGCGGCCCGGGAGACCACCTACCGGTCCGGGGCGATGGCCAGCCGGCTCGCCCAGCTCACCGTGGTCGACTGCCTCTTCGTGGGCGTGGCCGCGCGCAACCGCGCCCGGGCGAGGAAGGCCCTGGAGGCGACGGCCGAGGCCGTGCAGTCCCACCGGGTGGGCGGCGGACGGAGGCGGGCATGACGGCCGGCGCCGTGGAGCCGGACGAGGTGTCGTCACCCAACCCGGACTCCCGCCCGGCGGTCCGGGTGGGCGCCCCCACCGAGCATCGCAACCCGCTCAGCGTCGACCTCGACCTCATGTCGACCCGCGACGTGCTCACCGTCATCAACGAGGCGGACCACCGCGTCCCGGCCGCGGTCGCCGACCTGCTCGACGAGATCGCCACCACCGTCGACCTGGCCGTCGCGGCACTGCGGGGCGGCAACCGCGTGCACTACTTCGGCGCCGGCACCTCGGGCCGGCTCGGCGTGCTCGACGCCGCCGAGCTCGCCCCCACCTTCAACTCGCCGCGGGGCTGGTTCTGCGCCCACATCGCCGGCGGGCCGGACGCCATGTGGCGTGCCGTCGAGGACGCCGAGGACGACGACCGGGGCGGTGCGGCGGAGGCCGCCGACTGCGTACGCGCCGGCGACCTCGTGGTCGGGTTGACGGCCAGCGGGCGCACGCCGTACGTCCTGGGTGCGCTCGCCGCGTCCCGCGCCAAGGGCGCCTCGACGGTGCTGGTGTGCGCCAATCCGGAGGCGGAGGCCGCGGGTTCGGTCGACGTCTTCATCGGGGTGGATACCGGACCCGAGGTGGTCACCGGGTCGACCCGGATGAAGGCGGGCACGGCGCAGAAGCTGGTGCTCAACGCGTTCTCCACCGCCGTGATGGTCCGCCTGGGTCGCGTCTACTCGAACCTCATGATCGACATGGTGGCGACCAACGCCAAACTCCGCGGCCGGATGATCTCCATCCTCATGGAGGCGACCGGCTGCTCCGAGGAGGTCTCCCAGAAGGCCCTCACCGAGGCCGACGGCGACCTCAAGACGGCCCTCGTGGCGCTGGTCTCCGGTGCGGGGATCCCGGCGGCCCGCGCCGCCCTGGCGCGCTCGGCCGACCAGGTGCGCGGCGCGCTGGCCCTGCTCGCCTCCTGACCCGGGGCGCCGGGCTCCCCGCCGGCCCGCCCCACCGGCGGACGTGCTTCGCGTCACGCTCCCACGACGCCTCCCGGAGCGTTCGCGAGGGCTTCCGGCGGGCGGGCATAGAACCCGGCTCCGGATTGTTCAACCAGGCGCGGGGTATTACCAACTCCGTGGATGAACCGACCCGTTCACCGGTGCGTATTCGGCAGTGACCAGGATCGCACCACCGTGGTGACCCGGGTCGCTGTCTCCTCCGACGTGCGGTGCTGCCATAGACAGGGGTGACGGCGATCCGTGGATCCGCCGACCCGCACGTGGTGCCCATCGGCGAGCCACCCGGCGGGGTGCTGACAGCAAACATGGACCGTGCTTTCAGCTACTACTCAGGCATTCGTGACAGTTTCGACTCACGACATGGAATCCCCGACACGTCTCATCTGTTGTGTAGGTGTCAGCACCGACGGGCACAGCGGAAGTTACGGGGGAGGGCTGATGGACGTGGGGATGGCAAGGAACCGGGCAACCGGCGCGAGCGAGGGGACCGTGGGCAACGTGGACAAGAACATCGGCATGCGGACCGACGAGGTCGCCGAGGAGCGCGACCTGGTCGGCGTCTACCTTCACGAGATCTCGCGGACGCCACTGCTGGACGCCGCCAAGGAGGTCGACCTCTCCAAGGCCATCGAGGCCGGCCTCTACGCCGAGCACCTGCTCGACGAGGACCGCGTCCCCGCCGGTGTCGCCCGTGAGGAGCTGGAGCGGCTGGTCGTCGAGGGTGAGCGGGCGAAGGACCTCTTCATCCGCGCCAACCTCCGGCTGGTCGTCTCGATCGCCCGCCGCTACGTGCGATCGGGCATGCCCATGCTGGACCTGATCCAGGAGGGCAACACCGGCCTCGTCCGGGCGGTCGAGAAGTTCGACTACGAGCGTGGCTACAAGTTCTCCACCTACGCCACCTGGTGGATCCGCCAGGCGATCAGCCGGGCGATCGCCCAGCAGGAGCGCACCGTCCGACTGCCGGTGCACCTGGTGGAGGACGTCAACCGGATGCGCAACGTGGCCCGCCAGCTCACCCGTGAGCTGGGCACCGACCCGGAGCCGGAGCAGATCGCCGCGGCGCTCGGCGTCACCGTCGAGCGGGTGAACGAGCTGGTCCGCTGGTCGCAGGACACCGTGTCGCTGGACACGCCCGTCGGCGACGACGGCGACACCAACCTCGGTGACCTCGTCGCGGACAGCGACGCCCCGTCGCCGGAGGACATCGTCCTGACCGGGCTGGAGCGGCAGCGCATCGAGGGGCTGCTCAACCACCTGGACGACCGCTCGGCCGGCATCATGCGGGCCCGCTACGGGCTGGAGGACGGCCGTGAGCACTCCCTCACCGAGGTCGCGTCGCGGTTCTCGCTCTCCCGGGAGCGGATCCGCCAGCTGGAGATCCAGGCGCTCGGCCGGCTCCGCGAGCTGGCCCGCGCGGAGGGGCTCCAGGCGGCCTGACCTGGTACCAATGACGGCGAACGGCCGGCGTCCGATAGGGGGACGCCGGCCGTTCCTGTCACTACGGCGAGGTCAGCGCACCCGGCCGTAGCCGTGGATGGGCATCAGGTTCATGCCCCGCTTGAGGACGTTGCGTCCCGCGCTGGGCGCGTCGATCACCTGGCCGTCGCCGACGTACAGGGCGACGTGCCCGAGGCCCCGGTAGAACACGAGGTCGCCGGGGCTCAGCTCACCGCGACCGATGTGGGCGACCGCGCCCCACTGCATCCGGGCGTTGTGCGGCAGCGACTTCCCGGCGGCCCGCCACGCCGCCGAGGTCAGGCCCGAGCAGTCGTAGCCGTTCGGGCCGGAGCCGCCCCAGACGTACGGCTTGCCGATGGCGCCGTAGGCGTACCGGACGGCCACGCCGGCCCGGCCGGAGATGGACGGCGCCTCGCGGGCGGCGTCCGGTCGCGCGGCCGGCGCCTCGGTGGTCCGGCCGTACGCCTGGCGGCGCAGCTCGTAGAGGCGGGCGAGGTCCCGCTCGATGCGTGACTTCGTGGTGGCCAGCGCACGGGCCTGGGCGTCCTGCCGGGCCAGCACCTTGTTCAGCCGGGCCTTCTCGGCGACGAGTTCCCGCTGGCGGCTCGTGAAGCCCGCGATCCGTTCCTGACGCTCGCGGGTCAGGTGGTCGATGGTGCCGAGGCGGTCGAGCAGCGCGGCGGAGCCGCCGGGGCGCAGCAGCGCGTCCGCGGTCCGCAGCCCGCCGGTCTTGTACGCCGTCACGGCGATCTCACCGACGTCGGCCCGGCTCTGCTCGGTCTGCCGTTCCAGCGGGGCGATGCGGGCCTGTAATCGGTCCACCGCGGCCTTGTTGGCCTTCATGTCCTCGCGGAGCCTGTTGTACGACTCGACGACCCGCTCCAGCTCCGCGGAGGAGCGCTCGATCCGGCGGTTCAGGTCGGCGGGGGACGGCTCGGCGTGGGCCGCCGCCGCCGGGGCGACCAGCGCGGCCGACAGGCCGGTGATCGCGAGAGTACGCAGCAGGTTTCTCAGGGATGGCAAGAGCGGAAGGCTCCTCTCCCACGGCCGCCGGCGGGTGCTGATGCCCCCGGCGGCACCGGTCCGGGGCCCTCCGGTTGGCGGGCGCTGGGCCGGGCCGGCTCGCCCAACCTAACCCGGGGCGGGAGTGGTCCGCAGTGGAAGCCGGGACGAATGTTGGCAAAGTGGCGGCAAGCACCCGGTGCGACAGGTGACCTGCTGTGATCATCAACGAGGCGTCCCCGCGCGGGGTGCGCCCGGGTTGCGGCATTTGCACAACCAGTGACATTCGTCGTTCTCACCGGATGGCGACGGATAGCGTCGCGTCAAAACCGATAAAGCCGGAAATGGATTCCCATTTCCCGCGAACCGCTCGCCGTCAATGCCGCGACCGAGTCCGATAACCGGCGGTTGCCCTGGCAGGACCCCAACACAATGAAGTCGCGTAGCCGGGATTCCCGTCGACCGGCATTGATGCCTCCAGCGGACGGGCCGACCCGGTGGACCGCCGCGGGAGGCAACCGTGAACCCTGAAGGCGCCACCACACGAGCGTCGGGATCACCGAGGGTGACCGGCCGACAGAAGACCACGCTCCTCTACGCGCGTCCCGGCATCATCGTGACGGTCGACCGGTTCACCGTCGGCCGCAACACCTTCCGGGTCGCGGACCTCACCCACCTGCGCAGCCGGCGCGGCCCGCACGACCGGATCGCCGTACGGGCGGTGGCGACGAGCGGGGCGATGATCGCCGGGGTGGGCCTGCTGCTCGGCTTCACGGGCGGCTTGCACCGGCTCACCGCCGGGGCGTACCTGATGTTCGGGGCGGTCCTGCTGGTACCGGCGCTGCTCGGCCTCGCCGGCGACCGCTGGCGGCCCCCGGCGTACGAGTTGTGGGGCGTCTACCGGGGCGAGGAGATGCTGCTGTTCAGCGCCGACGACGAGCGGCAGTTCGGCCAGGTCACCCGCGCGCTGGTGCGGGCGCGGGAGATGAACCGGTACGGCGGGTGGAACGAGCCGCTCGCCTCGGTGGACCCGTGGCGCCCGAGCCGCTGACCGGGCCGCCGGGGCGGCCGACCGCCGGCTCGGGCGGCCCGACGCCGGGCGGCCGCACCCTCGCCCGGGCGGCCCGACGCCGGGTGGCTCAGCCGGCGACCGGCTCCGGGGCGCGCTCGGCGGGGCGGTGCACCCAGCCGGTCACCCGGCGCTCGGCGTAGAAGGAGACGAACGGGATCGTCCCGGCGAGCATCACGGCGAGCATCCGCTTCAGCGGCCAGTCCGCACGGCGGGACAGGTCGAACGCGGCCACCAGGTAGACCATGTAGAGGAAGCCGTGGGCCGGGCCGACGGTCTCGACGACGGTCGGGTTGTCGAACGCGTACTTCAGCGGCATGCCGATCACGACCAGAACGATCAGCACCACACCCACGATCCAGGCGATCGCGCGGTACCGGGTAAGGGCTCCGCCCACCTCTGTCCGTCCTTCCTGGCCCGGCTCAGCCGGGGTAGTCACCGGGCCGGGCGCCCGGATTCGCGTTCAACCATGACAGGTAGCGGTTGTAGGCAGCCAGTTCGGCGTCGTCCTCCACGCCGTCCGCCGGCACCGGCACCCGGGCCACCCGGACCGGCCGGCGCACCGCCGGACGCGCCGACGGCGCCTCGCTCTCCCCGGCCGCCGTCTCCCCGCCGGTCCGCCGCGCCGGAGCGGCGTCGCCGCGCAGCGTGTGCCGCACCTCACGCCACCAGACGAAGACCACGAACCCCGCGAAGACCGGCCACTCGAAGGCGTACGCCCAGCTGAGCGTGTTGCCCCCGGCGGCCCGGCTGATCTGCCACCAGCCCAACGCGAGGAACGCGACGACCAGCACGATCGCGGCCACGTGGCGCGCTATCCACGCCGGGGTCCAGAGCCGCTTCATGGCATCGAGGGTACCGGGACGGGCGGCGCTCTCCGACGCGGTGTCGTAGTTGTCGCGGCCACGGCATGGTTTGGTGCCACCCGGCGTGGGCATCCGTCTAGACGCCAGCCCAAACGAGAGCAGGGGGGCGATGATGACCGGATCCGTACGACAGGGCGGCTACCCGACGAGTGGTGACGCGGGTGCCAGCCCGGAGCAGCGGGTGACCGAGTGGAGCGGCGACCACCTGGCCGACCCGGCCACCGCCGGCCCCGACCCGGACGGCGAACTGGGTGTCGACCCCGCCGAGCTGACCGACGAGGACCTGATCCGCGAGATGCACAGCCTGCACCGCACGCGCCTGGACACGCTGCGGCACGCGGCCGACTCGGCCCTGGCCCACCACCTGCGCCGCACGGCGGAGTTGGAGACCGAGTACCTGGCCCGCCACCCGGGCCGGGAGGTCGACCCGAGCCGGCTGCGGGACGAGTGATGGCCGCCGAGCGCCACATGTCCGCGCCGCCGGAGGTGGTCTTCAACACGGCGACCGACCCCGCCCGGGCCTCCGCCTGGCTGCCTCCGGCGTTGCGCGTCGACGGCGCGCCGACCCCGGACATCGAGGGGGAGGAGCTGCGCGCCCGGTGGCGTGGCCCGTCCGAGGCCACGGCGGAGATCCGGGTGGACCCGGAGGACTCCGGCGGGGCCGTCGTCCGGCTCGACCTCGCCGACCCGCAGGACGGGCGGGACGCCGACCGGCTCGCCACCGAGGCGCTGGACAGCCTGGCCCGCGAGGTGGCCGACAACCTCCAGGCGGGCTGAGCCGGGCCACCGGCGCGGCGGGGCGTGCCTCGTCGGCCGCCGTTCGCGGCCCGGGTCCCACCGGCGGTGGCCTGGGGCAGGGTCCCGTCCGCCACGGGGCGGCGGGTGGCAGGACTGAGAGCGGAGGAGACCGGGTGACCGACAACGGCTTGAAGCAGAAGGTGACGCGGCTGCGGCAGGCGTACGCGCCGCACGAACACCGCCCGCTGGGCGGCTACCTGGCGGCGATGGGCACGTACGTCGGTGTGACCGGAGCGCTCGCCGGTCTCGTCCGGCTGACGGGCCGTCCGGTGCCGGAGCGCCCGTCGCCCGCCGACGTGGTCCTGCTCTCCGTCGCCACCCACAAGCTGAGCCGGCTGCTGTCGAAGGACGCCGTGACCAGCCCGTTGCGGGCCCCGTTCACCCGCTACGACCGGCCCATCGGCAGCGGCGAGGTGATGGAGCAGGTCCGCGACTCCGGCAGCGCCACCCGGCACGCGATCGGGGAGTTGCTGAGCTGCCCGTTCTGCCTCGCGGTCTGGGTCGCCACCGGGCTCACCGGTGGCCTCGTGCTCGCGCCGCGGCTGACCCGGCTGGTGGCCACGGCGCTGACCGCCGTGGCCGCGTCCGACTTCCTCCAGATGGGGTACGCCGTGGCCCAGCAGGCCGCCGAGGGCGGCGGGCACGACGGGCACGACGAGCACTGAGCCCGACCACGACGAAGGGCCGGCGATCCGCGCCGGCCCTTCGTCGTGCGTACGTCGTGGTCACGTCGGGGTGGTGCCGTGGTCCTCGCCGGCCCAGCCGCGGGCCGCCTCCGGCTCCCGCCGGCCCTCGTCCTCGCCGGTGATCACCTTCTTGTCCACCGAGGTCTGGTCGTGCTCGCCGGCGAAGTCCGGGTCGGGCAGGGTGTCCACGCCCTCCGGCGGCTGGCCCAGTGCCTTCTCCGGCCGTTCCTCGTGGTGGGACATCTCGTGCTCCTCTCGCCGGGGGGCGGGTTCACGTGACCGAGCCGCCCAGCAGGTCCGCCGCCTCGTCGACCGAGTACTCGCCCTCGGGGAGGGCGGCGATCCGGGTGAGCCACTGCGCGGGCATCTCCGCGGCGACCGCCCGCCGGTAGATGTCCGCCTGGCTGATCCGTTCCTGGCCGTGATACAGGTCCTCGAGGAGGTCGTCGAGGCGCCGGGTGTCCGGCATGTCGGTCACGGGTACGTCGTCGGTCACGGCGATCAGCTACCCGCGCCGGAACCGGTCAAACACCGGGGAGACGGCGGCGCCCCGGCCGCACGACCGGGGCGCCACGTGTCGGTGTGCAGGTCGCCTCTCGGCGAGTGGCGCGACGCGGCTCCAGCCGGACGGTATTCCGCGAAGGCAATTGGGTGAGGCCCGGGGACACTGGACACACCGACACCTCACTCAACCCGGCCACCCCGCCCGATCTTCCGACCGGTGGTGTGCGCTGCGCCACACGCGGGGCGGAGCCCGGTCAGGCCCGGGTCGGCAGGACGGCCCGCCGGGCGCGTACGGCGGCGGCCAGCCGGTCGAGGACGTCCTCGGTCGTCTCCCAGCCGATGCACGCATCGGTGATCGACTTGCCGTACTCCAGTTCCCGGGTGGGGTCGAGATCCTGCCGGCCCGGCCGCAGGAAGCTCTCCAGCATGATGCCGACGATGCCGCGCTGACCGGCGGCGAGCTGGGCGGCCACGTCGGCGGCCACCAGCGGCTGGTTGCGGTGGTCCTTGCCGCTGTTGGCGTGGCTGGCGTCGACCACCACCCGCTCCGGCAGGCCGGCGGCCCGCAGCAGTTCGAGCGCGCCGGCCACCGACTCCGCGTCGTAGTTGGGCCGGCCGCCGCCACCGCGCAGCACCAGGTGCCCGTCCGCGTTGCCGCGGGTGTGCATGATCGCCGGGGTGCCGGAGAAGTCGATGCCGGGGAAGACGTGCGGCACGCCCGCCGCGCGGATCGCGTCCACGGCCGTGGCGATGCTGCCGTCCGGGCGGTTCTTCATCCCGATCGGCATCGAGAGCCCGGAGGCGAGCTGCCGGTGCACCTGGCTCTCCACCGTCCGGGCGCCGATCGCGCCCCAGGCCACCGTGTCCGCGATGTACTGCGGGGTGATCGGGTCGAGGAACTCGCAGCCGACCGGCAGGCCGAGGCGCAGCACGTCGAGCAGGAGCGCCCGGGCGAGCCGCAGCCCGGTGTTGACGTCGCCGGAGCCGTCCAGCCGCGGGTCGTTGATCAGGCCCTTCCAGCCGACCGTCGATCGCGGCTTCTCGAAGTAGACCCGCATGACGACGAGCAGGTCGTCGGCGAACCGGTCGGCCGCCTCGCGCAGCCGCCGGCCGTAGTCCAAGGCGGCGGCCGGGTCGTGCACCGAGCACGGGCCGACCACCACCAGCAGGCGGTCGTCGGCACGGTCCAGCACCCTGCCGACCGCGCGTCGGCCGGCCAGCACGGCCGAGGCGAGCGTGTCGTCGAGCGGCAGCTCGTGGTGGAGCAGGGCGGGGGTGGTCAGTGGCACGACGCGGTCGATCCGCTGGTCGCTGACCCGATCGGTCTCCGGGGTCGTCACGGTGGGCATCCTTCCGCCGACCGCGCCCGGGTGCCGGTGCCCGGGGTCGAGCCGGCTGCTCGTACACGAAAGGGCAGGACCAGAAGGCCCTGCCCAGCCGGCTCGAAGAGAGGTGACGTCAGATCATGGTGAAGTCACCGGCTCCTCCAGCCGGCTGCCTAAACCATCGATACGACCGCGTCACGCCGACCAGCCTACCCGACGTGGCGCGGGTGTTCACCCGGACGCCGGTGAGGTTCCCAACCTGCGGGCACGCGGCGTGGCCGCTGCCGCCGCGGGGTAAGGGGGACGCATGAGCGAGCGCAGCGAGCGAATCATCGGGCACAGCGCGGTGGAGCCTCGTGACGGCGCCGACCGGAGGGAGGTGGCGGCATGAGCGACGAGTGGAGCGAGGCCGACCGGGTCGAGTCCCGGGCCCACCTGTTGCCGGAGGAGGCGGCCGTGGGCAGCGACGACCCGGAGGCGCAGGCGGAGGCGATCCTCACCGAGTCCGACGTCCGCGAGGACCGGAACGTGGCGCCGGACACGGTGCTGGAGCACCGCACCTCGGATCAGACGGTGACGCCCAGCGAGCCGCCGGACTGAACGGAGGCACCGCGCGCCCGCCGGGAGCCGCGGTAGGTGTGGTCCCGCAGCCACGCGAGCACCCCGGTGGCCCGCAGCCCGTCGGGGAGGTTGTGGATCGGGTCGAACGCCAGCACGGCGTCCTGCCGGGCGCTGAGCTGGGTGCCGATGCTGACCTGGCCGAACGGCCGCCACGGGCCGACGGCGGAGGCCGTCGCGAGCACCAGGCGCGGCTCGTCGACCCGGGTCGCGGCCGCCGCCTCGGCGAGGCTCCGGCCCAGGCCGGGGGAGTCCGGGTCGGCCAGCGCCGCGAGCCAGAGCCGCCCCCGGCCGCCGTGCAGCGGCACGATCGTGCTGTACGTCCCGGCGAAGCGGCGTCGGGGCAGCGGCACCGACCGCAGCACCGGCGGCGCGCCGCTCGAACTCACCAGCAGGTCGAACGGCCGGTCGCCCTCGGTGTGCACCCGCACGGCCAGGCCGAGCACGTCCGGCCAGCTTCCCGGGGTGGGCATCCCCTTGGACAGCCGGATCGTCGCCGGGTACCGGCCCGGCTCGTCGAGGAGCGGCACACCGGTGGGCGGGCCGCCCGTACCCCAGATCGTGACCTCGCCGGCGAACGACCGGCCGGCGGGATGCAGCAGCCGGGCCCGCCGCAGGCGGGTCAGGACCTCGGCGGCGTGGGTGAGGGCCTCGCCCGCGCGGGCCGCGACGGTGGACGGGGTGGGCACGGACATGCCCCTCCGGTACCCCGGCCCGGCCGGTCGATGCCCCGATCCGGGCTCCCGCCGCGGGACGCGGCGCGACCGCGCGTCACCTTTCCGCCCGGGAGATCGGATAGCGTCGTCCCATGCCCGACAGCGGTTACCCCTGGCCCATCGAGACGACCCGACTGGACAACGGCCTGCGCGTGGTGGTGAGCGAGGACCGCACCGCGCCGGCGGTCGCGGTGAACCTCTGGTACGACGTCGGTTCCCGGCACGAGCCGCAGGGGCAGACCGGCTTCGCCCACCTGTTCGAGCACCTCATGTTCGAGGGCTCGGTGAACGTCGCGAAGACCGAGCACATGAAGCTCATCCAGGGCGCCGGCGGTTCCCTCAACGCCACCACGAACCCGGACCGGACGAACTACTTCGAGACGGTCCCGGCCGAGCACCTGGAGCTGGCGCTCTGGCTGGAGGCCGACCGGATGGGTGGCCTGGTGCCGGCGCTGACCCAGGAGACGCTGGACAACCAGCGGGACGTGGTCAAGAACGAACGACGCCAGCGCTACGAGAACGTGCCGTACGGCGACGCGTGGCTGCGGCTGCTGCCGTTGCTCTACCCGCCCGGGCATCCGTACCACCACGCCACGATCGGTTCGATGGCCGACCTGAACGCCGCCGACCTGGCCACCTTCCAGGCGTTCCACCGGACGTACTACGCGCCCGACAACGCCGTCCTCACCGTGGTCGGCGACACCTCCGCGGCCGAGGTGTTCGCGCTCGCCGAGAAGTACTTCGGCGGCATCCCGGCGCGGGGGGACATCCCGGCCGCGCCGGACGGCCGGACGGTGCCGGCCACCGGCCGGCCGGTCGCGGAGACGGTCACCGCCGACGTGCCGGCTCCCCGGGTGTACGTGGCGCACCGCACCCACCCGTTCGGCAGCCCCGGCTACGACGTGATCACCGTGCTGGCGGCCGTGCTCGGCAGCGGCCGGGGGAGCCGGCTCTACCAGCGGCTCGCCGACGGGGAGCGGATCGCCCAACCGGACCTGGTCGGGGCGTACGGGGTGGACCTGGCGCACGCGCCGGCGCCGCTGATCGCGACGGTGACCGCCCGGCCCGGGGTGGGCGCCCAGCGGCTGGCCGACGGGCTGCACGCGGTCATGGACGAGCTGGCCACCGTGCCCGTCACCCCCAGCGAGCTGGACCGCGCCAAGGCGCTGCTCAGCACCGCGTGGTGGCGGCAGATGTCCACGGTGGACGGGCGTGCGGACACGCTCAGCCGGTACGCCACCCAGTTCGGCGACCCGGCCCGGGCCGCCGAGCGGTTGCCCGCCTGGCTCGCGGTGACCGCCGAGCAGATCGCCGAGGCCGCCGCGGAGGTGCTCGCCGCCGACGACCGGGTGACCCTGACCTACCTCGCCGAGGAGAAGCCATGACGCTCATCGCCACCCGCCCCGGGCCGGGTCCGGCCCGCCCGTACCGGTTCCCGTCGGTGGTCCGCCGCGCCGTGGCCGGCGGTCAGGTCGTCGCCGCGCACCTGCCGGGACAGAACCTCGCGGTCGCGCTGCTGCTGCTCGACGCCGGCGCCGAGCGGGAACCGGTCGGCAAGGAGGGCCTCGGCGGGGTGCTCGCCAAGGCGCTGGAGGAGGGGACGGCCCAGCGGGACGCGGCCGCGTACGCCCTCGCCGTCGAGGGGCTCGGCACCGAGCTGGTGACCGCGCTGGACTGGGACTCGTTCCAGGTCAGCGTGCAGGTCCCGGTCGACCGGCTGGGCGCCGCCGTCGAACTGCTCGCCGAGGCGGTCCGTACGCCCCGGCTCGACCCGGCCGACGTGGTCCGGGTCCGGGACGACGAGGCCACCGCGCTGCGGATGGACTGGGCCAACCCGGGGCCGCGGGCGGACGCCGCGCTGCGCGCCGACCTGTTCGGCGCGGAGAACCGTTGGGGCCGCCCGATGTACGGCGACCCGGAGTCGGTCGCCGGCCTGGACGTCGAGGACGTGCGGGTCTTCCACTCGGAGTGGTTCATCCGGCCCGGCACGCTCGTCGTCGCCGGCGACCTGGACCGGGTGGACCTCGACGCGCTCGGGGCGGCGGCGTTCGCCGGCACCGGCGGGGGGCCGGTGGACCGGGCCGGCCCGATCGACGTCCGGCTGCGCGAGGGGCGGCGGATCATCCTGGTCGACCGGCCCGGGTCGGTGCAGTCCACGCTGCGGCTGGGGCATCCGTCCCCGCACCGCGCCCACCCCGACCACGTGCCCATGACGCTGGCCGGCACGGTCCTCGGCGGCGCCTTCACGTCGCGGCTCAACCACCTGATCCGCGAGGTGCGCGGCTACACGTACGGCATCCGCGGCGACTTCGCCTCGTCCCGGCGCTTCGGCCGGTTCGCGGTCAGCTCCGGGGTGCAGACCGCCGTCACCGCTCCCGCCCTCACCGAGGCGGTCGGCGAGATCTCGCGTACGCAGAGCGGCGGGGTCACCGAGGAGGAGTTGGCCGTGGCCCGCTCCTGGCGGGCCGGGCAGCTCTCGGTGGAGCTGCAGAGCCCTCGGGCGATCGCCGCGGCGCTCGCCACCCTCGTGGTGCACGACCTGCCGGACGACTACCACGCGCGGCTGCGGGAGGCGCTGCTCGCCGCCGACGTCGACCAGGTGAGCGCGGCGGCCGCCACGCACCTGCACCCGGAGTCGCTCACCCTCGTCGTCGAGGGCGACGCCGCGGTGATCCGCGACGAACTCGCCGCGACCGGCCTCGGCGAGATCGTCGAGTCCTGACGGCCCGCCCGCGCGGCGCCCGCCGGTCCCGCCTCCGTTCGGGGCGGGGTCGGCGGGCCGCCGCCCGACCGGCCGTGCCCGGACCTGATGTGATCTCGGTCGCGCCTCCCGTGCCGGCGGGCGCCGGGCGGTCGCCCGTGCCGACGGGAACGGCTGCGGCCGGACGGCCCTCCCGCCCCGGGATCTTCCGTACGTCGGGCCGCCGCGCGCGTACGTTTGCGGGCCGCCGGCCGTCCCGGTGACGGCCGTGACGGGGAGGCGGGGCGTACGGCTGGTGGGAAACGGTTCCCGGTTCCGGTGGCCTCCTGGGTAGCCTCGCGAGCATGAGGATCGGCATTGTGGGGGCCACCGGGCAGGTCGGTGGCGTGATGCGGCAGGTGCTGGCGGAGCGGGAGTTCCCGGCGGAGCAGGTGCGGTTGTTCGCCTCGGCGCGGTCGGCCGGCCGGACCCTGCCCTGGCGGGGCGACGAGATCACCGTGGAGGACGCGGCCACCGCCGACTACTCGGGTCTCGACATCGTGCTGTTCTCCGCCGGCAAGGGCACGGCGAAGGAGCTGGCCCCCCGGGTGGCCGCCGCGGGCGCCGTCGTGATCGACAACTCGTCGGCGTTCCGGATGGACCCGGACGTGCCGCTGGTGGTCGCCGAGGTCAACCCGCACGCCGCCGCCGTACGCCCCAAGGGCATCATCGCCAACCCGAACTGCACGACGATGGCCGCCATGCCGGTGCTGCGCCCGCTGCACGCGGAGGCGGAGCTGGTCAGCCTCGTCGTCGCCACCTACCAGGCGGTCTCCGGGGCCGGCCTGGCCGGCGTCGCCGAGCTGGACGAGCAGGTCCGCAAGGTCGCCGAGCACGCCGCCGGGCTCACGTTCGACGGCGACGCCGTGGAGTTCCCCGCCCCCCGCTCGTTCGCCGCGCCGGTGGCGTTCAACGTGCTCCCGCTCGCGGGCGCGATTGTCGACGACGGCTCCTTCGAGACCGAGGAGGAGCAGAAGCTCCGCAACGAGAGCCGCAAGATCCTCGAAATTCCGGGTCTGAAGGTCTCCGGCACCTGCGTCCGGGTTCCCGTGTTCACCGGCCACTCCCTCCAGATCAACGCCCGGTTCGCCCGGCCGATCACCCCGCAGCGCGCCCGCGAGCTGCTCGACGGTGCTCCCGGCGTGACGCTGTCCGACGTGCCGACGCCGCTTCAGGCGGCCGGCAGGGACCCGGTCTACGTCGGCCGGATCCGCGCCGACGAGACCGTCGCGCACGGGCTGGCCCTGTTCTGCTCGAACGACAACCTGCGCAAGGGCGCCGCCCTCAACGCCGTGCAGATCGCCGAACTCGTCGCGGCCGAGCGGCGCTGACCGGGGCGGGGGTGGAGAAGACCGTGGCGGACGAGCGTACGCGGCGGGCGTTGACGGACCTGGTCGCCGCCCGCCGGCTGGGCGTGCTCGCGACGATCAAGCGGGACGGGCGGCCGCAGCTGTCCACCGTGATCTACTCGTACGACGCGGACGCCGGCCTGATCCGCGTCTCGGTGACCGACGACCGGGCCAAGACCGCGAACCTGCGCCGCGACCCCCGAGCCACCTTCCACGTCGCCAGCGAGGACGGCTGGGCGTACGCGGTGGTGGACGGGCGCGCCGAGCTGACCCCGGTGGCGGCCGATCCGGGTGACGCCACCGTCGAGGAGCTGATCGCGCTCTACCGGTCGATCCAGGGCGAGCACCCCGACTGGGACGACTACCGGCGCGCGATGGTCGCCGAACGGCGTCTCGTGCTGCGCCTGCACGTCGAGCGCGTCTACGGGCTTCCGCCCCGCGCCTGACGCGGCGCGGCTTCCGCCCCGCGGCTGACGCGGCGGCGTTACCCCGCCCGGCGGGACGGGTAGACGGCCGGTGCCGACACCGAGAGGGGGCACCATGACAACGGTCGGAGAGTTCATGACGACCCGGTTGGTGACGATGGACGGCGACGACACGCTCACCGCGGCGGCGCAGGAGATGCGCGACATGGCCATCGGCGACGTGGTCGTGACCGACGGCGACAACGTGGTCGGCATCGTGACGGACCGCGACATCACGGTACGGGCCGTGGCGGAGAACAAGGACCCGAACACCACGCGGCTCAACGAGATCACCTCGAAGGACGTGATCACCGTGAGCCAGTACGACGACGCGGTCGCGGCCGCCGACCTGATGCGCACCTACGCGGTGCGCCGGCTGCCGGTCGTCGAGGACGGGCGCCTCATCGGGCTCGTGTCCATGGGTGACCTCGCCGTCGAGCGTGAGCCCCAGTCGGTGCTCGCCGACATCAGCGCCGACGATCCCAACAACTGACCGTCCGCCGCGGGCGTACGCCGGCTCCCCGCACCGTCGGGGAGCCGGCGTTCACGTCTGCGCCGGGGCGGCCGTGCCCGCGGCGCGCCGGCTCGCCGCCGCCCCGAGCGGTCCGGGCTCTCCGCCCCCTCGCGCCGCTCACCCGAACTGGGCGAGGTTGACGGCGTCGCGGGCGGGGACTTCTGCTCCGATGCCGTGCGGCCGCCCGGAGGACCACCCGCCCCGGCCGGGCGGGACCGGGCGCGATCGACCGGGAGGAGGGGACCCTTGGACGCCACGACGAGGTTCTTCGAGGAGATCGACCGGCGGGGGTACGAACCGCGGCTGGCCAAGACGACCGGCAGTCTCCGGATCGACCTCCAGGAGGGGCCACGGACGATGCACTGGTTCCTGAAGATCGACCACGGCCGGATCGAGGTGAGCCAGCAGAACCAGGAGGCGGACACGGTGGTGGGGACCAGTCCGCAACTGTTCGAGGAGATCGCGTCCGGCCGCGAGCACGGGATCGCGGCCATCCTGCGCGGCGACATGACGGTGTCCGGCGACGCCCGGCTGCTCGTACAGGTGGAGCGGATCTTCCCCGGCAACCCGGACGCGCGCGGTCCCCGGCGGCGGTTCCAGCAGGAGGTGCGCTGATGGCTTCGAACAGCACGATCCGGATCCTGGACGGCAACACGTTCGTCGTCTCCGAGGACACGGGGGACATCGAGGCGACGCCGAGCGAGCCCACCGGCCTCTTCTCCCTCGACACCCGCTTCCTGTCCCGCTGGGTGCTGACGGTCAACGGCGAGCGCCTCAACGCCCTCTCCTACGACGACCTCCAGTACTACGAGGCGCGGTTCTTCCTCGTGCCCGGCATGGCGACGCACTACATCGACGCCAAGTTGTCGATCATCCGGGAACGGACCGTCGGCGGCAGCTTCCGGGAACAGATCATCATCCTGAACCACGACGAGAAGCCGGTCGACCTGGAGATCCGGCTCGACGCCGGTTCCGACTTCGCCGACCTGTTCCAGGTGAAGGACGAGATCGTCAACAAGAAGGGCGAGCTGTACAGCGAGGCCGAACCGGACCGGCTGCGGCTGGGCTACCGGCGGGGCAACTTCGTCCGGGAGACGTCGATCAGCTCCTCCGCACCGGCCCGTTACGACCGGGAGGGCCTCGCGTACACCATCCACCTCGAACCGAACGAGCAGTGGGAGACCCGGATCGAGGTGCAGACCACGGCGGTCGGCCCGGGCGGGCGCGACCTGCGCATCGGTGTGCAGGCCCACGGGGGCGAGCGGCCCGCGCTCCAGCACGACCTGGAACGCTGGATCGCCGAGGCGCCGAAGGTGAACAGCCAGCACGAGGACCTCGCCTCGACGTACCGGCGCAGTCTCGTCGACCTGGCGGCGCTGCGCTTCTCGCCGCTGTCGCTCGGCGGCGCGACGCTTCCCGCCGCGGGGCTGCCCTGGTTCATGACCATGTTCGGCCGGGACAGCATCCTGACGTGCCTGCAGACCCTTCCGTTCACCCCGGCGCTGTCGAAGACCACGCTGCGGATCCTCGCGTCGTTGCAGGGGACCCGGTTCGACGACTTCCGCGACGAGGACCCGGGCCGGATCCTGCACGAGATGCGGTACGGCGAGACGGCCGCATTCGAGGAGCAGCCCCACTCGCCGTACTACGGCTCGGTGGACGCCACCCCGCTGTTCCTGATCCTGCTCGACGAGTACGAACGGTGGACCGGGGACGTGGCCCTGGTCAAGGAGCTGGAGCAGGAGTCCCGGGCCGCGCTGCGCTGGATCGACGACTACGCGGACCTCGTCGGCAACGGCTACATCTGGTACGAGCGCCGCAACAGCGACACCGGCCTGGAGAACCAGTGCTGGAAGGACTCGTGGGACTCCATCTCGTACTCCGACGGCCGGCTGCCGCCGTTCCCCCGCGCCACCTGCGAGGTGCAGGGGTACGCGTACGACGCGAAGACGCGCGCGGCGCGGCTGGCCCGGGAGTTCTGGAACGACCCCGCGTACGCCGACCAGCTCGAGCGGGAGGCGGAGGACCTCAAGCAGCGGTTCAACCGGGACTTCTGGGTGGAGGACGGGGAGTACTTCGCGCTCGCCCTCGACCCCGACGGGCGGCAGTGCGACGTCCTGAGCTCCAACATCGGCCACCTGCTGTGGAGCGGCATCGTCGACCACGCGCGGGCCGAGAAGATCGCGCAGCATCTGGTCGGGCCGCGGCTGTTCTCCGGCTGGGGCGTGCGGACGCTCGCCGTGGGGGAGGTCCGCTACAACCCGATCGGCTACCACAACGGCACGATCTGGCCGTTCGACAACTCCTTCATCGCCTGGGGTCTGCGCCGGTACGGCTTCGCCGAGGAGGCGTCGACGATCGCGAGCGGCATCCTGGACGCGGCGACCTACTTCGACGGCCGGTTGCCCGAGGCGTTCGGCGGCTACGAGCGGGAGCTGACGAAGTTCCCGGTGGAGTACCCGACGGCCTGCAGCCCGCAGGCGTGGTCGACGGGAACCCCGCTGCTGCTGCTGCGCACGATGCTCGGGCTGGAACCGCACGAGGGGCACCTGGCGGTCGACCCGCGGCTGCCGGTCGGCATGGGGCGTATCGAGGTCCTCGACATCCCCGGCCGGTGGGGCCGGGTGGACGCCTTCGCCCGGGGTCGGATGGAGATGCACAAGCTGGTCGACTGACGCGCCGGCCGGCGGGGTCCGCCGTGGGCGCGAGGGCCGGGCCGGTCAGCCCGCCGGCAGGACGGTGTCGAGGAAGGCGGCGGTCACCCCGCGCAGGTCGGGCCGGTCCAGCGCCAGCGCGTGCCCGCCGTGGGTGAGCCAGCTGTGCACGGGGTGCCCGGCGGCGAGGAGCGCGGCCGTGAGCCCGACGGTCTGGCTCGCCGGCACCGAGCGGTCGTCGACGCCCTGCACGAGCAGCACGGGCACCCGGTTGCCCAGGTGGGTCGCGACCGTGGCGTCGATGGTGACGGGGTCGCCCGCGGCGGGCGGGCGGCCGAGCAGGCCCTCCCACGGGTCGTCACCGGCGCGCAGCCGCTTCCAGTCCGCGGCGAGCGGGTCCACCGGCGGCCAGTACGCCAGCACACCCGCCACGTCGTCCGGCCGGTCGACACCGCGCAGCGCCAGGTGGAGGGCGAGCATCCCGCCGGCCGAGTCACCGGCGACCAGCAGGGGCAGCTCGCCCGCCTCCGCCCTGGCCCGGCGGGCGGCGGCGCGGACGTCGTCGAGCTGCGCCGGCCAGCGGGCCTCGGGCACCAGCCGGTAGTCGGCCGGCACCACCCGCAGCCCGTGCGCCGCGAGCGCCGCGCCGTCCTCGCTCGCCCGGGCGCGCCAGCCGCCGCCGTGGATCCAGAGCAGGACTGCGCGTTCGGTCATGCGCCCATGCTGCCGCCCGCGACCGCGTACGCCCAGGCCTTCCGCTACGGGCAGAAGTACCGCCGGGCGGCGATGCCCGTCGGCAGAAGTGCCGCCGGATGGCGGCGCCCGTCACATTCAGGTTGGCCACAGCTGGAGCGGGTAGGTTCCGCGAATGCCGGAGCTCGTGTACCCGCCCGTGATCGCCTTCGCCAAGACGATGTTCCGCGTCCTCGACCTGAGGATCACCGTCGAGGGAGCCCGCCACGTGCCCCGCTCCGGCGGGGCGGTGCTGGCCAGCAACCACGTCAGCTACCTGGACTTCATCTTCTCCGGGCTCGGCGCCCACGAGTCGCGGCGTCTGGTCCGGTTCATGGCCAAGCAGTCGGTCTTCCGGCACCGCGTCTCCGGCCCGCTCATGCGGGGCATGCGGCACATCCCCGTCGACCGGTCGGCGGGCGCCGAGTCGTACGCGGCGGCCGTGGACGCGCTGCGCCGTGGCGAGGTGGTGGGTGTCTTCCCCGAGGCCACGATCAGCCGGTCGTTCACGGTGAAGGAGTTGAAGAGCGGGGCGGCCCGGATGGCCCGGGAGGCGGGCGTGCCGCTGCTGCCGGTGGCGATCTGGGGCACCCAGCGCCTGTGGACCAAGGGACGCCCCCGGACGTTGACCCGGCGGCACACCCCGATCACCATCCTGGTCGGCGAGCCGATGGACCCGGCCGGTTGGCCGGACGCCGCGGCGATGACGGCCGCGCTCAGGGAGCGGCTCACGGCTCTCGTCGACCGGGCGCAGCGGGAGTACCCGGAATCGCCGACCGGCCCGGAGGACCGCTGGTGGCAGCCCGCGCACCTGGGCGGCACGGCGCCGACCCCCGAGGAGGCCGCGGCCCTGGACGCCTCACCGCGCGAGCCGTCGACCGCCTGACCCGGCCGCCCGGTCTCACCGGCGCCCGAAGGCCGCGTCCCCCGCGGAATCGCGGGACGGCGCGTCCACGGTCCGGTAGTAGTCGTCCCGCGAGCGGAACTCCACCGGCAGCGACCCGGGAAGCATGATCCGGCCCGCGTCGCGGCCGGGCCCGGCCGCGCGTTCCGCCAGCGCGTCGCGCTCCTGGGCGGAGAGGTCGACGAGGTGCGGACGGGACAGCCGGAAGGTGGCCACCGCCCGGCACACCTGCCCGGCCAGCTCCCGGACCTCCCCGTCGGGGCCGCCGAGGGCGAGCGCCGGTTGCCGGATCGTCCGCAGCGCGTCGCAGACGATGAGCACCTGGGCCGGATGATCGGGCCCGGCCGGCAGCAGCTCCAGCCGGGACGGCCACTGCCAGCGGATCTGCCCACTCATCAGGCCAGGCAGCCGCAACGGCGGACGGTGCCGGGCGATGCCGACGGCCCGGCCGCCGGGCACCACGGCGAGCTGGGACCCCTCACCCACCCAGACGAGCCGCTGGTCGGTGACGGTCACCGCCACGGCGCCGGGCAGCGCCCACACCCGCCGCACCTCGCTCGGGCCGAGCAGGTGGCCCGCCACCTGGAGCCGGTGCCGCCCGAGCACCCGCTCGCCCCCGACCGGCACCAGCTCGTACCGGCGGTCGAGCACCGGTCCCACCTCGTCATCGGCGGCGTCGAACCGGTACGGACCGATGAAGAAGGGGGACGCGTCAGCGTGCATCGTCACGACCTCCCGCAGAGCTCACCGTCGCCGTGCTTCCCTCGGGTCGAGGGTGGCGGATCCGCAGACCAGGTGTCATGACAGCCGTTAGGGGGTCGGCCGGTCGTACCGCGCCTGCGACCGGTAGATGCCGATCTCCTCCGGCCGGATGAGGCCGTCCTCGATCGCACGGGCCAGCAACGCCGCCTTCGTGGCGGCCGGGCGGCCCGCTCGGGTGTACTTGATCCGCGCACGGTCGACGTACTGCTTGACGGTGTGTTCGCTGATCCGCATCCGACGGGCCACCGACGCCTTCGACATCGACTGGAACCAGAGCAGCAACGCCTCGCGTTCCTTGTCGGAGAGGACCGGCCGGTCCGGTCGCGGGTCGCCGACCATCGCCCCGGCGAGCGCCGGCGGCACGTACGGGCGGTCGCTCGCGGCCGCGAGCACGGTGGCCACGCAGTGCTCGCGCCCCTCGTGCTTCGCGAGGAAGGCCACCGCACCGGCGTCCAGCGCGGCGAGCATGGTCTCCGGGTCGCTGTGCTCGGAGTAGACCACCACCCGGCGGCCGGCCGCGCTCAGCTCCGACAGCTTGTCGAGCACCATGCGGCCGTGCAGGCGCAGGTCGAGCAGGACGACGTCGGCGTCGGGCGCGGACCGGAGCACCTCGTCCGGGTCGTCCCCGGTGGCCAGCACGGTCAGCCGGGGCTCGGTGGCCAGCCAGGCGCGTACGCCGTCGACCACGACCGGGTGGTCGTCCACGATCGCCACTCCGACCGGCCGTTCACCGCTCATCTCCGCCACCGGGCCTGCGCCCATCTGATCTCCCCGTCCCGCTCGTAGAGCTGATCCACCCGACCGTCGTCCGTGTCATCCCACCCGGGCGGCGGACCCGTCGCGTCCGGGCCGTCCCGGTCCGGGGTGACGAGGCTGACCACCACCTCGTCCGGGGCGGAGACCACCGTGAGCCGGGCCCACCCCCGCGCGTCGGCCAGCGTGGCGGTGAGGGGTTCGGCGAGCCGGCGGCGGACGTCCACCGGCAGCGGCGGTGGCGTGCCGATGGTCACCAGGTCGATGGGTACGCCGTTGCGCTCGGCCAGGTCGGCGGCGGCCCGCAGTTCGTGCAGCAGAGGGTCGGGCACGTCGTCCGACTCGGCGATCAGCCGCCGCAGCCGGGACGCCGCCAGCACCGCCCGGCGCTGCACGTGCGGGTCGGCCGGGTCGGCGCGCCCCTCCGCCAGGTCCGCCAGCACCGCCCCGGCGGCGCCGCTCACCAGGGCCAGCCGCTCGCGCCGGTCGCGTCGGGCCCGCTCGGCGGCGTCCCGTTCCGCCGTCGTCGCCCGGGTGGCCGCCGCGGTGGCGGCCCGCTGCCGGGCCAGCGCGGCGATCACGGCGCTCCCCGCGAACGCGGCGATCGGCAGCGAGACCGTGCCGTAGACGTACATCGCGTAGCGGGCCAGGTCGGCGGGGGCGGTCGCGCCGTACCCGACGACCGCGGCGAACGCGATGAGCGAGTGTGCGGCGAGCAACGCGACGAGCCCCACCACCCGCCGGCCCCAGAGCGCGAGCACGAAGAACCAGCCGAGGGTGCTCCACACCCAGTTCGCCGCGGTGAAGAGTTGCGTACCGCCGACGGCGGCGAAGACCGTGACGTCGACGGCGAGCAGCAGCCCGGCCAGCGGCCACGCCGGCAGCGGCGTGTCGTGCAGCAGCCGGACACCGGTGAGCACGCCGAGCACCGCGACGAGCGCCCAGGCGGCGAGCACCACCCCGGGCGCCGCCAGGCCCGCGTGGCCGGCCAGCACGGCGGGCAGCGCGACGGCCGTGTGCCAGGCCAGCGCGATGGTGATGGCCGCGACGCGGGCGCCACGGTCGGAGGCCCGGGCCACGGCCGCCGCGATCTGACCCACGGCCGCACGGACCGGCGCCTCCCCGACCGGCGGCACCTCGACCGGCGGCGCCTCCCCGACCGGCGTGCGCGAGACGGGGAGGGCCGCCGCGCCGGGCCCGGTGGCCGGCACGGCGGCGTGGAGTGGGGAGGGCGTGGCGGCGTTGAGGTCAGCCGACACCGGGCCACTCCAGCCGGATCCGGGTGCCCGCGCCGGGGGCCGAGTCGATCCGTACGCTGCCGCCGACCGCCGTCATCCGACCGCGCACCGACTCGCGCAGCCCGTACCGGTGCGGCGGCACGGCCGCCGGGTCGAAACCGGGACCGTCGTCGACCACCTCGACCACGACGCCACCCCCGTACGGCGTGAGGCGCAGTGCGGCCGCCGCCCCCGGCGCGTGACGGACCACGTTGGACAGCGCCGCGTACACGCTCGCCGCCATGGCCTCGGCCACCGCCGGGGGCACGGCGCACGGCGTCAGGTCGGTGTCCAGCGGCAGCTCCGGCAACCGGTCACGCACCGACCGCAGCCGCTCGTCGAGCGGTACCGGACCGTCGGCGGGCACCGCGCGCGCGTCGGCCAGGGCGGCGAGGGTACGCAGGTCGGCCGCGCACCGCCGACGCAGCGCCGCCGACGGGCCGGGGACCGCGCCGAGGCCGACCATCGTGAGCGTGCCGAGCACGGTGTCGTGCAGGTCGCGGTTCTGCCGGCGTTCCGACTCCCGTGCCGTACGCGCCGCCAGCGCCTCCCCGACGAGCCGCTGGTGTGCCGCGAAGGCGCGGTCGGCGCGGCCGATCCGGCGGCGCATCACCGTGCTCATCGCGGCCGTGCACCCGGTCTGCACCAGGAGGGTCGCCGCGTGGGCCGTGGCCTCGCGCGGGTTCCCCGCGCCGTGCGCGCCCACCGCGTAGGCGGCGGTGACCACGAGGGCGGCCGGGACCGACCAGCGCGCCGGTGCGGTGACCTGGGTGTTGATGACCGTCGTACTGGCCAGCACGGCGATCCAGCTCCCCTCGCCGGGCAGCACCTCCGGCGCCACGAGATGGGGGATGAGCAGGCAGGTGGCCGTGGTGAGCGCCACGTCGCCGACCACCAGGAGCGGGGTGACGCCGCCGCGCAGGGCACGCGCCGCGTACCAGACGGACCACGCGGTCAGCACGGCGACGGCGGGGAGCAGAAGCTCCACCCGCACGGGAGGGGTGCGTACGGAGACGGCGACGACCGCGCCGACCAGGCCGCAGGTGAGCCGGAGCAGTGCCGGCAGGGTGGCGAAGATGAGGCTGAGCGCGCCGCCGGCCGGGCTGTCCAGCACGGCAGGGGCCACGGTCCGAACGGGAACGGCCGGCATCGGGTTGAGGCGTCCTTCCGGCGACGACCCGATCCGGGGTCGCGCGGCATAGATCGACGCCGAAGAATAACACGCGGGCGGAGCGTACGATCACACACGGTGTGCGACATGCGATCGTACGGCTGGCGGTCGCCCGTCTGTGCTGGCCGCGGCTCCGGGTTCCCCCGCCGGCCCGGTTACGGCGCGTCGCCCCGCCGCTCAGTTGATCGGCAGCACGGCCGGCCCACCGCCCGCGATCGAGCGGGTGAGCCGGCGGCCACCGGACCAGAAGTAGCACCGCACACCCCGGTCGCCGCGCTCCCACGCCTCCTGCGACGGGAAGCGGAAGGTGGTGCCGGTGCGGTAACGGAGCATGCGGTCGACCGGCACCTTCGCGTACTCGGCGACGACCGTGCGACAGCGGGCGTGGACGGTCTCCCCGTCGCGCTGCGCGACCTCGTACGGCCGCTCCGGCGCGGTCCAGACGCCCACGTACTCGTACTGGTGGGGAGTCGTGCAGGCGGTCGGCAGCAGCCGCCGCCAGCCGTCCTCGGCCATGCAGCCGAGCCGTACGCCGGATCCGCTCCGCACGGCGTCGCGCAGGCTGCCGGCGCGGCTGACCGCCGTGTCGTCCTCCCCGTTGGCGCCCGTCACGGCGTTCAGTTCGTAGAGGTCGCAGCGGAACCAGCGGGAACCGGCGGTCCAGCCCACCGCCGAGGCGGCCACCGCCCGCACGGACAGCCGGGCGCCGCGCCAGTCGCCGCCCACGAACTCCCTGGCTCGCGCGTCGCACTCGCGGAAGGCCTCGCGCATCGGCGCCGACCCCGGCGGGGGAGGGTGCGGACGACGGGCCGTGTCGCCGGTGAACGTTCCGACGTGGAGCGTCTCGACCAGGTGCACCTCGCCGCAGTCCACCGGGGCGTGACCGCTGAGGTGGCCGGACTCGCCGGCGACCGTGTGGCACTCGCCCGGCCGCGGGGTGAACTGCCGTGCCTCGGCCGCCGGGCGCCAGTCGTCGGTGAGGTCACCGTCGATGCCGGTCGGATCGCCGCACCCCGCCAGCGCCATCATGATCAGCGCAGCCCCCACCGCCGCGCGCCGCCGGCGTCGCATGCCACCCTCCCGCAGGTCCCCCGTGACACGGCGGAGCATAGGCCACCGCGGGGACCGTCCCCCCGACCGAGCGGTGTGACCCGGCGCACGACTGCGGCGACGACGCTCCCGTGTGGACGCTTCCGCCTCGCGCCCCGCCCACGAGGCGGG
Organism: Micromonospora globbae; assembly: GCF_003610785.1. Lineage (GTDB taxonomy): Bacteria > Actinomycetota > Actinomycetes > Mycobacteriales > Micromonosporaceae > Micromonospora > Micromonospora globbae. The sequence goes on from NZ_RAQQ01000017.1 coordinate 142,706, forward strand.
CGGTGGGCGGCTTGCGGGCCTGCGGCTGCGGACGTTCGCGGGCCGAACCGGGGCGGCCGGAAAACGCGTTGAGCGGAGGCCGCCCGAGGGGCAGGGTTGCCGGCATGCAGCAGGACGAGATCTGGGACGCCGAGGTCGCCGAGAGCTACGACACCCCCGGCACCGGCATGTTCGCGCCCGATGTCCTGGGGCCGACCGTCGACCGTCTCGCCGAACTGGCCGACGGTGGGCGCGTCCTCGAATTCGCCATCGGCACCGGCCGGGTGGCCGTCCCGCTGGCCGAGCGCGGGGTGCCCGTCACCGGCATCGAGCTGTCCCAGCCGATGATCGACCGGCTGCGGACCAAGGTGGACGAGGCCACGATTCCCGTGGTCGTCGGCGACATGGCGACGGCCGTGGCCCCGGGGGAGTACACGCTCGTCTACCTGGTCTTCAACACCATCTCGAACCTGCTCACACAGGACGAGCAGGTCGAGTGCTTCCGCAACGCCGCCCGGCACCTGGTGCCCGGCGGTCGGTTCGTGATCGAGCTGTGGGTGCCGGAGCTGCGCAAGCTCCCACCCGGCCAGCAGGCCGTCGTGTGGCACACCGAGCCCGGCTACCTCGGACTCGACACGTACGACGTGCTCAACCAGCAGGTCGTGTCGCACCACGTGCGTTTCGACGACAGCCGGCAGGCCCGCCTCACCCGCAGCCCGCACCGCTACATCTGGCCCGCCGAGCTGGACCTCATGGGCCGGCTCGCCGGGTTCGAGCTGGAGAGCCGGCACGCCGACTGGACGGGCGGCGAGTTCACCGCCGAGTCCCGGTCGCACGTGTCGGTGTACCGGCTCTCGTCCCGCGCCTAGCGGCGCTGCCCAGTGGCGCGGGACGCCAGCCTCAGCCCGGGGCCTTGCGGCTGAGGTGTTCCCAGGCCCGGTACTCGTCGGCGCGTGCCTGCTCCATCTGCTGGACGAGGTCGTAGGAGACGCTGCCGACGATGAGGCGCAGTGGCGGATCGGGCAGGTCCACCAGCTCCATGACGACGGGCGCGGCGGTCTCCGGGGCCGGGCCGGCGTCGTCGCCCCACATCTCGGCGAGCCGTGCCCGCAGCGGCTCGTAGACGGGGTTCGGGTCGGTGGCGGTGGTGCCCACCGTGTAGAGCCCGGTGTCGTAGCCGCCCGGCTGGACGATGGTGAGCTTGACGCCGAACGGCTCGACCTCCATGGCCACCGACTGGCTGAGCGCGTCGAGGGCGGCCTTGCCCGCCGCGTAGAACCCCACGGCGGCCACACCGCCCCCGCTGCCCATCGAGGTGACCTGGAGGATGTGGCCCGACCCCTGTGCCCTCAGGTGCGGGACGACCGCCTGGGTGACCCACACCGCGCCGAAGAAGTTGACGTCGAGGTGGGCGCGGATCTGTTCCTCCGTGGCCTCCTCGAGCATGCCGTAGAGCAGCCCGCCGGCGTTGTTGACCACGATGTCCAGCCGGCCGAACGCCGCCACCGCCCGGTCGACCGCCGTACCGACGGCGGCGCGGTCGGAGACGTCGAGCGGCAGGCGTACGAGCGCGTCGGGGTGCTGGGCGGCGAGGTCGTCGAGGGGCGCCACGTTGCGGGCGGCGGCCACGACGCGGTCACCGGCGCCGAGGGCGGCCTCGGCGATGGCCCTGCCGAGGCCCCGGGACGCGCCGGTGATGAACCATACGCGTGAGGTCATGCGACCCCACCTCCTCATCCTTAGAGAGACGAGACGATCCGTCTCGTTGGATGACGGCAGTCTGCCGTACCTCGATCGAACCTGTCAAGACGGACCGTCTCGTCTTGCTTGCGGTACGCTCCCGTCATGCCGTCCGTGCCGAGGAAGCCCGACCCCACCCGCCGTAGCGAGCGCTCGCGGCAGGCGATCCTGGAGGCCACCCGCGAGCTGATCTCCGAGGTCGGCTACGCGAAGCTCTCCGTCGAGGCCATCGCCGCCCGGGCCGGCGTCGGCAAGCAGACGATCTACCGGTGGTGGCGGTCCAAGGGCGCCGTGGTGTTCGACTCCTTCCTCGCGCTGAGCGAGGGCGTCGACGGGATGGCGCTGCCCGACACCGGCGACATCGAGGCCGACCTGAAGGCCGTCATACGGGCGACCGTCGCCGAGTTCGCCGACCCCACGTTCGAGGCGCCGATCCGGGCGCTCAACCTGGAGATCGCCAGCGATCCCGACCTGGCCGCCCAGTACCGGGAGAAGCTGGCCGGGCCGGTCGACGAGGCCAAGAAGGAGCGGCTGCGCAGCGCGCAGCGGGCCGGCCAGATCGCCGCCGACGCCGACCTGGACCTGGCCCTGGAACTGCTGTACGCCCCGCTCTACCAGCGGTGGCTGCTCCGCTCCGGGCCGCTCACCCCGGAGTACGCCGACGCCGTCGTCGACCACGTACTCCGGGCGCTACGCCCGTGACCCGTCAGTGGTCGTCGAGCCTGAAGAGCAGGATCCCGCGCTCGACGTCGAGGAACGCGACCCGCCACCGCGTCGACGGTTCCGACTCGTTGTAGATCCGGCTGTACCGCCACCGGGGCTCGGCCGGAAGGAACGGCACCAGGCCAGGCCACGTGTCGGCGGGGCCACTGTCGGGAAGCTCGGCCGGGTCGACGGAGTCGTACGGGATGAACGCGTACCGCTGCGCCAAAGTCCGGGCGTCCTCCGGGCGTAGCGTGACCACGCCCTGGTACGCCCACTCCGTCGGGCCGGGCCCCCGCGAGCAGGGGTTGCCCTTCGCGCGGACCTGCCAGTGGATCTCGGGGTAGTCCCCGAGACCGGGCAGGTCCTTCGGAGGATCCCAACGGTCGGTGCGGATCTTCGCCTCGTCGGCGCGCAGGGCCTCCTGGCAGGTACGCGACGGACCCGCCTCGTCGCCGCCGACCGCGGCGCATCCCGCCGTCACCAGCAGCAGGCCGAGGCTGGCAGCCCACCCTGGTCCACGTTCCTTCACCGGCATGAGGATAGGAGCTGATCCCGTCGTCGGCGGCCCCGTCGTCGGCCCGCCTCGCCGGCACGGCTGGCGTCGGCGTACCGGTCCCCGAGGTGCTCTCGCGCGACTGGAACTGCGCTTCGGTACGCACCACGCCGTCCTGCGGGCCGCCGACCTCGACGGACCCGCATGCGGCTCTACCGGCTGGCGTTGTCCGTCTCACTGGTCGAGGGCCGCTGCGCCTGCTGGAGACGGGCTTTCCGTGCGGCTCTGCGACGGGGAGAAGATCGGCGGAAGCTGGTCCCACGGCTGGGCACCTGGTCAGCCCGTCCGTTGCTGTCGCGTGACGTCGGCGTCAGCCGGTGGTCTTGGCTGTACGACCGGCTGTACAGCCGCGCGGTTCAGGCGTGCCGTCTATCGTGGCAGCGGGTGTGGCAGACCCGGGGAGCCCTTCGATGAGACGAACAGGGGTGTCGGTGCGTCGTCGACACATGATTGCGGCTGTTGGCGCTCTCCTGACCACGGCAGTCGTCGGCTGCGATCGAGCGAGCGGCGAGGACAGGGGCGGTGCCATCGTTCCCCAGACCGTTTACCCCGTGGGGAAGCGACCCGCTGGTACGCAGCTAGCCGGCACGCTGCTCGACGACAGCGCCTTTGATCCGGCAACACTGACCGGCAAGGTGGTTGTGATCAACTTTTGGGCGTCGTGGTGTGCTCCATGCCGTGCAGAGTTCGACGACCTCGAAGCCGTGTATCAGGCCAGCCGCGACACCGGGGTGACCTTCCTCGGTGTGAACACTCAGAACGGCAAGGACGCCGCCACAGCCTTCGCGCGCGGCCGGGTTACCTTTCCTAGCCTCTTCGACCCTCCCGGCCGGGTCGCCCTTCAGTTTCGTGAGGTTGGACTTGTCGGCTTACCCAACACGGTCGTCCTCGACCGTCAAGGACGTATCGCCACGGTATTCCGCCGGGCCATCGTGAAATCGGAACTCGAACCGGTCGTGGCGCAACTCGCGGCCGAGCAGTCCTGAACCGCAGGAATACCTCCGCCGACAGTGCAGCCCTGATCGGGGCTGTGCTACCAGCGGATCTTGAATGTTTGTCCTCCGTCTGCAAGACCTGCGCACGCCTAGCGCCACGTTCCTGCTCGTCTCCGACGTTGGTGCGCCCGGCAGGATTCGAACCTGCGGCCTTGGGATTAGAAGTCCCCTGCTCTATCCGCTGAGCTACGGGCGCGTGGCGTGGCGTTGCGCCAAGAGGGTACCGCCCGACCCTCGGCTGATCGACGTAACGGTCCGGCAGACGTACGCCGGTCAAGGTTCGCACGGGCCGGCGGGGCCGGACATCGGGTTTCCGGTCCGGTGATCTTCCCGCGAACGGCCCCGGCCAGGCCGGGTGCCGGCGGCGCGCCCAGGGCGGCCACCGCGGTCGCGCCGGCAGCACGCGCCGGGACGTACCCTCGGCGACGTGCTGCTTGACCCCGACGCCGAGGACGCGGTCGCCTACGAGCTGTGCCAGCTCGTAGGACGCGCCATCCTGCCGTACCGCCGCACCGACCAGCCCGACCCCGGCGGGCCCGGTGGTGACGGCACGGCCTTCTTCTTCCAGGACGCGAGCGGTGAGTACCTCCTGACCGCCGACGCGGTGACCGGCGGCACGGGTGACCTCGGCCTGCGGGCGAGCGTCACCGAGCCGGTCGGCGTGGCTCCCCCGACGCTGGGGGTCGGCGGCTGGACCCGGCGTCCGGAGATCGGCGTGGCGATCCTGCCCACGAGCGACCTGCACCGGCAGGCGGCGGAGGGCGGCTGGGCGTGGCGCGTCCAGCCGGTGATCGACGTGATCGCGGCCGACGCCGCCGTGGTCGAGCGGGTCGGCGCCGCGCCGGCGTCGGCGTTCGTGCTGGCCCATGGCGTACGCGAGGACGGCGACCGGCCGCTGGAGGTGGCCGTCGAGCGGGTGGTGCGTGCCGACGGCGTGGTCCGGGTCGCCGCCGAGCTGCCGCCCGGCTACGTCGGGGCGCCGGTGTTCAGCGTCGAGGCGGACGACGACGGCGGGATGCGCCTGCACTGCCTGGGCCTGCTGCTGCCGGGCAGCGACGGGCATCCGGTGGCGACGTTCGACAGGATCCGGGCGGCGCTGCCGGACGCGGCCTGACCCGGCTCCGGCCGCCGGAGAGCCCTGACCGAGGTGCCCCTGACCCGGGTCAGCCGCCGGAGGCCGCCGCGTCGGCCGGGTCGGCGGGCCGGCGGGGTGCCGGCGTCGTCACGGCGTCGGCCGGTGCCGTCGGGCCGGCGCCGAGGAACGCCTCGGCCCAGCGGCCGACCTCGGTGAAGACCCTCTCCCGGACGGCGGGGCCGGAGAGCGTGAGGTCGTGCATGCCGCCGTCGAACCGGGACACGGTGACGTGCCGGCCGAGGCGCGGGGCGTACCGGACCATGTGCGCGACGTCCAGGACGGCGTCGGCCAGCGCCGCCGACTCGTGCCACCGCTTGCCCCGGAACGAGCGGGTGGAGCAGGCGAGCAGCACGGGCACCGGGATGTCCAGCCCCGCGCGCAGCTGCCGTTGCGCGGCCCGGATGGCACGCAGCCAGCCGGCCCGGACGGGGAACCCGGCCAGCGGCTTCCAGGTCAGGTCGTAGCTCCACTCGCCGCGGTGGTCGGCGTGGATGCTCTCGCCGTACACGGTGCCGAGGCCGAAGGGGACGACGCGGTGCGGCGCCCGGCGGCCGAGCCCGGACACGGCGGCCACGAGGGGGCGCCGCACGACCCAGGGGGCGTTGAAGTCGAAGAACGGGCTGTTCAGGAAGATCCCGTCGACGATGCGCGCGTCGCGTCGGGCGTGCGCCCAGAGCGACACGATGAGGCCGCCGGTGGAGTGACCCACGGCGAGCAGCGTGTCGTGCCCGTCGTCCGTGCGGATGATCTCCGCGGCGGCGTCCAGCTCGGGGATGTAGTCGGCGAGGTCGCGGCAGAAGTTCGGGGTCTGGTGGGGCAGCAGGCTGCGGCCGTACTTGCGCAGGTCGAGGGCGTAGAAGTCCCAACCCCGCTCGGCGAAGAAGTCGGCCAGGTGGGTCTGGAAGAAGTAGTCCACGAAGCCGTGCACGTAGAGCACCGCCCGGCGGGTGGGGCGGTCGGCGCGCCGCCGGACCAGGGTGGCGACCACCGGTCCCTCGTCGTCGGCGCCCAGGTCGATCGTCTGCCGCTCGTAGGGCGGGCCCAGCACGTCCGGTTCCACGACCCGACGGTACGCCGGCACGTTACCCGGCGGTAGGGGTCGGCGGCTCCGCGCGTGCGAGGTGGGTGCGCTGTGCCCTGTCGACCTGCCCCAGATGTGGGGCAGCACGGTCATCGTGGTGCGGGCGGGCGCGCCGCCGGGACCCCCGCAGCATGCCACCCGGCGGCCACCGCACGGCGCCCTCCCCATGCGGGTCACTCGTCAAGATCGCGCAATTTCCTGGATGTTGTCGCATCGAGGGGCGATCGAGGCCACAACATCCCCGATGTTGTGGCCTCGATCGCCCCGGAGCGCACCATGCCGTGAGGCGCGACTCGGCCTCGGCGCGCACCCCGAGGCCACGGCGTCCCTGCCGTCCGGCCGGGGCACGTTCCAGGCGACAACGTCCCCGGATGCCGGCGGATCGGCGCGCGGTGGGCGCCGACTTCCGGGAGGTTGTCGGGTTGGGGCCGTCGAGGGCCGGTGGTTCGGCGGGGACCGGTTGTCGAATCGTCTACGACGTCAGCTCCGAAGGATCCGACCACCACACTCGCGCCCCTGCCGCCCCGTTGAGCAACCAACATGGCGGCGCGGCGGTCAGCGGGAGCCGTCGGGATCCCCGCAACGGAAAGCCACCGGATCCCCGCAACACGCCGATGCGGTTGCGGATCCGGGCGACCAGCTCCAGGAGACCAGCGCGTTCCGATCCGCCTGGCCGCGAGCCTTGTCACCGGTCGCCGAGGGCCGGTCGCGTAGCAGATTCGAGCTTGATCAGGGCGTTGTCCACAGGCACTCGCGTCATCCACAGAACGGGCATGGGCGGTGGCGCCGGATCGCGGCGCGGCGGAGGCTCGGCACGAGTCGACTCGCGATGGCAGCCCCGGATCCCCTGGAGGGACGATGTTCGACACCTACGTCACCGTCGTCGGCAATGTGCTGACGGCGCCGGAGTGGCGGCGCACCACCCAGAGCAACACCCTGGTGGCCAACTTCAAGGTCGCCTCGACGGCCCGGCGCCTCGACCGGGACAGCGGCCGCTGGGTCGACGGCAACAGCCTGCGCGTGCGACAGATTAGCATGTCCCACCATGACCACGGCGATCATCTACGTGCGGCTCTCGTCGCACCGGGGCGATCTCGACCCCTCGACCTCTCCGGCGCGGCAGGAGGAAGCCTGCCGCGCGTACTGCACGGCGAAGGGGTGGGACGTACACCCGCACGTCGTGCGCGACCTGGACGTGAGCGGCTCCGACAAGGGTCTCAGGCTCGACCGGCCGGGCCTCGGCGAGATCAGGGAGCGTTGGGGCGAGGTCGACGTCGTGATCTTCGCGAAGCTCGACCGGCTCGCGCGCAACGTGGTCGACTTCCGGGCCTTCGCCGAGGAGGCCGAGCAGCACGGCGCGGCGCTCGTCTCGGTCGCCGAGTCGCTCGACATGACGACCGTCTCCGGCCGGTTCGTCGCGACGATCCTCGCGGCCTTCGCCGAGATGGAAGCGGCGACGATCGCGGAGCGGACGGCGGCCGGTATCGCCGGGGCGAGGAAGCTCGGGCGGTGGGCCGGCGGTGCCGCGCCGTACGGCTACAAGGTCACTCCGGCGCCGGACGGCCCCGGCTACGTGCTCGCGCCGGACCCTGACGCGGCGCCCTACGTCCGCGAGGCGGCCGAGCGGGTGCTCGCGGGCGAGTCGCTGTACCGGATCGCGCACGACTTCAACGCTCGCGGCGTACCGACGAGGTCGGCGCTCCTGATCGCGCAGGGCCGGACGCGGCGGACGAAGCCGGCGCCTTGGTCGACACAGGTCATCGCGCAGATGCTCCTCAATCCGGCGACGGTCGGCCGCTCGGTCTACCGGGGCGAGGTGATCCGGGGCGACGACGGCATGCCGCGCCAGTTGTGGGAGCCGATCCTGCCTCTCGACGTCTGGCACCAGCTCCGCGCGACGCTCGCGGCGAACGGCGACGGCGTCGAGGGGCGCGGCCGGCGGGTGCGGGCAGCACGGCTCCTCTCCGGCATCGCGTACTGCGCCGGGTGCGGCAGGAAGCTCTACGCCTCGTCGCGGAAGCACGCCAGCGGCGCCAACGTGCCGACGTACGCGTGTGCGGCGCGACGCAACGGGCAGGGATGCAAGGGCGTCGCGATCACGGCCGAGCAGACAGAGGCAGTCGTCGAGCGGCAGTTTCTCGGCCTTGTCGGCGCGTGGCCGGTCGTCGAGGTCGTCACGGTCGCAGTGGACGACGGCCGCCGGGCCGACGTCGAGGCAGCCATCGCCGACACGGCGCGGCAGATGACCGAGCGCGGGGCCGACGTCGGCGCGCTCGCGGCACGGCTCTCGGCGCTGCACGCGGAACGCGAGGCACTGCCGGCGACGGCCGTCACGGAGGTGCGCCGGGTGCCGACCGGGCGCACCTTCGCCGAGGAATGGGCAGCGCGCGATGTCGACGGCCGGCGGGCGCTGCTCGCCTCGGCCGGCGCACGGGTGGTTATTCACCGGGCGACCCTGCCGGGGCGGAAGGTCTTCGAGGAGGGGCGGGTGCAGCTCCTCCTCGGCGAGGTCGGCGACCTGGGCGACGCGGAGGCACAGCGGCTCGCCGAGGTCGCGGCCGAGGAGGCGATGTAGCGGGGCGTACCCATTGCGCTGCCTCGATACAGTCGCGCCGGTGATCGAGGAGGCTACGTGAACTGGCGTCAATTCAGCGTCGCGCTCGTGCAGGCGCTCGCATGGCCGTCGGTCGTCCTGGTCGTGCTGCTCCTGTACCGGCGGCGGGTTGCGCAACTGCTCGGCGATAACCTGCGCAGGCTGACGGTTGGGCCGGTCCAAGCTGAATGGGACCGAGCCGTCGAGGAGGCGAGCGCGACGATCGAGGCGGCCGAAACGCTGCCGAAGCTCCAAGAAGGAGTGGCTCAGCGAACCCATCCGCAGCAGTTGCTCAGCCTGGCTCGGGCGCTCGTCCGGCTCAATCCCCAGTCGTCGATCGTCTATGCCTGGCAGGCAGCACGCGAGGCGTTCGAAGCGCATCTACCGATGGACGACGAGGAATTGATCGAACTCCGCACGATCATGCGGATGGCGAAGCGGGCGAGAGAGCGCGGATTGATCAAATTCGAGACAATGTCTGTTCTCGAGCAACTCATGAGGCTTTCCACCATCGCCTACCGAGTGGACGAGCGCCCGAAGCCGACGGCCGAGCAAGCCGAGGATTACCTGCATTTGGTTGAGGCGTTCTTGGGGCTCCTCGAAGCAGCTCCCGAGGGCAACGGTGGTAGCAGGGAGCCAGCCCAGACCGGCCCGCGCGCACCCGACCAGTCGACCGCAGACGTGCGAAAGCGCCCCGCCCCTAGTCCTAGCTAGGGCCGGGGCGCTCAGGCGGTCTCAGGCGAAGTTGACGTACTGGCGGGCGCCGACGACGACCAGGCGGCCGGCGAGGTGCTCGGCGGCGAGCGCGGCGAAGTCGGAGGCGGGCAGGATGCGCGGGTCGGGGTCGACGGTCCGGGTGTCGCGGCCTTGGGTGAATCGCTCGCGGTGGGCGGACACGTAGGCGTTGTGCGCCGCGCCGACGTCGATCCGGTCGCGGCCGGCGTCGCGGGCGTCGGCGGCGTGCCGGTCGACGACGGCGAGCGCGAGGGCGCGGCGCTCGGCGATCGCGGCGTCGGTCGGCACGGAGCCGATCGGCGAGATACGGGGCAAGGCGTCTCCTTCGAGGGTAACAGAGCGTGACTTCTGGACACGGGTCGGGGTCTCTGAACTTGACGGACCTGCGAGCGCGCTCTCCGGCGGTTCTGTGACCTGCGGCGATGGGAGGTACCCCCCAGGGCGTGCGGGCCTCGCTGTCACGCACAGTGACGCATCGCAGAACGTGATCGTTCAGTCGTCCGCGGCGGCCGAGGGCGCGCCGGCCGTGGTGGTCGACGCGCCCAGGGCGACGAGGTCAGTTCGCGGGGATGGTCTTGCGCACGCGGTCGACGTGCCGGCGCGTCATGCCGAGCGCCGACTGCAACGCAGCCGCAGCCTTCCGAGCGTTGGTCGTCGCCATCGCCGCGCGAGCGGCAGCCTGCCGGCTCCGGTCGGTCGAGGCGGCGGCGGCCTTGAGCGCTTCGTGCCGGGCCTTGAGGGTCAGCGCCTCGATCCGCTCCGGCGAGGCACCCTTCGCGATGAGGTAGAGGCGCAGGTAGTCGCTCGCGGCGAGGTGCGCGGCCGGCGAGTCGGTCGCCATCAGCGCCTCAAGGCGAGCGGATACGGTGCCGTCGTTCACGTTGCCGAGCACGAGGTCGAGGTCGTGCCTCGCGGTCAGCGCGTCGCGCCGGTCGACCTCAGGCGTCGCGGAGGCGACGGCCACGGTCTCGGCGACCTCGGCGGCCTCGGTGGCGGTCTTGACGGCCTCGGCGACCTTCGCGGCGGTGCGCTGCATCAGTTCGTTGATCTGCGCGTGCCGGCCGGTCGGGTAGATGTTGATGTCGGCGGCGATCTCGCGCGCCTTGGCGACGGCCGAGCGGACGGCGTCGTAGGCGTCGTCCAGGGCGGCGGCGGCGTCCCCGGCGAAGTCGGCGGCGGTGTCGGCCTCCGAGGTCTCGCCGACGTACTCGCCGAGCGCCTGAGCGCCGGTGTCGAGCGCGGTCGTGATGTGGCCGGCTTCGCGGTCGAGGGCCTCGGGCGTCGGGGCGCCGGCCGGGGTCGGGATCGGGGTCGGGGTCGGGTCGCTCACGCGGGTCTCCTTCACAGGTAGTCGACGGTCTCGGCCGTCGGGTGGGTGGTCGGGTCGAGCAGGTACGCGCGCAGCTCGGCAGCGCGCCGTCGGCGGCGCCGGGCGACCTCGTCCAGGTGCTCGGCGAGGTCGTCGGCGAAGTCGGTCGGGCGGCACACGGCGATGCGTAGGGCGCGCTCGAGCGCGTGGCAATCGGCGTCGGTCAGGTCGTACGTGGGCGGCCGGCGCGGGCCGAGGTCGTCGGTCACGGCGACGGCCTCCGTACGCGAAGCCTCACGGTCGCACTGTCACGCGGGTGGTTGAACTGCACGCGGTGTTCGCGCAGCAGGACGCCGTGCGCGCCGGTCAGGTCGTGCCAGTCGACGTCACGGCCGAGGCGCTCGGCGACGGCGGCGCACAACTCGCGCCGGGTGCCGCGCCAGTGCTCGCCGGGCGCGAGCCAAGCGATCTCGGCGAGCACCTGGGCGACGCGCTCGGCGTCGGCCTCCTCCGGCGCCACGCTGGGCGGGGCGTCGGCCTCCTCCGGCGAGCGGATCGCCTGCGCGTACAGCCACACGCGGCCGGCGCGGAGCCGGAGCGCGACGCGGTAGATGTGCTTCAACGTGGACAGCGCGTGCGTGATCCGGCCGAATGTCACCAGCACATCCGGCAGGCGCGCGGCGACCAGCTCGGCGAGCTGCTCCGGCGTGCCGTGCCAACGCTCGCCCGGCGCGGCGAGCGCGATGCCGGCGAGCACCTTCGCGATGCGCTCGATCTCCTCCGGCGTCGCGGGGCGGTCGACGGCGGTCACGGCGTGACCTCCTCGGCCAGGGCGCCACCGTGGCGGGCGCAGACAGCGCGGAGGCGGCCGTCGAGCTGGGCGACGCGGCGGGTCGGTCGGCGGCAGAGTCGACGGCGACCAGGAGGTGATGCGTCGCGTGGGTGCCTGCATCTGTAGGCGTCCGCGCGGAGGGCGCGGTGCGCGTCGAGCCAGGTCATCGGGTAACTCCTCGGGGTGCGTGTAAACGCAAGCGACCCCCGGCCGGCGAGGTGCCGGTCGCGGGGGTCGGTGCGGTGGTGCGGGTCAGTCGGTACGCGCGGTGCGAGCGCGTAGCCGTTCGGCGAGTAGGTCGGCGAGGCCGTCGAGTGCGTGCTCGCGCCATTCGGCGGTGAGGCGGTCAACGATCAGAGCCGCGAGGTCGCGGCGTTGCTCGCGGGTCATCTGGCGGGACATCGGCGGTACCTCCTACGCCACGCGGGCGCGGCCGGCGCGAGCTGCTCGGCGAGCGCGCCACGCGCCCAGGTCGACGACGTTTCCGGCGACGGCCGGCGCGGGCGCGGCGGGTGCCGGCGCGGCCTGCTTGCGGGCAGCCTGCCGGCGAGCGGCGTGCGCGTCGATCTCCGGCCGCATGTCGCGGTAGAGCAACTCGGCACACTTCTGTAGGACGGCCTCGGCGAACAGTTCGGCGACCTGGGCGTGAGTCATGCGGCGCGCATCTCCTTCGTGGTCTCGGTCATCTCCTCGGTACGGGCGAGCAGCTCGGCGAGCACGGTCGACGGCGCGGCAGGGACGTTCCAGAGGCGCACGCCCCGGACGGTCACCGGGTCGCCGAACAACTCGCGGCCGAGCGCAAACAGGCGGTGCTTGCCGACACGGGCTTTCGCGTCGGCGGCGGCGTCGTAGGCGCGCCACACCTCCGGCATCGGGTGCCGGCCGGGCGGCAGCGCGAGCAGGAAGCGCCGGGCGGCCTCCTCGGCGGCGGCCTGGGCGGCGACCTTGCCGGCGCGGCGAGCGGCGACCGTAGCGGCGCGCTTGGCGACGGCCTCCGGGGCGTTGAGCGTCTCGCGCCAGATCACCTCGACGTCGTCCGGGGTGCCTTCGTCGTCCAGGGCGTAACGCACCTCGTCGGCCACGCGGCGGCACCAGTTCGCGACCTTGCGACGTGGTGCGCCGGAGCGGCCGAAGCGGGCGATAGCGCGGGTGTCTGCTACGGCTTGGGCGAGCTGCGGGCCGAGGTGTGCGGGCGGATCGGGCAGCGCGGCGAGCAGGTCGCAGACGGTCGCGTCGAAGTCGGGCCGGCGGATCGGGTCGGCCGTGTGCGGGTCGTCGTCGCGGCGACGGGCGATGCGCGTCACGCCGAGGTCGGGGTCGTCGGCGACGAAGTAGACCGGCAGCAGCACGGGCTCGATCACGCGGCCGGCGACGCGCTCCGGGCTGAATGCGAGCGTGTCGCGGGCGAGCAGCCACGATGACCACTCGAAGATGCGCGGGCGCTCGGCGTAGAAGTCGTGGGCGAACAGGGCGAGACGCCGCACGAGGGCGGCGCCGGTTGATGACTGGCCGGCGTCGGATGACACGGCTCGATCCTTTCGACGTAGGGGCGGGGCCGGCGGGGCGGGGCCGGCATGGTGAAGCGCGGGCAGGTGGCACGGGCGGTCTCCTCGGTGTCGTGGGTGGTCGTCACTCTCATGCGCCAAACGGGGCCGAGGTGTGCAGCGCGGGGCGAGGCCGGCGCGGCGACGAGGGCGGGCCGGAGGAGGGTGCAGTTTTGACGAAGTGACGCTGTAACACCTCCTCCTATTTGTTGCTCTTGGAGGAGGAGAAGAAGAAGTAGAGCAACTATGTAGGAGAGGTGATTCAGCGTCACAACGTCGAAACTGCACCCTTGATCATCTCCGCAGCCCGGCGCCCGTCGCCGCGCCACGGCCGGCGCTACTCGCGCGGCACGCCGAGCAAGTGCGCCAGCGCCTCGCGCGCCTCGGCCAGCTCCTCGCGCAGCTTCGCGACCTCGGCGGCCTCGCGGGTGCGTCTCGCGGCCGAGCGGCATGCGTCATTGCAGTAGGCGGCCGAGCGGCGGCGCCCAGGGCGGAGCGGCTGTCCGCACGCGTCGTACTGACAGATCATGTGATCACCTCCTCGCGCATGGCGGTCGCCCGCAATCGGGCCAAAAAGAAACGCCCCACCCGCGAGCGTGTGCTCGAGGCGAGGCGTTGAAATTGCGCGGCAGCGCCGGCCGACCCCGTCCGCTGGGCAGGACCGACCGGCGCGCGCTCAACCGGTGCAGACCCGCGCGGCACGCCGGGAGTCATCGGGGCGCTGTTCCCTCGTAAGTCTCATGCGCCCGAACGGTGGTAACGGTCGCCCGCAATCTCTCCGTAGGTCTCATGCGCCTAGGCCGTGGTAACGGTCGCCCGCAATCTCTCCGTAGGTCTCATGCGCCTGAATAGCGACGCGCGGCGAGCAGCTCCTCGCCCAGGTCGACAACGACAACGGCCCGGACACCTCGCGGGTATCCGGGCCGTCTCCGACCGTGGCCGGACAGCGGGAGGGTGGGGCGCCCTCCTGCCTACGTGTTGAACCGATCAGGCCGGCGCGGGCAGGCCGTCGGCCTCCTCGCGGATCACGCGGCGCACCTGGGCGCGGGCGTTGCGGGCTGCCCGGTAGTCGCTCGGCGTGGCCGGCAGCACGACCAGCCGACCGCGCGGCGAGACCAGCCTCGGATGTCTGCGGCCGGCGACCAGGCGCCAGCCGGCGGCCTCGGCCTCGGCGACGACCGGCCGGAGGTCGGCGGCGATGCTCCGGCGCTTCACGCGGCCTCCTTCGTCGGCGAGCTGCTCGCCCAGGCGACGAGATCGGCGCGGGCGTAGGCGTCGGCGTTGCCCTTGCGCGTGCGAGGCGCGGGGACGTTGCCGACGCGCCTCTGCAAGCGCTTCTTCGCGGCCTCGTACGACCACGGGAGCACGCCCTCGTCGCACGCCTCGCGCAGCGTCAAGAAGTTGTCCCGCGAGGGCTTGATAGGCGCGCTGACCTGGGCAGGGGACAGGGACTCGGGACATGCCAGCGCCCGCGCCTCGGCGATCGTCAGGTAGGCGACCTGCGTCTCGGTCGCCACGCCGCCGACGACGACCTGCCAGCGGCCAAGGTGCCGCGAGGGCCGGGGCATGGCGGCCTCGGGCACGAGCATCTTCCACGCGTTGACCGTGTAGCGGGCGAGCAGGCGGCAACCAAAGTTCTCTCGGGCCTCGGGGCCTCCGATGGCGCGGGCGGTCAAGAGCTGCGCGACCGCAAGCACGTTCACCTTCGCGCTCCGGCCCATGAAGAGCAGGTCGGCGAGCGCGGCGATGGCCGGCGAGCGCTTCGGGTCGCCCTTGCCGCGCGCCTCGGCCCAGAAGTTGGCGAGCTGCCCGATGGTGGCGTTCAGCTCCTCGCAGATGACCAGCACGCGCTCGCCGGGGTTCCAGTCGTCCGGCTCGTGCAGCGCGAGCGTGTTCCGCTCGTCGGCGAGCTGGGCGAGGCGCACGAGGGCCTCGTGCATCTGCTCCGGCCTCGTGCAGTAGTCGACACGGTCGAGGCCGAGCGCCCAACGGTGCGACCCCTTGCGGTCGAGGATGACCACGCGACCGCCACGGGCGAGCACCTGCACGGCGACCAGCTCGGCGAGCACGCTCTTGCCGGCGCCCGTGCCGGCCGAGACGGCGATGTGCGGCGAGTCATCGCGCAGCGAGATCGTGACCGGCCGGTCGCCCGCGCCCAGGCCGAGGAAGAACTCATCTTCGGCGAGGCGCGGGAGGTGCTCGGCGACCTGGGCGACGCCGACGCGGGCCGGCGGGCGCTTGCGGACCGTCCACGTTGCCGTTACCCGCGGACCGACCTGCTGCCAGGTCTCGACGAGGTCGGAGACCGGAATCTTGCTGCTGATGATCGACGAGACGAGGGCGCGCTGCTCCTTCGTCAGATAGGGCGTGTCGGCGACCAGCTCGATGCGCGGGCCGGCGTCCGGCGGCGTCGGCCGGCGGAACACTGCCAGGCGCGAGGTGACCGGCTCGGCGGTGCGCTGCACGGCCCAGGCGGCACGCTGCGCCCGGTCGGGGAGCCAGCGGATGACCGGCTCAACGTGAGCGCCGTACCACGCGCGTACGGCCTCTTCGGCCGGGCTGAGCGGCTTCGCGAGGCGCGGGGTCAAGTTGCCGAGCGTCGGGTCGACGTGTAGGCGCACCTGTCCCGGCTCGCGGCCGAGCGCGGGCGCGAGCGCGGCCTGCGTCGGCGCGATGTACTCGCGACGGAAGCGGCGAGCCGTGAGCCGGCGCCTGAGCCGGTAGCCGGCGACGAGGGCGACCGAGCCGACGGCTGAGCCGGTCTGCTCCGGGGCGACCACGGCGGCGAGGCTCACGGCCGGCGCGCTGAGCCGGATCACTTGACGCTGCCAGCCGGTCAGCCGGCCCGCGCCACGGCTCAGGTACGGGTAACCGTCGCGGCCGTCGAGCGGCCGACCGGCGAGGTAGCGGTACGTGAGCCGGGGCACGGTGTGCTTGCGCCGGAGGCGGCGGATGGCGCGCTCGAGGTCGTTCACCGGATCACCTCGGCCAGCTCGGTCACGGCGCCGTTTACACGCGTCTCCGCAGGCTGCGCGCCGGTCGGCGAGCCGTTGATCTTCGACGGCCGGTAGCGCTTCACGGTCGCGAGGCTCACGCCCGCAAGCTCAGCGATCCGGGCGTGCGTCGCGTCCGGCTCGGCGAGGTGAGCCGCCATCACGCGGTCAGCGGACGTCGCCGAGCGTGGCGTGAGCCGCTTCGGCCTCGGCGCGGCGACCGGCTCAGGCTGCGGCTCAGCGACCGGCTCGGCGTACCGCCACGGGTCGACCGGCTCAGGCTCGGCGACCGGCTCAGGCGCGGGGATCACGACCGGCTCGGCGACCGGCTCGGCGATCAGCTTGCCTCGGCGGCTCAGCACCTCGACGGCGATCAAGAACGCGACCGGCGGCACAGCGGCGACAAGCCGAGCCGTGAGCGTCGGCGCAGCCGAGGCGATGTTCGCGGCGATCGTCGCCACGATGCCGAACGCGAGCGCCACGCGGGCCGACAGTCGCGGCTTCCGGCCGGCGCGCTTGTCCTCGAGCATCGCCAGCGTGCCGACCAGGATCGCGCCGTCGATCGCGAGCGGGTAGACGACCGCGACCGAGGCGTGCTCGCCGGCCTCGAGGGCGACGGAGACGATATGCCGATAGCTCGCGTAGCCGGCGACGAGGGCGACGAGACCGGTCGTCAGGCGAGAGGTAACGGCGGTGGCGTTCATCGGGCGGTCTCCTTCGCAATGGCGCGGAAAGCGGCAGGGTCGAGGTCGTCGCGGCCGGCGGCACGGATGACCGGGCCGACCTCGTCGGCGTGGCGGTCGACGAGGCGGCGGGCGACGACGAACGGGGCGAGCATCACGGCCGGGCCGCCGAGCAGCACGGCGGCGAGGGCGTAGGCGGCGGTGGTGGTCACGCGGCACCTCCGGCGAGCGCCTCGGAGCGGCAGCAGCGGCAGTTGTGGGCCAGCTCGCCGAGGTGACGCGGGCAGCGCTCGGTGCCGGCAGCCGGCGGGAGAGCGGCGCCGCGACGCTCCGGGTAGGGCGTCGCCGACGGCGGAGCGGAGCGATCGCCGAGGCGGCTCTTGCTCTTGGGAAGCCAGTTGCGCCAATCGCGCGCGGAGCGCGCCTTCACACCTTCGGGGTGATCTTCAAATGACCTTTGGGCGACATCCTGCGTGTCGCCCCCGGCGGCCGTGGTGTCGCCCCCGCGCTCGCGGATGTCGCCCCCGGCGGCCTCGGTGTCGCCCCCACCGACGACGAGGCGGTAAACCCGCGTGGCGATGCCGGCGACCTTGCGCACGACCAGGCGGCCGACCTCGACGAGGCGGCGCAGCGCCCGCTGCACGGTCCGCTCCGAGCAGCCGACGTACTCGGCGATGGTGGCGACGCTGGGCCACGCGTGTCCCTCAGCGTTGCTGTGGGCCACGATCGCGACCAGCACGAGGCGCTCGGTGGGCTTGAGGTCGTGAGACGCGCGCAGGGCGTCCTTCACGGCGGCGGCGCCGCCCCGGTAGGTAGGCTGAGACATAGCCGAGGTCCTTTCTCGGTCAGGCCCCGGATCACGGCGTTGCAGCGCCGCCGGGGCCGTCTTCATTTGTGATGGGGCCGCATCAGGACCCGCGTCCGCGTGAACTGCTGGCGGAAGCTGGCCGAGGGAGTGGCCGCCTCCGTGATGGTCGGCGACCCGGTGGTGGTCTGCGGCCGCCTCTACACGCGGGACTGGACCGACGACGCCGGCAACCACCGCACCCTCTACGAGCTGGAGGCGGTGGCCGTGGGCCACGACCTGTCCCGAGGCCGGGCCCGGTTCCTGCGCAACCGGCCGAGCACGACCACCAGCACCGTCGAGGACGCGGAGGCGGAGACCCGGGTGCACGGCGAGCCCACCGAGCCGGTGCCCGACGGCCAGGCCCCCGCGCTGCCCGAAGACCGGTCGCTCGACGACGAGTTCGAGCTGCCCGACTTCAGCACCTCGCGGCCCTACCGTGACCCGGGCGAGCTCGACGGGCCGGCCGACGCGGGCGCGGGTGACGGGCAGCTCGCGGGCGACACCGAGGAGCTGGCGCCCGTGGCGGGCGGGTCCGCCGGCGACGGCGACCTCGACCCGGTGCCCGACGAGCCGCTGGAGAGCGGTGCCGCGCCGGCCCGTGGTCGCCGAGGTCGGGGGCGGGTGCCGCAGCCGGCCTGAGCCTGGCGCCGGCGGCGCGACGGGGGCGGGGTGGCGGCGGAGAGCCGACGTCACCCCGCGCGCCGGGCCGTTCCCCTCAGCGCCGCCCTGGCGTTGACTCGTGGACCTTGTCGGCATCACCGAGACACGCGACATGCTGGGCGGCATATCGCGGCAGCCTGGTCATCGCCGCGACGAAGGGTTCCCAGACCCCTCGGGCGGCGGCTTCGGCTCGATCCTGATCCACCTGTGGCGGTGCTGAGGATGGGCATGGTGTGGCGTCGGCGCGACGTCGAGGAACTGGATCGCCCGGCATCGACCGGCGGCCGAGGACTGACCGCGGGCGGCTTCCTGGCCGCCCCGGCGGGACGGGGACCGGCCCACCCGGAGCCCCCGCACCGGCGGGTCTGTTCGGGGCGCTCGTCTAGGCTGGCCGGCCGGAGGTGATGCGCGTGCGGCACGCGCCGGTGGCGAACGCGGCGGGACTGGTGGCGGGCTACGCCCTGGACCGGCTGTTCGGCGACCCGCGCCGGTGGCACCCGGTGGCCGGGTTCGGTCGTGCGGCCGGTGCGTTGGAGCAGCGGATCTACCGGCCGGACCGCACCGCGGGCGCGGCGTTCACCGCCCTGGCCGTCGGTGTGCCGGTGCTGCTCGGCGCGGCCGCCACGGTGGCGACCCGCCGGCGGCCCGTCGCCCGGGCGGCCCTGGTCGCCGCGGGGACCTGGACGGTGCTGGGCGGTCGCACCCTGCGCCACGAGGCGCACGTGATGGGGCGTGCGCTGCGTGACGGAGACCTGCCGGCCGCGCGGCAACGCCTCGGGCACCTCTGCGGTCGGGACCCATCCACCCTCGACGAGCCGGAACTGGCCCGGGCCACCGTCGAGTCGGTCGCCGAGAACACCTCCGACGCCGTGGTCGCCCCGCTGCTGTGGGGCGCGGTGGCCGGGCTGCCGGGCCTGCTCGGCTACCGGGCCGCGAACACCCTCGACGCGATGGTCGGGCACCGCTCGCCGCGGTACGCGCGCTTCGGCACCCCGGCCGCCCGCCTGGACGACCTGCTCAACCTCGTGCCGGCGCGACTGACCGGGCTGCTCACCGTGGCGGTCGCCCCAGTGGCGCACGGCGACCGGGAACGGGCGTGGCGCGTGTGGCGGCGCGACCGCAACGACCACCCGAGCCCCAACGCCGGCCAGTGCGAGGCCGCGATGGCGGGTGCGCTCGGCGTACGGCTCGGTGGCCGCAACGTCTACTTCGGCCGCTCCGAGGTGCGGCCGTTCCTCGGCGACGGGCCGCGTCCGGAGGCGCGACACCTCCCACGGGCGGCCCGCATCTCCGGTGCCGTGGGGCTGGCCGCCCTCGCCGTGGCGGCCGTCTACCCGCTGACCGCCGGACGGCTGGTGGCCGCCGCCGGCCGCCGTACGCTGCGGGCCGTGGTGCCCGCCCGCACCCGACGGGCGGCGCTCCGCCCCGCACGTTCCGGCGACGCGCCGGGCGGGAGCCGGTGGGGGCTGCCGCGACCCGGCGTACGCGACCGTGCCGAACCGGCGGCCCTGCCTCGGGGTGCGGCGGCGACCGGGAGGCGGCGGTGAGCGGCGGGCTGCTGGTCGCCGGCACCACGTCCGACGCCGGCAAGAGCGTGCTCACCGCGGGCATCTGCCGGTGGCTGCACCGCCAGGGCGTGAAGGTGGCGCCGTTCAAGGCACAGAACATGTCCAACAACTCGGCCGTGGTCGTGGGGGCGGACGGGCGCGGCGGCGAGATCGGCCGGGCCCAGGCGATGCAGGCCGCCGCCTGCGGCCTCGCCCCGGACCTGCGCTTCAACCCGGTGCTGCTGAAACCGGGCAGCGACCTCGCCAGCCAGGTCGTGCTGCTCGGCGAGGCGGTCGACACGGTCACCGCCGGCACGTTCCGGGAGCTGCGACCCCGCCTGGCACAGACGGCGTACGCGGCGCTCGCCGAACTGCGCGAGGCGTACGACGTGGTGATCTGCGAGGGCGCCGGCAGCCCCGCCGAGATCAACCTGCGCGCCGGTGACTACGTCAACATGGGGCTGGCCCGGCACGCCGGGCTGCCGACGATCGTCGTCGGCGACATCGACCGGGGCGGCGTCTTCGCGTCCATGTTCGGCACGCTGGCGCTGCTCGACCCGGCCGACCAGGCGCTCGTCGCCGGCTTCGTCATCAACAAGTTCCGGGGCGACCTCGGCCTGCTCCGCCCCGGGCTGGACATGCTGCGCCAGGTCACCGGCCGCCCGACGTACGGGGTGCTGCCCTGGTCGCTCGACCTCTGGCTGGACGCGGAGGACTCCCTCGCGTACGGCCGGGTGCTCGGCCGCCCCGCGGCCCCGCACGGCACCGACTGGCTCGACGTGGCCGTGGTCCGGCTGCCCCGGATCAGCAACGCCACCGACGTCGAGGCGCTCGCCACCGAACCGGGCGTCCGGGTGCGGCTCACGGTCGAGCCCGCCGAACTGGCCGCCGCCGACCTGGTCGTCCTGCCCGGCTCCAAGTCGACCGTGGCGGACCTCGCCTGGCTGCGGGAGACCGGCCTCGCCGACGCGGTCCTCGCCCACGTCGCCGCCGGCAAGCCGCTGCTCGGCATCTGCGGCGGCTTCCAGATGCTCGCCCGGGAGATCCACGACCCGGTGGAGAGCCGGCGGGGCAGCGTACCCGGCCTCGGCCTGCTCCCCATCGAGATCACGTTCGACCCGCGCAAGACCGTCCGGCAGTCGGTGGGCACCGCCGGGGAGGGGGTGCCGGTCCGCGGCTACGAGATCCACCACGGGTACGTCTCCACGGCCGACCCGGGGCTCACCCCGCTCATCACCGCGGCGGACGGCACCGGTGAGGGTGCCGTCCTCGGCGCGATCCACGGTACGCACTGGCACGGCACCTTCGAGTCCGACGAGTTCCGCCGCCGGTTCCTCACCGAGGTGGCCCGCCTCGCCGGCCGGCACGGATTCCGGGTCGCCCCGGACACCGCGTTCGCGGCGGCCCGGGAACGGTCGCTCGACCTGCTCGGCGACCTGGTCGAGGAGCACCTGGGCACCGACGCCCTCTGGCGCCTCATCGAGTCCGGCCCGCCCGCCGACCTGCCCTTCGTCCCCCCAGGCGCCCCACACCTCTGAGACGCCGACCCGACGCGCAACCCTCACCTGAGCCCGCGCCCGGCCCCGGCAGTCGGCGCCAGGTTGCCGGTGCCCCAGCGCCGGCAGCGGGCGCCGGGTTGCCGATGTCGGTGCCCGGGGTGGCCGTTTGCCCGGTGCCGTTGCCCGGGGTGGCCGTTTGCCCGGTGCCCGGTGCCCGGTGCCCGGGGTGGCCGTTCGCCCGGTTCCCGGTTCCCGGTTCCCGGTGCCCGGTGCCCGGTGCCCGGTGCCCGGTTCCCGGTGCCCGGTTCCCGGTGCCCGGTGCCCGGTGCCCGGTGCCCGGTGCCCGTGCAGAGGTGCTCGGCGCCCACGTGCGCGTGCTCGATGCCCGGCGGCCGAACGGGCAGCTGCCCGGTGCGCGGCGTCCGAGGCGTGGCCCATCCAAGGGGCCGCAACTTCGCGGAGTTGTCGTCGCTCGCGCGTGGGAGGTCGCTGTTTCCTGGATGTTGTTGTATCCCGGGATGGTCGAGGCCACTACTTCCGGGTTGTTGTGGTCGTTCCGTCCCGAGGGGCAACGTCCCGGGGGATGCCGCGTTCGGCGCCGTTGTTGGCCGCGTTGCCCTTGGCGTGGCGTGGCGTGGCGTGGCGAGGCGGGGCCGGGCAGGTCTGGTCGCCGGAGTTGTGCGGTTCGCGGAAAGGCTCCGACTTCCCGGTGCTGCCGCCGTGCCCGAAGGTTGAGCCCGCCTCGCTCGGCTCAGGTGTGCGGGGCGCAGCTTGACCAGTGCGCTCCTGCCGGAGGAGGCCACAACTTCCTGGATGGTGCTGTCACGCCGCGCGAGTGAGGCGACTCTTTCCGGGATGTCGTTGTCTCCCTGTGCGGTGAGGCCGCTCCGTCCCGGATGTTGCCTCGTTCCGCACCGGGAGGACACCTCCCGGGTGTTGCCCTCGCCGGACGCAGAGCCCACTACTTCCTGGATGTTGTTGCCTTTCCGCACCGCGGAGGCCACTACATCCATGATGTTGCGGTCGCTCCGCCCGGAGGCGACTCATCAGGGATGTCGCGTCATTCAGGGACATCGCGGTCGTCCTGCGCGAAGGTTGCTCGCTTCCGCGGGTCACTCGGCGTGCGGGATCCCACTACTTCCTGGGAATTGCCGCCTCCCTCGGCGGCGGAGGCCACCACATCCAGGATGTCGCGGACCAGCCGCCTCGCTCGGCCGCGGAGGCCACTACCTCCGGGGTGGTGCGGGCCAGCCGTCTCCGGTCAGGGGCGGACGTCGGCGGGGCCGTCGGAGAGCGGCAGGCCGGCGGTGATCCAGTCCTGCACACCGCCGATCATGTCGGTCGCCCGGCGTAGCCCCAGCGCCTGGAGGCTCGCCGCCGCGAGGCTGGAACTGTAGCCGTGCCGGCACACCACGACGATCTCCCGGTCGTACCCGGTGGCTTCCGGGATGCGCCACGGGCTCGCCGGGTCGAGCCGCCACTCCAGCACGGTCCGGTCGATGACGATCGCGCCGGGCAGGTCGCCCTGCTCCCGGCGGTGCCGATCGGTCCGGATGTCGACCAGCAGCGCGCCACCGCGGACCGCCTCGACGGTCTCGTGCGGGGTCAACCGGTGCAGCCCGGAGCGGGCCTGTTCCAGCAGGGCCTCGACGCCGGGGCTCATCACGTCACGGAGCACGTCTCGATCATGCCGAGTGGACGGCTGTCCCACCCGGCGAACGGGTCGGCGGCAACCGGTGGGTGACGTGATTCCCCCGGACGTGATCGGCGCACCGGACGGCCGTACCCCGAACGGGGCGGCGGACCCCAGGCCGAGGGAGATCCGACGCGGCCAGCGCGTCGCGACCCCGGCATACTGGCGCCGTGCTGACCACGCTCCGAGCTGCCGCGACCGGCGCGTGACTCCGGTCGCGGTCGTCGAGCCGTACGCCGATCTGGCCCGGCGGGTGCTCGCGGGCCCGCCGCGGCTGGGGCGTACGCGTCTGGTGGCGGTCGACGGGCCGAGTGGGGCGGGCAAGAGCCGGTTCGCGACGCACCTCGCCGATGCCCTCGCCGCGCTGCCCGGCGGCGGTCGGCCGCCCCTGGTGCACACCGACGACCTGCTCGACGGTTGGGACGACCAGTTCACCTTCTGGGCCCGGTTGGAGGAGCAGGTGCTCGCGCCGCTGCGTGCGGGGCGGGCGGGGGCGTACCGCCGGTACAGCTGGGTGCGGCGGGAGTTCCTGCCCGACGTGGTGCCGGTGCCGGTCGGCCCGGTGCTGCTCGTGGAGGGCGTGAGCGCGGCCCGTGCAAAGGCCCGGCCGGAGCTGACGCTCGGAGTCTTCGTCACGGCGCCGGCGCCGCTGCGCCTGGCCCGCGCCGTGGCCCGGGACGGCCCGGAGATCCTTCCGCACCTGCGCCGCTGGCACGCGGGGGAGGAGGCGCACTTCACCGCCGACCGTACGGCCGAGCGCGTCGACCTGGTGGTCGACGGGGCGCCGGGCCTGCCGCACGACCGTGCCCGCTACTACGTGCGCCTGCCCTGACCGGCGTGGCGACCGCCGGCCCGGGCCCGCCGGCTCGGGTCGCTGCGCAACCGCGCCGCTGCCTGCCCTGACCGGCGCGCCGGCTGCCGGCTCGGCTCGCTGCGCAACCAGGCGCCTCAGGACCCGTCGCGCAAGGTGCGGCGCACGACGCGCTCGACGGCACGTCGCCAGCCGTCCGATCGCTCTGTATCCCTCCACCGGCCCGGGCGGGCACGGTAAGGCCGGCATACGATGCCGGTCATGACCACACCGATCATGTCCGAGTCCGAGATCCGGGCCGCCGTCGAGCGGGAGATGCCCGGCGTCCGCGCCGACCTGGAACGCCTCGTCCGCATCCCCGGCATCGCGTTCGACGGCTTCGACCACTCGCACGTCGAGCGTTCCGCCGAGGCGGTGGCCGAGCTGCTGCGCGGCTGCGGCCTGGACGTCACGATCGCGCGTTCCGGCGGGCAGCCCGCGGTGATCGGCAGGAAGGCCGCCCCGCCCGGCGCGCC
Organism: Micromonospora globbae; assembly: GCF_003610785.1. Lineage (GTDB taxonomy): Bacteria > Actinomycetota > Actinomycetes > Mycobacteriales > Micromonosporaceae > Micromonospora > Micromonospora globbae. The sequence goes on from NZ_RAQQ01000017.1 coordinate 167,155, forward strand.
GGCGGTGATGCTCTACGCCCACCACGACGTGCAGCCCGTCGGTGACCTGTCGCTGTGGGAGTCGGACCCGTTCGAGCCGGTGGAGCGCGACGGCCGGCTCTACGGCCGCGGCGCGGCCGACGACAAGGCCGGCATCATGGCGCACGTGGCGGCGCTGCGCGCGTACGGCGACAAGCTTCCGGTCGGCGTGGTCCTGTTCATCGAGGGCGAGGAGGAGTACGGCTCGGACTCGCTGGAGCGGCTGCTCGCCGAGCACCGGGACGAGATCGCCTCGGACGTGATCGTCATCGCCGACTCGGGCAACTGGGACATCGGCGTGCCGGCGCTGACCACCTCGCTGCGCGGCATCGTCAACTGCTTCGTGGAGGTCCGCACCCTCGACCACGCGGTGCACAGCGGCATGTTCGGCGGCGCCGTCCCGGACGCGCTCACCACGCTGGTCCGGCTGCTCGCGACGCTGCACACGGACGCGGGCGACGTCGCCGTCGAGGGTCTGGTCGGCCGGGAGGGCGCGACGGTCGACTACCCGGAGGAGCGGGTCCGCGCCGAGGCCGGGCTCATCGAGGGCGCCGAGTTCATCGGCACGGGCCGGCTCACCGACCGGCTGTGGACCAAGCCGGCCCTCTCCGTGCTGGGCATCGACGCGCCGCCCACCGGGGAGGCGCCGAACGCGCTGGTCCCGGCGGCGAAGGCGAAGCTCAGCGTCCGGCTCGCGCCGGGCGACGACCCGAAGCGGGCGTACGCGGCGCTGCGCGCCCACCTCGAGAAGCACGCGCCGTGGGGCGCCCGGGTGACGGTCACGTTCGAGCACGACGGCGAGCCGTGCGTCATCGACGCGTCGGGGCCGATGTTCGACGCCGCCCGCTCGGCGTTCCGGACCGCCTGGGACGGCACCGACCCGGTGGACATCGGCGTGGGGGGCTCGATCCCGTTCATCGCGACCTTCCAGCAGATGTTCCCGCAGGCCGCGATCCTGGTGACCGGCGTGGAGGACCCGCACGCCCGGGCGCACGGCCCGAACGAGAGCCTGCACCTGGGCGAGTTCGCCCGGGTCTGCCTCGCGGAGGCGCTGCTGCTCGGCAAGGTCGCCGAGGTGGCCCGCAGCCGGAGCTAGGTGTCGAAACCGTAACGCCCGGGTCGATTCTGGACTTTGCGGCGTGTCGCGGGCCACGGTGGTATAGCCTTTCGAACATGAGTACGAACGAGGTGATGGCCCGGTTGCAGGCCGCCGTCAGCGCTCTGGGGGACGTCGACGTCTCCGCGTGGTCCGAGGACACGCTCAAGGAACAGCTCGGTGAACTCTCCGCCTCCCTGGTCGCGCTCGACTCGCTGCTCAGCCGGGTGGCCGACGAGGTCCGGGCCCGCGGGCTGCGGATCGAGGAGCCGGTCTCGGCCTGATCGACGGCTCCGCCGCCGCGCAATCTCGGGGTGATGTCGGAGGTGGCTGGCAGGATGAACCCGTGCGGTTCCTCGACCTGGCAGCCACCTCCGCGGCCGTGGCCGCCACCAGCGGCCGGCGGGCCAAGGTGGAGCTGCTGGCCGGTGCGCTGCGGGCGCTCGACCCGGCCGAGGTGTCGGCGGGCGCCGGGTGGCTCGCCGGCGAGCTGCGCCAACGGCAGACCGGGGTCGGCTACGCGAGCCTGCGCGACCTGCCACCTCCCGCCGCCGAGCCGACGTTGACGGTGGCCGCCGTCGACGCGGCCATCGACGAGATCGCCGCGGTGCGCGGGGCCGGCTCCCAGGCGCGCCGTCGGGCGCTGCTCGGTGCGCTCTACGCCGCCGCCACGCCCGAGGAGCAGCGGCTGTTGACCGGCCTGTTCAGCGGCGAGTTGCGCCAGGGTGCGCAGGCCGGGCTGCTCGCCGACGCGATCGCCCGGGCCGCCGAGGTGCCGGTCACGGCCGTACGCCGGGCGCTGCTGCTCGCCGGTGACCTGCGGGCCGTCGCGGCGGCCGCGCTGTCCGGCGGCGCCGCCGCGCTGGCCGACTTCGGTCTCCAGGTGGGGCGTCCGCTCGCCCCGATGCTGGCGCAGAGCGCGCCCACGGTCGACGAGGCGCTCACCGCGACCGGCACGCCGGCGGTGGTCGACGTCAAGCTCGACGGCATCCGGATCCAGGTGCACCGCTCGGGGCAGGACATCGCGGTCTTCACCCGCAGCCTCGACGAGATCACCGCCCGGGTGCCCGAGGTGGTGGCCGCGGTGCGCGCCCTGCCCGGCCGGGAGCTGGTGCTCGACGGCGAGGCGATCGGCCTCGACGAGGTCGGCCGGCCGCTGCCCTTCCAGCAGACGTCCAGCCGGGCGGCACGGCGCACCACGCCGAGCACCACCGGCCGCTCGCCGGTCGCCCCGGCGGTGCTCGCCGCGGCCGAGACCACCGGCGAGACCGTGCTGACGCCGTACTTCTTCGACCTGCTGCACCTCGACGGCGAGGATCTGATCGACCTGCCCGGCCGTGACCGGTGGGCCGCCCTGGCCGGCGCGGTCGACGAGTCGCTGCTGGTCGGCCGGGTGGATGTCGACGGGCCGGAGCAGGCCGGCGCGGCGTTCGCCGCGGCCGTCGACGCCGGCCAGGAGGGGGTCGTGGTCAAGGCGCCGGACGCGCCGTACGACGCGGGCCGGCGGGGCTCGGCCTGGGTGAAGGTCAAGCCGCGGCACACGCTCGACCTGGTGGTGCTCGCGGTCGAGTGGGGCAGTGGCCGGCGCCGGGGCTGGCTCTCCAACCTCCACCTGGGGGCCCGCGACCCGCGCACGGGCGACTTCGTCATGCTCGGCAAGACGTTCAAGGGCCTCACCGACGAGATGCTGCGCTGGCAGACCGAGCGCTTCCTGGGCCTGGCGGTCGAGAAGGGCGACTGGGTGGTGCGGGTCCGCCCCGAGCAGGTCGTGGAGATCGCGTTCGACGGGGTGCAGACCAGCTCCCGCTACCCGGGCGGGATGGCGTTGCGTTTCGCCCGGGTCGTGCGCTACCGCACCGACAAGTCGGCCGCCGAGGCGGACACCATCGACGCCGTCCGGGCCATCCACGCGGGCCGCCCGACCGGTTGAGCGCCGCCGGTCCAGGGGCACCGCCGCCCGACCGATCCGCCGGTCCACGGGCATCGCCCCGCCCGATCGAGTCTCGGCGGACCCCGCCCGATCGAGTCTCGGCGGACCCCGCAGCGGCGGGCGCCCGGCGCCGGGTCAGGCGGAGGTGCTGGTGGCGGGCTCCGCGGCCCGGTCGACGGGGCGGGGGTCGTGGCCGGCCGCACGGCGGGCCTCCCGGCGGGCGGCCCAGCCGTAGCCGAACAGGGTCATCCCGGCGAAGAGCCACCACTGCACGACGTAGCCGAAGTTCTGCCAGTTGTTGGTGTGCCCGATCGGCACCGCCGTGAAGGCCGGGTCGGCGGCCGGGATCTGCTCGTCCAGCAGCAGGTACGCCCCGTAGACCGGGTACGGCAGCTCACGCGCCAGCCGGGGGACGGCGATCCGCCGCGTCTCCAGCCGCCCGTCGCGTCGCTCCACCGCGCCCGCGCCGCTCTCGCTCTCGTGCACCCGGCCCACCACGGTGACCTCGCCGGACGGCGTGGCGGGCAGGTCCGGCCGGGCGGTCGCCCCGCCCGGCGCCGGCGGGATCCAGCCCCGGTCCACGAGGACGGCGGTGCCGTCGCCCAGCACCAGCGGGGTGACGACCTCGAAGCCCACCCGGCTGTCGACGGTGCGGCTGCGGACGAGGACCATGTTCGACGGGTCGTACCGCCCGGTGACGGTGACCCGGGTCCAGACCTTGTCCTCGGCCGGGGCCGGCCCGGCGGTGCCCGCGCCACCCGTCGGGGCGGACAGCGCGTCGCGCAACGGCGTCGGGGCCATCCTCGCGCCCGCGTCGATCCGCTCGTTGATCTCGGTGCGCCCCCGGTAGCGGTCCAGCTGCCAGTTGCCCAGGAACACCATCACGGTGGCCGCCACCAGCGTCAGCGCCAGGATGCCGAGCCAGCGCGGGGTCAGCAGGAACCGGTACACAGCCACGAGGCTACTCGTATGACCGGCACCACTGCCCGCGACCGCCCGGCTGCGCGTCGCGACAGGACATCGGGTGCCGCTCGCCCGGCGGTCCGGACCGGTATCGTCACCGGGCGGGCAGCCGCCCCGCGACCGCGTACCGCACGCGAGGAGTCGATGATGACCGTCGTGCCGCGCCTGGTGCTCAGCGCGCCGTCCTCCGGCCACGGCAAGAACGCGCTGGCGATCGGGTTGCTCGCCGCGTTCGCCGACCGCGACCTCACGGTCGCCGGATTCAAGATCGGCCCGGATCCGGTGGACGCGGCCTACCTCGGGCTCGCCGCCGGTCGGCCCGGGCGTGTCCTCGACCCGCGGCTGGTCGGCGCCGACCGCCTCGCCCCGCTGCTCGCCCACGGCGCCGCGGGGGCCGGGCTTGCCGTCGTCCAGGGCAGCATGGGGCTGTACGACAGCGTGAGCGGCCGGCCGGAGCACGACTCCACGGCCGCCGTGGCGACGGCGCTGCGCAGCCCGGTGGTGCTGGCCGTCGACGTCGCCGCGATGGGTCAGTCGGTGGCCGCCCTGGTACACGGCTTCCGGTCGTACGACGACCAGCTCTGGCTGGGCGGGGTGATCCTCACCCGGGTCGCCTCGTCCCGGCACGAGGCCATGCTGCGCGAGGCGCTCGACGACCTCGGCGTGCCCGTCTACGGGGCGCTGCGCCGGCAGGACCTGCCCGCCGTGCTGCCCAGCCGGGGGCACGGCGTGGTGCCGGCGATCGGCGGTTCCGCCGAGGCGGGCCGCGCCGTACGCCGGCTGGGTGAGGCGGTGGCCGCCACCGTCGACCTGGACCGGCTGCTCGGGCTGGCCCGGTCGGCCCCGCCGCTGCCGGCCACGGCCTGGTCGCCCGGCGACGAGCTGGGTGACCCGGTGGCCCCGGCCGAGCCGCCGGTGGTCGCGCTGGCCGGCGCCGCGGGCGGGAGCTACAGCCCGCCGGAGACGGCCGAGCTGCTCGCCGCCGCCGGCGCCGAGGTGGTGACGCTCGACCCGCTCCGCGACGAGGCGCTGCCCCCGGGCACCCGCGCGCTGGTCGTCGGCGGGGCGCTTCCCGAGACGTACGCCGAGCAGCTCTCGGCCAACCGGCGGCTCTGCATCGCGGTGGCCGAGCTGGCCCGCACCGGCCGTCCGGTGGTCGCCGAGGGGACGGGCCTGCTCTGGCTGGCCCGCGAGCTGGACGGGCTGCCGATGTGCGGGGTGCTCGACGCGGTGGGGACCAGCCGCGACGGCCTCGTGATCGGCTACCGGGAGGCGACGGCCCGCGCCGGCAGCGTGGTGGCCGCGGAGGGGTCGGTCGTGGTCGGCCACAAGCAGCACCGGGCGGTGCTCGATCCGCGCGCGGGCCGGCGACCGGCCTGGAGCTGGGAGGGCGGTACGCCGGAGGGCTTCGTCTGGCGCAACGTGCACGCCTCGCAGCTCGCCGTGCACTGGGCCGGCTACCCCGGGATCGCGACGCGCCTCGTGGCCGCCGCGGTGGCCGATCCGGCGCCCGATCCGGCCGAGACGGGTTCCGGCGGGGTGCCGGCGTGATCGGTCAGGTCGCCGTACGGCGCTTCCCGGCACTGACCGTCTCGACGCCGCGTACCGAGGTCCGCCAGCTCGTGGCGGCGGACGCCGCGGCGGTCGGGGAGATCCTCGCCGACAAGATGACCCGGCGCTGGCTGCCGCTGGCCGACGACTCCGGGCCGATCGACGGGCACGCGTGGTGCACCGACCTGGCCCGGCAGCGCCGGGACAGCGGGGAGGGCGACCACTACGGGATCATCCGCCGGGAGGACGCGCGGCTCGTGGGCTGCCTGTGGACCCGGCGTACCGACTGGGGCGCCCGGGTCACCGAGGTCTCGTACGCCGTGGCGCCGCACGCCCGGGGCTTCGGCCTGGCCGCCGAGGCGGTGGACGCGGTGGCCATCGCGCTGATCCTGGAGCACGGCTTCCAGCGGGTCGAGCTGCGGGTGGCGCCGGGCAACACGGCTTCTCGGCGCGTGGCCGAGAAGGCCGGCTTCAGCTACGAGGGGCTGCTCCGCAACGCCGGCTACGTCCGCGGCGCCCGGGTCGACCTGGAACTGTGGTCGTTCGTGGCCGCCGACCTCCGCTAACCCGCACCCCGCCGCCCGCCCCGCCCCGCCCCGCCCCGGCCCCGCCCGTTACCTTTTTGATCGTCCCCAGCCGGGGACTGCTCGGTCGCCCGGCCCGGTATGACTTACTGCCCCTGTCGTACGGATGATCCGGGGGGTGTTGTCGCCGGGTCGGGTGGCGTCGACGG
>NZ_RAQQ01000018.1 GCF_003610785.1 Micromonospora globbae
TGATCGTCCGCCCTGAACCCCACAGATGCTCCAACACCTGCCGATGCCCGAACGTCAACACACCCGGCCTCGCCACCAGCACCCCCAACCCAACCAAGATCAGTTGCACTGAAGCCTAGAAACCACCTCTCCCGATCGCCCGCCAACCTCATGATCAACCCATGTTCCGGGGGGGACGGCGGGGGGACGGGCGCGGGGGGCGCGGACGGGAGGGGGGCGGGGCGGGTCAGCGGACTTTTACTCGTACCTCGTGCCAGCCGGTGGCGCCGTCGGGGACCACGTCCTGCCGCCACTCGGTCTGCGTGTCGCCGGTGGCGTCGGTGGCCCGCACCTGGAGCCGGTGCTCCCCCGGCGTGGCCTCCCAGCGCCACGACCACTGCACCCAGGTGTCCACCGACACCGCGGGGGCCAGTTCCGCCTCCCGCCAGGGTCCGTCGTCGACGCGTACCTCGACGCGGCGGATCCCGCGGTGCTGCGCCCACGCCACCCCGGCCACCGTCACGGGGCCGGCGGTCAACCGGTTGCGCGCCCGGGGCACGTCGATCCGCGACTGGGTCTTGATCGGCCCCTGCGCCGACCACCCCCGCGGCACCCAGTACGCGTCGAAGTCCGCGAAGCTCGTCAACTCCAGCTCGGTCACCCACTTGCAGGCCGACACGTAGCCGTACAGGCCGGGCACCACCATCCGGACCGGGAAGCCGTGCTCGACCGGCAGCGGTTCGCCGTTCATCCCGACCGCGAGCAGCGCGTCCCGCCCGTCGCGCAGCACGGCGGTCGGCGTGCCGCAGGTCCAGCCGTCGACCGACCGCCCGACCACCTGGTCGGCGCCATCCTCCGGCTCGGCCTCGTCCAGCAGGTCGCGGATCGGCACGCCCAGCCACCGGGCGTTGCCGACGAGATCCCCGCCGACCTCGTTCGAGACGCAGGCGAGCGTGATGTACCGCTCGACCATCGGCCGGGCGAGCAGGTCGGCGAAGCTCAGCGTCATGGGGTTGCGGACCCGGCCGTGGATGCGCAGCCGCCAGGTGTCCGGGTCGACCTGCGGCACCACGAGGGCCGTGTCGATCCGGTAGAAGCCGAAGTTCGACGTGACGTAGGGGGCGAGCTGGGTCAGCGACAGGTCGGCCCCGGCCGGCACCGCGGGCGCGGGTGACGCCGGGGCGGGCAGGACCACCGCCTCCCGGGCCGCGGACACCCCGCGCCGGCCCGCCAGCCAACGCCCGCCCACCCCGGCCAGGGCGGCCGTGCCCAGCAGGGCTCCCGCCCCGGTCAGGAAGCGCCGCCGGGACTCCGGGTCGCTGCTCTCCAGCGGCACCCCGGCAGGCGCGGGCCCGCCAGGCGCGGGCCCGGCAGGCGCGGGCCCGGCAGGCGTCACGGGCCGGGCGGTCCTGGCGCCGCTCGGCGATCCTGGCTCGGGTATGTCGGTGGCGTCCTGTCGAGCTGCCCCGGAAATGGGGCGCCCCATTTCTGGGGCAGCTCGACAGGACGCGGAGTCCACCTGCGGCACCCTGGGGGACGGGACGCCAGAGCTGCCCCCCCGGCCCGGCGGCGCCGCCCGACCCGCCCGGCCCGGCGGAGCCGCCCGGCGAGGTCGACACGGCCGAGGAGGCCGGCGAGGTCGACACGGCCGAGGAGGGCGGCGGGGTGGGCGGGGTCCAGGGCCACGGGTCCAGCTCCAGCGGCCCGGCGACGAAGGCCCAGAGCACGACCGCCCCCAGCCCTCCGCCGATCAGGGACGGCAGCGCGTCCGCCACGTCGGCGCCGGCCCGGGTCAGGGCGGCGGCCACCCCGAGCGCTGTGAAACCCGCGATGCCGGCGAGGCCGACCGCGAGCCGGCGTACGGACAGGGCGCCGAGCAGCGCCGCGAAGGCGGCCAGCAGCACGCCGGTGCCGACCAGCAGGGCGGCCTTGTCGTACGTGCCGAAGAGGTCGATGGCGACCTGCTTGAGCGGCTCCGGGACCCGGTCGACGACCACGCCACCGACCGCCACCAGCGGCGCGGACCGGGGGCCGGTCAGGACGGCCACGGCTTCGGCGACGCCGATGGCCACCGCCGCGGCGGTGATCCCGGCCAGGGCGGCGTACCGGCGGGTGGTGGTGCTCATCGGCCCAGTGTTTCCGATCGACCGGGCCGACCGGTAGCGACGTCAGCGTTCGGTAAGCACCGCGGCGACCCGCGTTCCGTGGACACCCGGAAACGCGTCGGGGCACACCGCCTGACGACGGTGTGCCCCGACCGGGCGTACGACGTGGGTCAGAAGCCCGGGCCGTGCTGGTGGCCGTGGCCGTGCGAGTGGCCGTGCCCACCGGCGGCGGCCGGCTCCGGCTCGGACGGCTTCTCCACCACGAGGCTCTCCGTGGTGAGCAGCAGACCGGCGATGGAGGCGGCGTTGGCGACCGCGTTGCGGGTGACCTTCACCGGGTCCAGGATGCCGGCCTTGGCCAGGTCGACGTACTCGCCGGTGGCGGCGTTCAGGCCGGTGCCCCACTCGGCGTCGACGACCTTCTGCACCACCACGTAGCCGTCGTGGCCGGCGTTCTGGGCGATCCAGCGCAGCGGCTCGACCAGCGCCTTGCGCACGATCGAGACGCCGACCTTCTCGTCACCGGTGAAGCCGAGGTCGTCGGCGAGCACGGGCAGGATCTGCGCCAGCGCGGCGCCGCCACCGGGCACCGTGCCCTCCTCGACCGCGGCCTTGGTCGCGGCGATGGCGTCCTCGATGCGGTGCTTGCGCTCCTTCATCTCGACCTCGGTCGCCGCGCCCACCTTGATGACCGCGACACCGCCGGAGAGCTTCGCGAGCCGCTCGGAGAGCTTCTCCCGGTCCCACTCCGAGTCGGACGCCTCGATCTCCTTGCGGATCTGGGCGACCCGGTCGGCGACGTCGGAGGACTTGCCGCCGCCGTCGACGATCGTCGTGGTGTCCTTGTCGACGACGACCCGGCGGGCCGAGCCCAGCACCTCCAGGCCGACCTGGTCGAGCTTGTAGCCCAGCTCGGGAGCGATGAGCTCCGCGCCGGTGAGGATCGCCATGTCCTGCAGCATCGCCTTGCGGCGGTCGCCGAAGCCGGGGGCCTTGACCGCGCAGACCTTCAGGGTCTTGCGCAGCGAGTTGACCACCAGGGTGGCCAGGGCCTGACCCTCGACGTCCTCCGCGATGATGAGCAGCGGCTTGCTGTTCTGCAGGATCTTCTCCAGCAGCGGCAGCAGCTCCTCGATCGCCGAGATCTTCTGCGTGGTGATCAGGATGTACGGGTCCTCCAGGACCGCCTCCTGCGCCTCCGCGTCGGTGACGAAGTTCGGCGAGATGAAGCCCTTGTCGAACTGGAGGCCCTCGGTGACCTCCAGCTCGGTGGCGAGGGTGGAGCCCTCCTCGACGGTGATGACGCCGTCGCGGCCGACCTTCTCCATCGCCTCGGCGATCATGTCGCCGATGGTGGCGTCCTGCGCGGAGACCGTCGCGACGTGCGCGATGGACTCCCGGCCGGCCACCTCGACGGCACGGCCCAGCAGGGCCTCGGAGACCTTGCCGGCCGCCGCGTCGATGCCCCGCTTGAGGCCGGTCGGGTTGGCGCCGGCCGCCACGTTGCGCAGGCCCTCACGGACCATCGCCTGGGCCAGCACGGTGGCGGTGGTGGTCCCGTCGCCGGCGACGTCGTTGGTCTTGGTCGCCACCTCCTTGACCAGCTGCGCGCCGAGGTTCTCGTACGGGTTGGTGAGCTCGATCTCCTTGGCGATGGTCACACCATCGTTGGTGATCGTGGGCGCACCAAACTTCTTGTCCAGGACGACGTTGCGCCCGCGCGGGCCGAGGGTGACCTTCACCGCGTCCGCGAGGGCGTTGACACCGTGCTCGAGCAGGTGTCGGGCGTCGTCCGAGAAGCTCAGGATCTTCGCCATGAATGTCCCTTCAAGCGGCGGTGCCCCGGCCCGGCGAGCCGGACCGGGGCAACGACACTGATCGGTTGCTTACTTCTCGATGACCGCGAGGACGTCGCGGGCGGAGAGCACCAGGTACTCCTCGCCGGCGTACTTGACCTCGGTGCCGCCGTACTTCGAGTAGATGACGGTGTCGCCGACCTTGACGTCAACCGGGATCCGGTTGCCCTTGTCGTCGATCCGGCCCGGGCCGACAGCGAGGACGGTGCCCTCCTGCGGCTTCTCCTTGGCGGTGTCGGGGATCACGATGCCCGACGCCGTGGTGGTCTCAGCCTCGTTCGCCTGGACCAGGATCCGGTCCTCGAGCGGCTTGATCGCAACCTTGGTCGCGGTAGTCACGGGCATACCCTCCTGGGGTACTGGTTTCTGTGCCGGCCGGCAGGGCCGACCAGCGTCAATCTGCCACATGCCACCGGGCGGGGCCGTCGTCGCGGGTGCCGGTCCGCCTGGCGTTCAGCGCCCGGGTCAGCGGACCCGGAAGCTGGCACCCTCGGGTTGAGAGTGCTAATCGCAGGTTATGCCGTGGCTAGCACTCCGTCAAGGAGAGTGCCAACGCGCCGGGCCCTCGTGTCGCCACAGTTCCGCCACACGTCACCGCGACACGCCGGGGACCCGTCGCCACACCGTGACGCACCGCCTACGTTCCGGCCCCGTACCGCCGCGCGAAGGGGTTGGAGTGAGCCAGATACCGACAGTGACGTTCCTGCGGAGCCAGCTCCGCCGTGCCCGCCAGGGGCGCGGCCTCAGCCAGGAGGAACTGGGCAGGCTGATCAACTACTCGTCGTCGCAGGTGAGCGCGATCGAGACGGGCGACCGCCCGGTCAACCCGGACTACCTGGCCCGGGTCGACGCCGCGCTGGACACCGGCGGTCTCTTCGTCGCCATGCTGGAGCTGATCCGCTTCCACGCCGCGCCGGACTGGTTCCGCCCGTGGGAGGAGATCGAGCGGGAGGCCACCGCGCTGCGCTGGTACGAGGCCAACGCCGTCCCCGGGCTGCTCCAGACCGAGGGGTACGCCCGGGCGATGCTGGGCGTGGGCGGGGAGCTGACCGCCGAGGAGATCGAGGCGCGGGTGGTCGCCCGGCTGGCTCGGCAGTCCCTGCTCACCGGCGATCCGCGACCGCAGCTCGTCGCCGTGCTGGAGGAGCAGGCGCTGCGCCGGCAGGTCGGTGACCGGAGCGTCATGCGCGACCAGATGGCGCACCTGCTGGCCGTCGGCGCCGAGCCGAACGTGCACGTCCGGGTCGTGCCGGCCGCTTCCCCCTGGCACACCGGGCTCGGCGGATCCTTCATCCTGGCCCGGCTCGACGGCGGCGCGGAGCTGGCGTACCTCGACAACCAGCTCCGGGGCCAGACGGTGGACGCCCCTAACGACGTTGCCGCCCTGGGGCGGCGCTGGGAGAGTGTGACGGGTGAGGCGCTGCCACGCAGGCAGTCCGCCCGGCTCATCGAGGAAGTGGCGAAGACATGGACCTGAGCCGCGCCACCTGGCGCAAGTCCTCTCGCAGCACCAACAACGGCGGCGCCTGCGTCGAGGTCGCCGACAACCTGCCCGGCGTGGTCGCCGTCCGCGACAGCAAGGACCGGACCGGCCCGGTCCTCACCTTCACCCCGGCGAGCTGGCGGGCCTTCGTCGCCGCCACCCCCGGCCGACGCTGACCCCGCCCGGGCCGGCCCGGAGAATGGGCGGGTGGACCTCGACCAGCTCGCCGCCCTGCGTACGCCCGAGGGGGTGAACGCGCTCGACGCGGCGGCCCGGGTGGCCGACGGCGACCCGCTGGCCGCGGCGTCCGCCCTGCGCGCCGCCGGGGTGCCGGCCGCGCTCGCGGCGGCGGCGCTGACCCAGGTCGAGCTGCGTCGCCGGGCGGCGGCCAAGTTCGGGCCCGCCGCCGCCGGGATGTTCCTCACCCGCGCCGGCCTCGAACAGGCGACCCGCGGCGTGGTCGCCGCCCGGCGCGCCGAGCGGCTGCGGGCCGCCGGGGTGCGGACCCTGGCCGACCTGGGCTGCGGGCTGGGCGCCGACGCGCTCGCCGCGGCCCGCGCCGGCATCCGGGTGTACGGGGTGGAGGCCGACCCGCTGACCGCCGCCATGGCCGCGGCGAACGCCGAGGCGGCGGGGCTGGCCGACCTGTTCACGGTGGAGTGTGGCGACGCGACCGCCTTCGACGTCGACCGCGTGGACGCCGTCTTCTGCGACCCGGCCCGGCGGGCCACCGGCACCGGGCGCCGGATCTTCGACCCGTCCGCCTACTCCCCGCCCTGGGACTTCGTGACGGGGCTCGCCGAGCGGGTGCCGCGGACGGTGGTGAAGGTGGCCCCCGGGATCGACCACGGGCTGATCCCGGCCGGCGCCGAGGCCGAGTGGGTCAGCGTCGACGGCGACCTCGTCGAGGCGACCCTCTGGTGCGGACGGCTCGCCGAGGTCCCCCGCCGGGCCACCCGGACGAGCGCGGACGGGGAGCGTCGCCACCAGCTCACCGGCGCGGGCGACCGGGAGGCGGCCGTCGGGCCGGTGCGCCGCTACCTGTACGACCCCGATCCGGCGGTGGTCCGCGCGCACCTCGTGGCCGAACTCGCCGACGACCTGGGCGCCACCCTCGCCGACCCGGACATCGCCTACCTGTACGCCGACACCCCGGTCGAGAGCCCGTACGCCCGGCGCCTGGAGGTCACCGACGTGCTCCCGTTCTCGCTGAAGCGGCTGCGCGCGCTGCTGCGGGAGCGGGGCGTGGGCCGGGTCGAGATCCTCAAGCGCGGCTCGGCGCTCACCCCCGAGCAGCTCCGGCGGGATCTGCGGTTGGCCGGCGACACGGCAGCCAGCCTCGTGCTCACGCGCGTGGCGGGGGCACCCACCGTGCTCGTGTGCCGGGCGGGTTAGGTTGTCGGGCGTGGCGGGACAGGGAACGCCGGCGACGGCACTGCTGACGAAGCGGAAGATCGCGCACAGCACCCACCCGTACGACGTGAGCCCCGACGCCCCGAACTACGGCGCGCTGGTGGCGGCGGCGCTCGGCGTACCGCCGGAGCGGGTGTTCAAGTCGCTGGTCACCGAGGTCGACGGCACGCTCACGGTGGCGGTGGTGCCGGTCACCGGCGAGCTGGACCTGAAGGCGCTCGCCGCGGCCGTCGGCGGCAAGCGGGCGGCGCTCGCCGACCGGGCCGTCGCCGAGCGGGCCACCGGGTACGTCCGGGGCGGGATCAGCCCTCTCGGCCAGCGCAAGCGCCTGCCCACGGTGCTCGACGCGTCCGCGCTGGAGTTCCCGACGATCTACGTCTCGGCCGGCCGCCGGGGGCTGCAGCTCCAGCTCGCCCCGGCCGACCTCGTGGCGCTCACCGACGCGCGTACCGCACCGATCGCCGCCCGCTGACCCGCTGCCGGCCCGGGCGCGGGGAAGCGCTCCCACGCCAGCCGCCGTCGAGGTCCGGCGCGTTGCTGAATTGTTACTGCCACCCACGAACTCGGCCCCTCCGCGCCCTTGTGTCGGGACTCACAGGCGAATACGTTGCCGGGCACAACAAAAGTACCGACACCGTCCCCCACCCCGAAAGGACCCTGCACATGCGTAAGGGGCTCCTCACCTTCGCCACCGTGGGCCTGCTGGCGACGGGCAGCATGGCCGCCTGTGGCGACAACTCCGGCGGGAACGACCAGGCCGGCTCCGAGCAGACGCCGAAGATCGGCGTGATCCTCCCCGACAGCAAGTCCTCGGCCCGCTGGGAGGGCGCCGACCGCAAGTTCCTCGAGGAGGCCTTCAAGGCCGCCGGCGTCCAGTACGACATCCAGAACGCGCAGAACGACAAGACGCAGTTCCAGACGATCGCCGACCAGATGATCACCAGCGGCGTCACCGTGCTGATGATCGTCAACCTCGACTCCGGCACCGGCAAGGCCGTGCTCGACAAGGCGAAGTCCCAGGGTGTCGCCACCATCGACTACGACCGGCTCACCCTCGGCGGCTCCGCCGAGTACTACGTGAGCTTCGACAACGAGGCCGTCGGCAAGCTCCAGGGCGAGGGCCTCGTCAAGTGCCTCACCGACAAGGGCGTGAAGAACCCGTCGATCGCCTACCTCAACGGCTCGCCCACCGACAACAACGCGACCCTGTTCAAGAACGGGTACGACTCGGTGCTCAAGCCGAAGTTCGACGCCAAGGAGTACACGAAGGTCGCCGACGACTCCGTGCCGGACTGGGACAACGCCCAGGCCGCCACGATCTTCGAGCAGCAGCTCACCAAGACCGGCGGCAAGATCGACGGTGTGCTGGCCGCGAACGACGGCCTGGGCAACGCCGCCATCTCCATCCTGAAGAAGAACAAGCTCAACGGCAGGGTCCCGGTCACCGGCCAGGACGCCACCCCGGAGGGCCTGCAGAACATCCTCGCCGGCGACCAGTGCATGACCGTCTACAAGGCGGTCCGCGAGGAGGCGAAGGCCGCCTCCGACCTGGCGATCGCGCTGGCCAAGGGTCAGCGGAAGGAGACCGGCCAGACGGTCAAGGACCCGGAGGGCGGCCGGGACGTCCCGGCCGTGCTGCTGACCCCGAAGGCGATCTACAAGGAGAACGTCAAGGACGTCATCGCCGACGGGTACGTCACGAAGGAAGAGGTCTGCACCGAGGCGTACGCCAAGCTGTGCACCGAGGCCGGCATCAGCTGACCGACGCCGCATCCGCCGAGGACAGCCGCCGCCCGGCACGGGAGCCGTCTCCCGTGCCGGGCGGCACACGCCGGACGGGCTCGGAACGCCTGCCCGCCATCCAAAGGAGACACCCCGTGTCCGCAACACCCCTGCTGGAGCTGCGCGGGATCGACAAGAGCTTCGGTCCCGTCCAGGTCCTGCGCGACGTCGCCTTCGCGGCCCACGCCGGCGAGGTGACCGCGCTCGTCGGCGACAACGGCGCCGGCAAGTCGACCCTCGTCAAGTGCATCAGCGGCATCTACCCGACCGACGCGGGCGAGTTCCTCTTCGACGGCCGCCCGGTGACCATCCACAGTCCCCGCGACGCCGCGGCCCTCGGCATCGAGGTCGTCTACCAGGACCTCGCGCTCTGCGACAACCTCGACATCGTGCAAAACATGTTCCTCGGCCGGGAGAAGCGCAACGGGCTCGTCCTCGACGAGCCCACCATGGAGCAGATGGCCGCGGAGACGCTGGCCGGCCTCTCCGTACGCACCGTGAAGTCGTTGCGCCAGCACGTCTCCAGCCTCTCCGGCGGCCAGCGGCAGACGGTGGCGATCGCCAAGGCGGTGCTCTGGAACAGCCGGCTCGTCATCCTGGACGAACCGACCGCCGCGCTCGGCGTCGCGCAGACCGCGCAGGTCCTCGAACTCGTCCGCCGGCTCGCCGACAACGGCCTCGCCGTGGTGCTGATCTCGCACAACATGAACGACGTCTTCGCCGTCTCCGACCGGATCGCCGCCCTGTACCTCGGCCAGATGGTCGCCCAGGTGAAGACCACCGACATCACCCACGCCCAGGTGGTCGAGTTGATCACCGCCGGTCGTTCCGGCAGCCTCGGACTCAGCGCCGAGCCGGGCACGGGCGCCAACGGCAACGGCGGCGGCACGCTGCCGGCCGACTCGACCACGGGAGGTGCCCGATGACCATGACCGTCGTGCAGGAGGAGGGCCCGGCGTCGGTCACACCGGCGCCGACCGTCGCCAGCCACGCGCGCAACTACTGGAGCCGCGTACGCGGCGGCGACATCGGCGCGCTGCCCGCCGTCCTCGGGCTGATCGTGCTGTGCACGGTCTTCTCGATCGCACGGCCGTCGTTCCTCACCGCCGGCAACTTCGCCAACCTGTTCACCCAGGGCGCGGCGGTCACCCTCATCGCGATGGGCCTGGTCTTCGTCCTGCTGCTCGGCGAGATCGACCTCTCGGCGGGCTTCGCCAGCGGCGTCTGCGCGGCCGTGCTGGCGAACGTGGTGACGGTGCTCGGCTACCCCTGGTACGTCGCGGTGCTCGCCGCGATCGCCACCGGCGTGGTGATCGGCACGACGATCGGCATCCTGGTCGCCAAGGTCGGCATCCCGTCCTTCGTGGTCACCCTCGCCGGCTTCCTCGCCTTCCAGGGCATCGCGCTGATGCTCATGGAAGAGGGCAGCAACATCGCCATCCGCGACGAGGTGCTGCTGGCCATCGCCAACCGCAACCTGCCCCCGCTGGTCGGCTGGCTGCTCGCGCTCGTGACCGTGGCCGGGTACGGGGCGACGCAGCTCCTGCGGCACCGCAAGCGCGCCTCGCGGGGACTCGTCACCGACCCGATCGCGGTGGTCTTCGCGCGGATCGGCGGCCTGGCCCTGGTCCTCGGCGTGGCGGTGTTCATCCTCAACCTCGAACGCAGCCGCAACGTCCTGATCACCTCCCTCAAGGGCGTGCCGATCGTGGTGCCCGTCATCGCCGTGCTGCTGATCCTCTGGACCTTCGTCCTCCAGCGCACCAGCTACGGCCGGCACGTCTACGCCGTCGGCGGCAACCGGGAGGCAGCCCGCCGGGCCGGCATCAACGTGGACCGGATCCGCATCTCGGTCTTCGTGATCTGCTCCTCGATGGCGGCGGTCGGCGGCATCGTGGCCGCCAGCCGGGCCAACTCGGTCGACCCGAACACCGGCGGCAGCAGCGTCCTGCTCTACGCCGTCGGCGCGGCGGTCATCGGCGGCACCAGCCTCTTCGGCGGCAAGGGCCGCGTCCTCGACGCGGTGCTCGGCGGCGCGGTGATCGCCGTCATCGACAACGGCATGGGCCTCATGGAGTACAGCTCGGGAGTCAAGTACGTGCTCACGGGCGTCGTGCTGGCGCTGGCCGCGACCGTCGACGCCTTCTCGCGCCGCCGGTCAACGGCAATCGGCACCCGCTGACCACACCCCCGGGTTCCGGTCGACGGCGACCGGCACCCTGACCCACGCCCCCGGAGTACCACATGCGCCCAGGACCGAGCCAGGACGAGATCCGTCGGCAGAACCTCGGTGCCCTGCTGCGCCATGTGCACGTGCACGGCGCCACCTCACGCGCCGAGCTGACCACCGCCCTGGGGCTGAACCGCAGCACCATCGGCGCGTTGACGGCCGACCTCGTCAGCGCCGGCCTGGTCAGCGAGGGGACGCCGAAGGAGACCGGCCGGGCCGGACGACCGTCGCTGGTCGTCCGGCCCGAGTCGACCCGCATCTACGCGTACGCGTACAGCATCGAGGTCGACCGGCTGCGGGCCGCGCGGGTCGGTCTGGGCGGCGCGGTGCTCGACCGCCGGGAGATGGCCCGGCCCCGCGGCCTCACGGCGACGGAGGCCGCGCCGCTGCTGGCCGGCGCCGCCAAGGAGATGCAGCAGGCGGTGCCGCCCGGCGCCGTCTGCGTCGGCACCGGAGTGGCGGTCTGCGGCATGGTCCGCCGCGACGACGGCCTGGTCCGGCTCGGCCCCACGACCGGCTGGGTGGACGAACCGATCGGCCCGGCGCTCGGCGCCGAACTGGGCCTCGACGCGCCGATCACCGTGGGCAACGTGGCCGACGTGGCCGCCTTCGCGGAGCACGCCCGGGGTGTGGCGGCCGGCTGCGACAACGTCGTCTACCTCTACGGCGACGTTGGCGTCGGCGCCGGCATCATCGCCGGCGGGCGGCGGCTCACCGGGCACGGCGGGTACGGCGGCGAGGTCGGGCACATGAAGGTCGTCCGGGACGGCCAACCCTGCGAGTGCGGTGCGCGGGGCTGCTGGGAGACCGAGATCGGTGAACACGGCCTGCTGCGCAACGCCGGCCGCTGCGACGCACGGGGGCGGGAGGCGCTGCTGGCCGTCTTCGACGCCGCGAACCGGGGCGACGCGCGGGCGAACGCCGCCGTGCGCCAGGCCGGCGACTGGCTCGGCTTCGGCGTGGCGAACCTCGTCAACATCTTCAACCCGGAGATGGTCATCTTCGGCGGCACCATGCGCGACCTGTACCTGGCCGCCGCCGCCCAGATCCGCAGCCGGCTCAACGCCAACGCGCTGCCGGCCTGCCTGGAGCACGTCCGCCTGCGCACCCCGAAGCTCGGCGACGACGCCGCCCTGATCGGCGCCGCCGAACTGGCCTTCGAGCGGCTGCTGGCCGATCCGCTCGACGTCGGCTGAGCGGCCCGGTCGCTACGGTCACCGGTCCTCGTCGGCGGAGGCGCGGTCGGCGGAGGCGCGGTCGGCGGGTGCGCCGTCGGCGGAGGCGCGGTCGGCGGAGGCGCGGTCGGCGGAGGCGCCGTCGGCGGCGCCGACGAACGGCATCAGTTGCGCCTGCAGCACCACCGGCGCGGCCTCGGGCGGGGCGTCCACCTCGGGGCGGTCCAGCCGGTACTCGCCGACCAGGGCGATCAACCGGTCGTGCAACTCGGCCGCCTCGGCCGGCGTGAGCCGCAGCCGCCAGTCACTGATCGTCGGGACGGCCGACCAGTCAGCGGGCAGGGCGGGCAGTTCGCCGATCCACCGGTCGACGCGGTCGGCGTACATCGCGGCGACGGCACGCAGGTAGCCCTCCGCCTCCGCCGGCGCGGCGGGCCCGGCCACGCTGTCGACGACGGTCCCCCGGTGTGCGGCCCGCCACCAGCGCTCCCGCCCGACCGCCCGGTCCGGCTCCTCGACCACGAACCCGTAACGGGCCAGTTGCCGCAGGTGGTAGCTGGTCGCGCCGGAGGACAGACCGAGCCGTGCCGCGAGCCCGGTGGCGGTGGCCGGGCCGTGCTCGCGGAGCAGGTCGAGCAGGCGTACGCGCAGCGGGTGGGCCAGACCGCGCAGTGCCGTGGGATCGGGGCGGGCGACGTCGACCATGGGCGCAAAGATATCTTTGCAAAGGGGCCTTCGCAATACGTCTTGCACAGTCGGCGGTGAACTGATCGGACGGTACGCCCGTACCAGTGGGCGGACGGGCGGCCGACGGGGCGGCCGTCCGCCCACACGCGCTCAGCTCACACGCGCTCAGCCCACGCGTCCAGCCCGCACGAGGAGGCACCGCAGACATGGCACCCCTCAGATCCGCCCGTCGCCGCTCGGCACACCGCCTGCGCCGCGCGGCGGTGCTGCTCATCGCGATCGTGGCCGGAACCGGCGTGCTGCCGGGCGTGGCCGTCGCCGCGCCCGCCGGCGGACAACAGCTCAACGCCGCCGACATGACCCTGCTCAACGGGGTGCGGCTGGCGGGCCTGTGGGAGATGCCGGCCGGGCAGATGGCCGCCGAGAAGGGCCAGTCCGCCAAGGTACGGGAGATCGGCGCCGGGATCGCCAGCGAACACCAGGAACTCGACCAACTCGTCGTGGACGCCGCCAACAAGCTGCGTACCAGCATCCCCAGCGAGCCCACCGACGAGCAGAAGGGCTGGCTCAAGGAGATGCAGAACGCCTCCGGAGCCCGGTTCGACCAGATCTTCGTGACCCGGCTGCGGGTCGCGCACGGCAAGATCTTCCCGGTGATCGCCGCCGTACGGGCCAGCACCCGCGACGCCACCGTCCGCAAGCTCTGCGACGACGCCAACCGGTTCGTGCTGCACCACATGCAGATGCTGGAGAGCACCAACCTTGTCCGCTGGCCCGAACTGCCACCGGCGGCGCTCCCCGCACCCGGCGACGACGGGCTGCTTGCCGCCGCCGCCGCGAACACCGGCCCGGGAGTCGGAGTGAGCAGCACCGTCGTCTGGCTGGTCTTCCTCGCAGCCCTGGGCACCGGCGGCCTGGCCACCTACCGCCTCTTCCGCCGCACCTGACCCGCCCCCCTCCCGGGCGAGCCCCGGTGATCATGAAGTTATTGCCGTCCGCCCCGGCGTGTCGTGGCAATAACTTCATGATCACCGGGGACAGGGGGACGGGGCGGGCCGGGGTGGGGTGGGGTGGGGGGGGGGGGGGGGGGGTGGGGTGAGGGTTAGGGGGTGCCGTGCCACGAGTGCCAGAGGGCGGCGTACGAGCCTCCGGCCGCGACCAGTTCGTCGTGCGAGCCCAGCTCGGTGATCCGGCCGTCCTCCACCACGGCCACCCGGTCCGCGTCGTGGGCGGAGAAGAGGCGGTGCGCGATGGCGATCACCGTCCGTCCCCTGAGGACGGCGGCCAGCGACCGCTCCAGCTCCCGCGCAGCGCGCGGGTCGATGAGCGAGGTCGCCTCGTCCAGCACGAGGGTGTGCGGGTCGGCCAGCACCAAGCGGGCGAGCGCGAGCTGCTGGGCCTGCGCCGGGGAGAGCGGATGCCCGCCCGAGCCGACCATCGTGTCCAGCCCGTCCGGCAGCGCCTCGGCCCAGTCCAGGGCGGCCACGGCCGCCAGCGCCGCCCGTACGTCGGCGTCCGTCGCGGACGGCTTCACCATCGCCACGTTCTCGCGGAGCGTACCGATGAAGACGTGGTGCTCCTGGGTGACCAGCGCGACGTGCGAACGCAGCTCGGCCAGCGGCAGGGTGTCCAACCGGCGTCCGGCCACGGTGACCGAACCGCCCTGCGGCGCGTGCACCCCGGCGAGCAGCCGGCCGAGGGTCGACTTGCCGGCGCCGGAGGGCCCCACGACGGCGAGCTTCTCCCCCGGTTCCGGGATCAGGGTCACCTCGTGCAGCACGTCCCGGCCGGTGCGGTACGCGTACCGCACGTCCCGGGCGACGAGCCGCCGGTCCCCGTCGGGATCGTCCGCCCCGACAGGCCGCGCCGCACCGAGCGCGGCACCGGCGCCACCCGCACCGCCCACACCGAGCGCGGCACCGGCGCCACCCGCGCCGCCCACACCGAGCGCGGCACCCGCGGCATCCGCAGCGCCCGCGGCACCCCCGGCCCGCGACCGCTCGTCCGGTTCGGCCACGCCGAGCAGGCGGGCCATCGAGGCGCCGCCGACCTGCACCTCGTCCAGCCACGACAGCAGCCGGTCCACCGGGTCGACGAGCTGCTGCACGTAGAGCGTGGCGGCGGTGACCTGACCCAGGCTCACCCACCCCTTGAGGTGGAACCAGCCGCCGATGACGAGGGTTGCCACCACCGGCACGACGTAGCCGATCTCGGCCACCGGGAAGAACACCGTGCGGAGGAACAGGGTGTACCGCTCGGCCGCGTACGACCGCCTGATGTCCGCGTTGGTGCGGGCCCGCCGGCGGGCCTGCTGGCGCAGCGCCTCAGTGGTCCGCGACCCCTCGACCGTCTCGCTGATCCCGTCGGTGATGTCCGAGTAGGCGGCGTTCTCCCGCAGGTAGCCGGCGGGTGCCCGGCGCAGGTACCAGCGGGTGCCCGCCCACAGCACGGGCACCGCGATGAGGCAGGGCAGCGCCAGCAGCGGCCCGACCAGCAGCAGCGCGCCGATGATGAACCCGGCGGTCACGATGGCGACGAGCGTCTCGGGTACGGCGAGACGGACGGTCCGGGACAGCGCGGAGACGTCCCGGGAGGTGCGGGTGAGCAGGTCACCCGTGCCGGCGCGCTCCACGGTGGCCAGCGGCAGGGCCAGCACCCGGTCCACGAACTCCTCGCGGAGCTGGGCCAGCACCCGCTCGCCGAGCCGCGCCGAGGCGAGGTGGGCGAAGCGCGTCAGCACCGCCTGCACCACCACGAACCCGGCGATCAGCAGGGCGATCCGGTCCACCGTCATCCGCGACGTGCCCCGGGAGATCGCCTCGACGAGGTCGCCGAGGAGCCGCGGGGCCACCAGGCCGGCGGCGGCGGCCAGCGCGTGCAGGCCGAGCGCCGCCCCCAGGGCTCGCGGGTGCCGGCGGACGAGCGTACGGGCGTAGCGGCGCACCTGGGCCGCGTCGGCGACGGGCAGCGTCGTGGACATCAGTCCTCCCCCCGGCTGACCGCGGCCCGGTAGCGCGGCTCCTGGTCGAACAACTCGGCGTGGGTGCCCTCGGCCACCACCTTCCCGTCCTCCACGAAGATCACGTGGTCGGCGTGCCCGAGCAGCAGCGGGCTCGTGGTGCACACCAGGGTGGTGCGGCCGGCCCGGGCGGTGGCGAGCCCCGCGGCGATCCGGGCCTCGGTGTGCGCGTCGACGGCGCTCGTCGGCTCCACGAGCAGCAGGGCCTCCGGGTCGGCGACCAGCGCGCGGGCCAGGCGCAGCCGTTGCTGCTGCCCGCCGGAGAACTCCCGGCCGCGCTCGGCGACCGGGCTGTCGAGCCCGTCCGGCAGCGCCTCCACGATGTCGACGGCGCTCGCCGCCCGCAGGGCCGCGTCGAGCGTCGCGTCGTCGGCCCGGTCGTGCGGGTCCAGCTCCGTGCGCAGCCGGCCCGTGAACAGGTGCGCGTCGTTGTCGGCCACGAGGATCCGCTCCCGCACGGTGGCCAGTGGCAGCTCCCTCAGCGGTACGCCGTGCAGCGTCGCGTCCGAGTCGACGTACCGGCCCAGCCGGTCGACGATCGCGACCGCGTCCTCGGGTGCCGTGGCGGCCAGCGCCGTGAGCCGGCCCGGCGGCACCCGCACGCCCGACTCGACGTCGACGAGTTCGCCGGGATTGTCGGGCACGGTCGCGGGCCGGGCCGGGTCGACGAGGTCGGGGGTGAGCCGCAGCAGCCGCACCACCCGGCGGGCGGCCACGTGGCCCCGGGTCAGCTTGTCCACCGCCTCGGTGAGCTGCCGCAAGGGGCTGACGAGGAACGCCGTGTAGCCGTAGAAGGCGACGAGTTCACCGGGGCTGATCCGCCCGGCCAGCGCGAACCGCGCCCCCAGCCAGGTGACCAGCACCAGGAACGCGCCGGGCAGCAGCACCTGCGCCGCCTCCAGCAGCGACTGGACCCGGGCCACCCGTACGCCGTGCGCGCGCAGCGCCTGCGACTCGGCCCGGTAGCGGGCCGAGAGCACCGGTTCGCCGCCGACGCCGCGCAGCACCCGCAGCCCCGAGACGATGTCCCCGGCCCGGGTGGTCAGCGCGCCTTCCGCGTCGCGGTACGCGTGCTGCTGCCGGTGCAGCGGCCGGATCAGCAAGCCGACCACCGCCATCAGCACCGGTACGCCGAGCACCACGACGAGTCCGAGCGGCACCGAGGCGTCGAGCAGGATCACCGCCACGGTCACGATGGCGACCACGGCTCCGGTGCCCCGGGCCGTGATGTCGATGGCGCTGCCGATCTGGTCGATGTCGGAGGTGCCGACGCTCACCACCTCACCGGTGGCGACCCGGCGGGGCAGGGCCGCGCCGAGCCGGTTGGCGGTCGCCACGGTCAGCTGCACCGTCCGGTACGCGGCGGCCAGCCAGTTGCGCACCGCGAACTGGTGGCGCAGGACGCCGGCGGCGGCCTGGAGCACCCCCAGCCCGAGCAGCACGAGGCCCCAGGTGAGCAGGGCGCCCTCGTCGCGGCGGCTCAGCCCGTCGACCGCCCGGCCGACGGCGGCGGGCATCAGCGCCTGCGCGACCATCCAGACGACGCCGAGCAGGATGCCCGCGCCGAGGAACGTCTTGTGCCGGCCGGCCAGCCAGATCAGGTAGCGGGTCGCCGACCGGTCATCGGGTACGCCGGGGTCACCGGCCGGTGAGAAGCGCATGACCCCTCGACGCTAGGGGGCCGGCGGTCACCCGCGCGAACCAATTAGCTCCAGCCGGTTCCCGCCGTACGGGTCAGCGGTCGACCTGCGTGAAGTCCCAGGAGTGCGGCGCCCGCGCGACCAGCATCGGGGGCGGGTCGGGCAGCGGCCTCGGGTCACCACGCCACTTCGAGATCACCACCACCCGGTGGTCGGTGGAGGAGTAGACCTCGCTGGAGAGGTGCCGGGGGTCGTGCTCGAACTCGGGCAGCGCCGTGTCGCAGACCCAGGTGATGAGGTCGGCGAAACCGTACGGCTCCGCGCGCGCCTCCCACATGCGGACGATCACGCCGCTTCCCCGGGGACGCTGACGACGGTCAGGGGCATGGCCGAGTCGGCGGGCAGGTCCAGCCGGCTCGGCGCGACACCCGAGGACACGAGGTGCGAGCCGAGCGCCGCGACCATCGCGCCGTTGTCCGTGCACAGCCGCGGCCGGGGCACCCGCACCCGGATCCCGTGCTTCTCGGCCCGCTGCTCGGCCATGGCGCGCAGCCGCGAGTTCGCCGCCACTCCCCCGCCGATCACGAGCGTGTCGACGCCGTGGGCGCGGCAGGCGTCCAGCGCCTTGGCCGTGAGCACGTCGCAGACCGCCTCCTGGAAGGACGCGGCCACGTCGGCCACGGGCACCGGCTCACCGGCCCGCTGCCGCGCCTCCACCCACCGGGCCACGGCCGTCTTCAGCCCGGAGAACGAGAAGTCGTACCGGTGCGCCGCGAGGTCCTTGGCGGCGGTCAGCCCGCGCGGGAAGCCGATGGCCGCGGGGTCGCCGGCCCGGGCCTCCCGGTCGATCGGCGGACCGCCGGGGAAGGGCAGCCCGAGCAGGCGGGCCACCTTGTCGAACGCCTCGCCGGCCGCGTCGTCGATCGTGGCGCCGAGCGGGGTGACCCCCCGGGCCAGGTCGTCGACGAGCAGCAGCGACGAGTGCCCGCCGGAGACCAGCAGCGCGACCGCCGGCTCGGGCAGCGGGCCGTGCTCCAGGGTGTCCACGGCGACGTGCGCGGCCAGGTGGTTCACCCCGTAGACGGGCTTCTCCGCGGCGAGCGCGTACCCCTTGGCGGCGGCCACGCCGACCAGCAGCGCGCCGGCCAGCCCCGGACCGGAGGTGACGGCGATCGCGTCGATGTCGGCGATCGTCACCCCCGCCTCCGCCAGCGCCCGGTCCATGGTCGGCACGATGGCCTCCAGGTGGGCCCGGCTCGCCACCTCGGGCACCACACCGCCGAAGCGGGCGTGCTCCTCGACACTGGAGGCGAGCGCGTCCGCGAGCAGCGTGTGCCCGCGGACGATGCCGACCCCCGTCTCGTCGCAGGAGGTCTCGATTCCGAGGATGAGCGGTTCGTCAGCCATGGGTCATTCCTCGTCCCGCTGCATGACCAGCGCGTCCGTGTTGCTCGGTTGGTAGTAGCCGCGTCGGATGCCGACCGGCTCGAAGCCGTACGCCGCGTAGAGCCGCTGGGCGGGGGCGTTGTCCGCCGCGACCTCCAGCAGCGTCCGGCGGGCGCCGCGCCGGGCCGCCTCGGCGAGCAGCTCCTCCAGCAGGAGCCGGCCGATGCCCCGGCGCTGGGCGTCGCGTCGTACCGCGATGTTCTGCACCCACGCCTCGTCGGGCGGGACGACGGTGAGCCCGGCGTAGCCGAGCACCGTGCCGTCGTCGTCCGTCGCGATCCGGTAGTGGTGCCCGTTGGCCAGCTCGTTCCAGAACATGGCGGGTGACCACTGCTCGACGCCGAAGAGGTCCGCCTCGATGGGCAGCACCTCCTCGATGTGCCACCAGCGGAACCGGTCGAGCCGGACCATGCTCACGGCAGGACCGGCTTGCGGGCGGTCGCCGCCACAGCGTCCGGGCGGCGCAGGTAGAGCGGGGTGAGTCGTTCGCCGGGCGCGCCCGCGCGGATCCGCTCACCGGCGAGCCGGGCCAGCGCGACCGGGTCCGGGTAGCGCGGCTCGGCCCGCACGGGCAGGCCGAGCACGTCGGCGTACCGGTGGGCGCCGTCGCCCACCGCCACCGTCACCGCGAGGTCACGGGCCCGCTCGGCCGCCACCGCGGGAGCGTCCACCTCCGGCCCGGCGATCCGCTGGCCGGCGCCGTCGTAGACGGCCCAGTAGACCTCCCTGCGCCGCGCGTCGCTCGCCGCCAGGACCGGCTCGCCGGCGGCCGCCGGGTGACCGATGCCGTCCAGCGAGCAGACGCCGTACGTCGGAATGCCGAGCACCTGACCCATCGTGGCGGCGGTGACGAGACCCACCCGCAGCCCGGTGAACGGGCCGGGGCCGAGGCCGGCGACGATCGCCGTGAGGTCGGCGGGGCGGGCGCCCGCGTCGGCGAGCACCGCGTCGACCTCGGGAGCGAGCAGTTCGCCGTGCGCCCTGGCGTCCACCGTGCACCGGTGTGACCGCAACGCGACACCGTCCGCCGAGACCTCGACCAGCGCCGCGGTCACCGCAGGGGTCGAGCTGTCCACCACGAGTACGAGCACGGTATGCCAGCCTAGCCGCCCGCCCGGTCACGCCCGGTGACGCCCCGCCTGGCCCGCGTCCGCGCCGTGGCCGTGGCCCTGTCTTCGGCAAGGGCCTGCCGTAGCGAGCCTGATACCGCTCTGTCATGGATATGCCTCTGCGGTATCGCAGTCCTGAACCATGCCCCACGATGCCGGGATGTCGACCCGCCTCGTGAGGATCCTCGGCCAGGTCGTCCGGCAGCAGCGTGAGGCGCGCGAGCTCACCCAGCGCCAGCTCGCGGACCTGGTCGGAGTCAGCCAGGCGGCGGTGGCCCGCATCGAGCGTGGTGACCGCGCGCCCCGCCTCCCCCTCCTGGAACGCCTGCTCGCGGCCATGGACGTCCAGCTCGCGGTCACGGTCGAGCCACTCGACGCGCACCTGGACAGCGCGATGGCGCAGCTCGCCGTCCGGCCTCTGGCCGAGCGGATCGACGGCCTGTGTTTGGACCGCCTCCTCGACCGCCTCGACACCCTGCCGTACACGATCACCGGGGCCGCGGCGGCACTGCTCCAGGGCGCACCCGTGCCGGTCGACGCCCCGGAACTGGCGATCCGCTGGTGCGACGCCGACCGCTTCACGCGGTGGTTGGAGAAGGCGTACGGGCAGCGGTGGAACGCCCGGTGGGGCGAGTTCGGCAACCTGCCACTGTCTCCCGAAGAACCGGGTGCCCACCGCTGGGACACCCGGTACGGGGAGATCCGCGCGACCATGTGCGACGAGCTGCCGGATTCCGTCGAGGTCCGGCACGGCGACCGGTCCTACCGGGTCGTCCCGCTCGTCGACCTGGAGGTGACCGATCCCCGCGCCGGCGCGCTGCTGCGCCGCTACCGTGACCTCCGGGCGCAAACCGCCCGGGACGCCGCAGCCGGTTCCGCTGCCAGCGGCGGGACCGCTACCGGCACGGACGTCCGAGGCGAGCACCCATGACGGCGTCGCGCCTGCGCAGGGGTCGGCGATCGCAGCTCAGCCGGCGGAGCGTTCCCAGTCGATCGTGGGGCGCCCGGCGTCGGCGAGGGCCTTGTTGGCCGCGCTGAACGGGCGGCTGCCGAGGAAGCCGCGCGGGTTCATGGGGCTGGGGTGCCCCGCCTCCAGCACCACGTGCTGCGGGTTGCCGACCAGGGCGGCCTTCCGGCGGGCGTAGCCGCCCCAGAGCAGGAAGACCACCCGCTCGGGCAGCGCGTCCAGCGCGCGGATGGTGGCGTCGGTGAACTCCTCCCACCCCTGGTTGGCGTGCGAGCCGGGGCTGCCCTGCCGGACGGTCAGCACGGAGTTGAGCAGCAGCACGCCCTGGGCCGCCCACCCGGCGAGGTTGCCGCTGGGCGGCTTCGGCACGCCGAGGTCGTCGCCGAGCTCCTTGAAGACGTTGCGCAGCGACGGTGGGACGCTCACCCCCTCGCGGACGCTGAAGCTGAGCCCGTGCGCCTGCCCCGCCCGGTGGTACGGGTCCTGCCCGAGGATCAGCACGCGGCAGGCCGCCGGCGGGCACAGCCGGTAGGCGGAGAACAGGTCCTCCAGCGGCGGGAAGACGGTCTGCGTGGCGTACTCCCGCGCGACGAAGTCGGCCAGCGCCGCGGTGCGGGCCGGGTCGAGGTGGGGGGTGAGCACGGCACGCCACTCCTCCGGCAGCAGCGCCAGCAGGTCGAGGGTGGGGACGTCAGCCATCGGCAACCTTTCGTCGATCGGCCCTCTTCCTACCAGCCGCGACCGACATCGCCGCCCGCCCCCACGCCGGCACTCGTTGATCATGAGGTTGGCGGGCGAGTCGATCTCCCTGGACCCCGCCAACCTCATGATCAACGGGGCGAGGGGCGGCGCCCCGGCGGAGGCAGGTGGTCGGGTCGGTCAGGCCAGTCCGGCCAGACGCTGCGCCCAGTCGCCGCCCACCGGGTCGAGCTCGACGATCCGGGTGTCGTCGTCGCGGCGGTCGATGCGGACGCGAAGGTGGGCGTCGCTCAGCTGCTCGACCATGCCCTCACCCCACTCGACGACCGTCACCGACTCCTCCACCGAGGCGTCCAGGTCCAGGTCGTCGATCTCGGCGCGCGGGTCGGCGGCGTCCCCCAACCGGTACGCGTCGGCGTGCACGAGCGGCACCCGCCCGCCCCGGGCCGGATCGGGCCGGTGGACCCGGGCGATCACGAACGTCGGCGAGGTGATCTCCCCGAGCACCCCGAGCCCCGCGCCGATCCCCTGGGTCAGCGCGGTCTTCCCGGCACCCAACGGGCCGGTGAGCAGCACGAGGTCACCGGCGCGCAGCACACCGGCCAGCCGCCGGCCGAAGTCCTGCGTGTCGGCCACGGTGGGCAGCTTCACGACGACCTTGTTCACCACTCCTCCAGGAACCTCGCCAGCGCGGCGTTGACCTCGTCCGCGTGTTCCAGCATCACCACGTGTCCGCTGTCCGGAATTCTGACGAACTCGGCGTGCGGCAGCCGGCGGACGATCTCCTCCGAGTGTGTCACCGGGGTGATCATGTCCTTGTCGCCGACCACGACCAGCACCGGCGTGTCGGCCAGGGCCGCCAACGCCGGGAACCGGGAGTGCGTCGCCAGCGTACGCAGGTACCGGGTCACGGTGTCCGCCGAGGTGCGCGAGTTCATCGTCTCCACGTACGACACCAGGGCCGGGCTGGGGTGCCGGCCGCCGAAGCCGTAGCGGCGGGTCAGCAGCCAGGCCACGTTCGACGTCGACTTGCGGGCCTTGTCGATGACCGTGCCGCCGTAGCGGGTGGCGTTGCTCATCATGAACAGCACCGGCCCGCCGACCCGGCCCAGCAGGGCCGGCGCCACCAGCTTCGTCTCGGCCAGCAGTCCGCCCGAGGTGGCCATCAGGACGGTGCCGACCACCCGGTCGCCGAACATCTCGGGGAACAGCTCGGCGAAGGCCATGATGGTCATCCCGCCCATCGAGTGGCCGACCAGCACCAGCGGCCCCTCCGGGGCGGTCCGGTCGATGACCCGGCGCAGGGTGCGGCCCAGGACCGTGAGGTCGTACTCGCCGGTCTCCAGCCGGCCCGACCGGCCGTGCCCGGGCTGGTCGTACGCCACCACCCGGTGCTCGCCCCGCTCGGTGAGCATCTTGCGCTGGAAGTGGAACGTGCCCATGTCCAGGCAGAACCCGTGCACCAGCACGACCGTGGGCCGGCCCGGCACCGGGTGTCTCGGCTCGACCACCTCGACGTGGATGTCGGTGCCGTCCGGCAGCTCCAGCCGGAACGCCTCGTCGTACGGCTGCTGGCCGAACGGCTCGTGCGCGTACGGGTCGGTCGGGTCGGCCTTGAGGCGGCGGACGAGGGCGCGCTCCGTGGCGACGCCCGCCGCGAGGCCGGCGGCCGCCACGCCCACCGTGGCGCCGACCACCCCGGCGACCCGGCCGACCGCGCTCCGGGGCCGGGGAATGCGGTACCGACTCACGGGTTCTCGCCGTCGTATGTGCGCGGCACCCGACTGCTCCCGAACCGGGTGACGATCTCGTAGTTGATGGTGCCGACGGCGTCGGCCCAGTCGTCGGCGGTCGGCTCGCCGTCGGCGCCGCTGCCGAAGAGCGTCACCACGTCGCCGGCGGCCACCGGGTCGTCGCCGCAGTCGAGCACGAACTGGTCCATGCACACCCGGCCGGAGATCACCCGCCGCACGCCGCCGAGCTGGACGGGACCGCAGTTGGAGGCGTGGCGCGGCACCCCGTCGGCGTACCCGAGCGGCACCACCGCCAGGTTCGCGTCCCGCGACGTGGTGTACGTGTGCCCGTACGACACGCCGGTGCCGGCGGGCACCCGCTTGGTCAGCATCACCCGGGCCCGGGCGGTCATGGCCGGACGCAGCCCGAAGGTGTCCCCGGCGATCGGGGACAGGCCGTAGACCGCCAGCCCGGGCCGGACCAGGTCGAAGTGGGTGTCGGGCCGGGTCAGGGTGGCCGCCGAGTTGGCGAGGTGCCGGTAGCGGGGGCGCAGCCCGGCCCGCTCGACCATCGCCAGGCCCTCGTGGAAGACGGCCAGCTGCCGGTCGGTCGTCGGGTGGCCGGGCATGTCGGCGTAGACGAAGTGGCTCCACACCCCGACCACCTCGATGAGCCCGTCGGCCTGGGCCTTGGCCGCCGCGTCCAGCAGCGCCGGCCAGTCCGCGACGGTCGCCCCGCCCCGGGACAGCCCGGTGTCGATCTTCAGGTGGAGCTGGGCCGGACGGTCCGCCCGGCGGCTCGCCTCGATCATCTCGTCCAGTTGCGGCAGGCTCGCGGCGGCCAGGTCGACGCCCGCGCTGATCCCCTCGTGCAGGGGCAGCCCCGGAGCGAGCAGCCAGGCCAGCACGGGCACGGTGATCCCGGCCCGACGCAGCGTGAGCGCCTCGTCGAGGGTGCAGACACCGAGCCAGGACGCGCCGCCGTCCAGCGCCGCGCGGGCGGCCGGGATCATCCCGTGCCCGTACCCGTCGGCCTTCACCACGGCCATCACGTCGGCGGTGGTGCCGGACCGGATCCGGCTCACGTTCTCACGGATCGCGTCAAGGTCGACGCGCACCTCGGCCTGCCACATGCGCCCAGCCTACTTTCCGCGGTGATCACCGCGCGGCGCGACGGTGCCGCTGCCGCCCCCACCCGACCGTTCCCGAACCGGGCAGCCGGGGCCGGGTGGTGACGGTCAGCCCAGCCGGGCGATGACCGGGCGGAGCGCGGTCGCCACGTCGGGCGCGGTCACCGGGCCACCCCGGGCCGCCTCCCGGCCGGCCAGCCCGTGCAGGTACGCGGCCGCGGCGGCCGCCTTCTCCGGCGACACCCCGCCGGCGAGGAGCGAGCCGAGCAGCCCGGCCAGCACGTCGCCGGTGCCCCCGGTGGCCAGCGCCGGGGTGCCGGTCGGGTTGACGTACGCCCGGCCGTCGGGCGTGCCGATCACCGTGCGGTCCCCCTTGAGCAGCACCACGGCGTTCATCCAGGCGGCGAGCCGCAGCGCGGCCGCCACCCGGTCGGCGCCGGGCGCCTCGCCGCAGAGCCGGGTGAACTCCCGGTCGTGCGGGGTGACGACGGTCGGCGCGTCCCGCCCGCGGAGTTGGTCGGCGAGCGAGCCGTCGACCAGCAGGGTGAGCGCGTCGGCGTCGAGCACCACCGGCACCGGCGCGGCCAGCACCGCCCGCAGCTCGGCCGCGGCGTCCGCGCCGGTGCCCAGCCCGGAGCCGCACACCCACGCCTGGACCCGGCCGGCGTCGGCGACCCGCCCGGTGGCGATG
This sequence comes from Micromonospora globbae, assembly GCF_003610785.1. GTDB lineage: Bacteria > Actinomycetota > Actinomycetes > Mycobacteriales > Micromonosporaceae > Micromonospora > Micromonospora globbae. The sequence continues at coordinate 25,145 of NZ_RAQQ01000018.1, forward strand.
ACCGACGGGTGCTGGTGCAGCACCTCCTCCCGGGCGCCGCCGGCGTAGCGGACCATCCCGGTCGGCCCGGCCAGCGCCCCGCCGACCGAGAGCACGGCCGCCCCCGGGTACGTGGCCGAGCCGGTCGCCACCCCGACGACGCCCCGGGAGTACTTTTCCGAGGCCGGCCCGAGCGACGGCCACCACCGCTCGACGTCCGACCACTCGGTGACCCGCAGCGCCGGGGTGCCGCGCAGCCACGGCCCCAGCCCGATGTCGACCAGCTCGACCTCGCCGGCGAGCGGCGCGGCCGGACCCACCACGAGGGCCGGCTTCAACGCGCCGAAGGTCACCGTCACGTCGGCGTGCACGGCGTTCGGCCGGCCGGACGCGGTGAGCGGCACGTGACCGGTGTCCACCGCGACCCCGCTCGGCACGTCCACGGCCACCACGGTCGCCCGTACGCCGTCGCGTCCGCAGTGACCGACCAGGCTCGCGGCCAACTGCTCGGCGGTCTCCCGCAGGCCCCCGGTGCCGCCGATCCCGACGATGCCGTCGAGTACCAGGTCGAGCACGGGCGGCGGCCGGTCGACCACCCGGCCGCCCGCGGCGCGCAGCGCGGCCAGTCCCTCGGCGTGCGCCCGCCCGGGGGTGAGCAGCAACGCCGACACGGCCGCGCCGCGCCGGGCCAGGTGCGCGCCGGCGAACAGGGCGTCGCCGCCGTTGTCGCCCGAGCCGACGAGCAGCAGCACCCGGGAGCCGTAGACGCCGCCCCGGTCGGCGAGGAGCAGCGCGCACCGCCGGGCCAGCCCGGCCGCCGCGCGCTGCATGAGCGTCCCCGGCGGGAGAGTGGCCATCAGGCCGGCCTCCGCCGCGCGTACGTCCGCCACCCGCCACACCGGTCTCATGCCGCTGGCCCCCGTTCCCACGTTCCGGGCGCGCCCTCCGGCGGCCCGGACGACATCAGTGTTCCGCCACCACCATCGCCGACGCGATCCCGCCGTCGTGCGACAGCGAGAGGTGCCAGCGGTTGATCCCGCGCGCGACCGCCGCGTCGGCCACCGTGCCGGAGACGGCCAGCCACGGCCGGCCGGCCGGATCCGGGACGATCTCGCAGTCGTGCCAGTTCAGGCCCGCCGGCGCGCCGAGCGCCTTGGCCACCGCCTCCTTCGCGGCGAACCGGGCGGCGAGCGACTCCGGTGAGCGCGGGCTGCCGGAGCGGGTGGCGCGCTCGGCCTCGGTGAACAGCCGGTCGGCGAGCAGCGGCGTCCGCGCCAGGGCCCGGGCGAACCGGTCCACCAGCACGACGTCGATGCCGACGGCGACGATCACGAACTCACCCTACCGGCGGAGGCCGGCGCGGATCGGCCGCCGCAGCAGGCGGAGGCGGCCCAGACCAGCCGGCGAAGGCGGCGCAGACCAGCCGGCGAAGGCGAGGCGCATCAGCCGGCGAAGGCGGCCCAGACCAGCCGGCGGAGGCGGCGCAGATTAGCCGCCGGACAGCGCACCCGGCAACGCCTGTGGACAGGCGCGGCGCACGGCGCCCGCCGGCTGTCCACAGGCCGCCCGCCCGACGCCGGCGGCCGCCTAGCGTGACCCGGGTCGAACCGCGGTCAGGGGGTGGGGATGGCGGAGGACCCGTTCACGGTCCGGCCGGAGGCGCTGCGCGCGCTGGCCCGGGATCTGGACGACGACGCGTACGGGCTCGCGCACGGGCTCGACGGGGTGCCGGGGCTCACGGTGGCGGCCCCCGGCTGGTCGGCGGCGGGTGCGCTGGCCGGGTGGGAGGCGGCGGTGCACGGCTGGCTCGGCCGGCTCGGCGGTCGCGTGGCCGAGACGGGCGTGGCGGTGCGGTCGGCCGTGGAGGCGTACCAGGCGGTCGACGACCGGGTCGCCCGCCGGCTCGCCGGCCTCCCCCGGTGACCGCCGTCGCGTACGCCCAGCTCTGGGCGGCCGACCCGGGTGCGTGGCGGGCCGCCGGGGCGGCGTGGGGTGGGCTCACGGCTCTCGTCGGGCGCCGTACCGCCGAGCTGGGCGAGCGCGGGACGGGGTTGACCGCCGCCTGGTCGGGGACGGCCGCCGGAGCGGCCGGCACCCGGCTCACGGGCCTCCGCGCCGAGCTGGCCTCGGTGACGCCCGCGCTCATCGAGGCCGACCAGATCCTCGCCGAGTACGCCGCACGGCTCGCCACCGCGAAGGGGCGGCTGGCCGACGCGGTGGCCCTCGCCGACGCGGCCGGGCTGTCGATCGACCGGGACGGGCGGGTCGGCGCCGATCCCGCGCGGGGGCGGCCCGGCGAGCGCGACGGGCCGGCGGCGGCCCGCGTGGCGGCGGCGCTGCGGGGTGCACTGGACCTGGCCGGCGCCGCCGACCGGGCGACGGCGGCCCGGCTGGCCGAGCTGACGGCGTCCGCCGCCACCGGCTGGCAGGAGCCCCCGCCGCCGGGCCGGCCGGCCCGCGACGCCGACCCACGGCAGGTGCGGGCCTGGTGGGCGGGGCTGACCCCGGGGCAGCGGCGCTGGCTGGTGGCGCACGAGCCGGCGCTGATCGGCCGCCTCGACGGGGTGCCGGTGGCGGCGCGTGACCAGGCCAACCGGCTGCTGCTCGGCACGCACCGCGCGGCGCTGCTGGCCCAGCGGCGGCGACGGCCGACCGGTGCGCCGCCCGGCCCGCTCGACGCCGTCCGGCTGCGCGGTGTCGACGCCCGCCTCGCCGGTCTCGACGCCCTCACCGACCGGCTGGCGGCGCCGGGCGGGCCGCGGGCGTACCTGCTCGGTCTGGATCCGGCCGGTGAGGGCCGGGTGGTCGTCGCCCTGGGCGACCCGGACCACGCCGACCGGGTGTTCACGTACGTGCCGGGAATGACCTCGGGTCTCGACGACGCACCCGGCGAGCTGGGCCGGGCCGGACGGGTGCTGGGCCGCTGCGCCGACCTGGCACCGGGCGAGCGGAGCGCGGCGGTGCTGTGGCTGGACTACGACGCCCCGGACTTCCTGCACGAGGCGGTCACCACGGGCCAGGCCCGGGACGCGGGCCCGGCGCTGCACCGCTTCCAGGAGGGGCTGCGGGCCACCCACGACGGCCCACCGGCCCGGCAGACGGTGCTCGGGCACAGCTACGGGTCGCTCGTGGTGGGCACAGCCGCCCGCGACCACGGGTTGGCCGCCGACGCCCTCGTCTTCGTGGGCTCGCCGGGCGTCGGCGTCGGGCACGCCGCCGAGCTGCGGGTGCCGGCCGGTGAGGTCTGGGCGAGCACCGCGCCGGACGACGTGATCCGGCTGGCCCGGCCCCCGGACGAGCTGGCCCGCCGGGCACTGGTCGGCACCGCGCCGCTCGCGGCGGCGCTGGGGTGGCCCGGGCACGACGGGCACGAGCTGTGGTTCGGGCGGGACCCGTCGACTGCGCGCTTCGGCGGGCGGGTCTTCCCCAGCGGCCGCAACGGTCACACCGGCTACTGGGACGCGGACAACCCGGCGCTGGACGGCATGGCACGCATCGTCCTCGGCCGCTGACCGGTCCCGGCCGCCGGACGGGCGGCCGGGACGTGGGACGGGCGGCCGGGACGTGGGACGGACCTGGCACGGGCCGCCGGGCGGGCGGCCCGGACCGGGGACGCGCCGCCGGGCTACTCGACGGTGACCGACTTCGCGAGGTTGCGCGGCTGGTCGACGTCGTGCCCGCGGGCCGCGGCGATCTCGGCCGCGAGGACCTGGAGCGGCACGGTGGTGACCAGCGGAGAGAGGAGGGTGGGCGTACGCGGCACGTAGATGAGGTGGTCGGCGTACCGGACGACCGCCTCGTCCCCCTCCTCCGCGATGACGATGGTCCGGGCGCCCCGCGCCCGCACCTCCTGGATGTTGGAGACGACCTTGTCGTGCAGCACGCCCCGGCCGGCCGGCGACGGCACCACGCACACCACCGGCGTGCCCTTGTCGATGAGCGCGATGGGGCCGTGCTTCAGCTCGCCGGCGGCGAAGCCCTCGGCGTGCATGTACGCCAGCTCCTTGAGCTTGAGCGCGCCCTCCAGGGCCACCGGGTAGCCGACGTGCCGGCCGATGAACAGCACGGTCGGCTCGGACTTCAGCTCGCGGGCCAGCTCACGGACCGGCTCGATGCGGTCCAGCAGCTCACGGAGCTTGGCGGGCACCTCCTGGAGCTGGGCGACCACGGCGGCGACCTCGTCGGCGTACTTGATGCCGCGCACCTGGGCCAGGTGCAGGCCGATCAGGTAGCAGGCGACCAGCTGGGTGAGGAACGCCTTGGTGGACGCGACGGCGATCTCCGGCCCGCCGTGGGTGTAGAGGACCGCGTCGGACTCCCGGGGGATGGTCGAGCCGTTGGTGTTGCAGATGGCGAGCACCCGCGCCTTCTGCTCCTTGGCGTGCCGCAGCGCCATGAGGGTGTCCATCGTCTCGCCGGACTGGGAGATCACCACGATGAGCGTGGACCGGTCGAGCACCGGGTCGCGGTAGCGGAACTCGCTGGCCAGCTCCACCTCGCAGGGGATGCGGGTCCAGTGCTCGATCGCGTACTTGGCGACCAGCCCGGAGTGGTACGCGGTGCCGCAGGCCACGATGAAGATCTTGTCGACGTCGCGCAGGTCCTGGTCGCTGAGGCGGACCTCGTCCAGCGCGATCTCGCCCGACTCGGTGAGCCGGCCCAGCAGGGTGTCGGCCACCGCCTGGGGCTGCTCCTCGATCTCCTTGAGCATGAACCAGTCGTAGCCACCCTTCTCGGCGGCCGACGAGTCCCAGTCGATGTGGAAGTCCTTGCCGCTGGCCGGCTGCCCGTCGAAGTCGGTGATCTCGATGGTGTCGCCCGTGATGAGGACGATCTGGTCCTGGCCCAGCTCGACCGCGTCCCGGGTGTGCTCGATGAACGCCGCCACGTCGGAGGCGAGGTAGTTCTCGCCCTGCCCGCGCCCGACCACGAGCGGCGAGTTGCGCCGCGCGCCGACGACCGCCCCGGGCACCGTGGCGTCGACGGCGAGCAGGGTGAACGCGCCCTCGAGCCGCTGGCAGACCACCCGCATGGCGGCGGCGAGCAGCTGCGGGCCGTCCGGGTGGCCGGCGGAGCGCAGGTCGGCGAGCGCGGCGGCGAGCAGGTGGGCGGCGCACTCGGTGTCGGTGTCGCTGGTGAACTGGACCCCGTCGGCCTCCAGTTCGGCGCGGAGCTTCGCGAAGTTCTCGATGATGCCGTTGTGGATCACGGCGACGCGGCCGTCGGGCGAGACGTGCGGGTGGGCGTTGCGGTCGGTGGGACCGCCGTGGGTGGCCCAACGGGTGTGGCCGATGCCGGTGGTGCCGTCACCGATGCCGATGGGGCTGGAGGCACAGGAGGACGGGTCCTCGGCGGCACGCTCGGAGAGCACCTTCTCCAGGTTGGCCAGCTTGCCGGCCTTCTTCTCCGTCAGCAGCTCACCGTCGCAGACGATGGCGACGCCCGCCGAGTCGTAGCCGCGGTACTCCAGCCGCCGCAGCCCGTCCAGCACGATGCCGAGCGCCGGCCGCGCGCCGGCGTAACCCACGATTCCACACATGGTCCGCAGCCTAACCTAGTTTCGCTCACCCCGCGTGCGCGAAAGCCGGGCAAACAATCACCGAGCTTGAGCGAACGGCTGCCGCCCGGCACCCGTCCGGATCGAACATCCGCCCGCACGTGCCGCAACGTGGTCGCTCGCCGCCCCCCGCCTACCCGTACATCCGGGGCCGCAACCGGCGGGCGGGCGGCAACCTCGCCGGTCGGCGCACCTCACGGGCGGCCCGCCGCCGGATCCGTCACTCCAGCGCACCAGATGTCCGAGCTGTCACCGGCCGGTGGAACGGGCGGCCGCGGGCCGTAGGCTGGCGGGCGTGACGACGACCACCGATGTCGATCCCCTCGTGGCCCGGATGCGGCCGTTCGGGACGACCATCTTCGCCGAGATGTCCGCGCTCGCCGTCTGCACCGGCGCCGTCAACCTCGGGCAGGGCTTTCCGGACACCGACGGCCCGCCGGAGATGCTCGCCGCCGCGGCCGAGGCGCTGCGCTCGGGGCAGAACCAGTACCCGCCGGGGCCGGGCGTCCCCGCCCTGCGGGCGGCGGTCGCGGCCCACCAGCGCCGGTTCTGGGGGCTGGAGTACGACCCGGACGGCGAGATCGTGGTGACGGCGGGCGCCACCGAGGCCGTCGCCGCCGCGATCCTCGCCCTGTGCGAGCCGGGCGACGAGGTGGTGTGCTTCGAGCCGTACTACGACTCGTACGCCGCGTCGATCGCCCTGGCCGGCGCGGTCCGCCGGCCCGTGACGCTGCGGCCGACCGGCGACGGCCGGTACACCTTCGACCCGGCCGCGCTGCGCGCGGCGTTCGGGCCGCGCACCCGGCTGGTGCTGCTGAACTCGCCGCACAACCCCACCGGGAAGGTGTTCACCCCGGACGAACTCGCGCTGGTCGCGGAGCTGTGCCGGGAGCACGACGCGTACGCGGTGACCGACGAGGTGTACGAGCACCTCGTGTTCACCGACGCGGCCGCCCCGCACGTCCCGCTCGCCACGCTGCCCGGCATGCGGGAGCGGACACTGCGGATCTCCTCGGCCGGCAAGACGTTCTCCTGCACCGGGTGGAAGGTCGGCTGGGCGAGCGGGCCGGCCGCGCTCGTCTCCGCGGTGCTCCGCGTGAAGCAGTTCCTCACGTTCGTCAACGCGGCGCCGCTACAGCCCGCGGTCGCCGTGGCGTTGGCCCTGCCCGACGACTACTTCACCGGGTTCCGGGCGGAGTTGCAGGCGCGGCGGGACCAGCTCGTCGACGGCCTCACCGCCGCCGGCTTCGAGGTGCTCAGCCCGGAGGGCACGTACTTCGTCACGGCCGACGTCACCCCGCTCGGCGGCCGCGACGGGGTGGAGTTCTGCCGCTCGCTGCCGGAGCGCTGCGGGGTGGTGGCCGTGCCGACGCAGGTCTTCTACGACGACGCCGAGGCCGGCCGCCGGCTCGTGCGGTTCGCCTTCTGCAAGCGACCGGAGGTGATCGCCGAGGCGGTCACCCGGCTGCGGCGCGCGTCGGCCTGACCGCGCGGCCGGGCGGCGGCCGGTCGCGCGGTTCGCCGGCCACATGGTGCGCCGGTCGCCCGGCGGCCGGTCCCGGCCCGCCGGCCGGTCATCCCGCGGCGCGGGCCGGGCCCGATCGGCTCGCGGGGGCCGGGCGGGCCGCGGCGAGCCTCGCGAGCAGCGATCCGCCGTCGGTGAGCAGCACCGACTCGGCGTCGTCGATGAAGGCGAGGTCCGCCTCCACGTGCCGGCAGGCGGCGGCGAGCAGCAGTCCCACCACCGGATCCTCGGCCGTGCGTCGCAGGCCGTCGAGGTTGCGCAGCTCCCGCAGCAGGTGCGCCCGTTGGTTGCCGAGCACCGTCCGCACCGTCGAGGCGTCCCCCGACCGGGCCGCGGCGGTCACCTTGAGGAAGAAGTCGTCGCGGAAGCCTCCGCTGCGGGCGCTCGGCTCACCCAGCCACCGGTCCAGCTCCGCCCGGCCGCCCTCGGTGATCTCGTAGACCACCCGGTCCGGCTTCGTCGGCTGCGCCTCCCGGTGGGCGACGACCAGCCCGTCCCGGGACAGCCGCTCCAGGATCTGGTAGAGGTGCCCGATGTTCAGCGGTCCCCACTGTGGACCGACCGCGCTCTCGAACTCGCTCTTCAGCTCGTAGCCGTAGCTGGGCCCACGAGCGAGCAGCGCGAGGACGGCGTGCTGGATCGCCATGATCCCCTCCCCTTCGGGTCTTGCATTGTGACAATGTAACGCGCACAGTGAGAGGCAGCACACGGGGAGGCGCGACATTGCTGCGGTTCATCTGGGGTCAACTTCGTGGCCGTGCGGGACGGTCGGTGGCGCTGCTGGTCGGCGTGCTCGTGGCGACGACCGGGTTCGTGGTGCTCACCGGTGCCACCACCACCTCCCGGCTGGACGTCACCGGCACCGTCGAGCGCAACACCCGGGCCGCCTACGACATCCTGGTCCGTCCCAAGGGGACACGCACCCCCCTGGAGGCCGAGCGCGGCCTGGTCCGTCCGAACTACCTGTCCGGCCTCTTCGGCGGCATCACCCTGCAGCAGTACGAGCAGGTCAAGGCCGTTCCCGGCATCGACGTGGCGGCCCCGATCGCGATGCTCGGCTACTCGACCACGCCCCTGCTGACGCCACTGGACCTCACCGACGCGGTCGACCGGTCGCTGGACCGCCAGGTGATCCGCGTGGACCCGACCTTCGTGGCCGAGCGGGGGCTCTCGACCGCCCCCGGCAAGCCCCGCTACGTGTACGTGACGAAGCATCCGCTGATCTACCCGCGACAGGACGCGCCATCCGCGTCCGACTCGGTGCCGTACTCCGACGGTCGCTCGTACGCGGTACCACCCGAGTGCGGTGGCGCGCTCGCACGGGAGGTGCTGCCCGACGGGCGCACCGCTGCCATCTGCGACCCGGGAGAGGGCTTGTTGGGGGCGGCCGGCACCTACTCCGAGCGCGACGACTGGTCGGTCGACGCCGTCCGCCTGCTGCCGGACGGCCGGTTCGAGAGCCTGACCTCGCTGGTGACCGACACGGACAACTATCCCGAACCGTCGACCTCCGACCGGCTCGTCCTGGCATACCACCTCACGGTGCCGTTCCTGCTCGCGGCGGTGGACCCGGAGGCTGAGGACCAGCTCGTCGGCCTCGCCGGGGCGGTCGTGGCGGGCCGCGCCGTGCGCGGCGACGACACGGTCCGGGTGACTCCCGATCCCAAGGTTCCCCGGCACGAGGTGCCGGTGCTCGTCACCAACCGGCCGTTCGTCGACGAGACGCTGACCGCCCGATTCACCCGACTCACCGGGGTCAGCCCGGCCGGGGTGCCGGGAACCGCCCTGGAGAAGACGCTGGGCGGCGCCGCCGGAACGCCGGCGGGGTCCGGCCGGTACGACGTGGCGACCGGATACCGGGCCCTGCTCGACAAGGGGATCTCCCAGTTCGGGTGCTGCGTCGGCCAACTGCAGAGCATCGTGCAGTCAGCCGACGTGCAGTACGACCGGCTGCCCGACGGCAGCCTGCGCGCCCGCCCGCAACCGCCCGGCGCCGGCGAGGTGTACGGCGGGAATCGCGCCTTCAACCCGTGGCCCCGCCCCTGGCTCGCCGACGACGTCGGATCGCGGGAGGTGCGGCCGCTGCCGCTCGTCGAGGGCTACAACCGGCCGTGGCGCTCCTGGCGGGCGGTCGGCGTGTTCGATCCGGCGAAGCTGACCGGGTTCAGCGACCTCGGCCAGGTGCCGCTGGAGACGTACGAGCCGCCCGTGGCGGACGGCGCCGACGACCGGAGCCGGGCCGCGCTCGGCGGGCAGCCGCTGGAGCCGAGCGGCAACCCGGCCGGCTACCTCTCCGCGCCACCGCTGCTGCTCACCAACCTCGGCAGCGTGCCGAAGCTCCTGGAGCGCGGGGGCGCTCCCCAGATCAAGGCCCCGATCAGCGCCATCCGCGTACGGGTCTCCGATGTGGACGGCTACAGCGAACGCTCGGCCGAGCGGGTCCGCCTGATCGCCGAGCAGATCGCCACGCGGACCGGCCTGGACGTCGACATCACCCTCGGCTCCTCGCCGGCACCGCAGACCGTCGAGCTGCCGCCGGGTTCGTTCGGGCGGCCCCTGCTGCGGTTGACCGAGAACTGGTCGGCGCTCGGCGTCGCGTCGGTCATCACGCAGGCGGTGGACCGCAAGAGCGTCGTGCTCTTCGGTCTGGTGCTGGTGGTGTGCGCGCTCTTCCTCGGCAACGCGGTGAGCGCCGCCGTCCGGGACCGCCGGCCGGAGCTGGCGGTGCTCGCCTGCCTCGGCTGGCCGGTCCGCCGCATCGGGGCGCTGATCCTGGGCGAGGTCGCCGTGCTCGGCCTCGCGGCCGGCCTGCTCTCGCTGGCCCTCGCGGTGCCGCTCGGCTCCGCGCTCGGCGTCGACGTGGACTGGCGGCGGGCGGCGCTGGCCGTACCCGTGGCGTTGCTGCTCGCGCTGGCGGCGGGCGTGGTGCCGGCGCTGCGGGCCGCACGCGCCCACCCGGCCGCCGCACTCCGCCCGCTGGTCGCCGGCGCCCGCCGGGGGCGCCGGCCGCGCACCCTGCTCGGGCTGGCCGTGACCAACCTGCTCCGTACGCCCGGACGCACCCTCCTCGGCGCCGGCGCCCTCGCCATCGGGGTGGCCGCGCTGACGCTGGTCGCCGCCGCCGCATACGCCTTCCGTGGCGCCATCGTCGGCAGCCTGCTCGGCGACCTGGTGTCGCTGAGCGTGCGCGGCGCGGACGCCGTGGCCGCCGCCGCGACCGTGCTGCTCGGTGCGGCGGCCGTCGCGGACGTGCTCTACCTGAACATCCGGGACCGGGCCGCCGAGCTGGCCACGCTGCGCGCCGTGGGGTGGACCGACTCCGCGCTCGCCCGGCTGGTCGGCTACGAGGGACTGGCGCTGGGCGCTACCGGCGCGGTGACGGGAGCGGCGGTCGGCCTGGCCGGCACGGCCTGGATGATCGGCGACCTCCCCGGCCCGCTGATCCTGGTCGCCGCGCTGGTCGCCCTCGGCGGCGTGCTGGTGACGGCGGTCGCCGCCCTGGTGCCCACGGCCTTCCTGCACCGCCTCCGGACCGCACGCCTACTGGCAGAGGAGTAGACCATGAGCGAACAGATCGGCAGCACGGTGTCGACCGAGCACCTGGTCCGGCGGTTCGGCACCGGCGCGGAGCGCCTGACCGCGGTCGACGACGTGACCCTGACGATCGCCGCCGGCTCGGTGGTGGCCCTCACCGGGCCCAGCGGGTCGGGCAAGTCGACCCTGCTGCACCTGATCGGCGCCATCGAGCAGCCCGACGAGGGGACCGTCACCGTCGACGGCGTGGACGTCACCGCCCTGCGCCGCGGCGGGCTGGCGCGGTACCGGCAGCGCGTCGGCTTCGTCTTCCAGCGCTACCACCTGCTGCCGGCGCTCACCGTGCTGGACAACGTTCTCGCGCCCGTGCTCCCCCGCCGCGGCCGCGCCGACCACGTGGCCCAGGCTCGGGAGCTGGTCGAGGCCGTCGGCCTGGCCGGACGGGAACGGGCCCTGCCGGCGCAGCTCTCCGGCGGCCAGCAGCAGCGGGTCGCCATCGCCCGCGCGCTGATGGGCCGGCCGGGGCTGCTGCTCGCCGACGAGCCCACCGGCAACCTCGACTCGACCACCGGCGCGCAGATCCTCGACCTGCTGCTCGGCCTGCGCGACCGGCACGGCATGACGATCGTGCTCGCCACCCACGAACGGGCCATCGCCGCCCGCTGCGACCGGCTGATCCGCCTCGGCGACGGCCGCGTGGTCGAGGACCTCGACCTCACCGAGGGCGAGGACCCGGCGGACACCTTCGACCGGGCCGCCCGCCTGCGGCTGTGAAGCGCGGCGACGGTCGGCGGGCCGGTGCAGGCCACCGGGCCGACGCGGGCCGGTCAGGACAACCCGCCGGCGGGCGCCGGATCGGTCAGGAGCCCACCGGGCTCGCGTTGCGGACCTGCTCGGCGATCCGTTCGGCGACCTCCCGGGCGGTCGTCTCGGTGGCGGCCTCGACCATCACCCGGACCAGCGGCTCGGTGCCCGACGGGCGCAGCAGCACCCGCCCGGTGCCGCCCAGTTCGGCCTCGGCCCGCTCGACCTCCGCGCGCACGGCCGGGGCGGCGGCGCCCACGGTACGGTCGCCGACCGGCACGTTGATGAGCACCTGCGGAAGCTTGGTGACCACGGCGGCCAGGTCCGCGAGGCTGCGGCCGGTGGCCGCCATCCGCGCCATGAGGTGCAGGCCGGTGAGCACGCCGTCGCCGGTCGTGGCGTACGCCGGCATGACGATGTGCCCGCTCTGCTCACCGCCGAGCGCCAGCCCGGACGCGCGCAGCTCCTCCAGCACGTACCGGTCGCCGACCTTCGTCTCGACGAGCCGGATGCCCTCGGCGGACATGGCCAGCCGCAGCCCGAGGTTGCTCATCACGGTCGCCACGAGCGTGTCGTCGGTGAGCGTGCCGGCCTCCCGCATGGCGAGCGCGAGGATGGCCATGACCTGGTCGCCGTCGACCTCGTCACCCTCGGCGGTCACGGCCACGCACCGGTCCGCGTCGCCGTCGTGCGCGATGCCCAGGTGCGCGCCGTGCTCGACCACCGCGGCGCGGAGGGCCTCGATGTGGTTGGAGCCGCAGTCGTCGTTGATGTTGAGCCCGTCCGGCTCGGCGTGGATGGCGATCACCTCGGCGCCGGCCTCCCGGTAGGCCGCCGGGGCGACCTCCGCCGCCGCGCCGTTCGCGCAGTCGACCACGACCTTGATCCCGTCGAGTCGGTGCGGCACGGTGCCGACGAGGTGCTGCACGTAGTGGTCGGCGCCGTCGATCAGGTCGTGCACCCGACCGACGCCGGCGCCCACCGGACGGTCCCACGCCGTCGTGGCGTTCGCCTCGATCGCCGCCTCGATCTTCATCTCGATCTCGTCGGGCAGCTTGTGCCCACCGGCGGCGAAGAGCTTGATCCCGTTGTCCGGCATCGGGTTGTGCGACGCGGAGAGCATCACCCCGAGGTCGGCCTTGGCCTCGGCGGTCAGATACGCCACCGCCGGGGTGGGCAGGACGCCGACCCGGATCACCGTGGCGCCGGCGCTGGTCAGCCCGGCCACGACGGCGGCCTCCAGCATCTCGCCACTGGCCCGGGTGTCCCGGCCGACCACCGCCACCGGCGGATGACTCCGGTCCGTCTCGGCGAGTGTGTGCGCCGCGGCCACCGCGACCGCGAGCGCCAACTCGGGCGTGAGATCCACGTTCGCCCGCCCGCGGACGCCGTCCGTGCCGAACAACCGACCCATACCGCCGAACCTCCGTTGCCACGGCTGGAAGAAGAAGGAGGAAGAAAGGCGAAACGGCCGGCCCACCTCCCGATGCGGGAGGCGGACCGGCCGTCCGTCACACGTACAACGTGTAGCTGTTGATCAGCGCTTCGAGTACTGGGGAGCCTTGCGGGCCTTCTTGAGGCCGTACTTCTTGCTCTCCTTGACCCGGGCGTCCCGGGTCAGGAAGCCGGCCTTCTTCAGGGCCGGGCGGTCGTCCGGCTCGTTGGCGATCAGGGCCCGGGCGATGGCGAGCCGCAGCGCACCGGCCTGGCCGGTGATGCCGCCGCCACGCAGGTTGGCGATGACGTCGAACGACTCCGCCTTCTCGGCGGTCACCAGCGGGTCCTTGATGAGCTGCTGGTGGACCTTGCTCGGGAAGTACGCCTCGAGGTCGCGGCCGTTGCAGGTGATCTTGCCGGTGCCCGGCACGATGCGCACCCGGACGATGGCCTCCTTGCGGCGGCCCACGGTCTGGATCGGACGGTCACCACGGGGCGCGCGGGCGACGGGCGCCGGCGCCTCGGTGGCCTCGGGGGCGACCTCGGTGACGGTGATGTCGGTCATGCTGCTTCCTTCGCCCGCGCTCACTGCGCGATCTGCTTGATCTCGAACGGCACCGGCTGCTGGGCGCCGTGCGGGTGCTCGGCACCGGCGTAGACCTTCAGCTTCTTGATGAGCTTACGGCCGAGCTTGTTGTGCGGGAGCATCCCCTTGACAGCCAGCTCGACGGCCCGCTCGGGACGCTTGGTCAGAAGCTCGTCGTAGCCGACCTGCTTCAGACCACCGGGGTAGCCGGAGTGGCGGTAGGCGATCTTCTGCTGCCGCTTGTTGCCGGTCAGCGCCACCTTGCTCGCGTTCACGATGACGACAAAGTCGCCCGTGTCGACGTGCGGCGCGAAGGTCGGCTTGTGCTTGCCACGCAGCAACGTGGCGGCGTGGGTGGCCAGGCGGCCCAGCACGACATCAGAAGCGTCGATGACGTGCCACTGACGCTCGATCTCACCCGGCTTCGGGCTGTACGTACGCACAGGTCTACCTTGTCTCGTCGTCGGTCTGGGGTCGCGCGCCGGGTCACCAGGCGCGCACGAACGACCAAGCGTACCTGATGGGGCACGCCTCTGGATGTCGTACAACAGCAGGCAACGATACCCGGCGCCCGGTCGGCTGGTCAAAACGGGGTCCCCACCCGGCGCGCCCGCCCGGCCGCCATGGTCGATGTCACACCCGACCGGCGGGCTCCGGGCCCGGTGCCGCGCCCCGGCTCAACCCGGTGCCGCGCCCCGGCTCAGAGCTGCTGGAGGATGCGCAGCGCGCGCCCCACCCGTTGCATGGTCCCGCTGTCCGCCACGTCCACGCACTCGGTGAACCACTTCTTCATCGGTGAGGAGAGGCGGTCCGGCATGATCACGTACCGGCCCATCGGCACGGCGAGCGGTGAGTCCCGCAGCAGCTCCTGCTCGACCACCTCGGCCACGATCACGATGGGTACGGCGGTGGAGTTGTAGACGTCCGAGCTGATCACCAGCCCGAGCCGTTCCCGGGCGCCCTCGATGCGCCAGACCTCTCCCCTACGCAGCACGCGGACGCCCGCCGAAGAGCAGGTCGTCGACCATGTCCACCTCGCGGGCGTCGGCGAGCGCGGCCGACTCGAGATCCATGCCGGCGCGCTCGACCGCGTCGGCGTGGGCGGCGAAGACCTCGCGCAGCGCCTTCTCCCGGGCCGCCTGGTCCATCCACGCCGAGAGCGACAGCCCCTCGCGCTTGGCGAACCGCCGGGCCTCCTCGATCGTCTCGTCGGAGAACGACAGTGTCACCTTGGCAGTCATGCCGGAGAGACTACCCCTCGGTATGACTCTCAGTCATCCCGGCAACCGGCGGGCGGCAAACCGGACATCACGGCCTTCCGGCCGGGCCGGGCGGCGCTCAGGCCGGGCCGGGCCGCATCGGGCCGACGCTCAGGGGCGGCGGCCACCGAAGACCGCGAAGCGCCACTCCTTGAAGAAGCAGTCGACGTCGGCGAGGCCGGCATCGGCGAGCCACCGGCACTGGTCGGCCACCGGCGCCGGCCGGTCGTGCCGCATCCGCTCCCGTGCCGCCGCGATCTCGTCGGCGTCCGAGCCGAGTTCGGTGATCCGCGCCGTCCACACCTCGTCGTACCGGCGGTCCAGGGCGGGCGTCGGCCCGGCCACCTGCTCGGCGTTGACGAACACCCCGCCCGGCACCAGCGCGTCGGCCGCCCGCCGGTAGAGCGCCCGCTTGCCGTCGTCGTCCAGGTGGTGGATCGCCAGCGCGCTGACCACCGCGTCGTACCGGCCGGCCGGGAGCGGGTCGGCCAGGTCGGCGATCACGGTCCGGTGCGGCACGTCCCGGTCGCGCAGGTGGTCGCGGGCCACCGCCAGCATGGCCGGCGCCGCGTCGACCAGGGTGAGCCGTACCCCGGGCACGGCGGCGGCGACCAGCAGGGACAGCAGGCCGGTGCCGGCGCCCAGGTCGAGCACCTCGGGGGTACGCCCGGCGGCCAGCGCGGCGCGCAGCGGCGGCGCCGCCACCTCGACGGCCGTGCCGTAGAACGCGTCGAAGCAGGGCACCAGCCGGCGGCGGGCCTCGTCGTAGGTGCCGGCGACGGCGTCGAACGCCTCGGCGACGGTCATGGCGCCCTCCCAGAATCCAGGAAACCTGTCCCACATCCTAAACGTCCGAGAGCGGCCGGTCACCGTCTGGCGGTGTGAGCCGGCCGTGACAGGACCGAAACAGGAGGGACCCGGGCCGGAAACCGCCCGGCGGCACGCTGTGCCCGCATGACGCACGGTGCGCGGACGGCCACGCGGCCCCCGGCGAGCCGTGCCCGCACCACCACGACGGCCGGCGGCCCGTCGTCGACCGCCGGCGGCGAACGGACCCCGGGCGGCACCCGCCGAGGCCGCCCGACCTCTCGCCGGCGGCGGGCGGACCGCGTGGCGGCACCGCCGGACGCCGCCCCGGGCGCGGACGCCGTGGCCGCGGACGGGGCGCGCCGCCGGACGGGTGCGGACGCGACAGGAGGGGTGATGCGGGAGGAACTCGCCGGCTTCACCGTCGGAGTGACCGCGCACCGGCGGCACGACGAACTGGCCGCGCTGCTGGAGCGGCGAGGCGCCCGGGTCGTGCTCGCCCCGGCGGTGCGGATCGTGCCGCTGACCGACGACACCGGGCTCCGCGAGGCGACCCGTGCCTGCCTCGACCGGCCTCCGGACGTCCTGGTGGCGAACGCCGGCATGCGGGGCTGGCTGGAGGCGGCCGAGGGGTGGGGTCTGGGCGAGCCGCTGCGCGCGGCGCTGGCCCGGGCGTACGTGGTGGCCCGCGGCCCCGCGGCGCGCGCCGCCGTCCGTGCCGCCGGCCTGCGCGACCGGTGGTCCCCGCGTACCGAGGACTGCGACGAGGTGGTCGACCACCTGCGCCGGAGGGGGATCGCCGGGCGGGTGGTCGCCACGCAGCTGCACGGCGACTGGCAGCCGGAGTGCACCCTCGCGCTGGAGGCGGCCGGCGCGACGGTCGTCGAGGTGCCGGTCCACCGGTGGGCGCCGCCGACCGACCCGGCGCCGCTGCACCGGCTCGTCGACCTGATCGCCAACCGGCTGGTCGACGCGGTCACGTTCACCTCCGCACCGGCGGCGGAGGCCCTGCTGCGGGCCGCCGGGGACCGCAGCGAGGCGGTGCTCGCCGCGTTCCGGACGGAGGTGCTGGCCGGCTGCGTCGGACCGGTCACCGCGGAGCCGCTGCGACGGCGCGGGGTGCCGGTACGCACACCGGACCGCGCCCGGATCGACGCGCTGGTCCGCACCATCGCCGACGAGCTGCCCCGGCGCACGGTGAGTTGCCGTGCGGCCGGGCACGTCCTCACCCTGCGCGGGCACGCGGCGGTGGTCGACGGGGAACTGCGCCCGCTCGCGCCGGCCCCGATGGCGGTCCTCCGGGCGCTCGCGCAGCGGCCCGGGCGGGTGCTGTCCCGGGCCGCCCTGCTGCGGACGCTGCCGCGCGGAGCGGACGAGCACGCGGTGGAGATGGCGGTGGCCCGCCTCCGTGCCGGCCTGCGCGCTCCCCGCGTCGTGCAGACCGTCGTCAAGCGCGGCTACCGCCTGCGCGTGGACTGACCGCCGCGCGCCGTGGGCACTCGGGCGCGGCGTGGCCCCCGCCGGCGGCGGGTCAGCCGACGGGCGCCGGGTACCCCCGGCCGTGCTCGGCCTGGAGCCGGATCATGGCGTGCTCGACGACGGTGACCAGCACCTGCTTCACCGAGTCCCGGCGGCGGGCGTCGGTCATGATCAGCGGCACGTCGGGCGAGATAGCCAGCGCCTCGCGAACCTCCTCCAGCTCGTAGCGCGGCGCACCGTCGAAGCAGTTCAGCGCGACCACGTACGGCAGCTTGCGGTTCTCGAAGTAGTCCAGCGGCGCGAAGGCGTCGGTGATCCGGCGGGTGTCCACCAGCACGGCGGCCCCCACCGCACCCCGGATGATCTCGTCCCACATGAACCAGAAGCGGGTCTGACCCGGCGTACCGAACAGGTAGAGGATCAGGTCGTCGGCCATCGTGATACGGCCGAAGTCCATGGCGACGGTGGTGGTCTCCTTGCCCGGCACCTTGGACGGGTCGTCGATCCCGACACCCGCCGCGGTCATCACCGCCTCGGTCCGCAGCGGGGTGATCTCGGAGATCGAACCGACCAGTGTGGTCTTGCCGACGCCGAACCCGCCCGCGATGACGATCTTGGCGGAGACGATCCCGCGGCTCTGCTGCCCCCTGGCGGGGTCATAGCCTGCGAAGTCCACTTAGCACCCTTCCCAGCAGTTCCATCCGCTCCTCGAACCCCTCGGCGGGAGCAGCAGCGTGTAGCGTCAGCAGGCCCTCGGCCACCATGTCGGCGACCAGCACCCGGGCGACGCCGAGCGGCATCCGGGTGTACGCGGCGATCTCCGCCAGCGACTGCGCGCGTCCCTCGCAGACGGTGGCGATGCGGTGCTTGTCGTGGCCGGCGAAGCGGGACTCGGCGACCTGGGTGGGCGTCGCCATGAGGACCGCTTCCAGAGCGATGTCCTGCCGGGGCTCCGTACGGCCGCGGGTGACCGCGTACGGGCGCACCAGCGCGCCGCGCGGGTCACGCCGGGGTTCCATCCGCGATCACCTCCTCTCCGTGCCGGCGCCCGTGCGGCCCCGGCCCCTTCCCGTTCCTGTGCGGGCGCGCGGGCGCGCCCCGTGTGCTACGAGCGCACCGCGTCCCGCGGCAGCGGCACCAGCGCGGCGCCGACCCGCTCGACCAGCAACGCCATCTCGTAACCGACCTGACCCACGTCGCAACTGCGGGCGGCCAGCACCGCCATGGAGGACCCGTCGCTGATCGACATGAGGAACAGGTAGCCGCTGTCCATCTCGATGACGGTCTGCAGCACGCCGCCGGCGCTGAACATCCGGGCGGCACCCTCCGTCAGGCTCACCACGCCGGACGTGATGGCGGCGAGCTGGTCCGCCCGGTCCGGGGGCAGGTCCCGGGACGAGGCGAGCAGCAGCCCGTCGGCGGACACCGCCACGACGTGGGCGATCCCCGCCACGCTGTCGGCGAAGTTGGTGAGCAGCCAACCCATGTCCTGCATGGCCGCTGGCCTGTTCATCGGGTCTCCTTGGTAGAGGTGCGGTTCTGGTCCGTACCGGCCGACCGACCGCGTTGCACGCCGCGGTGGTAGGCCGACAACAGACCACGTACGTCGTCCGGGCTGCGCCGGGTGCGCTGCTGGCCGCCGCGCGGCTCGACACCGCCGGGGACGAGCTGGGCCTGCGGCACGCGCTTGGGCAGACCGGACCGGGTGGTCCCGCCGGTGGCCGGCTCGGCCGCCCGGCTGGCGCGCGACCAGCCCTCGTCGGCCGCCGTCCGCCAGGCCCCGGCGTCACTGTCCGGCGCGGAGGACGCCGTGCTCGCGGCGGGCGTCGCGCTCGCGGGGGGCGCGGCCGTGCTCGCGGCGGTCGTGGCCGTGCTCGCGGCGGTCGCGGCCGTGCTCGCCGGCGGAGTGTACGACGGCGGCGGCTGGGGCGGGGGGACGGCGCCGCTGCCACCGGGGGTACGGGTGGGCAGTGGCGGGGCCGGGGCGGCCGGAGCCGTGGCCGCCGGGGCGGCGCTGGCGCCGACGGTCGGGGCGGCACTGGCCACCGGCGCGGTGGTCGGGGCGGCGGACGGCGTACCGGCGGGCGGCTCGTCGAACTGCGGCCGGGTGAAGATCGCCGTGGCGTCGTTGCCGTGGGAGCGGAACCAGACCGCCTCCATCTCCCGGAAGATCGGCGCCTCGGCCGCCGGCTCGGGACGCGCCGCGACCGGTGCCGGCGGGACGGCCGGCATGGGCGGCGGAGCCGCCGGCACGGGCGGGGCGGGCGGGGCGGCGCCCGGCCCCGCGGTGGGCCCGAGCGGCAGCCCCGCCGCGGACGACAGGTCGGTGGCGCTGGTGGCCGGCGAGCGCCGGGGCAGCGGGGCGAGCGTCGGGTGGGCGGCCGTCGGGTTGTCGGCGAGCCCACCGGCGTACGCCGGCCGGGCCGGCGGCGTCGCGGGAGCGGGTGGCGCGGCCGGCGGCGTGGCGGTCAGGCCGCCCGCCGACACGGCCGGGGCGCCGTCCTGGGCGTCCATCGGGGACTGCCACGGTGCCGGCGCCGGCGCGCTCGTGCGCCACTGGCTGGTCAGGGTGGCGGCCGAGGTGAGGCCGGTACGCGGCTCGGCGAGCGCCACCGGGGTGTGGGGCGCCTGCTCGACCGCCATCGGCTGCCGCGGCCTCGTGAGCGTCTGCTCCCGACCCCGGTGCGTCGGCAGCACCACCGTGGAATTGGGCAGGGTCACCTGCGCGACGGTGCCGCCCTCGACGTTGCGCCGCAGCTCGACGCGGATGCCGTAGCGTGCCGCCAGCCGGCTCACCACCGCGAGACCCATCAGCCGGAACGCCGCGACGTCCACTGTCGGCGGCGCCGCCAGCCGGCGGTTCAGCGAGTCGAGCTGCTCGTCGGTGAGGCCGAGCCCGCGGTCCTCGATCTGGATGAGCACGTAGTCCCGGATGCGCCGGCCGTCGGCGACGACGATCGTGTTCGGCGGCGAGAACCGGGTCGCGTTGTCCAGCAGCTCGGCGACGAGCCGGACCACGTCGTTGACGGCGTGCGCCGCCACCGAGATGTCGGTGTCGACGGTGCCGAACTCGATGCGGTTGTAGAGCTCGACCTCGGACTGCGCGGCGCGCAGCACGTCCACGAGCAGGGCGTCGTCGCGCCGCGGCACGGCCGAGTCGGCGCCGGCCAGCACCAGCAGGTTCTCGTCGTTGCGGCGCATCCGGGTGGCCAGGTGGTCCAGCTCGAAGAGCTGGGCGAGGCGCTTCGGGTCCTCCTCGCCGCGCTCGATGGCGTCCAGCTCGCCGATCATCCGGTCGACCAGCGTCTGGCTCCGCCGGGCCAGGTTGAGGAACATCGCCGAAACGCTCGTACGCAGGGCGGCCTGCTCGGCGGCGATCCGCACCGCCTCCCGGTGCACCACGTTGAAGGCGGTGGCGACCTGGCCGACCTCGTCGCGGTTGGTGAGGTTGATCGGGTCGCGGACCTGCCGGACGATCTCGTCCACGCCGCCCTCGCCGACGCTGCCCATGTTCTGCAGGCGCTGCACGGCGTCGGGCAGGTCGTGGTTGGCCACCGAGAGGGCGCCCTCGCGGAGCCGGCGCAGCGAGTCGTTGAGCGACCGGGCCAGCACGACGGCGAGCGTCACGGCGATCACCAGCGTGAGCAGCACGAGCACCGACTCGATGAGCGCCTGCTGGATGACATCCGAGCGCGCCTGGTCGGTCTGGGCGAAGAGCGCGTCCTGCAACTGGATCTCGGCCCAGCGCATCAGGTCGTTGACCGCGCCGATGGCGGCGGTGGCGGCCGCCGCGGTGACGAACGGGCGCTGGCCGACCGAGCGGGTGATGTCCGCGGCGACCCGGTCGGCGAGGCCGACCGCGTCACCGGAGACGGTGCTGTTCACGAGGGCCTGCTGCGCCGGGTCGGCGGTCAGCGAGAAGGCGAGCAGCGCCTCCTGCTGGCTGGTCAGCGTGGCCACGAACGACGAGAACTGCTCCTCGTCGAGCTGGCCGGCGCTGAGCGCGGTGAAGGCCACCGCCTCCTCCTCGGCCACCGCGGCCTTCGCGCGGGCGAAGGCCGCGACGGCGCGGCGGGCGTCCGCGAGGCGCTCGCTGCCGGGCAGCTGGGCCAGCCCGTCGCCGTACGAGACCAGGTCGTCGAGGATGACGCCGTAGCGGAGCACGGCCTCGGCGATCGCCATCTGCCGGCGGTCCAGCACCTCCTGCCGGGTGCTGTCCAGCGTCTCCAGGTGGGCGTCGATGGCGGCCAGCCGCTCGCGCAGGGCGGCCGGCACGTCGTCACCGACGCGCCGGCGCTCCTCGCGGTACGCGTCGACGCGCTGCTGGGTCTCGCGGACGCGCAGGTTGTAGGCGTCGGCCTGCTGCTGCGGCGCGGCCAGGTACTCCGCCGCGGCCATCCGCTCGGCGTGCAGGTCCTGGGTCAGCGCGGAGACGTCGACGGCCAACTGCGTCAGCGACCGGGCCTGGGTGGCGTCGAGGGCGCCCTGCCCGACCGAGATGAGCCGGACGGTGGCCAGCGCGATGACCGCGGCGACGGGCACGACCAGGATCAGCGCCAGCTTCGACCGGATCCGGGCGTCACGCAGCCGGGGCAGTCGACGACGCGCCGGCCGGGCACTCGCACGGTTCTCGGGCAGAGTCGTCGGTCCGGTGCTCACGACATCGCCTCCGTCGTTTCATCCACGCCTGAACCGCCGAACCGTGCCGGGCGCGGTGGGCGGCGGCACGCGCGGCACGGCCGCGATTTCATCAGAGACGCTCCTGTTTGGGAAGCCGCAGCCGGGCAGATAACGGTCGGACGGCGCGCAACCCCTGATCCGGTCAACTGTTACCTTCAATTCCGCAAGGCCCTGAACTGGTCATGTGACCACAGAGTGGTCGGTCGTGTGTGGAAAGTGACCGCTTGCAAACGCCGTACGTCACCAACATGTGGGACGGCCGTCCCGAAACGACCATCCGCGCACGCGCTTGACCGCAGCGCCCGCCGTTGGCAAGGTTTTGCAGGCTTCGCGCACACCGTACGGCACACCCTTCCCGTCGCTCCACTGAGGACGGAATAGTGGCGGTGACCGGGCAGCGCCCCCGCGCCCCGCACCTGGAGGACGACTTGAGCCCCATCCGCTCCGCGACCCTCGCCGCGCTCGCATCCGTCGTGCTCGCCGGCACACTCACCGGTTGCCAGTTCGGCGACGACGAGGTGGCGGCGAGTCCGATCGTGATCGCCGCGGACCTCGAACTCTCCGGCTCCGCCGCGCCGATGGGCAAGGCGTACCAACGCGCCCTGGAGCTGAAGGTCGAGCAGCTGAACGCCTCCGGTGTGCTGGCCGGGCGGCGGATCGAACTGCGGGTGAAGGACAACCGGTCCGACGCCAGCGAGTCGCTGCGCAACATCGGCGACTTCAGCAGCGACCCACAGGTCAGCGCGATCATCATGGGCAGTTGCAACGAGTGCGTGATCGGCGCGGTGCGGACGATCAACGAGAAGCGGATCCCGACGATCGCGCTCGCCACGTCCGACGCGGTGGCCAACCCGGTGGCGGAGCGGCGGTACGTCTTCAAGCTCGGCCCGAACGCCGACGACAACGCCTCCGCCCTCGCCAGCGAGCTGATCCGCAAGAACGTCCGCAAGGTGGCGCTGCTGCGCAGCGACGACGACTACGGCCGCGAAGGGGCGACCGCGCTGCAGGGCGAGTTCGACAAGGCCGGCATCAGGCTGCTCCGCGAGGCCACGGTGAAGCCCACCGACACGGACGTCAACCAGCAGATCGCCTCGCTCACCGCGCGCAAGCCCCAGGCGCTGGTCCTCTGGACCTCGCCGGAGCAGGCCGCCCTCGCCGCCACCGCGGCCCACGACGCCGGGTTCACCGGCTCGCTCTACCTCGACGCCGGGGCCGCCGGTGACCTCTTCCTCGGCGAGTCCGCCAAGGCCACCGAGCGGGCGACCCTGATCTTCACCCAGACCATGGTGATCGACGACGTCATCGCCACCACGCCCGCCAAGGCGGCCCGCCGGCAGTGGTTCCAGGACTACACCGCCCGGTTCGGCGGCTACAACGGCGGCTCCTCATTCGCCGCGGACGCGCTCCAGCTCATCGCCGACGCGCACCTGCGCGCCGGCGGCCCCGCCGACCGGGTCAACCGGAACGGCATCCGGGACGTGCTGGAGACGTCCCAGCTCGACGGCCTCTCCGGCCCCATCCGGATGACCCCGGACAACCACTCGGGGCTGATGCCGCAGGCGCTGACGACGCTCGTGGCGCGCAACGGGCGCTGGCGGTTGGCGGGTTGACCCGGGCCGGCCGGTGGTAGGTGTCCCGGCCGTGAGCCTCCGTCGCGGGCCGGGTTTTGGGTGTGGCCCACCACGCCCGGCTCCGGGCGGTCAGGCTTGATCCCTGCGCCGGGCGCGGTGGGCCACACCCTTGGCGCTTCGGCGTCGGGCACGTTCGCGGGCCGGTCTTCCCGGTGGGAAGGCCGGCCCGGCGTCCGTTGTGGAGGATCTCCCGGGGTGACCCTGATGCCGTCTGGCGGTGTCGTCTGGCTGCCCGGTGGTCGCTGTGGTTTTCAGCGGCTGCTCGTGGTTTCGCGGACCCAGGGCAGGGCGAGGCGCTCGACCAGCACGACGGCGCTGTACAGCAGGATGCTGACCAGCGCGACCAGCATGATGGCCGCCCACGCGGTGGCCGTGTCGCCGATGCCCGCGTACTGCTGGATGACGTAACCGAGACCGCCCTCGCCGGCCTGGAACTCACCGATCACCGCGCCGATGGCGGCCAGCGGCATGGCCACCTTGAGGCCCACGAAGATCTGCGGCAGCGCGGCCGGGAAGCGCACCTTGCGGAACGCCTGCCAGCGGGACGCGTTCCAGGAGAGCACCAGTTCGGCGAGGTCGGCCGGCGTGGTGGTCAGGCCGGTCGCCGTGGCGAGCACGATCGGGAAGAACGACAGCAGGAACACCATCGTGAGGATCGGCTTCTGGCCCCAGCCGAGCGCCACCACGAGCAGCGGCCCCAGTGTGATCTTGGGCACCGCGTTCACCGCGACGAGGAACGGGGTGAACATCCGCTCCACCGTCCGGGACGACGCCAACGCCAGCCCGATGAGGACGCCGGCCACCGCGGAGAGGGCGAACCCGATGAGGATCTCCAGGGTGCTGTCCCAGGTGTGTTCGAGCATCCGGGCGGGCTTGTCGACGAACGCGGTCAGCACGTCCGCCGGGGGTGGCAGGGCCGCGGGGTGGACCAGCTCCAGCCGGGCGGTGAGCCACCACACCGCGAGCGCGATCAGCAGGCCGACCGCGGGCAGCAGCGCCGCGCCCGCCCCGGCGACGCGCGCCCGGGCGGCCCCGCCGCCGCGTGCCACCGGTTCGGTCCCCGCGGTCGTGGGTTCGGTCACCGGCTCCGCCGACCGGACCTCCGTCATGTCTCCTCCTTCGGATCGTCCGGCACGGGCCGGGACGCCGGACGGGGTGCGTCCCACCGGACTCCGGTGGGCGCACCCCGTGTCAACTGAGTGATCAGGCCTTCGGCGTGAGGCTGAAGTCGATGATCTGCTCGGGGGTGATGTTCTGCTTCAGGGTGCCGGCGCCCTGGAGGATGGCGATGCTCTTGGCCACCCGGCCGCTGTCCAGGGTGCCCAGGGCCGTGCCGGAGTTGCTCGACCGGACGTACCCGGCCATCAGCTGAAGCTCGGCTGCGGCCGAGGCGACGTTGGTCGCGTCGACGTTCTTCTTCAGGATCTCCGCGGCCTCCTGCGGGTTCGCCAGGCTGTACTCCAGGCCCTTCATGAGCGCCGCGGTGAACTTCTTCACCATCTCCGGCTTCTCCTTGGCGATCTTCGAGGAGGTGATCAGCACGTTGCCGTAGAGGTCCTGCATCACGTTGCTGTAGGGCAGCAGGACGGCCTTCTTCTTGGCCACACCCTCGATGGTGGGCTGGCCGACGACGAACTGGCCGATGCCGTCCACCTGGCCGGTGGCCAGCGTCTGGATCAGCGTCTGCGCGTCCCCGTTCACCCACGTCACCTTGCTGGCGTCCACGCCGGCCATCCGGGCGTACGTCGGGAAGAGGTTGCGGACCACGGAGCCGGGGGTGTCGGCGAGCTTCTTGCCCTCCAGGTCCTTCGGCGTGGCGATGCTCTTGCCCTCGAGGGTGGCGATGGCGGCCATGGTGCGCTGCTGGATCGCGGCCACCGCCACGAAGTCCTTGGCCTGCCCGTTGCCGAGCTGGAGCAGGCCACCGGTCAGGTCGATCGGGCCGAAGTCGGCCTGGCCGCCCACGATGGTCTGGATGACGGAGCCGGTGCCCTGGCCGGGCTTGATGTCGACGTCGAAGCCGGCCTCCTTGAAGAAGCCCTTGTCCTTCGCCACCCAGGCGTACGAGTCACGGCCGAAGTTGCCGAACGAGGTGAGGTAGGTCACCTTCTCCAGTCCGCCCGAGCCGCCGCCCTTGTCGTCGGAGGAATCCGAGCCGCCGCTGCAACCCGCGGCGAGGGCGAGGACGGTGGCCAGCGCGGCCGCGGCGACCGTACGGGTCAGCCTTCTCATCAGTGCACCATGTCCTTTCCGACCGGGGCCGGCAGGCCACCGGAGGGGTTGTGGCGGGGCGCCGGCGAAAGGGGGCAGGCCGGCACCACCGTCGTGAGGGGACTCTTCGCGGGCACAGCGTACGAGAACCCAACCTTTGCGACGCCAGGCGTTTCGGGTTGCGGAACGGAAACAAACTGACGTCCACCCCGGACGGTGCACTCGGGATCCAGGCGGGCTAGCCTGTGTCGAATTCCTGACCGCCCACTCAGGGGAAGGCACGCCGGAGATGATCCGACTGTCCGGAGTGTCCCGCACGTTCGACGGCCGTTCGGGCCGCGTCGAGGCGTTGCGGGGGATCGACCTCGACGTCGCCGAGGGTGAGTTCGTCGCCGTCCTCGGCCGTTCCGGCTGCGGGAAGTCCACCCTGCTGCGGCTGGTCGCCGGGCTCCTGCCGGTGACGGCCGGCGAGATCACCGTCGCCGGCACGCCGGTCGCCAAGCCCCGGCGGGACATCGCGATGCTGTTCCAGAAGCCCGCCCTGTTGCCCTGGCGTACGGTCCTCGACAACGTGCTGCTGCCGGTCGAGATCTTCGGCTGGAGCCGGGCCAAGTACCGCGATCGTGCCCGGCAGCTGCTCGACATGGCCGGGCTCGCCGGCTTCGAGAAGCGGCTGCCGCACGAGCTCTCCGGCGGCATGCAGCAGCGCGTGTCGCTCTGCCGGTCGTTGATCGGCGAGCCCCGGGTGATGCTCATGGACGAGCCGTTCTCGGCGCTGGACGCGCTCACCCGCGAGGAACTCTCCGGCGAGCTCCAGCGGGTCCACATGGAGAGCGCCGCCACGATCGTCTTCGTCACCCACTCGATCGACGAGGCGGTGCTGCTCGCCGACCGGGTGGTGGTGCTCAGCCCCCGACCCGGCCGGATCCGCAAGATCGTGGACGTGGACATCCCCCGGCCGCGCACGCTCGGCCGCAACGCGCACCTCGCGGACGTCGCCCGGGTCAGCGCCGACCTGCACGAGCTGCTCATGGAGCGCGACCAGCCGGTGGCCGCCGGCGCGGAGGGACGATGACCGTGCGGGTGTCGGTCTTCGTCGAACCGCACCGTGGCGCCACCTACGACGACCAGCTCCGCTTCGCGCGGGCGTCCGAGGCCTGCGGGTACGAGGGCTTCTTCCGCGCCGACCACTACCAGTCGATGGGGGACGACCCCGGTCTCCCCGGCCCGACCGACGCCTGGCTGACCCTGGCCGCGCTGGCCCGGGAGACCGACCGGATCCGCCTCGGCACGCTGGTCACCTCGGCCACCTTCCGGCTGCCCGGGCCGCTCGCCGTGATGGTGGCCCAGGTGGACCGGATGAGCGGCGGCCGGGTCGAGCTGGGCATCGGCGCCGGCTGGTACGAACGCGAGCACACGTCGTACGGCATCCCGTTCCCGCCCGTCGGCGAACGCTTCGACCGGTTGGCCGAGCAGCTCGAGGTGGTCACCGGGCTGTGGCGGACCCCGGTGGGCGAGACCTACCGCTTCACCGGCGACCACTACCGGCTGGTGGACGCGCCCGCGCTGCCGAAGCCGGTGCAGGTGCCCGGGCCCCCGATCATCCTGGGCGGCCGCGGCCCGAAGCGCACCCCGGAACTCGCCGCCCGTTACGCCGACGAGTTCAACATGCCGTTCACCTCGGTGGAGAAGACCGCCGAGGCGTACGAGCGGGTGCGCGAGGCCTGCGACCGGGTGGACCGGGCCGGGTCCGGGCGGGCGCCGCTGGTGCTCTCCGCCGGGATCGTCGTGGCCGTCGGCCGGACCGACGCCGAGGCGCACCGCCGGGCCGCGCCGCTGCACGTGGCGAGCGCGCTGCCGCCCGAGGACGCGGTGGTCGGCTCCCCCGCCCTGCTGGTCGAGCGGATCGGCCGGTTCGCGGCGATCGGCGCCACCCGGGTGCACCTGCGCTTCACCGCGATCGACGACCTCGACCATCTGGAACTGATCGCCAGCGACGTGCTGCCGCAGTTGGACGGAGTGGACCGATGAGCAACGTGACCGACGGCATCGAACTCGGGCCGGTGGGCCAGGAGGTCGTGTACGAGAACGACCGGGTGCGGGTCTGGCACATCCGCCTCGAACCGGGTGAGTCCCAGCCGCTGCACCGGCACGACCACCCGTACCTCGTGGTGGCCGTCCAGGGCGCCAAGAACGTCGTGCAGACGATCGACGGCACCCGGATCGACGCCGACGAGCCGACCGGCGGCGTCGTCTACCGGGACCCGGGCGCCGTGCACATGCTGACCAACGTCGGCACCACGACCTATCTGGCCCGGCTGGTCGAACTCCTCTAGGGCGGCCGTCCGGGCGGCCGTCACGTTGCGCGGCGTGCCGGTGGCGATCCGGCGTACCAGGTGCGTAACGTGCCGGACATGGCCATTCGGACGTGGGGCAAACTGCTGCTCACAGCGCTCGGGGTGAGCGTGCTGGCCGGGGCCGGTCAGCTGGGCGTCGCGTACGGCTTCGGCATCGTACGGCTCACCGGCGCCTTCACCGGGGCGACCGTCAACCAGTGGCCGGCCCAGCTCGTGTGGGTCGCCTGGTTCGCGGCGAACGCCGCCGTCGCCGGCGCGGTGCTCGCCGGGCGCCTCGCGCGCCGCGGTCCGGTGCCGGCCACCACCGGCCGGCACCTCGCCGTCGGCGCGGCCGCCGCGCTGGGCGCCACCGCTGTCGCGCCGCTGTGCATGCAGCCCGCCCGGGCCGCGGAGCTGATCTCCGTCGACCCGGTGTTCGCGGTCGGCATCTGCGCCGTCCTCGGCGCGGTCGTCGGCGCCGGCGCGGCCATCGCCGTGCTGCTCAACCCACCGCTCGGCTGGAACGTGGCGGCGGTGGCCGGCGCCGTCTGGCTGCTGGCGCTGCTCTCCGCGCTGCCGTCCCTCGGGGCGAGCGGCCCGCTGCGCACGGTCCGGCTCGGCGTGCTGGAGCCCACCTGGCTGGACGCCGACGCGGCCCAGCGGCTGTCGCTGTTCCTGCTGCCGATCGTGGCGCTGCTCGCGGGGGCGTCCACCGCCGGGCTGGCCCGCTGGCGGGGTCAGGTACCGCTCGTCAGCGGTGCGACCGGGGTGGCCGGCCCGGTGCTGGTGGCCTTCGCCTACCTGACCGCCGGGCCCGGCGACGCGGTGGACCGGTACCAGACGACGCCGTACTACGGCGCGCTCATCGCGGTGGCCGCCGGAGCCCTCGGCGCGGCCGCCGCGGCCCTGCTGCGCTGGCCGGCCGGCACCCGGACCACGGGCGCGCACGCCATCACGCCGAGCGCCGTCCTTCCCCCGCTGCCCGCCGGTCCGGCGCTGCCGCCGACCGGTACGCGGCCCGGTCAGCCGGACGAGAACGCGGACCCGGCCGGCGCCGACCTCGCCGTACGCCCGACCGGCACGGTCACGTCACCGGACGCCCTTCCCGTCACGGGCCTCACCGGACCGACGACCGCCCGCACCGCCCCCGTGCACTGGGACTGGCCGGAGACGGGGAGCGCCACCCGGTCGTGGCCGACGGACGACCGCCGGCGGCCGCTCGTCGACGACCCGGCCTCGGCGCCGCTCACCGTCGAGTCGACGCTGGGCCGTCCGGCCGGCACCGCCTCGGAGGCGCCCGATGCCGCGTCCGGCGCCACGGGCGCCACGCCTCCGGCCGCCGCCGAGGACACCGGCGTCGAGCCCTCGGCCGCCGAGGGCGCCGGGGCGCGGCGCAGGTCGGCGGCCCGGAAGCGGACGTCGTCGGGCCCCGCCGACCCGGCTCCGACGGGCTCGGTCACCGAGGCGACGGGCCGGACGGCGACGCCGGCCGAGGTGCCGTCGGCTGCCGAGGGGTCCTCGGCAGCGCCGTCGTCGCCGTCCGCGAGCGCCGCCGCGTCCACCACCGAGGCGACGCCGACCGAGGGGACCGGCGCGGACGCACCGACGCCGCGACCGCGCCGCACCCGCAAGGGCCGGTCCTCGACCAGCCGTACCGGCGCGGACGCGCCGGCCGCGGCCACCGCCACCGGCGCATCCGGGCCGGCCGGCGGCGCGGACGCCACGGCCGCCACTGCGGAGACCTCACCCCCGACCGGCGCCACGTCCGCAGCCACCGCGCCCACGACCGGCACGGCGGACGCCGCACCGTCGGCCGCCGGCACGGCCACGGCCGGAAGCGTCGGCAGCGCGGCCACGGCTGGAAGCGTCGGCAGCGCGGCCACGGCCGCAAGCGTCGACGTCACGGCCACGCACGCCGGCGTCGACGCCACGGCCGGCAGCGCGGGCGCCGTAGCGGCGGACGGCGTCGGACGTGCCGCGGCGCCCGAAGGCCACCCCGGTGCGGACGCCCCGGCCCGCCCGTCGGCACCGGCACCCGACCGCGCCGCCCCACCCGCCGCCGACCAGGTGGCGACCACGCCGCCCACCGGCGGACGCGTCACCGCCGCACCGGCAGCCGACGACCGCGCAACCGGTGACGACGACACGACGAGCGAGCCGCTCCCGAGCGGCACCGCCACGGCCTCGGGCGAGAAGACGGCGGCCACCTCGCGGCTCGGCGACGACCCGACGGCCGGGACGGGCACGGACACGTCGTCCTGGCGGCTGACGCCGGCCTGGCCGGTCCCCCGGCGCACACCGCCCGCGGCGGCCGAACCGGCCCACCCGGACGCACCGGAGAAGCCGTCCGAGGCGACGCCGCGGGCCCGGCACCGCGCCCCGCTGCCCGACCTCCACCGGGCCGCGAACTGGGAGGCCCTCGCCACCGCCCGCCGCGCCGGACCGGTGTCGACCGGTACGCCCACCACCCCGGTGAACGGCGCCGCGACGGACGACGGCGAGGACGACGCCCCACCGCCGGCCACGGAGGCGGCGCAGCCGAACGGGCGTGAACGCAGCCGGCTCGGGCTGTTCCGGCGCAACCGCTCCCGGAATCCGGAGACCGAGGAAGCGGAGCCGTTGGCGGCGCAGGACGAGGAGTACGTCGACTGGGTGGCGGGGCTGGGCCGGCCACTGGCCGACAACGAGCCCGAGCAGGAGAGCGGCCGGCGCTCGCTGCGCTCCACCGGCCGCCACCACCGGGACTGAACCGGGACTGACCGCCACGACGACGCCCGGGGCCCTCGCCCCGGGCGTCGTTCCGTGTGGACAGCCCGCCGCCGACCAGGCGGACAACCCGGTCAGGGTGGGCGGCCCACCGCCGGTCAGGCCAACGGCAGGTAGACCCGCCCGCCCGCGTTCACGAACTCCGCCGACTTGTCCCGCATGCCGCGGGCCGCGTACTCCTGGAGATCCTGGGTGATCTTCATCGAGCAGAACTTCGGGCCGCACATCGAGCAGAAGTGTGCCGTCTTCGCCGGCTCGGCCGGCAACGTGGCGTCGTGGTACGACCGTGCGGTCTCCGGGTCGAGCGCGAGGTTGAACTGGTCCTCCCAGCGGAACTCGAACCGCGCCTTCGAGAGCGCGTCGTCCCACGCCTGCGCCCCGGGATGCCCCTTCGCGAGGTCGGCCGCGTGCGCCGCGATCTTGTACGCGATCACGCCGGCCTTCACGTCGTCCCGGTCGGGCAGCCCCAGGTGCTCCTTCGGGGTCACGTAGCAGAGCATCGCCGTGCCGAACATGCCGATCATCGCGGCGCCGATCGCCGAGGTGATGTGGTCGTACGCCGGCGCGATGTCGGTGGTCAGCGGCCCGAGGGTGTAGAAGGGCGCCTCGTGGCACCACTCCTGCTGGCGGTCCACGTTCTCCTTGATCTTGTGCATGGGCACGTGCCCCGGACCCTCGATCATCACCTGGACGTCGTGCTCCCAGGCGACCCTCGTCAACTCGCCGAGCGTCCTCAGCTCGGCGAACTGCGCCTCGTCGTTGGCGTCGGCGATCGAGCCGGGGCGCAGCCCGTCGCCCAGGGAGAAGGTGACGTCGTACCTCGCGAAGATCTCGCACAGCTCGGCGAAGTGCGTGTAGAGGAAGTTCTCCTCGTGGTGCGCGAGGCACCACGCCGCCATGATCGAGCCACCCCGCGACACGATCCCGGTCACCCGGTCCACGGCCAGCGGCACGTACGGCAGCCGCACCCCCGCGTGCACGGTCATGTAGTCGACGCCCTGCTCGGCCTGCTCCACGACGGTGTCCCGGAACACCTCCCAGCTGAGCTTCACCGGGTCGCCGCCGACCTTCTCGAGAGCCTGGTAGATCGGCACGGTGCCGATCGGCACGGGCGAGTTCCGCACGATCGCCTCACGGGTCTCGTGGATGCGCTTGCCGGTGGAGAGGTCCATGACCGTGTCCGCGCCCCACCGGGTGGCCCAGGTCAGCTTCTCCACCTCCTCGGCGATCGACGAGCTGACCGCCGAGGTGCCGATGTTGGCGTTCACCTTGACGAGGAACGCCTTGCCGATGATCGCCGGCTCGCACTCGGGGTGGTTGACGTTCAGCGGCAGCACCGCCCGACCGGCCGCGATCTCGTCGCGGACGAACTCCGGCGCCATCCCCTCCCGGATCGCCACGAACTCCATCTCCGGCGTCACGACACCCGCCCGGGCGTACGCGAGTTGTGTGGGCCGCCGGCCGTCCGCACCCGCCAGCGGGGTGCCGGCTCCGCGCACCGGGGCGACGTCGCCCCGCTCGGCGATCCACGGTCCGCGCAGCGGCGGCAGCCCGACTTGCGGGTCGGACCCGGGCCCGGAGGTGTCGTACAGCCGCACCGGCGGGTTGTCCCCGGTCAGCGTCACCTCGGCGAACGGCACCCGGACGTCCGGCCGCGACCCTTCCACGTACACCTTGCGTCGTGCCTGCATGACAGCCTCCCTGGTGGTCACCTGGACCAGCCGAAGTGGTCCAGTGGGCCCCGTCCAGCGCCCAGTTCCCAGTGCCGTGCGCCGGTCAGCGCACGGGTCACGTACTCCTTGGCCGCCGCCACGGCGGCCGGCACCGCGTCACCCCACGCCAGCCGCACGGCGACCGCCGCCGAGAACGAGCAGCCGGTGCCGTGGGTGTGCCGGGTGTCCACGCGCGGCGCGCGGAACAGGGTGGTCGTGCCGCCGCCGTGCAGCACGTCCACCGCCTCGCCGCCCTCCAGGTCGCCGCCGGTCACCACCACGTGGGCCGGCCCGTTGGAGGCCAGCGCCGCGGCGGCGTCGACCATCTCCTCGACCGTGGTCACCGGGCGTCCGGTGATGGCCGCGGCCTCCGCGCAGTTCGGCGTCGCCACCTCGGCGTACGGCAGCAGCCGCTCGACCGCGGTCACCACGCCGAGCCGGTGCCCGCTCGTGGCGACGAGCACCGGGTCGACGACCACGTGCGGCAGCCGGCCGGCCCGGGCGGCGTCGACCACCGCGTCGGCGACGGCCGGTGTGCCGAGCATCCCGGTCTTCACGGCGCCCACCGTGAAGTCGGCCAGCACGCTCTCGATCTGGTCGGTGACGGTGGCCGGGGGCAGCGGCAGGACGGCGTCGACGCCCCGCGTGTTCTGCGCGGTGACCGCGGTGATCACGCTGGTGCCGTACGCGCCGAGCGCCGCGAAGACCTTCAGGTCGGCCTGGATGCCCGCTCCCCCGCCGGAGTCGGAGCCGGCGATGGTGAGGACGGTGCGTGGCGTCATCTCTCCCCCTCGGTCGGTCCCGTCGACGGCTGCTTCTCGGGGAAGGGCTGCGGCCCCCGCGGGGAGGGCTGCGGCCCCCGCGGGGAGGGCTGCGGCCCCCGCGGGGAGGGCTGCGGCCGACCGCGTCCACTCCGGGCGGTCAGGCTTGATCCCTCCGTGGGCGCGGTCGGCCGCAGCCCCGTCGTGGAGACCGTCGTCGGGACGTGCCCGCTTCGCGGTGGTCCGGTGGTCGCTCCGCGTGGGATGGCGTCGTGTGGGGTGGGCGCCTCGCGTCGGGTCGCCCTGGGTCGGGTGGCCTTGTCTGCGGCTCTTGTCAGGGTGTGGGCTGCTTCGGTGGGGTCGTCGGCGCGCATGATGGCCCCCAGCACCGCCACCCCGACGGCGCCGGCCTCGACGCAGGCCGCCACCTGGTCGGGGGTCTCGATACCGCCCAGGGCGAGGGCCGGGACCGGGCTTCGCTCGATCAGCGCGGCGAGCCCGTGCGGGAGCAGGGGCGGGCCGTAGCCGGGCTTCGTCCTCGTCGGGTAGACGGGCGAGAGCGTGACGTAGTCCTCGGTGGACAGGCGCGCCAGCTCCGCCTCGTCGTGGCAGGAGCGGCCGACGAGGCCCAGGGGCGGGGGCGGATAGGGGCCGGCGGCGGGCAGGTGGACGGCGTCGCCGTCGAGCGGGTCCGGGCCGGCCAGGACCAG
Source organism: Micromonospora globbae (assembly GCF_003610785.1). Classification (GTDB taxonomy): domain Bacteria; phylum Actinomycetota; class Actinomycetes; order Mycobacteriales; family Micromonosporaceae; genus Micromonospora; species Micromonospora globbae. Next base: position 58,919 of record NZ_RAQQ01000018.1, read on the forward strand.
GGTGCCGCCCACCTCGGCGAGGATCGGGCGAAGGTCGGCGGCCAGCGCGGCGCGCTCGGCGCGGGGCAGGTCCTTCTCCCGCAGCACCACCCAGCGAACTCCCCCGGCCACCGCCGCGGCGACCACCTGCGGGAGCGGCTTCCGCGCCGCGCGCCGGTCGGTCAGCAGGACGACGCCGGAGGGCCGCGTCGCGATCCCGGTACGAAGGCGCTCCTGCCGGGGCGCTCGGGTACCGAGATCCGGCATTGGCCTCACAGGTCCGGCCTTCCCTCGTCCGGGGTGGAGGCGAGGGCGTGGTGGCGGCGGGGGATGCGGCCCGCGCCGGCGGCGAGCCGGCCGGCCTCGACCGCGTACCGCATGGCCGTGGCCATGGCGACCGGGTCCGCCGCCCGGGTGACCGCGCTGGCGAGCAGCACCGCGTCACAGCCGAGTTCCATGGCCAGCGCGGCGTCCGAGGCGGTGCCGATTCCGGCGTCCAGGATCACCGGCACGTCCACGGACTGCCGGATCAACCGGATGTGGTGCGGGTTGCCGACGCCCAGCCCCGACCCGATCGGCGCGCCCGCCGGCATCACGGCGGCGCAGCCGGCGTCCGCGAGGCGCCGGGCGAGCACCGGGTCGTCACTGGTGTACGGCAGGACGGTGAACCCGTCGGCGACGAGTTCCTCGGCGGCGCGCAGCAGTTCCACGCCGTCGGGGAGGAGCGTGCGCTCGTCGCCGATCACCTCCAGCTTGACCCAGTCGGTGTCGAACGCGTCCCGCGCCAGCCGGGCGACCTTCACCGCCTCCACGGCCGTCCGGCAGCCCGCCGTGTTGGGCAGCAGCCGTACGCCGCACCGGTCGAGCAGATCCAGCAGCCCGCCGCCGGTGCCGGGCGCGGTGTCCACCCGGCGCAGCGCCACGGTGACGAGTTCGGTGCCGGACGCGCGGATCGCCCGTTCGAGCACGTCGAGGTTCGCGGCGCCGCCGGTGCCGAGGATGAGCCGCGAGGTGAACGTCTCCCCGCCGAGCTGGAAGGTCACGGCGCTCACCCGCCCTGCGCGGCGCTGAGCACCTCGACCCGGTCGCCGTCGTGCAGCACCATGGCGGGCCAGCCGGTCCGTGGCACCACCTCGCCGTTGACCGCGACCGCCAGCCCGCGCTGCTGCGCGGTGACCGTGCGGACCAGATCCGCCACCGTCGCTCCGGTGGGCACCGTCCGGCCGGTGCCGTTGACCGTCAGTTCCACGGGTCCTCCTTGCTCGGTGTCGACCCCTGGGACGCCGGGGGCGTCGGGCCGGGGGCGTCGGCGTCGCCGGCCTCGAACCGGTCCGGCCGGAACGGGCCGAGCAGCGGATCCGGTACGCCGGTGGTCACGAGGTCGGCGATCAGGTCGGCGGTGACGGGGGTGAGCACGATGCCGTGCCGGTGGTGCCCGGTGGCCGCCAGCACGCCCGGTCGGCCGGGCAGCGGGCCGAGGATCGGCGCGTTGTCGGGTGTGCCCGGCCGCAGCCCGGCGGCCGTCTCGACCAGGTCGTACTCGGCCAGTTCGGGGACGAGTTCGACGGCGGCGCGCAGCAGGCGGAGCACCGCCCCGGCGGACACGTCGGTGTCCCGGCGCTCCTCGACCGTGGCGCCCACGACCACCTCGCCGCTGTCGCGGGGCACCAGGTAGACGGACTCGCCGTCGGCGTACCCCCGGACGACGTGCCGGAAGCCCGGCGGTGCCCCGCCGGGCGCGCGGAGCCGGAGCACCTGCCCCTTCACGGGACGGACCGGCAGCCCGGTGAGGGCGGCCGCGCCGCAGCCGGCCGCCACCACGGTGACCACGGCGTCCACGTCGGACAGCCGACGGACCGCCCCGGGCACGAGCACGGCGCCGGCACGCTCGGCGGCGGTGCGCAGCGCGGGCACCAGCAGCCGCGGGTCGACCTGGTGATCGGTGGCGGCGAGCGCGCCGCCCCGCACCCGGGTGGCCAGCGCCGGCTCGCGGTCGCGCAGCTCGGTGGGGCGCAGCGGGGTCACGGGCAGCCCGAGGTCGGCCTGGTACGCCCAGAGCCGCCGCGCCTCGGCCAGGTCGTCCGCCGTCAGGCCGACCATCAGCGTGCCCTCGGTGCGGTAGCCCAGGTCCGCGCCGGTCGCCTCGGCCAGTTCGGCGGCGAAGGCCGGCCAGCGGCGCGCCGACTCCACGAGCAGCGCGGTCAGTTCCCGCTCACCGAAGTACGCCTCGGCGACCGGGGAGAGCATCCCGGCGGCCACGGACGAGGCCCCCGATCCCGGGGCCGGATCGTGCACGGTGACGCGGAGCCCTCGGGCGGCGCAGCGCCAGGCGACGGCGAGACCGATGGGCCCGCCCCCGACCACCGCCACGTCCGCCCGGCCCGCACCGCCAGGGGTCGACGGGGGCCGGGCGCTCAGCACGTCAGCGCCTCGATCAGCTCGGCCGTGGCACGGGCCGGGTCGGCCGCCGTGGACAGCGCGCCGACCACGGCGACCCCGTACGCGCCGGCCGCCCGCAGCGCCGGCACGTCGGCCGCGGTCACGCCACCGATGGCGACCACCGGCACGTCGACGGCCTCCGCCACGGCCCGCACACCCGCCACTCCGATCGGCGGCGGCAGCCCCTCCTTGGTGGCCGTCGGTCGGCACGGGCCGACCCCGAGGTAGCCGGCCCCGGCCGCGACCGCCGCGACCGCGGCGCCCGGTTCCCGGGCCGTGGCACCGAGCACGGCGGCCGGTCCGAGCACCCGCCGTGCGGCGTCGACCGGCAGGTCGTCCGCGCCGACGTGCCCACCGGCGGCGCCGACCGCGAGCGCCACGTGCAACCGGTCGTTGACGAGGCAGGTCGCCCCGTACGGCGTGCAGAGATCGACCACCCGGCGGGCCAGGTCGTACGCCTCGCGGTCGGTGGCGGAGTCCTCGACCCGGACCTGCGCCACGAGGTCGGCGCGGGCCACCGGGAGGGCGGCCCGGACGACGGCGAGCGGATCGCGCCCGGGTCGGGTGTCGGTGATGAGATGCAGTCGTCCCAGGGACGGCACGGCAACACTCCTCCCTGCGCCGGCATTACCCGGATCAGGTTCGACGGTCGGGGGCTACCAGCCCCCCTCTCAGCCCGGTACACCGGGCTCCCGTGGGTCACTTGCGGGCTCACCGTACGACAGATCGGGCCGCCCTGCCAAGGTGGTCTCGCCGACACCTCGCCCCGGGCGCCCGGGTTGGGCGCTTCATGTGGTCCTGTTCGGATTGTCGCCCGCTGTTGCGAAACCGTTACCGGGCGGCATCTTGCCGGACATGCATCTACCGGCATTAATTTGTTCAGCGAATCGACATAAATGCTCGGTGCGGACGCCATGGCCCGGCGCCCGCGTCGATCCATCCGGGACGGTCTTCGGCGAGCCGGCCCCCGCGATCCCCTGTCCACTGAGACACAGGAGGCGGCGTGTCCCGAACTCGTCGTGCCCGCGTACCCGTCACAGCGACCCTGCTCTCCCTCGCCCTCGCATCCACCACCCTCTTCGGCACCCCGGCCGCCGCGCAGGCGGCACCGGCAGCCGCGCAGGCCGCACCGGTCGGCGGCCCGGCACCGCAGGCAGCCGCGCAAGAAGCGGCGACCCTGGTGACCCAGGCCCTACCCCAGGCGGCGCCCGCCGCCGACGAGCCCTTCTCGGTCCTGGTCTTCTCGAAGACCGCCGGGTTCCGGCACGACTCGATCCCCAGCGGCATCGCGGCGATCCAGGCGCTCGGCGCGGAGCACGGCTTCACCGTCGACACCACCGAGGACGGCGGCGCGTTCACCGACGCCAACCTCGCGAAGTACCAGGCGGTGATCTGGCTCTCGACCACCGGCGACGTCCTCGACGGCGAGCAGCAGGCGGCGTTCGAGCGCTACATCCAGGGCGGTGGCGGCTACGTCGGCATCCACGCGGCCTCGGACACCGAGTACAGCTGGGCGTGGTACGGCGACCTGGTCGGCGCGTACTTCGCCAGCCACCCGGCGAACCAGCAGGCCACGGTCAAGGTGGAGGACCACGCCCACCCGGCCACCGCCCACCTGCCGGAGCGCTGGTCGCGCTTCGACGAGTGGTACAACTACCAGTCCAACCCGCGCCCCGACGTCCACGTCCTGGCCAGCCTGGACGAGACCAGCTACTCCCCCGGCGCCGGCGCGATGGGCGCCGACCACCCGATCGCCTGGTGCCACGACTTCGAGGGCGGCCGCTCCTGGTACACCGGCGGCGGGCACACCCGGGAGTCGTACGCGGAGCCGGAGTTCCTGGCCCACCTGCTCGGCGGCATCCGGACGGCGGCCGGCGTCGCCGACGCCGACTGCGGCGCCTCGCTGACCGCGAGCTTCGAGAAGGTCACCCTCGACAGCAACACCAGCAACCCGATGGAGCTGGACGTCGCACCGGACGGGCGCGTCTTCTACATCGAGCGCGACGGCCGGGTGCAGATCGTCAAGCCGGACACCGGCAACACGGTGACCGCCGTCGACCTGGACGTCTTCACCGGCAACGAGGACGGCCTCATCGGCATCCGGCTCGACCCGGACTTCGCCACGAACAACTGGGTCTACCTCTACTACGCCCCCAACGACGGCATCGCCCGCAACCTGCTGTCCCGTTTCACGGTCACCGGTGACACCATCGACCCGGCGAGCGAGAAGCAGGTCCTGCGGGTCGACACGCAGCGCAACACCTGCTGCCACGCCGGCGGGAGCATGGCCTTCGACTCGGCGGGCAACCTCTACCTGGCCACCGGCGACAACACCAACCCGTTCGAGTCGGACGCGTTCACCCCGATCGACGAGCGGCCGGGCCGGGCCGACTACGACGCGCAGCGCACCTCCGGAAACACCAACGACCTGCGCGGCAAGGTGCTGCGGATCCACCCGGAGGACGACGGGACGTACACGGTGCCGGAGGGCAACCTCTTCGCCCCGGGCACCGCGAAGACCCGGCCGGAGATCTACGCCATGGGCTTCCGCAACCCGTTCCGGATCGGCATCGACCCGGCCACGGACACCCTCTACGTCGCCGACTACGGTCCGGACGCCAGCGCCGCGAACCCCAACCGGGGCCCCGAGGGGACCGTGGAGTGGAACATCGTCGCCACGCCCGGCAACTACGGCTGGCCGTACTGCACCGGGGCGAACTACGCCTACAACGACTACCAGTTCCCGTCCGGCCCGAGCGGCGCGAAGTTCGACTGCGCGGCGCCCGTGAACGACTCGCCCAACAACACCGGCCTGACCCAGCTCCCGCCGGCCATCCCCGCCACCGTCGACTACGACTACAGCGGCAACCCCCGCTTCCCGGAGATCGGTGGCGGCGGCGCGCCGATGGGCGGCCCGGTCTACCGGTACGACCCGGAACTCGACTCCGACCGGAAGTGGCCGGCGTACTACGACGGCAAGGCGCTGTTCGGCGAGTGGAACCAGTCGAAGATGTACACGATGCAGCTCACCGGCGACGGCAAGAGCCTCGTGGACATCAACCAGATCCTCACCGGGATGACCATGCTCCGGCCGATGGACTTCGAGTTCGGCCCGGACGGAGCGCTCTACCTCATCGAGTGGGGCAGCGGCTTCGGCGGCAACAACGACAACTCCGGCGTCTACCGCATCGACTACATCGCCGGTGACCGCGCGCCCATCGCGGTGGCCAGCGGTGAGCCGACCTCCGGCCCGGCGCCGCTGACGGTCGCCTTCTCCAGCGCCGGTTCCCGTGACCCGGACGGCGGCACGCTCACCTACGCCTGGGCCTTCGGCGACGGGCAGACCTCCACGGAGGCGAACCCGACGCACACGTACGCCGAAGCCGGGACGTACACCGCGCAGCTCACCGTCACCAACCCGAAGGGGCGTACGGCGGTGGCCAACGTGCCGGTCACCGTGGGCAACACCGCCCCGACCGTGAAAATCGAGTTCCCGCCGGACGGCGGCTTCTTCGACTGGGGCGACCAGGTCCGCTACACGGTGACGGTGACCGATCCAGAGGACGGCGAGATCGACTGCGACCGGGTACGCCTCCAGGTGCTGCTCGGCCACGACGAGCACGCCCACCCGCTGGAGCAGCACACCGGCTGCACGGGCATCGTCCAGACGTCGCTGGCCTCCGGCCACGGCGCCGAGGCGAACGTCTTCGCCGTCTTCGAGGCGACCTACACCGACCTGGGCGGCGCCGAGGGCGCCGGGCCGCTCACCGGCCGCGCCATCGAGCAGCTCCAGCCCAAGCGCAAGCAGGCCGAGTACTTCACGGCCACCGGCCGGGCGCCGGGCAGCACCGGCGGCGGTGACCCGGGCGTGCAGCGCGAGACCACCGGCGACACCGCCGGCGGCGGCCAGAACATCGGGTTCATCGAGGACGGCGACTGGTGGTCGCTCACCCCGGCGGACCTCACCAACATCACCTCGATCCGGTTCCGGGTCGCGTCGGCCACCAGCGGCGGCCGCATCGACGTCCGGGCCGGCGCTGTCGACGGGCCGCTGGTCGCGCAGGCCACCGTGCCCGGCACCGGCGCCTGGCAGACGTACACGGACGTGACCGCCCCGGTCACCGGCCCCGCCTCCGGCACGCTGTACTTCGTGGCGAAGGACCCGGGCGGCGGCGCGGGGTCGCTGCTCAACGTCAACTGGATGGACTTCCTCGGTCGGGGCGTCACCGAGAACGCACCGCCGGCGGTCAGCGCCACCGCCACCCCGACCACCGGCACCGCGCCGCTCACCGTCGCGTTCGACGGCACGGCCACCGACGCCGAGGGGGACACCCCGCTGACGTACGCGTGGGACTTCGGCGACGGCGGCAGCGCGGACACCCTGGACGCGCAGCACACCTACACCAGCCCGGGCACGTTCACGGCGACGCTCACGGTGACCGACAGCCGGGGCGCCCGGTCGTACACCACCGTGCCGGTGCGGGTGGAGGCCCCGAACACGTCCTGCTTCGGGGCGCGCTCGGACGACTTCACCGGCACCAGCCTCGACCGCGCCCGCTGGAGCGTCGTCCGCGAGACCCAGCAGCTCGCGGTCTCCGGCGGCGCGCTGCGGCTGCCCACCGCGGTGGGCGACCTCTACGGCGGCCGCAACGACGCCACCAACCTGGTGCTCCAGCCCGCGCCGAGCGGGGCCTGGCAGGCGACCACCCGGGTCACCCTGCCGGTGACGGCCGACTACCAGCAGGCCGGCCTGCTGGTGTACGGGGACGACGAGAACTACGCCAAGCTGGACCTGCTCCACTCGGGCGGCCGGCGGGTCGAGTTCATCCGGGAGACCGCGGGCACCCCGCGCAACGAGGCGGCCGACAGCGTCGCCGCCCCGGCCGGTGACACCCTCTACCTGAGGGTCACCAGCGACGGGACGAACCTGACCGCGGCCGTCTCGGCCGACGGGCAGACCTTCGCCCCGGTCGGCCGGGCCGCCGCGCTCGCCGGCATCGCCAACCCGCGGGTCGGGCTGTTCGCGCTCAACGGCGGCACGGCCGCTCCGGTGGTCGAGGCGGCGTTCGACTGGTTCCAGGTCTCGCCGGACGAGCCGGCCGAGCCGGTCGACCCGTCGGACGAGTTCACCGGCGACACGCTCGACAAGTGCCGCTGGGACGCCGTCCTCCGCGAGGACCCGACGGGCTACCGGGTGACCGGCGGCGCGCTGCGGATCGACGTGCCGAACGGCGACATCTACGGCTCCGGCAACTCCGGGCCGGCGAACTTCATCCTCCAGACCGCGCCCTCCGGCGACTGGACCCTGGAGACGAAGGTCGACGGCAGCCAGCTGAACGAGCAGTACCAGCAGGCCGGCCTCATGGTGCACGCCGACGACGACAACTACCTGAAGTTCGACTACATCGTGGACAACCAGCCCGGCCAGCCGGTGACGCGGCGGATCGAGTTCCGCAGCGAGATCGGCGGGGCGGTGCAGAACCCGCAACCCGAGGCCGCGAACCTGACCGGCTCGGTGTGGCACCTGCGGCTGGCCCGCAGCGGTGACACGTTCACCGCGTCGTACTCGGCGGACGGGACGACCTGGACGGCGCTGACGGCGCTCACCAACAGCGCGGTCGGCGCCACCCCCAAGGTCGGTCTGTTCACCCTCGGCGCCAACCAGACCGCGTCGAAGACCGCCGTGTTCGACTACTTCCGGCTCACCACCGAGGCGGCCGACAAGACCGCACCGGTGACCGAGGCCAGCGTCTCGGGCACCCCGACCGAGGGGTGGCACACCGGGCCGGTGACCGTCACCCTCACCGCCACCGACGAGGACGGCGGCAGCGGCGTGGCCGGCACCGAGTACCAGCTCGACGGGGCGGACACCTGGACCGCGTACACCGGGCCGGTGCCGGTCAGCGGCGACGGCGAGCACGAGCTGCGGTTCCGCTCGACCGACCAGGCGGGCAACGTGGAGCCGACGCGGACCGTGTCCGTGAAGATCGACGCCACGGCGCCGGTCACCACGGCGACGTTCGCCCCGGCGAACGACGAGGGCTGGCACGACGGGACCGTCCCGGTCGTGCTGACCTCGACCGACGCCGCCTCCGGGGTGAAGACGGTCGAGTGGTCGCTCGACGGCGGCGCCTGGACGCCGTACGCCGGACCGGTCGAGGTGAGCGGGGACGGCGAGCACGAGCTGCTGTTCCGGGCCACCGACAAGGCGGGCAACGCCGAGACGCTCAAGTCGGCGGTGCTGCGCATCGACGGCACGAAGCCGACGCTGCTGGTCTCCGGCCTCGCCGACGGCCAGCTGTACGGCGACAGCCAGGACGTGCGGGTGTCGTGGCAGGCCGTCGACCCGACCTCGGGCATCGCCTCGGTGGTCGGCGACCTGGACGGCCGGCCGTACGCCAGCGGCACGTTGCAGGCCATGTACGAGCTGCCGCTCGGCCTGCACGAGCTGACCGTCACGGCCACCGACAAGGCCGGCAACCGGACCACGGCGGAGGTGCGCTTCTTCGTCACCACCTCGTTCCGCGACATGCAGAACCTGCTGGACCGGTTCAAGGCGACGGGACGGCTCTCGGCCACGGCGCACAAGCAGCTGAAGGCGAAGCTCGACGCGGCGCGCAAGGCCGAGGCGGCCGGCAACGACGACAAGGCGGTCAAGCAGCTCACCGCCTTCCGGGAGCTCGCCGCCGACGCCACCCTGGTGGCCGAGGCGGAGATCCGGGACGTCCTGGTCCGGGACGCCGACGCCATGATCGTCCGGCTCGGCGGCACGGCCAGCAAGGCCGGCGTACGGGCCAACGACGGCGAACCGGTGGCCGGCGCGGGCCGGCTCGGGGGCGACCCCACCCGGCTCGCGCCGGGTCGCCGGCTCTGACAACCGGTGCGGTCCCGTCCCGGCACCCCGCGTCGGGACGGGACCGCACCACCCCGTGAGGAGGCGTCCGTGACGCGTACCCGGAAGGGCCTGGCCGCTCTGCTCGCCGGGCTGGCCCTCGTCCTGTTCTCCGCGGCCCCGGCCGCGGCCCACACCGGCAAGCTCAAGCTCACCGTGGCCGGCGACGGCGCCGACGGCGTCACCGTGCAGGCCACGTACGCCGACGGGCACCGGCTGGACAAGCTGGTGCGGCTGGTCCTCACCGCCACCGGGCCGGACGGGCAGCGGGTCGGCCCGCTCCAGCTCGAACCGGCCGCGGAGGGCCAGGGCTTCTACGCCACCGGCCCGGTCCTCTCCCCCGGCCGCTGGCAGGTGACGGTCAGCGCACCGGCCCCGCACCGGGGCGAGGCCACCGCCCAGGTGCAGGCCCGCGCCGCACAGTCCCCACCGGCCGCCGCACCCGTCGCGGTGACCGCGCCCACGGACGGACGGTCCGCCGGGCGCGGGGCGGGCGCCGGCTGGTGGCCGCTCGCCCTGGTCGGTCTGCTGCTCGCCGCCACGGTGGTGGCGCTGGCCCTGGTGTCGGTCCGCCGCCGACCCGGCTGACGATCCGGTGCGGTCGGGGTGCACCGGTCACCCCGACCGCCCGGGTGGTCAGAGGATCTCGCGCAGCGCGTCCAGGTCCTCGTCGGTGGGCTGCCACGCGCCCGCCTCGGCGTTGGCGCGCACCTGCTCGGGCGTGGTCGCCCCGGCGATGACCGAGGTGACCGCCGGCTGGGCGGCGAGCCCGCCGATGGCCACCTGGAGCATGCTGAGCCCCCGCTCGTCCGCGTACCGGCCGATCGCCTCGATCACGTCCCAGTTCGCGGCGGCGAGCCGCTCGGCGTACCGGCCGCCGCCGGCGAGCCGGCTCCCCGCGGGCGGCGCCTCGCCCCGCCGGTACTTCCCGGTGAGCAGTCCGTTGGCCAGTGGGAAGAACGGCAGCAGCCCCAGGCCGAAGCGCTCGCACGCGGGGACCACCTCGGCCTCGACGTCCCGGTGCACCAGGCTGTAGTGGTTCTGGGCGCTGATGAAGCGGGAACGCCCGTTCGACGAGGCCACCCAGTCGGCGTCGGCGATCTGCCAGCCGGAGAAGTTCGAGTTGCCCAGGTACCGCACCTTGCCGGAACGGACCAGGTCGTCCAGGGCGGCGAGGGTCTCGTCGATCGGGGTGCCCGGGTCGGGTTCGTGCATCTGGTACAGGTCGATGTAATCGGTGCCGAGCCGACGCAGGGACGCCTCCACGGCCCGCATGACGTAGCGCCGGGCGCCGCGGGCGCCGAAGTCCGGACCGTTGAGGCCGTGCATGTCCATGCCGAACTTGGTGGCCACCACGACGTCGTCCCGGCGGCCCTTGAGCGCCTCGCCGAGCATCTGCTCCGAGCTGCCCTGCGGATCGCCGTAGATGTCCGCCGTGTCGAAGAAGTTGATCCCGACGTCCAGCGCGGCGTCCACCACGGCCCGGGTGCCGTCGAAATCGAGCTTGCGGCCGAAGTTGTTGCAGCCGATGCCGACCACGGACACCACGAGCCCGGAGTCGCCCAGCCGGCGGTAGGTCATCTCAGTCACGAGATGAACCCTATGCCCACGCCCTCCGGCGCATCCGCGTGATCCGCCGCTCAGCCGAGCACCTCGGCGCAGAGCCGGCGGGCGGCGTCGACCGTGGCGGCCAGGTCGTCCGGCGTACGCCCCACGGCGGCGAGCAGGGCCTGCGCCCGGGACGCGAAGCCGGGCGGCGAACCGGGCAGCCGCCCCGCCGACTCGACCATGCCCTTCTCGTTGACCAGCCACCGCCCGGCCCGCCCGTGCAGGGCGTGGACGAGCACCCCGACCGCGCGGAAGAGGCAGCCCGCGACGTAGGCGGCGTCCCCCGAGGCGGCACCCTTCGCCGCCGCCTCGACGAGGAAACCCGCCTCCCAGCCGTTGGCGACCAGCGCGGCACCGAGCGCCGGCGGGTACGCCGACGTCTCCTCCCGCAGCGCCGTCAGCTCGCCGGTCGGGTCGGCCAGCACGTGGCACAGGGCCACCTCACCCGCGTAGGCGTGGGAGTAGAAGCCGAGCGGGTGGCCGGCCTGCACGCCCACCTCGTACCGGCCGGCGCGGCAGTCTTCCCAGATCCGGCGTACCCGGTCGAGGTCGCGGTAGATCCAGTCGACGGCCGTCCCGCCGACCCGCAGCCAGCCGCCGCCGTCGACCCACGGCCCCCAGCCGCCGGGCGGCGTCAGCTCGGTCTCCTGGTCGGCGACCGTGGCGGCGACCGCACGCAGCCCCGCCACGTCGAGTTCGCCCCGGTAGTAGAGGCCGAGATCCCAGTCGGAGTCCGGCCGGTGGGTGCCGCGCGCCCGGCTGCCGCCCAGGGCCACGGCCACCACGCCGTCGACCGCGCAGAGCCGTTCGGCCAGCTCGGCCGGGTTCACTTCACGTCCCACACCGGCTCCGCGGTCTCGACCACCTCACCGTCGCCCCGGAACAGCACGAACCGGTCGAAGGTGCGGGTGAACCAGCGGTCGTGGGTCACGGCGACGACCGTGCCCTCGAACGCGTTCAGGCCGGCCTCCAGCGCCTCCGCGCTGGCCAGGTCGAGGTTGTCGGTGGGCTCGTCGAGGAGCAGCAGCGTGGCGCCGGAGAGTTCCAGCAGCAGCACCAGGAACCGCGCCTGCTGCCCGCCGGAGAGGGTGCCGAACCGCTGGTCGCCCTGCCCGGCCAGTTCGTACCGGGACAACGCCGCCATGGCCGCGTGCCGGTCCATCCCCGCCCGGTGCGCGTCGCCGCGCCAGAGGATCTCGACGAGGGTCCGCTCCACCAGCTCCGGCCGGTCGTGGGTCTGCGAGAAGTGCCCCGGGCGCACCCGGGCGCCGAGCCGGGCCACCCCGTCGTGTGCCACGGGCGCCAGCGCCGACCCGCCGTCGACCGGCCCGTTGGCCGGGTCGGGATCGGTGCCGCCGCGCGCCAGCAGCCGCAGGAAGTGCGACTTGCCGGTGCCGTTCGCGCCGAGCACGGCCACCCGGTCGCCGTACCAGATCTCCAGGTCGAACGGGTAGGTCAGGCCGTCGAGTTCCAGCTGTTCGCAGATCACCGCGCGCTTGCCGGTCCGCCCGCCGGTCAGGCGCATCCGGATGTCCTGCTCCTTCGGGGGTACGGGCGGCGGCCCGGCCTCCTCGAACTTGCGCAGCCGGGTCTGCGCCGCCTGGTAGCGCGACGCCATCCCGTCGTTGTACGCGGCCTTCTGCTTGTACATGAGCACCAGCTCGCGCAGCTTCTGGTGCTCCTCGTCCCAGCGCCGGCGCAGCTCGTCGAGACGGGCGTGGCGGGCCACCCGCGCCTCGTGCCAGCTCGCGAAGCCGCCGGGATGCACCCAGGCGCTGCCGCCCTCCACGGCGACCACCCGGTCGGCGGTCTGCGCGAGCAGTTCCCGGTCGTGCGAGACGTACAGCACCGACTTGGCCGACTCGCGCAGCCGCCCCTCCAGCCAGCGCTTGCCCGGCACGTCGAGGAAGTTGTCCGGCTCGTCGAGCAGCAGCACCTCGTCCGGGCCCCGGAGCAGCAGTTCCAGGGCGAAGCGCTTCTGCTGGCCGCCGGACAGTGTCCGCACCGGACGGTCGCGGGCGGCGTCCCAGGGAAGGTCGAGCACGATGGTGGCCACCGTGTCGAAGAGCACCTCGGCGTCGTACCCGCCGACCTCGCCCCAGGCGACGAGCGCGTCCGCGTACGCCAGCTGCGCCTTGCTCGCGGCGGTGCTGTACTTGCCGCGCACCTCGGCCGCCCGCATGGCCGCCTCGGTCTCGGCGAGGCGCCGGCCGGCCGCCCGCAGCGCGGGCGGGGCGAGTGAGAGCGCCAGGTCGGCGAGGGTGGACTCGTCCCCGATCATGCCGATGAACTGCCGCATGACGCCGAGCCCGCCGGTACGCGCGACGGTGCCCGTCACCACCGGCAGGTCGCCCGCGACCATCCGCAGCAGGGTGGTCTTGCCGGCGCCGTTCGGCCCCACGAGTGCCACCTTGGCGCCCTCGCCGACCCGGAACGACACGTCGGCGAACAGTTCCCGGCCGTCGGGCAGGGTGTGCCCGACCCCTGCCACGTCCACGTAACCCACGCCGGGATCCTGCCTCAGGCCCCGGCCGGCGGTACATCCAATTACCGGCCGAGCCACCACCGGCGGAGGCGGCGCACGCGACGCCGCGGCCGTCGGGCGGCACGCGGTGTCACCGGCCGACGCGCAGGACTCACGAGCCGGCGGGCGGCACGCGGTGTCACCGACCGACGCGCAGGACGCGGTAGCCCTTCTGGCTGGCGTGCCGCTCGACCTGCCAGCCCTCGTCGACGAGCCAGCGGTGCAGCGAGTCGCCGCCGAGGTGGCGCGCGACGACCAGCCAGGCGACGCCGTCCGGTGCGAGCCGCGGCAGCCAGCGCCGCAGCAGCTCGTGCAGCTCGTCCTTGCCGATCCGGATGGGTGGGTTCGACCAGAGCTGGGCGAAGCGGACCTCGTCCGGCACGTCGTCCGGGGCGCGGACGCGGATCCGGTCCCCCGCGCCGATCCGCTCGGCGTTGGCGGCCGCGAGTTCACGGGCCCGCTCGTTGACGTCGACGGCCCAGACGGTGGCCGACGGCGCCGTGCTGGCCAGCACGCAGCTGATCGGGCCGAAGCCGCAGCCGAGGTCGAGCAGGTCGCCGGTCGTGCCGGCGGCGGGCAGCTCGGCCTTGCGCAGCAGCACGGCGGTGCCCGGGTCGAGCCGGTCGGCCGAGAACACACCGCTGGCCGAGGCGAGCGTGTAGTCGCGGCCGGCGACGGTGAACTCGACCTCCCGCCGCCGGGCGGTGGTCGCGGGTTCCGCGGTGAAGTAGTGCTCGCCGGTCACGCCGGCAATTCTCGCACCCGGCCACTTCGCGGCCGGCGGCGCTCGCGTGCCCGTCACGATCCGGCGCGGTGAGGCGTTGTGAGGGTGACCCGACACCCCCGACGCCACAATTTCCCATTATTCCCACCTAAAGGGACAATCACTCCTACCCTGGGCGGCATGGTGTATCGGTACGAGTTCGATGAGGACGCTTTCGTGGACCACCCGGAGGGTGCGTCCGACCCCGTGCTCGGTGCCGGTCCGCCACCGCCGGCCGGGCCGTCCCCGTCCCGCTTCCCCACCCCGTCGCTGCCCCGCGCGACCCGGAGGACACTGCCGCCCGACCCCGAGCCGGCGCAGATCGAGCCCCCGGCCCAGATCGAACCCCCGGCCCAGGTCGAGCCCCCGGCCCAGATCGAACCCCCGGCACAGGTCGAGCCCCCGGTCCGCGCCGAGGCCCCGGCGCCCGTACGGGCCGAGGCTCCCCCTCCGCCGCCCGTACGGGCGGAGGCGCCGCCACCACCGCCCACCTCCCAGGTCTACGTCTCGGCGCCGCCGGCGCCCGAGCCGCCCGCGGCCGTGCCGGCGCCCCGCTCCGGCGGTGGCCGGCTCTGGCAGGTCCTGATCGGCGGCGCAGCCGTGCTCGTGCTGCTCGCGCTCTGCGGCCTCGGTGCCGCCGCGCTGCTCGTCGACCGCACACCCGACCCGCAGCCCGGCCCGAGCCAGCAGGCCGGCGCCGAGCCGTCCGCCGGGGTGGAGCAGGAGGAGGCGGAGCACCTCGACTCCCGCGACACCGACCAGGCGCCGCTGACCGCCAAGGAGATCTTCGCCGGCAAGGAACTGGTGGTCGAGGACGGCCGGCCCGCCTACGCGGTGCTCAAGACGCAGTCCAGCGGCAGCTGCGCGGTCGCCGCCACGGACGAGGTCGCCGACCTGCTGGTCCGGCTCGGCTGCAACCAGGTCGTCCGCGGCACGCTCCGCAGCCCCGACGGCGACCACCTGGTCACCACCGGCCTGTTCAACCTCACCGACCGGGCCAGCGCGGAACGCGTCCGGGACCGCATCCGGCAGCTGCTCGACGAGCGGCAGGGACGCTTCCGCGGCCTCGCGGCCGGTGAGGGCACCGAGGCCATCGCGACCGCCCCCGCCCGGGTGGGCTGGCAGGTGCGGGGCCACTACCTGGCGTACGCGCTCGTCGTCCGCACCGACGGGGAGACGATCAAGTCCGGCGACCCGGCCGTACGGGAGATCCTCTTCGACACGATCGAGCTGCACCTCAACCGGACGGTGCTGGAACGGCGTGCCGACGGCGGCATCGCGAACCAGCCCACCACCGAGCCGTCGGACAGCACCGGCGCGCAGGACGGCGAGAGCGAACCGTCGGGCGACTGACCCGAGACCCCGGCGGTCCGGCGGGTGCGTGCTCCTCGCGGCACGCACCCGTCGCCGTTCGTACGGGCTGCCGCCGCGGGCGTCAGGCCTCGGCGGGGACGCGCAGGCGGCGCGTGAGTTCGGCGCGGCGGGCGTACTCGGCGGGGTCGTCCGGGTAGCCGACGGCCACGAGGGTGAGACCGTGCGCGGGCGCCACGGTGACCTCGCCCGAGCGTTCGCGGCGGCGGAGCAGGCCGGCGGGCCAGTCGGCCGGGCGACGGCCCTCGCCGACGGCCAGCATCGCGCCCACGAGGCTGCGGACCATCGCCTGGCAGAACGCGTCGGCCTGGACGGTGGCGACCAGCACGCCGTCGGGGTCGCGGCGCCAGTCCAGCCGGGTCACCTCCCGCAGGGTGGTGGCGTTCTCCTTGCGCCGGCAGTACGCCGCGAAGTCGTGCTCGCCCACCAGCCCCGCCGCCGCCGCGTTGAGCGCGTCGAGGTCGAGCGGGCGCGGCCAGGCCAGGATCTCGTGCCGGCGCAGCGGTTCGGCGCCGTACGGGGCGTCGGTCACCCGGTACTCGTAACGGCGGAAGGTGGCCGAGAAGCGGGCGTCGAACTGCGCCGGCACCTCGGTGACGGCCCGGACCCGCACGTCGCCGGGGAGCAGCCGGGACAGCCGGCGCAGGAGGCTCCCCTCCCGCTCCCGCCAGAGCGCGGTCGGCAGGTCGACGTGGCAGACCTGCCCGGTGGCGTGCACGCCCGCGTCGGTGCGGCCCGCCACGGTCAGGCCGGTCGCGGAGCCGGCGCCGAGCAGGAGGTCGAGCGCCTCGACGAGCACCCCGGCGACCGTGCGCCGGTCCGGCTGGGGTGCCCAGCCGGAGAAGTCCGTCCCGTCGTACGACACGTCCAGCCGCAGCCGGGTGCGCTCGTCCACCCCGTACCTCCCGTCACGAAGCGGGCCCGACACCCACGAGGGGTGCCGGGCCCGGCAAAGCCCGAGATCAGGCCTTGTTCTCGTTGTTCTCCTCGGTGGCGAGGTCGCTGTCCTCGCGCGCCTCGGCGGTGTCGCCGGACGCCGAGACCGGCGGCTCGGAGTCCTGGTCGGACGACTCGGACCGCGGAGTCTCCTCCTCGGGCGCGAGCGCCTCGACCTTGTCCTGCTGAGCGGCCTTGCGGGCGGCGGTCTTCCTGTTCGCCTTCGGCTCGGCGACCTGAAGCTCCTCGACCAGCTCGATGATCGCCATCGGCGCGGCGTCACCCTTGCGCGGCCCGGTCTTCACGATCCGGGTGTAGCCACCGTTGCGGTTGGCGTACCGCGGCGCGATCTGGTCGAACAGGGTGTAGACCACGTCCTTGTCCTTGACGACGGCGAGCACCCGACGCCGGGAGGCCAGGTCACCGCGCTTGGCCTTGGTGATCAGCTGCTCCGCGAGCGGGCGCAGCCGCCGGGCCTTGGTCTCGGTGGTCTGGATCTTGCCGTGCTGGAACAGCGACGTGGCCAGGTTGGCCAGCATCAACCGCTCGTGCGCCGGGCTGCCGCCGAGGCGGGGACCCTTGGTGGGCGTGGGCATTCTCGGTGCTCCTCAGATGTGGCGGCAGCGCGACTTAGAGCTGCTCGGTCTCGCGGTAGTCGTCGGTGTCGTAGTCGGCCTCGCCGAAGGCGTCCACGACGTGCGCCGGGTCGAAGTTCGGGGCCGAGTCCTTCAGCCCCAGACCCATCCCGGCGAGCTTCATCTTGACCTCGTCGATCGACTTCTGACCGAAGTTGCGGATGTCGAGGAGGTCGGCCTCGGTACGCCCGATGAGCTCACCAACGGTGTTGATGCCCTCGCGCTTGAGGCAGTTGTACGAGCGGACGGTCAGGTCCAGCTCCTCGATCGGCAGGGCCAGGTCGGCCGCCAGCTGGGCGTCCTGCGGCGACGGGCCGATGTCGATGCCCTCCGCCGTCTCGTCCAGCTCGCGGGCCAGCCCGAAGAGCTCCACCAGCGTCGACCCGGCCGAGGCCAGCGCGGTACGCGGGCCCATCGACGGCTTGGTCTCGACGTCGATGATGAGCCGGTCGAAGTCGGTGCGCTGCTCGACACGGGTCGCCTCGACGCGGTAGGTGACCTTGAGGACCGGCGAGTAGATCGAGTCGACCGGGATCCGGCCGATCTCGGCGCCGGCCTGCTTGTTCTGCGCGGCCGTGACGTAGCCCCGGCCCCGCTCGACGGTCAGCTCCATGTCGAGCCGGCCCTTGCCGTTGAGGGTGGCGAGCTTCAGGTCCGGGTTGTGCACCGAGACGCCGGCCGGCGGCTGGATGTCCCCCGCCGTCACGTCGCCCGGGCCCTGCTTGCGCAGGTACATGCTGACCGGCTCGTCGTGCTCGGAGCTGACGCACAGCTCCTTGATGTTCATGACGAGCTCGACCACGTCCTCCTTGACCCCGGGGATCGTGGTGAACTCGTGCAGCACACCGTCGATCTTGATCGAGGTCACGGCCGCGCCCGGGATCGACGACAGCAGCGTACGCCGCAGCGAGTTGCCCAGGGTGTAGCCGAAGCCCGGCTCCAGCGGCTCGATGGTGAACCGGGAGCGCGTCTCGTTGATCGACTCCTCGGAGAGGGTCGGTCGCTGGCTGATGAGCATGTCTTCTCTTCTCTTCCGGGGCGCCCGCCATATGACGCCCACGACACAAACTGTTCCGGTGGCCCGCCCCGGCCAGGGCGGGCCACCGCAACGAGCCCTTACTTGGAGTAGAGCTCGACGATCAGCTGCTCCTGGACCTGGGTGTCAATCACCTGGCGGCTCGGGAGCGAGTGCACGAGGATCTTCATCTGGCTCGGGATGGCCTCCAGCCACGCCGGGACGCTGCGCGAGCCCGCCTCGGCCTGGGCCACCAGGAACGGGGTGAGCTCCTTGCTCTTGGCCCGAACCTCGATGATGTCGTGCTCCTTGACGCGGTACGACGGGATGTCGACCTTCTTGCCGTTCACCGTGAAGTGACCGTGCTTGACCAGCTGACGGGCCATGTCCCGGGACTTGGCGTAGCCGGCCCGGTAGACCACGTTGTCCAGCCGCGACTCGAGGATCTGCAGGAGGACCTCACCGGTCTTCGCCTGCTTGGCCACGGCCTCCTCGTAGTAACCGCGGAACTGCTTCTCCAGCACGCCGTACACGCGGCGGGCCTTCTGCTTCTCACGGAGCTGGAGCAGGTACTCCGTCTCCTTCGTGCGGCCGCGACCGTGCTGCCCGGGCGGGAACGGCCGGGACTCGAACGGGCACTTCGGGCCGTCGCACTTGCTGCCCTTGAGGAACAGCTTCATCTTCTCCCGCCGGCAACGGCGGCAGTCAGCACCGGTGTAACGAGCCATCTCTCTCTACCTCTCAGACCCGGCGACGCTTCGGCGGACGGCACCCGTTGTGCGGCTGCGGCGTGACGTCGGAGATCTGGCCGACCTCCAGGCCGACGGCCTGCAGCGAACGGATGGCGGTCTCCCGGCCGGAGCCGGGGCCCTTGACGAACACGTCGACCTTGCGCATGCCGTGCTCCATCGCCCGGCGCGCGGCGGCCTCGGCGGCCAGCTGCGCGGCGAACGGGGTCGACTTGCGCGAGCCCTTGAAGCCCACCTGGCCCGCGGAGGCCCAGGAGATGACCGCACCGGTCGGGTCCGTGATGGACACGATGGTGTTGTTGAAGGTGCTCTTGATGTGCGCCTGCCCGTGGGCGACGTTCTTGCGTTCCTTGCGCCGGACCTTCTTGACGGCGGCTCCGGCACGAGCCTTCGGTGGCATAAGTCTTGTGCGCTCCTGTTTCGGTTCTCGATCGGGTTCCGGCCCCCCGTCCGCGGGCGACGCCCCGGGCCGGGGCCCGCCTCACCTGGACGGCGACGAGCCGGACTTCCGTGGGGAACTACTTCTTGCCGGGCTTCTTCTTGCCGGCGACGGTCCGCTTCGGGCCCTTGCGGGTGCGGGCGTTGGTACGCGTCCGCTGGCCACGCACGGGCAGGCCCCGGCGGTGCCGGATACCGGCGTAGCAGCCGATCTCGACCTTGCGGCGGATGTCCGCGGCGACCTCGCGGCGCAGGTCACCTTCAACCTTGTAGTTGGCCTCGATGTGGTCCCGGAGCTGCACGAGCTCCTCGTCCGTGAGGTCCCGGGCGCGCTTGTCCGGCGAGATGCCGGTGGCGGCGAGCGTCTCCAGGGCGCGGGTACGGCCCACGCCGAAGATGTAGGTGAGCGCGATCTCCATCCGCTTGTCGCGGGGGAGGTCGACGCCGACTAGACGTGCCATGTGCGGGCGTGCTCCTCGTGATGTTGGCGGAGGTCTGGCCCGCCCCCACCCCGCTCCGGCCCTCTCCTGACTCCGGCGCGATCCGCGCCGGCGACCGGGAGACGGCCGCTGCCCGAGCGGGCCCCGGCCTCCGACCGGGGGTCGGCCACGAAGGAGTACGCCTGGCGCGTACCGCTCGCGGCTGGGACGAGCATGTGTCGTGTGTGTGTTGTCCGGATCTGCGGCCCGGGCCGGTCCTCACCGGCCGCTTGCGCGGCCGGGCGAGGGGTTCAGCCCTGACGCTGCTTGTGGCGCGGGTCGCTGCAGATGACGATGACCCGGCCGTGCCGGCGGATCACCTGGCACTTGTTGCAGATCCTCTTGACGCTCGGCTTGACCTTCACGGTTGCCTTACTTCCCATCAGGCCCGGTGACGCGCCACGCGCGACCTCGGACGTCGAAGACGGACACGGGGACGTCCCGGCCGTCGTCAGGCTTACTTGTAGCGGTAGACGATGCGCCCGCGGGTCAGGTCGTACGGCGAGAGTTCGACGACGACCCGATCCTCCGGCAGGATGCGGATGTAGTGCTGCCGCATCTTGCCGCTGATGTGAGCCAGCACCTTGTGGCCGTTCGCGAGCTCCACGCGGAACATGGCGTTCGGCAGGGGCTCGATGACCCGACCTTCGATCTCGATGGCTCCGTCTTTTTTCGGCATGTCCTCCGCTGTCCTGACGTCGGTTGCTCCGGACGGCCCACAACGTCTTACACGGGTGAACTGATCGAAATCAGGTAGCCCGCGCCAGCCGCGGCTCCCGCTCCCATCGAAGCGCGGATGGGCATGCAGGAGTGGACGCTGTGCGCCGATCTGAAAGTGTACGCCCGCACGCACGCCGTCGCCAAACCGGCCACCAGCGGTTCCGCGGACGGATGACGTTTCCCGGCTCGATCCGCTACCGGCGGCGCCGCTTCCGCCCCTCCGCCCGCCGCCGCGGCTCCCCGCCGGCGGCGCCGCTGATCGTCCGGGCGAGCAGGACCACGCCCCACGGCCCGGCCACCCAGCCCGGCCAGAAGTAGAGCAGGTCACGGGACATCAGGGACGTGACGGCCCAGATCCCCACGAGGATCGGCACCACCCGGAGGTACGGCAGCCACACCTGCGCGAGCCAGCCGGTCGCCGGACCGGCCCCGGCCGGCTGCGCCGCCGGCCCGGCTGCGGCGGGTTGCGTCGCCGGCGCCGCGCCCGGGGGCACGGCCACCCCCGACGCGGCCGGAGGCGTCACCGGCGGCAGGTCGGTGAGCAGGCCGTCCAGGTCGGCGTACGTCCGGGCGGCGTACGCCCGCTGCAGCCGCTCGTCGTACTCGTGCAGGTCCAGCCGGCCCTCGTCGAGCGCGGCCCGCAGTCGTTCGGCCACCGCCTGACGGTCCGCGTCGGCGGCCCGCATCCCCTCCCGCCCCTCCATGCCCGCCAGCGTGCCACGATCACACCATCATCAGGTGCCCCGGAAGTCCCGGTGCGGCCGCAGGCCGCCCGGTGCCGCCGCCGGCCCGCCCTTCTGGCGTGATCGTCTGCGGATCGGCGCGCAGCGCCGTCGGTCGAGCGGGGCCGAGCGAGGAGGGCGGGCGTCAGGGGGCCGGGGTGTCGGCGGGCTGGCGGGCGGTGACCAGGTCGCCGAGACGCGCCCGGCCGCCGTCCTCGGCGGTCAGCACCCACACCCCGTCGGGGAGCAGCGCCATCGTGTGCTCGACGTGGGCCGCCACCGACCCGTCACGGGTCACCACCGTCCAGCCGTCGGCCAGTTCGGCGGTACGCGGCGAGCCCATGGTGATCATCGGCTCGATGGCCAGCGCCATCCCGGTCACCAGGCGGGGACCCTTGCCCGGCCGCCCGTGGTTCAGCACGTGCGGGTCCTGGTGCATCTCGGTGCCGATCCCGTGCCCGCCGTAGCCGTCGACGATCCCGTAGCGCCCGGCGCGGCGCACCGCGTCCTCCACGGCGTGGGAGATGTCGGTGAGCCGCCCACGGCCGCTGGCCGCCCCGCGGGCCGCCGCGGCGATGCCGGCCCACATCGCGTCCTCGGCCACCGCGGCCATCTTGAGCAGCGCCGGGTCGACGTCACCGACCCCGACGGTGATCGCGGCGTCGCCGTGCCACCCGTCGAGGATCGCACCGCAGTCGATCGAGATGAGGTCACCCTCCCGGAGCACCTGCGTCGGCGCCGGGATCGCGTGCACGACCTGCTCGTTGACCGACGAGCAGATCGACGCCGGGTACCCGTGGTAGCCCTTGAACGACGGGGTCGCTCCCGCCTCGCGGATGGTCGACTCGGCGATGGCGTCCAGGTCGGCCGTGCTGACCCCCGGGGCGACAGCCTCCCGCATCCGACGCAGCGCCTCGGCGACCACCAGACCGGCGGCGCGCATCTTCTCGATCTGCTCGGGGGTCTTCAGCTGGATGTCCAGCTGGGGACGACGCATGAAGCCGTTACCTTTCCTTGCCGACACAGCGGGGCACGCCGAACGTACCCCGCTGTGCGCACTCTATCCGCCGGTGAGCCGGCGTGACCTCAGCCGCCGTACGACCGCAGGGCGTCGATGGCGCGGACCGTGACGTCCTCCACCGGGCCCGTGGCGTCGATGCCGACGAGCTTGCCCTGGGCGCCGTAGTAGTCCACGAGCGGCGCCGTCTTCTCGGCGTACTCACGCAGGCGGGTGGCGATCGTCTCGGGCTTGTCGTCGTCGCGCTGGAACAGCTCGGCGCCGCACCGGTCGCAGATGCCCTCACGGGTGGGGGCGTCGAACTCGACGTGCCAGATCTTGCCGCACCCCCGGCAGGTACGCCGGCCGGAGAGCCGCCGGATCACCTCGTCGTCGTCGACCACCAGTTCGAGCACCACGTCGAGCGCGGTGCCCAGGTCGGCCAGGAGCTTGTCCAGTGCGGCGGCCTGCGGCGTGGTCCGGGGGAAGCCGTCGAGCAGGAACCCCTCGCTGGCGTCCGGCTCGGCGAGCCGGTCCCGGACCATGTTGATGGTGACCTCGTCCGGCACGAGTTCGCCGGCGTCCATGTACCGCTTCGCCTCGATGCCCAGCGGGGTGCCCTGCGAGACGTTCGACCGGAAGATGTCGCCGGTCGAGATCTTCGGCACCGCGAGGTGCGCGGCGATGAACTCGGCCTGCGTGCCCTTGCCCGCGCCCGGCGGGCCAACCAAGACGAGTCTCATCTACCGCAGGAACCCTTCGTAGTTCCGCTGCATCAGTTGGCTCTCGATCTGCTTCACGGTCTCCAGACCCACGCCGACCATGATCAGCACAGCGGTGCCGCCGAACGGGAAGTTCTGGTACTGCTGGTTGTCCAGCCAGATGAAGAAGAAGTTCGGCAGGATCGAGATGATGCCCAGGTAGAGCGCGCCCGGAAGGGTGATCCGGCTGAGGATGAAGTCCAGGTAGTCGGCGGTCGGCTTGCCGGGCCGGATGCCCGGGACGAACCCGCCGTACTTCTTCATGTTGTCCGCGACCTCGGTCGGGTTGAACGTGATCGAGACGTAGAAGTACGTGAAGAAGATGATCAGCAGGAAGTAGACCGAGATGTAGATCGGGCTGTCGGGCGCCACCAGGTTGTTCTGGATCCACGCCTGCGTCTTGCCCGGGTTGGTCTGGTCGAAGAACTGCAGGGCGAGCTGCGGCAGGTAGAGCAGCGACGAGCCGAAGATGACCGGGATGACACCCGCCTGGTTGACCTTCAGCGGGATGTAGGTCGAGGTGCCGCCGTACATCCGCCGGCCGATCATGCGCTTGGCGTACTGCACCGGGATCCGGCGCTGCGCCTGCTCGATGAACGTGACGGCGGTGATGACGACCAGCACCAGGGCGATCACGAGGAAGAACTTCCACCAGCCCTGGCTGGTCTTGATCTGCCAGCCCTCGCTGGGGAGGCGGGCGGCGATCGAGGTGAAGATCAGGACGGACATGCCGTTGCCGACGCCGCGGTCGGTGATCAGCTCGCCGAGCCACATGACCACGCCGGTGCCGGCGGTCATCGTCATCACGAGGATGCTGAGGGTCAGCCAGTCCGGGATGCCCGTGCCCTCGGGGATGATCGGGAACTGGTCGCAGCGGTTCTGGAAGAGCTGCCCGGAGCGGGCCAGCGCCACGAACGCCGAGGCCTGGAGGACACCGAGGCCCAGGGTCAGGTAGCGCGTGTACTGCGTGATCTTCGCCTGGCCGGCCTGGCCCTCCTTGCGGAGCTGCTCGAGCCGCGGGATCACCACGGTCAGCAGCTGCAGGATGATCGACGCGGTGATGTAGGGCATGATGCCCAGCGCGAAGACCGAGAGCTGGAGCAGCGCCCCGCCGGAGAACAGGTTGAGCAGGTTCAGCACACCCGTGGTGTCGCCCTGGAGGGTGTCGAGGCACTTCTGGACGTTGCCGTACGACACTCCGGGGCTGGGCAGGGTGGCGCCGAGCCGGTAGATCGCGATGATGCCGACTGTGAACAGCAGCTTCTTGCGCAGGTCAGGCGTACGGAACGCACTGAGAAAGGCGGACAGCAACTTCTTCCTCCTGCGCGAGGCGGGCCGCCGGTGGGTCCCTGGCGGGTCGGGGTGGGCGTCGGGCCAGTGCCCGATATCCATGGCTGGGAAGGGACTCTAACAGCCCGATCCCGGTCCGGGCAGACGTGCCCGGCTACATAAATCGATTCCGATGTTACTGGGTGCACACGTCCCAGGTAGACCATGGCGCCCGCCAGTTGCTCACAACTGGACGGGCGCCATGGGTCTGCTCCTCTTACAGCTCGGTGACCGAGCCACCGGCGGCGGTGATCTTCTCCTTGGCCGACGCGCTGAACGCGTGCGCCGACACCTGGAGGGTCACCCCACCGAGGTCCCCGGTGCCGAGAACCTTGACCGGCTGGCCCTTGCGGACCGCGCCGGCCTCGGCCAGCTCCAGCGGACCGACCTGGCCGCCGTTCGGGAAGAGCTCGGCGAGCCGGTCCAGGTTGACCACCTGGTAGGTCACCTTGAACTTGTTCTTGAAGCCCTTCAGCTTCGGCAGGCGCATGTGGATGGGCATCTGCCCACCCTCGAACGCCGCCGAGATGTTCTTCCGGGCCTTCGAACCCTTGGTACCGCGACCGGCGGTCTTGCCCTTGGAGCCCTCACCGCGACCCACCCGGGTCTTGGCGGTCTTGGCCCCCGGCGCCGGGCGCAGGTGGTGGACCTTGATCGTCATTACTCGACCTCCTCGACCTTCACGAGGTGGCTCACGGTGAAGATCATGCCGCGGATCTCCGGCCGGTCCTCCTTGACCACCACGTCGTTGATCCGCTTGAGACCGAGCGACCGCAGCGAGTCACGCTGGTTCTGCTTCGTCCCGATCTCGGACCGGACCTGGGTGACCTTCAGGCGCGCCATCAGGAAGCCACCCCCGCCCGCGACGCCAGCATCCCGGCCGGCGCGACGTCCTCGACCGGCAGGCCACGGCGGGCGGCCACGGCCTCCGGCGACTCCAGCGACTTCAACGCCGCCACGGTGGCGTGGACGATGTTGATCGGGTTCGACGAGCCGAGGCTCTTGGAGAGCACGTCGTGGATGCCCGCGCACTCCAGCACGGCACGCACCGGGCCACCGGCGATGACACCCGTACCGGCCGAGGCCGGCTTGAGCAGCACGACGCCGGCGGCGTCCTCGCCCTGGACCGGGTGCGGGATCGACTGGCCGATCCGCGGCACCTTGAAGAAGTGCTTCTTGGCCTCCTCGACACCCTTGGCGATCGCCGCGGGCACCTCCTTGGCCTTTCCGTAGCCCACGCCGACCGTGCCGTCGCCGTCGCCCACGATCACCAGGGCGGTGAAGCTGAAGCGACGACCACCCTTCACGACCTTGGCGACGCGGTTGATCGCGACGACCCGCTCGAGGTGCGGGGTCTTCTCGACGGGCGCGTTTCCGCGGCCGCCCTCACGGCGGTTGTCGCGGCGACCACCCTCGTTGCCACCGGACCCGCCGCCACGGCGCTGTTGACCTGGCATCAGCAGCCTTCCTTCTCTCTCGTGACGGGGTTACTAGAACTCGAGCCCGGCTTCGCGGGCGGCGTCGGCAAGCGCGGCGACCCGCCCCGCGTACCGGTTGCCACCGCGGTCGAAGACGACCCTGGAGATGCCGGCGGCCTTGGCCCGCTCGGCGAGCAGCGCGCCCACCTTGCCGGCGAGGGCGCTCTTGTCGCCCTCGGCACCGCGCAGCGACGCCTCCATGGTCGACGCCGACACCAGGGTGTGGCCCTGGGTGTCGTCGACGATCTGGGCGACGATGTGCCGGAGCGAACGGGTGACGACCAGGCGCGGGCGCTGGGGCGTGCCGTTGACGCGCTTGCGGACCCGGAAGTGCCGACGCGCACGCCCGACGGCGCGCTTGGCGGCGACGCCGCGGCGGCGCTTGAGCAGCGTGGCGGTCACTTCTTACCTGCCTTTCCAGCCTTGCGGCGGATGACCTCGCCCTGGTACTTGATGCCCTTGCCCTTGTAGGGCTCCGGCGGGCGGATCTTCCGGATGTTGGCGGCGAGCTCGCCGACCTGCTGCTTGTCGATGCCGGCGATGTGGAACAGCGTCGGACGCTCCACCGTGAAGGTGATGCCCTCCGGCGCGGCCACCGTGACCGGGTGCGAGAAGCCGAGGGCGAACTCGAGGTCCTTGCCCTTGGCGGTGACCCGGTAACCGGTGCCGGAGATCTCCAGGCTCTTCCGGTAGCCCTCGGTGACGCCGACGATCATGTTGGCGACCAGGGTCCGGCTGAGGCCGTGCAGCTCCTTGGACCTGCGCTCGTCGTTCGGTCGGTTGACGGTCAGCTGGCCGTCCTCGCCCCGCTCGATGGTGATCGGGTCGGCCAGGGTGTGCGACAGCTCGCCCTTCGGGCCCTTGACCTTGATGGTCCGGCCGTCGATCGTGATGTCGACGCCGGCTGGCACCGGGATCGACTTACGTCCAATACGCGACATTTCTACCTGTCTCCCGTTACCAGACGAAGGCGAGGACTTCCCCGCCAACGCTCCGCTTGCGGGCCTGCCGGTCGGTGAGCAGCCCCTGGGACGTCGAAATGATCGCCACGCCCAGCCCGCCGAGCACCCTGGGGAGCTCACCCGACTTGGCGTACACCCGCAGCCCGGGCTTGGACACCCGCTTGATCCCGGCCAGGCTCCGCTCCCGGTTCTGGCCGTACTTCAGCTCGACGACCAGTCGCTTGCCGACGGCGCCCTCCTCGGGCTCCTCGACCGACCAGGAGGCGATGTAGCCCTCGGACTTCAGGACCTCGGCGATGTTCGCCTTGATCTTGGAGTAGGGCATCGTCACCCGGTCGTGGTACGCCTGGTTGGCGTTACGCA
Source organism: Micromonospora globbae (assembly GCF_003610785.1). GTDB lineage: Bacteria > Actinomycetota > Actinomycetes > Mycobacteriales > Micromonosporaceae > Micromonospora > Micromonospora globbae. The sequence goes on from NZ_RAQQ01000018.1 coordinate 86,079, forward strand.
GACGCGTGAGCATGTCTGCGATCGGGTCGGTCATCGTCATGGATTTCGTCAACCTTTCTCGCCGGGGTTCCCGCGGTCGGCCGCAGGCCTACGGCGAAGAGACAGTGCAGCTGACGCGCGGAGCGCGCCGGGCTATTACCAGGAAGCCTTGGACACGCCGGGCAGCTCACCGCGGTGGGCCATCTCCCGGATGCACACCCGGCAGAGACCGAACTTGCGGTAGACCGCCTTCGGACGCCCGCACCGCTGGCAGCGGGTGTACGCGCGAACCGAGAACTTCGGCTTCGCGGCCGCCTTCAGGATCAGCGCCTTCTTGGCCATCTCAGTTCTCCTTGAACGGGAAGCCCAGGAGCTTGAGCAGCGCCCGGCCCTCGTCGTCGGTCGTGGCGGTGGTGACCACCGTGATGTCCATGCCCCGCTGGCGATCGATCTTGTCCTGGTCGATCTCGTGGAACACCGACTGCTCGGTCAGCCCGAACGTGTAGTTGCCGTGCCCGTCGAGCTTGCGCCCGTCCAGACCGCGGAAGTCGCGGATACGCGGCAGCGCGATGGACAGCAGCCGGTCCAGGAACTCCCACATGCGGTCGCCGCGCAGGGTCACCTTCGCGCCGATCGGCATGCCCTCGCGGAGCTTGAACTGCGCGATGGACTTGCTCGCCCGCCGCACCTGCGGCTTCTGGCCGGTGATGGTGGCCAGGTCGCGCACGGCGCCGTCGATCAGCTTGGCGTCGCGGGCGGCCTCGCCGACACCCATGTTGACGACGATCTTGACCAGGCGCGGCACCTGCATCGGGTTGCCGTAGTTGTACTGCTCGCGCAGCTGGGCCACGATCTCGTTGCGGTACCGCTCCTTGAGGCGCGGCATGGTCTTGGTTTCGGTAGCCGTGGTCATCAGAGGTCCTTACCGGTGCTACGCGCGATGCGGACCTTCTGGCCGTTGTCGTCGATCCGGTAACCGACGCGGGTCGGCTTGCCGTCGGAGTCCAGGACCATCACGTTCGAGACGTGGATCGGGGCCTCCTGGGTGACGATGCCACCGGTCTTGGCGCCGCGCTGGGTGGTGCTGATGCGGGTGTGCTTCTTGACCCGGTTCACGCCCTCGACCAGGACCTTGTTCTGCCGCGGGTAGGCCGCGATGACCTTGCCCTTGGCGCCCTTGTCCTTGCCGGCGATGACGACGACCGTGTCGCCCTTCTTGACCTTCACGGTCACAACACCTCCGGCGCGAGGGAAATGATCTTCATGAACCGCTTGTCCCGCAGCTCCCGACCGACCGGGCCGAAGATACGGGTACCGCGCGGGTCCCCGCCGTCCTTGATGATGACGGCGGCGTTCTCGTCGAAGCGGATGTACGACCCGTCCGGGCGCCGCTTCTCCTTGGCGGTGCGAACGACGACAGCCTTGACGACGTCGCCCTTCTTCACACCGGCACCCGGGATCGCGTCCTTGACGGTGGCCACGATGACGTCGCCGATGCTCGCGTAGCGCCGACCGGAGCCGCCGAGAACCCGGATGCACAGGATCTCCCGAGCACCCGTGTTGTCGGCGACGCGCAGTCGCGACTCCTGCTGAATCACGTCTATCTCCTATGTCTGCCGGTTCTCCGGCCGCCGCGGCGGCCGGAGCCTGGCGGAACCCGCGCCCGACGCGACGCCGGGCGAGCTCGAAGCCTTCGCTACTTGGCCTTTTCCAGGATCTCCACGAGCCGCCAGCGCTTCGTGGCGGACAGCGGCCGGGTCTCCATGATGAGGACGCGGTCGCCGATGCCGGCGCTGTTCTGCTCGTCGTGCACCTTGAGCTTGCTGGTCCGGCGCATGATCTTGCCGTACAGCGCGTGCTTGACCCGGTCCTCGACCTCGACGACGACGGTCTTGTTCATCTTGTCGCTGACCACCAGGCCCTCGCGGACCTTGCGGCGGCCCCGCGTGGGGGTGTCGGCGGTCGTGGTGTTCTCGCTCATCCTGCAGTCACCTCAGTCGGCGCGGCCGAGAGCCCCAGCTCGCGCTCGCGCATGATCGTGTAGATCCGGGCGATCTCCCGACGGATGACCTGCAGCCGCCGGTTGTTGTCCAGCTGACCGGTCGCGGCCTGCACGCGGAGGTTGAACAGCTCCGCCTTGGCCTCGCGCAGCCTCGTGACCAGCTCCTCCTCGGAGAGCTCACGCAGCTCGGAGGCCTTAACGCCCGCTGCCATCAGGATTCACCCACTTCGCGCGTCACAATGCGGCACTTCATCGGGAGCTTGTGGATCGCGCGACGCATCGCCTCTCGCGCGATCTGCTCGTTGGGGAAGGACATCTCGAAGAGCACCCGCCCCGGCTTGACGTTGGCGACCCACCACTCGGGCGAGCCCTTACCGGAACCCATCCGGGTCTCCGCCGGCTTCTTGGTCAGGGCCTGGTCCGGGAAGATCGTGATCCAGACCTTGCCACCACGCTTGATGTGACGGGTCATCGCGATACGCGCCGACTCGATCTGCCGGTTCGTCACGTACGCCGGCTCGAGAGCCTGAATCCCGAACTCGCCGAACACCACCCGGTTGCCACCCTTGGACATACCACTGCGACCAGGGTGGTGCGGCTTGCGGAAGCCCTTCGGGGGCTTGCGCGGCATCAGCATCTGTCAGCCCTCCTGCTGCGTTTCTGCCGCGGCGGCGACGGCGGCGGGATCCACCGCGTCCCCACTCGGCGTCTCGGCCTGCTGCGCGAGCGTGGTCGCGGCAGCCCGGCCGGCCTCGGTACCGCCGGCGGTCGTGCCGGACGAACCCGACCGACCCCGGCGCGGCCGCTCGGGCCGGTCGCCACGGTCACGGCGCGGACGCGACGGACCCGCCTCGGCCGGAGCCTCCCGGCCCGGGACCGCGTCGCCCTTGTAGATCCAGACCTTCACGCCGATCCGGCCGAAGGTGGTACGGGCCTCGAAGAAGCCGTACTCGATGTTGGCCCGCAGCGTGTGCAGCGGAACCCGGCCCTCGCGGTAGAACTCGGTCCGGCTCATCTCGGCGCCGCCGAGACGGCCCGAGACCTGGACCCGGATGCCCTTGCAGACCGGGTTCTTCATGGCCGACTGCATGGCCTTGCGCATCGCCCGACGGAAGCTGACCCGGCTGGACAGCTGCTCGGCCACGCCCTGCGCGACGAGCTGCGCGTCCGACTCGGGGCTCTTCACCTCGATGATGTTGAGCTGCACCTGCTTGCCGGTCAGCTTCTCCAGCTCGCCGCGGATCCGGTCGGCCTCCGCGCCCTTACGGCCGATGACGATGCCCGGCCGGGCGGTGTGGATGTCGACGCGGACCCGGTCCCGGGTGCGCTCGATGTCGACCTTGGAGATGCCGGCCCGCTCCAGGCCCTTGGACATCATCCGGCGGATCTTCACGTCCTCGCCGATGTAGTCCTTGTAGAGCTTGTCCGCGAACCAGCGGGACTTCCAGTCGGTCGAGATACCGAGCCGGAACCCGTGCGGGTGAACCTTCTGACCCATTACTCCGCGCCCTCCGTGTTGCTCTGCGTCTCGGCCGGCGCGGCCTTCTTCGCCGGAGCCGTCTTCTTCGCGGCCTTACGCGGCGCGGCCGGCGCGACGGCCTCGACCGCCACCGTGATGTGGCAGGTGCGCTTGCGGATCCGGTACGCCCGGCCCTGCGCACGCGGCTGGAACCGCTTCATGGTCGGGCCCTCGTCCACGTACGCCTCGCTGACGAGCAGCGCGTCGGGGTCCAGCCGCTCGTTGTTCTCCGCGTTGGCGATCGCGCTGGCGAGCACCTTGTACACCTGCTCGCTCGCAGCCTGCGGCGCGAACTGCAGCACCGTGAGCGCCTCCTTCGCGGGCAGGCCGCGGACGAGGTTGACCACCCGGCGCGCCTTCATCGGCGAGATGCGCACGTACCGCGCAACCGCCCGCGCGCCCGGAAGCACCGGAGCGTCGCCCTTTCCTGGCATCGCTGTAACCCCTTGATCCTCTATCCGTATGCCCGCGGCGTCAGCGCCGACGGCTCTTCCGGTCGTCCTTCTCGTGACCCTTGAACGTGCGGGTCAAAGCGAACTCGCCGAGCTTGTGCCCGACCATCGCCTCGGTCACGAACACCGGGACGTGCTTGCGTCCGTCGTGCACGGCGATCGTGTGCCCGAGCATCTCCGGGATGATCGTCGAGCGCCGCGACCAGGTCTTGATGACGTTCTTCGTGCCCTTCTCGTTCTGCGTCTCCACCTTCTTGAGCAGGTGGTCGTCGACGAACGGGCCCTTCTTCAGGCTGCGAGGCATAAGTCAGCTCTCCTGTTAGCCGCGCTTGCGGGTGGCGTAGCGGCGACGGACGATCAGCCGGTCACTCGGCTGGCCCTTACGACGGGTACGGCCCTCGGGCTTACCCTGCGGGTTGACCGGGTGGCGACCACCGGAGGTCTTACCCTCACCACCACCGTGCGGGTGGTCGACCGGGTTCATGGCGACACCACGGACGGTCGGGCGCTTGCCCTTCCACCGCATACGGCCGGCCTTACCCCAGTTGATGTTCGACTGGTCGGCGTTGCCGATCTCACCGACGCTGGCCCGGCAGCGCACGTCGACGCGCCGGATCTCGCCGGACGGCATGCGCAGGGTCGCGTACGCGCCCTCACGACCGAGCAGCTGGATGCCGACGCCGGCCGAGCGGGCCAGCTTGGCGCCACCGCCCGGACGCAGCTCCACGTTGTGGATCGTGGTGCCGACCGGGATGTTGCGCAGCGGCAGGTTGTTGCCCGGCTTGATGTCGGCGCTCGGACCCGACTCGACGACGTCGCCCTGCTTCAGGTCCTTCGGCGCGATGATGTAGCGCTTCTCGCCGTCGGCGTAGTGCAGCAGCGCGATGCGCGCGGTGCGGTTCGGGTCGTACTCGATGTGGGCGACCTTCGCCGGCACGCCGTCCTTGTCGACCCGCTTGAAGTCGATCAGACGGTACTGGCGCTTGTGGCCGCCACCGTGGTGCCGGGTGGTGATCCGGCCGTGGGCGTTCCGGCCGCCCTTCTTGGGCAGCGGAGCCAGCAGCGACTTCTCGGGCGTCGACCGGGTGATCTCGGCGAAGTCGGCGACGCTGGAGCCGCGCCGGCCCGGCGTCGTCGGCTTGTACTTACGGATAGCCATTGTCTACACCCCTCAGCTGACCGGGCCGCCGAAGGCCTCGATACGGTCACCGTCAGCCAGCTTCACCATCGCCCGCTTGGTGTCCTTGCGCTTACCGAACCCGGTGCGGGTGCGCTTGCGCTTGCCCTCGCGGTTGAGCGTGTTGACCGTCAGGACGCGGACGTTGAAGATCTGCTGGATAGCGATCTTGATCTGCGTCTTGTTCGCGTCCGGGTGCACCAGGAAGGTGTACCAGTTGCGGTTCAGCTCGCTGTAGCTCTTCTCCGAGACGACCGGCGCCACGATGATGTCGCGCGGGTCGGCGATCGTGCTCACTTGTCACCCTCCTCGGTGGTCTCGGCGGGAACGCCGAGGAACTCGTCCAGGGCGTCCTTCGTGAAGACCACGTCGTCGGCCACCAGCACGTCGTACGTGTTCAGCTGGCCGGCCTCGATCAGGTGCACCCGCGGCTCGTTGCGCAGCGACACCCAGTTCAGCTCGTCGGTGCTGCTCAGCACGACCAGGACCCGCCGGGCCGTGGTGAGCTTCGCCAGCGTGGCCAGGGCGGCCTTCGTCGACGGCTTCTCGCCGGAGACGAACGACTCGACCACGTGCACCTGACCGGCGCGGGCCCGGTCGGAGAGGGCCCCCCGCAGCGCGGCGGCCTTCATCTTCTTCGGGGTCCGCTGGCTGTAGTCGCGCGGGACGGGACCGTGCACGACGCCACCGCCGGCGAACTGCGGCGCGCGGATCGAGCCCTGGCGGGCACGACCGGTGCCCTTCTGCTTGTAGGGCTTCTTGCCGCCGCCGGCGACCTCGCCGCGGGTCTTGGTCTTGTGCGTGCCCTGCCGGGCCGCCGCCAGCTGCGCCACCACGACCTGGTGCATCAGCGCGACGTTGGCCTGCACGTCGAAGATGTCGGCCGGCAGCTCGACGGAGCCGGTCTTGGTGCCTTCGACGTTGAGGACGTCAACGGTGGTCACTTGGTCGCACCACCCTTCTTCGCCTTTGCCTTGGCCGCGGAGCGGACCAGGACCAGCGCGCCCTTCGGACCGGGGATGGCACCGCGGACGAGCAGGAGGTTGTTCTCGGTGTCGACCGCCTGGACGGTCAGGTTCTGGACGGTGTAGCGCACGCCACCCATCCGGCCCGCCATCCGGGTGCCCTTGAAGACGCGACCCGGGGTGGCGCAGGCGCCGATCGAGCCGGGCGAGCGGTGCTTGCGCTCGACACCGTGGCTGGCGCGCAGACCGTGGAAGCCGTGCCGCTTCATCGGACCGGCGTAGCCCTTGCCCTTGGTCTTGCCGGTCACGTCGACCGACATGCCGGCCGGGAACTCCTCGACCGTGACCTCCTGGCCCGGCGAGTAGTCGGCGGCGTCGGTGGTGCGCAGCTCCACGATGTGCCGGCGCGGCGCCACGTTCGCCTTGGCGTAGTGCCCGCTGATCGGCTTCTTCACCTTCCGCGGGTCGATCGCGCCGTACGCCAGCTGGACCGCGGAGTAACCGTCCTTGTCGGCGTCACGAACCTGGGTGACGACGCACGGGCCGGCCTGCACCACGGTCACGGGCACAACGCGGTTGTTGTCCCAGACCTGGGTCATGCCGAGCTTTGCGCCCAGGATCCCCTTAACTTGCCTGTCCATTTGTCCGGTCCCTACAGCTTGATCTCGATGTCGACGCCAGCCGGCAGGTCGAGGCGCATGAGCGAGTCGACCGTCTTGGGGGTCGGGTCGATGATGTCGATCAGCCGCTTGTGCGTACGCATCTCGAAGTGCTCGCGCGAGTCCTTGTACTTGTGCGGCGAGCGGATGACGCAGAAACGGTTGATCTCCGTGGGCAGCGGCACCGGGCCCGCGACCTGCGCCCCGGTACGCGTCACCGTCTCGACGATCTTCCGAGCCGAGGAGTCGACGACCTCGTGGTCATAGGCCTTGAGCCGGATGCGGATCTTCTGTCCCGCCATGGTGGCTTCTGTTCCTTCTCTCGATGCCGCTGTGTTGCGGGCGCCTGTGCCGGCTGGCACAGGCCCACTTCGCCGACCCCCGCGGTCGGGCGTGTCGCGCCCTCGGGTCAGGCTCCGCCCCGGGCTCCGGAGCGGTCCGACCACGCGGTGGGTCAAGGCGTCGATCGCGAATGTCGCGACCTGAACGCCGTGCGAGGGTGGTTGGCGGCGCAGGCCGCCAACCACCCCGCGCTCGACTGTCCCGCCGCCCGGCGGTTCGGCTCAGCCGAACACGGACGGCGAACTGCCGTTACGCAACCTGACTAGTATGCCGCACGACCAGCGGCAGGTCTAATCGGGGTTACCCAGCTCACTTGATGATCTTGGTGACGAACCCGGCGCCGACGGTGCGGCCACCCTCGCGGATCGCGAACTTGAGGTTCTCCTCCATGGCGACGGGCTGGATCAGCTTCACCGTCATGGTGGTGTTGTCACCCGGCATGACCATCTCGGTGCCCTCGGGCAGCGTGACGACACCGGTCACGTCCGTGGTCCGGAAGTAGAACTGCGGACGGTAGTTCTGGAAGAACGGGGTGTGCCGGCCGCCCTCCTCCTTGGAGAGGATGTAGACGGTCGCCTCGAACTCCGTGTGCGGGGTCGTGGTGCCCGGCTTGATGACGACCTGGCCGCGCTCGACGTCCTCGCGCTTGATGCCACGCAGCAGCAGACCGACGTTCTCACCCGCGCGGGCCTCGTCGAGCAGCTTGCGGAACATCTCGATACCGGTGACGACCGTCTTCTGCGACTTGTCGCGGATACCGACGATCTCCACCTCCTCGTTCGGCTTGAGGACGCCGCGCTCGACGCGACCGGTGACGACGGTGCCACGACCGGTGATCGTGAAGACGTCCTCGATCGGCATCAGGAACGGCTTCTCGGTCTCGCGCTCCGGCTGCGGGATCGCGGTGTCGACCGCGGTCATCAGGTCCAGCAGCTTCTGGGTCCACTCGGGGTCGCCCTCGAGGGCCTTCAGCGCCGACACCCGAACGACCGGCAGGTCGTCACCCGGGTACTCCTGCGAGGAGAGCAGCTCGCGGACCTCGAGCTCGACGAGCTCCAGGAGTTCCTCGTCGTCGACCATGTCGCTCTTGTTGAGCGCCACGACGATGTACGGCACGCCGACCTGGCGGGCCAGCAGCACGTGCTCGCGGGTCTGCGGCATCGGGCCGTCGGTCGCCGCCACCACCAGGATCGCGCCGTCCATCTGGGCGGCACCGGTGATCATGTTCTTGATGTAGTCGGCGTGACCGGGGCAGTCGACGTGCGCGTAGTGCCGCGCCTCGGTCTGGTACTCGACGTGCGCGATCGAGATCGTGATGCCGCGGGCCTTCTCCTCCGGCGCCTTGTCGATCTCGTCGAACGGCGTGTACGGGTTCAGGTCCGGGTACTGGTCGTGCAGGACCTTGGTGATGGCCGCCGTCAGCGTCGTCTTACCGTGGTCGATGTGACCAATGGTGCCGATGTTGACGTGCGGCTTAGTCCGCTCGAACTTCGCCTTCGCCACTGGTGTCCTCCTGTGGACTGTTTGGTTCGTACGCCCGGCGCGCCATTCGGCGCTTAGGACTCTGTCGACAGCCTTTCCGGCCTTCCGACCGGAGAGCTTTTCGTGGGTTCTGCGGCGGTGAAGCCTACAGGCCCGGTCTCACGCAGCCCGACCGTGGTGGCCGCGGGCGGGAGAACCCTCCCGCGACCACCGACGGGTCGTCAGCTCAGGTGAGCGTCACTCACCCGTCGCCTTGGCGATGATCTCCTTCGCCACGTTGGCCGGAACCTCGGCGTAGGAGTCGAACTGCATGCTGTAGCTAGCCCGGCCCTGGGTCTTCGACCGCAGGTCGCCGACGTAGCCGAACATCTCCGACAACGGCACCAGGGCGCGGACGACGCGGGCACCCCCGCGCTCCTCCATCGCCTGGATGATGCCACGGCGGGAGTTGAGGTCGCCGATGACGTCACCCATGTTCTCCTCGGGAGTGGTGACCTCAACGGCCATCATCGGCTCGAGCAGCGCGGGGTCGGCCCGGCGGGCCGCCTCCTTCAGCGCCATCGAGCCGGCGATCTTGAATGCCATCTCGGACGAGTCGACCTCGTGGTACTGGCCGTCCTCCAGCGTCAGCTTGACACCCACCAGCGGGAAGCCGGCGAGGATGCCGTACTGCATGGCGTCCTGGGCGCCCGCGTCCACCGAAGGGATGAACTCCTTGGGGATGCGGCCACCGGTGACGGCGTTCGCGAACTCGTAGGTCGGCGAGTCGTTGTCCAGCGGCAGCGGCTCCAGGCTGATGATGACCCGGGCGTACTGGCCGGAACCACCGGTCTGCTTCTTGTGGGTGTACTCGACCTTCTCGACCTTGCGGCGGATGGTCTCGCGGTACGCCACCTGCGGCTTACCGATGTTCGCCTCGACGTTGAACTCGCGGCGCATCCGGTCGACCAGGATGTCCAGGTGCAGCTCGCCCATGCCGGAGATGACCGTCTGGCCGGTCTCCTCGTCCAGCTTGACGCGGAAGGTCGGGTCCTCCTCGGCCAGCCGCTGGATGGCGGTGCTGAGCTTCTCCTGGTCGGCCTTGGTCTTCGGCTCGATGGCGACCTCGATGACCGGCTCCGGGAAGGTCATCGACTCCAGGATGACCGGGTTCGCCGGGTCGCACAGCGTGTCACCGGTGGTGGTCTGCTTCAGACCCTGGACCGCGATGATGTCGCCGGCACGGGCGGAGCTGCGCTCCTCCCGCTTGTTGGCGTGCATCTGGTAGATCTTGCCGATCCGCTCCTTGCGGTCCTTCGTGGAGTTGACCACCTGGGCGCCGGACTCGACCACACCCGAGTAGACCCGCACGTAGGTGAGCTTGCCCAGGTGCTTGTCCGTCTGGATCTTGAAGGCCAGCGCCGAGAACGGCTCCGAGGTGGACGGCTTCCGCTGCATCGGGGTCTCACCGTCGGTCGCCGTGCCCTCGATCGCCGGGATGTCCAGCGGCGACGGCAGGTAGTCGACGACGGCGTCCAGCATCGGCTGGATGCCCTTGTTCTTGAACGCCGAGCCGCAGAGCACCGGGTTGGCCTTGCCGGCGATGGTCGCGCGCCGGATGGCGGCCTTGATCTCCTCGACGGAGATCTCGTCGCCCTCCAGGTACTTCTCCATCACCGCGTCGTCGACGTCGGCCAGGGTCTCCATCAGCTTCTCGCGCCACTCGGCCGCGGCGTCGGCCAGGTCGGCCGGGATCTCCTCGATCGCGTAGTCCTCACCCTTCTGGGTCTCCCCGCGCCAGGTGAGGGCGCGCATGCCGATCAGGTCGACGACACCGATGTGGTCGGCCTCGGTCCCGATCGGGATCTGGAGCACCAGCGGGGTGGCGTTCAGGCGGTCGATCATCATCTGCACGCAGCGGAAGAAGTCGGCGCCCGTCCGGTCGAGCTTGTTGACGAAGCACATCCGGGGAACGTTGTACTTGTCCGCCTGGCGCCAGACGTTCTCCGTCTGCGGCTCCACGCCGGCGACACCGTCGTAGACCGCGACCGCACCGTCCAGAACGCGCAGCGACCGCTCGACCTCGACCGTGAAGTCGACGTGGCCGGGCGTGTCGATGATCTGGATCGTGTGGCCCTTCCACTCGCACTTGGTGGCGGCGGAAGTGATGGTGATACCGCGCTCCTGCTCCTGCTCCATCCAGTCCATGACGGCAGCGCCCTCGTGGACCTCACCGATCTTGTACGTGATGCCGGTGTAGAACAGGATCCGCTCGGTGGTAGTGGTCTTACCGGCATCGATGTGCGCCATGATGCCGATGTTGCGTACGTTGGCGAGCGCGTCTGCGGCGGCCACTTCAATCCCTACTTATCGTCGTCTCGACACAACTGGTTGCGGTCCCGGCGCCTCGTGGGCGCCGGAACCAGGGTGTTACCAGCGGTAGTGCGCGAAGGCCTTGTTGGACTCGGCCATCTTGTGGGTGTCCTCGCGCCGCTTGACGGCGGCACCGAGGCCGTTGCTCGCGTCCAGCAGCTCGTTCATGAGCCGCTCGACCATGGTCTTCTCGCGGCGGGCGCGAGCGTAGGTGACCAGCCAGCGCAGGCCGAGGGTGGTCGCGCGGGCCGGCCGGACCTCGACCGGAACCTGGTAGGTGGCACCACCGACGCGGCGGCTGCGGACCTCGAGCGTCGGCTTCACGTTGTCCATCGCGCGCTTCAGCGTGACGACCGGGTCGGTGCCGGACTTCTCGCGGCAGCCCTCGAGGGCCGCGTACACGATGCGCTCGGCGAGCTGCCGCTTGCCGCGCAGCAGGATCTTGTTCACCAACTGGGTGACCAGCGGCGAGTTGTACACCGGGTCAGCGACCAGCGGCCGCCGCGGAGCGGGTCCCTTACGCGGCATGTCAGCTCTTCTCCTTCTTCGCGCCGTAGCGGCTGCGCGCCTGCTTGCGGTTGCGGACACCCTGGGTGTCCAGCGAACCGCGGACGATCTTGTAGCGCACGCCGGGCAGGTCCTTCACACGGCCGCCGCGGACGAGCACGATCGAGTGCTCCTGCAGGTTGTGTCCGACACCCGGGATGTAGGCGGTCACCTCGATCTGGCTGCTGAGCTTGACACGAGCGACCTTGCGCAGCGCCGAGTTCGGCTTCTTCGGGGTGGTGGTGTACACGCGGGTGCACACGCCGCGCCGCTGAGGGGATCCCTTCAGCGCCGGGGTCTTGGTCTTGCTCGTCTTCGCCTGGCGGCCCTTTCGGACCAGCTGCTGGATCGTGGGCACCGGGTTTCTCCGCTCCCTTCGGCCGCTGCCGCGGCCGCGCCGTCTGCCGTAACCGACCGGATGATCGGCTCTCCTACATTCCGACCAGGGCCACCTCTCGGGGGTCCCGGCACCCGCGGTCGGGCGTGTCGCCCAGCTCACGGATTATCGGTGCTGACGCTCGCACGCGCACCGGTTTGTCACCGGCACGCGGGTCGCCCCGCACCGGATCTTTGGCTCTGCCGTGCTGCCGCCAGGACTCCGAACCACCGGAACCAGCGCACGCACGAGGGGCCCGGGCAGGCCCGGGCACAAGGGGAAAGGGTACCTACCACAGCCGCCCAGGTCAAAACGGAGTGGTCCGCCGAACCACGCCGCCGAGGCGATCGGATGGCCGTCGGGTCTGTCCCGCCTGCGCGCCCCTGATGGGCACCTACGAATACAAGTGTACCGGCTTCCACCGGGTACGGCCCCGTCGGCCCCGTAGCCCGCCCGGCACCGCCGGCGCCCGCCCGTCCCGGTTTGGTCACGCCCGCCCGGCCCGCCCGCGCGGTCCGTCAGCTCAGTGAGATCACCAGGGCGAGGGCCAGGCCGAGCAGGCTGAGTCCCAGGCCCACGCCACCGCAGCTCACGCCGGCCATCGCGAGCCCCCGACCGGTGAACCGCACGCCGGGTGGCGGCACCGGCCGGGCGATCTGCCGCCGGGCGAGCAGCCCGGAGACGATCGCGCCCACGCCGGTGAGGACGCCGAGCACGGTGAACGCCCCGGCCGCCCAGACCCCCGTCCAGCTCTGCCCGGCCACGCCGAAGCAGATGACGAGCACGGAGACGAGGATCGACACGATTCCCGCCACGAGCGCGCCCACCGCGAGCCCGGACGTGACCGGCGGCACATCGAGGTGCACCACGCCGAACGGCGTGCCCGCCACCGGCTCGACCCGGGCCGGCGCGAGGCGCTGGGCGTCCCGGGGCGGCGGGACGTGCGTGACCGGCGGCGCCCCCCAGCTCGGCGCTCCCGGCGCCGGCCCGGGGGCGGGCCCACCCCACGGGCCCGGAGCGGGGACGGGCGACCCGTGCCCGCCTCCCTGCCCCCAACCGCCGGGTGCGGGCGCACCCCAGCCGGGCGGCACCGGTCCCGGGCCGCCGGGCGCGGGAACGCCCCAGCCGGAGGCTTCTGCTCCCGGGCCGCCCGACGCGGGAGCGCCCCAGCCGGAGGCTTCTGCTCCCGGGCCGCCCGACGCGGGAGCGCCCCAGCCGGATGGTCCCGTTCCCGGGCTACCGGGCACGGGAGAGGCCCAGCCATGCCCTTCCGGCCCCCGACCGGCGGAAGCGGGAGCACCCCAACCGCCGGGGCCCGACGGCGGGCCCCAGCCCGGCGCGGCCGGCGTCGGCGGAGCACCCCAGCCGGGAGCCCCGGGCGGCGCCGGCGGAACGGACCCGGCCGGGCCAGACGCAGCCGGCACCGGCCCGGTCGCACCCGACGCGGGCACGGTACCGCCGGGGGCGGGAGAGGCAGGCGTGGCGCCGGACGGCCAGGCCGGCCCGGCGGGAGGCGGCGGAGCTTCGGCCGGCCGGTCGTGCGGCGAGGATCCGGCCTGCCCGGAAACGCCGGCGTCAGCCGCGTCCGGGGTGCCCGAGGGCCCCGTGTGGTCACCCGACGGGGGCCGCGCCGGTTCCGTCACGGGTTCCTCCTCATCGACTCCGGCCGTCACCGACGCGACGGACAGGGCCAGGCTACCGCCGGAGGTGGCACCGCCCGCGCCGGGCGCGTACCGCTCCCTCCGGCGGGATCAGTCGACGGTCGACGGGTAGTCGTGCCCGAACGGCGCCTCGGCCAACTGGACGACCCCGATCACCACGACGGTCACCAGGGTGACGGCGGCCAGCACCAGGCCGGTCCACGCCAACCGCTCCCCCCGCCGCAGCCAGGCCGCGCCGGTGAGGAAACCCCCCGAGGCGTACGCCTCCCGGCGCGCCTGCCGCGACAGTTGCAGCGCCACGGCTGCCGGCACGATCCCGCCCACGAAGAGCCCGGTCACCGCGGCCATCAGACCCAGGGCGAAGACGGCACGGGCCTTCGTCGCGCGGACCGGCTCGGGATCGAGCGGGTGGCGCGGCACCTGCGGGGCGACGGGCACCTGCCCTGGCGCGGTCGTCATGCCACCCATCATGCCCCGCCCACTGCTCCCAGAGGATCCGGACGCGACGAGGCCCCCGGCGCATGCCGGGGGCCTCGTCGTTCGTGCTGCTTAGCGGTACGACCCGAAGTCGAAGTCGTCCAGCGGCACCGCCTGCCCGCTGGCCGGCCCGAAGCCGTAGTCGGTCTCCGGGTAGCCGGTCATCGAGTAGACCTTGGCCTTCGCCTCCTCGGTCGGCTCGACCCGGACGTTGCGGTACTTGCTGATGCCCGTACCGGCCGGGATGAGCTTACCGATGATCACGTTCTCCTTGAGGCCGATCAGCGAGTCGCTGCGGGCGTGGATCGCCGCGTCCGTCAGCACCCGGGTGGTCTCCTGGAAGGAGGCCGCCGACAGCCAGGAGTCGGTGGCCAGCGAGGCCTTGGTGATGCCCATGAGCACCGGACGACCCGCCGCGGGCTCGCCGCCCTCGGAGACGAGCCGGCGGTTCTCCGACTCGAACAGCGCCCGGTCGACCAGCACACCCGGCAGGAACTCGGTCGAGCCGGAGTCGATGACCGTCACCCGCTTGAGCATCTGGCGGATGATGATCTCGATGTGCTTGTCGTGGATGAGCACACCCTGCGACCGGTAGACCTCCTGGACCTCCTGGGTCAGGTGGACCTGGACCGCCCGCGGGCCGAGGATGCGGAGCAGCTCGTGCGGGTCGATGGTGCCCTCGGTGAGCTTCTCCCCGACCTCGACGTGCTGGCCGTCCTGGACCCGCAGCCGGACCCGCTTCGAGATCTTGTCGTACACGATCTCGTCGCTGCCGTCGTCCGGGATCACGATGATCTTCCGGGACCGCTCGCCGTCCTCGATCCGGATCCGGCCCGGGGTGTCGGCGATGGGCGCCTTACCCTTCGGGACCCGGGCCTCGAAGATCTCCTGGACACGCGGCAGACCCTGGGTGATGTCCTCACCGGCGACACCACCGGTGTGGAAGGTACGCATCGTCAGCTGCGTACCCGGCTCACCGATCGACTGGGCGGCGATGATGCCGACCGCCTCGCCGACGTCCACCGTCTTGCCGGTCGGCAGCGAGCGGCCGTAGCACGCACCGCAGACGCCCAGCTTCGACTCGCAGGTGAGGACGCTGCGCACGCGCACCGTCTCCACCCCGGCCGCCACGATCTTGTCGACCAGGATCGAGTTGAGGTCCGCACCCCGCTCGGCGATGACGGTGCCGTCCGGCCCCTTGATGTCGTCGGCGAGGGTACGCGCGTGCACGCTGGTCTCGGCGTGCTCGTGCACGACCAGCTTGCCGTCGATCCGCTCGCCCACCTGCATCGGGATGGCCCGGTCGGTGCCGCAGTCCTCCTCGCGGATGATCACGTCCTGCGAGACGTCGACCAGACGACGGGTCAGGTAACCCGAGTCGGCGGTCCGCAGCGCGGTGTCGGCGAGACCCTTGCGGGCACCGTGCGTGGAGATGAAGTACTCCAGCACGGACAGACCCTCCCGGTAGCTGGCCTTGATCGGCCGCGGGATGATCTCGCCCTTCGGGTTGGCCACCAGACCACGGATCGCCGCGATCTGCCGGAGCTGGAGCAGGTTACCGCGGGCACCCGAGTTGATCATCTTCCACAGCGGGTTCTCCTGCGGCAGAGCGATGTCCATCTCCTTGGCGACCTCGTTGGTCGCGTTGGTCCAGATGGAGATCAGCTCGCTGCGGCGCTCCTCGGCGGTGATCAGACCGCGCTGGTACTGCCGGTCGATCTTGTCGGCTTCCTTCTCGTACCGGTCGAGGATCTCCGCCTTGCGCGGCGGCGCGATGACGTCCTCCATGCCGATCGTCACGCCGGACCAGGTGGCCCAGTGGAAGCCGGCCTCCTTGAGCCCGTCGAGGGTGGCCGCGAGAGCCACCTTCGGGAAGCGCTCGGCGAGGTCGTTGACGATCGCGGAGAGCTGGCCCTTGCGGATCTCGTAGTTCACGAAGCGATAGCCCGGCGGCAGCGTCTCGTTGAACAGGACCCGGCCCAGCGTGGTCTCCACGGTCACCGGCTCGCCCTCGACCCAGCCCTCCGGCGGGGTCCACGGCTCGGCGCCGGCGCCGTTGTCGACCCCGACGACACCCCGCAGCCGGATCTTCACCGGAGCCTGCAGGTGCAGCTCGCCGTTGTCGTACGCCATCCGCGCCTCGGCGTCCGAGCTGAACGCCCGGCCCGCACCCTTCTCGTCGGGAGTGAGGTGGGTGAGGTGGTAGAGGCCGATGACCATGTCCTGGGTGGGCATGGTGACCGGCTTGCCGTCGGCCGGCTTGAGGATGTTGTTCGACGACAGCATCAGGATCCGCGCCTCGGCCTGGGCCTCGGCGGACAGCGGCACGTGAACCGCCATCTGGTCGCCGTCGAAGTCGGCGTTGAACGCGGTGCAGACCAGCGGGTGGATCTGGATGGCCTTGCCCTCGACCAGCTGCGGCTCGAAGGCCTGGATGCCCAGCCGGTGCAGGGTCGGCGCCCGGTTCAGCAGCACCGGGTGCTCGCCGATGACCTCTTCCAGCACGTCCCACACGACCGGCCGCTGCCGCTCGACCATCCGCTTCGCGGACTTGATGTTCTGCGCGTGGTTGAGGTCCACCAGCCGCTTCATGACGAACGGCTTGAACAGCTCCAGCGCCATCTGCTTGGGCAGACCGCACTGGTGCAGCTTGAGCTTCGGGCCGACCACGATGACCGAACGGCCGGAGTAGTCGACGCGCTTGCCCAGCAGGTTCTGGCGGAACCGGCCCTGCTTGCCCTTCAGCATGTCGGAGAGCGACTTCAGCGGGCGGTTGCCCGGGCCGGTGACCGGCCGGCCGCGGCGGCCGTTGTCGAACAGCGCGTCGACGGCCTCCTGCAGCATCCGCTTCTCGTTGTTGACGATGATCTCGGGCGCGCCGAGGTCGATCAGCCGCTTGAGGCGGTTGTTCCGGTTGATCACCCGGCGGTACAGGTCGTTCAGGTCGGAGGTCGCGAAGCGGCCACCGTCCAGCTGCACCATCGGACGCAGGTCCGGCGGGATGACCGGAACGCAGTCCAGCACCATGCCGAGCGGCGAGTTGCGGGTGTTCAGGAACGCCGACACGACCTTGAGCCGCTTGAGCGCCCGGATCTTCCGCTGGCCCTTACCGGTACGGATGGTCTCGCGCAGGCTATCGGCCTCGGCCTCGAGGTCCATGTTCTGGACCAGGGCCTTGATCGCCTCGGCGCCCATGCCGCCCGTGAAGTACTCGCCGAACCGGTCCCGCAGCTCGCGGTAGAGCAGCTCGTCGGTGACCAGCTGCTTCGGCTCCAGCTTGCGGAACGTGTCCAGCACCTCGTCGAGGCGGTCGATCTCGCGCTGGGCCCGGTCGCGGATCTGGCGCATCTCGCGCTCTCCGCCCTCCTTGACCTTGCGCCGGACGTCCGCCTTCGCGCCCTCGGCCTCCAGCTCGGCCAGGTCGGCCTCGAGCTTGGCGGCCCGCTTCTCGATCTCCGAGTCGCGGCTGTTCTCGGCCTGCCGCTTCTCGGCCAGGATCTCGTTCTCGATCGTCGCGAGGTCGCGGTGACGCGCCTCGGCGTCCACGCTCGTCACGACGTACGAGGCGAAGTAGATGATCTTCTCGAGGTCCTTGGGGGCGAGGTCCAGCAGGTAGCCCAGCCGGCTCGGCACGCCCTTGAAGTACCAGATGTGGGTCACCGGAGCGGCCAGCTCGATGTGACCCATCCGCTCGCGACGGACCTTGGACCGGGTCACCTCGACGCCGCAGCGCTCGCAGATGATGCCCTTGAACCGGACGCGCTTGTACTTACCGCAGTAGCACTCCCAGTCCCGCTGGGGCCCGAAGATCTTCTCGCAGAAGAGCCCGTCCTTCTCCGGCTTCAGGGTGCGGTAGTTGATCGTCTCGGGCTTCTTCACCTCGCCGTGCGACCACTGACGGATGTCGTCGGCGGTCGCCAGGCCAATCCGCAACTCGTCGAAAAAGTTGACGTCGAGCACGTTATATATCCCTCACACGTCGCTTTGTTGCGCCAGCAGCTCATCGGGGTCGGGCCCCGGGGGCGGTCGCCCGCCCCCGGAGGCTCGACGTCACACTTCCTCGACCGAGCTCGGCTCGCGCCGGGACAGGTCGATGCCCAGCTCCTCGGCGGCCCGGAACACCTCGTCGTCGGTCTCGCGCATCTCGAGGGCCACGCCGTCGCTGGAGAGCACCTCGACGTTGAGGCACAGCGACTGCAGCTCCTTGAGCAGCACCTTGAACGACTCCGGGATGCCCGGCTCCGGGATGTTCTCGCCCTTGACGATGGCCTCGTAGACCTTCACCCGGCCGAGAACGTCGTCGGACTTGATCGTCAGCAGCTCCTGCAGGGCGTACGCGGCGCCGTACGCCTGCATCGCCCAGCACTCCATCTCACCGAAGCGCTGACCACCGAACTGCGCCTTACCACCCAGCGGCTGCTGCGTGATCATCGAGTACGGACCGGTCGACCGAGCGTGGATCTTGTCGTCGACCAGGTGGTTGAGCTTCAGGATGTAGATGTAGCCGACCGCGATCGGGTCCGGCAGCGGCTCACCGGAGCGGCCGTCGAACAGCCGCGCCTTGCCGCTGCGGCCGATCAGCTGCTGGCCGTCGCGGTTGGGCAGCGTCGACTCGAGCAGACCGGCGATCTCCTCCTCGCGGGCACCGTCGAAGACCGGGGTGGCCACGTTGGTGTCCGGCTCGGACTCGTCGGCGCCGATCGCCTGGAGCTGCCGCTTCCACTCGGCGTCCTCGCCCTCGATCTTCCAGCCGGTCTTGGCCACCCAGCCGAGGTGCGTCTCCAGCACCTGGCCGATGTTCATCCGGCTCGGCACACCCAGCGGGTTGAGCACGATGTCGACCGGGGTGCCGTCCTCGAGGAACGGCATGTCCTCGATCGGGAGGATCTTGGAGATGACGCCCTTGTTGCCGTGACGGCCGGCGAGCTTGTCGCCGTCCTGGATCTTCCGCTTCTGGGCGACGTAGACCCGGACCAGCTCGTTGACGCCCGGAGGCAGCTCGTCGCCGTCCTCGCGGGAGAAGGTACGCACGCCGATGACCGTGCCGGTCTCACCGTGCGGCACCTTCAGCGAGGTGTCCCGGACCTCGCGCGCCTTCTCGCCGAAGATCGCGCGGAGCAGCCGCTCCTCCGGGGTCAGCTCGGTCTCACCCTTCGGGGTGACCTTGCCGACCAGGATGTCGCCGGGGACGACCTCGGCGCCGATCCGGATGATGCCGCGCTCGTCGAGGTCGGCGAGCATCTCCTCGCTGACGTTCGGGATGTCGCGGGTGATCTCCTCCGGGCCGAGCTTGGTGTCCCGGGCGTCGACCTCGTGCTCCTCGATGTGGATCGAGGTGAGCACGTCCTGCTGCACGAGGCGCTGCGACAGGATGATCGCGTCCTCGTAGTTGTGGCCCTCCCAGGTCATGAACGCCACGAGCAGGTTGCGCCCGAGCGCCATCTCGCCCTCGTCGGTGCACGGGCCGTCGGCGATGACCTGGCCGGCCTCGACGCGGTCGCCCTCGAAGACGACCGGCTTCTGGTTGACGCAGGAGCCGGCGTTGGAGCGGCGGAACTTGTGCAGCAGGTACGTCCGGCGGTGGCCGTCGTCCTGGTGGACGGTGATGTAGTCGGCGCAGAGGTCCTCGACGACACCGCCGACCTCGGCGACCACCACGTCACCGGCGTCCACGGCCGCCCGGTACTCCATGCCGGTGCCGACCAGCGGCGCCTCGGCCTTGACCAGCGGCACCGCCTGGCGCTGCATGTTCGCGCCCATGAGCGCCCGGTTGGCGTCGTCGTGCTCGAGGAACGGGATCATCGCCGTCGCGACCGAGGTCATCTGCCGCGGCGACACGTCCATGTAGTCCACGGCCTCCGGCGGGACGTCCTCCGTCTCGCCGCCCTTACGGCGGACCAGGACGCGGTCCTCGGCGAACGAGCCGTCGGACTTCAGCGGCGCGTTGGCCTGCGCCTTGACGTACCGGTCCTCCTCGTCCGCGGTCAGGTAGTCGATCTGGTCGGTGACCCGACCGTCGACGACCTTCCGGTACGGCGTCTCGATGAAGCCGAACGGGTTGACCCGGGCGAAGGTGGAGAGCGCGCCGATCAGACCGATGTTCGGGCCTTCCGGCGTCTCGATCGGGCACATCCGGCCGTAGTGGGACGGGTGCACGTCACGGACCTCGAAGCCGGCCCGCTCCCGGGACAGACCACCCGGGCCGAGCGCGCTCAGCCGGCGCCGGTGGGTCAGGCCCGCCAGCGGGTTGGTCTGGTCCATGAACTGGGACAGCTGCGACGTGCCGAAGAACTCCTTGATCGCCGCCACGACCGGGCGGATGTTGATCAGGGTCTGCGGCGTGATCGCCTCGACGTCCTGGGTGGTCATCCGCTCCCGGACGACCCGCTCCATGCGGGACAGGCCGACCCGGACCTGGTTCTGGATCAGCTCGCCCACCGTGCGCAGGCGCCGGTTGCCGAAGTGGTCGATGTCGTCGGCCTCGTAGCCGTCCTCACCGGCGTGCAGCCGGCACAGGTACTCCACGGTGGCGACGATGTCGTCCTCGGTCAGCGTGCCGGTGGTGATCGGCACGTCGATGTTGAGCTTCTTGTTGAACTTGTACCGGCCGACCTTGGCCAGGTCGTACCGCTTCGGGTTGAAGAAGAGGTTGTCGAGCAGGGTCTGCGCGTTCTCACGCGTCGGCGGCTCGCCGGGGCGCAGCTTGCGGTAGATGTCGAGCAGCGCCTCGTCCTGGCCGGCGATGTGGTCCTTCTCGAGCGTGGTCATCATGAGCTCGGACCAGCCGAAGCGCTCACGGATCTGCTCGTTGGACCAACCGATGGCCTTGAGCAGGACCGTGACGGCCTGCCGGCGCTTGCGGTCGATGCGGACGCCGACCGTGTCGCGCTTGTCGATGTCGAACTCCAGCCAGGCACCCCGGCTCGGGATGACCTTGACGCTGGAGAGGTCGCGGTCGGAGGTCTTGTCCGGCTGCTTGTCGAAGTAGACGCCCGGGGACCGGACGAGCTGGCTCACCACGACGCGCTCGGTGCCGTTGATGATGAAGGTGCCCTTCGGCGTCATCATCGGGAAGTCACCCATGAACACCGTCTGGCTCTTGATCTCGCCAGTGGTGTTGTTGGTGAACTCCGCGGTCACGAAGAGCGGGGCGCAGTACGTGAGGTCCTTCTCCTTGCACTCCTCGATCGAGGCCTTGACCTCGTCGAAGCGCGGGGACGAGAAGGAGAGCGACATGGTGCCGGAGAAGTCCTCAATGGGACTGATCTCGTCGAGGATCTCCGCGAGACCCGAGCGTGCGTGCGGGTCGTCCGCCGACCGGCCCTGCCAGGCCTCGTTGCCGATCAGCCAGTCGAAGGACTCGGTCTGGATGGCGAGGAGGTTGGGGACCTCGAGGTGTTCGGTGATCCTGCCGAAAGAAACTCGGCGGGGAGCGAATGCGCTCGACGTACGACTGGTCTTCGCAGGGCGGGAAGCTGCCAAGATGCGTCCTTCCGAGGACCGGTGCTGCAGAACGGCTGGTACGCGTGCACTCCAATGACCCCACCAGAAATATCCGGAAACGGACATTTCCGAGCAGGGGTCAAGTCGGAAGGCAGCGCAAACTAGCAGTGTAGCCGAGAGGCTAACCGCTGTCCAGCCCACCCCCACAGGTCATTGCGGAACGTGCTCCGGGACCCCGGAAACCGGGTCGACCGGGCCGCTCGGAACGCAATGTTCCCGCTGGGCCGCTCGGGTGCCGCGGACGATGGTGCCGCCGCTGCAATACCCGCCTGGTGGCCGTCGCAAGCGCGGAAGGTCTTGCTGGTGTCAGCGTGCCTGGCAGCCCGGTGCCGCGTCAAGGCCCGGCCTCCGGGTCGCCGCGTCTTTCCCGCCCGTCCGGCCCGGCGACCCGTCGCACGCCGACCCCGCCCTGCGCGTGGACGCCCAGCTCACGCGCGCTGCCGCCGGGGTCACCAACGCGGCGGGCGGCGACCCGCTGTCGGATCGCCGCCCGCTGTGGCGCGGTGTGTGCCCCGGCTCACGTGAGCCGGACACGCGCAGGTGGAGCCTCAGGTCACTTGAGGGTGACCTTGGCGCCCTCACCCTCGAGCTTGGCCTTGGCCTTGTCGGCGGTCTCCTTGTTGACCTTCTCCAGGACCGGCTTCGGCGCGCCCTCGACCAGGTCCTTGGCCTCCTTGAGGCCCAGGCCGGTCAGCTCACGCACGACCTTGATGACCTGGATCTTCTTGCCACCGTCGGCGTCGAGGATGACGTCGAACTCGTCCTTCTCCTCCTCGGCCGGGGCGGCGGCACCGCCGGCGGCCGGGGCACCCGCGGCCACGGCGACCGGGGCGGCGGCGGTGACCTCGAAGGTCTCCTCGAACTGCTTCACGAACTCGGAGAGCTCGATCAGCGTCATCTCCTTGAACGCGTCGAGCAGCTCTTCGGTGCTGAGCTTCGCCATGTCTGGCGTCCTTTCCAACTTGAGTTACTAAGACTGAACGGGCACCGGGAGGCCTCAGGCCGCCTCGGCGCCCTCCTTCTCGCGCTTCTCCGCCAGGGCGGCCGCCGCACGGGCGGCCTTGGAGAGCGGGGCCTGGAACAGGGCCGCGGCCTTGCTCAGGTTGCCCTTCATGGCGCCGGCCAGCTTGGCCAGCAGCACCTCGCGGGACTCCAGGTCGGCGAGCTTCGTGACCTCGGCCGCGGAAATGGCCTTGCCCTCGAAGACGCCGCCCTTGATGACGAGCTTCGGGTTGGCCTTCGCGAAGTCGCGAAGCCCCTTCGCCGCCTCGACGACGTCGCCCGAAACGAAAGTCAGCGCGGTAGGACCGGTGAACAGCTCGTCGAGGCCGGAGATGCCTGCCTCGGACGCGGCACGCTTGGCCAGCGTGTTCTTCGCGACCGTGTAGGTGGTCTCCTTGCCGAGCGAGCGTCGCAGCTGCGTGAGCTGGGAAACCGTCAGACCGCGGTACTCGGTCAGCACCGTGGCGCCCGCGTTGCGGAAGCTCTCGGTCAGCTCGGCGACGGCCGTGGCCTTGTCGGCCCGGATCGGCTTGTCCGCCATGTCCCTCCTCTCTCGTTGCTCGAGGCTGGTCGCCGTCGGGAACGGGCGCTCACGACGGCGGCTCAGGAAGCGCGACAACGAGAAAAGCCCCGGCGCGGGGCGCACGGGGCGAGGGCCGGCGACGCGGGCACGGTCGGCGGGCCGTGCTGCACTGCCGATTTTCGCTTGCCGCCCTGCGCGGGTCGCCCGTCGTCGCGGGACCTTCGACCGTGCCGAGGCACGGTGACCAGCGGTCTCTGGGTGGAACTTCGCGCCAAGGTTACGCGACCCGCACCGGAAGCGCCAAATCGCCCCCGTGCTGTGCGCCGGCTCACATGCGCGACCGGCGCCACCAGACGTAGCCGGCCAGGGCCACGGCGCTCCAGGCCATCGCCCAGACGGTGAGCAGCGCCGCGGTCGTCGCCGGGAGCGCCCCGGCAGTGGCTCGGGCGGTCGCCATGATCGGGGGCGCCAGCCAGGGCACCGCCGAGCCGCTCAGGCCGAGCACGACCGCGCCGACCCCGCCGAGGGCCAGCACCGCGACGCCGTACCCGGCACTGCCCGTGCAGGCGCGGCTCGCGAGCGCCCCGAGCAGCACCGCCGGGGGTACGGCCAGCAGGTGCGCCCAGAGCCCGAGGAGCAGACCGACGGCGATCGACCGGTCGCCCGGCTCGACCGGGCCGGTGACACCGCCGACCAGCCACGGGAAGACCAGCGCGACGGCGACCGTGCCGAGTGCCGCCACCACGGCGGCGAGCAGCCCGGCGATCCGCTCGCGCCGGGCGCCGACCGTCACCTGGGCGAGCCGACGCTGCCCGTCCGGCTCCGCGTCCAGCAGCACCTTGGTCTGCCAGGCGAGCACCGGGAACAGGACCACCGCCGAGACGCCGTACGCCTCACCGGCCTGTGCCCGCCCGCCGCCGTAGAGGGTGCCGAGGACGACCAGCCCGGCGAGCAGCGGCGCCACCGCCCGCCCGGTACGCAGGAACCCGGCCAGCCGGAGCCGGAGCAGCGCGGTCACCGGACCACCTCGTCCGCCGGATCCGCCGGGCGGGCACCCGGCACGGGCTCCCGGACGTCGGGGCGCCCCCCATCCGGCGGCACGGGGTCGTCCGGCGGCTCACCGCCGGGGCGTACGCCCAGCACCCGGTGGCCCTCGGCCCGCAGGCGGGCGACGGTGCCGGCCACCCGCGCGGCGGCCACCTCCACCTCGACCACGGCGAACCCGGCTCCCCCGCTCGGCGCCTCCTCGGTCACCAGGCCGTCGGCCACCGTCCACCGGCGCGCGCCGGGCAGCCGGGCGACCTCACCCCGGTGGTCGCTGACCAGCACCGACCCGCCGGCCGTCAGCACCTCGTCGACGAGTTCGGGGACCAGCTCGCGGGCGGTGGCGTCCAGCCCCTCCCACGGCTCGTCGAGGACGAGCAGGCCGGGTCGGCGGAGCATGGCCTGGGCCAGGCCGACCTTCTGGGCCGTCCCCTTCGACAGCTCGGGCAGGCGGACCCCGCGGAACCGGGCGAGGCCGAGCCGCTCGACCCAGGTGTCCACGGCGCGGCCGGCCTCGGACGGGGGCAGCCCGGCCATCCGGCCCATCGCGGTGAGGTAGTGCGCCACCGTGAAGGGCTGGTCGGCGGGGAACCGCTCGGGAACCCAACCGACCCGGGCCGGCCGCCCCGTCACCCGCCCCCGGCCCGGCCGGATCACCCCGGCGGCCACCTGGAGCAGGGTCGACTTCCCGACCCCGTTACGGCCGAGCACGACCGCCACCTCGCCCGCACCGAGTTCCGCGTCCGCACCCCGCAGCACCCACGACCCCCGCCGGTGGTACCGCAGCCAGACGTTCTCCAGCCGCATGCGACGAGCCTGCCACATCACAGACGCGACAGGGCGCCGCCACGGTCGTGGCGGCGCCCTGTGACGCGGGAGGGGCTCAGCTCTCGGCCGAGGCCTCCTGGAGGTTCTTCACCACGTTCGGGTCGACCGGGACGCCCGGGCCCATGGTGGTGGTGAGGGTGACCTTCTTGAGGTACTTGCCCTTGGCCGCCGACGGCTTGGCCCGCAGCACCTCGTCCAGCACCGCCGCGTAGTTGTCGATCAGCTGGGCCTCGCTGAACGAGGCCTTGCCGATGATCAGGTGCAGGTTGGAGTGCTTGTCCACCCGGAAGGTGATCTTGCCGCCCTTGATGTCCTGCACCGCCTTGGCGACGTCCATGGTCACCGTGCCGGTCTTCGGGTTCGGCATGAGACCGCGCGGGCCCAGGATCCGCGCGATCCGGCCGATCTTGGCCATCTGGTCCGGCGTGGCGATCGCCGCGTCGAACTCGAGCCACCCGCCCTGGATCCGGGCGACCAGCTCGTCGGTGCCCACCTCGTCGGCACCCGCGGCGGCGGCCTCCTCGGCCTTCGCGCCAGCGGCGAACACGATCACGCGGGCGGTCTTGCCGGTGCCGTGCGGCAGGTTGACCGTGCCGCGGACCATCTGGTCCGCCTTGCGGGGGTCGACGCCGAGGCGCATCGCGACCTCGACCGTGGCGTCGAACTTGACGGAGGTGGTCTCCTTGGCCAGCTTCACGGCCTCGGCGGGGGTGTAGAGCTTGGACCGGTCGATGAGCTCGGCGGCCTTGCGGTAGCTCTTGCTGCGCTGCATGTCTTGGTTACTCCTGTGGTCTCTGGCGGGCCGCGCCGTGTGCGCGCCCTCCCACGATCCGTACGGGTCGGTGCGGGCCGGGATCAGTCGGTGACGGTGATGCCCATCGAGCGGGCGGTACCGGCGATGATCCGCTCGGCGTGGTCGAGGTCGTTGGCGTTGAGGTCGGCCATCTTCCGCTCGGCGATCTCCCGCAGCTGGGCGCGGCTCACCGAGCCGACCTTGTCGCGCTGCGGCACGCCCGAGCCCTTCTGCACGCCGGCGGCCTTGATCAGCAGCCGGGCGGCGGGCGGGGTCTTCAGCACGAAGGTGAAGGACCGGTCCTCGTACACGCTGATCTCGGCGGGGACGATGTCGCCCCGCTGCGACTCGGTCTGCGCGTTGTAGGACTTGCAGAACTCCATGATGTTCACGCCGTGCTGACCGAGCGCGGGGCCGACCGGCGGCGCCGGGGTGGCCTGGCCCGCCGGCAGCTGAAGCGTGAACGTCTTGACGAGCTTCTTCTTCGGAGGCATGTCTCTTCCTGGGGCTTGGAACTGGGATTGGTGCTCGCTGGCACCGCCCTGCGGGCGCGCACGGTCAGCGCGGCGCGAGGCAGCGACGTTCAAGGGTAGCGCAGGCCCGGTTCCGCCCGACCGGCGAGGTCGAGCGGAAACGGCCGCGCCGGCGGCGGGAGGGGTCTCCCACCGCCGGCGGCCGGATCAGATCTTGGCGACCTGGTTGAAGTTCAGCTCGACCGGCGTCTCCCGGCCGAAGATCGACACCAGCACCTTGAGCTTCTGCTGGTCGGCGTTGATCTCGCTGATCGTCGCCGGCAGCGACGCGAAGGCGCCGTCGGTGACGGTGACCGAGTCGCCGACCTCGAAGTCGAGGACCTTGACCTCCGGCTTCGCCTTCTTCTGCTCGGTCTCCACCGCCGGGGCCAGCCACTTGAGCACCTCGTCGAGGGAGAGCGGCGCCGGACGGTCGGCCCGGTCGGTCGCCCCCACGAAGCCGGTGACCCCCGGGGTGTTGCGCACGCAGGAGTAGGACTCGGCGGTCAGCTCCATCCGGACCAGGATGTAGCCCGGGAAGACCTTCGCCTGGACCTGTGACCGCTTGCCGTTCTTGACCTCGACCTCTTCCCGGGTCGGCACCTCGACCTGGTAGATGTAGTCCTCCATGTCGAGGCTCGTGATGCGGGTCTCGAGGTTGGTCTTGACCTTGTTCTCGTAGCCGGCGTAGGAGTGCACCACGTACCAGTCGCCCGGCGCGTAGCGCAGCTTCTGGCGCAGCTCGGCGACCGGGTCGAACTCCTCGTCCGACGGAGCCTCGGTGGTCGGGATTTCCGGGTCGCTGGCGGCCTCGACCGACTCGTCGTTCGCCGCCGTCGCCACCGTGGACTGCTCGTCCGCGGGCTCGGCGGTCTCGTCGTACTCAGGCACGCTCGCTCACTTCCGTCACTATCGGCTGGTACAGCCGCTCAGCTGGGGTTGCCGAAGACCCACAGCACGCCCTTGGCGAAGCCGTAGTCCAGGACAGCCACGATCGTCAGCACCACCGCGACGAAGGTGACCACCACGGCCGTGTAGGTCAGCAACTCCTTGCGGGTCGGCCAGATGACCTTACGCAGTTCGGCCACGACCTCGCGGAAGAACCGGGCGATGCGGCCGAACAGGCCCACCCGGTCGGTCTCCGTCCGGGTCTTCGGCTTGTCCGCCGACTCGGCGCGGGCACGGGACCGCGTCGCGGTGCCGCCGCGGGAAACCGGCTCGTCCGCGCCGGTGGCGTCGTCGTCGACGGTCTCGTCGTGCAGACGATCGTCGCCGGCGTCCTCGCCGCGCCGCTTGCTCTCGGCCACTTCGCCCTCCGTCGCGGGAATCTCGGGTTCGCACGCCCGGGGGCGTGCGCGGCGCTGGTCGCGCCGGCCGGACCAACCGTCCCGCGACGGGCCGCGGCCGGCGGATCGGCCGGCGGCCCGATGCCTCCGAGCCACCCCGCCGATGCCACCACCACGGGCCGTACGCCACCTTCTCGGCGACGCGACCCACGGGAACGGTCAGGCCTGAGGCGCAGGGGTGACAGGACTTGAACCTGCAGCCTGCGGTTTTGGAGACCGCTGCTCTGCCAATTGAGCTACACCCCTGTGCGGCAACGCTCGCCCTGCCCGACCACACGCGGCCGAGCAGGGGTCACTTGCCCCACGGCGGACCAGTGTACGGGTAGGCACCCGACTTTCCCAACCGGTCCACCCCCATCGCGCGTCGGGTCGCGGTCAGCGGGCCGTGCGCACGGTCGCCCGGGCCTGGGAGAGCACCTTCTCGCCCCCGCACGTGGCCGTGATGTCGAGCCGGGTGAGGCCGTCCTCGGTGACCTCGCGGACCACCGCGGTCACCTCGATCTCGGTGCCCTGGTCGTCGTCGGGCACCACGACGGGCCGGGTGAACCGGACGCCGTAGTCGACCACCGCGTCCGGAGCGCCGGCCCACTCGGTCACCGCCCGCCCGACCAGGGCCATGGTGAACATGCCGTGGGCGATCACCCCGGGCAGGCCGACCTTCGTCGCGATCCGGTCGCTCCAGTGGATCGGGTTGAAGTCGCCCGAGGCGCCCGCGTAGCGGACCAGGTCCGCGCGGGTCACCCGGAACGTCCTGGCTGGCAGCTCCACGTCAGGCCTCCCCACGTACGACGAGCTTGGACCAGACCGCCACCACCGGCTCCCCGGCGGCGGTGGTGATGTCGGTGCGGGTGGTCAGGAAGCCGTGCCCGCCCCGCGTGGTGATGTCCTCGATGGTGCTCACGCAGACCAGCTCGTCGCCGGCCACCACCGGCCGGGTGTACGCGAACCGCTGGTCGCCGTGCACCACGCGGCTGTAGTCGACGCCCAGCGCCGGGTCCTCGACGATCTTCTGGGTGGCGGCCATGGTCACCACGAAGGGGAAGGTGGGCGGGGCCACCACGTCGGGGTGGCCGAGCGCCCGGGCGGCCTCGGGGTCGTGGTGGGCCGGATCGGTGGCGCCGATGGCGGTGGCGAACTCGCGGATCTTCTCTCGGCCCACCTGGTAGGGGGCGGTCGGCGGGTACGTCCGGCCGACGTAGGACGGGTCCAGGGACATGCCGCGAAACTACACGCAAAGCGCGATCGCCGATCTGCGCGGTCGGTGGCGGGCGGATGCCGCGCCGGACCGGTCAGATCGGCGATCGGTGAAGCGTACGGGTGGCCGGGCGGTGCCGGCCGGAGGTCAGCGCGTCTCGCGGTGGAGGGTGTGCCGACCGTCCCGGGGGCAGAACTTCTTCAGCTCGATGCGGTCCGGGTCGTTACGGCGGTTCTTGCGCGTGATGTAGTTGCGCTCCTTGCACTCCACACACGCCAAAGTGATCTTCGGCCGGACATCGGTCGCCTTCGCCACGGCGGAGCGCCTTCCTCGCTAACGGTTAGAACTACGGCGCATCAGCGTACGTGCTGATGACGCGGACATGCAAAGTGGGCGCCTGTGGCGCCCCTCCCACTGACCACCGGGAACACGCCCGGAGGACGAGAGTAGCGGTGGCCGGACTTGAACCGGCGACACAGCGATTATGAGCCGCTTGCTCTGCCATCTGAGCTACACCGCCGTGGTGGGTCCAGCTGACCCTCGAGCCCCCTTACGGAATCGAACCGTAGACCTTCTCCTTACCATGGAGACGCTCTGCCGACTGAGCTAAGGGGGCCTGCGCGATCTCCCCGTGGGGCGCGCAGAGGTAAGAGTACACGGCTGCACCCCGCACGCGAAATCGGATCCCCCGCCGTGGCGTCGGCGCAGGTCAGGGCACGACGCGCAGGCGCGGAAGCTCCGCTCCCGAGATCGTTTCGGGGTCCACCTGGGCGCCGAACCAGGCCTCCAGCCGCTCGTACGGCAGCGGCCGGCTGAACAGGAATCCCTGCCCGATCTCGCACCCGATGTCCTGGAGAAGCTCCAGCGTCAGCTCGCTCTCCACGCCCTCGGCCACCACCGCCAGGCCGAACTGCTGCGAGAGCGTCACCACGGCGTTGACGATCGCCAGGTCGCCCGGATCGGTGGCCATCCCCTGCACGAAGGACCGGTCGACCTTCACCTCGTGCACCGGCAGCCGCCGCAGGTGGGCCAGGGACGAGTCACCGGTGCCGAAGTCGTCCACCGACAGCCGTACGCCCAGATCGCGCAGCCGACGCAGGGTGGGCACGGGGCGGTCCGTGCCGTCCAGCACCCCCGCCTCGGTGATCTCCAGGGTGAGCCGCTGCGGCGGCACACCGTACTCGGTGAGCAGGTCCTGGACGCGGTCCGGGAAGTGCTGGTCGGTGAGCGTACGCGGGCTGAGGTTGACGGCCACGGAGAGCGGCTGCTCGGCCTGGGCCCAGTCCCGGCTGCGCCGCAGGCCCTCGCGCAGCACGATCTCGGTGAGGCGGCTGAGCTGGCCGGTGTGCTCGGCCACCGCCACGAAGTCCTCCGGGGCCACGGTGCCGTGCGTCGGATGCTCCCAGCGGGCCAGGCACTCGACGCCCACGAGCCGCCGGTCCCGCAGCGTGACCTTGGGCTGGAAGTAGATCTCCAGCTTCCCCTCGTCCAGCGCCCGGCGCAGGTCGCCGGCGAGCCCGAGCCGGCGCAGCGACCGCGACTCCAGGCCCGGGTTGAAGAGCTGGACGCTGCCCGGCACCGACTTCGCCGCCATGGCGGCCAGGTCGACCCGTTGCAGCAGCGTCGCGGCGTCGCTGCCGTGATCGGGGTGCACGGCGACGCCCACGGCGGTGTCCACGTCCAGGGTGAGCGCGTCGAAGACCATCTCGTCGCGGATCTGCTCGCGCAGCTGGGCGGCCAGGTCCACGGCCGCCTCGGCGCTCTCCAGCCGCATCGTCACCAGGAACTCGTCGCCACCGGCCCGCCCCACGAGTGCGGAGGACGGCGCCGACGCGCGGAGTCGGTCGGCCACCTCGACGAGAACCTTGTCACCGGCGGCGTGGCCGAGCGACTCGTTGACCTGGCGCAGGCCGTCGACGTCGAAGAGGAGCAGCGCCACGACCTCCCCCGGCGCCCGGATCTTCACGGACTCGTCGAGGGCGCTCGTGATCCGCCGCCGGTTGGGCAGCTTGGTCAGCGTGTCGTGGTACGCGTCGTGCCGCAGCCGGTCGACGAGCCGCGAGTTCTCCAGCGCGACAGCGGCGTGCGCGGCCACCGTCTCGAAGACGGGCACGTCGTTGCGGACGAAGTAGTTGCTGTCGCCGAGGCGGTTCGCCACCTCCAGCGTGCCGATGACCGCCTGGCCGGAGCGCAGCGGCAGGACGATCACGTCCTTGATCCGCTGGACGGACAGGTCGGCACGCAGATCGGGGTCGCTGGTCATGCCACGCCCGACGGTGACGGCGCGGCCCTGCGCCCGGGCCCGCTGCCGCACCGAGGCGGGAGTCTTGGCGAGGTCCAGCAGACCGGAGTCGCCGTTGCGCGCGGTCAGCAGCACCTCCGGGTGCCGGCCCTGCGCGGGCAGCCAGAGCGTGGCGTACTCCGCCTGCATCAGCGTCCGCACCCGCCCGAGAAGGGCGTCGGCCAGGGTGCCGTCCTGCCCGCTCTCGGCGATCGCCCGGCTCAGCTCGTACATGTCGGCGAGCGTGCGGTGCTGCCGGAAGAACTGCGCGTACGCGCGATAGACGAGCGCCAGCGCGACGACGAGGGCCGCCAGCAGCACCACGGACCACCACGTCTCCGCGATGAGGATGAGCACGACCATGCCGCTGGCGATGTTGATGGCCGCGGTGAGCAGCGCGAGCGGGGTCTTCCGGATCGCCTCCCGCCCCGCCTGCCAGCCCTGGAGCAGGGTGTGGACCCCCGCCACGGAGACGATGCTGACCAGGTTCACCATGCTGGCCGCCGCGAACAGGATCAGCCAGGTGCCGGGACCGACCCCCTGCACGGGCGGAAGCGCCTGCAGCACCAGCACCGCCAGGGACGACCCGGCCGCGGCCCGGGCGACGTTGAACCAGAACTTGGTGGCGCCCAGCCGGTGGCGATGGTGCGTGATGATGGCCGCGAGCGTGTAGATGACGACGACGGTGAGCGGCCGGAGCAGGTAGAACGCGAGAACCAGCGGGATCTCGGTGAGGGTCACGCCGACGGAGTGACGCCGCACGGTGAAGTTGAGCACCGGCAGCCCGGCGGCCACCATGGCCGCCAGGAGCAGCGCCGCCATCGGCCAGTCACCGAACGGCTCCCGGACGACGAGGGCGACGATCGTCGAACAGACGACGGCGAACAACGCCATCGGCCCGGTGATCAGCCAGGCGTGCTCCGTCGTGCGGGAGCCAGCGCGGCCTTGACCCGCCATGCCGCCCCCCTCACCGGCCCCGCTGGTTCACATCGTGGTGCAGTTGACCCTCGGGTCAGGGAAGCACCGGCGCGTTCCAGATGACGTCCATGTTCCAGATGACGTCCATTGTGTGCACCTGCCCGCCCCAGACGTCGCCTACGAAGACGCCGGCGGCCAGTGCAGCGAGCACCAGGAACGAGCCAAGCAGCCGGCCCCGCTTTCGACCAGACATGTTTGCTCCTGTCGGGGAAGTGTCACAGGGATGGTGGAGGTTCCACGATCGTGCCACACGGCCGGTGACCAGAAAAGCCGTGCGGGCACGGCAGGGCCGTGCCGGTGACGAGGTTCCGCCGATCAGGCCACGACTCCCGCCGAGCAGGGCCAGATCAAGGGCCTGATGTGCCGGGAGCAGGGTTCATCGGGTGCCTGATACGACGTACGGCACATTTCGCCTCCACGGCTCGCCCGACCTTCGAACAGCCGCGTGTGATCACTCTGTGTCACGTCTCGGACTGCCTCGGTCGCCCGCACCGCGACCGGGACATCGACCACCATACCTGCCTGACGCAAGAGGACCAGAGGGACGTCGGGGGCAATTCAGCCATTCCACGCTGGACCCCGCGCCAACCCGACACTGTTCGCCTCCCCGTGTCCGGTCATTCACGGTGTCCGGCACTTCTTCGCGTCTGTCCGGCGCCGTCCCCCGCTCCCCTGGTTCCGCGCGTTCCCGTTGCCCGGCGCCCGGCGTGCCCCGCTCCTGCCCACGTCGGGGCGGGGCATGCCCGGCGTCCCTCCGGGTACCCGCCGGCCGTGACCTTCTCGATCGCCGCACGCTGCCCGCGTACGGGCCAGCTCGGGGTGGGAGCCCTCACGGCCAGACCAGCGGTCGGCAAGCTGGTCGCGCACGTCCACGCCGACGGTGGCGCGGTGGCGACCCAGGCCACCCCCAACCCGTTCCTGGCCTACGACGGCCTGCCGCTGCTCCACGAGGGCCGCTCGCCGCAGGACGTCCTGACCGTGCTGCTGGCCCGGGATCCGGGTCGGGAGGTACGGCAGGTCGGCATGGTCGATCGCGAGGGACGCGCGTACGCCTTCACCGGCTCCCGTGCCCGGCACTGGGCCGGCCACCACACCGGGCCGGGTTACGCGGCGCAGGGCAACCGGCTGGTGGGCCCCGAGACCCTCGCGGAGATCGTCCGAGTGTTCGAGGAGAGCCGGGAACTCGACCTGGCCGAGCGGCTCGTGCTGGCCATCGAGGCCGGCGAGGAGGCCGGCGGTGACCGGCAGGGCGCACGGTCGGCGACCGTCACGGTGATCGGCGACGAGCCGTACCCGATCTGGGACGTGCGGGTCGACGACGCCGAGCATCCGGCGGCGGAACTGCGCCGGCTGCACGGCGTCTTCCGGGAGGAGGTGCTGCCGACCATCGAGCGGCTGCCCACCCGCGAGGACCCGATGGGCGAGGCCGCCCGGCAGGCGCTGGCGTAGCCGGGCGTCCCCGCTGGCGAAGCCGACGCGGTCCCGCGTCCGCTGCCGGGGCTCCGGCCGCGCTACCGCCCGGCAACCGTCTCCGGTCGGGCGCCGGGGGGCGCCGGCTCGCGGTCAGGCGCCGGCGCGACGTCCCGCCGGCGCGGTAGCAGCAGCGGGCTCGCCAGGATCAGCAACCCCGCGACCGTGATGGCGGTACGTGGGCTGGTGGCCGCGGCGAGCAGACCGCCGAGGGCGCTGAGGACGGCGATGGCGGCGCTGCTGCTGATCGACCAGGCCGTCAGGGTGCGGACGACGCGGTCCCGGGGCGTGTTCTCGAGCCGGTAGGTGGCCAGCACCGGGTTGTACAGGCTCATGTTGACGATGATCGCGAACTCGACGGCGACCACCGTCACGAGGCCGACGACTCCAGGTTGGACGAAGGCGAGGCCGATCAGCCAGACCGCCCGCAGCGCGCCGACCGTCCGCAGCGTCCGGTGCCGGCCGTGCCGCGCCACTACCCGGCGGGCGAGGCGTGAGCCGATCAGCCCACCGACGCAGGGAAGGGCGAAGGCGAGGCTGTACTGCCACGGTGGAAACCCGAGTTCACGGAGCAGGAGTACGGCCAGCAACGGCTCGGTGGCCATGATGAGTCCGCTGACGAGCAGCTGGTTGAGGTAGAGCGCCCGCAGGCCGGGATGGGTCAGGAGGTGCCGCCAACCGTCGAGCAACTCACCGACCCGGACCCGGCTCGTCCCGGTGCGCCGCGGCCGGTCCTCCCTGCCCCGGATCGCGGCGATGCCCAGGGCGGAGAACAGGTAGCTGAACGCGTCCGCCAGCACGGTCGTCACCGGCCCGAACAGGCCGATGGCCGCGCCGCCCAGCGGTGGCCCGACCGCGATGGAACTCCACGTCGTCGACTCGAACCGGGCGTTGGCCACGAGCAGGTCGTCCCGACGGACGAGCGTCTTGAGGTACGCGCCGCTGGCCGCGTTGAAGGCGATCTTGGCGGCGGCGACCACCGCCGAGACGACCAGCAACTGGACGAAACCGAGCAGCCCGAACGCGTACGCGATCGGGACCGTCATCATGACCGCGAACCGGACCACGTCCATCGCGATCATCACCGGCCGATTGCGGCGGAACTCCACCCACGGCGCGAGCGGCACCGCGATGAGCGCGCCCACCGCCGGCCCCACCGCCGACAACGCGGACACCTGAGCGGGACTGGCGTCCAACAGCAGCACGGCGATCAGCGGCAGGGCGCCGAACCCCAGCCCGGAGCCGTACGCGCTGACGGCGTAGGCCGCCCACAACCACCCGAACTGCCGGCCCAGGGACCTCCTCGCCACCACAGCTCCGCCTCCCCGTACCGGCGCTCCCCCGGCGCTCCCCCGTGAACGGCAGCGATCGAAGCAAGGTCGCGGAGGCGGGATCAAACAACCGGACCGGCGGCGCGCCACAACCGCGCGTTGTACGCCCTGGCCAGCGGCCTTGGTCGACTCGATGGCCTCGGCAATCACGGCCTCCTTGCCGGTAGCCCGGACACGTCTGCGAAACCGCCATCCGAGATCGAGCGGGGACCGAGTGGGCTCACGAAAGAAGCCCCTGACCAGCGTTCTCGCTGGTCAGGGGCTTCTTTGTGCACCTGGTGGCGGGTAGAGGATTCGAACCTCTGTAGCTTTCGCGACGGATTTACAGTCCGCTCCCATTGGCCGCTCGGGCAACCCGCCAGGGCGTATCACCGCGTCGGGGACGCGGCGACGGATGCAAGGATAGCGGCTCCCCCCGCCGCCGGTGCAACCGGGTACGGTCAGGGGGTCGTACCGCTGGTCAGCGGGCGACGGCACGCCAGAAACCGCCGGACAGCAGGAGCATGAGCATGGCAGCGAACCCGTCGTTCGACATCGTGAGCAAGGTCGACCGGCAGGAGGTCGACAACGCCCTCCGCCAGGCGGAGAAGGAGCTCGCGACGCGGTTCGACTTCCGGGGGACGGGCGCCGAGATCTCCTGGTCGGGCGAGGAGGCGGTCTCCCTCCAGGCCGAGACCGAGGAGCGCGTCCGGGCCGCGCTGGAGGTCTTCAAGGAGAAGCTGGTCAAGCGCAACATCTCGCTGAAGTCGCTGGACGCGGGTGACCCGCGGTCCTCCGGCAAGGTGTTCAAGATCGACTGCAAGATCATCCAGGGCATCGACTCGGACAAGGCGAAGGCGATCAGCAAGAAGATCCGCGACGAGGGCCCGAAGGGCGTCCAGGCGCAGATCCAGGGCGACCAGCTCCGCGTCACCGGCAAGAAGAAGGACGACCTCCAGGCCGTGATCGCGATGCTCAAGGGCGAGGACTTCGGCGTCGCCCTCCAGTTCACCAACTACCGGTAAAGCCGTCGCCGTCGTGGCCGGCCGGGGGCCTGTCACGGCAGATGTCGTCGCCGCTGGTCGTCGTACGTCACGTCTGTCCAGTGTCCGACCTGGCGGCGGCCTGGCCGAACCGCGTCCCGCAGCCCGTCCGCCGATCGAACCGGCCACGCCGGCGTGCGGGCGCCAGCCCACACGCCGGCCGTGCCGACGCCGACCCAGGTCACCGGACAGACGTGCGCACCCGGGCGTTCACCGTCGTCGCCGATACCGGGACGGCCCTGACCTGTCGCGCATCATGACCGACCGCGCGCGGACGGCCGCATGGTGCAGTCCGCGGCGGGGCCACCGCGCATCCCGTCCGGGCTGCGGCCAACGGCGCGCGCTCAGGAGCAGAGGCCGAACTGTGCTGGTGTGGTCGCGGGACGCGCGGGCGACCAGGGGCGTGGTGTCGAGGGACTCGCCGCCGGCGGTGACGCGGAACGTCCCGAGGTCGGGACAGCGGTGGGCGCAGCCGAGTGCGAGCAGGGGAAGCCGCGTGCGCCCGACGGTCCCGGGCAGCACGATACGAGGACGCGTAGACATGATCTTCTCCGAAGGGCCTGACGGAAGGCATGGGAAACGAACCGACGGCGACGTCGGCGACCGATGCGCGGGCACGGTGTCAGGTCTACGAAGCAGGCGGCGTCACGCGGGGTGAAGTCCTCTCGGGAGGGCGTCGGAGAAGAAGATCCAGCTCACGGTAGGGCGGAACGAGCCGCGGCGGCCACCGGTTTAGTCCGCCGCCGCGCATCTGACGGCCCGTCGGGCCTCGCTGCCGTCACCGCAGGTCGGGCAGCCCACTGGATCACCGCCCGGACGTATCGTGGAGGCGCCGGGGAAGGGGGCGCCCGTGATCCCGACGTTGATCCTGTTCGGCCTCGTGGCCGGTCGCTGGTGGCGGCTGTCGCTCGCCGCCGCCGCGCTGCTCTGGCCCGTCCTGCTCGTCGCGACCGGGGCCATGGGCCTCGAACCGGGGCTGCTCGGCGCGTCGGCTCTCGCGCTCGCCAACACGGCCGTGGGCGTCGGTGTCCACCAGGCCCTCCGCTGGGTGGTCCGGGGCGTGCGCCGCCGACCGGCGTCGGGCACCTGACGACACCAGCACCGCCGCGACCGCCGTCAGCGGTTGAAGATCAGCAGCAGCACCACCGTGAGGAGCGCGCTGATCAGCAGCGAGCCCAGGCATCCGACCCGGTTCGAGAAGAAGACGAACACGCCCGAGGGAGTACCCGACCCCGCCCGGGCCAACCGTCAGGCGGGAATGGGCTCCTCGACGCGTACGGCTCGGGCCTCCGCGCGGGCGATGGGCCCGGCGGGCAGCGCGGCGACCCCGGCCCCGACGGCGACCGCGGCGCCGGCGAAGAGGAACGCCCACGGCACGCCGCCGGCGTGGTCGACGATCACGCCGGCCACCGCACCGCCGGCCGCGCTCGCCGCCACGGACATGGTCACGACCCAGGTGTACGCCTCGTTCAGCATGCCGGCCGGGGCGATCCGCCCGACCAGGGTGTTCTCCAGCGTCAGCGCGGGCGCGATGGTCGCCCCGCCGACGATCAGCGCGGCGCCCAGCGCCAGCGGGTTGGGCATCACGGCGAAGACCACGAAGGTGCCCGCGAGCGCGGCGAGCAGCCGGGCGAACTGCCGGGTCATGTTGACGGCCGGCTTGCGTACGCCGAACCAGAACCCGCCGACCGCGCTGCCCACGCCCCAGACGGCCAGCAGGATGCCGGCGAGACTCTCCGCGTCGTCGGCGCGGTAGTTGCCGGCGAACGCCGGCACGATGACGCCGGCGGCGCCGAACGCGATGCCGAGACCGGCCACGCAGACGAGCAGGGCCGGGAAGCCGGCGACCCGCAGCGGGCCGAGCCCGCGGGCCTGGTGCTCGCGGGGGTGCGGCCGCCAGCCGCGCATCACCCGGCCGACGGCGACCGCCAGGGTGCCGACGAGCGTGACGAGCGCGGCGCCCAGCAGGGCGGCGGTCGCGTCGGCGACCAGGACGAAGCCGGCAACCAGCAGCGGACCGAGCACGAAGACGATCTCGAACAGCGAGGTCTCCGCCGCGAGCGCGGTGTTGCGCAGGTGGTACCGGCCGGACGCCGGGGACGTGAGGTCGTTCCAGGCGCCGCGGATCGCGGCCGTCAGCGGTGGGTAGGTGGCGCCGGCCACGGCGGCCGCCACGTAGATCGTCACGAGGCCGTCGGCGTGGCTGGCCAGCAGCAGCCCGACGAGGGCCAGCGGGTGGGCGACGGCGGTGACGACCAGCACCGGGCTGGGGCCGATCCGGTCGGCGACGCGCCCGGCGACGGGGCTCAGCGCGGCGCCGGCCACGGCGTAGATGCCGCCCGCCACGGCCGCGAGCGAGTACCGCCCCGTCACCTGTTCGACCACCAGCAGCAGCGCCAGCGGTGTCATGCCGATCCCGAGCCGACCGATGATGCCGGTCACCAGCAGCATCGGTGCGCCAGGAATCCGCCAGACGCCCAGATACTGGCGCAGCGCGGCCACACGAACCTCCCGGGTGTAATGAGCGTGAGCTGCTTTCGACCCTAACGGTCGGGGCGCGTCCGGATGAAGCGGTTATTGCGGGCGACACAGCACCGCGCCCGGCACCGAGCGGTGCCGGGCGCGGTGGGACGGTCCGGGGTCAGCGCAGGTACTGGATCGGGCCGGTGTTGGCGGCCATCCGCTCCAGCCGGGCGACCCGGTCCTCCATCCGCGGGTGGGTGGAGAACAGCGCCGCGATGCCGCCACCCCGGAACGGGTTGGCGATCATGAGGTGCGCGGCGCTCGTCAGGTTGCCCTGTGCCGGCAGCGGGCGTCGGCTCGCCACGGCCTCGATCTTGCGCAGCGCGCTGGCCAGGGCCAGCGGGTCGCGGGTGAGCTGGGCGCCGGAGGCGTCCGCCTGGAACTCCCGGCTGCGGCTGATCGCCAGCTGGATGATCGTCGCGGCGATCGGGCCCAGGATGATCGTGAGCAGCAGCACGGCCGGGTTCGGGGCGTCCTCGTCGTCCCCGCCGGCCAGCGGGATGAACCACGCGATGTTCGCCAGCGTGGTGATGATGCCGGCCAGGCCGGCGGCCACGCTGGAGATGAGGATGTCCCGGTTGTAGACGTGGGACAGCTCGTGCCCGATCACACCGCGCAGCTCACGGTAGTCGAGGATCTCGGTGATGCCCTGCGTGACGCAGACCGCCGCGTGCTGCGGGTTACGTCCCGTCGCGAACGCGTTGGGCTGCGAGGTCGGGCTGACGTACAGCCGCGGCATCGGCTGCCGGGCCTCGGTCGCCAGTTCACGGACCATCCGGTACAGCTCGGGGAACTGTGCCTCGCTGACCGGTTGCGCCCGCATCGCCCGCAGGGCGAGCTTGTCGGAGTAGAAGTAGCTGATGCCGTTCATCAACAGCGAGATGATGACGGCGATGACCAGTCCGCCACTGCCGCCGAACCAGTAGCCCACCGCGAGGATCAGCGCGGTGAGCAGGCCGAGCAACGCGGCGGTCTTGAGACGGTTGTGGTGCACGATCACTCCTTCGGTGCACGGGTCGCCGGGACCCGTCGACCGGTTCAACAACCCGGTACCCGTCAACCATCCGCGATATGGCTGAGAATTGCCTGGGAGCGCGACCAGCAGCCGTTCAGCCAGTCGACAGGCATCGATCCGGTGGGCGCGGAGGCGGGTCCGGGCGGCCGGCGCCCGCGATGGCGCTCAGCGGGCGGTCAGGTCCAGGACGAGCTGCGGGGCGAAGCCGACCACCACGGCCACCACACTGGCCACGACCAGCACGGCGGCCGCACCCCGTCCCGCGCCCGGCGCGGACGCCGCACCCGCCCCGACCGGCGGGGCGTAGAGGCGGGCGGTCAGTCGCAGGTAGTAGGCCAGGCCGATGACCGCGTTGACCGCCACGACCAGCGCGAGCCAGCCCGCGCCGCCGTCCAGCAGCGAGCGGACGACCGTCACCTTGGCGAAGAGGCCGGCCAGGCCGGGCGGCAACCCGGCCAGCCCGATGAGGGCCAGCCCCAGGCCGGCGCCGAGCCAGGGGTGGCGGCGGGCCGCGCCGCGCAGGTCGTCCAGGGTGCCGCCGTCGGCGTCCGCGGGACGCAGGGCGGTCACCCCGGCGAACGCGGCGAGTTCCAGCAGGACGAACAAGACGGCGTACGCGAGGGCGGCCGCGTACGCGCCGGCGCGGGCCTCACCGGTGCGGCCGGCGGTGAGCGCCAGCGCGCCGAGCGGCGCGAGGATGTAGCCGGCCTGGGCCACCGACGACCAGGCGAGCAGCCGGACCGTCCGCCGCTGCCGCAGCGCCACGAGGTTGCCGACGGTCATCGTGAGCACCGCGAGCAGGGCCAGCACCGGGCCGGTGAGGTCGGCCGGCAGCGCGGCGGTCACCACGGCGAGCAGCGCCACCACGCCGCCGAGCTTCGACGCCGTCGAGAGGTACGCGGCGACGGGCAGCGGGGCGCCGTCGTACGTGGCCGGCGCCCAGGCGTGGAACGGCACGGCGGCGACCTTGAACGCCAGCCCGAGCAGCAGGAGCGTGGCCGCGGCGGCCGTGAGCGGCAGGTCGTGCAGGTCCGGCCGCTCGGCGAGGAGCGTGCCGAGCCGCCCCAGGTGCAGCTCGCCGGTGACCGCGTAGAGCAGCGCCGCGCCGAGCAGGCTCACGGTGGTGGCCACCACGCTGACGACGAAGAAGGTGATGGCCGCCTCGGCGCTCGCCAGGCTGCCGCGGCGCAGCCCGACCAGCACGTAGAGCGGCAGGGTGAGCGTCTCCAGCGCCACGATGAGCGTGATCAGGTCGCCGGCCGCGCCGAGCACGACACCGCCGGTCATCGCGCAGGCCAGCAGGAAGCAGTACTCCCCCGCCGGCGCCCGCCCGGCCCGCAGGTGGCCGCCGGACAGCCCCAGCACCGCGAGGGTGAGCAGGGCGAACAGTGCACCGACCAGGGCGGCCCGGCCACCGAAGACGTACGAGCAGTCGGCCTCGACGCAGAACGTCCCCCGCTCGCCGCCCGCGCCCACCAGGGCCGCGCCGGCGGCCGTGGCCAGCGCGCCGAGGCCCGCCACGGCCCGGGTCAGCCCGGGACGGGCCAGCATCAGGTCGGTGACCAGCACCAGGACGGCGGTGGCGGCGGCCAGGTACGCCGGCAGCAGCGCCACGTGGTCGACGCTCTGGACGCTCATGGAAGCACCTCCACCAGGGCGTCGACCGGGGCCTCGGCGATACCGAGCACCAGCGCGGGGGCCAGCCCGATGGCCAGCGCGAGCAGCACGAGCGGCGCCCACGCGGTGAGTTCCGCACCGGCCAGGGTCGGGGCGAGCCGCCCGACCGCCGGGCTCGGCCGGCCGTGCGTGACCTGGCGCAGCAGCCGCAGGAAGTACGCGGCCGTGAGCGCCCCGCCGACCGCGGCCAGCACACCCAGCGTGGTCCAGAGGGGCCCGCCCACCTCGATCGCGGCGATCACCGCGAACGCCTCCCCCCAGAAGCCGGCGAGGCCGGGCAGGCCGAGGGAGGCGACCGCCGCGAACCCGAGCAGCCCGGCGAGCCGGGGCGCGGTCTCCCGCAGCCCGGACAGCTCGCCCAGCGCGCCGGTGTGGGCGCGGTCCTTGATCGCGCCGGCCAGGAAGAACAGCAGCCCGGTGATCACCCCGTGGGCGATGTTGCCGATCAGCGCGGCCCGGATGCCGGTGCTCGTGAGGGTGGCCACGCCGAGCAGCACGAAACCCATGTGGCCCACGCTGGAGTAGGCGATGAGCCGTTTCAGCTCGGTCTGCGCGAGGCAGACGAGCGCGCCGACGAGGATCGCCGCGACGGCGAGCACCCCGAGCACCGGGGCGGCCCAGCGGGCGCCCTCCGGGGCCACGCCGACCGCCACCCGGATCAGCCCGTACGTGCCCATCTTCAACAGGACGCCGGCGAGGACCACGCTGCCGACGGTCGGCGCCTGGGTGTGCGCGTCGGGCAGCCAGGAGTGCAGCGGCCAGAGCGGGCTCTTCACCGCGAACGCCAGCGCGAGCAGGGTGAACGCGAAGAGCTGCGTGCCCCGGGAGAGGCCGGCGCCGCCGGTCAGCGCCACGATGTCCGCCGTGCCGGCGGCGGCGACCACCACGTACACGCCGACCAGCAGCAGCACCGACCCGAAGAGGGTGTAGAGGGCGAACTTGCGGGCGGCCCGCCGCCGGTCCTCCCCGCCCCAGCCCGCGATGACCGCGTACATGGGCAGCAGCACGACCTCGAAGAAGAGGAAGAACAGCACGAGGTCGAGGGCGAGGAAGGTGCCCAGGATGCCGACCTCGACGACGAGCAGCAGCGCGACCAGGGCCCGGCCGCTGCCACCGGCCGGCACGCGCCACAGGGTGTAGCCGCAACACAGCAGGGTCAGCAGCGCGGTGAGCACCACGAGCGGGTACGAGATGCCGTCCACGCCGAGGTGGAACCGCAGGTCGAGGGCGGGTACCCAGGGCACGTCGAGCTGGTGCCAGGGGCGTACCGCGGGCGCGCCGGCCGACCAGGCGAACCAGCCCCGGTCACCGGCGGCGAGCGGCAGCGCGGCGAGCAGGGTGAGCCCGGCGGCCACCGTGCCGACCAGCCGGGCGGCCCGGTCTGCGGGGACCCCGGCCACCGCGACCGCGCCGAGCCCCGGCACCGCCAGGACCGCGACCAGCAGGAACTGCCCGAAGGTCATGAGGTGCCTCCGATCAGGGCGGCGGCGAGCCCGATGAGCAGCGCGCCGGCCAGCACCCCGGCGGCGGCCCGGGGCAGCGCCGCCCGGTGCAGCGCCGCCAGCCCGCCCCCGAGCCCGGACGCGGCCCGCCCGCTGCCCTCGACGGCGCCGTCCACCACCCGCTCGTCACCGGCGCGGACGGTGGCGGCCAGCGCCCGCGCGGGGCGTACGACGAGGGCGTGCTGGACGTCGTCGAGCCGGAACGCCGCGGCGAAGACCGGCCGCAGCGGACCCAGTGCGGCCGCCGGGTCGGCGGCCGGGTCGCGGCGCCACCGGATCCAGGCCGACCCGGCCCCGAGCAGCAGCAGGACCAGCGGCAGCACCACCGACGGCGCGAGGTGGACGAGCGGCTCGGCGGGGAGCAGGTTCGACGGGTGGTCGGGGGTGGCCGGCGGCGTGGGTTGGAGCCGGTCGGCGAACGCGCCGGCGAAGCCCGCGAAGCCCAGCAGCGCGGCCGGTACGGCGAGCAGCACCACCGGCCAGCGCAGCGTCCCCGGCGGATCGTGCGGGTGCGCGAGCGGGACGCGCGTCGTGCCCAGGAACGTGCGCAGCAGCAGCCGGGTGGCGTACCAGGCGGTGACCGCGACGCCGGCCAGCCCGGCCAGCCAGACGAGCCAGCCCACCCAGGCGGGGGTCGGCCCCTCGCCGTCCAGCGCGGCCGCCTGCGCGGCCGCGAGCACGCCGTCCTTGCTCCAGAAGCCGGCCAGGGGCGGCAGCCCGGCGAGGGCGCCCAGGCCGACCACGGTGCACCAGAAGGTGACCGGCATGCCGCGGCGCAGGCCACCCATGCGGGACATCAGCGTGGTGCCGACCGCGTGGATCACCGCGCCGGCGGCGAGGAAGAGCAGTGCCTTGAACGCGGCGTGGGTGAGCAGGTGGAACAGCGCCGCGCCCGGCGCACCGACGGCGAGGGCGCCCGTCATGTAGCCGATCTGGGAGACCGTCGACCAGGCGAGCACCCGCTTGATGTCGTCCTGCGCGGTCGCGGCGAGCGCCCCGAGCAGCAGGGTGATCGAGGCGAGCACGCCGAGGACGGTGAGCGCCACCGGTGCGGCCTCGAAGAGCGGGTAGAGCCGGGTGACGGCGTACACGCCGGCGGCCACCATCGTGGCGGCGTGGATCAGCGCGCTGATCGGGGTCGGGCCGGCCATCGCGTCAGGCAGCCAGGTGTGCAGCGGGAACTGCGCGCTCTTGCCGGCCACGCCGGCGAGCAGCAGCAGGCAGGCGGCCGTGAGCGTACCGGTGGAGTGGTCGTGGGCCAGCACGTCGGCGATCCGGAAACTGCCGGCGGAGACGCCGAGCAGCGCGATGCCCAGCAGGAACCCGACGTCACCCACCCGGGTCACGAGGAACGCCTTCATCGCGGCGGCGGGCGCCTCGGGCAGCCGGCGGTCGTGGGCGATGAGCAGGTACGAGCAGATGCCCATCACCTCCCAACCGACCAGCAGCAGGAGCAGGTCCCCGGCCACCACCACGAGCAGCATGGCGGCGGTGAAGAGGCTGATCTGCGCGGCGTACGGCGGGTAGCGGTGGTCGACGTCGACGTCGTCGTGGGGGCCCCGCTTGAGGTAGCCGATCGAGTAGACCTGCACGGCCAGCGCGACCGCGCCGACCGCCACGGCGACGAGCGCGGCGGCGCCGTCGAGCCGGACGCCGAGCGTGACGCGCAGGCCGCCCAGGTCCACCCACGTGGTGCTCGCCTCGACGGGCCGGTCCAGGGTGGCCAGCAGGGCGACCGCGAGCGCGAGCGCGCCGGCCGCGCCGGTCACGCCGAGGGCGATGGCCGCGCGGCGGGCCCGCTGCTCACCGGCGTCGCGCCCCCCGGCCGGGCCGCGCGGCGACGGGGGCAGCAGCAGCCCGAGCAGGCCGGCCACCAGGGGTACGGCCGGCAGCAGCACGCCGAGCAGCGTGGGACCGTTCACCGCGCCTCCCCGCCGGGAGCGCCCGGGTGCCCGGTCGTGGACGCCTCGGGACGATCGGCCGCCGCGGTGCCGACGGCGACGGGTGCGCCGGCCGGCGGCTCGGTCAGCGGCACCTCGTCCACGGCGACGCTGGCCCGCAGCCGGTAGAGCTGGAGCACGATGGCCAGGCCCACCCCGACCTCGGCGG
This sequence comes from Micromonospora globbae, assembly GCF_003610785.1. Classification (GTDB taxonomy): domain Bacteria; phylum Actinomycetota; class Actinomycetes; order Mycobacteriales; family Micromonosporaceae; genus Micromonospora; species Micromonospora globbae. The sequence goes on from NZ_RAQQ01000018.1 coordinate 130,722, forward strand.
CGGCCAGCACGATGACGAAGAGCGCGAACACCTGGCCGCTGTGCGGCAGCGCCGCCCGCACCGTGGTGTCGGCCGTGACGAGGATCAGGTTGACGGCGTTGAGCATCAGCTCGACGGCCATCAGGACCAGCACCGCGTTGCGCCGGCGCAGAACGCCGTACGCCCCGAGCCCGAACAGCAGCGCCGCCGTGACGTACGGGATGACGGGCCTCACCGGGCCGCCTCCGTGCTCCGGCCCGCGGGATCCGGCCGCGCGGCGCTCGACGGCCCGGCGCCCGGCCGCCCGATGTCGGGCCGGGACAGGATCACCGCGCCGACCAGGGCGGAGAGCAGCAGCACCGACAGCACCTCGAAGGGCAGCACCCAGCTGCGGAAGATCTCCCCGCCGATCCGCTCGGCGGTGCCCGCCTCGGGCAGCGCGACGGCCGTCCAGCGGTACGCGTCGACCAGCAGCGCGGCCAGGCCCAGCCCGGCGCCGCCGCCGATCAGCGCGGCCGGCCAGCCGGGCCGGTCCAGGTCGTCGGACGCGCCGATCGGCGCGCGGGTGAGCATCACGGCGAACAGCAGCAGCACCACGACGGCGCCCACGTAGATGAGCACCTGCACCCAGGCCACCAGCTCGGCGGTGAGCACCAGGTAGTCACCGGCCAGCGCGCCCAGGCAGACCACCAGGTAGAGGCCGGCCCGGACCAGGTGCCGGGTGGTGACCACCAGCACCCCGGAACCGACCGCCACCGCGCCGAGCGCCAGCAGCAGCACGTCCGCCCCGGTCATGTGGCCGCCTCGCCGGGAGTGCCGGGCTCACGGCGTACGGCCGGGGTGGTGGGCCGGGCGGCGGGGACCGCCGCCTTGCGCGCGGCGCTGGTCTCCTCCTTCGCCGGCTCGCCGTTCGGGTCGTGGGCGGGCGGCGGCGGGACCGTGTCCATCCACTGCCCCAGGTGGTCCTTGTCGTGCAGCAGGTCCTTGATGTCGTACTCGGCGTACTCGAACTCCGGCGACCAGTAGAGCGCGTCGAACGGGCAGACCTCGACGCAGATGCCGCAGTACATGCAGAGCGAGAAGTCGATGTCGAACCGGTCGAGCACGTTGCGCTGGCGGGGACGGGCGGCGCCGGGCACCGCCACCTCCTCCTTGTGGGAGTCGATGTAGATGCACCAGTCCGGGCACTCGCGGGCGCAGAGCATGCAGACGGTGCAGTTCTCCTCGAGCAGCGCGATCACGCCGCGCGAGCGGGGCGGCAGCTCGGGGGCCACGTCCGGGTACTGCTGGGTGGTCGAGCGCCGGGTCATCGTCTTCAGCGTGACCGCCAGCCCCTTCACCAGCCCCGAGCCGGGGAGGCCGCGGTCACCGGCGCCGTCGTCCGGTGTGCGCTCGCTGCGGTCGCTCATGCGGACCATCCTGCCCTGTGCCCCCGGCGCGCGCGACCACCCCCTGACCGCCGCCGGAACCGTGCCGGACCCACGGCCCGCGTCACACCGCGCCGGGCGGTGGGATCATCTCGACGCCGAGTTGCTGGAGGACCTGGAACAGCTCGTTGACGCTCCACACGTCGACGATGCGGCCGGCGTCGTCGAAGCGCAGGAACGTCGCCCCGGAGTAGCTCACCACCCGCCCCGTGGGCGGCACGGGACCGAACGGGCCGGCCTGGGTGCCGGCGGCCCGCCAGCGCACTGCCACCCGGTCGCCGGCCGCGACCATGTCGACGATCTTGTAGCGCAGGTCGGGGAAGGCGGCCCGCCGGTCGCGGTGCCAGGCCAGCGTCGCCTCGGGGCCGGTGCCGCCCAGCCCGGGGCACTGCGGTGCGACCAGCTCGTACGCCGACTCCTCGCGCGCGGCGTTCCACACGTCGGCGATGAACCGCCGCGCCGCCGCCTCCGTGTCGGTCACGGGGCGAGCGTAACGCCGGTGGGGTGAGTGCACTCACCCCGCCGGCCGCCCGCCGAGCGGCCAGAATGAGGCGAGGCGACACGATCGGAGGAACAGCGTGGGCACGACCAGCGAGGGTGGACCGACGGAGACCGACGAGGAGGTGCTGCTGCGGACCGGCGGCAGGTACGTCGAGCCGGGCGGCGAGTTCACCCGTGACCAGCGGTACATCGCGACCCGGATCACGGCCGACGGGCGGGACGGGTGGCCGGTGGAGCCCGGTCGCTACCGGCTCGCCGTCAGCCGCGCCTGCCCCTGGGCGAACCGCCTCATCATCGTCCGCCGGCTGCTCGGCCTCGAGGACGCCATCTCCATGGCGGTGGCCGGGCCCACCCACGACAAGCGGAGCTGGACGTTCGACCTCGACCCGGGCGGGCGCGACCCGTTGCTCGGCATCGAGCGGCTGGCCGAGGCGTACTTCAAGCGGTTCCCCGGCTACGACCGGGGCATCACCGTGCCGGCGATCGTGGACGTGCCGACCGGGCAGGTCGTGACCAACGACTACGCGCAGATGAGCCTCGACCTCTCCACGCAGTGGACGGCGTACCACCGCGAGGGCGCGCCGGACCTCTACCCGGAGCCGCTGCGCGCCGAGATCGACGAGGTCAACGACCTGGTGTTCCGCGACGTCAACAACGGTGTCTACCGCTGCGGGTTCGCGGGCAGCCAGGAGGCGTACGAGCAGGCGTACCACCGGCTCTTCGACCGGCTGGACTGGTTGAGCGAGCGGCTGGCCGACCGCCGCTACCTGGTGGGCGACACGATCACCGAGGCGGACGTGCGGCTGTTCACGACGCTCGTGCGCTTCGACGCCGTCTACCACGGGCACTTCAAGTGCAACCGGCAGAAGCTCACCGAGATGCCGGTGCTCTGGGCGTACGCCCGGGACCTGTTCCAGACCCCCGGCTTCGGCGACACGATCGACTTCGACCACATCAAGCGGCACTACTACGAGGTGCACCGGGACATCAACCCGACCGGCATCGTGCCGCTCGGGCCCGACCTGGACAACTGGCTCACCCCGCACGGGCGGGAGGCGCTCGGTGGCCGCCCGTTCGGCGACGGCACCCCGCCCCCGCCGCCGCCGGCCGCGGAGCGCGTCGACCCCGCGCACACCCCGCTGCGCTGAGCGGGCCGCCGGGAGGGGCCCTCCTCGACGCGAGGCGTCGAGGAGGGCCCCTTCCTACAGGGCGACGCGGACGGCGGCGGTCAGCACGAGCTGGGCCAGCGACGCCGGGACGAGCACCAGCCAGCACAGGCGCTGGAGCTGGTCCTCGCGCAGCCGCGGGTACGCGACCCGGAGCCAGATGATCACGAAGGCGACGGCGAAGACCTTGAGCAGCGTCCACAACCAGCCGAGCTGCCCGTCGGCGAACGGCCCGTGCCAGCCGCCGAGGAACAGCACGGTGGTGAGCGCCGCGATCACGACGATGCCCACGTACTCGGCCAGCAGGAAGAACGCGAACCGCAGCCCCGTGTACTCGGTCATGTAGCCGAAGACGAGCTCGGAGTCGGCCACCGGCATGTCGAACGGCGGCCGGCGGATCTCGGCGAGCCCCGCCACGAAGAAGATGATCATCGCCGGCGCCTGCCAGAGCAGCCACCACGGCCGCCACGCCTCGACGATGCCGGAGAGGCTGAGCGTCCCCGCCGCCATCGCCACCGAGGCCGCGGCGAGCACGAGGGGCAGCTCGTAGCCGAGCAGCTGGGCGGCCCCGCGCAGGCCGCCGAGCAGGCTGTACTTGTTGGCCGACGCCCACGCCGACATGAGCACCGCGAGGACGCCCACGCCCACCACGGCGAGCACGAAGAAGAGCCCGACGTCCAGCGGCTGCCCGACGAGGTCGCCCGGGCCGAGCGGGATGACCAGCAGCACGAGCAGGTAGGGCACCAGCGCGACGGCCGGCGCCAGCCGGAACACCGGCCGGTCCGCGTCGCGCGGGGTCACGTCCTCCTTCTGCACGAACTTGATGCCGTCGGCGACCAGCTGGGCCCAGCCGTGGAACGCGCCCGCGTACATCGGGCCGAGCCGGCCCTGCATGTGCGCCATCACCTTGTGCTCGGCCTGACCCACCAGCAGCGGCAGGGTGAGGAAGGCGACCAGCACCCCGCCCACCCGGATCAGCAGCTCCAGCCAGAGCGGCATCAGGGCGCACCTCCCTCACCGGTCGGAGGCTCCGGCGCGTCCGGCCGGGGCGGCGCGGGAGGGCGGTCCGCGCCGGGCGGGGACTCGGCGGGGCGTGCCGGACGGTCGGGCGGCGAGCCGGCCTGGTCCGCCGCGGGCGGCGCGGCCGGGCGCGCCGGGCGGTCCGCCGCCGGGCCGGCGGCGGGTCGGGGCGTACGCGCGGAACGGGCACCGGGAGCCGGCCGCGCGGGCCGACCACCGGTGGGACGGGCCGGGGTGCCGCCGCGCGGCCCCTCCCCCACGCCACCGGCGCCGGCCGGGGTGGGCACCGTGCCCCACTCCCCCGGGGCGGGCACGCCCGGCGGGCGGATCGGGCGCCGGCCGCCGCCCGCCTCGGACTCGCCCGGCTCCTTGGCCCCCGGCCAGGGCTTGGCCACCCGGGAGGCGAGCACGAACTCCTTGCGCAACGGATGGCCCTCGAACTCCGGCGGCAGCAGCAGGGGACGCAGCCCGGGGTGCCCGGTGAAGTCGATGCCGAACATCTCGTGCGTCTCGCGCTCGTGCCACGCGGCGCCGGGATAGAGGTCGACCACGGAGGCCACGGTGGGCGCCTCTCGCGGCAGCCGCGTACGCAGCAGCAGCCCGTGCCGGTGCCGGACCGACCAGAGGTGCGCCACGACGTCGAACCCCTCGGCCAGCTCGTCCACCGCCGAGAGCCAGTCGAAGAAGTCGCAGCCCAGCTCCGCGTCGTCGCGGGCGGCCCGGACCGCGTCCCGCCAGCTCGCCACCGGCACGTCGACCGTGGCCCGGGCATGGCGTTCGCCACCGGAGACCGACGCGGTGGCCTCGGCCGGCGCGAGCAGCGTGGCCATCCGGCGACCGACCTCTTCCGGAGTCATGCCGCTGATCCTAGGGCCTCGCCCGCGACGTCCGCCCGGGCGCGAGTCGCCGCCGGCGGCGGGCCTCGCCCGCGGCGTCCCCCGGGCGCGAGTCGCCGCTGGCGGCGGCCGGGTGGAAGGCATCTGCGGCGTTACGCGGCGGGAGAGCGGCCGGCGGGCGAAGATGGGAACCGTGCGCGCCGTGACTGTGACCCCCGGGGTGGCCGACTCGCTGGAGCTGGTCGAGGACCAGCCGGAGCCGGCACCCGAGGAGGGCGCCGTCCTGGTCGAGGCGCTGGCCGTCGGCATCTGCGGCACCGACCACGAGATCATCTCCGGGCAGTACGGCGAGGCGCCCCCCGGCGAGCGGCGCCTGGTCATCGGGCACGAGTCGCTGGGCCGGGTGCTGGAGGACCCGACCGGCACGCTGCAGCCCGGGGACCTGGTGGCCGGGATCGTGCGCCACCCGGACCCGGTGCCGTGCCCGAACTGCGCGGTCGGCGAGTGGGACATGTGCCGCAACGGCCGGTACACCGAGCACGGGATCAAGGCACTGCCCGGCTTCGCCCGCGAGCGCTGGCGCATCCAGCCCCGGTTCGCCGTACCGCTGGACCGCTCCCTCGGTCAGGTCGGCATGCTGCTGGAACCGACGAGCATCGTGGCGAAGGCGTGGGACCACATCGAGCGGATCGGGCACCGGGCCGAGTGGCAGCCACAGACCGTGCTCGTCACCGGCGCCGGGCCGATCGGTCTGCTCGCCGCCCTCCTCGCCAGCCAGCGCGGCCTCGCCGTGCACGTGCTCGACCTCGCCACCAGCGGACCGAAGCCCGACCTGGTCCGTGCGCTGGGCGCGACGTACCACTCGGTGCCGGTCGACCAACTGGACTTCGAGCCCGACGTGGTGGTCGAGTGCACCGGCGCTCCCTCGGTGGTGCTCGACGTGATGTACAAGGCGGCGCCGAACGGCATCGTCTGCCTGGCCGGGGTGTCCAGCGGCGGCCGGAGCATCGAACTGGACGCCGGGGCGCTCAACCGGGCGCTGGTGCTGGAGAACAACGTCGTCTTCGGCTCGGTGAACGCCAACCGGCGGCACTGGGACATCGCCGCCGAGGCGCTGCGCCGCGCCGACCAGCTCTGGCTGGGCTCGCTGATCAGCCGCCGGGTGCCGGTGTCGGGGTACGCCGACGCGTACGCCGCAGGGCCGGACGACATCAAGGTCGTTCTGGAGTTCGCGGTCTGACCGACCGGCCGTACCCCGCCGGCCGGTCACCGCGGGTTCAGATGCCGGGGAGCCGGCCGTTGCGGAACAGGTCCACGAAGAGCTGGTGGTCCTCGCGGGCGCGCAGGCCGTACGCGTGGGCGAACTCGACGAGGTGGGCCACGAAGCCCGGCTCGTCCGGGTCGACCGCCGCGACGATCGCCTCCTCCGTCGAGTAGTCCACCAGGTCGTGGCTGGACTCGTCGTCCGCCACCGAGTGCATCCGGGCCACCGCCCGGCCCAGGTCGGCGAGCACCCCGGCCAGTTCGTCCGGCTCGTTGACGTCGGCCCAGTCCAGGTCGGCGGCGTACGGCGACACCTCGGCGACGAGCTGACCGACCCCGTCGAGTTCGGTGTAGCCGAGCCACGGGTCGGCGTGCGCCTGGAGCGCCCGCTGCGACTCGGCCGTCCGGTGCCCCTGGTGCAGGAAGTACTCGCGGACGGTGGTGTCGGGCACGTGCCGGGCCACCGCCGGCACCTGGGCCTGCTTCATGTAGATGACGACGTCGTTCTCCAGCGCCTGGGTGTGCCCCTCCAGCAGCAGGTTGTACGACGGCAGCCCCGCCGAGCCGATGCCGACGCCCTTGCGCAGCACCACGTCCTTGATGCGCGCCTCGACGGGACGCAGCCGGGCCGACGAGGCGGGCAGCGTGCCGAGGTACGCGGCGAACGCGGCCGTCACCTTCTCCCGCGTCTCCCCGTCGATCTCGAACACCCCGTCGCCGAGGGAGAACCGGCGCTCGTAGTTGTCGATCGTGGTCTGCGCGGCGAGCAGGTCCACCCGGGTGTTGAGGCGGGCCTGCTGGAGCACGCGACGCAGCACGCCGTCGGCGTTCTCCAGGGTGATCGAGCCGATCGCGTCGTCCCCGCCCGCGGCGATCGCCCGCAGCTCGGTGAGGTACGAGCGGGCGAAGCCGGTCACCAGCTCCGTGATCACGTGGTCGGAGAGCGCCTTGGCGTAGCCGAGCAGCGCCACGCTCGCCACGAACCGCCGCAGGTCCCAGGTGAACGGCCCGACGTACGCCTCGTCGAAGTCGTTGACGTTGAACACCAGCTGCCCGGAGGCGTTCATGTAGGTGCCGAAGTTCTCCGCGTGCAGGTCGCCGTGGATCCACACCCGGGAGGTCCGCTCGTCGAGGAAGCGGTCGTCGGCGAAGTCGCCGCGCTGGTCGGCGTAGAAGAGCGACGCGCTGCCCCGGTAGAAGGCGAACGGCGACGCGGCCATCTTGCGGAACTTGCGCCGGAACGCGGCCGGGTCGAGTGACATCCCCTCGCCGAACTCGGCGATCAGCACGTCGACGATGTGGGTGGCGCGCCGCTGCGCGGAGGTGCTCATGCTGCGCACGCTAGCCCTGCCCCGCCAGCGGGCGGGCTCGGTCGACCGGTCAGCTCGTGGGGGGCCGGACCGGCGGGGCGGTCAGCGACTCGACCGAGCGCGGGACGGCGCCGTCGCTGGGCGGCGCGTCGACCGGGGCGGCGAGCAGGTCCGGGCGGTGGACGCCGCCGACGCCGGACTGCTCCGCGGCGATCTTCTCCTGGAGGCGCAGGATGCCGTGCAGCAGCGCCTCCGGGCGGGGCGGGCAGCCTGGCACGTAGACGTCGACCGGGATGAGCTGGTCGACGCCCTTGGTCACCGAGTACGAGTCCCAGTACGGGCCACCGCAGTTGGAGCAGGCGCCGAACGAGATGACGTACTTCGGCTCGGGCATCTGGTCGTAGAGCCGCTTGATGGCCGGCGCCATCTTGTCGGTCACCGTGCCGGAGACCACCATCAGGTCGGCCTGGCGCGGGCCGTGCGCGAACGGGATCACCCCGAGCCGCATGAAGTCGTGCCGGCTCATGCTCGTGGCGATGAACTCGATGGCACAGCAGGCCAGGCCGAAGTTGAACACCCACAGCGAGTAGCGACGGCCCCAGTTCAGCACGAACCGGATCGGCTCACCGAGCACTCCCGGTAGCTGCACGGCCGCCCCCTTCCCGAACCTGCGAACCAGTCAACCACAGCGTCCGGCCCGCCCGGACCGCCGGACCGGCCCTCTGTGCCGCACCACCCGTTGAACGGGCGCAGGCCGCGCGCGGGCGCAAGCCGCGCGCGTCCCCGTGCTACCCGGCCGGGCGCTGGAGCAGGCTCACGAACTCGACCAGCAGCCGTTCCCGCAGCGCCGGCGGCGCGGCGTCGAGGAGCGTGTTCACCGTCGCCATGCGCTGCGGCGCGCCCTTTCCACCGGCCAGGCCCAGGCCGGCGGCCAGCCCGCCCACCAGCTCCGGGGTGAGCGTCTCGGGGGTCAGCGTGCCGGCGAGGGCCGGCAGGTCGGCCGGCAGCGTGACCGGACCGGCCGCCCGGGTGGCGGCCACCGCGTCGGCGAGGTCCGGGCCGAACTCGGCCACCCGGGGCGCCACGGCGGCGGTCACCGTGAGGTGCACGCTCGGCGGCAGCCCGGCGTACGCGAGCTGGGGCTGGGTGTGCCAGCCGCGCGCGGTCAGCTCGTCGACCAGGACGAAGAGGTCGAGACCCGGGTCGGTGCTGGTGAAGCAGACCACCGTGGACTCCGGCTCGGCCATCAGCCGCAGCCCGTCGACGGCCCGCACGGCGTCGGCCAGCCCGGCCACCGCATCCCGGGTGGCCTCCGCGAGCCGCAGGTAGCCGTCGTCCCCGAGGTGCCGCAGGGTGGCGTACGCGGCGGCGATGGGGCCGCCGGACCGGGTCGAGGCGATGGTCGGGTTGACCATCGTGTAGCCGGGCCAGTCGGCGTACGCGAAGTACTGCGGGGCGCGCAGCGCCGGGTCGCGGTGCAGCAGCACCGAGACGCCCTTCGGGGCGTACGCGTACTTGTGCAGGTCCACCGAGATCGAGGTGACCCCGGGCACCGTGAAGTCGAACGGCGGCACGGCCGCGCCGAGGCGCCGCAGGTACGGCAGCGTCCACCCGCCGAAACAGGCGTCCACGTGGCAGCGCACCCCGGCCTCGGCCGCCGCCGCGGCGATCTCGGCGACCGGGTCGAGGACGCCGTGGGCGTACGACGGGGCCGAGCACGCCACGAGCACGGTCTCCGGCCGGATGGCGGCAGCCATCGCGGCGGGGTCGGGGCGCAGCGTGTCCGGGGACACCGGCACCACGTCGAGCGCCACCCGCAGGTAGTGCGCCGCCTTGGCGAAGGCCGCGTGGCCGCTCGCCGGCACCACGAGCCGCGGCTCGGCGATCTCCGGGTGGGCGTCCCGGGCGGCCTTGACGGCGAGGATCAGCGACTCGGTGCCGCCGCTCGTGACGCTGCCGACCACGTCGGGGGCGGTGCTTCCCGGCCCGCCGCCGAGCAGCCCCGCCGCCGCGCCGACCAGGGCGTTCTCCATGGCCAGCAGGGAGGGGAACGCGGTCGGGTCCAGCCCGTTGACGTGCGCGCTGGCCGCGTACGCGCTGGCCGCCAGCTCGTCGAGCCCGGGTACCGCCGGGTCGTAGACGTACGCGAACAGCCGCCCGCCGTGCGTCGGCCGGTCCTGGGCCCGCAGCGCGCGGATCTCCGCGAGCACCTCGTCGGCGGGCCGTCCGCGTTCCGGCAGCGCGCTCGCCCCGGTCCTCTCGTCGATCATGGAGTGGTGGTGCCCTTTCCGTGTGGCTCAGCGGCTTTCGTCCCCCACCACAACCGCGTGATCGCCGCCGGTGGAGGTGGTGCGGGGGGTCGGGGGCAGGGTGTAGTGGCGCAGGGTCAGCAGGGGCACGGCGACCAGGACGGCGGGGATCACGGTGAAGCCGAGCAGGATGCCGAGGCGCGCGGTGTCCGACTGGGCCGCCGCCGTGCCGGTGTCGGAGGAGACGTACCCGGCCACCTGGAGCACCAGGCCGTAGATGCCCGGCCCGAGCGCCAGCCCGAGCGTCTCGCCGGCCGTCCAGACGCCGGTGAAGACCCCGGCCTGCCGCCGCCCGGTGCGCGCCTCGTCCCAGGTGATGCAGTCGGGCAGCATGGCGAGCGCGAAGACCTGCTGGCCCGCGTACCCGGCGCCGACCAGGGCGACGACCGGGTAGACGGCGGCGGCCGGCAGCAGCGGCGCGACGGCCAGCGCGGCCGCCCCCGCCGCGAGGAGGAGGGAGGCGGCCACCAGGCCGCGGAGCTTGCCGACGCGGGCGCCCACGCGGGTCCAGACGGGCATCACGAGCAGCGCCGGCCCGACGAAGCAGGCGAAGAGCAGGGTCGCCCCGGTGTCCGGGTCGCGCAGGATCTGGTCGGCGAAGTAGTTGACCCCGGCGAGGATGGTCGCCACGCCGGCGGACTGCACCACGAAGCAGATCAGCAGCGCGCGGAACGGGCGGTTGCGGCCGGCGACGGCGAGCTGGGCGCGGAGTGTGGGTTCGCTCTCACGTACGGCGCCGGTCGGTGCGGCGCGGGTGCCGACGAACGCGCCGACCGCCCCCAGCGCGATGAGCGCGGCCACGAAGAGCCCCATCCACCGGTGCCCCGGGAGACCCTCGCCGCCGGCCGTCACCACGATGGGCGCGACCGCCCCGGAGACCAGGATGGCCAGGGCCAGGACGGCGATCCGCCAGCTCATGAGGCGGGTGCGCTCGGCGTAGTCCTCGGTCAGCTCGGCGGGCATCGCCACGTACGGCACCTGGAAGAAGGCGAACGCGGTGGCCGTGGCGAGGAAGGCCACGGCCACGTACGCCCCGGCCGCGCCCCCGGTGCCGAACGGCGCCGCGAAGATCGCGGCGAAGAGCAGGGCGAGCGCCAGCCCGCCCAGGAGCAGGTACGGCCGGCGGGGGCCCCAGCGCGACCGGGTGCGGTCGGAGACGCGCCCGGCCACCGGGTTGACCAGCACGTCCCAGGCCTTCGGCAGGAGCACCAGCAGGGCGGCGAGCCCGGCGGCCACGCCCAGGGTGTCGGTGAGGTACGGCAGCAGCAGCAGGCCCGGAACGGTGCCGAAGGCGCCGGTGGCCAGCGAGCCGAGCGCGTAGCCGAGGTGCACCCGACGCGGCAGGCCGCCCGGGAGCGGAGCCGTTCCGGCCGGCGGCGCGTCCATGGCGCCGAATGTTACTCACGTTATGGCGGGCGTCACATCCCCTCTTCCGGCGACCAGACGGCCGCCGCCATGTCGACCCCGGCTCCCCGCAACGGCGTGCCCTCGGCACGCAGCCGGGCCCTCGCCTCCCGCTCGTGCCCCGGCGGCAGCCGCCCCGCCGAGTTGACCACCCGGTGCCAGGGCACCCCGCCACCGTGGCGGGCCATGATCGTGCCGACCAGCCGGGCCGACGACCGGCCCGAGCGCTCCGCGAGGGCGTCGGCGATCGCGCCGTACGACATCACCCGGCCCGGCGGGATCCGCTCGACCAGATCCAGCACGGCCTCGACGTACTCGTCAGGTGTCACAGCCGGCCACGATATGGGAACGCGGCGAGGCGGCGCGGCCGTGACCACGCAGAATGGTCGGGTGCGCGAAGCGGTAACGGCGGCCCGACGGGTCGTTGTCAAGATCGGGTCCTCCTCGTTGACCACGGCGGCGGGCGGGCTGGCCGGCGAGCGGGTCGACGCGCTCGTCGACACCCTCGCGGCGCTGGCCGCCGACGGCCGGGAGGTCGTGCTGGTCTCCTCCGGCGCCATCGCGGCCGGCCTCGCTCCGCTGGGGCTGGCCCGGCGCCCGCGCGACCTGGCCACCCAGCAGGCCGCGGCCAGCGTCGGCCAGGGCCTGCTCATCGGCCGGTACGCGGCCAGCTTCGCCCGGCACCGGCTCACCGTGGGGCAGGTGCTGCTCACCGTCGACGACGTCACCCGACGGGCGCACTACCGCAACGCGTACCGGACGCTGCGCAAGCTGCTCGACGTCCGGGCGGTGCCGATCGTCAACGAGAACGACACGGTGGCCACCGAGGAGATCCGCTTCGGCGACAACGACCGGCTGGCCGCCCTGGTCGCCGCGCTGGTCCACGCCGACCTGCTGGTGCTCCTCTCCGACGTCGACGCGCTCTGGACCGGGGACCCGACCCGCCCCGGCGCCGCCCGGATCTCCGAGGTGCGCGGCGAGGAGGATCTGGCGCACGTCGCGATCGGCGGCTCGGGCCGCTCCGGGGTCGGCACCGGCGGCATGGTGACCAAGGTCGAAGCCGCCCGCATCGCGACCGGTTTCGGGATCCCCGTGGTGCTCACGGCCGCCCCGCTGGCCGCACCGGCCCTCGCCGGGGAGGCCGTCGGCACGTTCTTCCACGCGCGCCGGCAGCGCCCCGCGGCGCGGCTGTTCTGGCTCGCGCACGCCACCTCGCCGCGGGGCCGGCTGCACCTCGACGAGGGCGCCGTCGCCGCCGTGGTCGGGCGGCGCAAGTCGCTGCTGCCGGCGGGGATCACCGCCGTCGACGGTGCGTTCACGGCCGGCGACCCCGTGGACCTCGTGGACACGCAGGGCGCGCCGGTGGCCCGCGGGCTGGTCAACTACGACGCGGTGGAGCTGCCCGGGCTGCTCGGCCGCTCCACCTCCGAACTCGCCGCGGCCCTCGGCCCGGCGTACGAACGGGAGGTCGTCCACCGCGACGACCTGGTGCTGCTGTAGTGGTTGTCGTAAGGCCCCCGCGCACGGGGCCCTTCGGTGAGGAGTGACGGGATGAGCGTGACCGAGCAGGCGCGGCGGGCACGGGCGGCGGCGGAGGCGCTGGCGGTCGCCACGCGTACGACCAAGGACGCCGCACTGCACGCGATGGCCGACGCGCTGGTGGCGCGTACGCCCGAGATCGTGTCCGCGAACGCGGCGGACCTGACGGCGGGCCGCGAGGCCGGGCTCACCACGGCCATCCTCGACCGGCTCGCCCTCGACGAGGGGCGGGTGGCCGGCATCGCCGACGCGCTGCGGCAGATGGCCGCGCTGCCGGACCCGGTGGGCGAGGTGGTGCGCGGGTCGACGCTGCCCAACGGCCTGGAGCTGCGCCAGATCCGGGTGCCGTTCGGGGTCGTCGGGATCATCTACGAGGCGCGGCCGAACGTGACCGTCGATGCGGCCGGGATCTGCCTGAAGTCCGGCAACGCGGCGCTGCTGCGCGGCTCCTCCTCCGCGGCCCACTCGAACGCGGCGCTGGTCGCGGTGCTGCGCGACGCGATCGCCGGCGCCGGGCTGCCGGCCGACGCGGTGCAGTTGCTCGACGCCACCTCCCGCGACTCGGTGAAGGAGCTGATGCGGGCCCGCGGCCTGGTCGACGTGCTGATCCCGCGCGGCGGCGCGTCCCTGATCCGCACCGTGGTCGAGGAGTCGACCGTCCCGGTGATCGAGACCGGGGTGGGCAACTGCCACGTGTACGTCGACGCCGCCGCCGACGTGTCGAAGGCCGTGGCGATCACCCTCAACGCCAAGACGCAGCGGCTGTCCACCTGCAACACCGCCGAGTCGCTGCTGGTGCACGCGGCGGTCGCCGACGCGTTCCTGCCCCCGATGCTCGCCGCGTTCGCCGAGGCCGGGGTGACCGTGCACGGCTCGCCCGAGGTGGCGCGCCACTCCGACGCCGTGGTGCCGGCGACGGAGGAGGACTACGCGACGGAGTACCTGTCGGCCGACATCTCGGTCGCGGTGGTCGACTCGCTCGACGCCGCGGTGGCGCACATCCGGCGCTACGGCACCGGGCACACCGAGGCGATCGTCACCGACTCGGCGTCGGCGGCCCGCGAGTTCGTGGCCCGGGTCGACGCGGCCGCCGTGATGGTGAACGCCTCCACCCGCTTCACCGACGGCGGCGAGTTCGGCTTCGGCGCCGAGATCGGCATCTCCACCCAGAAGCTGCACGCCCGTGGACCGATGGGGCTGCCGGAGCTGACCTCCACCAAGTACGTGGTGACCGGCGACGGGCACCTGCGCGGCTGACCGTCCCGGGTGGACCGAGTAGCCGGGTGGTCGCACCGGCCGGCTAGTCTGGGGCCGGTTCGGCACGGTCTGTCTGGGGAGGCGCCATGCTGGGCGAGGACGCCCTGGAACAGCAGCTCGCGGAGGCGCGGGCCGCGCTACGCGAGGTGAGCCGCGGCATCACCCCGCCGGAGCGCACCGAGTCCGCGGCCGAGGCCGCCGACGGGCGGGTCCGGGTCACCATCGGCACCGACGGCCGGGTCAGTGACATCGTCATCGATCCGCGGGTGCTCCGCGAGGGTTCCGAGTACCTCGCCGCCGAGCTGCGCCGGGCGGTGAACGACGCGCTCGACGGGCAGGAGGCCGCCGTCGAGGTGACCGAGCCGATGCCCGACCTCGCCGCGATCGCCAGCACCGTGGAGCGCCTCCAGGACGAGAGCATCCGGCAGATGCGCCAGATGACCCAGGCCATCAGCGAGACCATGCGCAAGCTGCACCGGAGCTGACATGGAGAACCTCGACGTCGACATCGACGCGCTGCACCGGGGCGCGGAGCAGTTGGAGCGGGCCAAGGAGACCGTCCGGGAGGCGTTCGAGAGCTTCCAGTCCGCCGTGGCGAGCTACTCCCACGCGTTCGGCGACGACGACATCGGCAGCCTGCTGGCCACGGCCCACGACGCCTGCGTCCAGGCGGTGACGGAGTGCTTCAGCACCAACGTCCGGGAGCTGGAGAACTACGTCGACGGGCTGCTCGGCATGGCGGACGGCTACCAGTCGGTCGAGGAGGCCATCTCCGCCGCCTTCGACCGGCTGCTCGGATCCCTCGGCGGCTGACCCTCGGCGAAAGGTAGGACAGGTGGGACTCACGATCCCGGGGGAACTCGCGTCCCTGCTCTCGATGCTGGGCTACGACTGGCCGCAGTCCGACGAGACGGCGCTCTTCCAGCTCGCCGGCGAGTGGACGGGGATGGCCGACCGCATCTCCGGCGCGGCGGCCGAGCTGGAGGCGGCGGCCCGCACCGTGATCGACAACAACTCCGGTGCGAGCTTCACGGAGTTCGCCGGTGAGTGGAACGACGGGGAGTCCGCCCCCCGGAACATCGTCGACACCACCAACCCGACGAACATCATCGGGATCGGGCTGATCGTCGCCGCCGGCGTGGTGCTGGCGCTGAAGATCCAGGTCATCGTCCAGCTCGTCCTCCTGGCCATCCAGATCGCGCAGGCGATCGCCACGGCGGTGGCGACGTTCGGCGCGTCCCTGCTGGAGATCCCGATCTTCAAGATGATCACCGGGATGATCATCGACCAGTTGATCGGCATGGCGACCGACGCGGTGCTCAATGGTTAAGCGCCGGACGAACCCGCCCCGGCAGACCCAGGCCGCCGGCGCGAAGATCATCTCGGCGCTGCTGGAGAACAAGGACGCCTTCCGGACGGCCAAGACGACCGGGGGCACGCCTCCGAAGAAGGCCGTGCTGGTGCTGCGCAACCGGCCCGACTTCGTGAAGAAGGACTTCGACCGCAAGGCCGCCGACCTGGTACGCCTCGGCCAGGAGGGCAAGCTCGTCAAGACCAAGCCGGTACGCAGGCAGCTCGCGCACCGGGACCCGAACAAGCCGGGCACCCGGAAGACCACCACGATCTTCCGCGACCGGATCATCCGGCAGCTCAACAAGGGCCAGAACTACATGAGCAACAAGGAACTGGTCCAGGCGCTCTACCGGGGCAAGGACCCGAAGCGCTTCCCGGTGACCGGCCCCGGCGTGACGGTCGACCCCGACCACATCCACGAGCTCCAACTGGGCGGCACCGACACGTACGATAACCTCAGGCTGATGGACGCCTGGACCAACCGCGAGATCGGCCGGGAGATCGACAGAGCACTCGAGGACGTCCCCTACGGCACCGAGATCATCGTGAAGGTGATTCCGTGACCAGCGAGGCGACGGCCGCCCCACTCGAACGGATCCGCACGAAGTTCGAGCAGCTCAAGGCAGCCGAGGCGGAACACGGCTTCGGCGTCGTCCTGGTCGATGGGGCGCCGTTGGAGCCCTTCCCCGGCGTTCCCGAGGCCGCGTTCGACGTCTTCCGGATCATCGGCCGGATCGAGGGCAGCCACTTCCGCTTCGCGCAGCCGCCGGAGCTGGCCGGCGTCGCCGCCTTCCAGGCGATGCCCGACAACCCGAACGACCCGCTCGGCCCGGCGCTCTCGATCGGCCAGGAGCTCCACAGCGTGCCGAAGCGCCTGCGCGGCGAGATCGACGGCGGCGAGGGCATCTCGTACGACCTCGAGGACGGCGACGTCTACCACATCGACCCGGACGACTACGTGTTCCTCTACGAGCACCCGGACGAGGACGTCGACATCCACGTCTTCGCCCCCGACATCGTCACGTTCTTCGACGAGTTCGTGCTCGGCGACAAGTACCCGCAGGTGGTCGACAGGATCCTGGGGCCCGGCGTCCGCGAGCAGCGCGTACGCAAGGGCCGCTTCCAGGGCCAGTACGAGGACACCTGGCTGCGCCTGCTGGCCGCCACCGGCCTGGCCTCCTGACGCCCACCGCCGACGCCGAAAGAGCGGAGGAACTTTCGATGGCTGCTGACCCGCGGTTCCGTGCCCTGTGGAGCGAGGACGAACTCGTCCCGTACCCCCGGGCGGCGTGGCTGGACGGCGGCTTCACGCCGGACATGCTCCCCGCCGGCGACGAGATCCCGCTCGACGTGGCGGTCGTCTACACCGCCTACCTCGAAGGTGAGTTCCGCCTGTTCGACACGATCCAGCTGAGCACAGAGGACGGCTCGCTGGACATCCGGCTCATCGTGGTCGGCGCGGTCGCCGACAACACCGACCTGCTCTACGTGCTCGACCCGAAGACCGGCGAGATCCTCCAGTTCGACCTGGAGGAGCAGGACATCCAGGCGGTGAACAGCAACTTCCGCACGTTCGTCGAGTTCCTCTACCAGTTCGCGCTCTTCGTGGAGGCCGACGAGGGCAAGGCCGGGCGGGCCGAACGCGCGGAGAGCCTGCGTACGGTGCTGGAGAGCATCGACCCGCCCGCGTTCGCGCCGGACGCCTGGTGGCCGCTGGTGATCAACCAGCTGCGCTGACGGGCGCGCCGGGCCCGTCCGTCGTCGGGGGCGGGACCACGACGGCCGGCGGTGGCGGGGGCGCCACGGCAGCCGGCGGGGGCACCACGGCAGCCGGCGGGGGCACCACGGCGGCCGGCGGCGCCACCCGCGTGGGAAGGCAGGCGCGCAGCGCCCGCAGCGTCGTGTGCACGTCGAACTGGTGCCCGTCGTCGCTGTCCCAGCCGCCGTCGCTGCGCTGCGTCTCGGCGAGCCGGCGGCGGGCCGCGACCAGCAGCCACTGTTCCTCGCCCACCTCCGCCCGGTGCAGCGTCGCGGCGAGCCACGCCGCGTCGGCCGCGGACAGCCGCGGGATCCGCTCCGCCAGCACCGCCTGGATCCGGGCCGACTCGTCGTACATGCCCTGGCGGTGCAGCACCGCCGCGGCCAGCCAGCCGGCCGGCAGGAACGAGGGCCAGCTGCCGTCCGCGCCGATCCGCTCCGCGACGGCCTGCGCCGCCGCGTGCACGACCCCGGCGTACGCCCCGCCCACGCGGTGGTCGAGCGGGCCGGCGGCCCGGGCGTCGAGACCCGCGACGGTCAGCCAGAAGCCGGCGTTCGCGGTGAGGTAGAAGCGCGCTTCCGGGTCACCCGGACGGGCCCACTCCGGCGCGAGGTCGGCCAGCGCCGGGTCCTCGTCCCAGCCGCCGTCGGGCAGTTGCCGGGCGGCGAGCCAGTCGAGTGCCCGCCGGGCGGCCGGACGGCCAAGCGCGCCGAGGTCGTCCAGCTCGGCGAGGCGGAAGCAGGTGGCGTCGACGGAGCCGACGGCACCGTCGAGAGTGGCCGGCCACCCGCCGTCGGACGCCTGCCCGGCCTCGGCCCGCTCCATCAGCTCGGGCGGCACGGCGGCGCCGGTGCGCAACCGGGAGAGGCGGGCACGCTCCACCGCGTCCCCGTGAGCCACGACGAAGCCGATCGCGGCGTCCAAATCGACCACGGCGGTCACGCTACCTGCGCAAAGGCGATTCCGCCTCGGAGAATCGGCCGAGGCCGGGGCGGGCTGCACGCCCGTCCCGGCCCCGCCCGGTCGGTCAGTACGCCGGCAGCGACGGATCGATCTGCTTGATCCAGGAGAGCACGCCGCCCTGCACGTGCACCGCGTCGCGGAACCCGGCGGCCTTCAGCGCGGCGAGCGCCTCGGCCGAGCGGACGCCGGACTTGCAGTGCAGCACGATCTGCTTGTCCTGCGGGAACCGGGCGAGCGCCTCGCCGGAGAGGATCTCGCCCTTGGGGATCAGCGTGGCGCCGGGGATGCGGACGATCTCGTACTCGGCCGGCTCCCGGACGTCGACCAGGAAGATGTCCTTGCCGGCGTCCTGCCACTCCTTGAGCTCCAGCGCCGTGATGGTCGAGTCGACCACCGCCTCCTGCGCCTCCACCGAGACCGCGCCGCAGAAGTCCTCGTAGTCCTCCAGCAGGTCGGTGACCGTGGGGTTCTCGCCGCAGAGCGCGCAGTTCGGGTCCTTCCGGACCTTGATCTTGCGGTACGACATCTCCAGGGCGTCGTAGACCATCAGACCGCCGACCAGCGGCTCCCCGACGCCCGTGATGAGCTTGATCGCCTCGGTGACCTGGATCGAGCCGACCGACGCGCAGAGGACGCCGAGCACGCCACCCTCGGCGCAGGACGGGACCATGCCGGGCGGCGGGGGCTCCGGGTAGAGGCAGCGGTAGCAGGGGCCGTGCTCGGCCCAGAACACCGACGCCTGGCCGTCGAACCGGTAGATCGACCCCCAGACGTACGGCTTGCCGAGCAGCACGGCGGCGTCGTTGACCATGTAGCGGGTCGCGAAGTTGTCGGTCCCGTCGACGATCAGGTCGTACTGGGCGAAGATCTCGCGGACGTTGTCGCGGTCGAGCGCGGTGTCGTGGATCTCGACGTTGACCAGCGGGTTGATCTCGCGGATGGTCGCCGCGGCGGACTCGGCCTTCGACCGGCCGACGTCGGAGACGCCGTGGATGACCTGGCGCTGGAGGTTCGACTCGTCGACGGTGTCGAAGTCGATGATGCCGAGCGTGCCGACGCCGGCGGCGGCGAGGTACATGAGGGCCGGCGAGCCGAGGCCGCCGGCGCCCACGCAGAGCACCCGGGCGTTCTTCAGCCGCTTCTGCCCCTCGACCCCGACGTCGGGGATGATCAGGTGGCGCGAGTAGCGGCGGATCTCGTCAACGGACAGCTCGGCGGCGGGCTCGACGAGCGGGGGCAACGACACGGTGGACTCCCCGGGATCGGCGGTGCGAACCGGGCCATTGTCGCTCGGCGGAGGGCCGATCAGCCATGAGGCAGGACACGCCGCCCGGCATTCGGGAACGGGAATAAAGCCGACCTCCGATGCGACGGTGGGCGGGACGACGGCGTCACGGCGTCGCGGCGTCGGGCCGGCCGCCCGGCGCGGCCGGTCGTCAGGGGATGACGTCGCCGGCGTACCGGCGGCCGTCGAGGTAGGGCCAGGCGTTCGCGAGGCAGCCCTCCAGGCCGTACGTCTGCTGCTGCATGACCGGTGCCGGCTGGCCCGGGCCCGGGCACGCCTCGTGCAGTTCGCCGAACTCGTGCCCGACCTCGTGGTTGATGACGTACGTGCGGTACACGTCGAGCGGAGCGCCGTAGTCGGGCACGGCCTCCGTCCAGCGGGCCAGGTTGATGATCACCTGACCGGGCAGCCGGCAGGAGGTGTAGCCCTCGGTCCGGAGCCCGCCCTCGGCGCACATCCGCTCCGAGGTGACCGGGGTGGCGAGGTAGATGGTGAAGTCGGCCGCCGCCGCCTCGGCCACCCGCTGCACCCGCAGCTCGCCCGAGGCGATCCAGCTGCGCGGGTCGCCGAGCGTCCCGTCCACGCTCGCGGCGAACTCGTCCGGGTCCTGTCCGGTGCCCTGCTCGACCACGACCCGGTAGCGGTGCAGCGGGCCGTCCACCCCCTGGACGGGGGTACCGCCGGAGGCGGCCACGAACCGGCCGGCACCGACGGACGGGACCGGACGCGGCTTGTCCGGCACCGGCGCGTGCGCCCCGACCCCGCCGCCCTCGGGAAGCTGACCGGCCACCGACCGTGGCGTCGCCGGGTCGTCCGGGCGGGCCAGGACGAACCCGACCCCGGCCGCGACGACCAGGGTCAACCCGAGCAGGACGGCGGCCCGGCGACGGCGGTACACCCGGGGCGGGACGGGGCGGCGACGCCCGGACGGCCGGGGAGCGGGAGCAGGCGGGTCGTAAGGGGACGACTGCGTCATGCCTCCCAGAGTGCCAGACCAAGGGCGCATTCTTCCCGATTAACGCTAATGCCGCTATAGATCCATCCGGGGCTTTATTCGCAATCCGCCCTAATTTCCCACAAAATGGAATTTCCGCCGCTCATCCCGTCACAGTGGCGGGCCGGCGTATCGGCGGCCGTCGAGGTACGGCCACGGATTGGGCACGCAGCCGTTCAGGAAGAGCGTCTGCTGCATCATGACCGGCGCTGGCCGGCCCTTCCCCGGGCAGCGCTCGTGGCGGTGCCCCAACTGGTGTCCCACCTCGTGGTTGACCACGTACGTCCGGTAGACCGACAGCGGCACCTTCGCGCTCACGAAGTGCGGCACCGACAGGCGCCACCGGTCCAGGTTGATGATGACCTTGCCGGGCGCCCGGCACGACGTGTACGGCCGCCCGTCGATCCGGATGTCGACGCCGCCCTGAGCGCACATCCGCCCCGCCGTGCGGGCCGTCGCCAGGTAGACGGTGAAGTGCGCGTCGGCCTGGCCCGGCACCTGCCGCAACCGCAGCCGGCCGCTGTCCACCCAGCTGCCCGGCCCGGTGAGCGCGACCTGCACGAGCCGGGCGAACTCGCCCGCGTCCTCACCGCTGCCCGACTCGACGGCGACGCGGTAACGCTGCACCGTGCCGGCCCGACCCAGCACCGGCCCGGTGCGGTCGTCGTGCGCGAACCGTCCGGAGCCGGTCGAGGGCACCGGCCCGGGCAGCCGGAGCACGACCGGCGGCGGCGACGAGGGCGACAGTGACACGCTGGGCGGCGACGACGGGGTGGGCGGCGGCTCCGCCACCACGGGCGAGGCCGCGGCCGCCGCCGACCCGGCGGACCCGGGCGCGGGATCCTGGTGCCGCGCGATCACGGTGACCGCCGCACCGATCGCCAGCAGCACCGCCGACAGCTGGGCGACCGCCTGCGACCGGCGGCCGAGCCGGAGTCGCGGCCCACCGGACGGATGCGGCCCGCCGGACGGGCGCGACGCCCCCGGCCCGCCGGACGCCGGGCGGGGCGCGGGCACCGACGGACCGACCGGGCGCCGAGCCGCCACCACGGGCGGATCGTGCGGGCGGTACGGCGCTGAGCTGGGCATCCGGCTCAGCCTGCCAGATCGTGCCGGCGCGCACCCTCCCCCGTTTCGGCGAGCAGCCCGAACACCGCCCGGGCCACGAGGCGGGGCACCTCGAGCTGCGCCACGTGGCCGACACCGTCCAGCATGAGCAGCCGGCTGTCCGGGATCACCCGGGCGGCCTGCGGCGCCACCCGCACGTCCACCAGCCGGTCCTGACGGCCGCCGATCACGAGGGTGGGCGCCCGCACCTTCCGCGCCAGCCGCCACAGCGAGTCGGAACCCGGCAGGTACGACCGCAGGAAGCTGGACACCAGTCCGCGGAACGTCCGGACGTACGCGGAGGCGTAGTGCTCGGCCTGGTAGCGGACCCGGATCTCCTCCAGCGCCTCGCGGCGCCGTTGCTCGCAGATCCGGGTCAGGTCGGCGACGCACGCCTCCATCACCTGCTGGGCCATCACCTCGGGCGCGATCCGGGCCAGTTGCCGGGCGGCCAGCCGCTCGGCGCGGGGCAGGGCGAGCAGCGGCAGCATCCTGCCCTGCACCGAGCGCCGGAAGTCGAGGAAGGGCAACGCCGGCGAGATCAGCGTCAGCGTCCGTACGAGGTCGGGGCGGAGCGCCGCGACCCGTACGGAGATCGCGCCGCCCAGCGAGTTGCCGAACAGGTGCACAGGCCCCCGCCCGGAGTGCTCGATCCACCGCACCACCCGGTCGGCGAAGGCCGGCACGGTGTAGCGGGCGCCGGGCTCGCTGCGGCCGAAGCCGGGCAGGTCGATCGCCTGCCCGTCGAGCCGGGCGGCGAGCAGTCCGGCCAGGTCGGTCCAGTTCTGCGACGAGCCGCCCAGGCCGTGCACGTACAGGGCCGGCTCCGCGCCGGGCGCCGTGGCCGGGGTCTCCCGGACGTACGTGACGGTGCCGTCGAGGCGTACCTCCCGGCCCGGCCAGGGCGGCGGCACCCCGTGCTCGGGAAGCCGGTCCTCCGGCCAGAGGGTGACGCGCTTCATCGCTCCAGTCTGCCCCGGACCGCGCCGCCCGGCAGGGTGTCGGGCGTCCGTCGCGGGGTCAGGCCAGCAGCGCTTCGAGCCGGCGGTTCACCGCGGCCAGGGTGGCCCGGACGACGGCCTGCCGCGGGTCGCCCGCGACCAGGGCCGACCCGGCGAGCTGCTCGACCCAGCCGTCACACACCAGCAGCACCACCACGGTGGCCACCTCGCAGTTGCCGAACGGCACCACGGCGGCGTGCTCGACGAAGCAGCGTCCGCGCTCGGCGTGGTCGGGGCGGCGCAGCAGCTCGTCCACGGCCGCGGCGGCGGCCACCGCGCAGAGCCGCAGGACGTACCCGTCGACGGCGGGCCCGGTGGCGTAGCCGGTGGCGGTCTCGTCGGCGGCGATGAGGCGGACCTCCACGGTGGCGTCGAGGCCGAACGTGCTCACCTGGACGTGGTCGATCACCACCCGGGGGCCGGGGACGCCGCCGGTGTCCAGCGGGCGCGACGGGGCGCTCTCCGTCGTGGTGAGCTGGGCACCGGAGTACGACGCCCCGAGGGTCGCCGGGCTGCCGGTGGCACCCGCCGGGGTGGCCTCGTCCACACTGGCGCGTCCCCGCTGCGGCGCGGCCTGCCGGCGCCGGCGCGGCGGCTCCGTCTGGGGCTGCGGCGGCCGGGCGGGCTCGGTGCGGCTCCCACCGGCGGCGCGTGTCTCGGCGCCGGCTGTGCGCGCCTCGGGCACGCGGGCGGTGCCCCGGCGGCGTACGGGCGGCGGGGGCGCGGCCGGCACGTCGGGCACGTTCTGGGGCGCGGCGGCGAGACCCATCCGCTCCTGGAGCAGGCGGGCGACCTGGCGGCTCACCTCGGCGGGATCGGCGCCGTCGGCCAGGTCGAGGCGGAGGCTGTGCGCTCCGGCGGGCGTACGCCGCAGCGACGCGTCACGGACCCCCGGCACCTCGCGTACCGCGCCGAGGATCGCGTTGACGTCGAACCCCTCGGGCCGCTCCTGGGGCGGCGCGGGCTCGTCGTCGCGGCGCAGGTGGGTGGCGATGCGGGCGAGTTCCGGGGTTTCGGCGGGTGGCTCCACGGCTGGCGGCTCCGGCACGACGGGCACGTCCGGCTCGGCGGGGACGCGCTGCGGCAGCACCGCCGCCGGCGCGTCCGGCCGTCGGCCAGCGGCCTGGTCGGCCGCGGGTGCCGGGTCGTGGGCGGATCGGCGGGCCGCGTAGGAGGAAGCGCTCGTCGGTGCGGGCGCGGCGGGGGTGCGGTCGTGGCGACCGGCTCCGCTCGTGACGGAGGCCGGGGCGGGACCCGTCGGGGTGGTTGGCTCGTCGGTGGTGTCCGCGCCCGGGACGGCGGCCCGACGACCACCGGCGGTCGGCCGGCTCTCGGCCTCCCGCTCCGGCGTCTCGGGGCGGAGGCGGAACGGCTGGGCCGTGGGGCGGGCCGCGACGTCCGGGTCGTCGGTCGTCGCGTCCGGCAGGGCGGACGGGGCGCCCGTCGGGCCAGCGGAGGCCCAGGACGGGCGGTCGGAGGCGGTGGGACGGGACCCGTCCGGGTCGCCGGCCGTCGGGTCCGGGACGCCGGAGGCCCAGGACGGGCGGTCCGACGCGGCCGGACGAGGGTGGCCGGCCGGCGCGCCCGGGTCACCGGAGGCCCAGGAGGGACGGTCCGGTCCGGCGGACTGGCCCCGGCTCGGGCCCCCGGCCCAGGACGGACGGTCCCCGCCGGGAACCGGCACGGGTCGACCGCCGCCCGGCGTGGACGCACCGCCCGGTGCGGTCGGCTCGGCGCCGGTCGCGCCACGGTTCGCCCAGGAGGGCCGCTCGGGTTGGCCCGCGGCGTCCGGCGTTCCCGGAGCCCGAAAGGGCCGCTCGGCCTGCCCCGGACCGTCCGACGCGGCCGACGCCGCCCAGGACGGTCGCTCGGGCTGCGCTCCGGTGCCCTCGGACGTGCGCCGCTCGGCGGCCCAGGACGGCCGCTCGACGGGGACGGGCGAGGGGGTCGGCTCCGGCCCGCCGGCTGGCAGGAGCGGCGGGCCGCCGGCCGCCCAGGCGTGTCGATCACCCGTCGCCGGGCCCTCCGCCTCGGCGGCTGGCTCCGGCTCGGCGCGCCGGACCTCGTAGGCCCGGCCCGGCTCGGCGCGGACCGGCTCGTACGGGTGGCTCGGCTCCGCGCGGACCGGCTCGTACGGCCGCTGCGGCTCGGCGGCCCAGGCGGGCGCGCCCTCGCCTCGCGCGCGGCGCCCGGCCGGCTCCTCCGTCTCGCGCGACCGGCGGCCCACCGGCTCGTCGGCCTCGTCGGCGTGCGGCGGCTCCTCGCCGTCCCGGAAGCGGCGGCCGGGGGGTGGGTCACTCTCGCGGGACCGGCGACCGGCCGGCTCCTCGCCGGGCCGGGACCAGGGCGGCGCCCACGCGTTGCCCCAGCTCGGCCGGTTCCAGCTCGGCCCGGACCAGTCGGGCTCGGACGGCGGCTCGCCGGACGCGGCCGGCTCGGCGGGCCCCCACGGCTGCGCGGACCCGGGTTCGCCGGCCGGCGGGGACGCCTCGGCCCAGCCGCGCGGCTCGGCCGGCTGCTCTCCCGGGCCGGACCGGTCGACGATCGGCGCATGGAAACCCGGCGGCACCTCGAACCCGGACGGCGACGTGCCGACCGGCGGGATCTGGACGGCGGGCGGCGCGGAGGTCGGCGGGCGCGGGTCGGACCAGCTGGGCGCCCCGGCCGGTGGCTCGTCGGACGCGTGCCGGGCCGGGTCGGGCTCGGCCCCGCCGCGCGTCTGCTCGACGGCCGGGGCGGGCCGCTGCGCGGGAACCGCCAACCGCTCGCCGCCGCGCTCGCGGCGCTCGTCGCCGGAGAGGTCGGGTGGGGCGCTCACGGGCGACAACCGGCCGGCGGACGGCTCCTCCGCGGGGTGGTTCACACCGTTGGCGTGGTGCCCGTTGACCCGGGCCGGGGGCTCCGGATCGCCGGTCAGGCCGGGGACGGGCGCGGGCAGGTCTCCGTGGCGGGGAGAGGAGGCGGCCCAGCCGGAGGCCGGGTCAGGCGGCCAGTGCGTCGCCGGCTGCCTGCCGGCCGGATCGCCGGGGCGGGGCCAGCCGGCCGCCGGGGGCGCCCACTCGTCGGCGGGGCGGCTCAGGTCGTCCTGCTGACCCGGCCCGTCGCCGTGCTCTCCCGGGGTGGCGGCACCGGGTTGCCCTGCTTCACTCACCGCGCGCTCCTTGGTCGCCCCCCGCTGAGGCTACCGTGTGGTGGCAGTGGCGATAAGTTACAGCGGCGGGCCAATTCCGCGACGGGTCATCGCGCCCCGACCGGTTCGGGCTGAAAGTGCCGGCTCGTACGACGAAATTCGGAGGTTCCCATGACCGCTGTGGGGAACGGGGCGCAGACCGCCGGTCGGCCGACACGCCTGCCGCGTTCCGCGCGCCGCAAGCAACTGCTCGCCGCGGCGCAGGAGGTGTTCGTCGCCCACGGGTACCACGCCGCGGCGATGGACGACATCGCCGAGCGGGCCGGGGTCTCCAAGCCGGTGCTCTACCAGCACTTCCCCGGCAAGATGGAGCTCTACCTCGCCCTGCTCGACACCCACTGCGACGCGATCGTCGCGAAGGTCCAGGACGCGATGCGCGGCACGAGCGACAACAAGGAGCGGGTCAGCGCCTCGGTGCGCGCGTACTTCGACTTCGTGGACCACGAGAGCGAGGCGTTCCGCCTGGTCTTCGAGTCGGACCTGCGCAACGACCCGGCGGTGCGGCAACGCGTCGAGCGGGTCGAGCAGGGCTGCATAGCGGCCATCACCGACACGATCATCTCGGACACCGGCGTGAGCCGGGAGCACGCCGAGCTGCTCGCCTCGGGTCTCGTCGGCGCGGCCGAGACCGCGGCGCAGTTCTGGCTGGCCGGCGGCCGGCAGGTGCCGAAGGCCGAGGCCGAGGCGCTCGTGGCGGCGCTGTCGTGGCGCGGCATCGCCAGCTTCCCGCTGCAAGGTGAGTCAGCCTGACCGTGCCGGCCGTGATCGGATAGCCTTCCCACGGCGGCTCTTTCGCCCCAGTTGAGGAGGCACCGTGGAGGTCAAGATCGGCGTGCAGTACGCGCCGCGCGAGCTGGTTCTGGAGAGCGCGCAGACGCCGGCCGAGATCGAGCAGATCGTGACCGACGCCATCGCGAAGAACAGCGGCACGCTGTCCCTGACCGACGAGAAGGGCCGGCGGGTCGTCGTCCCGGTGGACAAGGTCGCCTACGTCGAGATCGCGGAGGCGTCCCCCCGCGCGGTCGGCTTCACCGTCCGCTAGTCGTCCACGGCGTCCGCGCCGGGCCCTCCGTCGCGGACGCCGGGCTCGCGGGTCCGCCCGTCGGCGAGACGGGATCCGCCCCCGACGTCGGGCCCGCGGGCCCCGTCGTGGACACCGTCACGAGCCCCGGACCGGGTGGTCCGGGGCTCAGTTGTTCAGTCCGGCGGCGAGCATCCGCTGCGTGTGCGCGGCGGTCAACTGCCGGAACAGCGCCTGCACGTCCACCCGCTCCCCCTGCGCGATCAACGCCGTCAGCGCACCCCGGTCGGCGGCCGCCACACGGTTGGCCTGGGACAGCGCCTCACCCACGAGCCGCCGGGCCCACATCGACAGCCGGTGCGCCACCCGCGGATCGGCGTCGACGGCCGACCGGATCTCGGCGGCGGCGAACTCGGCGTACCGGGACTCGTGCAGCACGTCGAGGACGAGGCGCCGGTCCGGCTCGTCCAGGGCGGTCGCGATCGCCCGCAGGAAGTCGTCGGTGATCGCGTCCCCGACGTACGCCTTCGTCACGGCCTCCGCCCAGTCCCGTGGCTGGGTCGAGTCGTGGTACGCCTGCAACGCCTCGACGTACGGGGCCATGGCGTCCTCGGGGCGTACGCCGAGCGCGGTGAGCCGGTCCGCGAGGCGCCGGTAGCTGGCGATCTCGGCGGCGGCCATCTCGCCGAGCGCGGCCCGGCGGCGCAGGTCGGGCGCGAGCCGGGCGTCGGCGGCCATCCGCTCGAAGGCCAGCAGCTCACCGAGCGCGACCAGCCCGAGCAGGTCGGCGACGGCGGAGCCGGGGGTGGTCGGGGCGGACACGAGCGCAGGCTACCGCTCCGGGCCCCACGCGCGGGGCCCCTCGTCGGGCGGTACGGGAACGCCCCGCCCGACGGGGCAACGGCCGCGGCCCGCGCCGTCAGAGCCGTACGAAGTCCTCGCCCAGCCCGGGCATGCCCTCGACGCGGGCCGCGGTCGGACCCGTACCTGTCACGACCGGTTGGACCACCGGTTCGGTGACACGTACGAACGGATCGCGCATGTGGGAGGCGCCGGCCGACGTGTGACCCGGCGCACAGATCATCCGGGCGGTCGACCGGCCCCGATCCGGAATCAGGACGCCATGCTGCCGGTTCAGGTAGTATGGAACAGTTGCCGTGGACGCCGATCTGATCGAAGTTCTGATCGAAGTCAGGCCCCCGGCGCGCGTGCGGCCCGGTCCGGCTCGGCGATCCGCCCCCGACCGTGTGGCCCGCGCCATACCGAACGCGCCCTGCGGACATGATGGGGCGCACCCACGAGAGGGCACCCCCACATCCAGATGACCGAGTTGACGCAAGGCAACACGGGGGGCCGCGACCAGGCCCCCACCACACCCGTACGAACGGGCGCACCGACCTTCGCCGAGCTGGGCGCGCGTCAGGAGACCGTCGACGCGCTGGCCGCGGCCGGCATCACGCACGCCTTCGCCATCCAGGAGTACGCGCTCCCGATCGCGATGCGCGGCACCGACCTGATCGGCCAGGCGCCCACCGGCACCGGCAAGACCCTCGGCTTCGGCGTACCGCTGCTCGAACGGGTCTTCGCACCGGCCGAGGGCGGCGACGGCCTGCCGCAGGCGCTGATCGTCGTCCCCACCCGTGAGCTGGGCCTCCAGGTCGCGAAGGACCTGGCCACCGCCGGCAGCACCCGGGGCGTCCGGGTCCTGCCGATCTACGGCGGCGTGGCGTACGAGCCGCAGATCGAGGCGCTCCGCAAGGGCGTCGAGATCCTCGTCGGCACGCCGGGCCGCCTGCTGGACCTCGCCAAGCAGAAGCACCTGCGGCTCGACCGGGTGCACGCGCTCGTCCTCGACGAGGCCGACCGCATGCTCGACCTGGGCTTCCTCGACGACGTCGAGAAGATCCTGTCGATGCTCCCCGAGGACCGGCAGACGATGCTCTTCTCGGCCACGATGCCGGACCCGATCGTCACGCTGTCCCGGCGCTTCCTGCGCCACCCCGTGACGATCCACGCCGGGCACACCGCCGAGACGGGCCCGTCGCCGCAGACCGAGCAGCTGGTCTACCGCACCCACTCCCTCAACAAGATCGAGATCGTGGCGCGGATCCTCCAGGCGGAGGGGCGTGGGCTCACCATGATCTTCACCCGGACCAAGCGGGCCGCCGACCGGGTGGCCGAGGAACTCGACTTCCGCGGCTTCGCGGTGGCCGCCGTGCACGGCGACCTCGGGCAGGGCGCGCGCGAGCGGGCGCTGCGCGCGTTCCGGGCCGGCAAGATCGACACGCTGGTCGCCACCGACGTGGCGGCGCGGGGCATCGACGTCAGCGGCGTCACCCACGTCATCAACTACGACTGCCCGGAAGACCAGGACACCTACACCCACCGGATCGGCCGTACCGGCCGGGCCGGGGCCAGTGGCGTCGCGGTGACCTTCGTCGACTGGGACGACATGCCCCGCTGGCGGATCATCGACAAGACGCTCGGGCTGGAGATGCCCGAGCCGCCGGAGACGTACCACACCTCTCCGCACCTCTACACCGACCTGCACATCTCGCCCGACGTGAGCGGCACCCTGCCGACCGCCGAGCGGACCCGGGCGGGGCTCTCGGCCGAGGTCGAGGAGGACCTCGGCGGTGGCCGCCGCCGCGGTGACGGCGGAGTCCGTCGCAGCGGGGGCCGGCGACGCGGCCGGGGCGAGCCCGCCCCGGACACCGCCGCGCCCGC
Source organism: Micromonospora globbae (assembly GCF_003610785.1). GTDB lineage: Bacteria > Actinomycetota > Actinomycetes > Mycobacteriales > Micromonosporaceae > Micromonospora > Micromonospora globbae. Next base: position 160,133 of record NZ_RAQQ01000018.1, read on the forward strand.
CGAGGGCAGCGGCGGGGAGGAAACGGGCACTCCGCGCCGTCGGCGTCGCCGCCGGGCCGGTGAGGTGGTCGCGGGCGGCGAGACCGGCGTGACCGCCGAGGGCGGCACCTCCGCCCCGGTCGCCGCGAGCGCCACCGCCGAGGGTGAGGCGGCTCCGAAGCCTCGCCGCCGTCGGCGCCGCCGTGGCGGTGCCGGGGGCGCCGCGGCGCCCGCCGAGGCGAGCGCCGCGAGCGACTGACCCGAGAAGACGCCCACAGGTCCCCCGCGCCCACCCGGGCCGGGGGACCTGCGCTGTCCACGCCCCACCACGCGGGCGGGTCTCGGGCGGTGGTCGCGGGCGAGGGAGGATGAGGACATGCCGGAACCGCTGGACGCCGCGCTGAACGAGGTGCGGAACCTGCTGCTCGACCCCGCGCTGACCCGCGCGGTCGCCGCCGGGCGACGCCGGGGGCAGCGCCCCTCGGTCGTACGCGCCGAGCTGCGCCCGGTCACGCTCAAGGCCGGGCCCCGGCTGCAGATCGCCACCTCCGACGGCGCCCGCCCGTACACCCGCAACGTCGCACCCGGCCCCGAGGCGGACGCCGCGGTGGACGCGCTGCTGGCCGAGCCGTTCGGCAACTGGCACGTGGAGACCGCCGACACGACGCTCCAACTGCGGGTGACCAAGTCCGGGGAGGCCCAGGTGCACCGGGCGGCGACCGCCCGCCCCGCCACGGCCCCGGCCGGCCACGACCGGGAGAAGGAGTACCTGCTGGACCCGGGCGACCCGCTGTTCGCCGAGATCGGCGGATCGGCGGCGAAGCGCCGGCAGGTCGACGCCTTCCTCCGGGCGCTCGCCGCGACCCTGCCCGAGGACCTCACCGGCCCGCTGCGGGTGGTGGACCTGGGCTGCGGCAACGCGTACCTGACGTTCGCGGCGTACCGGTACCTCTCCGGGCGGGGACTCGACGTGCGGCTCACCGGCGTGGACGTCCGGGAGGACCAGCGGCGCCGTAACACCGAGCTGGCCGAGCGGCTGGGCTGGGGCGACCGGGTCCGTTTCGTGGCCGGCACGATCGCCGACGCCGTGGTCGAACCGGCGCCGGACCTGGTGCTGGCCCTGCACGCGTGCGACACCGCCACGGACGAGGCGCTGGCGCGGGCCGTCCGGTGGGACGCCCGGTGGGTGCTCGCCGCGCCCTGCTGCCACCACGACATCGCGGCCCAGTTGCGCTCGCGTCCGGCGCCCGCGCCGTACGAGCTGCTGACCCGCCAGGGCATCCTGCGGGAGCGGTTCGCGGACGTGCTCACCGACGCGCTGCGTGCCGGGCTGCTCCGGCTGCACGGCTACCGCGCGGAGGTCGTCGAGTTCGTCGACTCCCGGCACACCCCGCGCAACCTGCTCGTCCGCGCCCGGCGCACCGGTGCGCCACCGACCGCCGAGCAGCGCCGGGACTACCGCGAACTGGTCGACCAGTGGCAGGTCACCCCGCGACTGGAGACGCTCCTGGGCGCCGACACCACGGCCGCGGGGCCGCTGACCGCGCGGATTGCTTGAACGACGACAACCATTGCCGTCAAAGGTCCACTTTGCCCGGGTCCCGCCACGAAACTGGTCCCGTACACGGGACCTTTTGTGCGGTCAGTCAATTGTTTCCGGCCGGTCCGGTACTACGCTCGGAGGCGACATCGTCCCGGTGTTCGCCTCGAGGGGAAGAGCCGCAGGGATGCGTTCGGCAGAGGTTTCGCCACAGATGGCGTTCGCGCGGTTCGTCCGGCGCGCCATCGACGACGCCCGCGAGGAGCGGGGCTGGACGGTCACCGACCTGGCTGCCCACACCGGCGTCGGCCGGTCCACCGTCTTCCGCTGGCTCGCCGGCGACTGGCAGGACTACCCCGAACTGGCCAAGGTCCGTGGCTTCTGCTCCGCTCTGGACCTTCCGGTCGCCGCGGCGTTCCGCGCGCTCGGCCTGCCGGACGCCGGGCCCGCACCGCGGCGTCGCAGCGAGGAGGGGCCCGTCGAGGCGGACGTCCGCGTGATCCTCGACCGGCTCGCCGACCCGACCGTGCCACTGGAGGAGAAGCACCACATCCGCGACCTGCTGCGCTACCTCGCCCGGCGGCCCATCCGGCGCGCCGGCTGAGGGCCGCGCGACGCGGACGTCACGGCACCGTGACGGTGAACTCCGCCGTGCGCACCTTACCCGCCACCTGGAAGTCCAGGTAGAGCCGGTACCGGCCCGGCCCCGGCGTGGTCAGCCAGAACCGCACCGCGCCGTCGACCAGCTGCGGCTCCGGGTGTACGTGCAGGTAGCCGAGATCCCCCTCACGGAGGGCCACCAGGTGGCCGTACGCCCCGAGGTAGCGCTCCAGTGTCGCGGTGGTCCCGCCGGTGGTGATCCGGAAGGTCAGGGGCACCGTGGCGCCCACCTGCGGCGTGCCCTCGTACGCCACCGTGAATCCGTCGACCGCGGTCGAGGTGGTCGCGGCGGGCAGGGGACGCGGGTCGTAGCGGCCCGGCACGGTCAGGTCGACGCCGAGGGTCAGGGCCGTCTGGCTGCCGTCGTCCGCCACCACCGTGAAGTCGGCGTACGCCCGCCAGGTGCCGCCCTGCGACAGGGTGAGCGGCACCGACCAGGTGCCGTCCGGAGCCATCGTGGGGTGCAGGTGCTGGTAGCCGGTGAGGTCCCGGCGCACCACGATGAGGTGCATCGGCTTGTCGTGGACGACGGCGAAGCGGGTCACCGGACGGCGCCGCGCGTCGTGGATCTGGAACCGGAACTCGCCGGCCTTCCCGGGCGTGAACGCCGCGGCCAGCGGGGCGAGCGTGTAACCGGCCTGGCTGACCGAGAGCCCACCGGCGGTCTCCGCCGGCTGGTCCGTACCCGTGCCGTGGTCGTGCTGCGCGGTGCCCGGCGGATGGGTGTGGTCGGCGGTCTCCAGCCCCACGGCGGCGGGATCGCCGCCGGCGTTCATCCGGCCCAGACCGAAGCCGAGCAGCACGGCGAGCACCAGCCCGCCGACCGACAGGGCCAGCCGGAGCGTGCCGCGGTCGGGGGCGGCGGACACCTGCTCAGGCACCGCCGGGGCCCAGCTCGTAGCCGGCCTCGTCGACGGCCGCCCGCACCGCCTCGTCCGGCAGCGGCGCGTCGCTGGTCACCGTGGCCGTGCCGGCGGCCAGGTCGACCCGGACGTCCCGGACCCCGGGCAGCGCGGCCAGCTCGTCGGTGACCGCCCGGACGCAGTGCTGGCAGGTCATGCCGGTTACGGCGTACGTGCGGGTGACGGCCTGCTGATCCATGCCGCCCACGGTACCGCCGCGCCCGGCCCCGGCCTGTCCGTGTCACGACGGCGTGGCAACGGTCGCACCTCGACGGGGCCGGGAACTTTTCCCGCCGCGCGGGCGACGCGGCTCAGCCGGCCAGCGCGAGCGCGAGGGGCAGCACGTCGGGGGCGCCCGCGCGGCGCAGGGCCCGGGCGAGCAGCGTCATCGTCCAGCCCGAGTCCACCAGGTCGTCGACGAGGAGCACCGGCCCGTCCAGCCCGGCCAGCGTCGCGGCCAGCCCGTCCGGCACGGTGAACGCGTCGTGCAGCGCGCGGACCCGCTGGGCGCTGTTGCCCCGGGCGCCGCCACCCGCCACGGCGGGCGGAAGCTGGCCGAGCAGCGGCAACCGGCCGACCGCGGCGATCCGCTCGGCCAGCGAGCCGACCAGGCGGGGATGCCGCCGCGACCCGGCCGCCACCACGGCCACCGGCCGGCGCGGCCACGGGTCGTCGCCGTGCGCCCACGCCTTCAGCACCTCGACCACGGCGGCCGTCACGTCCTCCGGCACCGCGACGTCCGGCGCGTCGGGGCCGACCAGCTCGCGCAGCCGGCCGCCCCAGCCCAGGTCGGAGAGGCGCCCCACGGCCCGGCCGGGCAGCGCCTGCTCCGCGGGGACGATGCGCCCCTTCAGCGGTACGCCGACCGCCTCCATCCCCGTGGGCCAGAGCTTCTTCGGCGGGATCTCCACACCCGGCCGGCCGAGGAAGGTCTGCGCGGCGGTCAGCGCCGCGGCCGACACGTCCGCGGTGAACAGCGGCCCGGCGCACCGGTCGCACCGGCCGCAGTCCGTCGCACCGGCGTCGTCCAGGCACTCCCGCAGGTAGCGCATCCGGCAGCCGGACGTGGCCGCGTACTCCCGCATGGCCTGCTGCTCGGCGGTGCGGGCGGCGGCGACGCGCCGCAACCGGGCCTCGTCGTAGGTCCAGGGCTCGCCCGTGGCGAGCCAGCCGCCGCGGACCCGGCGCACCGCCCCGTCCACGTCGAGCACCTTGAGCATCAGCTCCAGCCGGGCCCGCCGCAGGTCGACCAGGGGTTCCAGGGCCTGGGTGGAGAGGGGGCGGTCGGTGTGCAGGGCGGCCAGCACGGCGCGCACCTGCTCCTCCGGCGGGAAGGCCAGCGAGGCGAAGTAGCGCCAGATGGCGGCGTCCTCCGCGCCGGGAAGCAGCAGCACCTCGGCGTGCTCCACGGCGCGGCCGGCGCGCCCGACCTGCTGGTAGTACGCGATCGGCGAGGGTGGCGCCCCGAGGTGCACCACGAACCCGAGATCCGGCTTGTCGAAGCCCATGCCCAACGCGCTCGTGGCCACCAGCGCCTTGATCTTGTTGTCCAGCAGGTCCTGCTCGGCGGCCCGGCGGTCGGCGTCGTCGGCCTGCCCCGTGTACGCGGCCACCGCGTACCCGCGGGACCGGAGGAACTCGGCGGTCTCCCCCGCCGCCGCCACGGTGAGCGTGTAGACGATCCCGGAGCCGGGCAGCCGGTCGAGATGGTCGGCGAGCCAGGCCAGCCGGTGCGCGGGGCTCGGCAGGTCGAGGACGCCGAGGCGCAGCGACTCCCGGTCGAGGGAGCCCCGCAGCACGAGGACGTCGGCGCGCCGCCCGTGGCCGGTCCGGGCATGCTCTCCCTCGCCGAGGTCGGTGGGACCGGTCAGGGCGTGCTCTCCCCCGCCCAGGCCGGTGGGACGGGCCAGGGCGTGCTCTCCCCCGCCCAGGCCGGTGGGACGGGCCAGGGCGTGCTCTCCCTCGCCCAGGCCGGCGGGACCGGCCAGCTCGGTGCCGAGCTGCTCGGCGACGTCCTCGGTCACCCGGGCGTTGGCCGTGGCGGTCGTGGCGAGCACGGGCGTACCCGCCGGCAGGTTGCCGAGGAACGTCCGCAGCCGCCGGTAGTCCGGCCGGAAGTCGTGCCCCCAGTCGGAGACGCAGTGCGCCTCGTCCACCACCAGCAGGCCGGTGGTGGCGGCCAACTTCGGCAGCACCCCGTCCCGGAAGTCGGGGTTGTTGAGCCGCTCCGGGCTGATGAGGAGCACGTCGACCACGCCGGCGTGGATCTCGGCGGTGATCGCGTCCCACTCCTCCAGGTTGGCGGAGTTGATGGTGCGGGCGCGGATGCCGGCCCGCGCGGCGGACTCCACCTGGTTGCGCATGAGCGCCAGCAGTGGCGAGACGATGACGGTGGGGCCGACAGAGTCGCCCGGAAGGGCGTCATCGGTGCCGGCGGTGGTGCTGCCAGCCAGGGTGCCGGCGGCGGGGGCGGTGCCGGCGGGGGCGCCGGTGGCCGCGGTGCCGGTGGCCGGGATGCCTGCGGCGGGGGTACTCGCGGCTGACGGGGCGCCGGTGGCGGGGATGCCGCGAGCGGGGCCGGTGCCGGCGGTCGGGGTGCTCGCCGTGGGGGTGCTCTCGGCCGACGGGGCGTCGTCCACCGTCGTGGTCGCCCCGAGCGGGCGGTCACGGTCGCGCAGGAGCGCCGTGGCCACGAAGTAGACGGCCGACTTGCCCCATCCCGTGCGCTGCACGCACAGCACCCGGCGCCGGTCGACCACCAGGGCCTCGATGGCCCGCCACTGGTCCTCACGCAGCCGGGCGTGCTCGCCGGCCAACCGCCGCAGCACCGCCTCGGCCCGCTCCCGTACCGCCGCCCGATCCTGGCTCATCCGGCATTTCTACCAGCCCGCAGCGACACCCCCGCGAGTCACGCCACCGCCCCCTCCCCGCCGATCTTGCAGTTTGTGCCCCCAAGTTGCGGAGCTTGTCCACATTTGTCGGGGCACAAAGTGCAAGATCGCGGAGGAAGGGCGGGGGCGGGGAGGGAGGGAGGGCGGGGGCGGGGAGGGAGGGCGGGCGGGGGCGGTCAGCGGCCTAGTACGGAGCCGCCGTTGACGCCCAGGATCTGGCCGGTGACGTAGCCGGCCGCGGGGCTCGCCAGGTAGCGGACCGCCTCGGCGATCTCGGCCGGCTCGCCGGCACGCCCCACGAGCGTGGCCGCGACCCGTCGGGCGTGGCCCTCGGGCGTCATCCTGTCGCCGAAGAACTCGGTGTCCGTGACGTACCCGGGGCTCACCACGTTGACCGTGATCTGTTCCGGGCCGAGTTCCGCCGCCAGGTCGTACGCCCAGCCGTGCAGCGCCGCCTTCGCCGCCGAGTACGGCCCTCCGCCGCCCCGCTGGGCCGCGATCGAGCTGACGAGGATGACCCGGCCGCCAGGCCGGCGCAGGGACGGACGCAGTGCCTCGGTGAGCAGCACGGCGGTGAGCACGTTGGCGTCCAGGTTGGCCCGCCAGCACGCGGCGGTGCCGGCGAGCGTGCCGGTGTCCCCGGCGAGGTAGCCGCCGGCGTTGTTGACCACCACGTCGACGGGGCGGCCGTCGAGGGCGTCGAGGACCCGGTCGAGCTGGTCCGGGTCAGTGAGGTCGGCGCCGACCGCGCGGACCGCGCCGGTCCGCCCGCACTCGGCGTCCACCCGGGCGGCGGTGGCGTCGAGTACGTCCGTCCGCCGCCCCACGATCACCACGTCGTACCCGTCGACGGCGAACGTCCGGGCGATCGCCGCTCCGATTCCCGTCCCGCCGCCGCTGACCACCGCAAGCCGCTCGCCCATCGTGCGCTCCCTCCCGTGGTTCTCCTGTCGATCATGAAGTTATCGCCTGCCACCACGGGGTGGTTTCTAGGCTTCAGTGCAACTGATCTTGGTTGGGTTGGGGGTGCTGGTGGCGAGGCCGGGTGTGTTGACGTTCGGGCATCGGCAGGTGTTGGAGCATCTGTGGGGTTCAGGGCGGAC
>NZ_RAQQ01000019.1 GCF_003610785.1 Micromonospora globbae
TGCGGCCATCGCGCATCACTCTCCTTCACTGGGCTTAGCCGTCTCGAAGGATCGCGCGGTGGCCGTCTCCTATCTACCCAACACGCCCATCACGGGCAAGTCGTACACCACTTCCGTGGACGCAACCCACCAGGATGTTGCGGGCGTTTCTCATCTTGGGCTCCTTGGCTCAGGGCACGCTGTATCCGTCAGGCGGAGGTAGGTGCCTGGTCGATGCGGGCTTTCTCGAGTCGTTCGCCGATGATGTCGGCAATGTCGGTGAAGGACGGCATGGCGGGGTTCTGGACCATGCGTTTGCTGGACACTTCGAAGCCCTCTCCCCATTCGGGCTCGATGACTTCGAGCCCGTCGGCGCGGCACTGTGCGAGGTTGCGTGTTACGGCGGGCTTCGACCACATGACGCGGTTCATCGCGGGGACCAGCAGTACGGGGGTGTGGGCGGCGAGGATGGTTGCGGTGAGCAGGGTGGGTGCGTGTCCGTGCACCACGTCGGCCAGGAGGTTCGCGGTGGCGGGGAGCACCAGGATCAGGTCGTGGCTGGAAGCCACCTTGACGTGATTGCTTCGGAAGGCAACCTCGGGATCGGTGGAGTCCAGGACCTCGTCGGCGAACAGTCCCGCGGTGCGCGGGGGAATGAACCGGGCGGCTGATGCGGTGAGTAGCACGGTGACGTGGCAGCCCAGCTTGGCGCGCATGGTGGCCAGGTAGTTGGGCAGCATGACCACTGATGCCGCGCCGCAGGCCCCGACCAGGACTCGCGCGGCGGGTCCCGGCTGGTCGCCGGCCGGGGAGGTCTGCGCGGGTCGGCCGGTCATCGGACGGCTCCTGTGGGAATGGCGAAGCCGTTGAGCTCGGCGACGAGGTCGAGCCGCTCCTGGGTGTTGAACTTGAAGCTGGGGCAGGGACCGTAGCCGTCGCGCCACAGTTTTGGGCAGGCGCCGCCGCAGGTGGGGTAGAACTCGCAGGAGGAGCAGGCTCGTTGCCCGCCTGCGACCTCCTGCATCCAATCGTCGTAGGCGCCTTCGGGCCGGAGATCTGCTCCTTGCGCCCAGGGTGAGGTCACATCCCCGACGGCGGTGTGGGACAGGTGGTCGACCAAGGGCTGTTCGCTGCAGGAGAAGATGTTCCCGTCCGGTGCGATCAGCTCGTCGGAGCGGGTGACTGCGGGGCAGACCACGGGGGCGGGGGAGGCGGGCAGGATCTCGAAGTTCAGGCCGAGTTGGCGCATGAGTATCAGCCACTGCGCCTCTCGCTCGGCGAAGTGACGCTTGCCGAGTTCGATGGCGCTGACGTCGTTGCCCCAGGAGTGCACGGGTTTGATGCCGAAGCGCACACGGGGGTGAGCAAAGCCGTGGCTGGCGAGTAGTTCCAGGAGATCGGTGATGGCGTCTTCGTTGTGGACATCGACGTTGGAACGGATACCGAACGTCAGTCCGGCTGTCGACTCGTCGTCGAGGGCCTGCTTGATCGCGTCGATGATACGCCAGAAGGATGCTCCGCCGCTCTTCAGCGGCCGGTGCCGGTCATGCATTTCAGGCGGTCCGTCGATGGTGATCTCCGCGTGCGTGACCTTGCACTCCTGCGCCAAGGCCCTGATCTTGCGGATGTCGAGCAGTGCACCGTTGGTGATGATCACGGAGCTCCAGTCGAGCTCGCGTTGCTCCACGACGGGGACGAAGGACTGCGAGAGGTCGCGGATGGCGGCGAAGCCCATCAGTGGTTCGCCGCCGAACCAGTCCAGGCGCATCGAGGTTGTCTGCGGGTGCTTCAGCATTGCCAGGACCCGCCGGCGGACGGCCTCTCGGTGGTTGCCGCGCAGTGAGGTGCGCCGGTGTGTCTGGCCGCAGTAGGTGCAGCCCATGTTGCAGTAGGCGGTCGGGAAGAGCGCGATGTGGCGTCGCCCCGGATCATCGGCGTTGTTCGTGAAGCGTTGCGTCACGGCCTCGAGTTCGTCCTCGGCTGCGGGTACCAGGAGCTGGTAGCGCCGCAGGACGTCGAGTTGCTGCTCGCCCAGCGCGGGTACCCGGCCTGCTTCGAGATCGTCGGCCACAGCCTGCTTGACCGGAAGTACCTTGCTGACGCGGGTCGCGTAGACCAGACGCACCGCGTCCCCGTTGGACGCGAGGTAGGTGTTTCGGCTGATGACTTTGTAGCGACTTACCTTCTCCACGGTGCTGGGGCCCCCCGTCCATCCTGCGCAGAGCCTTCGTTTACAGCGGAGCGGGCGCCGTTTGAAAACAGCGCCCGATCCGTGTGGACGTGCATGCTCCCGCTGGCGCCTGGCTCAGCAGAAGACGTTCACCGAACGGTCAGCCGGGCCACCGGCGGTGGTGGTGACGAGTGCGTCGTCGTACATGGAAGGCACCTCCCCTCTGGTTTCCATCGACGATGTTCGACCTTTTCAGGCCGCGCAATGAAGCTAACCTCCGTCTTTTTCATGAGTCATGCTTTCTTGTAAAAGGAAAACTGAATGAAACTTGACACTTCGGAGGGTTATTCAAGAAACCTTGAATCATGCGCTGACTTCACGTATCGTCCACGTCGTGGACGAGCTGCAACCCCGACGCGTGGATCAGGTGGAGGTCTTGAAGTCCTTCTCCCATCCCCTGCGCTTACGCCTGTACTACGCGCTGGCCAGACATGGCTCCGCGACCGCAACCGTGCTGGCCAAGGACGTGGGAACGACCGCCCAGCTGGCCTTCTACCACCTGTCGAGGATGGCCGAACTAGGCGTCCTCGAAGAAGATCTTGAAGCGCCGAGCCGCGGCCGCGAGCGTTACTGGAAGCAGTCGGCCCGGGGGCTTTCCTTCACCCCGGACGATCTCGGCGACAACACTGTCAGTGACCTTGAGGTCCTGCACCGTGCTCAAGCCGGCATCCACCTCGAGCAACTGCAGGAGTTCTTCAACTCCGGCCCCAACCCGAGCGACGGGTTCCGGTCGGCAGCCTTCGGTGCCGACATGGTCCTGGACCTCACTCGCGCCGAGGTCGACCTCCTACGCGAGGAACTGACCCAGACACTGCTGCGATTCCGTGATCGGCAGCCGCCGATCGCCGAACGGTCAGGAGACCCCAGCCGCAGCATGTTCGTGTTCATCCATGCCTTCCCCATGAAATGACGCCATGACTGACACCGATTCCCGCGATACCACCGCCTCGTCCGCAGCTCCCACGGCGGCCGACGCCACTGTTGTGCCACAGCCGCTGTGGAGGCTGTCGCTGTGGCTGACCGCCGAGCCCGTCTCTCTCATCGGCGACCAGATCTTCTTCCTCGCCATCGCCTGGACCGCTGTGCAAGCGGCAGGACCGAAAGGCGTTGGCCTCGTCCTCGCCGCCGGCGCCCTGCCTCGGGCGCTGCTGATGCTTTTCGGCGGCGCCATCGTCGACAAACTTGGCCCCCGCCGCGTAGCTCTCACCAGCGACATCCTGCGAGCTCTGCTGATGATCGCGGCCGCCGCTATCGCTGCTGCTGCTCCCCATTCGATTGCACTACTGCTGGCGCTGGCGGTCAGCTTCGGCATCATCGACGCGCTGTTCTACCCCGCGACCGGATCGCTGGCGCCCCGCGTCGTACCGCAGCAGCAGCTCGTGCGCGTGCAGAACATCCGCGCCCTCGGCACACGGATGGCCGTGCTGTTCGGAGCCCCCCTGGGCGGTCTCCTGCTCGCCATGGGCGGCCCGTCGCTGTCCTTCGTCGCCAACGCTGCGACCTTCGTCCTGTCGGCCGCAGCCCTGGCCGTCCTGCGCGTCCGCAGCGAAACGTCTCCACATCAGGTGCCGGAGAGCATCCTGCGGCAGGTGACCGACGGATTGCACTACGCCGTCGCCGACCCCGTGGCCCGCAACCTCCTCCTGCTGGTCGCTCTTCTCGAGTTCGCCGTCAACGGCGTCATCAACACAGCCTTCCCCGCTCTCGCCGTAGACCGCGGATGGGGAGCCCAAGGCCTGGGATGGCTCGTTGCGGTCTTCGGCGCAGGTGCCGCAGCCGCCGCCCTGGTGCTGATCATCGTCTCCCGCGCCCCCCGGCCCGGATTGATCGTCGCCGGTGCGGCGCTCACCGGCAGCGCCGTCATGGCGCTGTTCGCCGATGCCCACAGCCTCTACCTCACCCTGAGCCTGTCGTTCGCCGTCGGCGTCGTCGGCGGCGTCGTCGCCGGAATAGTCGTACCCATCATCCAAACCACGACCCCCGAAAACCTCCTGGGCCGACTCATGAGCCTGTTCGGCCTTGCCACCGTCGGCGTGGCCCCCCTGTCGATTGCCGCTGCAGCGCTGATCACCGAGCAGGCCGGCCTACGAACCGCTTTCCTGTTCGCCGCGACGCTGACCCTAATCGGCGCCATTGCCTGCACGGCCAGTACATACGTACGCCGCATCCAGCTTCGGCCGTCCAGTTAGGCCCGCCGGTGCAACGATCGCGATCATGGTAGGAGGTCCAGCGCCCGGGGAAGGCGGCAGAGAACGTCGTCTCCGACGGCTTCGGGGTGTCCTGGTCAAGCCTGCTCACGGCTGACCGGCGACGGGCGTTTCGATGAGGTAGCGGTGCAGTGAGGTCTTCGGGATGCCGGTCTTGCCGGCGATCGTGCCGAGGCTGTGGCCCTGGGCCTTGAGCAGCCGCGCGTACTCGATCTTCTCGGGCGGGTGGGCGACCGGCCGGCCGACGTGCCGGCCGTTGGCTTCGGCGATGGCGCGGGCGTTGGCGGCGCGTTCGGCGGTGAAGGTGCGTTCCATCTCGGCGAACAGGGCCAGCAGCAGGAACGCGATGCGGCCCATGCCTTCGTCGGCGGTGTTGATCGGCAGCGGATCCGCGAGGGACCGCACGCCGATGTCGCGCTCGGCGAGGTCGTGGACGAGGTTGAGGACCTCGCGCAAGTTGCGGCCGAGCCGGTCGAGGGTGTGCACGACGATCATGTCGCCGGGACGCGCGTACTTCAGCAGCGCGGTCAGGCCGTCGCGCTCGACGGTGGCACCGCTCTTCTTGTCGGTAAAGATCCGCTCGTCACCGATGCCGACGGCGGCCAGGGCGTCGAGCTGGCGTTCGAGGCTCTGCTTGGTGGTCGACACCCGGGCATAGCCGAGGTCGAGCCCGCGCGGCGGGTGCACGTCGCCGGTGGCCATACCGGAACCGTACCGGAAATCATCACCGTACGGCTATTTCGGAACACCCTTTGTGGAACGACTTCCGGAACAAGCTCAAGATCGATTACATGCCCTGTGACCTCCGGCGGACGGGCGATCGCTGTCCGCCGGAAGACGTTGTTCCACTTCCAAGGAAGTGGAACAGCCCGTTACCCCCCGGTAGCGGTCACAGCGGTTCGAGGTCGTCGATGTCTTCGCGGCCCGTGCCCGCGAGCAGTTGCAGGGCTTCGCGGAGCCAGCCCAGCTCATCGGGGTGGGTAACGACGGTGGTCCAGCGCCGGACAGCTGTACCTTCGTCGAGGTCGTCGGCGCCTTCGTAGTCGCCGGGCAGCCGGACCGTAATCCACACGTCCTCGTCGAGCAGGTCGGCGGCCTGGCGCAGCCGCATCACGGTCGGGTCCTGGGTGAGGCTGTGGTCGTCGCCGAGGTCGTCGAGGTCGATGCCGTGTTCGTCGTCCTGGTCGTGCTCGGCAACCAGGCCGGCGGTGCAGACCACGGCGAGCCGGGGCTGCTGCTGCGCGGGTGGGTGCAGGCCTTCGGCGACCCCGCAGTACTGCTCGTAGGCGGCCTGTGGGTGCAGCCCGAGGAACTCGCCGAACTGCCACCAGTCCGCGCCGGCGGCGAGTGCGTCGCGGACCACGGCGGTCTGGACGTGCCCGGCGTACTGCGCGAGTTGCTGCGCCGCAGTGGCGGCCCGGGTGAAGTCGCCAACGGCGACCGCGGTAGCGGCGTGCTCGAGCGCGGCGCCGAGGATGACGCTGGCCCGCTGGTGGAGGTCCTCGGTGTGGGTCATGGGCAGGGCCTTCGGCATCGTCGGTGTCTCCTCACAGCAAGGCTCAGCGGACGGGGCCGGTGTCGTCTCCGGCCGGGGTGGCCGGGCGGGTGTCGGCGGTCAGGGTGATGCGCCGGCCGAGGTCGAGTTTCACCTCGCCGTACGGGGCGATGTTCGACCAGAACAGCGGGTTCAGGCCGCGCTCGTCCTCGGCGGTCAGCGTCACGGCGCCGTCGACGATCACGTCCTGGATCATCAGGGTGTTCAGGTAGCCGATCGACGCTTGCAGCACACGCAGACACAGCACGGACAGTTCCTGCTGGTCGCGGCGGTTGCCGGGGATGTCCCCGCCCTTGCCGAAGAAGATCACGCTGTTGCCGTAGTTCCACGACTCGACCACGTTCAACCCCGAGTTGATCTCCCGCTGCAAGTCCCGGTCGCGCAGGTACCGGCACGCGAAGATCGTGCGCTGAGCCCGGCCCAACTCTTGCATCGCCTGGTAGGTGGGGTGCATCAGGTTCGCGCGGTGGAAGCGGCGCAGGATCGCCGCGGTCGACGCGGTCTTGTTCTTGATCGAGATCGCGTACTTGATCATGTGGTCGTACTCGTCGGCGATCAGGTCCCAGTCGATCGCCCGGTTCACCATCGCCGGCGCCAGCCCGGGGTACGCGTCGCGCCAGCCCGATCCGGCCGGGTACAGCCGCAGGTGGTTGATCCGCTTGATCCGCGGCAGCAGATCGAAGCCCAGCAGCCGGGTCAACCCGAAGCCGATCACCGACTGGCCGTGAGTGTCGACGTAGTTGGCGGCCACGTCCATCTCGGTGCCGTGGTGCATCGCCCCGTCGACCATTGCAGCGACCTCGGATGCGGTGCAGTTGAGCAACTGGGAATGTATGACCATGCTCTTGCGCTCGACGTGCCAGTAGATCAGCACACCACGGCCGCGGTAGCGCGAATGCCACTCGGTGAACAGGTTCTGGTCCCACGCACCGAAGTGGGTCGAGTCCGAGGCCACCGCGGTCGACCCGCCGCCCCACAACGCCCGCTGCCGGACCGCGAAGGTGGCGTTGGCGATGTCCACCGCCAGCGCGCGGACCAGTTCTGGGGTGAGGTAGCGGCGGACCAGGTAGTACAGCTCGTGCTCCCGGTGGCTACCGGCGGCCGCCACGGCCCGGATGCCGGTGTTTGTGCCGTACCCGTGCACGCACAGCAGCAGCTTCTCCAGGAAAGCGTCCGCGACGTCCTCCCTCCCGGTCATCGCCGCGATGGTGGCCAGGCAGTTCGAGCGCAGCACCGCCTCCTTCAGCGCGTCGATCAGCGGCACCACGCCCCACCGCTGCACGATCGTCTGCTTGAGCCGTCCCAGGTTCCGCGGCTCGGCCACCGCTTCGAGGGGGGGTCAGCCGGATCGCCCCGTCCCTGCCCCGCGCGACGATTTCCAGGAAGCCCAACCCGGGCAGGGCGTCCTGCAGGGCGGCCAGCTCACCCTCGTGCTCAGCGCGGACCTGCTCGATGAACTCGGTCGCATCGAGGGGTTTGGCGAGTGCGGCGTAGTGCTCACGGCGGCGCTCGGCGAAGTCCGGCTGCAGGTCCTCCTCCGGGTTGCGGAACTCCGCAGCGCCGGCCACCCAGATGCCCTTGCAGCGCAGCTGGTCACACAAGGCTTCCAGGGTGCGCAGCTCGTAGATCGCCCGCACTACCCGCTTGGATCCGCCGCGGGCGGTGCGGTAGACCAGCGACTCCCAGTCCCCGGCCAGACCGCGGTGTCGCGGCACCACCTCCCCCTCTGGGTAGTAGGTGAACTGGGCGTCGTCGGCGTAACGGCACACCAGCTTGACCGCGTCCAGCACCGGCTGGTGCGAGTTCTCGCACCGGAACTCAAGCACATCCAGCAGCCGGATCAGGCCCTGCCGGTAGTGGCGGGTGTAGGACTCCCGGTAGGTGGCCTGCACCTTCGTCTGGATCGCCGTGCGCCCGGACCTAAACTCGGCCGCCAGGTTGCGCAGGTTATCCGAGCCGACCAGCGGGAACACCACCTGCCGCACGGTCTCGTCCGGGCGACGCAGCGCGGCGTCGGCGACCTTCAGCAGCAGGTTCTCCTTGCCGCCCACCCGGGTGAACTCCGCGGCCAGTTGCCGGAACACCTTCTTCTCCGCGCGCAGCCCGATCCGGTGCACCGTCGAGATCAGCAGCTGCGCCAGCTGATCGGTGATCTCCTGCTGCCGGGCCACCAGCAGCGCGGCCAGCATCGCCGCCTGTACCGGCACCGAGCGCCGGCGCACGTGGCTCGGTGACTCGATCAACGCCAGGTGCCGCCACTCCGCGACCACCTTCACCGCGATGTCGTTGAACAGACCCTCCGGCAGCGCGAACGCGCGGATCGCCTCCAGCTTGGCGACCTCGTCCAGCATCGTCTTCAAGCTCACGTCCCCGGCCGCGGTTTTGATCCAGCGCAGCAGACTCGGATCCTCCACCTTGCCATCGACGCCGTCCGGATCGTCGCCGGTCTGCACCAGCCCGAGCAGCCGGCCCAGCACGCCGGGGTCGAGCCGGCCGGCGACCCGGGCCGCGACGGACTCCCCGCCCTGGGCCAGTGCGCTGGCCACCAAGCGGTCAAGCTGCCCTGGCGTTGGCGGCTCCAGCTGCCGGGTACGGCACTCGGCCAGGAAGTGCTCGCGGACCAGCTCCGGCCGGCGGACCCGCTGCGCAAAGTCCCCGGCCAGCCAGTCGGTCAGCTTGTCGAAGTCAGCAACCGTAAACGTCCGGAAGCCGAAAAACCGGCGGATCTCCGCCCGGTGCCGCTTGATCGTGGGCCCGTCCCACGCGTAGAAGCCCAGATCGGACGGCGGCACATTCACCTGCGCCGCCACGAACTCCACAACCTCGTCACGCAGCTCCGTCCGCGCGCGCGGGAACCGGCCGAACCGGCCGTAGAACTTCAGCAACAAGGCGAACGCCAGCTTCGTCGGGCCGTCATGCTTGCCCACCAACAGGTTCGTCTCCCCAGGCAGCAGCGTCCAGTGCTCGACCAGGTCGGCGAAGTTCTCCGGAAGACGCGACACAGACCGACATCATTCCGCCGAGATCAGCCCAGGACCATCCCACCCACGTTGATCAACTTTTTGATCCCTGGTCGCACGTTCGTTAGCAACGCCCCTGATCCGCCGCGCGCTCCTCTTCGCAGCGCCGCGCGCTAATTATCGGATTGCTAGTAACGATAATCCGATAATTAGTCCGGACAATCGCGACATAACCAACGCACACCATAATCACAGTTATGTGCGGCCGGGCAGGCCAGGGGGCGCGGGTCCGGGTTTCGGTCATGTCCTGGCTCAGCGAAGGTGATGCGGCGCAGCAGAGTCGATGCCATGGATCAGAAGATCTGATACGGCGCAATGGATCTGATGCAGCGTGGCTGCGGACCCGCGCTTGGGAAGCTGTCTCAGGACTACAACTGGTCGAATCAGGGCATCATCGTTGACTTATCGATTTTCGTTATGCACTCTTGGGATCCATAGCGAGAATCGATATGGAGGCGTCGGTGAGTGCGACCGTGAGAGTGAGCGTGCGCCTGCTGACCGGGCTGCTCGGTGCGGCGGCTGCGGCCGTGTTGGTGTTCGGCGTGTGGCCGACCGTGCTTGGCCCGTCGGGTCTGGAATTAGGACGTGGGATGGTTCCGATGCCAGCGCCGCAGCCGGTGTCGTCCGTTGCAGTACGGCCCGACGAGGGGTTCAGCGATCGGTGGCAGGCGACCGCGCACGAGTACCACGAGCTGTTCGCGTGGAAGGACACCTCGGACGGCACTCGGGATGCCGCCACAGGGCTGCCGCCGGTGGAGTTGTTCACCCCGACCATGGGGCTTTCGATCTTGGAGCCGACGTGGACCGACCGGGTTGGCTTCGTCGGGCCGGAACTCGCCGCGCAGGCACTGTTGCTGTTGGTGCTCTGGCTGCTGTGGCGAATCGTCCGCACGGTGCCCACCGGCGAGGTGTTCACCTCCGCCAACGCCCGTCGGATAGTCGGCATCGGCCTGGTAGTGGCGGTCGGCGGTAGCGCTGTTCAGCTGCTCGGATTTGCCGCCCACAAGGCCATCATCGCCCGCTCCGCCGCAGCCGGCATCGTTGACGTCGCATTCACCTTCTCCTTCATGCCACTGGCAATCGGTGCGATCGTCCTGTTGCTGGCCGAGGTGTTCCGGCAGGGCGTACGGCTGCGAGCCGACGTGGCCGGGCTGGTGTGATGGCGCGGGCGTCCGACGAGCCTGGTCACCGGATTGTGGTTCGCCTCGACCGAGTGCTCGCCGCTCGGGGCATGACTTTGGTCGAACTCTCCGAGCAGGCGGGCGTGAGCGTGGTGAACCTCTCGGTGCTGAAGAACGGTCGCGCCCGGGCCATCAGGTTCTCCACCCTCACCGCCGTCTGCGACGCTCTATGCTGCGCGCCCGGCGACCTCCTAGAGGTCGACAGCTGCGAGGGCTAGCTAGAACCAGCCGATAGCTGAACGCTGCCGCGGCGGGCGAGGTAGGCGCGCTCCGCCGGGTTACCGGCGAGACCGATGGCCCGGTCGTACGCCGCCCGCGACTCGCCGCCGCGCCCGAGCCGCCGCAGCAGGTCGGCGCGTGCGGCGTGGAAGGCGTGGTAGCCGTCGAGGACCTCGGCGAGCCGGTCGATCTCGGCGAGCCCGACCCCGGGGCCGTCGACCTCGGCGACCGCGACCGCCCGGTTGAGCCGCACGATCGGCGACGGGTCGACCAGCACCAGCCGGTCGTAGAGGGCGGCGATCGTCGACCAGTCGGTGTCCCGGACGGACGGCGCGTCCGTGTGGACCGAATTGATGGCGGCCTGCAGCTGGTAGCGCCCGGGTGGGTCACCGCCGGCCGGCACCGCGTCGATCCGCTCGCGGAGCAGGGCGTTGCCCTCGGCGATGAGGGTGCGGTCCCATGCGCCGCGGTCCTGCTCGGCGAGGGTCACCAACTCCCCGGTGCGGGACACGCGCGCCGGCCGCCGGGCGTCGGTGAGGAGCATCAGGGCGAGCAGGCCGGCGACCTCGCCGTTGTCCGGGAGGAGAGTGCGCAGTAGACGGCCGAGGCGGATCGCCTCGGCGGTGAGGTCGACGCGTACCGGCTCGTCCCCCTCGCCGGGGAGATAGCCCTCGTTGAAGATGAGGTAGACGACCGCGAGCACGCCGGCGAGCCGCGCGGGGATGTCGTCGGCCGAGGGCACGCGGTAGGGGATGCGTGCCGCGGTGATCTTCGCCTTGGCGCGGGTGATCCGTCGCGCCATCGTGGCCTCCTGCACCAGGAAGGCGCGGGCGATCTCGGCGACGGTGAGGCCGCCGAGCAGGCGCAGGGTGAGCGCCACCCGGGCCTCCGGGGCGAGCGCGGGGTGGCAGCAGGTGAAGACCAGTCTGAGCCGGTCGTCCTCGACCGGGCCGGTCGGCTCGGCGGGGGTGTCGTCGTACACGAGGCGGGCCGCCCGGTGCCGGGCGTCGCGCTGCGACTCGCGGCGGAGCCGATCGATCGCCTTGCGGTTCGCGGTCGTGGCGAGCCACCCGCCGGGGTTGGGTGGCACGCCCTCGCGCGGCCACCGCTCCGCAGCCGTCAGAAACGCATCGGCTGTCGCTTCCTCGGCGACGTCGAGGTCGCCGAAGCGGCGCGCGAGACCGGCCACCAGCCGCGCCCACTCCTCGTGGTGGGCACGGGTGATCGCCTGCTCGACGGTGGGGACGGTCACGACACCAGCGGCGCTCGGACGGATTCCGCTGTGGGGAGGGGGCGCACCTCGACGGGGCCGCCGCGCGCCGACGAACCCGCGGGCGGCACGGCGACGTCGAGGTCGGACCGCGCGCGCCTGGGCACGGCGCTCACTTCTCCCCGGGACCAGGGAACCGGTGCACCTCCTGCGGCCAGTCGAGTGCGGTCGCGAGTCTGCCGGCCCAGTACCGCGCCGTCTCGTCGTCGGGCACGTCCACGACGGCGAAGCCGCCGAGGTGCTCCTTGGTCTCCACGTACGGGCCGTCGGTGAAGACGGGTTTGCCGTCGACCGACTCGACACTGCACACGGCCGTGGACCGGTCGAGCGCGCCGTTGCTGAAGACCAGGACGCCGTGGGCCCGCATCTCCTCGATCACGGCCCGGCCGGCCACGCCCTTCTCGCGTATCTCCTCCGCCGTGTGCGGGGGCACCCACTCGTCGTTGAAGCTGATCAGGTACTCCGTCACGCTCGTCTCCTCCCAGACCCCGGACGAGGCCCTTCCCGACCACCGGCGGCCCGGCCAGCCGCCGCACACTGGTTCCACGAACGGCGGGGCCCCGATACGACACCATCCCGGCAGATCCTTTCAAGGCAGCGCCGGGCTTCGGGTCAGCCCCCGGCGCAGGAGGACCGACTTCGCAGGACGGCGGCGAGCTAGGACGCCCCGGGCGCCATCGCCGTCGACCGGCAAACATCAACGCGGTCGGCGTCCTCGTCGGAAGGGCCGTCGAGGCTGCTCGACGGGCGTGGGGGATGGATCCGGCCGGTGCGGTCGGTGAGCCGGCCACCCGGGCGACCGTTGCGCACGGCGATCACCTCGGCCGCGATGCTGACGGCGGTCTCCGCCGGCGTGGCGGCGCCCAGGTCGAGCCCGGCCGGAGCGGCCAGCCGCGCGAGCGCCTGCTCGCCGACCCCGGCCGCCCGTAGCTGCGCCACCCGGTCGGCGTGCGCGCGCCGGGAGCCCAGCGCCCCCAGGTAGGCCACCGGCAGGGGGAGCGCCACCCGCAGCAGCGGCAGCTCGAACTTCGGGTCGTGGGTCATGGCGAGCAGCACGGTGCGCCCGTCCACCCGGCCGGCGCGCGCCTCGGCGGCCAGGTAGCGGTGCGGCCAGTCCACGACGACCTCGTGGGCGTCGGGGAAGCGCCGACGGGTCGCGAACGCCGGTCGGGCGTCGCAGACGGTGACGCGGTAGCCGAGGAGTGCGCCGACGCGGGCCACGGCCGCCGCGTGGTCCGTCGCCCCGAACACGATCATCCGGGGTGGGGGCGGGTAGGCGGCGACCAGCACGGCGATCTCCGCGCCGTCCACCGTGTGGTGGCGGACCTCGGTCCGCGCCTCGGCCAGGAGTTCACGGGCGTCCCGGGCCACCGCCTCGTCGAGCCACGCCGGGCCGAGCGAGCCGTGACGGCCCCAGGGGCCGACCAGCACGCGGCGGCCCAGCCACGCCGCCGGCCCGGCCACGCAGGTGGACACGGCCACCGCCTCACCCGCGTGCACGGCCGCGACCACCTCGGGCAACCGGGGGAAGGTGTCGCGGTCGATCCGCTCCACGAACACGTCGATCGCGCCGCCGCAGGTCAGGCCCACGCCGGTCGCCGTCTCCGTGCCGGCGCCGTAGCGGAGCGCGCGGGGCAGCCCGGTGGCGAGGACCTCCTCGGCCTCGGCGTACACCGCCGCCTCGACGCACCCGCCGGACACGCTGCCGACCACGGTGCCGCCGGGGCCGACGAGCATCGCGGTGCCCACCGGACGGGGCGAGCTGCCCCGGGTGCCGGTGACCGTGGCCACCGCCACCGGTGCTCCCGCCTGCCACCACGTCAGCAGGTCGACCAGGTGGTCACGCATCCAGACCCACCGCCTGTTCCGGAAGATCGATGTCGGTGTCGTCGGCCACGTCGGCGCAGGGCACGAGGCGGACCGTGTCGCCCCGGGCGCGCAGGTAGTCCCGGGCGCCCCGGTCGCCGGTGGCCGCGTGCGCCACCGCCGGCCAGTGGAGACGGCCCAGCAGCACCGGATGGCCCCGGCGGCCGTCGCGGTAGGTCGCCTGGGCGAGGCAGTCGGCGGTGGCGTCGGCGGCCACCCGGCGTACGGCGGCCGGGGTCAGGCCGGGCATGTCGACGAGCGTGACGACGGCGGCCTCGGCCGTGTCGTCGGTGAGCGCGGACAGCCCGGCCCGCAGGGACGACCCCATCCCGGTCGCCCAGTCGCCGTTCACCACCACCTCGGGCAGCCGCGCCCGGGCCTGGACCCGGTCGGCCTCCGCGCCGAGCACCACGACGACGGGACGGCAGCCCGCGGTGGTGAGGACGTCGGCGGCGTGTTCCACGAGGAGTCGCCCCCGGTAGGGCAGGAGGGCCTTCGGCATGCCGAGCCGGCGCCCGGCGCCGGCCGCGAGCAGCAGTCCAGCCGTAGCCATGAGGGGAGCGTATCGGCTGGAACGCGGTTCTTCGCTCCTCGTTTCTCGTTTTTTGACTGTCCGCGGCCGGTTCTTTTCTCTCGGCGGGGAGACCGGCGCGCCGGCCGGCCGTGGACCTCAGATCATGCGCCGTAGTGCGGTCTCGACGGCGTCGACCAGCGGATCACCGTCGGTCCGGGGGTGCCGGGCGAGCCCGAGTTCGACGTCCGGCAGGCGGGGCAGGGCGTCCGCGTCGTGGCAGGCCATGGCCGGTTCGAGGTTGGCCGCCATGAGCGCCGCGACGCCGAGCCCGGCCCGCAGCGCGGCGAGCACGCCCACCAGGCTGTTGCTCTCGAACGCCACCCGCCAGCGCCGGTCGGCGCGGTCCAGTGTCTCCACGACTCCGGTACGCCAGGCGCACGTGTTCGAGAAGAGCACCACCGGCAGCGGGTCGGCGGTCACGTCCACGTCCTGGCCGATCGCCCAGACCAGCGGGCGGCGCACGGTCCAGCGCGGCGGCCCGGGAATGTGCGGCACCTCGTCGAGTACGAGATGGACGCGGCCCGCGTCGTAGGCCTCCCGCATCGCGGCGGTGGAGAGGCAGAGCACCTCCAGCGTGGCGCCGGGGTGCAGCCGGGCGAGGTCGGCGAGGGCCTGCGGAAGCCGGGACGCGGCGAGGTCCTCCAGCAACCCGACGCCGCAGTGGCCGGTGAGCACGCGCCCGGTCTCGGTGAGTGCCTGCGCGGAGAGGGAGAGGATGCGTTCGGCGTACGGCAGGAGTTCCTCACCCGCCCGGGTCGGCGAGACACCCGACGGTGATCGGTGCAGCAACGGACGGCCGACGACGCCCTCCAGCTTGCGCACCTGCTGACTGAGCGCGGGCTGGGTGTGCCCGAGCACCGTCGCGGCGCGGCTCATGCTGCCCTCCCGCACGGCGGTGACGAACGCGCGGAGCAGCACGGGCTCAAGATCCCTGGCCATAAGAAGTCATTATGCTGGTTGCAACAAGTTAAGGAGTTCCTGGAGCCCGGTGGGTGATCTAGCGTCGCTCGGGTGACCGGATACCGGCAGGTGCTCGCCGTACCAGGCATGGCCCCGCTGCTGAGCGTCTCGCTGCTCGCCCGCACCGCGATCACGGCCGACGTGATGGCCCTGACGATGTACGTGGTGCTGGGCCTGGACCTCAGCTACACGGCGGCGGGTGGGGTCGCGGCGACTCTGACCGCCGGGGTGGCGCTCGGCGGGCCCCTTCTCGGCCGCATGGTCGACCGGCGGGGTCCGCGTGCCGTGCTGCTCGTGACCACCGTCGCGCAGGTCGTGTTCTGGCTGGGCGTGCCGGTCCTGCCGTACGCGGTCCTGCTGGGCGCCGCCTTCGCGGCGGGTCTGCTGATGGTGCCGGCCCAGGCGATCACCAGGCAGGCGATCACCGCGATGACGACCGCGGGACAGCGCCGCGCGGCGTTCGCGCTCGAATCGGTGCAGGGTGAGCTGTCGTACGTCGTGGGCCCGGCCGTGGTGATCCTGTGCGCGTCGACGACGTCCCCCGGCATGGTGGCGTGGGGGGTCGGCGCGGCGATCGTGGCGGGCGGAGCCGGGATCGCCCTGCTGAACCCGCCCGTACGCGCCGAGGGCGAGGCGGACGTCGGGGCGGCCGGCGCGGCCCCGCGCCGGGAATGGCTGGGCGCCGGCATGATCGCCGTACTGGTGATGGCGTTCGGCACCACGACGCTGCTCAGCGGCGTCGACCTCGCCATCGTCGCGGCCCTCGAGGAAGCGGGTCAGGTCTCCTGGGCCGCCGCGGTCGTCGCCGTGTTCGGCGTGGCCTCCGTCGCCGGCGGGCTGATCTACGGCGTGCTGCCCCGGCCGCTGCCCACGTGGCTGCTCCTCGGCCTGCTCGGCCTCGTGACGATTCCCGCCGGGCTGGCCACCGACTGGTCGTTGCTGTGCCTGGCCGTCGTCGGCGCCGGGCTGCTCACGGCGCCGACGCTGTCCTCGGTGGCCGACGCCGTGAGCCGGCTGGCGCCGGCCGCCGTGCGGGGGGAGGCGACCGGCATGCAGTCCTCGGCGCAGAGCGCCGGCTTCGCGCTCGGATCCCCGATCGTCGGGGTGGCCGTCGACCTGTCCGTGCCCGCGGGCGGTTTCGCGGCGGCCGGGTTGGCCGGCATCGCCGCGGCGCTGACCGGGTGCCTGCTCGTGCGCCGCTCACCCGCCCGGACGCGGTCCCCGCACGGGGAGTTCGACCGCGCCGGGACGCCGCAGCCGCGCGAGGTGAGCGCCGGGACACCCCAAGCCGCAGAGGTGAGCGCCGGGCCCGGCGCATGACGCCCGTGGGGACGGTGACGGCCACGGGACCCGCGCCACCGCCGGGAGTCCGGCCGTCGAGGCGTACGTCAGGGGGTGAGCCGGCGCCCCACGGACCGCTATCATGTATCTCGTATCTGTTGTCCACGCGGGTGAGGTGCCGGTGACACCAGACGAGGCGTCGGCGTGGCAGCGGCTCTGTCCGCTGTCGACGGACCAGCTCGCTCCCGTGCCGGCGCTCGCCGGCCACCTCGACCGCCCGGAGGTCGCCCGCCGGCTGGCGGCGGCCGACGCGACCCGCTGCCCGCCGGACGACGTCCTGGCCGAGCTGCGCGACCTCGGCGTCACGGCCGTGTTCGACCCGGACACCGCCACCGCCGTCCACGTCAACGCGCTCAACGCGGTGGCCGCCCGGCACAGCGGCAGCCTGGCCATCACGCTGGGCGTCAACGCGCTGGCCCTGCTTCCCCTGTACGTCGCCGGCACCCCCGAGCAGTGCCGCCGGGCCGGCGCCGTGCTGCGGCGGGGCGGGGCCGCCGCCCTGCTCCTCACCGAACTCGACAACGGCAGCAACCTCGCCCGGACCCGCACCCGCGCCGAACCGGTCCCCGGCGGCCACCGGCTCACCGGCGAGAAGCACCTCATCAACGGCGGCACCCGCCACGACCTGCTGGTCACCCTGGCCCGTGTGGCCGGCACCGACGACCTCGGCCTGTTCCTCGCCGAGCGGGACGACACGGTCACCGCCCTGCCCCGCTGGCGTACGCTGCCGGCCGCCGCCGCGGACATCTCCGGCGTACGGTTCGCCGGAACACCGGCCGACGTGATCGGCGCGCCGGGGGAGGGGCCGAACCTGCTGCAACTCACGCTGGCGCTGTCCCGGGGCGGGATCGGCTCGCTGGCCTCCGGCGCGGCGAGCGGGGCGCTGGCCGACGCCCTGCGGTACGCCCGCGAGCGGGACGTCTACGGCGAGCCGATCGTCCACCTCGGCGCGATCGCCGAGCACCTGTTCCGGGCCGCCGCGCTCGACGTACTGGTCGCGTCGACGGCGCTGAAGGCCACCTTCCTCATCAACGCGATCGGCCCGGCGGCGGCGCACGTCACCGCCGTGGCCAAGTACGCCTGCTGCGTCCTGGCCGAGCAGGCGGTGACCGAGGGACGCGCGGTGCTCGGCGCCCGGGCGCTGGTGGAGGAGTCCGGGTACGCCGCCCGCGTACGCGACGTGCTGCTCTACGGCGTCTTCGACGGCACGAGCCACATCATGCTGGACCAGTTGCAGTGGCGGTTGGAGCGCTTCGCCGCCGGCAACGGGCGGGCGGACGACGGCCGCGCGGTGCTGGCCGACGCGTACGCAAGGGCGCCGCAGCCCCTGGTCCGCGTCGCGCGGCTGCGGCTGCGCCCGTACGCCCCGGCCCCGGCCGTGCGTGCCGCGGCCCTCGCCGCCGCCGGCGACCGACCCGCCGTGGCCGCGGTCGGCGCGCTCCTCGCGGCTCTGCTCGACCTGGTCGCCGCGGCCCGGCGCAGCGGGCGGTGGGCCCGCGACCAGGCCTGGCGCTTCGCCGCCGCGGCCGTCCTCGCCGAGGCCGAGGCGCTGCTCGCGGCCGTCGAACTCGTCGATCCCGACTGCCGTGCCCGCGGTGGCCTTCCCGGCCGCGCCGGCGCCTGGGACGAGGCCGCCCTCGGCTACGCGCTGGGCTGGCGCGGCGGCGACCTGGCCGGGCGGGTGGCGCTGCTCGCGGCCGACCTGGCCGCCGACGGGACGGCCGTCCCCGACGGGCCGGACCAGGCCGGTCTGCTCGCCGCGTTCGCGGCGGAACTGGCGCCGGCCCGGGCCGCGCTGCGCGCCCGGCTCACCACCGCCGCGTCGGCCGACCCGCCGGTTCGGGGCGCACCGGCCGCCGGAGACCAACCGGCCACACCGGACCAAAACGGCGCGGTCACGGTCGCCGGTGGCGACGGCGGGAACGCACCGCCGGACGACCGCCGGGGTACGTCCACGGCCGACACGCTCACCGGCGGAGCGCGCCGGTGACCGCGCGGCACCCGGCGGGCAGGCGGCTGCGGGTGGCCGTCGACGTCGCCGGGGCCGACCTGGGACCCGCGCCCGTGGTCGCGGGGGCCCTGGCCGCGGCCGCCACCGTGGACGTGACGCTCGTCGGCCCGCGGGCGCTCGTGCGTCCGCTCCTGCCCGCCGGCGCCCCGCCGCCCGGCGTACGGCTGGTCGACGCCCCCGACGTCGTCGGGATGGCCGACGAGCCGGTCGCCGCGACGTACGCCAAGCGGCGCTCCTCGCTGCTGGTCGCGGCCGGGGAGGTGGCGGCGGGCCGCGCCGACGCCATGGTGACGCCGGGCAACACGGGCGCCGCGGTGCTCGCGGCGGCCGTCCGGCTGGGACGGGTGCCGGGGGTGACCAACCCGGCTCTGGCCACGGTGCTGCCGGTGCCGGGCGCCGGCCCGACCGTGCTGCTCGACATCGGCGCGACGGCGACCGCGGTGCCCGAGTGGCTCGTCGAGTTCGCGGTGCTCGGCGCGGAGTACGCCCGCTGCCGCCTCGGGCTGGAGCGGCCCCGGATCGGGTTGCTGTCCAACGGCCACGAGTCGGTCAAGGGCGGGCCGGTGCGCCGCGATGCCCACCTGCTGCTCGCCGCGATGCCCGGCTACGTGGGCCAGATCGAGGCGTACGACGTGCTCGGCGGCCGGGTCGACGTCGCCGTGACCGACGGGTTCACCGGGGACGTGGCGCTGAAGATGTACGAGCGCACGCTGGACGCCACCGTGGGCCTGGCCCTCGACGCGGTGCGGGCGTTCTCGCCGATCGGCGCGCTGGCGCGGGAGCGGCAGCGCCGGGTGACGCGGGCGGTGCGGTCGGGTCTGGCCGCCGAGGCGGGCGGCGCGCTGCTGGGCGTACGCGGGGTGTGCGTGATCTGCCACGGCACCGCGCAGGCCGCCGACGTGGAGGCGAGCGTGGGCATCGCCGCGGAGTGCGTCCGGTCCGGCCTGGTGGGTCGGGTCGAGGCGGCCTTCGCGGCCTCGTCCCGGCGGCGGCGCGTCGTGCGGCCGGCCCGCGTCGACCACTGATCTACTCATTCTCGTATCTGGTTTCCAGATACGAGCGTTGATATGGTCTCGGGGATTCCTGGTGTGAGGGTGGTGCGATGTCACAACAGATGATCCAGGTGAGCGACCTGCGCCGGTCCTTCGGCGCGACGGTGGCGGTCGACGGGGTCGGTTTCGAGGTCGCCGCCGGCGAGGTGGTGGGCCTGCTGGGGCCCAACGGCGCGGGCAAGACGACCACCATCCACTGCCTCACGACCCTGCTGCGGCCGGACTCCGGGACCGCCCGGGTCGCCGGTTTCGACGTGGTCCGGCAGGCCGCCGAGGTCCGCCGCAGCATCGCGGTGACCGGCCAGTTCGCGGCGCTGGACGAGATGCTGACCGGACGGGAGAACCTGGTCCTGTTCGGCCGGCTGCTCGGGCTCGGCCGGCGGGCCGCCGCCGCCCGGGCCGACGAGCTGATCGAGCGTTTCGACCTCGGCGAGGTCGCGGGCGCGGCCGTACGCACGTACTCCGGCGGGTTGCGGCGGCGCGTCGACCTGGCCGCGAGCCTCGTGGTGGACCGGCCGGTGCTCTTCCTCGACGAGCCGACCACGGGGCTGGACCCGCGCAGCCGGCGGGCTCTGTGGGAGGTGGTCCGGCAGCTGCGGGACGACGGCACGGCGGTGCTGCTGACCACGCAGTACCTGGAGGAGGCCGACCAGCTGGCCGCCCGGGTGCTGCTCGTCGACCACGGCCGGGTCGTGGCCGAGGGCACGCCCGACGACCTCAAGGGCCGGCTCGGCGGCGCGGTCTGTGAGGTGCGGATCGAGGACCCGCGGGACCGGGCGGCGGCGTCCGCGCAGCTGCGCGCGGCGTTCCCCGACCTGACCGAGGACGAGGACGTGCTGCGGCTGGCCGCGGGCTCCGGCACGCTCACCGAGGTCGTCCGGCGGCTGGAGTCGGCCGGCGTCGAGGCCGACGACGTGACCGTCCGCCGGCCCACCCTGGACGAGGTGTTCCTGTCCCTCACCGGCGCCGGCGTGCCCGATCCGGCGGGAGCCCGCCGGTGAGCGCGACCGCGGCGCCGGCGGCCGGCCCGGTCCAGCAGTTCGCGGTGCTGGCGGCCCGGAACCTGCGACAGGCCCGCGCCGGCCGGTCCGTCGGCCTGACCGTCGTCTTCCCGCTGGCGTTCTTCGCCGGCTTCATGGTGGTCTTCCGCCGGTTGATGGCCGACTACGGCATCGCCTACGAGCAGTTCCTGCCACCGGCGATCGTCGTGCAGACCACCGCCCTGGTCGCCATGTCGGCCTGCTACATGGTCGCCGGTGACGCCCGCAGCGGCCTCATCGCCCGGTACCGGACGCTGCCGATGGGCGCGGCCGTGGTGCCGCTGGCGCGGCTGGTCGTCGACGCGGCCCGGGCCGCCGTCGCGGTGGCCGTCATCCTCGTCGCCGCCACGGTGGTCGGCTTCCGGTTCACCGCCGGCGCCGCCGCGGCGGTCGGGTTCGTGCTGCTGGCGGTCGGCTTCGCCGTGGTGCTGGCGGCCGGCTGCACGGCGCTGGGGCTCGGCGCCCGCGACCCCGAGCACGTGTACTCGGCGTTGACGCTGCCGTACCTGGTGCTCACCACCGTCTCCACGGCCTTCGTGCCGGTCGACGCCTTCCCGGGCTGGCTGCAGCCGGTGGTCCGGGTCTCGCCGTTCTCCGCCCAGGTCGACGCCCTGCGGGCGCTCTCCACCGACGGCGCCGACGAGGCGGTGTGGCCGGCGCTGGTGTGGTTGCTGGCCCTGGCGCTGCTGTTCGGATTCGCCGCCGCGCGTTCGTTCCGGAGGAGCCGATGAGCACTCTCGCACAGGCGTCATTGTTCGCCGGGCGCAACCTGCGCCGGTTCTTCCGGGCACCGCCCGCGCTCGTGTACGCGTTCGCCTTCCCCGTCCTGCTGCTGCTCACCCAGTACGCGGTCTTCGGCCGCATCGTGGGCGACGGCGACCGCCAGCACTACCTGGAGCGGCTCGCCCCGCTGGTGGTGCTGTCGACCGCCGCGTTCGGCGCGCCGTCGAGCGCCGTCGGGTTCCTGCGCGACCTGCACGGCGGGCTCGTCGACCGGCTCCGCACCATGCCGGTACGCCCGGGCGCGCTGCTGGCCGGCCGGGTCGCCGGCGACGTGCTGCGGATCGTCCTGATCGGACTGCTCACCACGAGCGTGGCCATGCTCCTGGGCTTCCGGTTCCGGCAGGGCGCGCTGGCCGCCGTCGGTTTCGTCGCGGTGATCGCGCTGTTCGGTCTGATGTGGGCGGCCATCGCGCTCTGGCGCGGCTCGGGCCCGGGCGACGAGCAGTCCCTGCCGCCGTCGCTGACCGGTCCCGCGACCCTGCTGTTCATCTTCTCCTCCGGATTCGTGCCGGTGTCGGCGTTCCCGGAGGTGGTGCAGCCGGTGGTGCGGGCCAACCCGTTCTCGGTGGCCACGGAGGCGCTGGTCGGCCTCTCCGCGGGCGGGCCGGTGCTGGTCCCGGTGCTCCAGACCGCCGCCTGGGTGGTGGGGCTCGGCGGGATCTGCCTGCTCGTGGCGCTGCGCCGCTACGCCCGCCGCACGGCTTCCTGACGCGACGGCCCGCTTCGCCGTCCGCACGACACGCTGGTCCGGCCGCGCCGCCCCGGGGACCGACCGTCCGGGGCGGCGCGGCCGGCGTGCGGTCGCGGGGATGACGTGGCGCGTGTGCCGGGGTCGTGACGTGGTGCGCGAGCGCCGGCACCGTCGGGCGCGGTGACGTGGGGCGCGGGCCCCGGCGCCGTCAGGCGGGGCTCGCCATCCGGTACAGCATCTGCTGCCCGCCGGTCGCGAGCAGTTCGCCGGCGTCGGACCAGACGCGGGCGCGGGCGCCGAGCATCCCGCCGGTGGCGGCGGCCGCCTCTCCCTCCACCAGCAGCCACTCACCGGCGTCGGCGCCGGCCGCGCCCTGGAAGCCCACGTACAGGTCCATGCTCGGCGCCATGAACGTGGTCCGCTCGAACGCCTGCACGATCGCGGGGAACTGCACCACGTCGACGGCGAAGACCAGGCGGGCCGCCGCGAGCCACGGGTCCGCGCCGGCCGGCAGCGGTTTGTGCAGCCGCAGCCAGCCCCGGATCGTCGGCACACCGTCCCGTTGCGGGGTCCAGCCGCCGGCGGGCCAGCCGGACAGCCGCACCTCGTAGCACCGTTCCCAGATCGGCAGCACCGGCAGGCCGTCGCGGCGCATGAGGTCGACCAGGGTGGGCAGCTCCTCGGGCGCTGGCAGGTCCGGCGGCGGCATCCAGCGCCGCTCGGGCCCGACGAGGCCGCCGGCGATCGTCCAGACGTGGGCGGCGAGCACGGTCCGGCCGCGTTGCCGCAGGACGGCGTGGAAGGCCGCCGCCCGGCGGGTGCCGTGGACGCGGCTGACCTCCACCTCGACCTCGCCGTACCGGGGTGGTGCGAGGAACTGGCAGCTCAGGCTGACCGGCAGCATGCCGCCGGCGGCGTGCCCCGCCGCGCGGAGCGCGACCGCCGCGAGGTAACCGCCGTTGGGCCCCCACACCGACCAGTCCTCGGACAGGTGCGCCCGGTAGCGGCCGGGAGTGGTGGGTTCGACCGCGGCGTCGTCCGCGAGGCTGGCCATGGCACCCCTTCCGGGCAGGGAACGCGTCGACCCAAGATACTGCAAAAGAATACGAGATACGAGTACGATGCGGCGCATGGATCTGCGTGACAGTCCCGAGGAGGCCGAGTTCCGCGCCGGGCTGCGGGACTGGCTGGCCCGCAGCGTCCCGGCGGCCGCCGGACCGGACGGGGCCCCGCCCCAGGGCCGGTGGGGCGACATCGCCGCCGTCCGGGCGTTCACGTCGGCGCTGCACGCCGCCGGCTACGCCGGCATCACCTGGCCCGCCGAGCACGGCGGGCGCGGCCTGTCCCCGGTCTACCAGGCCATCTACCTGGAGGAGACCGCGCGGGCCGAGGCGGCCGAGCACATCGGCGTCATCGGGCTCGGGATGGTGGGTCCGACGATCATCGCCTGCGGCTCGCCCGAACAGCGCGGCTGGTACCTGCCCCGCATCCTCAGTGGCGAGATCGTCTTCTGCCAGGGCTTCTCGGAGCCGGAGGCCGGTAGCGACCTGTCCGCCGTGCGTACCGTGGCCCGGCGCGAGGGCGACGAGCTGGTGGTGACGGGGCGCAAGGTCTGGTCGTCCTACGCCCACCTCGCCGACCACTGCCTGCTGCTCGCCCGCACGGACCCCCAGGAGAAACGCCACCGTGGACTGTCCTGCCTCCTGGTCGACCTGCGCTCGCCGGGCGTCACGGTCCGCCCGATCCGGCAGATGACCGGCGAGGCGGAGTTCGCCGAGATCGAGTTCGACGAGGTCCGGGTGCCGGTCGACGCGGTGGTGGGCGGCATCGGTGACGGCTGGGGCGTGGCGATGACCACCCTCGCCCACGAGCGGGGCACCTTCGGCTTCACGCTCACCGCCCGCTTGGAGGTGGCGTTCCGCCGCCTGGTCGCGACCGCCCGCGCCCGGGGGAGGGACGGCGACCCGCTCGTCCGCGACGAGATCGCCGCCCGCTACGTCGAGCTGGAGGGCCTGCGCTGGACCAACCGGCGTGCCCTGGCCGAGCTGGCGCGTACCGGGGTGCCCGGCCCGGAGACCTCGGTGATCAAGCTGCGCTGGTCGCAGGCGCACCAGCGGCTCACGACGCTCGCGGTGCGGCTGCTCGCCGGCGGCGGGGAGCCGGACGGCTGGGACCGCTACTGGCAGCACCAGATGCTGCGCAGCCGCGCCAACACCATCGAGGGCGGCACCTCCGAGGTGCTGCGCAACGTGGTCGCCGAGCGGGTGCTGGGCCTGCCCCGGTCGTACTGACCGGTGGCGGCCCCCGCAGCCCGCGCCTCGTCCGCCCCCCGCGCCGGCATCCCTCATCCGCCCGCGGCCCGTCGCGCCGTGGGACCTCATCCGCCCCGCCCACGAGGAGACAGCAGATGGACTTCGCACTGACCGGCGAACAGGAGGCGCTGCGGGACACCGCAGCCAAGTACCTGGCCGACGGCCGGGCGTCCGCGGGGAGCGGCCAGGCGTGGGCCGACGCCGTCGGGCTCGGCTGGCTCGACCCGGAGCTGGGCACGGTGGAGCTGGCGCTGATCGCCGAGCAGCTCGGCCGCGCGGGCAGCCCGCTGCCCTGGTGGGCCACGGTGGGGCTGGCCGCCCCGGCACTGGGGGCGGCGGGCCGGCCGGTGCGGCGACCCGCGACGCTGGCGTGGGCCGAGCCGGGCGGCCCGGACACCCTCGCCGCCTGGATCCGCGCCGCGGACGGTGGCGCCGGGTCCGTGGCCGGCGGCGGGGAGGCCCGGACGGGCGCCGGGTCCGCGGCGGCGAACGGCGGCCGAACGGCGGCCGGGCCCGCGGCGGCGAAGGGCAGCGCGCACCCCGGGCCGACCTGCGTCGTCGCCGCCGACGGCACGGTGACCGGACACAAGATACGCGTACCGCACCTGGTGGACGCCTCGGACGTCGTGGTGGCCGCGGCCGGCGCGCACGGCGTCGAACTGCGGCTCGTCGACGGGGAGCACCTGCGTCCGCGCCCCGTCGACGCGGGGCCGCACGGGCTCGACGCGACCCGGCCCGTGGCGTCGGTGGAACTCGCCGCGGTGCCGTCGGTCCCGCTCGTCGCGCCGGACCGGGCCGCAGACGTGCTCGCCCTGACCCGGCGGCGTGCGCTCGCGCTGCTCGCGGCCGAGGGCGTCGGCGTGGCGGCGCAGGCCCTCGCCACGGCGACCGGGCACGCCGCCAGCCGGACGCAGTTCGGGCGGCCGATCGGCGCGAACCAGGCCGTCGCCCACCCGCTCGCCGAGGTCTACGGCCAGGTCGAGACGGCCCGGTCACTGGCCTACCGGGCGGCCTGGTCGGTCGACGCGGAGTCCGGGCCGGCGGCCGACCTGGCGGTCGTCACGGCGACGGCCGCCGCCCGCGAGGCCGCGACCGCCGCGTGCGAGGCGGCCATCCAGACGTACGGGGGGAGCGGCTTCACCTGGGAACAGCCGCTGCACCGCTGGTACCGGAGGGCGTGGTGGCTGGCCACGTTCGACGGTACGGTCGCGGACTTCCGGGCGGAGCTGGCCGGGCTGCTGCTGGACGGGCCCGGCGACACGCGCTGAGCCGCGCCGGGTTCCTGCGGTGGTGGCCGGGGCCCGGCCGGCCACCACCCGCGCTGATGCGTGGCCGGCCGGTCGGCCCGGTCGGCGGGTGGCGTGGGTCAGGAGACGGAAGGCCGGTAGGAGCCGAAGCTCCAGAGGTTGCCCTCCGCGTCGCGGACGGAGTATCCCTGCCCGCCGTAGTCCTCGTCGCGCAGCTTCTGCACGACCTCGGCCCCGGCGGCGACGACCCGCTCGTAGTGCGATGCCACGTCGTCGAGCACCACGTAGACGGCGGCGGGCCCGGTCTGCATGACCATGCGCCCGTCGCTGCCGTCGGTCTCGGAGGCCAGCATGACCATGCCGTTGCCCCAGGTGAGCTGGGCGTGGCTGATGGAACCGTCCGGGCCGGGGACGACCAGGTTCTCACGGAAACCGATGACGTCCACCAGCCAGCGGATGGCGGCCGGCGCGTCACGGTAGCGCAGCGTGGGGATGATTTCCGGACCTGTGTTCATGGGCGTGAGTCTAATGAAGAATCGCGGATAGCACATGCTGTGCGGCGTGGCATGTCGAGTATTCGGCTACCCTGTGCCCATGCTTCGCTACGACTACGTGATCGTCGGTGCGGGTGCCGCGGGGGCGGTGCTCGCCGCCCGGCTGAGCGAGGATCCGGGGCGCTCCGTGCTGCTGCTGGAGGCCGGGCCGGACCTCACCGGGGCGGCGGTGCCCGAGGTGCTGCGCACCGGCTCGGTCGACGCGGAGGACGGCTTCGACTGGGACCTGCGGGCGACGGTCGTCGCCGGCCGGGAGGCCCCGCTGCGGCGCGGCCGGGTGGTCGGCGGCTCCACCCAGATCAACGACCGGGGCGCGATGCGCGCGCCGGCGGCCGACTTCGCGGCGTGGGCCGCCCGGGGTCTGCCGGAGTGGGACTGGTCGGCCGTGCTTCCCGCGTTCCGCCGGCTGGAGAGCGACCAGCAGTTCGGCGACCGCGACTACCACGGCGCCGACGGCCCCGTCCCGATCACCCGCTGGTCGCGTGGCGAGCTGACCCCGGCCATGGACGGCTTCCTGGAGGCCGTGCTCGCGCTCGGCCACGAGTACCAGGAGGACATGAACGCCCCCGACGCCGTCGGCATCGGGATGTACCCGCAGAACCGGCGGGACCGGCTGCGCATGTCCACGACGCTCACGCACCTGGACCCGGCCCGCTCCCGCGCCAATCTCGTCGTGCGCGGGGACGCGGAGGTGGAGCGCGTGGTGCTGGCCGACGGGCGTGCCGTCGGCGTGCAGGTGGCGGGGGAGACCATCGGCGCCGGCGAGGTGATCCTCTGCGCCGGCTCGCCGTACAGCCCGGCCCTGCTGCTGCGGTCGGGCATCGGCCCCGCCGACGAGCTGCAGGCCGCCGGGATCACCCCGCTGGTCGACCTGCCCGGGGTGGGCGCCGACGTGATCGACCAGCCCGGCGCGATCATCCTCGTGGTGCCCGAGCCGGAGACGATCACCGGTGACTGGCCGCGTACGCAGCTCATCGCCCGGCTCGCCGGCATCCCCGGCCACGAGCCGGACCAGGGCTTCTACCTGAGCCTGTTCACCGGCATGAGCACCTCGCGCGGCGCCGGGGCGGGCCTGGACAAGCTCGTGGGCGCCGACCAGGTCAACACCGTGATGATCGGCGACATGGCGATGGCCTCCCGGGGGCGCGTCGGCGTACGCGGCGCCGACCCGGCCGCGCCGCCGGTGGTGGACCTCAACTTCTACTCGGCCGAGGGCGACCTCGCGCGGATGCGGGAGGCGTACCGGCACGCGTGGGAGATCGCCAACCAGGCCGCGTTCACCAAGACGGTGGCACGGTTCGCGCTCGTCGACGACCGGCTCATGGCCGACGACGAGCAGCTCGACCAGGTCCTGCGGGCCACCACGTACAGCCGGCTGAACCTGGTGGGCGGCGCGCGGATGGGCGCGGCGGACGACCCGGGCGCGGTCGTCGACGGCCGGTGCCGGGTGCGCGGCGTGGCCAACCTGCGGGTGGTCGACGCCTCCATCGTGCCCGTGCCGTTGCGGGCACCCGCCGCGCTCACCAGCATGATGCTGGGCGAGCGCGCCGCGGAGCTCATCGTCGGCTGACGACCGGTGGCCCCGGGGGCGACGCGCGGTCAGCGGCGCAGCAGGGCCGACAGCGGCGCCCCGGGCTCGGCCACGGCGGCCCGGGCGACGGTGAGGTACCCGTCGAGCAGCCGTTCGGCGTCGGCGGGCGCCAGCCGCGGGGTGTGAAACAGCAGGACCCGCAGCCCGTGCCCGCGCGGCGCGACGGCCAGTTCGGTGCCGAACCGGCTGCCGATGGCCTCCGGCACGAGCAGTTCGAACTCGGTCCCGCCCACGTGTACCCGGTGCGCCAGCTCGGCCATCATCTGGAACACCACGTCGTCGACCCGGCCGCCCAGGTTGGCGCTGCCCGTCGGCACCGCCTGGTAGGGCTGCTCCTGGTTGGCGAACGCGGCGGCCGTGGTCGCGTGCGTGGCCCGCAGCAGGCTCTCGAACGTGGCGAACGGTGGCAGGCGGGTGCGCAGCACCACCATGTTGGCGCAGAAGCCGACCGTGCGCTGGATCTCGGGTCGGGTTCGGTTGGCGAACAGCGAGGCGACGGCGAGGTCGCCCTGCCCGGTGACCCGGTGCAGGACGGCGTAGTAGACGGCCAGCGCCACGGTGAACAGGGTCATCCGGTGCCGCCGCGCCAGCTCCCGCATGGCGCCGGCCACCTCCGCGTCGAGGTCACCGCCCAGCACGCCGGGGGTCGCGCCCGGTGGCGGCTCGCGGTACGGCAGGCGGGGCAGCCGCAGCCCGGTCAACTGGGTACGCCAGAACTCGCGTTGCCGCTCCAGGTCGTCACCGGCCAGTCGCTGCTCCTGCCAGGTCACGAACTGGCCGTACTGCCACCGCACCGGGGGCAGTTCGGCGGGCAGGCCGCGCTGCCGGGCGTAGAGCGCGCGCAGCTCCTCGAACAGCAGCCCGCAGGACCAGGCGTCGGTGACGAGGTGGTGCATGGTGAAGCACAGGACCACCTCGTGGTCGGTCACCCGCCACGCGGTGGCCCGGGTCGGCCACTGCGCCACGTCGACGCGGGTGGCCAGTTCGGCGGTGACGGCGGCGTCGGCCGCGGCGTGCGGATCCGGCTCGCCCCGCAGGTCGACCACGCGCAGCGCGACGGGCCGCGGGTCGTGCACGAGCTGGGACAACCGGGGGCCCCGCCCCGCGAACGTGGTCCGCAGCGCCTCGTGCCGGGCCGTGAGCCCGGTCAGCGCCGCCTCCAGGGCCGTCAGGTCGACGTCGCCGGTGACCCGGCAGAGCAGGGGACAGTTCAGCGCACCGTGGTCGGCGCGGTAGTGGTCGATGATGCCGAGCAGCCGTTGCCCCACGGAGGCCGGGAGGGATCGGGGCGCCACGGTGAGACCGTACCGCCGTTCATCGTATCTGTCATCAAGGGTCTGGCATCTTGTGTCCACTGTCGGTACCTTGGGCGCATGTCTGGACTGTCGGTGACCACGCCCGTGCCGGCCCGACTGACGTGGCGGTACGACTCCGAGATGCCCCGCGTTCTCTCGCTCTAC
Organism: Micromonospora globbae; assembly: GCF_003610785.1. Taxonomy (GTDB): domain Bacteria; phylum Actinomycetota; class Actinomycetes; order Mycobacteriales; family Micromonosporaceae; genus Micromonospora; species Micromonospora globbae. Next base: position 29,144 of record NZ_RAQQ01000019.1, read on the forward strand.
GAGCGGGCCAAGAGCGCACAGTGGAACGCCAGCACCGACGTCGACTGGTCGATCGAGGTGCCGTTCGGCGAGCCGCTGCCCGACGACTCGGCGTTCGCCATGGCGTCGTTCGACGCCTCACCGCTGGCCCGGCGCGGCCGGCGGATGTGGGACACGTTCCGGTGGGAACTGCAGTCCTGGATGGTGAGCCAGTTCCTGCACGGCGAGCAGGGCGCCCTGGTGGTCGCCGCGCGGCTGGTCGAGGTCGTGCCGGACCTCGACAGCAAGTACTACGCGGCCAGCCAGGCCGCCGACGAGGCCCGTCACGTCGAGGCGTTCTCCCGCTACCTGCGCGAGAAGGTTCCCGAGCCCTACCCGATCAACCCCGCCCTGGCCGAGCTGCTGGAGGACCTGCTCACCGACACCCGGTGGGACATCACGGCGCTGGGCATGCAGATCGTGGTCGAGGCGCTGGCCATGGCCGCGTTCCGGCTGGCCAACAGCACCTTCCACGACCGTCTCATCTGCGACATCACCCGTCTCGTGGCCCGCGACGAGGCCCGGCACGTCTCCTTCGGCGTCCTGTCGCTGGAGGGCATCTACCGCGAGATGACCCGGGCCGAGCTGGCCGACCGGGAGGAGATGGTGCTCGACGCGGCGAGCCTCATGCGGCGCCGCTTCCTCCTCGAGGACGTGTGGGAGCGCATCGAGGTCGACCGCACCGAGGGCGTCGACTTCGCGTCCCACAACGAACTGATGATCAAGTACCGGCAGGCCATCTTCGCCCGGGTGGTGACCGCCCTCGCCAACATCGGCCTGCTCACACCCCGGGTCCGCGAGGGTCTGGAGCGACTGGACCTCATCGGGTTCGCCGACCGCTCGATCCGCGTCCCCCGCGCCTGACCTGGAGTAGCGATGCCAGTGCCGACCACCCTGACCATCGAGGGCATGTGCGCCGACGTCGCGGCGCTGCTCGAGGAGCCGGTGTCACCCGACGACGACCTGCTCGAACGCGGACTCGACTCGATCGGCCTCATGCGGCTCGCCGCCGCGTGGGCCGCCGCCGGCGCGGACCTCACCTTCGCGCAGCTCATCGAGCACCGCACCGTCCGGCAGTGGCACGGGCTCGTCGGCCCGGGCGCCGCCGACGCGACCGGCGGCGGCGAGCCGGTCGAGGACGACGTCGAGGTCGATCCGGACGCGCCGTTCCCCCTGGCGACGATGCAGCACGCGTACTGGGTCGGACGCGCCGCCGACCAGGCCCTCGGTGGCGTCGGCGCGCACTTCTACAACGAGTTCGACGGGCGGCACGTGGACCCGTCGCGGCTGGAACGGGCCGTGCGGGCGCTGATCCGCCGGCACGACATGCTCCGGGCCCGCTTCCTCGACGACGGCCGCCAGCAGATCACCCCCGACGGCGCGTGGCCCGGTCTCACCGTGCACGACCTGCGCGACCTGCCGGAGGCCGACCGGGAACGGCGGCTCACCGACCTGCGCGACACCCTGTCGCACCGCAGCCTGCGCGTGGACCGCGGCGAGGTCTTCGACATCCAGCTCTCCCTGCTGCCCGACGGCGCGACCCGCATGCACGTGGAGATCGAGATGCTGGTCGCCGACGCCCACAGCTTCCGGGTGCTCCTCGCCGACCTGGCCCACCTCTACCGCCGGCCCGACGAACCACTGCCGCCCATCGGCTACAGCTACCCGCGCTACCTCGCCACCCACGAACGCCGCCGCGCCGACAGCCGTGAGGCCGCCGCCGCGTACTGGCGGCAGCGGGTGCCCGAGCTGCCCGGCGGCCCGGAACTGCCCGTCGCCGTGGCGCCGGAGCGGATCTCCGGGCACCGGGTGGTCCGCCACCACCACTGGCTCTCCGGGACCGACCGGGACCGACTCGCCGCCCGCGCCCGCGAGCACGGCATCACCCTGTCGATGGTCTTCCTCACGGCCTTCGCCGAGGTCCTGGCCGCCTGGAGCAGCCGGCACCGCTTCCTGCTCAACCTGCCGCTGTACGACCGCACGCCGTACCACCCGGACGTGCCGCTGCTCAGCGGCGACTTCACCAACCTGCTGCTGCTCGAGGTCGACGCCATCGACGACATCCCGTTCGTCGCGCGGGCCCGGCGGTTGCAGGAGCAGTTCGCGCGGGACGTGGCACACAGCGCGTACTCCGGGGTGGAGGTGCTGCGGGACCTCGCCCGCGCCCGGTCCGACCGGGGCGTGCTCGCGCCCGTCGTCTTCACGAGCGCGCTCAGCCTCGGCGAACTGTTCAACACCGACGTCCGGGAGTGCTTCGGCGACCCGGTGTGGACCAGCTCGCAGACCCCGCAGGTGTGGCTGGACAACCAGGTCACCGAGCGCGAGGGCGGCCTCTACCTGAACTGGGACCTGGTGGCCGAACTGTTCCCGCCCGGCGTGTCCGAGGCGATGTTCGGCGCGTACGTCCGGCTGCTCACCCACCTCGTCGACGGCGACTGGACCGCGCCGCCGGACCTGCTGCCCACCGCCCAGCGGGCGGTGCGGGCGCGGGTGAACGACACGGCGCGGGTGTTGCCGGTGGGGTTGCTGCACGAGGGGTTCTTCCGGTGGGCGGCCGCGGAGCCGGGTCGGGTGGCGTTGCTGGGTGACGGGGTGTCGGTGTCCTACGGCGACCTCGCCGGTCGGGTGCTGGCGTTGGCGGGGGCGTTGACGCGGGCCGGGGTGTGTGCCGGTGACGCGGTGGGGGTGTGTCTGCCCAAGGGGGTGGACCAGGTCGTCGCGGTGCTGGGAGTGCTCGCCGCCGGTGGGGTGTACGTGCCGGTGGGCGTCGACCAACCCGCCGCCCGCCGCGACCGGATCTGGGACCGCGCCGGCGCGAAGGTCGTCGTCGGGGCCGGCGGGCTCGCCCCCGGCGGCGACGGCGGACCCGCCCTCGAACACGCCGTCGTACGCGACCCGGGCGACGTGGCGTACGTCATCTTCACCTCCGGCTCCACGGGCGAACCCAAGGGCGTGGAGGTGCCGCACGCGGCCGCCCTCAACACCATCACCGCCATCCGCGAGCGCTTCACCATCGGGCCGGACGACCGGGTGCTGGCCGTGTCGGCGCTGGACTTCGACCTGTCGGTGTTCGACATCTTCGGGCTGCTCGGCGCCGGCGGCGCTCTCGTGCTCGTCGGCGAGGACCAGCGCCGCGACGCCGCCGCCTGGGTGCGTCTCGTCCGGCAGCACCGCGTCACCGTCTGGCAGTCCGTGCCCGCGCTGCTGGACATGCTGCTCACCGCCGGCGAGGCCGAGCAGCGGCTCGACCACCTGCGGCTGGCCCTGCTCGGGGGCGACTGGGTGGGGCTGGATTTGCGGGACCGGCTGGTCGCGCTGCGGCCCGACGCCCGGCTGATCGCCCTCGGCGGGACGACCGAGACGGCCATCCACTCCACCGCCTTCGAGGTGGGGGAGGTGCCGGCGCACTGGCGGTCGATCCCGTACGGGTTCCCGCTGCCCAACCAGCGCTGCCGGGTGGTGGACGGTCGGGGTCGGGACTGCCCGGACTGGGTGGTCGGTGAGCTGTGGATCGGCGGGGCCGGGGTCGCGGCCGGCTACCGGGGTGACGCCGAGCGTACCGCGCAGCGGTTCGTGCAACACGACGGGTCGCGCTGGTACCGCACCGGGGATCTCGGCCGGTACTGGCCGGACGGGACGCTGGAGTTCCTCGGCCGGGCCGACTTCCAGGTCAAGATCCGCGGGCACCGCATCGAACTCGGCGAGGTCGAGGCCGCCCTCACCGACTGCCCCGGCGTCAAGGAGGCCGTGGCCGTCGCCGTCGGCGGCGCGACCCGCCGGCTCGCCGCCGCCGTCGTCCCGGAACCGGACACGACCTGCGACCCCGAGGCGGTGGGCGCGTTCGTCGCCGGCCGGCTGCCGTCCTACATGGTCCCCGAACACATCGCCGTGCTCGACCAGCTCCCGCTCAGCCCCAACGGCAAGATCGACCGGCGGACGCTCACCGAGCGGCTCGCCGACCGCGCCGACCGGCCCGAGACGGTGCAGCCGCCCGTCGGCCCCGTCGAGACGGCCCTCGCCGCGCTCTGGGCGGAACTGCTCGGCGTCGCGCAGGTCGGGCGCGGCGACAACTTCTTCACCCTCGGCGGGGACAGCCTGCTCGCCACCCGGCTGCTCGGCCGGATGCGCGCCGCCGGGCTGGCCGGCGGCCAGCTGCGCCGACTGTTCGCCGAGCCCACGCTCGCCGGGTTCGCCGCCGGCGTCCGCCTCGACCCCACCGTCCGGTCGGCCACCGGGTTCGTCGCCGACCCGGAGCACCGGTACGAGCCGTTCCCGCCCACCGACGTGCAGCGGGCGTACTGGATCGGCCGGACCGGCGACTTCGCCCTCGGCGAGGTCGGCTCGCACTGGTACTGGGAGTTCGACGGGCAGGACGTGGACCTCGACCGGCTCACCGAGGCGTGGAACCGCCTGGTCCGCCGGCACGAGATGCTCCGCGCGGTCTTCGACGCCGACGGGCGGCAGCGCATCCAACCCGAGGTGCCCGAGGTGACCATCCCGGTCACCGAGGGCGAGGCCGCCCTCACCGCGCTGCGGGAGCGGCTGTCGCACCGGATCGCCGACCCGACGCGCTGGCCCCTCGTGGCCATCGAGGCGGTCCGCTACGGCGACCGCCGGGTACGGCTGGCGTTCAGCTTCGACTACATCGTGCTCGACGCGCTGAGCATCGTGACCGTCTTCGCCGAGCTGTCCGCCCTCTACGTCGACCTGGACACGCCGCTGCGCCCCGTCGACGTGTCGTTCCGCGACTACGTGCTCACCGCGCACCCGGACGAGGCCACCGTGGACGCCGACCGGCGGTACTGGTCGGCGCAGCTCGCCGACCTCCCGCCCGCGCCGCAACTGCCGCTCGCCGTCGACCCGGAGCGCGTCCGTGCCCCCCGCTTCGTCCGGCACGAGGCCCGGCTCACGCCCGCGCAGTGGAGCGCCCTGGTCGACACGGCCCGGGCCCACGGGGTGAGTCCGGCCGCCGTGCTGGCCACCGCGTACGCCGAGGTGCTCTCCGCCTGGAGCGGCCGACCCGACCTCACCCTCAACCTGACCCTCTTCGACCGGCGCGAGGTCCATCCCGACATCGACCGCGTGCTCGGCGACTTCACCTCCCTGCTGCTCGTCCCGCACCGGCCCGGCGCCGACGACAGCTTCCTGGCCCTGGTGCGCCGCTTCCAGGAGCGGATGTGGGACGGCATGGAGCACAACGCCGTCTCCGCCATCTGGGTGCTGCGGGAACTCGCCCGCCGCACCGGCGCCCCCGCGGCCACCATGCCGGTGGTCTTCACCAGCGCCCTGGGGATCAGCGACGAGCTGGTCAACATGTCCCTGCCGTTCGGCGAGCAGATCTGGGGCGCCTCCCAGACCCCGCAGGTGTGGCTCGACAACCAGGTGATGGAGCGCGGCGGCGGGCTCAGCGTCAACTGGGACGTGGTCGCCGAACTGTTCCCGCCCGGCGTCGTGGAGGCCATGTTCGACGCGTACGTCGACCTGCTGACCTGGCTCGCCACCGCCGACTGGTCCGGCGCCGTGCCGGTCGCGCTGCCCACCGCCCAGCGGGGCGTGCGGGCGCGGGTGAACGACACGGCCCGGGTGTTGCCGGTGGGGTTGCTGCACGAGGGGTTCTTCCGGTGGGCGGCCGCGGAGCCGGGTCGGGTGGCGTTGCTGGGTGACGGGGTGTCGGTGTCCTACGGCGACCTCGCCGGTCGGGTGCTGGCGTTGGCGGGGGCGTTGACGCGGGCCGGGGTGTGTGCCGGTGACGCGGTGGGGGTGTGTCTGCCCAAGGGGGTGGACCAGGTCGTCGCGGTGCTGGGAGTGCTGGCCGCCGGTGGGGTGTACGTGCCGGTGGGCGTCGACCAGCCCGCCGTCCGCCGGGACCGCATCCTGACCCGGGCCGGTGTCCGGACCATCGTCGGCGCGGGTGGCGTCTCCCCGGAGGGCGACGGTGGGGCTCCTCTCGACGCGCCCGTGCCGGTGGACCCCGCGGCACTCGCGTACGTCATCTTCACCTCCGGCTCCACGGGCGAGCCGAAGGGCGTGGAGGTCTCCCACGCGGCGGCGGTGAACACGCTGGCGGCGGTCTGCGAACGCTTCGACGTGGGGCCGGACGACCGGGTGCTGGCCGTGTCGGCGCTGGACTTCGACCTGTCGGTGTTCGACATCTTCGGGCTTCTCGGCGCCGGTGGCGCCCTCGTGCTCGTCGGCGAGGACCAGCGCCGCGACGCGCGCGCGTGGCTGCGCCTGGTCAATGGGCACGGCGTCACCGTCTGGAACACCGTGCCGGCGCTGCTGGACATGCTGCTCACCGCGGCCGGCGAGGACCCACTGGGCGACCTGCGACTCGCCCTGGTCTCCGGGGACTGGGTGGGGCTGGACCTGCGGGACCGGCTGGTCGCGCTGCGGCCCGACGCCCGGCTGATCGCCCTCGGCGGCGCCACCGAGGCGGCCGTCTGGTCGAACGCCTTCGAGGTGGGGGAGGTGCCGGCGCACTGGCGGTCGATCCCGTACGGGTTCCCGCTGCCCAACCAGCGTTATCGGGTGGTGGACGGTCGGGGTCGGGACTGCCCGGACTGGGTGGTCGGTGAGCTGTGGATCGGCGGGGCCGGGGTCGCGGCGGGCTACCGGGGTGACGCCGAGCGTACGGCGCAGCGGTTCGTGGAACACGACGGGCTGCGCTGGTACCGCACCGGGGATCTCGGCCGGTACTGGCCGGACGGGACGCTGGAGTTCCTCGGCCGGGCCGACTTCCAGGTCAAGATCCGCGGGCACCGCATCGAACTCGGCGAGGTCGAGGCCGCCCTCACCGACTGCCCCGGCGTCAAGGAGGCCGTGGCCGTCGCCGTCGGCGGCGCGACCCGCCGGCTGGCCGCCGCGATCGTCGCCGAGCCCGGCGCCGGATGCGACCCGGAGGCGGTGACCGCGTTCGTCGCCGGCCGGCTGCCGTCCTACATGGTCCCCGAACACATCGCCGTGCTCGACCAGCTCCCGCTCAGCCCCAACGGCAAGGTCGACCGGAACGCCGTGGCCGCTCGGCTCGCCGCCGGTGACGACGCGCCGACCGACGAGCCGCCCCAGCCGGGGCTGGAGGCCGAGCTGGGTGCGCTCTGGGCCGAGCTGCTGGACTGCCCCGTACCCGGGCGGACCCGGAACTTCTTCGCCCTCGGCGGGGACAGCCTGCTCGCCACCCGGCTGCTCGCCGCGCTGCGCGAGCGGTACGGCGTGGACCTGCCGATGCGCGGCCTGCTGGACCGACCCACGATCGCGGACCTGGCCGCCGCCGTGCGGCACGCCGCCGGCGCGTACGAGGAAGGGACGATATGAACGGGCAGGACCTGGTCGCCGAACTGGCGCAGCTCGGTGTCCAACTCTGGGAGGAGGACGGCCAGCTGCGCTTCCGGGCCCCGACCGGGGTGCTGACCGAGCAGCGGCGCGCCGCCCTGCGCCAGCACCGGGAGCAGGTGCTGGCCGTCGTGCGCGACGCCGCCGTCCCCACCGCCGTCCCGCACCCCGACCAGCGGTACGAGCCGTTCCCGCTCACCGACGTGCAGAGCGCCTACCTGCTCGGGCGGGGCGACAGCTACGCGTACGGCGGGGTCGGCTGCCACGGCTACGGCGAGCTGACCTTCCCCGAACTGGACGTCGACCGGCTGGAGTCCGCCTGGCACGAGGTGGTGGCCCGGCACGACATGCTGCGGGCCGTCGTCAACCGGGACGGCTCCCAGCAGGTCCGCCCCGAGGTGCCGCCGTACCGGATCGCGGTGCGCGACGTCGACGCGGCCGGCTTCGCCGACGCGGTCGCCGCCACCCGCGCCGAGCTGGACCACCACCGCTACGACCCGCAGCAGTGGCCCCTGTTCGCGCTGCGGGTCACCCGCGGCCCGGACCGGTGCGTGCTGCACTTCTCCATCGACTTCCTGATCTGCGACTTCGTGAGCATCAACATCCTGCTCGACGAGCTGGGCCGCCGGTACGCCGGCGATCCGCCCACCGACGCGCTGGAACTGACGTTCCGCGACCACCTGCTGGCCACCGAGCCGCTGCGCTCCGGCCCCCGCTACGAGGCGGACCGGGACTGGTGGCTGGCCCGCCTCGACGACCTGCCGCCCGCTCCGGAGCTGCCGCTGCGCGGCGACGCGACCGCCGCACCGCCCCGGTTCCGCCGCCTCGACCTGCGCCTGGACGCGGCCGAGTGGGCGGGGCTGAAGCAGCGGGCCGGCCGGCACGGGGTCAGCCCCTCCGGCGCCGTGCTCGCCGCGTACGCGGAGGTGATCGCGGCGTGGAGCGCCCATCCTCGGTTCACCATCGACGTCACCCTGCTCAACCGGACCCCGACCCACCCGCAGGTGGACCGCATCGTCGGCGACTTCACCTCGGTGAGCCTCCTCGCCGTCGAGCAGGACCCGGACGCGCCGGTGCAGGAGCGCGCGAAGCGCATCCAGGCGCAGCTCTGGACCGACCTCGACCACCGCCGGTTCTCCGGTGTGGACGTGGTCCGGGAACTGGCCCGCCGCCGGGGCGGCGACGCCGCGCTCATGCCGGTCGTCTTCACCAGCGCCATCGGGCTCGGTGGCGACACCGGGGTGGAGGGCTTCGGTGAGCTGGGGTACGGGATCAGCCAGACCCCGCAGGTCTGGATCGACTGCCAGAACATCGAGCGCTCCGGCGGGCTCGCCACCAACTGGGACGTCCGGGAGGGGGTATTCCCCGACGGCGTGGTCGAGCAGATGTTCGCCGCGTACGCCGCGCTGCTGCGCCGGCTCGCGCTCACCGACGACGCGTGGGAGGAACTGAGCCCCGTCGCGCTGCCCGAGGCGAGCGCCCGGCGGCGCGCCGAGGTCAACGCCACCGCCGCCCCGCTGCCCGACGGTCTGCTGCACGAGGGGGTGTTCGCGCAGGCGCTGCGGACGCCGGACCGGGTCGCCCTGGTGGCACCGGACGCCACGCTCACGTACCGGCAGCTCACCGGCCGCGCCGCGGCGGTCGCCGCCCGGCTCGCCGACGCCGGCTGCCGTCCCGGCGACCTGGTGGCCGTGGTCGCCGACAAGGGGTGGCGGCAGGTGGTCGGGGTGTTCGGGGCGTTGCTGGCCGGCGCCGCGTACGTGCCGGTCGACACCAACCAGCCCCCGGCCCGCCGCGACCTGATCCTCAGCGGCGCGGGGATCCGGCACGTCCTCACCGAGGCCGCCCGCGCCGACGGTGACTGGCCGACCGGGGTGCGGCCGATCGCCGTGGACGACTGCGACGGGCCGGCGCCGACGGCACTGCCGCAGCGGGCGGTCGGCCCCGACGACCTGGCCTACGTGATCCACACCTCCGGGTCGACCGGCACCCCGAAGGGGGTGATGATCACCCACCGGGCGGCGCTGAACACGGTGGCCGACATCAACGCCCGGTTCGACGTGGGCCCCGACGACCGCGTCCTCGGCCTGGCCAGCCTCGGCTTCGACCTGAGCGTCTACGACCTGTTCGGGCCGCCCGCCCGCGGCGCCGCGCTGGTGCTGCCCGCGCCCGAGCGGCGGGGCGACCCCACGCACTGGGCGGAACTGGTCGCCGACCACGAGGTCACCCTCTGGAACTCGGTGCCGGCGCAGCTGCAGATGCTCGCCGACTACCTCGCCGCCGCGCCCATGGTGCGGATCCCGTCGCTGCGGCTGGCCCTGCTCAGCGGCGACTGGATCCCCGTCACCCTGCCCGACCAGATCCGCGACCTGGTCCCCGGCCTGGCCGTGGTCAGCCTGGGCGGCGCGACCGAGGCCGCCATCTGGTCGATCATCCACCCGGTCGGCGCGGTCGACCCGTCCTGGCGCAGCATCCCGTACGGGGTGCCGCTGGCCAACCAGAGCTGGCACGTGCTCGACGCCGGGCTGCGCCCCCGACCGGACTGGGTCACCGGTGAGCTGTACATCGGCGGCGCGGGGCTGGCGCGCGGGTACCTCGGCGACGAGACGCGCACCGCCGAGCGGTTCATCACCCACCCCGAGACGGGGGAGCGGCTGTACCGCACCGGCGACCTCGGCCGGTACCGGCCCGACGGCGTCATCGAGTTCCTCGGCCGGGAGGACTTCCAGGTCAAGATCCGCGGCCACCGCATCGAGCTGGCCGAGATCGAGTCGGCGCTGCTGGCGCATCCGGCGGTGGGCGGCGCCATCGCCGTGGTCGACGGCGACCGTCCACTGGAGCGGCGGCTGGCCGCCGTCGTCCAGCCGGCCGCCGTCGAGCCCGGCCCGGGGCGGCCGGTCGACCCGGCGGCGCCCGTCGCGGCCGGCGCCGGCGTGGTCGCGGGCGTCGACCTGGAGGCGTACGCGGCGTACCTGCACGACCTCGACCGGCTGGGCCTGGCCGCCATGCTGGACACCCTGCGCGCCGGTGGCCTCTTCCTCGACGACCGCCCGCACACCCTCGACGAGGTGTACCGGGCGACCCGGGTGGCGCCGCGGCACCGGCGGCTGCTGCGCCGCTGGATGCGGGCGCTCACCGAGGCCGGTGTGCTGCGCCACGACGACGGCTACCGGCTGGCGGACGCGCCGCCCCTGTCCGCCCGGGCCTGGGACGCCGCGGCCGAACGGGCCGCGTCGGTCGGTGAGTCCGCCGAGCTGGTGCGGTACTTCCAGAGCAGCGCCGCCGCGCTGCCGGCGCTGCTGCGCGGCGACGAGGACCCGCTCGCGCTGCTCTTCCCCGGCGGCGAGCTGGCGGTGTCGGACAACCTGTACGCCGACGCGCTGTTCAACCGGTGGGCCAACGCGGTGGCGGGCGCGACGGTCCGCGCCCTCGCGGAGCGGCTCCCCGGTCCGGTGCGGATCGTCGAGGTCGGCGCCGGGTCCGGCGGCACCACGAAGGCGGTCCTCGACGCGCTGGACGGCCTCGACGTCGACTACCTCTACACCGACCTGTCGGCGTTCTTCCTCGGCGCCGGACGGCAGCGCTTCGGGGACCGGCCCGGGATGCGCTTCGCGGTGCTCGACCTCGACGCCGACCTGGCCGGCCAGGGGATCGCGCCGAACAGCGCCGACATCGTGGTCGCCGGGGACGTCCTGCACGCCACCCGCGACGTGCCGGCCACCCTGCGGCGGCTGCGCGGACTGCTCGCGCCCGGCGGGCACCTCGTGCTGCTGGAGATGACCCGGGAGCACTACCAGATCATGACGTCGCTGGAACTGCTCGTCCGGCTCGACGACGACCTCGGTGACTTCGCCGACCTGCGGCGGGGCACCGACCGCACGTTCCTGCACGGCGACGAGTGGCGGACCCTGCTCACCGACGCCGGCGCGTCGCCCGTGCTCGACCTGCCGGCGGCCGGCGACCCGATGGCCGGTCTCGGGATGCGGATCATCGCGGCGCAGGTCAAGGCGGACCGGCGGCGCGTCGTACCGGACGAGCTGCGGGCGCACCTGGCCGACCGGCTGCCCGACTACATGATCCCCGGCGTGCTGCACGTGGTGGACGAGCTGCCCCGCACGGCCAACGGCAAGCTCGACCGCGCGGCGGTGCGCCGCCTCGTGACGACCACGACGGCCGGGCCGGAGGAGGCGGCGGCCGCACCGCACTCCGGCCTGGAGGAGGAGATCGCGGCCGTCTGGGCGGACGTGCTGCGGGTCGAACGGGTGGGCCGGGACGCGGACTTCTTCGGGCTGGGCGGCGACTCGCTGCTCGCCGCGAAGCTCGCCGGCCAACTCGCCGAGCGGGTGCCGGCCGCCGCCGGTGTCTTCTTCGACGAGCTGCTGCGCCGGATCCTGGAACACCCCACGGTGGCCGCGCTCGCCGAGTACCTGGGCGCCGTCGCCACCGGCCGCGACGACGAGGAGCCGTCCGAGGCCGAGACCGCCGAGGCCGTGGCGCTGGCCGGGGACGGCCCACCCCGGTACGTCCTGGTGCACGACGGCAGCGGCCGGCTCGACGGGTACGCCGGACTGCCCGAGCGCCTGGCCGCGTCGGGCCCCGTCTGGGGCGTCGTGGACGGCGGACTGCACCGGTACGCCGGCCTGGACCCGGCGCCGCTGGTGCAGCGCCTCGCCGCCGACAGCGCCGCCGCGCTGGCCGGGCACCTGTCCGCCGGGCCGTTGACGCTCGTGGGCCGGGGCGAGGCCGGGGTGCTGGCGCTCGAACTGGCACGCCAGCTCACCGAGTCCGGGGTGGATCTCGCCGGCCTGGCCGTCGTCGACCCGGTTCCCGGTGACGGCTACGGCAGCTCCCCGTACGCCGGTGACGTCACGTTGCTCTGCCCCGGCGAGCCGGACGGCGCGGCGGTGGACTGGTGGCGCGACGTGTGCCTCGGTGACCTGGCCGTGCACCGGGTGCCGGACGACCCCGCCTGCTGGGCGGGACCGATCGCCGGGGAGGGCTGACGTGTCCGGGACGATCGCCCTCGTGGGCGCCGGCGGCGGTGTGGGCCGGCACGCGCTGGCGCACCTGCTCGCCTGGAGCGTCGACACCGTACGGGCCGGCGGCCGGAACCCGGCGCGGCTGCCCGCCGACGATCCCCGGGTGCAGGTCCACGCCGTCGACGTCACCGACGCCGCGAGCCTCGACGCCTTCTGCGCCGGCTGCCACACGGTGGTCAACTGCGCCGGGCCCGCCGCCACGATCGGCGACAAGGTGGCCCGCGCCGCGATGCGGGCCGGCGCCGGCTACGTCGACGCGGCCGGCGACGACGTGCTGCACGCGGCCGTCGCCGCGCTGCCGGGCGCCGCCGACCGGGTCGCGGTGCTATCCGCCGGCATGATGCCGGGCCTGTCCGGGCTGCTGCCCGCGTACCTGGCCGGGCAGGTGCCGGGAGCCCGCCGGATGACCGGCTACGTCGGCGGCCGGGACACGTTCACGCCGGGCGCCGCCCTGGACTTCCTCGCCTCCGGCGACGCCGGGTACGGCGAACCGCTGGCCGCGTGGCGGGACGGCGCCCGCCGCAGCCGCGCCCTGGCCGCCCGCACGGGCGTGCCGGTGCCGTTCTTCGACGAGCCGGTCCTGCTGCAGCCGTATCTGAGCACCGAGACCGAGCGGCTGGCCCGGCGGCTCGGCCTCGCCGACGTCGACTGGTACTCGGCGTTCGCCGGTGACCGGCTGCCGGCGGCGCTCGGCGCGGGCGCGCAGCAGGCCCGCACGGGCGCGGACCTCGCGGCGGCGGCCGCGCGGCTGTGCCGCGCCGCGGAGCTGGACGCGTTCGGCCGCCCCCGCTACCAGCTCCTGCTCGTGGAGGTGGCGGGCGTGGCGGGCAGCCGGGTCCTGGCCTGCCGGGGCACCGGCGCGAACGCGCTCACCGGCGCGGCGGCGGCCCTCGGCGCGCTGGCGGTCGCGGCCGGGGACGTGCCGGCCGGGGTGCACCACCTCGCCGAGGCGGTGGACCCGGGCTGGGCCGTGGAGATGCTGCGCGCCAGCCCGGCGGTGACGTCGCTGCACGTCGGCGACGGCCCGCTGGGCGCACACGAACTGATCGAGGAGGGGGTGGCGTGAGACCGAGGGTGCTGGTCGCCGGTACCAAGTTCGGCCAGGTGTACCTGCAGGCGTTCCGCCAGCCCGACTTCCCGTTCGAGCTGGCGGGGATCCTCGCCGCCGGCAGCGAACGGTCGGTGGCGTGCGCCCGGCACTACGGGGTGCCGTTGTGGACCGACGTGACGCAGGTGCCCGACGACGTTCGGCTGGCCTGCGTGGTGATCCGCGGCGGCCTGCTGGGCGGGCCGGGCGGCGAGGTGGCCCGGGCGCTGATGGAACGCGGGATGCACGTGCTCCAGGAGCATCCCCTGCACCACGACGAGCTGGTGGAGTGCCTGCGCACCGCGAACCGGGCGGGCGTGGTGTACCACCTCAACTCGTTCTACGTGCACACGGCGCCGGTGCGCCGGTTCCTCGCCGCGGCGCGGGCGCTGCTGGCCCGGCAGCCGGCCCGGTACGTCGACGCGGCCTGCGGCTTCCAGGTCGCGTACGCGCTGCTGGACATCCTCGGCCAGGCCCTGGGCGGCGTCCGCCCGTGGGGACTGGCCCCGCCGGTCGAGCTGCCCGAGCAGGTACGCCGGCTGTCCCGGGTGGACGTGCCGTTCCGCAGCCTCGACGGCGTGCTCGCCGGCGTGCCGCTGACCCTGCGGGTGCAGAACCAGATGGACCCGGCCGACCCCGACAACTACGCGCACCTGCTGCACCGGGTCACCATCGGCACCGAGGCCGGCAACCTGACCCTGGTGAGCACCCACGGCCCCACGGTCTGGAGCCCCCGGCCCGACTTCCCGCAGCAGGTGCAGGACCGGGGTGTGGGCCGCCCGCACTTCGCCGACGGGGACGCCGCCGAGCCCGACCACCTGGACGTGCCGAGCGCGCAGCCGCTGGACGACCCGACGGCGCCAAGCTACCGCACGGTGTTCCGGGAGGTGTGGCCGGCCGGGGTCGGGCACGCGCTCGGCAACCTCTACCGGGCGGCGCTGGCCGGGGAGAAGCCGGCCCGGCACGGCCAGTACCACCTGACGCTGTGCCAGCTCTGGCAGGACATCACGGCCCGGCTGGGCCCACCGGACCTCGTCCACTCCGTACCGCCGCGGATGCTCGTGCCGTCCGACGTGGCGGAGCTGGCCGACGCCGCCGAGCGCGCGGTCCCGCCGCCAGACGCCGCCGAGCCGGTGCTGCCGACGCCCCGGGTCGACGCCGCGCCGGCGGCACGCGCCGACGCCGCACCGATCGGGGTACGCCCGTGACCGCCGCCGTGCGTACCTGGCTGCGCTGCCCCCGGCCGCTGCGCTGGCCGGCGCTGCGGCTGGTCTGCTTCCCGCACGCCGGCGGCAACGCGGCCTTCTACCGGCCCTGGGCCAGCCAGGTGCCCGACGACGTCGAGGTGTACGGCGTGCAGTACCCGGGCCGGATGGACCGCACGGGTGAACCGTTCGCCGCCGACCTGCCCACCCTCGCCGAGGGCGCCGCCGCCGCGATCCGCGCGCTGCCGGCCGACGCTCCCGTCGTCCTGTTCGGGCACAGCCTCGGCGCGTCCGTCGCGTACGAGGCGGCCCGCCGGCTGGACGGACCCGGCTCCACGCTGCGGGCGCTCGTGGTCTCCGGCCGCCCGGCGCCCGACCGGCTGCGCGCGACCAGCGTCCACCTCGCCGACGACGACACGCTCTGGGCCGAGACCGGCCGCCTCGGCGGCACCGACCCGGAGGCGCTGCAGCACGAGGGCGTCCGCGCGATCGCCCTGCCGGTCCTGCGCGCCGACTACCGGATCGCCGAGACGTGGCGCCCCCGGCCACCGGTGCCGCTGCGCGTGCCGGTGCTGGCGTGCGTGGGCGCGGACGACCCGGAGGTCACCGAGGACGAGGCCGGCGCCTGGGCCCGCCGCACCCGGGGCGAATTCACGCTGCACACGTTCCCCGGCGGCCACTTCTACCTGCTGCCGCGACGTCACCAGCTGATCGAGACCATCCTGCGCGCCACGCACCGCAGCCCGGTGCCCACCTGGTCGGCGGCCGGCCCGTGATCCCGGCGAGCGTGCGCTACCACCGGGCCGCGGACCTGGCCGAGGCGCTGGAGCTGCGGCGCGCGTACGGGGACCTGCTCCGGCCGCTGGCCGGTGGGCAGTCCCTGCTGCCCGCCCTGAAGCTGCGCCGCGACCGGGTCGACACGCTGCTGGACCTCGGCCGGATCGGCGAGCTGTCGTACGTGGCGCACCGGGGCGACCACCTCGCGGTCGGCGCGCTCACCCGCTACCAGCGGCTGCTCACCGACCCGCTCGTCGACCGGTACGCCCCGATGCTCGCGACGGCGGCCGCCGCCGTGGGCGACCCGCAGGTCCGGCACGCCGGCACCGTCGGCGGCGCGCTCGCGCAGGCGGACCCGGCCGCCGACCTGCCGCTGGCACTGGTCGCGCTGGACGCCGTCGTGGTGCTGGCGAGCACCGCCGGGACGCGGGAGGTGCCCGCCGCGGAGCTGGCCGTCGGGCCCGGCGCGACGCTCTGCCGCCCCGACGAACTCGTCACCGAGGTGCGCGTACCGCTGCCCGGGCCCGCCCGGTGGAGCTACCGGACATTCGCCCGGCCGGCGCTGGAGTGGTCGCTGGTGGCCGTCGCGGTCGCCGACGGCCGGGTGGCGCTGGCCGGCATGGGACCGACCATCCGCCGGGCCCGCGGCGTGGAGGCCGCGCTCGCCGACGGCGCCGGTGCCGCCGCCGCGGCGGCCCGCGCCGATGAGGACTGCGACCCGGTCGACGACGTCCGCGCCTCCGCCGCGTACCGGCGGCACCTCAGCCGTGTGCTGGTGGCCCGGGCCCTGGCCGACTGCTCCCCGGAGGTACGCCCATGACCGTCGACGCCCGCCCCGGCACCGAGGCGGTCACCGTCACCACCACCGTCAACGGCCGCGCCGACAGCCGGCAGGTGCCCGCCCGGACGCTGCTCGTGCACCTGCTGCGCGAGGAACTGGGGCTGACCGCCACCACGGTGGGTTGCGACACCTCCTCGTGCGGGGCGTGCACCGTCCTGCTCGACGGCCGGTCGGTGAAGTCGTGCACCCTGCTCGCCGCGCAGGCCGACGGCGCCGACGTCCGCACCGCGGAGGGGCTCGCCGACGGCGACCGGCTGCACCCGGTGCAGGAGGCGTTCCGCGAGCACCACGCGCTGCAGTGCGGCTTCTGCACGCCCGGGATGGTGCTCGCGGTGGTGAGCCTGCTGGACGAGAACCCGGGCCCGCTCACCGAACACGACGTCCGGCGGGCGCTCGTCGGCAACCTGTGCCGCTGCACCGGCTACCACAACATCGTCCGTGCCGTGCTCGCCCTCGACGCGGCCCGGCAGGCCGGATGACCGGCAGACACCGGAAGGGAGGCCGACCATGTCGGCGCGCTACGTACTCGGGGTGAACATCGGCTTCCACGACTCCAGCGCCGCGCTGCTGCGCGACGGGGCGCTCTGCGCGCTCGTCGAGCAGGAACGGGTGAGCCGGCGCAAGCACGCGGTGGGTCAACCTCCCGCGGAGGCCGTCGCCGCCTGCCTGGCCATGGCCGGCATCGGCCCGGAGGAGGTGGACACGGTCGCCATCGGGTGGGACTTCCGGAGCATCCCGCTCGGGCGCAACCGGCGGTTCACCACGGAGGGGCTGCGGGCGATGCTCTTCCCCGACCGCGAGGACCTCACCATGCCGGCGGTCCGCTGGGTGCCGCACCACGTCGCGCACGCGGCCAGCGCCGCGTTCAGCTGCGACTGCGACGAGGCGGCCGTCCTGGTCGTCGACGGCGCCGGCGAGAGCCAGTCGACCTCCATCGGGCGGTACGCGGACGGGGAGATCGACATCCTGCGGGAGTGGCCGGTCGACCAGTCGCTGGGCTTCTACTACAACGCCGCGGCCGAGTGGGCGGGGCTGGGCTACTGGGGCACCGGGAAACTGATGGGGCTGGCCGCGTACGGGCGACCCGGCCCGGGCGCGCCGGTGCGGGCCGTGCCGGGCGGGTACGAGCTGGTCCGCGGCACGGCCACCGCGGAGGTGCCCACCCGGCGGGCCGCCACCCTCGGCCCCCTGATGGCCTACTACCCGGCCGTGGCCGAGTCGCTCCGGCCGGAGTTCGGCACGCTGTTCCCGTACGCGCCGCGCACCGGCGAGGAGCCGATCGCGTACGCGGACTTCGCCGCCACCATCCAGCAGGGGCTGGAGCAGGCCGTGCTGTCCCTGGCCGCCGAGCTGCGCCGTCGGGTGGACACGCCGGTGCTGGCGTTGGCCGGCGGGGTGGCGATGAACTGCACGATGGTCGGCGTCCTCGTCCGCAGTGGACTGTTCGACCGGGTGTACGTCCCGCCGGTGCCCACCGACGCGGGCGTGTCGCTCGGCGCCGCGCTGGTCTCGGCCCGCGAGTGCGGGGCGTTCGCGCCCACCCGGATCGACCACGCGTACTGGGGTCCGCCAATCACCACCGAGGCCGGGGAGGCGGCCGCGGCGGACGCCGGCATGGCGTACCGCCGCCTCGGCGACGACGAGCTGGCCCGGTTCGTGGCGGGTGAGCTCGCCCGCGGCCGCATCGTGGGCTGGGCCCGCGGCCGGGGCGAGATCGGGCAGCGCGCGCTCGGCGCCCGCAGCCTGCTCGCCGACCCGCGCGACCGGCGCAGCCTGGAGCGGCTCAACGTCATCAAGGGGCGGGAGATGTGGCGTCCCGTGGCGCCCAGCATCCTGGCCGAGCACGTGCACGAGCTCATCGAGGGCCCGGTGGGTGACCCGTCGCGCTTCATGCTGGCCGCCGCGTCGGTGCGCCCGGACGCGCGGCTGCGGATCCCGGCGGTGACCCACGTGGACGGCTCGGCCCGCCCGCAGACCGTGCACCGCGACACGAACCCGGGCTACTGGGCGCTCATCGAGCAGTTCCGGCAGCTCACCGGGGTGCCGGCGGTCGTGAACACCTCGTTCAACCTGGCCGGCGACCCGATCGTCAACTCGGCCGCCGACGCCGTGGACACCTTCACCCGGGCCAAGGAGATCGACCTGCTGGTGCTCGGCGACGCGGTGGTGGCGCGCAGCGAGGACGACCTTCCGGCGTGACGTGCGGGCGGCGGGCGTCCCGGTCCGGGACGCCCGCCGCCCGCATCGCCGGCGTGCCGTTCAGGCGCGCACGTTGCGGCTCAGGTCCGCACGGCCCGCCGCTCGCGGCGCCACACCTGCCGGAGCCGGTCGACGAAGAAGTCGCGGTTGACCCAGTAGAACTCCAGCCAGATGTTGTCCGGGTCGCGCAGCCAGATCTGCGATCCCGCCTCGTGCTTCGAGGTGGTGATGCCGGAGTGCGGGACGCCGATCGCGTCCAGGTGGGCGACCCACTCGTCCAGGTCGCCGCGCTCGGGCACGTGGTAGGCCAGGTGGTGCAGTCCCGGCCGCCGCTCGTCGAACCGCTCGGCGCCACCGTCGGGCGGTGCCGCCGCGTCCTCGACGCTGCCGAGGACGACCGAGGCGAACGAGGCGGGGTGCAGCAGCGTGCGGAACCGGAACCCGGACCCGGGCGGGGTGACGTCGTTGACCACCACCATCTCGAAGACGGCGCGGTAGAAATCGGTGCTGCGGTCCAGGTCGACGACGGTGAGGTTGATGTGGTTGCGGCCGTCCAGGCGCGGCATCCCGGGCCTCCTCAGGCCGTCCGGCCGGCGGGCGTCGGGGCGGCCGGGCCGCCGGCGGCCGGGCGGCCCCCGCCGGTGGCGGCCCCGACGTGTCCGTCGGTGACGGGCACGGGAACGGCCTCGAGCACGGACATCGAGGAGGTCGGCGTGACCCGCAGCAGCTGGAAACCGGCCTCGCCGAGCAGGGCGCGGAACTCGTCCTCGGTGCGGGTCCGCCCGCCGAACAGGGCGAGCGCCTTGACGTCCATCACCTTGCCGGTGTCGTCGTGGTTGCCGAAGCGGCTCACCGACTCGATGATGACGACGCGGCTGTCGGGCCGGGCGGCGGCGCGGACGTTGCGCAGGATCCGGGCGGCCTTGTCGTCCGGCCAGTCGTGGATGATCGTCTTGAGCAGGTACACGTCGGCGCCGGCGGGCAGCGGGTCGAAGAAGGATCCGCCCCGCGTCTCGCACCGGTCGGCCACCCCGGCCCGTTCCAGCACGGCCGGCGCCTCGGCGACGACGTGCGGCAGGTCGACGAGGGTGGCGCGCAGCCGGGGGTGGCGGGCCAGCAGGCCCGCGACGAACGTGCCGTGCCCGGCGCCGACGTCGACCAGCGTCCGGGCCGCGGCGAGGTCGAGGACCGGCAGCACGGTACGCAGCACGAACGGGTTGACGCTCTCCGCCGACTTCTCGAACCGTACGCACTCGTAGGGGTGCTTCGCGAAGTGGTCGTAGTAGTGGGCGCCCCCGTGCACGTGCCCGAACGCCGTCTCACCGGTACGCAGGCTGTGCGTCAGCCGCGCCCAGGAGTAGATGTCCGGTGGCATGAGCGGGAAGCACTCGCGTACGGAGAACGGGTGGTCGCTGCGCAGCGGCTCGGCCAGCGGGGTCAGCCCGAACACCTCGGGCTCGACCTCGGTGAAGATGCCCCGTCCGGCCAGTGCGCGCAGCCCGCGGGTCAGCGCGCCCGGGTGGGCGCCGACCCGCCGCGCCAGGACGTCCACCGGCAGTGGGCCGTCGACCAGGTGGTCGGCGACCGCGAGGTCACACATGACCCGGATGGTGAACGGGACGATGTAGTCGGCGAGTTCGGTGAGTCGGGTGACCGACGCGAGGTCGATCCGAGGCGTCGCGGACATGAGGTCACCGTATCGGTTCCACCGTTGCGATACCAGATACCATGCGAGATGCTTGATACGTGCATCTGAATCTGTTCACCCAGTGCTCACCGTCACCGCAGTTCAAGGGGTTCTGGCGGCATCCCCGCGACCGCAGCGCCACCGGCTACCGGGACCTCGGCTACTGGGTCGATCTGGGCCGCCGGCTGGAGGCGGCCTGCCTGGACGCCCTCTTCTTCGCCGACGTGCACGGCACCTACGACGTCTACCAGGGCTCCTGGCGCGCGGCCGTCCGGCACGCCGTGCAGATCCCGTCGGTCGACCCGCTGCTGGTGCTGCCCGCCATCGCCGCCACCACGACCCGGCTGGGCCTGGCCGTCACCTACTCGACGACGTACCACGCCCCCTACGAGTGCGCCCGCGTGTTCAGCTCGCTGGACCACCTCACCGGCGGCCGGGTGGCCTGGAACATCGTCACCTCGTATCTGCGGTCGGCGTCCGCCAACGGGCTGGGGGAGTACCTCGACCACGACGAGCGGTACGACCGCGCCGACGAGTACGTCGAGGTGGCACGCCGCCTGTGGGAGGAGAGCTGGGACGACGACGCGGTCGTCCGCGACGCGGCGGCCAACGTCTTCACCGACCCGGACCGGGTGCACGAGATCGGCCACGAGGGGCGCTGGTTCTCCGTCCGGGGGCCGCACCAGTGTGAGCCGTCCCCCCAGCGCACGCCGGTGCTCTACCAGGCCGGCGCCTCCGGGCGGGGGATGACCTTCGCGGCCCGGCACGCGGAGGTCGTCTTCCTCACGATGGCGGATCCGACCAGCGGCGCCCCGCAGGTCGCCCGGCTGCGGTCCCTGGTGGCCGCGCACGGCCGCGACCCTCGTTCGGTGAAGGCGTTGCAGGGCAGCATGGTGATGGTCGCCCCGACCCGCGAGGAGGCCCGCCGCCGCGCCGAGGAGTACGTGGCGCTCTGGAGCGGCGAGGGGCAGCTCGCCAAGTGGTGCGGCTGGATGGACGTCGACCTCGCCGCCTACCCGGACGAGACGCCGGTCGCGGAGATCGCCGGGCAGGGCAGCCACAGCTTCGTGGGGTTCCTGCGCCGGCTCGGCCCCGAGCGGACCTGGACCGTCGGCGACGTGCGCTACCTGGTGGCCACCGCCCGCCGGCCGCGCACCAACGCGCCGGTGACCCTGTTCGGCACGGTCGAGCAGGTCGCCGACCGGATGGAGGAGTGGTGCGAGGTGGCCGACGTCGACGGGTTCAACCTGATCCCCTGCCCGACCACGCAGGGCATCGACGACATCTGTGACCTGCTGGTGCCGGAGCTGCAGCGGCGCGGGCTGTTCCGCACCGCGTACGACGCGGCGGAGCGGACGCTGCGCGAGCGCTACTTCGGGGCGGGAGCGCCCGTGCCGCCCCGGGTGCCGGCGCTGGACCCGGAGGCCGTCGCCGCGGCGACCGCGACGGGCGAACCGGCCGCCGCCCGCGCCTGACCCGGCGCCCGCGACACGGTCATCGGCCGGTCGCGAGCCGGCGCACCGCGGCGTCCAGTTCGCGCAGCAGCTCGCCCGCGCGGCCACCACCGGGCGGGGCGCCCGGGTAGCGTGCCAGGACGCCGACCACGACGGGACCGGCCAGCCGGCGCGCCCGCTCGACGTGCTCGGCTCCCACGCGGTCGTCGCCCGCGTCGAGTTCGGCCGCCCGCGCGGCGTGCGCGGCCGAGCCCAGGATGTGCCGGACCTGGGTGGCCTGGGCCAGCGGGTGCAGGTACGCGGCGGCCGCCGCGTGACCGGCGGCCCGCGCGGCGTCGGCCGCGGCGTCCCGTCGCAGCTCCTGGGCCGCCCGCGCCGCCCGGTGCGCCGCCAGCGCGGTGACCCGCAGCTCCTTCGTCCGGCGGCCCCCGGCGGCGAACCGGCGCGCCTCGTCGAGCGCGGCGCGCGGGCGCGGGTCGCCGGGGCAGTCCCGCTCGAAGATCGACAGAGCGGGCTCCGCGCAGGCGAGGGCGTACGCGGTGACCGCGCGCAGCTCCGCGGCGCTGAGGTCGATCGTGCGGTCGGCGGCCGTCATGCCCTCGACCGTATCGTTGAACCCTCGGTGGAGACTTTTCCGTGGGTACGCGCGCGAGCGCGGGGCGGAACCCTCACGCGACGCGCCGGTCAGAACATCGTGGTGTCGACCTGCGCGCCGGCCAGCAGAGCACCCACCGTGCCGTAGCTGTCCCGGCCGTTGACGAAGTGCTGGGTCGCGGTGTTGATGTCGCGCAGCCGCCGCTGCAACGACGACGAGTCGAAGACGGTCGACGCGCCCGCCAGCGCGTACGCCGTCTGCACCGCCTGGTGCGCGGTGGCCGTGACCTGCGTGGCCGTGGCCCGCAGGCAGGCCCGGTCCAGCGGGCTGAGCACCTCGCCCCGCCGCGCGGTCTCCCAGGCGTTCTCGGCCTCCCGGTACAGCAGCGCCCGGGCCGCCCGCAGCGCCACGTGGGCCTCCCCGAGGCGGTCGTGGAAGACGGGGGAGTCGGCGAGCGCGCGGGTGCTGAACGTCCGGCGGCGGCCGGCCGCCGCCTGGTCCGCGGCGTCCTGCACGGCGCCCTGTGCGATGCCGATGTCGACGGCGGCGATGAGCAGCCCTGCCTGGGCGATCCGGAACACGGTGCGGCGCACGTCGTCGCCGTCGCCGACCAGGCTGAACCCCCGGTGCTCCGGGCAGGTCAGGTTCACCGCGCGCACGTCCTGACTCGCGGTGCCGCGCAGGCCGAGCACCTGCCACGTGTCGAGCTGCTGCAGCTCGGCCGCGGGGAAGAGCACCATGCGGGTCAGCGGCGCGCCGTTGGGCAGGGTGCGGGGGGTGCGCCCGTCCAGCACGATGCAGTTCAGGTAGATCCAGCTCGCCTGGGGGCTTCCCGTGACGAACGGCCACTGGCCGTTGACCCGCCAGCCGCCGGCGCCGTCCGGGGCCGCCCGGCCCTTCGGCGCGACCGCGCCGGCGCCGAGCACGTCCGGGCCGTCGGCGTAGATCTCGTTCCGGGCGGCCTCGGGGAAGCAGGCGAACAGCAGGTGCGCCAGGCCGACCTGGCCGACCAGCCAGCCGGTGGAGGCGTCCGCCGTGGACAGCTGCTCGATGACCCGCAGCGCCTCGGCCAGCGGCAGGTCGGCGCCGCCGTACGCCGCCGGCACCAGCATCCGCAGGCATCCCGCCCCGGTGAGGTCGGCGATGAGGTCGTCGGGGACGCGGCCGGCCCGGTCTATCTCCGGTGCCCGTTCGGCGAGCGTGGGGAGCAGTCCGTCGACCCGGGGCAGCGTACTGGTCACGACTGCACTCTATCGTCTCACTCGTATCTTGTTTAGCCTTGTATCTGCTATCAATCTCGGATAGACGTACTGGGGAGGAGGTGACGGGCCGATGAGCGCACGCGCGGGGTCGGGTTCGCCGCTGCTGGACTGGCTGGAGCGGCCCCGGCGGGACCGGGGCGTCCACTTCGCCGCCGCCGGCGACGACTGGACCTTCCTGTCGTACGCCGAACTGGCCGACCGCATCCGCACGATCCTGGCCGGTCTGCGGGCGGTGGGTGTCGTGCCGGGCGACGTCGTCTCGATCGTCGAGCCGGCCGGCCCCGACTTCGTGGCCACGCTGTTCGCCGCGATGGCCGCCGGCGCGGCGCCCTCGCCGATCGCCCCGCCGCTGGCGTTCCAGGACCGCGAGGTCTACGGCGACCACGTGCGCGGCCTGCTGCGCGCCGCCGCTCCCCGGGTGGTCGTCTGCGCCGCCGCGCTGACCGCGGCCATCGAGCCGCTGGCCACGGCGGCCGGTGTCCGCCTGGTGCTCCGCGCCGACGAGCTGGTCGAGGCCGGCGGCAACGCCCGGGCCGCGGACGTCACGCCCGGCCCGCTCGCCCTGCTCCAGTTCACATCGGGTTCCAGCGGCCGCGCCCGGGGGGTGCGGGTGCCGCACACGGCGCTCGCCGCCAACGTCGCGGCGATCCGGCAGTGGCTGGCCATGACCCCGGACGACCCGACCGCGTCCTGGCTGCCCGTGCACCACGACATGGGGCTCATCGGCTGCCTCGTCACCCCCGTGGTCAACACCAGCGACCTGTGGCTGATGCCGCCCGAGGAGTTCGTCCGCAACCCCGGCCGCTACCTGCGCTGCTTCGGCGAGCGCGGGGCGCGGCTGACGTCGATGCCGAACTTCGGCCTGGAGTACATCGCCCGCCGGGTGCGCCCGGAGGCCCTGGCGGGGCTGGACTTCTCCGCCTGGCGCGCGGTGATCGTCGGCGCCGAACGCATCGACGTCGAGGCGCTGCGCCGGTTCAGCGCGCTGCTCGCCCCGCACGGCTTCGACCCGCGGGCGCTGCTGCCCGCGTACGGGCTCGCCGAGGCGACCCTGGCCGTCACCGGCCTGCCGCTGGACGAGCTGTACCGCAGCGTCGACCTGCGGCCGGACCGGCTGCGCCCGGGCGCCCGGGCCGTGGCCGACGACGGCGAGCCCGCCGCGGGCGCCGACGCGTACCCGGTGGTGGGCTGCGGCCGGCCGCTGGCCGGCGTGCGGGTGCGCATCGTCGACGAGTCCGGCGAGCCGGTGCCCGACGGCGTGGTCGGCGAGATCGAGGTGCGCGGCCCGTCCGTCGCCCAGGGGTACGTCAACGAGGCCGACTCGGCCTCCCAGACCGCGCTCGGCGGCGGCGTGCTGCGCACCGCCGACGCCGGCTTCCTGCACGAGGGCCAGCTGCACGTGCTCGGCCGGCTGGGCGACAGCATGAAGGTTCGGGGTCGGGCGGTGTTCGCCGAGGACCTCGAATGGGCCCTGGGCCGGCCGGGCGTGCCGGCACAGCGGATGGCCGCGCTGCTGGGCCACCGGGCCGGCACGGCGACCGTCGTGGCCGTGTTCGAGCAGGCCCGACCGGAATGGCTGGCCCAGGCCGAGCGGGAGCTGCGCCGGCGGGCGGAGGGCGCGCAGGTGGTCATCGTGGACGCGCCGCGCGGCACGATCCCCCGCACCTCCAGCGGCAAACCCAAGCGACGCCAGCTCTGGCAGGCGTTCGTCGACGACCGGTTGCCCGGCACCGTGGTCACCACGGCCGGGCAGCGGAACCAGACCGAGCAGACCACGACGGCGTCCTGAAGCGACGTCCGGACAGGAGGCGGGAATGACCGAGGCGACCACATCGGCGGCGGCCGGGACGCGTACCGAGGAGGAGGTGCGCGAGTCGGTCACGGCGATCGTCACCGAACTGGCGCCGAACCCGGAGCAGATCGAGGGAGCGGGTGACTCGCGGCTGGTCGAGGACCTGGGGTTCCACTCCCTCGCCCTGCTGGAACTCGCGTTCACCCTGGAGGACGAGTTCGAGCTGCCGCCGATCGACGAGACCACCGCCCGCAAGATCGTCACCATCGACGCGGTCGTCGACCACGTGACGGGCATCCTGCGGGACCGCGGCGAGCTGGCCAGTTGACCGCGCGTACCGGGCTGGCCCCGGGCGCGGCGGCGCGGCACGGGCCCGCCGGCGGGGACGGCGAGCAGCAGCGGGCCAGGGCCCTGTCCCTGCGGCTGTTCCTCGCCATGCTCCACACCCAGGAACTGCTCTCCGGCTACCTGGGCGTCCGGCTGGGACTGTACGAGGCGCTGCACCGGGGCCCGGCCACCGTGGCCGACCTCTGCGCGCGCGCCGGGATCGACGCCCGGTACGCGCGCGAGTGGCTCGAACAGCAGGCCGTGGCCGGCTTCATCGAGGTGGACGACGTGGCGGCCCCGCCCGACCGCCGGGTCTACCGGCTGCCGCCGGGGCACGCCGAGGTGCTGCTGGCCTCGGACAGCCCGCTCTCGCTGGTGTCGCTCACGATGCTGCCGCTGGGCGGGGTGGCCGGGGCGTTGCCGGCGCTGCTCGAGGCGTACCGGACCGGCGCCGGCGTGCCGGACGAGGCGTACGGCGACGACTGGCGCGAGGGGCACGCCGGCGCCAACCGGGCGCTGTTCACCCACGCCCTGCCCGGCTGGCTGGCCACCGCGCTGCCGGAGATCCACGGCCGGCTCGCGGGCGGGCCGAGCCGGATCGCCGACGTCGGCTGCGGCGCCGGCTGGGCGGCGATCGCGTTGGCCCGGGCGTACCCGCACGCGCGGGTAGACGGCTACGACCTGGACGCGGCGACGCTCGCGGCGGCGACCGCGAACGCCGAGGCGGCCGGCGTGGCCGACCAGGTCCGCTTCCACCGGCGCGACGCCGCCGACCCGGAGCTGGCCGGCCGGTACGACCTGGTCTGCGTGTTCGACGCGTTGCACGAGATGAGCCAGCCGGTGCCGGTACTGCGCGCCTGCCGCCGGCTGCGCGCCGACGGGGGCGCGGTGCTGGTGCTCGACGCCAAGGTCGCGCACCGGTTCGTCGCCCCCGGCGACGAGATCGAGCGGTTCCAGTACGCCACCAGCGTGCTGCACTGCCTGCCGGCGTGCCTGGCCGGGCCGGACTCGGCCGGCACCGGAACGGCCCTGCGCCCGGCCATGGTCCGCGCGTTCGCCACGGAGGCCGGCTTCGCGGACGTGCAGATCGTGCCGGTGGACGACCGTTTCCACCGGCTCTACCACCTGACCGGCTAGGACGCCGGCACACGAGGAAGGGGCCGCCGGCGGGTGCCGGCGGCCCCTTCCGCTACGCGTCAGCCCGCCAGTTCGGCGCCGAGCGCCCGCTTGTCCACCTTGCCCACCCCGGTGTACGGCAGCGACGTGCGCAGCTCCAACCGGTCGGGCAGCTTGTAGCCGGCCAGCCCGCGGGTGGTGAGGAAGTCGCGCAGCTGCCCGAGCGTCGGGGCGTCCCCGCGCGGCACCACGACGGCGCAGGTCTTCTCCCCGAGCACCCGGTCGGGCACGGCGAGCACCGCGACCTCGCGGACCGCGGGGTGGGCGAGCAGGTGCTCCTCCACCTCGCCGGCGGGCACCTTCTCGCCACCCCGGTTGACGACCTCCTTGATCCGGCCCACCACGACCAGCTCGCCGGTCGGGGTCCAGCGGACCAGGTCGCCGGTGCGCAGGAAGCCGTCCGGGGTGAAGGTCCGGGCGTTGTACTCGGGCACCCGGTAGTAGCCGCGCAGGGTGGTGGGGCCCTGCACGGTCAGCTCGCCCACCTCGCCGGCGGGGACCTCCCGGCCGTCGTCGTCGACCACCCGGAACTCGTCGGCGGGCGACAGCGGACGGCCCTGGGTGTGCGCGGCGAGTTCCGGCGGGTCGTCCGGGCGCGTGCAGCACAGCGGGCCCTCGGCCATGCCGAAGAAGTGCGCGAGCCGGATCCCCAGCTCGCGGGTCGCCCGGGCGGCCACCTCCGGGCTGAGGTTGGCGCCGCCCACCTCGACGACCAGGCCGGACAGGTCGGCGCCGAGCACCGGCGCGAGGTCGGCCCACAGCGGCAGGAACGCCGGCATGAGGGTGGTCAGCGTGACCTTCTCCCGGGCGATCAGCCGGAACGCCTCGTCGGGGCTGGGGCTGCCGGCCAGCACGGCGGTGGCGCCGACGCGCAGCGCGCCGAGCACGCCCGGGCAGCCGAGCGCCGCGTTGTGGGCGACCGGCAGCGCGGCGAGGTACGTCCCGCCCGCGTCGAAGCCCATGGCGGCGGCGGTCGCCCGCAACTGGTACGCGTAGTCGTCGTGGGTGCGCGGGATCAGCTTCGGCAGGCCCGTCGACCCGCCGGAGAGCAGGAAGAACGCCACGTCGGACGGGTCCGGCGCGGGCAGCGCGACCGGTTCGGCGTCCACGGTCGACAGGGCGGTGAACTCGCCGGGGTCGCCGACGACGAACACCTCCCGCAGCGACGGCGTCTCGGCGCGGACGTCGGCGGCGAGCTTGCGCAGGTCGAACCCCTGCACCTGGTCGACGGTCACGTACGCGACGGCCTCGGTGTGTGCGCACAGGTGGCCGATCTCGGCGCGGCGGTGGGCCGGCAGCGCCAGCACCGGCAGGGCGCCCAGGCGGAACAGCGCCAGGCACACCACGACGAACTCGACACCGTTGGGCAGCTGGACCACCACGCGGTCGTGCCGGCCGATGCCGCGGGCCCGGAACCCGGCGGCCAGCCGGTCGGCGCGGCGGTCGAGGTCGCCGTAGGTGACCCGCTGGTCGGCGGCCACCAGGGCGGTGCGCCCCGGGTCCGTGCGCGCCCACTCCCGCCCCAGGTCGGAGAGCACCTCGCCGCGCCAGTAGCCCTCGGCCCGGTACCGCTCGGCCAGCTCCGGCGGCCAGCTCACACATCCGTCCAGCATGAACGCCTCCCGCGGCGACGGTGACAGCGACCCGCAACACAAGCTAGTGTGCAGATACGCGAGATACAAGACACGCGATAGTGGAGGCGGTTGATGCTGGCGGCGCGGCCCCGCACCGACCTCGGTGCCCTCATCCGGCTCACCGAACTGGCCGACTACACCGTGCCGTTCACCGTGCGCGCCGTCGCCGAGCTGGGGGTCGCCGACCAGCTCGTGGACGGTCCGCGGCCGGTGACCGAGCTGGCCGAGGCCACCGGCGCGCACGCACCGTCCCTGCTGCGGGCACTGCGGGCGCTGGCCGGCAAGGGCATCTTCACCGAAGTCGAACCCGAGGTGTTCGGGCTCACCCCGCTGGCCGAACCGCTGCGTACCGACCACCCGCTGTCGCTGCGCGACGCGTACCCGCTGCTGGCCGCCGACGTGCGTGCCTGGGCCGGGCTCGGGCGCAGCCTGCGCACCGGCGAGGCCGCCTTCCCCCGCACGCACGGAACCGACTACTGGTCGTACCTCGCCGCGCACCCGGCCGACAGCGTGGCCGTGGACCGGTGGATGTCGAGCCTGACCCGGCTGCACCTGCGTACCGTGCTGCCGGCCTGGCCCTGGGGACAGGCCCGGGAGGTGGTCGACGTGGGCGGCGGCGACGGCGCCTTCCTGGCCGGCCTGCTGCCCCGCTTCCCGGCGGTGCGCGGCACCCTGCTCGACCTGCCCCACGTGGTGGCCGCCGCGCCGGAACTGCTCGACCGGGCCGGCGTGGCCGACCGCTGCCGGATCGTGCCCGGCAGCTTCTTCGACCCGGTGCCGGCCGGCGCCGACCTTTACGTGCTCAAGACGATCCTGCCGGGGTGGGACGACGCCGAGGCCACGGCCATCCTGCGCCGGATCGCCGAGGCGATGCGCCCGCACAGCCGGCTCCTGCTGCTGGAGGCGATCATCCCGGCCGGCGACGTCTTCGACGTCGCCAAGCTCGTCGACGTGCACACCCTGGTGCTCACCGGCGGCCGGCACCGGACCCGCGACGAGCTGGTCGACCTGCTGGCCGACGCGGGGCTGCGCCTGGACCGGGTGGTCCCCACCCCCACGCTCACCGTGATCGCGGCCGGTCCCGCCGGGCCGGAGCTGACGTCCCGATAGGAGGTATCGATGGCCCCGACCCGACCCCGGATCGACATCGAGTCCGTGTTCCGACTGACCGAACTGGCCGACTACATCGTGCCGTTCACCGTGCGCGCCGTCGCCGAGCTGGGGGTCGCCGACCAGCTCGTGGACGGTCCGCGGCCGGTGACCGAGCTGGCCGAGGCCACCGGCGCGCACGCACCGTCCCTGCTGCGCGCGCTGCGGGCGCTGGCCGGCAAGGGCATCTTCACCGAAGTCGAACCCGAGGTGTTCGGGCTCACCCCGCTGGCCGAACCGCTGCGCACCGACCACCCGCTGTCGCTGCGCGACGCGTACCCGCTGCTCGAACCCGACATCGAGGCGTGGGCCCACTTCGACCACAGCATCCGCACCGGCCAGGCCGCCTTCGACCAGGTCCACCCGGAGGGCTACTGGTCCTACATGGCCGCCCACCCGCACGACAGCGCCCGCTTCGACGCCTCCCAGCAGGCGGCCACCCGGCTGGAGCTGCGGGCGGCGCTGCCCGCGTACCCGTGGGGCGAGCTGAGCACGATGGTCGACGTCGGCGGCGGCAACGGCGCGTTCCTCGGCGGGATCATGGCCCGGTTCCCGGGGTTGCGGGGCACCCTGTTCGACCTGCCGCACGTCGTGGCCGAGGCCGAGCCGGTGCTGCAGAAGCTCGGGGTGGCCGAGCGGTGCACGGTGACCGGCGGCAGCTTCTTCGAGACCGTCCCGCCCGGCGCGGACGCCTACATGCTCAAGCGCATCCTGTACGGCTGGAACGACGACGACGCCGTACGCCTGCTGACCGCCGTGCGGGCGGCCATGCGTCCGGACAGCCGGCTGCTGGTCCTGGAGCCGGTGGTCGAGCCCGGCGACCGGTTCGACGTCGGTCGCCTCTACGACCTGCTCCTGCTGGCCATGGTGGGCGGCGGCGCCCGTTCCCGGGAGCACATCGAGCGGCTCCTGGACGTCGCGGGCCTGCGGTTGGCCCGCAGCGTGCCCACCATGATGTTCCCCATCCTCGAGATCGTGACGAAGTCGGAGGCGTGAGCGATGCGACTGGTCGTGGACTTCTCCCGGTGCGAGAGCAACGCGGTGTGCGTGGGTCAGGCGCCCGAGGTGTTCGACGTCGGTGACGACGACCGGCTGCACGTCACCGAGCAGCCGCTGGAGGGTTCCCTGGCCGCCCGGGTCCGGGAGGCCGCGCGCCGCTGCCCCAAGCAGGCCCTCTCCGTCGTCGACGACTAGGGGACGACGGCCCCGAACGTGTCGGCAGGTGGCCGGGCGGACGTCCCGCCCGGCCACCTGCCCCGCTAGTCCCCGGCCAGCACCGTGAAGGTGAATCCAGTGCTCGTCGGTCGGCGCAGGGGGATGTCGCACTTGACCCGGCGCAGCGCCTCGTTCCTGCTGAGTCCGAGCCCCTGCGCGACGAGCCGATCCGGGCGCAGCGGCACCGGATCCGCGAAGACGACCGCCACCTGGACCGGCCACGCCGCGTCGAGACCGGCCGACGGGGCGTCCAGCCGCCAGGCCCCGGTCCAGTCCAGCGTGAAGTGGTGGCGCCGGGCGAGCAGCGGGTCCAACAGCGTGGACGCCACCAGGTCCGGGTCGTTGACGCCGTAGCCGTGGAGTTCGGCCGGATCGAAGGACCGGACCGGTGTCCGCTCGTGCACGGTGAGCTTGCTCGTCCGGTCGCAGGACACGCAGCGGACCAGCAGCCACACGTCCAGCAGCTTGCCGTTGGCGTTGACGCGGAACCTGCCCTCGCCGGTGGTGGCCGACTCCGACCGGCAGTCCACGCACCGCAACGACAGCAGAGGCAGCCTGGTCCGGCGGACGACCCAGGGCAGCACGGTATGGGGTGGTGAAGACATGACTCTCCAGACCTGATCTCTCGAAGACCCGACACGAGGCCGATTGCGCGACCTCGAACGCGGACCGGGCGCACGAGGGCAGCCCGGCGGAGCCGACGGGAGCGTCGGCTACCGGTGAGCGCGGAAAGGTGTCAGGTCTAGAGAGCAGGCGGGGTCACGCGGTGTCGTCCTCTGTCCTCACTGCGACGGGCCGCAGGCACGCTGCGGATCTGGGTCGCAGGCAAGCTACGGGACCGCGGTGGGACGGCTCAAACGGTTTACCGGCCGGAATCCCCGGCCTGCGACGTCGTGGCGGCGCGGATGGCCGACCAGACCCGCTCGGCGGTCAGCGGCATGTCGACGTGCCGCACGCCCAGGTGCCGGACGGCGTCGACGACCGCGTTCTGCACGGCGGGCGGCAACCCCACGGCTCCGGACTCGCCGAGCCCCTTGGCGCCGAGCGGGTTCACCGGTGTGGGCGTCTCCAGCGCCACCGTCTCGAAGGACGGCAGCTCGGCGGCGCCCACCATCGCGTACCGGTGCAGGTCGCCGTGCAGCGGCGTGCCGTCGGCGGCGAACCGGACCTCCTCGACGAGCGCCTGGCCGGCGCCCTGCGCCAGGCCGCCGTGCACCTGCCCCTCGGCCAGCATCGGGTTGAGCAGCACTCCCGCGTCGTCGACCGCCACCACCCGCAGCAGCGTCACCTGGCCGGTCTCGGTGTCGACCTCGACCACCGCGACGTGCGCGCCGTACGGGCAGGTCGCGGCGGACGGCTGGAAGGTGGCCTCCGCGAACAGCCCCTGGTCGGCCCCGCCGGCCTCGGCGTGGTCGGCGGTGTCGCCGGGGCTCCCGGCGGTGGTGTGCCGGCCGCCGGCGTCGACCGCCAGCTCGGCCCAGCCGGCGTCGCGGCCGCCCGCGGCGCGGAAGCGTCCCTCGGCGAACGCCACCTCCTCGACGGGCACGCCGAACCGGGCGGCCGCGGCCTCCCGGCCCCGGTCGACCAGGGCCAGGGCCGCCTCGCGGACGGCCATCCCGCCGGTCTGCAACGACCGGGACCCGCCCGTGCCGCCGCCCGCCGGGACCGTGCCGGTGTCGGAGTGCCGGACATCCACGTGGTCCAGCGGCAGCCCGAGCACGTCGGCCGCGATCATCGCCCAGGCGGTGACGTGTCCCTGCCCGTGCGGGCAGGTACCGGAGTGGACGGTGGCCCGGCCGTCGGCGCCGATCCGGACGGACGCGTACTCGCTGCGGGTGTCCGCGCCGGTGATCTCCACGAAGGTGGACAGTCCGATGCCCAGCTGGTGCACGTCGCCGCGTTCGCGCCGGGCCGCCTGCTCGGCGCGCAGCGCCGGATAGTCGGCCTCGGCGAGCGCCCGCTCCAGCGCCGCCGGGTAGTCGCCCGTGTCGTAGCGGGCGCGGGTGACCGTGGTGACGGGGAAGCTCTCCGGCGGCAGCAGGTTGCGCCGACGGACCTCGGCCGGGTCCATGCCGATCTCCGCGGCGAACAGGTCGACCATCCGCTCCAGCGCGGCCACCGCCTCCGGTTGGCCGGCCCCCCGGTACGACACCACGGGAGTGGTCGTCGTGGTCACGCTCGACGAGCTGAACCGGGCGCGGCCGATGGCGTACGGGCCGGTGAGCACGGTCCTGGTCCAGAACGGCAGGATCGCGCCGATGCGGGGGTACGCGCCCGCGTCCTGCACCACGTCCAGCGCGTACGACACGATCCGCCCGTCTCGGGTGCCGCCCAACTCGGCGCTCTGGTGCTGGGCCCGGCCGTGCCCGGCGGCGACCATGTTCTCGCTGCGCGTCTCGGCCCACCGCACCGGGCGCCCCAGCCGGCGCGCCGCCCAGGCCACGCAGACGTCCTCCCGGCTGGCGAACGCCTTGGACCCGAACGCCCCGCCCACGTCGCCGTTGACCACCCGCACGCGCTCCTCCGGCTCACCGAGGGCGGCGGCGAGCTGACCACGCCACAGGTGCACCGCCTGGCTGCCGGCCCGGTAGCACAGCCCGTCCGGCCCCCACTCGGCCTGCCCGGCGCGGGCCTCCAGCGGGCACGGCGCGACCCGGGGGTTGACCATCCGCTGCCGGACCACCACCTCGGCGCCCTCGTGCACGTCGGCCCGCCCGGCGGGGCGGCGGAAGGCGAGCTTGAGCACCAGGTTGGTGCCGGCCTCGGGGTGCAGCACCAGCTCGTCGGTGAGCGCCCGGTGGACGTCGACCAGGGGCGGCAGCGGTTCGATGTCCAGGTCGACGAGGGCGGCGGCGTCCACCGCCTCGGCCCGGCTGGTCGCCAGCACCGCGGCGACCGGTTCGCCGACGAACCGCACCACGCCGTCGGCGAGCACCGGCGTGGTCATCTTCTGGTTGAGCACGCCCGCCTCGGGCGGCAGCGGCGGCAGGTCCACGTCCGCCGCGGTGAGCACGGCGACCACGCCCGGCGCCCGCCGGGCGGCGTCGGTGTCCACGCGGCGCAGCCGGCCGTGGGCGAGCGGGGAGCGGACGAACACCAGCTCCAGGCATCCGGGCAGCGGGACGTCGTCGACGTACCGGCCTCCGGTGGTGAGCAGTGCCCGGTCCTCGGTGCGCCGGACCGGTCGGCCAATCAGTGACATCTGCGACTCCTCGTTGCGCCCGAGGCCGGGTCAGGCCGGGGTCACGGCCAGGGGGATCGACGCGTACGACCGGAAGAGGGCGCTGGGCTCGCGGACGGGCGCGGCGGCGAGGTCGACGGTGGCGAACCGGCGGGCGAGCCGCTCGAAGATCACCGCACCCTCGACCCGGGCCAGCGCGGCGCCGAGGCACCCGCGTACGCCGCCGCCGAAGCCCACGTGCGGGTTCGGCCGGCGGCCGATGTCGATGCGGTCCGGGTCGGCGAAGACGTCCTCGTCGCGGTTGGCGCAGCCGAGCAGGAGGAAGACCGACCGGCCGGGCCGGATCACCCGGTCGCCGACGGGGATCGGCTCCAGCGCCAGCCGTGCCGTGTACTGGATCGGGGCGTCGTACCGGACGAACTCCTCGGCCGCGGTGCCCGACAGCGACGGGTCCGCGCGCAGCCGGCGCCACTCGTCGGGGTTCCGCGCCAGGGCGACGCTGCCCGTGCAGACCATGTTCATGGTGGTCTCGTAGCCGGTGAAGCAGAGGAAGACGATGTTGTCGACGACCTCCTCGACGCCCTCGGCCGGGTCGGCCACCGCGAGCATCCGGTCGAGCAGGTCGCCGTCCGGGTCGGGGCGGTGGCCGTCCAGCAGGTCGCGGACGTAGCCGCGCAGCCAGACCAGTGCGTCCACCGCGGCCCGGTCGGTCTCGGGCAGGAACGGGGTGAAGGCCCGACCCAGCGCCGCCGAGCGGGGCCACACCTCGGCCCGCGTCCGCGCCGCCGGCAGGCCGATGAGCTCGCACACCACCGTCGCGGCGACGGGGAAGGCCAGGTCGGCGACGGCGTCGAGGCGCCCGGTGTCCAGCGCGGGCGTGAGCAGCTCGTCCACGAGCGCGCCGATCCGGGCGGCCGTGCGCCGGGCCACGCCGGGGCTGAAGGCCCGCACCATCTGCTGGTGCAGCCGGCTGTGGTCGTCGGGGTCGCGGGTCGGGATGATCCGCCGGAACACCTCCTGGGAGAGGTCCCGCGCCATCCGGAACTGCGGGTCGTCCTCGGGGAAGGTGTTGCTGAGCCGGCGGTCGCGCAGCAGCGCGGCCACGTCCCGGTGCCGGGTCACCCCCCAACTCGCCGGGCCGAACCGGCACAGCGGCCCGGCCGCCCGCACCCGCGCGTAGGTCGGGTACGGGTCATCGACCACCTCGGGGGAAAGGGGGTCCATCCGGGCCGGCAGCACACGTCCGGCGGTCATCCGGTCACCTCCACGGCCACCGGGACGCTGGCGTACGACCGCAGCGTCCCGCCGGTCTGCCGGCGCGCGGGCCCGCCGGGGGCGAGGGTGGGGAAGCGGCGCAGCAGCGTCTCGACGGTCACCTGCGCCTCCACGCGCGCCAGGTACGCGCCGAGGCAGTGGTGGATGCCGCCGCCGAAGGACAGGTGCGGGTTCGGGTCCCGGGTGACGTCGAGCCGGTCCGGCTCGGCGAACTGCTCCGGGTCGTGGTTGGCGCTGCCCAGCAGCAGGATGAGCACCCGGCCGGCGCGGATCGTCCGGTCGCCGATGTCGAGGTCCTCGCGGACCAGCCGGGCGACGCCCTGGATGGGGGCGTCGTAGCGGAGGAACTCCTCGACGGCGCGCGGCACGAGCGTCGGGTCGGTGCGCAGCAGGGCCATCTGGTCGGGGTGGTCGAGCAGGGCCGCGATGCCGGTGGCGATCAGGTTCGTCGTGGTCTCGAAGCCGGCGAAGAAGGCGAAGACGGCGTTGTCCACGATCTCGTCGGGGCCGAGCACGGCGCCGTCGTCGTCGGTGGCCGCGAGCATCCGCGAGAGCAGGTCGTCGCCGGGCTCGGCGCGGCGCCGGTCGAGGATCTCGCCGAGGTAGCCGCGCAGCCACTCGACGGCCCGGTCGGCGGCCGGCCGGTCCTCGTCGGGCACGATCGCCGCGAACGCCTTGCTGAGGTCCAGCGCGTACGGGCGGATGCGGTCGTGGTCGGCCGGTGGGATGCCCATGAGCGCGCACACCACCATCACCGGCAGTGGAAAGGCGAGATCCGAGACCGCGTCGAACCGTCCGGTACGCGCCGCCGGGGCGAGCAGCTCGGTGACCATCGACTCGATCGTCGGGCGGAGCCGGCGTACCAGGGCCGGGCTGAACGCCTTGGCCATGAGCCGGCGCAGCCGGCCGTGCTCGGGCGGGTCGCGGTAGAGGATGATCCGGCCGAAGAACGCGCCCGCGGGGCCGTCGCCGGCCGACATGCGGTGGTAGTCCGGTGGGAACTCGCTGCCCAGGCGGGGATCGCGGACCAGGCGGGAGACGTCGGCGTACCGGGTGACGCCCCAGCTGCCGGGCCCCATCCGGCACAGCGGGCCGGCCTCGCGCAGCGCGCGGTAGGTGGGGTAGGGGTCGGCGACCACGGCGGGGTCGCGGGCGTCGAATCTCGGCGGCATGCCGGTACGGGCCGAGGTCATGCCCGCCAGTATGAGCAACCGAAGATACGAGAAACAAGTACTTCCGAGATACGCGAAACACTACTAGGCTTTCGAGCCATGACCGAGACCGTGGTGAGCGCTGACCCCCGGATCATCGCCATGGAGCTGCTGATGAAGGCCCCCGCCACCGTCAGCAGCCCCTACCCGCACTACCACGCGCTGCGGGCCGCCGCACCGAAGTACCGGATGGAGCAACCCGGCCAGGGCGTGGGATGGGTGCTCACCACGTACGACGAGTGCCGCGCCGCCCTGCGCAGCCCCTCCCTGGACAAGTCGGCCCAGCGCCCCCGCATGGGTGACTTCCGCGGCCGCGAGGGCGCCCGCACCCTGCTCTTCCTCGACGGGCCCGAGCACACCCGGCTGCGCGGCCTGGTGAGCCGCGTCTTCACCCCCCGGCGCGTCGAGACCCTCCGGCCCCGGCTGACCGCGTTCGTCGACAGCCTGCTCGACGAGGTGACCCGCCAGGTCGGGCCCCGCGGCGGCGAGATCGACCTCGTCGGCGCGTTCGGCTTCCCGCTGCCGGTCATGGTGATCGGCGAGCTCGTCGGCGTGCCGCCGGAGGACTGGCCGCTGCTGCGCCGGCTGACCCGGGCCGCGTCCGGCGGCCTGGAGATCTTCGCGCCCGAGGAGGTGCTGAAGGCCTCCGACCAGGCGCTCGGCGAGATGGAGGAGTACTTCGCCGACCTGGTCCGCAAGCGCCGGGAGGAGCCCCGCGACGACCTCGCCACGGCGCTCGGCCAGGTCGAGGTGGACGGCGACAAGCTCTCGGTCGACGAGCTCATCCAGGTCATCGTGCTGCTCTTCGGCGCCGGCTTCCAGACCATGACCGACCTGATCGGGCTCGGCACGTACGCGCTGTGCCGCAACCCCGACCAGATGCAGCGGCTGCGTGAGCAGCCCGAGCTGACCCGCTCCGCCATCGAGGAGCTGCTGCGCTACGACTCCCCGGTGCACGTGCTGGGCCGTGCCGCGTTCGAGGACACGACCTTCCTCGACGGCACCCCGCTCGCCGCCGGCGAGCACGTCATCACGCTGATCGGCGCCGCCAACCGTGACCCGGCCCGCTACGCCGACCCGGACGTGCTCGACATCGCCCGGTTCGCCGGGCCCGAACCGCCCGAGACGCCGCTGTCGTTCGCCTGGGGGCCGCACCACTGCCTGGGCGCGCAGCTCGCCCGGGCGGAGGGGCAGATCGCCTTCCGCCGGCTGGTCGACCGGTTCTCCGTCGTCGAGCTGGCCGACCCGGACATCGACGAGATCGACCTGGAGTGGCGGCACAGCAGCACCTTCCGGGGCCTGGAGGAGCTGCGCCTGCGGCTCGTGCCGGCCTGAGCACCACGAACCACGCGCGGACCAGGAGGGGGAGAACGTGCCGGAGGCGGTGATCGTCGAGGCGGTCCGCACCCCGATCGGCCGGCGGAACGGGGCGCTGTCCGGCCTCAAGGCCGTGGAGCTGCTGCGGCACGTCCAGGTCGAGGTGATCCGCCGGGCCGGCATCGAACCCGGCGAGGTGGACCAGATCATCGGCGGCTGCGTCACCCAGGTGGGCGAGCAGAGCCTGAACGTCACCCGCAACGCCTGGCTCAACAGCGGACTGGACTACGAGGTCGCGGCGACCACGGTGGACACCTCGTGCGGCTCCGCCCAGCAGGCCAACCACCTCGTCGCCGCGCTCATCGCCGCCGGCGCCATCGACGTGGGCATCGCCTGCGGGGTCGAGTCGATGAGCCGGGTGCCCGTCGGCACCAACCTCTACCAGGGGCCCGGCCACTACAAGACCCCCGACTACCCGTACGACGACCCGCCCAAGGCGCAGTTCGGCGGCGCCGAGCGGATCGCGGCGCGGCAGGGGCTGACCCGCGCCGACGTCGACGCCTACGGGCTGCGCTCGCAGCAGCGGGCGGCCCAGGCCCGCGACGAGGGCCGGTTCGACCGCGAGATCAGCCCCGTGCCGCTGCCCGACGGCACCGTGGTGAGCGCCGACGAGGGCATCCGGGAGACCACCCTCGACGGGCTGGCCGCCCTGCGGCCGGTGCTCCCCGACGGCATCCACACCGCCGGCACCACCTCGCAGATCTCCGACGGCGCGGCGGCGGTGCTGTGGATGTCCCGGGAACGCGCCGCCGCCCACGGACTGCGGCCCCGGGCCCGGCTGGCCCACCAGGTCGTCACCGGCGCCGACCCCTACTACCTGCTCGACGGGCCCACCGTGGCCACCCGCAAGCTGCTCAAGCGGGCCGGGATGAGCCTCGCCGACGTCGACCTCGTCGAGGTCAACGAGGCGTTCGCCGCGGTCGTGCTCTCCTGGGCCGCGCACCACGACGCCGACCTGGACCGCGTGAACGTCAACGGCGGCGCGATCTCCCTGGGGCACCCGCTCGGCAGCAGCGGCACCCGGCTGCTGGTGACGGCGCTGCACGAGCTGGAACGACGCGACGCGGAGACGGCCCTGGTCACCATGTGCTGCGGCGGCTCGCTCGGCACGGCCTCCCTGCTGGTGCGGGAGTAGGCGGGCATGGACACCGACCTGCGTACCGCGCCGGCCACGGCGCCCGCCGACGCGCCGGACGCCGCGGCCTTCTACGCCGAGGCGCGCCACGACCTGCCCGGGCCCCTGCACGGCGTGCGGGTCCTCGACGTCACGAAGGTCTGGTCCGGCCCGGTGGCGAGCTGCGTCCTGGCCGACCTCGGCGCCGACGTGCTGCGCGTGGAGATGCCGGGCAACCGCGAGGGCCTCATGCCGCCGGAGATCCCCGGCACCGGGCTGTCCTGGTTCCGGCAGAGCGTGCACCGCAACAAGCGCAGCATCGGGCTGGACCTGCGCCGCCCCGGCGCGGCCGAGGTGTTCCTCCGGCTCGTCGCCACGGCCGACGTGGTGGTGGAGAACTACAAGCCGGGCACGTTGGACGCGTGGGGCGTCGGATACCGGGCCTGCCGTGCCGTCCGGCCCGACGTCGTGATGGTCTCGATCTCCGGCTACGGCCAGTACGGCCCGGACGCCGGACGCCCCGGGTACGACCCGACGACCCAGGCGGCCGCCGGCTGGATGGCGCTCAACGGCGAGCCCGACGGGGCCCCGCTGAAGGCGCCCACCTTCCTCGCCGACGACCTCGCCGGCCTGCACGCGGTGATCGGCGCGCTGGCCGCGCTGCGCCACCGCGACCGCACCGGGGAGGGGCAGCACGTCGACGTGAGCATGCTGGACTCCCTGCTCTTCTCCAGCAACGGCTACCTCACCCTCGGCGCGACGGGGGTGCCCCTGCGCCGCTGGGGCGACCAGGCGGACTTCGTGGTGCCGGCCGGCTGCTTCCGCTGCGCGGACGGGCACGTCTACGTGGCCGTCGCCCTCGACCGCTCCTGGCGGCGGCTCGCCGAGGTGGTCGGCCGGCCCGAGCTGGCGCGGGCGCCGGGGTACGCGACCAACGAGGAGCGCCGCGACAACCGGGCCGCGGTCAACGCCGTCCTCGCCGGCTGGTGCGCCGACCGGACCTGCGCCGAGGTGGTCGCCACCCTCGACGCCAACGGGATCACCGCCGAGCGGGTGCGCACCTTCGCCGAGGCCGCGGCCGACCCGCAGGTCCGCGCCCGGGCCATGGTGCAGGAGACGGTGCTGGCCAACGGCACCACCGCGCCGCTGACCGGCCCCGCCGTCAAGTTCTCCCGGACGCCGACGGCGGTGCGCACCGGCGCCCCCGAACCGGGCGCGGACACCGAACGGATCCTCGACGAACTGGGCGTCGACGCGCCCACCCGGGCCCGACTGCGCGCGGATCGGGCGATCGGATGACCGGAGGTGGCATGGACACGGCAGGCGACGCGCCGCGCTGCGCGCTGGTGACCGGGGTATCCCGCGGGATCGGCCGGGCGGTCGCGCTGCGGCTGGCGGCCGAGGGGTACGCCGTCGCGGGGTGCTACACCACGCCGAGCGAGGCGGCCGACAAGACCCGGGCGGAGGTCGAGGCGCACGGGGTGCGGACCTGGTTCGCGCCCTGCGACGTCACCGACGCCGCCGCGGTGGACGGCTTCGTCTCCGCCGCCGAGGAACACCTCGGGCCGCTCACCGCGCTGGTCAACAACGCCGGCATCACCCGCGACCGGCCGATGGTGCTCATGGGGCCGGACGAGTGGCACGACGTCATCGCCACCAACCTCACCGGCACCTGGCACACCTGCCGGACCGTCGCGTTCCGCTTCCTCAAACGCCGCCGCGGCGCCATCGTCAACCTGTCCTCCGTCGCCGGGGTCACCGGCAACGCCGGGCAGACCAACTACGCGGCCAGCAAGGCCGGCATCATCGGGCTCAGCCGGTCCCTGGCCAAGGAGGTCGCCCGGTACGGCGTACGGGTCAACGTGGTGGCCCCCGGGTTCGTCGAGACCGACATGACCGGCGTGCTCTCACCCCGGCAGCGCGACCAGGCGCTGGGGCAGATCCCGCTCGGCCGGTTCGGCGAGCCGGCCGACGTGGCCGAACTGGTGGCGTTCCTCCTGTCCGACCGGGCCGGCTACATCACCGGCCAGGTGATCCGGGTGGACGGGGGGATGGTGCTGTGACCGCCCCGCCCACCTTCCGCGCCGGGACCGACCCGGCGCAGACGTACGCCGCCGCGGCGGCGCCGCTGCAGGCCGTCGAATGGGTCGAGGTCGGCGCCGGCCCGCGCGGCGGGATCACCCTGCGCGCCGGCGTGACGGTCGACCCGGCCGACGTCTACCTGGGCGGGCACTTCCCGCAGCTCACCGTCTACCCGGGCGTATTCACCCTGGAGACGCTCCGGCAGGCCGTGACCGCCGCCGTGGGCTGCTGCGCCGGCCGGCTGCCGGACCTGCACCGGTTGCGCTCCGCCCGGTTCCTCGCCCCGCTGCTCGCCGGCGACACGCTCACCGTCACGGCGTCGCTCGGCCCGGTCGCCGACGACCAGTCCTTCGAGGTCACCGCGGAGTGCGTACGCGGCGACGGGGTGCGGGCGGCGACGGTGCGGGCGGTGTTCCGCTGGCCGGCGCCGGAAGGGGGCGTGTGATGAGGCTGGAGCACGCCGAGCTGCGGGCCCTGCTGCCGCACCGGTACCCGATGCTGCTGCTCGACCGGGTCGAGGCCGTCGAGCCCGGGGTGAGCCTGGAGGCGGTCAAGACGGTCACCGGCTGCGAGCCGTGCTACCGGGGGATCGCCGAGGGCGAGCCCGCCGACCGGTACGCCTACCCGGCCTCGCTGCTGATCGAGTCCTTCGGTCAGGGCGCCGCGGTGCTGTGGCTGCTGTCCCGGCGACCGGGCACGGCGGGGCTGCCGATGTTCACCGCGGCCCGCGAGTGCGTCCTGCTGCGCCCGGCGTACCCGGGCGACGTGATCCGGCACCGGGTCCGGCTGGACCAGGTCGTCGACGGGGCCGCGTTCGCCTCGGGATCCAGCTGGATCGGGGACGACAAGGTGGCGGAGTTCGGCTCGATGATGGCGGTCGTCCGACCGGTCGACGCCATCGCCCGAGCCTCGTGATGAGAGGGAAGAGGGGACCGCGATGAGTGAACACGACCAGCACATGGCGGAGCTGCGGGAGATCGTGGCCGAGGTGCTCGAGGTGGAGCCCGAGGAGGTGGCCGACACCGCGGACTTCGTCGAGGAGTACGAGGCGGACTCGTTGCGGGCGATCGAGATCCTGGCCCGGATCGAGAAGAAGTACAAGGTGGAGATCCCGCAGGCCGAGCTGAACGAGATGCGCAGCCTCAAGGCCGTGCACGAGGTGGTGGCGCGGTACGCCGGCTGGCAGGACTGACATGAACCGGGTAGTCGTCACGGGGCTCGGCCCGGTCTCGGGCATCGGCATCGGCGTGGACGAGTTCACCGCCGGGCTGCGGTCCGGGCGGTCGGCCGCCGCGCCGATCCGCAGCTTCGACGCGACCGGCTTCCCGCACCGGTACGCGGGCGAGGTGCCCGCGTTCCGGCCGGAGGCGGTGCTGCGCCGGCTGCGGATCGCCGACTGGGGCCGTTCGGCGCTGTTCGCCGCGGCGGCCGCCCGGCTGGCCGTGACGGACGCGGGCCTGCCGCTGCCGGCCGCGGATCCGGGGCGGACCGGCGCGGTCATCGGCACCACGAGCGGCGAGTCGACAGTGGTGGAGCAGCTCGTGGCCGAGCTCGTCGACGGCGGCTACCCGGCCATGTCCGCCGAGGCGCTGCGCCAGGCGCCGGCCGAGCGGCTGGCGTACGCGGTGAGCGCGGAACTGGGGCTCGCCGGCGAGTCCGTCACGCTCGCCACCGCCTGCTCGGCCAGCAACTACGCCATCGGGTACGCGTACGACCTGCTCTGCAGCGGGGAGGCGGACGTGATGGTGGCCGGCGGCGCGGACTCGGTGTGCCGGTGGGCGCACGCGGGCTTCTTCCGCCTCGGCGCGCTGACCGAACGGCAGTGCCGCCCGTTCGACCGGGACCGCTCCGGCATCCTCACCGGGGAGGGCGGGGCGGCGTTGGTGCTGGAGACCCTTGACCACGCGCGCGCCCGGGGCGCCCGCATCTACGCCGAGGTGCTCGGCTACGGCGTCAACTGCGACGCCCACCACATGGTCGCGCCGAATGAGGACAGCGTGGCGGCCTGCATGCGGCTGGCCCAGGAGAACGCCGGGGTCAAGCCGGCGGACGTGGACTACATCAGCACGCACGGCACGGGTACCCCGGCCAACGACCTGTGCGAGGCGCGGGCCATCCGGGCCGTCTTCGGCGACCACGTGCCACCGGTCAGCTCGATCAAGTCGATGCTCGGCCACACGATGGGGGCGGCGAGCGGCTTCGGCGCGATCGCCACCACCCTCGCGATCCGGCACGGGTTCCTGCCACCGACCATCAACTGGGCCAACCCCGATCCCGAGCTGTCCTGGATCGATCCGGTGCCGAACACGGCCCGCCCGGCCACCGTGCGGGTGGCTCAGAACAACGGGTTCGCCTTCGGTGGCAACAACGCCATCACGATCTTCGGAGCGATCCGGTG
Source organism: Micromonospora globbae (assembly GCF_003610785.1). Lineage (GTDB taxonomy): Bacteria > Actinomycetota > Actinomycetes > Mycobacteriales > Micromonosporaceae > Micromonospora > Micromonospora globbae. Next base: position 72,568 of record NZ_RAQQ01000019.1, read on the forward strand.
ACCGGCGTGGTGACCGGCTGCGGGGTGCTCTCCGCCGCCGGGGACTCGGTCACCGACCTGCTCGCCGCGGTTCGCGCCGGCAGCCTGGTGGGCACCGACGTCCGGGGACGCTTCGAGGAGCCGCTGCCGGCGGCCGAGGCGCCGGCGATCGCCGACTTCGACGTACGGCGGCTGCTCGGCCGCAAGGGCACCAGCTTCCTGGATCGGGCCACCGCGCTGGCGATGGTGGCCTGCGGGCGGGCGCTGGCCGACGGCGGGCTGACCGTGGACGACGACAACCGCCGCCGCGTCGGCGTGGTGCTGGGCACCACCACCGGCAGCCTGAGGTCCACCATGGACTTCTCCCGCGACACGCTCGTGCAGGAGAAGCCGTACCTGGTCAACCCGGTGCTGTTCCCCAACACGGTGATGAACTGCGCGAGCGGCCAGGCGGCCATCCGGTACGGGCTGCGCGGTGTGAACGCCACCCTGGCCGGCGGTCCGCTCGGGTTCCTGTACGCGCTGCGCTACGCGCTCAACGCCATCCGCCGCGGGTACGCCGACGCGCTGCTGGTCGGCGGGGTCGAGGAGTACACACCGAACACGGCATGGGCCGCGGACCTGACCGGTGACGGCCCCGCCGGCGAGGCGGCCGCCGTCTACCTGCTGCGCCGCCCGGACGCCGCCGCGGCAGGGACGCCGCGCGCGGAGGTGCTCGCCGTGGCCACCGGCTTCCACCCCGACGACCCGGCCGAGGGACTGGCCGGCTGTGCCCGACGCGCGCTGGCCACCGCGCACGTCCGGGCCGGCGACGTCTGGGCGGTCGCCGGCGGCGACCCGGACCCGGACACGCTGCGGGGCGTCGTGCCCGCCGCCGTCGAGCGGCTGCCGGTGCGACCGGCCCTCGGGGACTGCCAGGCCGCGACGGGCGCGCTCGCGCTGGGCGCCCTGCTCGGCCGGTACGCCGAGGACCCGGCCCCGCACGGGCGGCCCGCGCTGATCACGGGACGGTCCCGCGACGGCGGCGTCGCCGTGGCCGTGGTGAGGGGGTGGCGGCGTGCCGGCGACCATCACGGCTAGCGCGGTCCGCACCTGCTTCGGCGACGGTCCGGCCACCTGGGCGGCGCTGCTGCGGGGCGACTGCGGTGTCGCGCCCCTGGAGCGGGCGACGGCGGAGCAGGTCGGCGTCGGGTCCGGCTACCCGATCGCCGACGGCGGGCCGTTCCGGCCGAGCCGGTGGCTCGCCGACTGCGTGCGGGAGGCGTTGGCGGCAGCCGGCGTCGATCCGCGCCGGCAGCGGGTCGTGAGCCTCGTCGGCACCGGTCTGCGGGAGTCCGCGGAGGTGGAGCGGGCCGCCCTGGCCGGCGTCGTGGACTTCCCCGCCGAGCGGCTGCACTTCGGCGGCGCGGTCGCCGCGGCGGCCCCCGGGGTGGAGCGGGTCGTCACGCTGGCCAACGCGTGCAGCGCCGGCGGGCACGCCCTCGCGCTCGCCCAGGACCTCGTGGAGACGGGCGACGCGGACGCCGTCCTGGTCGGCGGCACCGACGGCAGCACCGCCTCCATGCTCGCCATGATCGGCCGGGTCGCGAGCCGGCCCACCGAGCGGGTGCGGCCCTTCGACGCCGACCGCGCCGGGGTGCTGCTCGGCGACGGCGCGGCCGTCCTGGTGGTGGAGCGGGAGCGGGGCGACGGGGGCCTGGCGCGGCTGCTGGCCACGGGGCTGTCCTGCGACGCCGGCCACGAGACGGCACCGGACCCCGAGGGCATCCTGCGGGCCGTCCGGGACGCGCACGAGCGCGCCGGCCGCCGCCCCGACCAGATCGACCTCGTGCTGGCGCACGGCACCGGCACGGCGCTCAACGACGCGACCGAGGCGCACGTGCTGGCCGAGGTCTTCGCCGGCTGCGCGCCCGGCCCGCTGGTCACCGCCGTCAAGGGCGCCGTCGGGCACACCTCGGGCGGATCGGCGCTGCTCAGCGTCGCCGTCGCCGTCGAGGCCCTGCGTACCGGCCAGGTGCCGCCGATCGCCGGGCTGGCCCGGCCGGCGCCCGAGGCGGCCGGGCTGCGGCTGGTACGCGGCGAGGCCGTCCGGGCCGACCCGCGGGTCGCGCAGGTCGACGCGTTCGGCTTCGGCGGCCTCAACGCGGTCACCCTGCTGGAGGCCGTCCGATGACCACGCTCCGCCACGTCGCCACGCCCCACCCGGCCGCCACAGCCGGCCTCGGGCCGCGTGCGGCGGCGGGCGAGCCGGTGGCGGCCGTGCTCGCCGCGGCGCTGCACCTGCCCGGCGTCGACGCGCTGCCGGCCGACCTTCCCGGCGCGCGGGCGGCGACCGTCGAGGAGCCCGCCTGCCCGCCCGAGCGGGCCGCCGACCTGCTGGGCCGCAAGGGCCTGCTGGCGAAGGAGCCCGCCACCCGGCTGGCGCTCTGCGCCGTGCACCGGGCGCTCGGCCTGCCGGCGAAGGCGCCCCGCCGCACCGGGCCGGCGGACCCGCGTACCGCCGTGGTGGTCAGCTCCAACCTCGGCAACGTCGCCACCGTGGGCGACATCGCCCGCCGGCTGCGCGACGGCGGCCCGCGGGAGGTCGGGCCGTTGGAGGCGCCCAACGCGTCCAGCAACGTCATCGCCGGTGCGGTCGCCATCTGGTTCCGGTTCGGCGGGCCCAACCTCACCGTCTGCTCCGGCGCCACGGCCGGGCTGGACGCGATCTGGCTGGCCGGCCTGCTGCTGCGGATTGGCCGCGCCGACCGGGTCGTGGTGGTGGGCACCGAGCCGGACGACGCGCAGGCCCGGGCCCTGCACGCGGCCCGGCGCGGTCGCGCGGACAGGCGGCCCCTGCGCGCCGGCGCCGCCTGCCTCCTGCTCGGCCCGGTCGACGGGCCGGGCGAGCCGCTGGGTCTGCTCGGGCCGGTCCGCGCGGTCGGCGCCGACGGTGCCTCCCCGGCCGCCCCGGGGTCCGCCGACGACACCGTGCCCGGGTCGGTCGACGGTGACGTGCCGGGGTCGGTCGACGGTGACGTGCCGGGGTCGGTCGACGGCGCTGTGCCCGGGTCGGTCGACGGCGTGCCGCCGGCCGCCCCGCGCCTGGTCGACGACGCCGTCCTGCCCGGCGACCACTACGGCGCGGCCGGGGTCGTGCACACGGCGGTGGCGCTGCGGCTCCTCGCCGGGACGCCCGCCGTCCGGGTCCGCTGCGGTGACCCGGCCGACGGGTTCCGCGAACTCACGGTGACGGGGGCGGCACGATGACCGGCACCCCACCCCCGGCCCCCGTGCACCCGGTCGCGGGCCGCGCGGCCGGCGCGCCGACCGTCCTGCTCGTGCACGGCATGTCCGACACCTGGCGCAGTTGGGGTCCGCTGGCGGCGCTGCTGCCCACCGGCTGGCGGTCGGTCGCCGCCGAACTGCCGTGGAAGGCCGGCACCGACCACGGGTGGCGGCGGCGGGGCACCCCGGGAGCCTGGCTCGCGGCGACCGTCCGTGCCATGGCCGAGCCGCCCGACGTCGTGGTGGGGCACTCGCTCGGCGCGAACGCGGTGCTGGAGATGATCGCCACCGAACCGGACGTCACACCCCGCGGCGCCATGCTGATCGCACCCTTCTACTGCCCGCCCGACCTGCCGGTCACCTGGGCGGTGCACGAGCGGGCACAGGCGAACTTCGTGCAGATCATCGACGAGGGGCTGCGCAACCGACTCGGCGAGCGCCTGGCCGGGTTGGACGCCGAGACGCTCGCGTCCATGCGGGACATCATGGTGGACCGCATCGGCCCGGTCGGTTTCACCACGCTGTTCGACCACTTCACAGCCACCGCCGGCCTGCCGCTGCACGCCGTCACCGTGCCGACCATGGTGCTCACCGGCGGCCGGGACCCGAGCCTCGACGGCCCCCGGGCGACGGCCCTGCGGGCCCAGATGCCCGACGCGCACGTCGTCGTCGAGCCCGAGTTCCACCACTTCTGTCATCTCGACCAGGCGACCGAGGTGGCCCGGCACGTCGCGGGCTTCGTCGAGAAGGTCTGCCCGGATTCCGTGATCCGAGGAGGTACGCCGTGACCACGGCGGTCCAGAACGCATCCGTGACCCTGTCGGCCCGACCCGGGTTCGAGGGGGCGAACATCCGCACCTGGATCGGGTTCAAGCACTTCGCCTACCTGGTCGAGCAGGGTGTCCTGCAGTGGTTCCGGGAGCGCGGGTACGGCCCGGGCCGGCTCTACCACGAGCACGGCGTGGGACTGTCCGTCCGGGACTGCTCGCTGCTGCTGCCCGCCGTGCTCGACGTGGACGACGAGGTGACCGTCACCGTGACTCCCGGCGCGGGTGGCCGCTTCGCCGTCCGGCTCGGCGTCCGGCGCGGCGACGACCCGGGAAGCGGCGAGGTCACCGCCTGCCGCTCCCGCGTACGCGTCGCCCTGGTCCGTGAGCCGGAGGCGCCCGGCTCGGCGCCGGTGCCGTCCGAGCTGGCCGGTCTCGTGGAGGAGCCGGGCGGCGGCGAGGTGGGCGTACCGGCCGGCGACGACCCGGCGGAGACGCTGCGCGCCGCGGGCGCCGGTTTCGTCTGGCCCTGGCGGGTGCCCTACTTCTACTGCCAGTACTCCGAGCGCATGCAGCACTCCGGCTACGTGCGTGTGCTGGAGGAGGTGGTCGACCGGTACCTCGCCGACCGGGGCGTGTCGGTGGGACGGATGCTGCGCGAACGCGGCTGGATCCCCGTGGTCTCCCGAGCCCGGATCGAGGTGCGGGGCGACGCCCGGCTGGAGGAGCCCATGTGGGTCACCTTCACCGTCACCGACCTGCTGAAGGACGTCACGTACGACGCGCGGATGGACTGCCACGTCGTCCGCGACGGGCGCCTGGTCCGGGTCGCGACCGCCACCATCCTGCACGGGTACGCGGTCAGCCGCGGCACCGAGGCCGGCCGGCTGGCCACCCTCGACCCGGACACCGCCGCCGCCATCACGGCCGGAGGTCGCTGATGGCCGCCCGCAAGCCCCGGCTGTACTTCTCCTTCCGCAGCCCGTACAGCTGGCTGGCCGTGGAGCGGCTCACCCGCGCCCTGGGCCGGCCGCACGAGGTGCTGGAGTTCATCCCGTACTGGGATCCGGACGCCCGCACCGAGGCGGCGCTGACGGCCCGCGGCGGAGCCTTCCACTACGTGCAGATGAGCAAGCCCAAGCACCTCTACCTGCTCCAGGACGCCAAGCGGCTGGCGCGGCGCCTGGACGTGCCGATGCGCTGGCCGATCGACGTGGACCCCTGGTGGGAGCTGCCCCACCTGGGCTTCCTCGCCGCCCGCGAGCACGGCGCGGGGGAGGCGTTCTACCGGGAGGTGATCGCGGCCCGCTGGCAGCGGGGCGAGGACGTCTGCACCCCGGAGGTGCTCACCGGCGTCGCCGAACGGGCCGGGGTGGACCCCGCGGTAATACTCGGCGCGGTCGACGACGAGGCGGTCCGGGCCGCCGGGGTGGACTGCCTGATGCGGGCGTACGAGGAGGACATCTTCGGCATCCCGTACCTGCGGCTCGGGCCGCACCGCTTCTGGGGCGTCGACCGGGTCGACGACTTCCTCGCGGCGTACGCCGGGACGGGCACGCCGGTCCCGGTCCCCGAGCCGGTGCCGGCCGGCGTCGGCTACGACACCGACACGGGAGGCGGCTGTGGCTGAGCGACGCGACCCGGACCAGGAGCGGGCGTACCGCCGCCGGCAGCTGGTCCTCACGCTGCGGGCCTTCGCGCTGGCCGGCTTCGACGAGGGCGCCGGCGGCCACGTCACCGCCCGCGACCCGATCGAACCGGACACCTTCTGGATCAACCCGTTCGGCCGGCACTTCGGCCACGTGCGGGACGACGACCTGCTCCGGGTCGACCACGCCGGCGAGGTGGTCAGCGGTTCCGGCCGGATCAACCCCGCCGGGTACGCCATCCACTCGGCCATCCACAAGGCCCGCCCCGACGTGGTGGCCGCCGCGCACACCCACTCCATCCACGGGAGGGCGTTCTCCGCGCTGGGCCGGCCGCTCGCCCCGATCACCCAGGACGCGTGCGCGTTCTTCGAGGACCACGCGGTGTACGACGAGTACGGCGGGGTGGTGCTCGACGGCGCGGAGGGGGACCGGATCGCCGCGACCCTGGGCACCGGCAAGGCCGTGATCCTCCGCAACCACGGGCTGCTCACCGTGGGCGGGTCAGTCGCCGAGGCCGCCTGGTGGTTCCTCGCCATGGACCGCTGCTGCCAGGTGCAGCTGCTCGCCCAGGCCGCCGGTGAGCTGGTGCCGATCCCCGACGCCGCGGCCCGCGCGGCCCGCGCCGACATCGGCACCCCGCAGATCGCCCGGTTGAACTTCCGGCCGGTCGCCGAGCACGTCCTGGCGGTCAGCACCGACCTGACCTCCTGAACCCACTGCCAGACAGGAGTTGCGAGATGGCCGAGCTGCTGGAGCACCTCGTCCGCGACCGGGCGGACGAGGTGGCGCTGGTCGACGAGAACGCGACCTCGACGTGGGCCGAGCTGGACCGGTCGGTGGACCGGTGGATCGCGGTGCTGCGCGGCGCCGGCCTCGCCGTCGGCGACCGGGTGGCGTTCGTGCTCGGCAACCGGCGTGAGACGTTCGAGGCGCTGCTCGCCTGCGTGCACGCCGGACTCGTGGCGGTGCCGGTCAACTGGCACCTCACCGCGCCGGAGATCGCCCACATCGTGGCCGACTCCGGCGCCCGCGCGGTGCTCACCGAGGCCGCGTACGCCCCGACCGTCCGCGCGGCCGTGGACCTGGTGCCCGAAGCCCCCGACCTGCTCGTCACCGTCGACGGCGGCGAGGGGTTCGCGCTGGCCGCCGACCTGCCGGCGGGCCCGCCGGTGCCGGCGGCCTCCGGCGGCGTGCTGCTCTACACCTCGGGCACCAGCGGCCGGCCGAAGGGGGTGGTCAACCCGCTGCTGGTGGTCGGCGCCCCGGTGGAGCGGGTGGCCGGCACCACCGCGGCCCTCGGTGACGGGCTGGGCATCCCCACCCGTGGCCGGGCCCTGCTGGTCGGCCCCTGGTACCACTCGGCGCAGCTGTTCTTCGCCCAGTTCCCGCTGCTGCGCGGTTGCACCCTGGTGATCCGCCGCCGGTTCGACCCGGTCGAGGTGCTGCGCCTGATCGATGAGGAGCGGATCAGCATCAGCCATCTGGTGCCGACCCAGTTCATCCGCCTGCTCCGCGTCGACGAGGCCACGCGCGCGGCGTTCTCGGGCGCCAGCCTCGCCCGGATCTGGCACGGCGGCGGCCCGTGCCCCCCGGAGACGAAGCGGGCGATGATCGACTGGTGGGGGCCGGTGTTCGTGGAGTACTACGCGGCCACCGAGGCCGGCATCGTCACCCTCGCCGACTCGCAGACCTGGCTGGCCCGCCCCGGCACGGTCGGCCGTCCGGCGCCCCCCACCGAGGTGGTGGTGGTCGACGAGGACGGCAAGCCCGTGCCCGCCGGGCAGGAGGGCCGGGTGGCCGTGCGCCGCCCGCCCGGCCGCGGCTTCCACTACCACAACGCTCCGGAGCAGACCGAGAACGCCCACGTCGCCCCGCACACCTTCACCGTCGGGGACCTCGGCTACCTGGACGACGACGGCTACCTGTTCCTCACCGGACGCTCGGCCGAGCTGATCGTCTCCGGCGGGGTGAACATCTACCCCGCCGAGGTCGAGGGGGTCCTGCTCGCCCACCCGGCCGTCCAGGACGGGGTCGTCATCGGCGTCCCCGACCCGGAGTTCGGCGAGCGGGTCCACGCCCTCGTGCAGCTCGACCCGGACTGGCCGGCGACGGACGTCGACCGGGTGCTCGACGCGCACTGCCGGACCGCCCTGGCCGGCTTCAAGGTGCCCCGCTCGTACGAGGTGGTGGACCGGATTCCGCGCGAGCCCACCGGAAAGCTGCCCCGACGCGCCCTGCGGGACCGCTACCAGCACGATCCGGCGCCGCCGACCCGGCTCGCGGACCCGGCCACCTACCTGGCCGGCGTGCCGCACCACGAGTTCGCCCGCCTCCGCCGTGAGGCTCCGGTCGCCTGGGTGGACGAGGTGGAGCTGACCCGCACCGACGGGGACGGCCGGACGCGGTCGCGCGGCCGGGGCTTCTGGGCGGTGACCCGGTACGCGGCGGTGTCCGAGGTGTCCCGTGACCCGGTCACGTTCTCCTCGGCGGCCGGCGGCGCGTTCCTGGCCGACCCCCGGACCACGGAGGACCTGGAACGCAACCGGCAACTGCTGATCAACATGGACGCTCCCGAGCACACCTGGGTACGCCGCCTGGTGGCCGGCGTGTTCACCCCCCGGGCGGTGGGCCGTCTCCGCGACATGGTCACCCGGCACGCCGAGGAGGTTGTGGCCCGGGCGGTGGCGGCACGGGAGATCGACGTGGTGGCCGACCTCGCGGCCGAACTGCCGCTGCTCGTGCTCACCGACCTGCTCGGCATGCCGCCGTCGGACCGCAAGCTGCTGTTCGACTGGAGCAACAACCTCGTCGGCTTCGACGACCCGCGCTACGGCGGCGGCAGCGTGCAGCGCTACCGGGACACCTTCGCCGCGGCCTTCGCGTACGCCCGGCAGCTGGCCGCCGAGCGGCGGGCGCGACCGACCGACGACCTCGTCAGCCTGCTCGTGCACGCGCGCTCGGACGGGCGGGGCCTGACCGACGCCCAGTTGTGCCAGTTGTGGCTGCTGCTCGTCATCGCCGGCAACGAGACCACCCGGCACCTGATCTCCAACGGGGTGCAGGCGCTACTGGAGCACCCCGACCAGCGCGACCGGCTGATCGCCGATCCCACCCTCACGGCGTCCGCCGTGGAGGAGCTGCTGCGGTGGGTCACTCCGATCATGCAGTTCCGCCGGACCGCCACGCGGGACACCGTGCTGGACGGCACCCGGATCGCCGCCGGGGACAAGGTGGTCATCTGGTACGCCTCGGCCAACCGGGATCCGGCCGTGTTCGCCGATCCCGACCGGTTGGACCTCGGCCGCGACCCGAACCCGCATCTGGCCTTCGGTATCGGGCCGCACTTCTGCCTCGGCGCGCACCTGGCCCGGCTGGAGATGACGGCCTTCCTCACCGCGCTGCGCCCGCACCTGGCGGGGCTGCGGCTGACCGGGCCGGTGCAGCGCATGCGGACCAACTTCATGAACGCGATCACGGCGATGCCCGCCCGTTTCGACGCCGTGCCGGAAGGTGAGTGACCTGATGCCCCTGGAGCTGCACTGGTTCCTGCCGTCCCACGGGGACGGCCGCGACCTCGCCGAGCCGACCCGCAACGGCCCCCGGCCGGCGCGGGTCACCCGTCGTCCACCGGAGATCGGCTACCTGGCGCAGGTGGCCCGGGCCGCCGACCGGCTCGGGTTCGCCAGCGTGCTCACCCCGGCCGGGCTGTTCTGCGAGGACCCCTGGGTGGTGGCGTCCGCGCTGGCGGCGCAGACCGAACGGCTCAAGTTCATGATCGCCCTGCGTCCGGGCCTGGTGTCGCCCACCCTGGTCGCCCAGATGGCCGCGACCCTGCAGCGCGTCTCCGGCGACCGGCTGCTGCTCAACATCGTGGCGGGCAGCGATCCGGACGAGCAGCACCGGTACGGCGACTGGCTGGACCACGACGCCCGCTACGCGCGGGCCGAGGAGTTCCTCACCGTGCTGGGCGGCGTCTGGTCGGGCCGGCCGTTCGACTTCGCGGGCGAGCACTACCGGGTGCGGGGCGCCATGCTGGCGCGGCCCCCGGTCACCGTGCCGACCGTGTTCCTCGGCGGGTCGTCGCCGGCGGCGCAGCGGGCCGCCGCCCGGCACGCCGACGTCTACCTCGCCTGGGGCGAGACGCCGGCCCTGCTCGGGGAACTGCTCGCCCGGGCGCGGGACCTCGCGGGCGAGGCGGGCCGTACGCTGCGCACCGGCAGCCGGCTTCACGTGATCACCCGGGACACGGCGCGGGAGGCGTGGGCCGAGGCCGAGCGGCTGCTGGCCGGCGTCGACAAGGCGCGCATCGAGGCCGCCCGTACGCGGTTCGCCCGCACCGAGTCCGAGGGGCAGCGGCGGGCGGCGGCGCTGCACGCCGGCGCCAACGACCGGATGGAGGTGTACCCCAACGTGTGGGCCGGGTACTCGCTCGTCCGGCCGGGGGCGGGCGCCGCCCTGGTGGGCAGCCACGAGGAGGTCGCCGAGCGGATCGCCGAGTACCACGCCGCGGGCGTCGACCACCTCATCCTGTCGGGGCAGCCGCACCTGGAGGAGGCGTACTGGTTCGGTGAGGGGGTGCTGCCGCTGCTGCGCCGCGACGGTCTCCTCGACGCCCGGGCCGAGCAGGCGCCCGCGCTGGCGGTGCGCGGATGACGTCGCCCGCCCCGGAGCCGTCCACCGCGTACCTGCCCATGACGGTGGTCATCGGCAACCCGAAGCCGCACTCCCGGACGCGGACCGTGGCGCTGGCGGCCGCGTCCGCGCTGCACCGGCGGCTGACGGGCTGCGCCACGCCGGTCGGCCCGCCCGCCGTGGTCGACCTGTCCGAGCTGGCCGCCGAGCTGGTCGGGCAGGGCGGCCGGCCGGAAGTGCTCGACGAGGTGCTGGAGTCCGTACGCCGTCCGGGCCTGCTGCTCGTGGCCAGCCCGACCTTCAAGGCGGCCTACAGCGGCCTGCTGAAGCTCTTCGTGGACGTGCTGCCGCGCGGCGCGCTCGCCGGCGTGGTGGCGGTGCCGCTGATGACCGCCGCCCGCTCCGGGCACCGGCACGTCGTCGACACCCACCTGGGCGCGCTGCTGTCGGAGGTGGGGGCGTGCGTGCCCACGCCCGGCCTGTGCGTGCTCGAGCGGGAGTTCGACACGGCCGAGGTCGGCATCGGGCGCTGGCTCGACCGGGCGGCGCCGGCGGTCGCCGGGGCGCTGGCCAGCGCTGCCGGTCGGGGCTGAGGCCGCGCCGCGTCCGTGCCTCGCGCCGCCCGGCCTGCCCGGTGGCTCCGCCGGCGGGCGACGGTCAGGTCGCGCTGACCTCGGCGCTGTGCTTGCGCCGCATCCGGCTGATCCACCCCTGCGCCGTGTGCACCGGCACGTCGAAGTGCTCGGCCACCCGGCTGATGGTGCCGACCTGCTCGTAGACCGCCTCCAGGTGCGCCGGGTCGGGCGCGCGGCGGTAGGCCCGCCCGGCCTTGAGCCGGCTGAGCCGCTCCGGCTCGCCCGCCCGCGGCGCGGGGCGGGGCGGCTGCGGGCGCGGCGCGGTCTCGGTGGCGGCGGGGACCGGCCCGATGTCGGCGACCGGCCTGCCGGATGCCACGGTGCCCCGCACCCGGTCACGGTCCTGCGGTGGCACGAACGCGCGGAGCAGGGCGTCGAAGTCGACATAGGGAAGTTCGCCGGTGAGGCCGGCGTTCTCCGGTGCGCGGACGGTCAGCTCCCGGACGACCGGGTGGCCGCTGCCGGTGTCCAGCCGGACGACGGTCTGGGCCACCGGGCCGGCGATCTGCTCACCGTCGTCCTCGACCGGCACGATGGTGATGATGTATTGGCTCACGATGATGCCCTTCCTGCGCATCTCCGGCCAGGCACGGTTTCCGGCCTTTCCGACCCGCCTCGTCGGGTGTCCGGCGGCGGCGAGACAAGATCTGGGACCTCAGTATGGCAGAAGACGAGATGTCCGACACCGTCCGACGGCCGCCTATCCTCCATCTACCTTTCGTTACGCGTATCAGCTATCTTAACCGGGCACAACGGGCGAATGCCTGATCCTAGTTCGGGCCTCGCGGGGTGACCGCCCCCGACGCGAGCAGCGCCGCGAGCCCGGCCCGCGACGACACACCGGTCTTGCGGAAGATCCGCGTCAGGTGCGCCTCCACGGTCTTCACCGTCACGTACACCTGCTCCGCGGCCTCGGCGTTGCTCGCACCCGCCGCCACGAGGCGGGCGATGTCCCACTCCCGGCGCGTCAACGTCAGCTCCCCGCCGGCGGCCGCGTCCGGCAGGCGGCCGGCCGCCCCGGCCGCGCGGCTCTGCTCGACGGCCACCGCCCGCCGCAGCGGCGGCGAGTCGACCAGCTCGGCGATGCGCCGCGTCTCGGCGAGCTCGACCTCGGCCGCCGCCCACTCCCGCGCGAGACAGAGGGCCCGCGCCCGGACCAGCCGCGCCGACGCCTCCTCCAACCGCCAGCCCAGCGTGGCGAAGGTGTCCGCGGCGACCGCGGCGAGTTCCGCCGCCTGCCGCGGCTGCGCGTCCAGCGACAGGCGGGCCCGCGCGACGCGCACCAGCGCGCCCTGCCCCCGCAGCCGCACCTGGCCCGCGTACCGTTCCGCCACCTCCAACCAGCGGGCGGCCTCCTCCCGGCGGCCGGCCTTGTGGCTCATCTCCGCCAGTGCCGAGGCCCAGCACGGCCGGCTGCTCAGCTCCACCTGGTCGAGGTCGTCCCCGCCGCAGGCCCGCCGCAGCGCCGAGGCGGCGCCGGCCCGGTCACCGGCGAGGTACCGCAGCCGCGTGGTCACCCGCTGGCTCAGCCCGTCGTACCAGTTCGCGCGCCGGCCGGCGGCGTCCAGCAGGGCGGTCTCGGCGAGCTGGCGGGCGGCGGCCGGGCCGCTGCGCCACGCGACCGCGATGGCCCGGTACGCGCGGGCCAGCCCCACCAGCGGGTCGACCCCCATGGCGACGGCCACCTCCTCGGCGTCCTCGCCCTCGACGAGGGCGCGCTCCAGGTTGCCCAGCCGCCCGGTCACCGCGCACCGGCCGATCAGCAGCCACGGGATCAGGGCGACCAGGCCGGCGCGGCAGCACACCTCCAGCGCGCGGTCGAAGTGGTGCAACGCGCACCGCTCCCGTTCGTGCAGGTACTCCGCCCAGCCGAGCAGGGCCAGCAGGTCCGGGTGCCGGGCGAGGTCGGCGTCGGCCAGGGCGTCCACCTCGGACCCGGCGCGGTCGAGGGTGTCGTCGACCCGCAACCCGCAGTCGGTGTGCGCCGCCACGAAGGACTGCACCACGGCCGCCGTCGTGCCGAGTACCGGGTCATCCGCCTCGGCGGCGAGCCGGTCCAGGTGCCGCGCGTGTCGGGCGGCGTCGGCGGTGCCGCAGAGGACCCCGGTGACGGCGGCCTCGGCGGCCAGGGCGAAGCGGGCGCGGGGCCCGGCCGGCTCGTCGAGCCGGGGCGCCAGCAGCGCGTACCCGTCGGACGGCCGGCCCAGCAACCGTTCCACGCGGGCACGCGCGACCAGCGCCCGGACCCGCTGGTCGCCGTCGGCGAGCGGCCGGCCGGCCAGTTCCTGCAGCAGGTCGCGGGCCTGGCGCAGCTGGCCCGCGCCGACGAGGGCGTCGGCCATCGCGAAGTCCAGACGCGTGTGGCGCGGGTCGGCCGCGTCGGCGGCGGGCAGCAGCCGTCGGGCGTTGGTCAGCCAGCGGATCGCGTCGAGCCGGGGCACCGAGGCGCTCTCGGCGGCCTCGATCAGCGTGTCGACGGTCGCCGGCTCCGCACACTGGCCGCTCGCGGACAGGTGCTCGGCGTACCGGGTGACCGGATATCCCAGGTCCCGCAGGACGGTCGCCGCGGTCGTGTGCAGGCGGCGACGGCGGCCGGGGGAGAGCGACCGGTACACCACCGTGCGGTCGACCTCGTGCCGGAAGCGCAGGGTCGGCGCGTGCCCGGGGTCGGTGCGCAGCAGGTCGGCGGCCACCAGCGCGTCCAGCAGGTCGCTGGTGGCCTCGGTGCTCCGCCCGGTCAGCGCCGCCGCCAGCGTCGGCTCGAACCCGTCGGGGCAGACCGAGACGGCCTCCAGCATCTCGCGCTGCTCCCCGGGCAGCGCGTCGACGTCGAGCTGGACGGCCGCGGTGACGTCGACGGGCAGTTCGGCGGGCAGCCCGCGCAGTGCCGCGACGGGCCCGTCCAACGCGCCCGGCCGGTAGGCGAGCACGTAGCGGGGCAGTCCGCCGGAGAGCGCGTGCACCCGTTGGCCGGCCCGTCCGTCGGGCAGCCCGAGCAGCGCGGCCACACTGGACGGATCGAGCGGGGTGAGGGTGACCGAGCGCCGGCTGAGGTGTACCCCGGCGGCGAGCGCGGCCGTGGTGCGGCAGGGCATCTGCCGCGGCCGGTACGCGGTGACCCACAGCAACCCGGCCGGTGGCGCCTGCGCGAGGCGGGCCAGCAGCGGCGCCACCTCGGCCGGTACGGCGTGCAGGTCGTCCAGGAGCAGCAGTCGGCGGGCGTCCGGTCGGGGCGGGGCGTCACCTGCCGCCCCCAGCAGCTCGGACAGGACCCGCTCGACCTGGTCGCCGTGCCGTCCGGCGGCCGCGAGCACCGGCACCCCGGCGCGGCGCGCCCGCGCGCCGAACTCGCGCAGCAGCCGTGTCTTGCCGGAGCCGGGATCGCCGACGAACTCCAGCAGCGCCGGCTGCCCGTCACCGACACCGGCCAGGGCCCGGTCGAAGAGGTCGACCGCGCAGTTGCGCCCGACCAGGGGTTCGAGCGGGCCGCCCGCCGGCCCCCCGGCCGGTTCCTCGGTGGCCGTCATGAGCGTTCCGGAGCGGAGAGCCGGCCGCCGGCGCGGCGCGGAACGGTGGTGAGCCCGGCGGCCGGTGGAGCGACCATCGTGCGGGCTCGACGGGCGACGCGACGTGGCAAGCTTCGGTCCAGCATCAACTGCCATCCCCAGGATTGTTCCGTTCGGCCTTTTCGGCGGCCCGACGGGCCGTGCCAGTGCCGGCGTTCGGGCGAGCGGCAGATGTAACTCTACGGTGACGTGTCGACCGTCGCGATCACGCGACCGGTTGGTCCTTTCGGCCGAGCGGTGAAATGACGGTGGTCAAAATTCCGGAATAGGGGAATTCGTTCTCCACGCAGCGCTCGCCGACGCTCGCGGTCAGTTCACCACAGTGTCGGGTTTTCCCTACTGTCACATCGGTCGAAGTCGCTTAACGTCGACTCCGGCGGGTGCGACGCCGACCTGGGGGGAACGGGCGATGACGATGAATTATGGCTCCGATCTGGACAATCCGTCCGATGTCGAGGGAATCGGGAGCGAGGCGGAGCGATGGCACGCATTCCAATGCATTCTTCCGGCCAGTGCCGCGGTGGCGGACGCGTTCGTCACGCGCGGGGTGGGTCCGCTGCTGCGGGGGCTGCGGTCCGCGGGTGAGCTGTCCGGGTGGTCGTTCACCCGCGAGTCCCCGCGCGTGGTCAACCTCCACCTGCTGGGCGACGACCCGCGGCTGCTCGCCGCCCGGCTGGCCGGGCTCTGCGCCGCGGTCGGTGCGCGGGGCCCGGTGTACGCGCCGGAGCTCGCCGGGCCGCCGGACCGCGACCCGCGCCTGGTCGACGTGGCCGTCGACCTCATCGGGATGACCCCGGGGCGGCAGGCCCGGTTGAGCGCCGCGGCCGACGTCGCGATGGTGGCGGCGGTGCACAACTGTCCGGCCCTGCGCCCCGATGGTGGTGCGGCCGGCCGTGGGGACGTGGTGGTGCCGGCCGCGCGATGGTCGCGGATCGCCGCCGCGCTGGCCACCGAACGGCACCCGCTGACCTGCTGGTCGCGGGTGCTGGAGGCGCGGCGACGCGCTCCCGGCTACCACGGCACGGCGGCGTTCGACCTGGTGCACCTGCTGCACAACCAGCTCGGTCTCAGCCCGGGGGACGAGCAGCGGGTGCACGTGGGCCTGATCCGGTCGCTGTCCCGCCGCGCGGGCGGACCGCGCCGCGCGCCCCGCTGGCACCAGGGGGTCCTGCGGCCGGGGACGGTCGGCCCGAAGAGCTGACCCGAATGGCTCCTCGACGACCCGCCGGGCGGCCGCTCCGAACGACGGTGACCGCCCGGCGGGCTCGGACCTGAGCGGTCGCCCGGCCGCCGGGCCGTCCCATCGCGCCCCGGGCCGGAGGTGTACGCGCGACGGCCGGTCCGCGTCCGGTGTCTTCGCACCGGCGGCGGCGAGCCGCACCTGCCGGCACCGCGCCGGGTCGGGTCAGCCGACGCGCCCCGGCCGCAGGAACGGCAGCCGCAGGCGCGTGCCCAGCACGTCGAAGGCCACGACACCACCGAGCACCAGGGCGCACGTGACGGCCACCAGCATCGACGGCCAGCCACCCGCCCACGGCGCCACGGCCGGGAACACCAGCAGCCAGACGAGTCGGCGCCACGGCACCACCCCGGAGACCCGGTAGGTGAACGCCGCGCGCCCGAGGATGAACAGCGTGGGGCCGCCGAACATCAGCGCGAGCGACCGTACGGAGGTCTCCCCGGTCGGCTCGGCGACGATCCGGTCGAAGCCGCCGGCGATGCACACCACGCCGGCCAGCATGACCGCGTGGGTGTACGGCGCCACCCGGGCCGCCTGGCCCAGCGCGCGCCGGGAGGTGATCTGCAGGATCTGCCCGCTGCGGTAGACGTAGATCTGCCACAGCAGCAGCATCGTGACGAACGCGGTCACGAACGCGGCCTCGGAGCCGCGAAGTCCGACGTGCCGATCTTCAGGGTGGGCACCAGGATGATGTCGCCGAGGGCCAGGATGACGAACTGCTGGTACCGCTCGCCCAGGTGCTCGGTGGCCCGCTCGTACTGGTCGATCGGCACCCGGCCCAGCCAGGGCGTCGGGTAGCGCGCCCCCGCCGAGACGTAGTCGATGGCCGCCGCGGCGACCCACAACGGCCAGTGCGGCTGACCGGGCGGGAGGGCCCCGACGATCCAGAAGATCCCCGAGACCACGAACCAGAACATGAACCGGGCCGCCCGCTCCTGGGCGTTGTGGCGGTGCCGGTGCAGGGTGCTGACCAGGATCGCGCCCCGCACCAGGTGCGGCGCCACGTACGCGACGGCGAACACCAGCGCGTGGCCGCCGGCGGCCCGTGGCAGCGCCGCGGCCGCTCCCACGGCGCCCAGCATGGTCACCATGAGCACGGCCTGGATGGGGCGTTGCTCCGGGTCGTAGAAGTCGGTGGTGACCGAGGTGACCGACCAGATCCACCAGATCGCCATGAGCATGAGCAGCGACTGGCCGAGGGCGCCCCAGCTGTCCCGCTGGGCGATGGTCATCGAGATCAGCGCGAGAGCCGCCACGAAGACCACGTCGAAGAGCAGTTCCAGCAGCGTGGCGCGGTTCGACGCGTCCGGCCGGCGCACCAGCCCGGTGCCGCCTCCGGTCGTCATTCCGGCCTCCCGCCGATCCCGTCGCGGTCCGCGGGCGCCGCGTCAACGGGGCGTACGACCCTGGCGTCGCCTCTGGGAGGAATTATCGACGCCGTGGGGACGGCGGGTGGGATCTTCGAGGATTCCGCCCGGTGCGCGGCACCGGTCAACCGGCGTGGCGTACCTCGGCCTGCCAGATGTCGGCCCACGGTCGCCGCAGCCCCGTGCACACCCAGATCGGGCCGCCGTTCTCGTCGTTGTCGACCTCGACGCGCTGGTCGACCCGCCCGGCGAGGGTGACGTCGCCGAACCAGGCGCGCAGCCGGTCGGGGCGCTCCCAGCCCACGGCGATCACCACGTCGGCGTCGGCGGGCGGCTGCCCGAAGTCGGCCATGCTGTTGTGGCCGGAGTACGCCGCCGGCAGCCCGCGGGCCGGGCCGAAGCGCGCGATGGCGCCGGCCTCGCCGTAGTTGGCCGTGAGGACGACCGCCCGCTGCCGCTGTGCGGCCGGCAACGCGCGGTGCACGGCGGCGACCGAGTCGGCGAACTCGGGCCAGCCGATGGTCTCGCCCGCGTCGTAGTTCACGTCCACCACGAACCCGGGCAGCCGGTCGGCGGGCAGGGTGGGAAGCAGCAGCACCCCGTTGGGGGCCACGAAGAGCAGCGCGCCGACGACCAGCAGCCCGCGCCGAGGCAGGGTGGCGCCGCGACCGGCCCACGCGATGGTGAGCACGGCGCCGGCGGCGGCGAGCACCAGCAGCAGCGGGGCGTCGTAGTAGCCCTTCCCGCCGGCCAGCAGCACGATGGCGACGACGACCAGCCAGGCCCAGGCCAGCGCCCGGTACGCCCGCCAGGCCGGCCTGCGCAGCAGGGCCACCAGCCCGGCGATCCAGATCGGGACCGCGTACGGACTGATTATCACGAACTGGAGGGTGAGCGCGTCGAGCCGCCCGCTGTAGGAGCTGTCGCCACCGGAGATGGCGGCGGCCACGGACAGCTGCGGGAAACCGTGCGCGGCCTGCCAGATCAGCGTGGGGGCGGCCAGCAGCAGGGCGATGCCGGCGGCGGCGAGCACCCACCGGTCGCGCAGCAGCCGGCGGGGCCCGGCGATCGTCACACCGGCGAGCAGCCCGACGGCGAGCAGCGCGGGCAGCAGCTTGTTGAGCATCCCGACGCCGAGGGCCAGCCCGATGCCGAGCGCCCACCGGGTGTCGCCGGTGCGCAGCATCCGCACGGTGAGCAGGGCGACGACCAGCCAGACCAGCATGTCGACGGTGGTGGTGCTGAGCAGGTGCGCCGTGGCGAGCACCAGGCCCGACGTGCCGGCGAGGAACGCCGCGAACGTCTGCGCGCCGCGGCCGGCGCCGAACTCGCGGGCGATGGCGGCGACGAGCAGGACGCAGACCCCGCCGATCAGCGCGGACGGGGTGCGCAGCACCACGAGGTTGCCGGGCGCGACCGTGTCGGCCAGCCGCGCCAGGGCCGGCACGAGCGGGCCCTGGTCGACGTAGCCCCAGTCGAGGTGCCGACCGCAGAGCAGGAAGTAGAGCTCGTCGCGGTGGTAGCCGTAGCGGGGGGAGAGGAGCAGCAGCACCGCCGTCACGGCGCCGGCGATCAGCCACGGCCCGCGAGCGCGGGGGCCGGGCGGCGGCGCCGCGACGGGCGGGTGCGGCTCGTCGCGGCGGGGGCGGTCGAGGTCGGCGACGGATTCGGCCACGTCGACATCATGGCGGGCTGCGGTCCGTGGCGGCGCCCCGAACGCGGTCGGCGGCGTAACGGATCGGCCACGAGTCGGTGCGCGCGGTCACCGGGCGGACACCCGGTCGAGCGCCGGCTCCGTCGCCGGCGGTTGCTGCCACCCGACCCGCCGTACGCCGGGAACGAGCGCGGTGCCGCCGCACGCTACGAGGACCAGGACTCCGGCCACGGCGAGGGGCACGGGCTCGCCCCACAGCCGCGCTGCCAAGGGCGCCACGGCGTAGCCGAGCGGCATCGCGCCCAGGGAGACCAGCCAGTCGTAGGAGGTGACGCGGGCCAGCACGTGCGGCGGGAACTGTCCCTGTACGACGGTCTCCCAGATCGGGTTGAGGTAGCCGAGGGCGGTCAGCGCCAGCCCGTACGCGACGACGACGGCCGCGGCGGGGGCGGCGACGGCGAGCAGGATCAGCGGCAGGGCGTAGCTCGCCAGGGCGAGATTGGCCGTCAGCACGGGGCGGCGGGGCCGGATCCGGCTGGCGAGCAGCGATCCGGCGAGCATGCCGACGGCGCCCGCCTGGAGCAGCAGCAGCCAGACCCCTTCGCCGCCGAGGCGCTCGACGGCGACGGCCGGGCCGAGGGTGGTCAGCACGGCGGCCGCGCCGTTCCACGTGCCGTGGCCGAGCAGGCTGCTCCAGAACCAGCTACGGGATCGGACCTCGCGCCAGCCGAGCAGCAGGTCGGCGGTCAGCGACCGCCGCTCAGGTCGCGGAAGGTGCCGCACCTGGATGACCGCGAGCAGCGCGGCGCTGACCGCGAAGGACGCGGCGTCGAGGACGAACGCCCAGCCGGGGCCGGCGGCCCAGATGAGGGCGCCGGCCAGTGCGGGGCCGGCGAGCCGGCTGGCGTTGGCGGTGGCGCCGAGCAGCGCGTTGGCCGACTGCCGCTGCGCCTCGTCGACGGTGCCGGTGACCAGGGGCGACGTGGTGGGCAGGGCGAACGCGGCCGCGGTGCCACCCACCGCGCTGGCCACGGCGATCGTGGCCAGCGACGGGCCACCGCCGAGCAGTTCGACCCCGACGACGAGTTGGGTGGCGCAGCGGGTGAGGTCGGCGAGGACGGCGATCCGGCGGGCGCTGAACCGGTCGGCGGCGACGCCGCCGAGGGGGAGCAGGAGCAGCCGGGGAAGCATCGCGGCCGCGAGGACCAGGGCCAGGTCGGCGGTCGAGCCGGTGGCGCGCAGCACCGCGAGGGCGAGGGCGGCGGGCACGACGGCGTCGCCGACGGCGGAGACGGTACGGCCGACGAACAGCAGCCGGAAGGCGCGCAGGCGCAGAGGGTGGGTCACCCCGGCAAGATACTTCGACACCGAACCTTTAGACAACGAATATTTCGCTGTCGTAGTACCATGGCGAGGTGACCATGGACCGCACCGACGAACACGTGCAGCGCTGGCTGCCCGTGCTGCCGGACCTCGATCCGGACGTGGAGGGCGCCGTCACCCGCATGGCGCACCTGACCCGGTACCTGCGCGCCGTGAAGGAGCGGGCGCTGGCGGACGTCGACCTGCCGGCGCACGAGTACGAGACACTGCACGCCCTCGCGGGCCGCGGCGGCCGGGCCGCGCCCTCCGAGCTGGCCGCCGACCTGGGCATGGCGCCCGCCTCGATCACCGCCCGCGTGGACGCGCTCGTGCGACGCGGCTTCGTGCGGCGGATCCCGTCCAGCACCGACCGACGGCGGGTGGACGTGGCGCTCACCGACGCCGGTCGCGCGGCCTGGCGGGGCGCGCTGGACGTCTGCGGCGCCGAGGAGCAGCGGCTGCTCGGCGTGCTCGCGCCGGACGAGCGCCGTCTCCTGTCCGACCTGCTGCGCCGGGTGCTGCTGGTCGCCGAGCGACCCGGCGCCTGAGCCCGCCTCGGGCGGGCGCGGGGGACCTCGGCGACCTGGTACGGAAATCGTTGGCGCGGCCCGCGCGGCCGCTGGCAGGGTGGCCGCCATGACCGCTCATGCTCTGGCCGGCGCCCTCGCCGACGACGTACGCCGACGGGTCTTCGCCGCGCTCGTGCTGGGTGCCACGGACGCGGCCCAGGTCGCCGAGCGGGCCGGCCTGCCGGCGCGGGAGGTGGCGACGGCGCTGCGGCGGCTCACCGACGCCGGCCTGGTCACGGGCACCGACGGGGCGCTCGCGGTCGACGCCGGGCACCTGCGCGACCTGGCCCGCACCCCCCGGCCGGCCCGGCCCTCGGAGAGCCGCGAGGAGAGCGTGCTGCGGACGTTCGTCCGCGACGGCGTGCTGGTGGGGCTGCCGGCCCAACGCGGCCGGCGCCGGATCGTGCTGGAACACATCGCCCGGCGGTCGTTCGCGCCGGACACCGCGTACCCCGAGCGCGAGGTGGACGACGCGCTGCGCCCGTGGTGCGCCGACGGCGGGTCGGACCACGTCACGCTGCGCCGGTACCTCGTGGACGAACTGCTGCTCACCCGCGAGCGGGGCGTCTACCGCCGGCCCTGAGCGCCGCGATAACCGGCCCGGGCCCTCTACGCCCGGCACGGGTACGCGGAGATCCCGGCGTACTCGCAGGGCCCGTACGCCGATCACTGGTTCGAGAAGCTGCTGGGCTGAGCGGTTGACGATGCCCGCGGACCGCGCTATCACAGAAGAGGAAGTTGAGTCACCCAGACTCAACCTTGGAGATCTGAGGAGATCCGAGGAGACACGACCATGTTGATGCGCACCGACCCGTTCCGTGAGATCGACCGGCTCGCCGAGCAGTTCTTCGGCACGACCTCCCGCCCCGGCGTCATGCACATGGACGCCTACCGCGACGGGGACTACTTCTACGCCGCGTTCGACCTGCCCGGTGTCGACCCGGAGAGCATCGACTGCACCGTGGAGCGCAACGTGCTGACCGTCCGCGCCGAGCGGCGCCGGCCCACCGACGACAAGGTCGAACTGGTGGCCGCCGAGCGTCCGATGGGCGTGTTCACCCGGCAGCTCTTCCTCGGCGACACGCTCGACGCCGACAACCTCGAGGCGGGTTACGAGAACGGCGTGCTCACGCTGCGGATCCCCGTGGCCGAGCGCGCCCGGCCGCGGCGGGTGCCCGTGATCGCGGGCGGCAACGGCCGCAAGCAGCTCAACGCCTGACATCGCCACGGCGGCGGGACGGCGCGCGCGCCGTCCCGCCCCGGCCGTTTCACCCCGCCCCGGCCGCGCCGTCCCCCGGCCGCGCCGCCCCGCCCCGGCCGGGGCGGACACGTCACGCCTCCGCGGCGGGGTAGAGGGCCGCCAGCCGCTGTGCCGTGGCGGTGAACCGCTCCCGCAGCTCGGCCGGCGCGAGCACCTCCACCTCGGCGCCCAGCTTGAGCAGCTCGGTGTGCCCGTGCTTGATCGATTCGATCGGCACGGTGGTGAGCAGCCACCCGTCGGCGTCCGGTTCGCCGGCCGCCGCCCGCGCCGCCCGGCTCATGGCCGACGGGAAGACGAACGGCATGTACTCCAACGCGGCCGCCGTCATGCGGACCGTGGCCTCGGCCCGGTAGACGCCGCGCTCGTACCGGTCGGCGTGCTCCTGCCAGCAGCGGGCCAGGTCGAACCCGTCGGGCCGCTCCGCCGGCTCGTCCAGCACGCTCAGGTCGAGGATCGCACCGACCCGGTAGGTGCGCACGTCACCATCGACGGCCGCCACCAGGTACCACCGCCCGGCCTTGAGCACGAGCCCCAGCGGGGCCAGGTCCCGGGTCACCTCCCGCGGCGCCCGCCAGCGCCGGTAGCGCACCCGCACCCGCCGGTCGGCCCACACGGCGTCGGCCAGCGCCGCCAGGTGCGGGGTCGGTTCGGGTTCCCGGAACCACGTCGGAGCGTCCAGGTGGAACCGGTGACGGATCCGGTCACCCCGGTCGGCCAGCTCGGCCGGCAGGGCGGCCCGCACCTTCAGCTCGGCGGCCGCGAGAGCCGACCCGAGTCCCAGTTCGGCCGCGGGACCGGGGACACCCGCCAGGACGAGCGCCTGCGCCTCGACCGACGTCATGCCGGTCAGCCGCGTGCGATAGCCGTCCAGCAGCCGGTAGCCGCCGGCCGGGCCGCGCTCGGCGTACACCGGCACGCCCGAGGCGCCGAGCGCCTCCACGTCCCGGTAGACCGTGCGCACCGACACCTCGAGGGCGTCGGCGAGCTCCTGCGCGGTCATCCGTCCGCGTGTCTGCAGGAGCAGCAGCAGGGACACCAGTCGACTCGCGCGCACGGCCCGACCGTATCCGGCCCGACCGACGGATCTTCCCCGGGCGCGCCTCACCCCCTCGGCCAGCCGAACCTGAGAACCTTTTTCACATGGTTTCCCCCGAGGCCCCGGCGGTGGCCCGCGCGTCGGCCGGGCCGGCGCTGCCCGCCGGTCCCACGGACGTCACCGAGGCGTGGCTCGCCAACCGCCGGCTGTCCGCGCACACCCGCGACGCGTACCGGCGGGACATCGCCGGCTGGCTCGGCTGGTGCGCCGAGCGCGACCTGGACCCGCTGCGGGTGACGTTCCTGCACGTCAACGAGTACGCCCGCGCCCTGGAGACGACCCGCAGCCGGCACACCGGACGCCCGTTCACCCCGGCCACCGTGGCGCGCAAGCTCTCCGCCCTGTCCAGCTGGTACGACTTCCTCGCCCGGCTGCGGGCGGTCGAGGCCAACCCCGTGGCCGGCGCCGACCGTCCCCGCGTCGACCGGGACCACTCGGCCACCGTGGGACTCACACCCGAGGAGGTGGACGCGCTGCTGGCCGCGGCGGAGGCGGAGACCGGCCCGACGGCGGCGCGCAACCGGGCGGCCATCGCGCTCCTGGCCGACCTCGGGCTGCGCGTGGGCGAACTCGTCTCGCTCGACGTCACCGACCTCGGGGCGGAGCGGGGGCACCGCAGCGTGCGCTTCGTCGGCAAGGGCGGCAAGCCGCGCCGCCGGGCGCTGACCCCCGGGACGGCGTACGCGGTCGACGCGTACCTGGCGCAACGCGCCGCCGCGGAGGGTGTGCCGGTGGGGGAGCTGACCGGGCCGCTGCTGGTCACCGCCACCGGTGGCCGCCTCGACCGGCACGCGGTGTTCCGCCTGGTGCGCCGGTTGGCGCGGGCGGCCGGCATCCCGGCGTGGGCGCGGCTGTCCCCGCACTCGCTGCGGCACGCCTTCGCCACGACGGCCCGCGCCGAGGGGGTGCCCCTGGAGGACGTGCAGGACGCCATGGGGCACGCCGACCCGCGCACCACGCGCCGCTACGACCGGGACCGGCACAACCTGGACCGCGACCCGGCGTACGTCATCTGGGCCGCCCGCTCCCGCCGCCGCCCCTGACCCCTGACGCCTCTCCCGCGATCTTGCACTTTCCGCCCCGACGAACCGGGACGAAAACCCCGTAACGAGGGCACGAAGTGCAAGATCGCGGGATCCCGGGCCCGGGGGCCCGGGGCCCGGGAGTGGGCGTCAGCTCTGCGGGCGGGGGCAGATGCAGAAGGGCTGGCCGATCGGGTCGATGAGCACCACCCAGCGCCCGTCGCCGGGCTGGAACTCCGGCTTCGTGGCGCCCGCGGCCACGAACTCCTTCTCGGCGAGGGCGAGGTCGTCGACGTAGACGTCCAGGTGGTAGCGCTTGCCGCCGCCGCTGTCCGGCCAGGACGGCGGCCGGTACCCCTCGACCAGCCCGAAGCCGATGGCGGCGCCGCCGCCGCTGATCATCGCGTACTCGGGCTGGCTGTGGGTGACCTCCCAGCCGAGCACCCGGTGGTAGAAGGCGGCGTGCGCGGCGGGATCGGAACTGTCGAGGTTGACCATGGCGAGGTCGCCGGTTGTCGCTGTCATGCCCGGCAGCCTGCCGCAGGTACCTGACATCCTGTGGCAGGTACCTGCGGCGCTGTCATGCTGGCCGAACCTAGGCGGACGGTCACGGGTCGTCCGGGGTGAGCCGGCGGCTGAGCGCGGCCACACCGTCCGGGGTGCCGGCGACGACCAGCGCGTCGCCGTGCGCGATCCGGTGCCCGGGCTCCGGCGCCGTGGTCGACCGCCCGTCGGACAGCACGGCGATCACGGTGACCCCGCGTACGCCCGCCACGGCCTCGCCCACCGTGCTCCCGGCGTACGGCGAGACGGCCGTGACCTGCATGGTCGCGACGGTCAGGGACGCGGCCCGCCGCTCCAGGTCGGGCACGTGCTCGATGGTCGCGACCGGGTGGAGCAGCTCGGCGACCTCCCGCGCCTCGACGTCGGTGAGCACCAGCGACCGCTGCACGGTGTCCGGGTCGTCGGGCGCGTAGAGGACCAGCTCGCGCCGGCCGCTGCGGTGGCACACCACCCCGAGGAGGCGACCCTGCGTGGTGTGCAGGGTGTAGCTGACGCCGATGCCGGGCAGCGGAACACGTTCGATCTGCATCATCGCCTCCTGGTGGGTGGGCCGGCGGTCTGGAGCCGTCCGGCGGGCTCGGGTCGGGTGGCGGGGTCGGGGTGGCCGGACTCGCCGAACCAGTGCGCCAGCCGGCCGGCGCGGGCGACGGCCCGCAGCCGCCGCTCGGTGGCCTCCCGTACGCGCGGTGTGGTGAGCACGACGAGCTGGTCGCCGACGCGCAGCCGGGTGTGCTCGTCGGGCACGAACGTGTCCGGGCCGCGCACCACGAGGGTGGTCGCGGCCGGCGGTGGCAGCCGCAGTTCCGGCAGGTACACGCCCTGCAGCCGGGAGCCGGGCTCGACGGTGACGTGGATGAGGTCGGCGTCCATCGCGTCCAGCGGGGCGAGTTCGACCTGGAGGTCCGGCCCCACGTCGTGGTGGGTGATCCGCAGCTTGCGGGCCAGCCAGGGCAGCGCCGGCGCCTGGATGACGGTGAACACGACGACGAGCAGGAACACGATGTTGAACACCTGGTCGCTGCCGGGCGCCCCGGTGACCACCGGGATGGTGGCCAGCACGATCGGCACGGCCCCGCGCAGCCCCGCCCAGGACAGGAAGGCCTGCTCGCGCAGCGGCACCCGGAACGGGGCCAGCGACAGCAGCACCGACACGGGCCGGGCCAGCAGGAGCAGGGCGGCGCCGACCACGAGCGCGGGCACCACGCTCGACGGCAGCTCGCTGGGCGTGACCAGCAGCCCGAGCATGACGAACAGGCCGATCTGCGCGATCCAGCCGAGCCCTTCGGCCACCGACCGGGTCGCCCGCCGGTGCGGCAGGCCCGCGTTGCCGAGCACCAGGCCGGCCAGGTAGGCGGCGAGGAAGCCGCTGGTCTGCGTCAGCCCGGCCACGGCGTACGCGAGCACGCCGCAGGCCACGATCGCTATCGGATGCAGCCCGGAGGTGGGCAGCGTGATCCGGCGCAGCAGCCACGCCCCGGCCGCGCCGATGAGCAGCCCGATCACCCCGCCCGCGACGAGCTGGAAGATCATCGCGACGAGCGTCGGCAGCGGCTCGACGGCCTCCAGCGTCGCGGCGCTGAACGTCAGCACCAGGATGAACGTGGGCGCGTCGTTGAGCCCGGACTCGGCCTCCACCAGGCTGGTCAGCCGCTTGGGCAGCGGCACCGACCGGAGCACGGAGAACACCGCCGCGGCGTCGGTGGACGACACGATGGCGCCCAGCAGCAGGGCCGTCTGCCACCCGACGTCCAGCAGCAGGTGCGTCGCCGCTGCGGTCACGGCGACGCTCACCAGCACGCCGACGGTGGCCAGCACGGTCGCGGGCGCCAGCACCGGCCGCACGTCGCTCACGGCGGTCGTGAGCCCGCCCTCCACGAGGATGACCGCCAGCGCGGCCAGGCCCAGCGCCTGGGCCAGCGCGGCGTCGTCGAAGGGCAGGCCGAGCCCGTCCTGGCCGAGCAGCAACCCCACACCGAGGTACGCCAGCAGCACGGGCATGCCCAGCCGGGTGGCGAGCCGGGCCGCGGCGACACTGACCAGGACGACGCCCGTGCCCACGGCCAGCGTCAGGTAGAGCCCGGTCAGGTCCACCGCGGCCCCCGCCCCGCCTCCGCGCGGCTCACGCGAAGTAGCGCAGCCACACGTACCCCCAGGCGATCAGGGTGGTCATGACGGTGGTGACGATGCCGTAGCGGGTGAACCGCCAGAAGCTGATCGGCTCCCCGGCGCGGGCGGCGATACCGAGCACGACGATGTTGGCGCTGGCCGCCACGGCGGTGCCGTTGCCGCTGAGGTCGGCGCCCAGGGCGAAGGACCACCACAGCGCCTGCCCGGTGTGCGGGTCCGCCGTGGCCGCGATGTTCTCCACGATCGGCGCCATGGTCGCCGTGTACGGGATGTTGTCGAAGAAGGCGCCCAGCACGGCCGAGCCGAAGATGAGGCTGGTCGCGCCGGCGAACCAGCTGTCGCCGACGGCGCTGGTCGCCCACTGCCCGATCTGCTCGATGACGCCGGTCTCGCTCAGCCCGGCGACCATCACGAACAGGCCGAGGAAGAAGGTCAGCGTCGGCCACTCGACCTCCGCCAGGTACTTCGCGGTGTCGGCCCGGGTGACCAGCACCATCAGTCCGGCGCCGAGCAGGGCGATGATGGCCACGTCGACGCCGATCACGGTGTGCAGCCCGAAGGCGGCCATGACCAGGGCGAGCACGACGAGGCAGCGGGTCAGCATCGCCGGGTCGGTGATGGCGGCGCGGGCGTCCATGTCGCGTACGGCCGCGAACCGCTCCGGGTGGTACTCGAACGACCGGCGGAACATGAACCGCGCCAGCACCAGGAACGCCAGGAACATGACCACCGTGACCGGGGCCATGTGCACCAGGAAGTCGTTGAAGCTCAGCCCCGCGCGGCTGCCGATGATGATGTTCGGCGGGTCACCGATGAGGGTCGCGGCGCCGCCGATGTTCGAGGCGAGCACCTCGGCGATCAGGTACGGGACGGCGGAGATGCCCAGCCGGCGGCACACGGCGATGGTGATCGGCGCGACCAGCATGACGGTCGTGACGTTGTCCAGGAACGGCGAGGCGATCCCCGTGATGCCCACGAGCAGCGCCATGAGCCGGTACGGCCGCCCCTTCGACCGTTGCGCCGCCCAGATCGCGAGGAACTCGAACACACCGGTCTGCTTGACCACCCCGACGATGATCATCATTCCGAGGAGCAGGAAGATGACGTCCCAGTCGATGCCGGAGTGGTGGGCGTAGAACACCTCCGAGCCGGGCACGAGGCCGAGCAGCGCCATGAGGCCGGCGGCCCCCAGCACGACGGCCACCCGGTTGATCTTCTCGGTGGCGATGAGCAGGAACGCCACCGAGAAGATCACGATGGCGGCGATGGCGGGCCAGGTGCTCACGGGCGCCCACCCGGCGGGCCGTGCTCGGCGCCCGGACGCGCCTGGGCGGGGGCCGGCGGTCGTGCGGCCGGTACGGGCCGTTCACGTCGTGTGATCATCGGAGTCCTCCAGAGGGTCGGCCACCACGGGGAGCCCTCCCCGGCGGGCTCGGGACCACCGGGGAGGGCCGTCGGAGAGGTGGCGGTGTGGCGGGCCGGAAACCACCGGCCTCCTGGTGCCAAGTTCATCCGCCCGCACCGCCGTCCGACCATCGGGTCTGACACCCATTTGCCGCCGGTGCCGGCCCGCAAATCGGGCGTCGGCGCAGGTGGCGACGCCGAGCCCGGCGGCCGTCCCGACGGGGCGTGTCATGCTGGCCGTGTCCGGTCCGCGCCCGGTCCGCGCCCGGTCCGCCGTGCGGCGGCCGGTGCGGCCGGATCCGGCCGGGGCCCCGCGGGCGGGCACCCACGAGGGTGTGGGGCCACCCCCACGGGCAAATGGGTGCGGCCACGCATTTACACCGGCACCCGCTGCCGGACAGGCTGGGCCACGGTGGCCGACCACGAGCGTGTCCGCCGGCCGCACGGGCCGGTCGGGGAGGGAGTCGATCTGGTGTCGCTGTTCTGGCGGATCTTCCTGCTGAACGCCGCCGTGCTGGTCACCGCCACGCTGCTGCTGCTCGGCCCGGTCACCGTCTCCACACCGGTGCTGCTCACCGAGGCGATCGTCCTGGCCGTCGGCCTCGCGGCGATGCTGGTCGCCAACGCCGCGCTGCTGCGGGTCGGTCTGGCGCCGCTGCGGCGGCTGGCCCGGGCGATGACCACCATCGACCTGCTCCAGCCCGAGCCGCGCCTGGTGGCCGGCGGCCACGGCGGAACCGCCGAGCTGATCCACGCGTTCAACGCCATGATCGACCGGCTGGAGGCGGAACGCGCCGCGAGCGCCGCCGCCGCGTTGTCGGCCCAGGAGGCCGAACGCCGCCGCGTCGCCCAGGAACTGCACGACGAGGTGGGACAGACGCTCACGGCGATGTTGCTGGAACTCAAACAGGTCGCCCGGCACGCCCCGGAGCCGGTGCGGTCGCAGCTGATCCAGGTGCAGGAGACCACCCGCGACAGCCTCGACGAGATCCGCCGTATCGCCCGGCGGCTGCGCCCCGGTGTGCTGGAGGAGTTGGGCCTGGTCAGCGCGCTCAAGGCGCTCCTCACCGAGGTCACCGGGCACACCGACCTGACCGTCGAGCAGCACCTCGCCAGCGACCTGCCGGCCCTCGGCGGCGAGGCCGAGCTGGTGATCTACCGGGTCGCCCAGGAGGCGCTCACCAACACCGTCCGGCACGGCAAGGCCACCGCGGTCACGCTCTCGCTGGAGCACGGCGGGGGCACGGTGCGGCTGCGCGTCCGCGACGACGGGCGGGGGATCCGGGGCGCGCCCGAGGGCGCCGGCATCCGGGGCATGCGGGAGCGGGCCCTGCTCATAGGCGCCCACCTGAGCGTGGGGCCGGGACCGGCCGGCGGCACCGAGGTGCGGCTCACCGTGCCCGTCGAGGAGGGGGCCCGACGGTGACCACCCGCATCCTGCTCGCCGACGACCACGCGCTGGTCCGCCGGGGCGTACGCCTCATCCTCGACAGCGAACCCGACCTCCACGTGGTGGCGGAGGCCGGTGACGGCGCGGAGGCGCTCCGCCTCGCCGCCACCGAGCAGCCCGACCTGGTCATCCTCGACATAGCGATGCCCCGCATGACGGGCCTACAGGCCGCCCGGGAGCTGGCCCGCCAGCAGCCGGACCTGCGCATCCTGATCCTGACGATGTACGACAACGAGCAGTACTTCTTCGAGGCGCTCAAGGCCGGCGCGAACGGGTACGTGCTCAAGTCGGTCGCCGACCGGGACCTGGTGGAGGCGTGCCGCGCCGCCATGCGGGACGAGCCGTTCCTCTACCCGGGCGCGGTGAACGCGCTGATCCGCAACTACCTGGAGCGCAGCGCGCAGGGTGACGAGCCGCCGGCCCGCGCCATAACGGAGCGGGAGGAGGAGATCCTCAAGCTGGTCGCCGAGGGGCACTCCTCCAAGGAGATCGCCCGGCTGCTGTTCATCAGCGTCAAGACCGTGGAGCGGCACCGGGCGAACCTGTTGCAGAAGCTCGGCCTGCGTGACCGGCTCGAACTCACCCGCTACGCGATCCGGGCCGGCCTCATCGAGCCGTGAGCCGGGGCCGGCCCGGGAGACCGGCGGCCGGTCCCGCTGGTCCGCGGCCCGGCGCGGCAGGCGCTCAGCAGAGCAGCTCCAGGTGGTGGTGGGCGTCGGCGGCGATCTCCTCGTGCCGCAGCCAGCGGCGCGCCCACAGCCGGGCGGCCAGCTCCGCCTGCTCGTCGCCCCACGCCGCGTGCTCCACGAGCAGCGCCGCGGTGAGCGTGTGCGCCAGCCGCAGCGCCAGGTCGCGCGCCCCGGCGACCACGGCGACCGACTGCGGGTCGGCGGCCACCCCGGCGAGGCGTTCCCGCAGCTCGGCGGTGGCGGAGGCCACCGTGTCGGCGAGCGCGGGGGACAGCGGCCGGGCCAGGTCGGCGGCGGCGTCGAGGCGGCGCAGCAGCGGCGGCCCGGCCTCCTCCCGGCTGACCGCCCGCAGCACGTCGAGGGCGAGCACGTTGGTGGTGCCCTCCCAGATCGGCAGCACCTGCGCGTCGCGCAGCAGCCGCGGCACGCCGGTGTCCTCCACGTAACCGGCGCCGCCGAAGCTCTCCACGTACTCGCTGGCGGAGCCGACCGCGAGCCGGCCGGTGGCCAGCTTGGCCAGCGGCGCCACGATGCGCAGCTCCGCGGCGGCGGCCGGGTCGCCACCCACCTCCACCCGGCCGAGCAGCGCGAAGGCGTGCCCGGCCAGCACGAACGCGCCGGCCGCGTCGACCGCCAGCGCGCCGAGGGTGGCCCGGTGCAGCGGGGACGACGACAGCACGCCGCCGGCCACGTGCCGCGCCGAGGCGTACGCCCGCGCGTACGCCAGACCGCGCCGCATGCCGCCGGCGGCCGCCGCGGCGTTGTGCACCCGGGTGACCACCACGAGGGTCATGGCCCGGACCAGGCCGGGTTGCGCCGGGTCGCCCAACGGCAGGGCGTACGCGTCGCGCAGCCCGATCTCGGCGGTGGGCAGCGCCCGGGTGCCGAGCTTGTCCTTGAGGCGGTGCACTCGGACGCCCGGGGCGGGCGCGTACGGGGCGGCGGCGCCGGCGAGGGGGGAGTCGGCGGCGTAGCGGGGCACCAGGAACGGGGCGAGCACCCGGCTGCCCCGCCCGGCGTCCTCGGGCCGGGCCAGCGCCACCGCCATCGCCGAGTCGGCGGCCGAGCAGAACCACTTCTCGCCGGTCAGCCGCCAGGAGCCGTCGGCGGCGGGCCGGCCGGTGGTGGTGGAGCGGGCCAGGTCGGAGCCGCCCTGCGACTCGGTCATCCACTGCCCGCTGGTGATCGCCGTGTCCGGGTCGGTGGAGATCAGCCGCGGCAGCCAGGCGTCCCGCACCGACGGGTCGACCTCCGGGAGGCTGAGCAGGGCGGCCGCACCGTCGGCCATGGCGACCGGGCAGGAGAAGGTGGCCGACTCCGGGCCGTACAGGTGGAGCAGGGCGTGCTGCACGACCCGGGCGGCGGCGCCCCACGTGCCGCGGGCCGATTCCAGGTAGGGCAGGGCCACCACGGCGTGCCGGGCGGCGGCGGCGCGCTGCGCCTGCCAGCCGGCGGACGTGTCGATCCGGTCGACGCGGGCCCCCCAGGGGTCGTAGCGGACCAGCACCGGCGGGTGGGCTTCGGCGTCGGCGTGGGCGGCGCGCAGCGGCCCGGCCACGTCGGCGGCCAGGTCCGCGAGCCGGCCCTTGGCGGCGGCGTGCCCGGCCGCGCCGAGCTGCCGCTCCAGCCAGGACCGCAGCAGCGTGTCGCCGGCGTACGGGTCGTCGGGGGCGGGTACCGGCTGCACGTAGCGGGTCATGGTCTCGCTCCTGGCGCGTACGGGGGTGGTGGCCCGACGGTAGACGATGCGGCGGCGCCGGCGACAGAGGCGTTTGCCGCCCGCGGACCGGCCCGGTTCTCTACGGTCGGGGCGTGGGGGTGGGGCGGTCGTCGAGCCGGCCGGCCCGGCGGCGTCGTCCGATGCGTACGGGGATGGTGTTCGCCGGTGTCGGCGTCCTGCTGTGCTGCGTGGGCGTGTCCGGGCTCGGCGTGCGCAACCTCCAGGTGGTCACGCAGGCCGCCGGCCCGGTGCGGGAGACCGCGGACGAGTTCCTGCGGGAGGTGACCCTCGGCGACACCGACGACGCGTACGACCGGCTCTGCGACGAGGCGCGCCGGAAGTGGAGCGAGGGCGGCTTCACCAGTTGGGTGCAGACCCCGCCGGAGGTGCGGGACTACAAGATCGTGGACGTGTCGGTGACCACGCGCGGCGGCCGCCCCCACGGCACGGTGACGGTCGAGCTGACCCGCGACAGCGGTCTCACCGAGCAGCGCGAACTGCCGGTGGTGCAGGAGGACGGCGACTGGCGGATCTGCGGTGACCCCTTCTGAGCCGCGTCGGTGGACCGTCGCCGGCCCCGGTGGCGGGCCGCCGGGCCGGTCAGCGGCGGGGGCCGAGGTCGCCGCTGCGGTAGTGCCGCCGGCAGAGCACCTGGTAGCGCACCTCGGCGGTGTCCACGGTGTCGCCGATGACGACCTGCGCGCCCTCGCGGGCCACCCGCCCGTCGACCACGCGGGCGTTGAGCAGGCCCTCCCGGCCGCACCAGCAGAGCACCTCGACCTGGATGCGGGCCACCTCGTCGGCGAGTTCGAACAGCCGCTGCGCGGCGGGGAACAGGCAGGAGCGGAAGTCGGTGGCCAGCCCGAACGCGTACACGTCGACGTCGTAGCTGTCGACCAGCTCGGCCATCTGCTCGACGTGGGCGACCGTGTAGAAGCTGGCCTCGTCGCAGATGAGGTAGTCGACGCGGACGCCCTCGTCCCACCGGCCGCGCACGAGCGCCCGTAGGTCGAGGTCGTCGGTCACCTCGATGGCCGTGTGGGACAGGCCGATGCGGGTGGTGACCTGCGGGCCGAGCGACCGGTCGATGCGGGTGGTGACCAGGCCCCGGCGGCCCTGCCGGGCGTGGTTGTAGTTCATCTGCAGGGCCATCGTGGACTTCCCGCAGTCCATCGGACCCCAGAAGAACCGCAGCGCGGCGGCGTGCAGCGGCCGGCCGTCGACGCCGCGCGCCGCCGCGCACCCGACGTCGCCCGGCCCGGCGAGGGGGCGGGCCAGGCAGGTGGGTGCGGCAGCGGCGTCGTCGGTCACGGTCGGGCAGCCTAACGCATCGACCAGCCCGGATCCCCGCGGCGGATCATGGTCGCCGGCCGGACCGGGGCGGGCTCAGAGCACCCGCGGCGGGGTGTTGCCGGCCGCGACGATGGCCCGGCGCACCGGTACGGCCAGCAGCAGCAGGAACCCGACCACGAAGAAGATCAGCAGCGAGACCAGGCCGACCCGGTAGGAGGAGGTGAGCTGGAAGACCAGGCCGAACGCCAGCGGGCCGAGCCAGCTCGTGCCCTTGTCGCTGATCTCGTAGAAGCCGTAGTACTCGCCCTCCTTGCCGGCCGGGATGAGCTGGCTGAACAGCGAGCGGCTCAGCGCCTGGCTGCCGCCGAGGACCAGGCCGATGGCGGCGCCGAGGACCATGAACGGCAGGGGCGCCTCGGCGGGCAGCCGGAACGCGGCGACGATGACGACGGTCCACAGCACGAGGCTGAGCAGCACGGTCTTCCACGCGCCGATGCGCCGGGCGAGCGCGCCGAGCAGCAGGGCCCCGCCGAAGGCGAGGAACTGCACGAGCAGGATCGTGGTGATGAGGGTGCTCTGCTCCAGCCGCAGCTCCTCGGTGCCGTACTGGCTGGCGAGGGTGATGACGGTCTGGATGCCGTCGTTGTAGACGAGGAAGGCGAGCAGGAAGAACAGCGTCAACGGGTACGCCTTGACCTCGCGCAGGGTGCGGCCGAGCTGCCGGAACCCGTCGGTGAGCACGTTGCCGCCGCCGGTGAGGGCCGCCCTGGTGGGGTGCTCGCGCAGCCAGCGCAGCGGCACGAGGGTGAACAGGGCCCACCAGACGCCGGCGGAGACGATCGACCAGCGGGCCAGGTCCAGCGTGCGCTGAGGGTTGCCGTCCTCGCTGAGGAGGGTGACGGCGACCAGGTTGAGCGCGAGCAGCAGGCCGCCGCCGAGGTAGCCCAGGGCCCAGCCGCGGCTGGAGATGGCGTCGCGTTCGTCCGGCCCGCCGAGCTGCGGCAGGAAGGAGTTGTAGACCACGATGGCGGCGCCGAAGCTGATGTTGGCGACCAGGAAGAGCGCCCCGCCGAGCAGGTATCGGTCGCCGGTGACGAACGCCATCGCGACGGTCGCGGCGGCGCCGGTGAACGCGGCGCCCGCGAGCAGGCGCTTCTTGTGCAGCGACCGGTCGGCGATGGCGCCCATCACGGGCAGCACGAACACGGTGAGGAGCACCGACAGCGAGATCAGGTACGGGTAGTACGAGCCGGCGGCCACCCGGATGCCCAGCGGGTGGACGTAGCCGTCGCAGGTGTCCGCGCCGAGTTCGCAGCCGGCGGCCACCTCGGTGACCGAGGTGAGGAACGGCCCGAGGAAGACCGTGATCACGGTGGTCTGGAAGGCCGAGTTGGCCCAGTCGTAGACGTACCAGCCGGTGCGTTCGCGCCGGGTGCTGGCCGGGGGCGGGGTGTCGTGCACCGTGCCGGTCACGGTCTCGGCCATCGGGTCCTCTCGGCTCGTCAGGCGGCCCAGTGGCCGCGGCTGCGGTAGACGTCGCGCAGCACGCCGACGTGATCGGTCATGATGCCATCCACCCCAAGATCAAGTAACTCGTGCATCTCGGCGGGTTCGTCGATCGTCCAGACGTGCACCTGCAGGCCGAGTCGGTGGCAGTACGCGAGGAACCGCCGGTCGACCACGGGGATGCGCCCGTAGCGCACGGGGACCTGGGCGGCGACCACCGACGGCGGCAACCGCACCGGCCGCCCGTGCAGGGAGGCCATGCGCAGCCGGGCCACCCCGCGCATGCCGAGGTTGCTCGCGACCTTCGGCCCGGCCAGGGCGCGAAGCCGGGCCAGCCGGGCGTCGCTGAACGACGCGAGCAGCACCCGGTCACCGGCGCCGGTGCGGGTGACGGTCTCGACGGTGGGGACGACGCCGGCGTCGGCCTTCACGTCGACGTTGAAGCGGACCTCGGGCCAGGCGGTGAGGACCTCGTCGAGGCGGGGCACCACGGCGGCGCCACCGACGCGTACCGACGCCAGGTCCGCCCAGCGCAGCGCGGCGATGCGCCCCGGTTCGCCGGTGACCCGCTCCAGGGTGGGGTCGTGGAAGATCACCGGCACGCCGTCGGCGGTGGCGTGCACGTCGGTCTCGACGTACCGGTAGCCGAGCCCGATGGCGCGGGCGAACGCCTCGGCGGTGTTCTCGTCGCCGTCGGCCGCGCCGCCGCGGTGGGCGAACGCCAGGGGCGCGGGCGCGTCCAGGTAGGGGTGGCGGGGGTGCACGCCGGAAGTATGCCGGGCGCGGGCGGCACCATGGTGTCCGGCCGACGTCGCGCCGGCAAATTTCCCTATCCTTACCTATCTGGTCTACCGTGGGGAATGATGGGTAATGACATGTACTCGGTGGAACAGGTGGCGGAGCTGCTCGGCCTGCACGTGCGCACCGTGCGCGGGTACATCCGCAGCGGCCGGCTGCGGGCGGTGCGGATCGGCAAGCAGTACCGGATCGCCCGCGCCGACCTCGACGCGCTGACCGGCCGGCCCGCGCCGGTCCCGCCCGCCGCCGCGCTGGCGCTGGAGGTGTCGAGCATCGTGCAGGTCGACGGCGTCGACCGGGCCGCGGCCGACCGTCTGGCCACGTTCGTGCTGGCCGGCGTCAACACCCACCACGACCCGACGCGCCCGCTGCGCGTGCAGACCGTCCACGACGAGGAACGCCACCGCATGAAGTTCGTGATCCTGGGCGACGCCGCCGGCACAGCCGACCTGCTGCGCCTGCTCGACGCCGTGCTGACCGGCCGCAACGGCCTGCTGTCCGGGGAGGGCGGCCATGCCTGACGTGCTGCAGGAGAGGGCCGGGGTGACGGTGCTCGTGTGCGACCCGGCCGGGCCGCCGCTGGCCACCACCGAGGCGGCACTCGACCTGATCGGCGCGGCCTTCGCGGGCGCCGAGGTGGTCGCCGTGCCGGCGCAACGGTTCGACCCGGACTTCTTCTCCCTGGGCACCCGCTTCGCCGGGGAGATCATGCAGAAGTTCGTCAACTACCGCCTGCGGCTGGCGGTCGTGGGCGACATTTCCGCCCACCTGGCGGCGAGCGGCACGTTGCGGGCGCTGGTGGCCGAGTCCAACCGCCACGACCACATCTGGTTCGTGCCCGACCTGGCGGCGCTCGACGCCCGGCTGGCCGCCACCCACTGATGCGGCTGCAACTGGGTCGACCACGACCATCCGGCCCGGCCGTGCCCGACCGGACCACCCGGCAGCGCGGCCACACAGGCCCCGCGGATGCTGTCGAGCTGCCCCATATCTGGGGCACACGGCCTCCCGGGGTCGACACGAGCCCGACGCCCGGGTCGCACAACACAGCCTGACGGCCCCGGGTCGCACAAGTCGGCGGTCCCGGAGGCCCGCGACGGGCCAGGGGCGTGGCTGCGGGCCGGGGACCACGACGCTGTAGAGCTGATGCCGTGAACGATTCACGCCGACGGGCGTGACGAGCGAACAGGCTCCGGGCGCGAACAGCAGTCGACATCCACCGATCGACGCGCCGTCTCCCGGCGTTGCGGTGTCTCCCGGCGTTGCGGTGTCTCCCGGCGTTGCGGTGTCTCCCGGCGTTGCGGTGTCTCCCGGCGTTGCGGTGTCTCCCGGCGTTGCGGTGTCTCTCGGCGTCGTGGCGTCTCTCGGCGTCGTGGCGTCTCTCGGCGTCGTGGCGTCTCCCGGCGTCGCGGTGTCCTCCGGCGTCGCGGCGTCGCTGGCGCGTACCGCCCACGGCGATGCAGGGCGCCCCCCAGCCATCTGGCGCTCCCAGGTCCCTCTGCGCGGGGGCGCTCGCTGCATGCCCCATATCTGGGGCAGCTCGACAGGACACGAGCACATGTGTGGCTCCTGCGAGCAGGCGATCTACCCGGGCTGTCGCGTTGGTCGCTCGACTGTGCGCCAAGGGGCGCGAGTGTGGTGGTCGGATCCTTCGGAGGTGATGTCGTAGCCGATTCGACGGCAGGAGTCGCGCAGGCGCGAGACCGCAGGGATCGCGCGGGAGCAGGAAGATCGCGCGGGAACGGGGACCGCGCGGGAGCGGAGGTCGCGCGAGAGGCACGCGGGGGTCGCCTCGACGGAAGGGCCTCTCGGCGGGCGGCCGACGCCGCCCGCGCTCAGCGTCGCGGTGGCCGGCGGCGGTGGGAGCGGCTGGTGTCCGCGGGGCGGCCGGGGTCGACGTGGCGGGGGCGTTCCGGTTCGTCCGGCCGCAGCGGGACGAGCGCGTCGGTGATCGCGTCGATGATCCGGTCGGTGGCCTGCCGTGCGGCGCCGGGTGTGCCGGAGACCAGGCCGGTGAGGTCGACGGGCTCGCCGAAGTGCACCCGGATCACGGGGCGGCGCACCAGCGCCCGGGCGATCCCGCGGAGCAGCCCCTTCGGGGCGCGGTACGGCACGACCTCGTGTGAGCCCCACTGCGCCACGGGGATCACGGGCGCGCCGCAGGCGAAGGCGAGCCGGGCCGCGCCGGTCTTGCCGCGTTCCGGCCACATGCCCGGGTCCAGGCCGATCCGGCCCTCGGGGTAGACCAGCACCACCGATCCGGCGGCGACCGCGGCCGCGGCGTCGTCGAGGGCGTGGCCGACGGCGGCGGTGCCCCGGTCGACGCGGATGTGTCCGGCCCGACGCATGAGCGCGCCGATCACCGGGGCGCGGAACAGCCCGCCGGTGGCCATGATCCGGGGGGCGACGCCCCGGGCCCGGCAGGCGGCGGTGAGCACCACCGGGTCGAAGGGGCTGATGTGGTTGGCGGCCAGGACCAGCGGTCCGCGGCGCAGCGCCTCGGGCACCTCCCCGCTGACCTCCAGCCGGGCCAGGGCGGCCACGACGCCCCGGGCGAGCAACTGGGCGGTGCGCCAGATCGCCGGGGGCTGCCAGGTGGTGTGGGCGGTGTCCATCAGCGGTGAATGGTCGCACGGCGCGCGGCCGGCGCGGCGCCGAGGGCGGTCCGCGCCGCGCCGGCGGCGCGCCCGGGAGGCCGTCCGGCCCTGGGTGATCAAGGTCATTGGTCCCGGGGCGGTTCGGGACTCCTGTCCCTGCCGATCCGTCTACGACGGGCGGTAGTATTTACTACGTCTCGTAGTATGAACAGCTGGGGGTTACAGGTGGACGCCTTGGACGTCGCCCGCTGGCAGTTCGGTGTCACCACCGTCTACCACTTCCTCTTCGTGCCGCTCACGATCGGCCTGTCGGTGCTGGTGGCCATCCTCCAGACCCTGTGGCACCGCACCGGCAACGAGCGCTACCTCAAGCTCACCAAGTTCTACGGCAAGCTCTTCCTCATCAACTTCGCGATGGGCGTGGTCACCGGCATCGTGCAGGAGTTCCAGTTCGGCATGAACTGGAGCGACTACTCCCGCTTCGTCGGCGACATCTTCGGCGCCCCGCTCGCCATCGAGGCGCTCGTCGCGTTCTTCCTCGAATCCACCTTCATCGGGCTGTGGATCTTCGGCTGGGACCGGCTGCCCAAGCGCCTGCACCTGGCCAGCATCTGGGCCGCCGCCATCGGCACCAACCTGTCGGCGTACTTCATCCTCGCCGCCAACTCGTTCATGCAGAACCCGGTCGGCTACCGCGTCAACCCCGACACCGGCCGCGCCGAGCTGACCGACTTCGTGGCCGTGCTCACCAACAAGGTCGCCCTGGTCACCTTCCCGCACACGATCGCCGGCGCGTTCCTGGTGGCCGGGTCCCTGCTGGTCGCCGTCGCCATGTGGCACCTGATCCGCAACCGCGACTCCGCCGAGACCCCCACCTACCGGTTCGCCGCGAAGTTCGGCTCCTGGGTCACCCTGGTCGCCGCCGCGGCCGTCGTCATCAGCGGCGACATCCAGGGCAAGATCATGACCCAGGTGCAGCCCATGAAGATGGCCGCCGCCGAGGGCCTCTACAACACCGAGAGCCCCGCGTCGTTCTCCGTGCTCACCGTCGGCAGCCTCGACGGCACCCGCGAGCTGTTCGCCATCAAGATCCCGTACCTGTTGTCCTACCTGGGCACCGGCGACCCGAACGGCACCGTGCACGGCATCAACGACCTGCAGGCCCAGTACGCCAGCCAGTACGGCCCGGGCAACTACGCCCCGATCATCCCGGTCACCTACTGGAGCTTCCGGTTCATGATCGCCTTCGGGCTGGCGGCCGCGGCGATCGCCCTGCTCGTGCTCTGGACCCACCGCAAGGGCCGCGCCCCGCGCAGCAAGTGGTTGCTGCGCGCCGGCCTGGTCATGCCGCTGCTGCCGCTGGTCGCCAACTCGTTCGGCTGGATCTTCACGGAGATGGGCCGGCAGCCGTGGATCGTCTTCGGCGAGATGCTCACCCGCAACGGCGTCTCCCGCAGCGTGTCGCTGACCGAGGTCCTCACCTCGTTCACCGCGTTCACCCTGATCTACGCCACCCTCGCCGTGATCGAGTTCCGGCTGCTCATCCGGTACGCGAAGGCCGGCGTGCCCGACGTCACCGAGCAGCCCGAGATCGACGACAGCCACGACGACGCCGAGCGTCCGCTCGCGTTCGCCTACTGACCTCCGGAGCGCACCGTGGAGCTCACCACCATCTGGTTCCTGCTCGTCGCCGTCCTCTTCACCGGCTACTTCATCCTGGAGGGCTTCGACTTCGGCGTCGGGATGCTGCTGCCCGTGCTCGGCCGCGACGACCGCGAACGTCGCGTCCTCATCAACACGATCGGCCCCGTCTGGGACGGCAACGAGGTGTGGCTGATCACCGCCGGCGGCGCCATGTTCGCCGCCTTCCCCGAGTGGTACGCCACCCTGTTCTCCGGCTTCTACCTGCCGCTGCTGCTGATCCTGCTGGCCCTCATCGCCCGCGGGGTGGCGTTCGAGTACCGGCACAAGCGCCCCGAACCGTCCTGGAAGCGGCGCTGGGACGCGGCGATCTTCTTCGGTTCGCTGGTGCCGGCCGTGCTCTGGGGGGTCGCGTTCGCCAACATCCTGCGGGGTGTGCCGCTCACCGGCGACCACGAGTACGCCGGCGGCCTGCTCGACCTGCTGAACCCGTACGCCCTGCTCGGCGGCGTGACCACCGCGGCGCTGTTCCTCACCCACGGGGCGGTGTTCATCGCGCTGAAGACCGTCGGCGAGATCCGGGAGCGCGCCGGCGCGCTCGCGGTGCGCGTGGGCGCCGTCGCCGCCGTCCTCGCCGTGGTGTTCCTCGCCTGGACGCTGGGCATCCGCTCCAGCACGGCCGCCGTCGCGCTCGCCGCCGGGGCGGCGGTCGCGCTGCTCGCCGGTCTCGCCGCCGCCCGCGTACGCCGGGAGGGCTGGGCGTTCACGGGCACGGCCGTGGCCATCGGCCTGGCCGTGGCGACCTTGTTCGCGGCGCTGTTCCCCGCCGTGCTGCCCTCCACCCTGGACCCGGCGGGCACGCTGACCGCCACGAACGCCGCCTCCACCCCCTACACGCTGAAGATCATGAGCTGGGTGGCGGTGGTGTTCACGCCGATCGTGCTGGCCTACCAGGGCTGGACGTACTGGGTGTTCCGCAAGCGCATCGGCGTGGCGCACATCCCGCAGCACTGACCACCGCGCCCGGCCGCCGGCGGGGGGCCCGCCCCGCCGGCGGCCGGAGCGCGGGCCACCCGCCGGCCGTAGGGTGGACCGGTGACCGCGCAACCGTGGAGCGACCTGCTCGGCAGCCCGTCGCCGATCGTCGGCGCGCCGATGGCCGGCGGCGCCAGCACCCCCGACCTCGTACGGGCCGTCACGGCGGCCGGCGGGTTCGGGTTCGTCCCCGCCGGCTACCGGACCCCCGACGCGCTCGCCGCCGACCTGGCCGCGCTGCGCGCCACCGGCACACCGTGCGGGGTGAACCTGTTCGTCCCCGGCCCGCGGGAGATCGACGAGGCGGCCTTCCGCCGCTACGCCCGGCAGATCGCCGCGGAGGGCGAGCCGTACGGGCTCGACCTGGCCGGGGCGCCGCTCGTGCACGACGACGACCACTGGGCCGACAAGCTCGACCTGCTGGTCCGGGACCCGGTGCCGGTCGTCAGCCTCACGTTCGGGCTGCCCGACCCGGCGGCCCTGGCCGCGTTGCGGCGCGCCGGCTCCCGGGTGCTGGTCACCGTGACCTGCGTGGACGAGGCGCGCGCCGCCCAGGACCTGGGCGTCGACGCGCTGGTCGCCCAGGGCACCGAGGCGGGCGGCCACAGCGGCACCCACACTCCGCGCCGGCCGGCCCCGCCGGTGTCCACCCGTACGCTGGTGCGCGACGTGGTCGGCGCGACCGGCCTGCCCGTGGTGGCCGCGGGCGGGGTCGCCGGCCCCGACGACGTGCGGGACCTGCTCGCCGCCGGGGCGTGCGCGGTGGCGGTCGGCACGCTGCTGCTGCGCACCGACGAGAGCGGCGCGAGCCGCACCCACCGTGACGCGCTGGCCGACCCGGCGCGCACCGCCACGGTGCTCACCCGCGCCTTCACCGGCCGTCCCGCGCGGGGTCTGCGCAACGCCTTCATCGACCGGTACGAGCCGGTGGCGCCGCTCGGCTACCCGGAGCTGCACCACCTGACCCGGCCGTTGCGCGCGGCCGCCGCCGCGGCCGGGCACCCGGACCGGGTGCACCTGTGGGCGGGCACCGGCTACCGGCAGGCCACCACCGGCCCGGCGTCCGCCGTGGTCGACCGGCTGACCGCGCCACTCTGACCAGGCCGGGACGGCCGAGTCCTCCGGCTCCGCCGTCCCGGTTCAGCGCCACGGCGGTCACGGTTGCGAGCAGCGCCCGGCCGGCCACGCCCGGAGCGGCGCGGGCCGGGAGCCGCTCCGCCCGTGCCGCGCTACGGTCGCGCCGCCCGCTTCCCGGTGCGCGGCCCGACCGTCGCCCGTCGCGCCCCTCCCTGCCCGGGCGCGTGTGTCGGCGTCCTCAGCTCGCCTCGCGCAGCTCCGCGAGCCGCGCCTCGATCTCGGCCAGCTCGGCGCGCAGTTTCTCCGCCTGGCGCTCCGCCTCGGCCCGCTCGGCGGCGAGGATCTGCTCCACCGCCTCGTGCACTCCGGGCACGTCCACGAGCGCCACCATCTTCAACGCCTCCGCCGGCTTCACCACGTACGGCTTGGCGAGAGCCTTGCTGCCCTGCTGCGCGGCGACCGTCCACTCGCCGTCGGCGTACGCCAGCGTGACCGTCAGGCCGGCCGGCCCCTTCGGCTTGGTCGCCTTCGCCGCCCGGCGTGCCGGCTTGGCCGTCTCCTCCGTCTCCACCTTCGACTCCTCCCGGGGCGCCGGGCGCGGTGCCGGCACCCGGTCCAGTACGAACTCCGGCTCCGCCGGCGTGGCCGGGGGCTCCGGTCGCGGCTCGGGCTGCGGCTCCGCCGCCCGGCGTCCCGCGCCGCGTGGGGCGATGGCCACGTCGGCGGGGGAGAAGGGCAGCTCGTCGCGCCCGAACCGCACCACCACGAACTCGTCGGAACCGGCCGGGTCGGTCAGCTCCACCACCTGACCGACCTGCCCGGCGATCTGCCCGGCCGCGGCGGTGAACACGACCTTCGGCTTGCGGCCCGCCGCCAACGCCTCCCGGATCGTGTGGACGTCGTCATCGGACAGCCCCTGGCCAGCGGCACCCATCAGCAACCTCTTCCGTACACCTGTTTGATTCCTGCCTTGATACCAGCCGGCTGCGACACCGCCACGGCGGGATCACCCACCCAGCGCCCGCAACGCGCGGTCGGCGTGCGCGGTCATGCTGACCT
Organism: Micromonospora globbae; assembly: GCF_003610785.1. Lineage (GTDB taxonomy): Bacteria > Actinomycetota > Actinomycetes > Mycobacteriales > Micromonosporaceae > Micromonospora > Micromonospora globbae. The sequence goes on from NZ_RAQQ01000019.1 coordinate 115,594, forward strand.
CACTGTGGACCACCTCGATCACCCGCCCGTCGGTGCCGATCACGAACGTCACCCGTCGGGTGCTCAACGGCCCCAACGGCAGTCGCCGCCGCACCCCGAACCGGTCGGCCACCGCACCGTCCGGGTCCGACAGCAGCGGATAGTCGAACCCGTGCAGCCGGGCGAACTCGGCCTGCCGCGCCACCGGATCCCGGCTGATCCCCACCCGCTGCGCCCCGACGGCCGCGAACTCCGCCGCCAGGTCCCGGAAGTGGCAGCTCTCCGCCGTGCAGCCCCGTGTCATCGCGGCCGGGTAGAAGAACAGCACGACCGGCCCCGCCGCCAGGAACTCCGACAGCCGCCGCACCGCGCCCGTCTGGTCCGGCAGCGCGAAGTCCTCCACCACGTCCCCGACACCCAGCACCGCACCTCACCCCTCGACATCGACGCGCGGCGAGCCTAGAGGATCAGCCCCACACCGCCCCGCCCCTCCTCGGCCACCTTCGCCGTCCGGCCCCGCCCAGCCCGCCCCGGGGGCATGTGATCTTCGCCTCCCTGACCGGGCGTGGCGGTCGCGGTAACGTCGCGGCCAGCAGCGAGGGCAGGGGAGAGGTGCGTTGAACCCGCTTACGGTCATCACGGGCGGCAGCCGTGGCATCGGCGCCGCCACCGCCCGCCGGCTCGCCCAGGCCGGCCACGACGTCGCCTTCGCCTACCGCCGCGACCACGACGCCGCGGCCGCCGTCCTCGCCGACATCCGCGCCGCCGGCCGCCGCGGCGTCGCCGTGCCCGCCGACACCACCGACCCCGACCAGGTCGCCGCCCTGTTCGACGCCGCCGCCGACCTCGGCCCGATCACCGGCCTGGTCAACAACGCCGGCGTCACCAGCCCCATCGGCCCCTTCGTCGACCTCGACGTCGCCGACCTGCGCCGGGTCGTCGACGTCAACCTCATCGGGTACGTGCTCTGCGCGCAGCAGGCCGCCCGCCGCATGGACGCCGGCGGGGCGATCGTCAACGTCTCCTCGGCGGCCGCGACGCTCGGCAGCCCCGGCGAGTACATCCACTACGCCGCCGTGAAGGCCGCCACCGACACCCTCACCGTCGGGCTGTCGAAGGAGCTCGCGCCGCGCGGCATCCGCGTCAACGGGGTCGCCCCGGGCATCATCCGCACCGACATCCACGCCGTCTCCGGCAGGCCCGACCGCCCCGACACGGCCGCCGGCCGCATCCCGCTGGGCCGCGCGGGCGAGCCCGACGAGGTCGCGGGCGCCATTGCCTGGCTGCTCGGCCCCGACGCCTCGTACACCACGGGAGCGGTGCTGCGCGTCGCCGGCGGCCTGTAGCGGCCCCGGCCCGGGGAATGCCGGGGCCGGCCGGCGCGCGTCAACTGGTGAACAGCTTCGCCGCCGTGACCGCCGTCTGCGCCACCCCGTAGCCCAGCAGCACCGACACGACCAGCCACGAGACCCACAGGCGGGCCCGCTGCCCGCGCGGTCGCACCTCGTCGTTCATCGCGTCCCGCTCCTCTCCACCGTTTCCGTCCGCGTCGCACCCGGATCCGCCCCGTCCAGATCCGTCGTGTCCGGATCCACGGTCCGCGCCGGCTCGTGGTAGCGCTGCGGCACCGGGCGGATCAGCAGGTTGGCGACGAAACCCACCGCCAGCACGGCGACCATCGTGAACAGCGCCGGCCGGTACGCCGCGGCCGTCAGCGTCCCCGGCTCGCCCTGCGCGTCGAGGAACCCGTTGACGATCAGCGGCCCGGCCACACCGGCCGCCGACCAGGCCGTCAGCAGCCGCCCGTGGATCGCGCCCACCTGGTACGTGCCGAACAGGTCCCGCAGGTACGCCGGCACGGTCGCGAACCCGCCACCGTAGAACGACAGGATCACGCACGCCAGCAGCACGAACAACGCCGTGGCCGCGTGCCCGACCAGCGCCAGCAGCGCGTACAGCACCATGCCCACGCCCAGGTACACCAGGTAGATCGGCTTACGCCCGATCACGTCCGACGTGGACGACCACGCGAACCGGCCGGCCATGTTGAACAGCGACAGCAGGCCCACGAACCCGCCCGCGGCCGCCACCGACACCGACGACACGCCGCCGTCGCGGAAGAAGTCCTGGATCATCGGGCTGGCCTGTTCGAGGATCCCGATGCCGGCGGTCACGTTGCAGAACAGCACCACCCACAGCAGCCAGAACGACCGGGTCCGCAGCGCGTTCGACGCCGACACGTTCGCCGTGGTGACCAGCGGCTTCGCCGCCACCCGCGCCGGGTCGAACCCGGCCGGCCGCCACCCCGGCCCCGGCACCCGCACGTTGACCACCCCGAACATCATGACGAGGAAGTAGCCGACGCCGAGCGTCACGAACAACCACACCAGCGCCGCGCCGGACGCCGTCGAGCCGGCGTCCGCCGGGTCGTACCCCGCGTCGTACAGCGACAGCAACTGCCGCGACAGGGGAGAGGCCACCATCGCCCCGCCCCCGAAGCCCATGATCGCCAGCCCGGTGGCCAGCCCCGGCCGGTCCGGGAACCACTTGATGAGCGTGGAGACGGGGGAGATGTAGCCGATCCCCAGGCCGATGCCGCCCAGCAGCCCGTACCCCAGGTACAGCAGCCACAACTGGCCGGTGGCGATGCCCACGGCTCCGACCAGGAACCCGGCCGCCCAGAAGCACGCCGACACGAACATGGCCTTCCGCGGCCCGTTCGCCTCCACCCACGTGCCCGCCACGGCGGCCGACAGACCCAGCATCACGATCGCGATGCTGAAGATGACACCGATCGCCGTCTGGCTCGTGTCGAAGTGGGCGATCAGGGAGTTCTTGTAGACGCTGGTCGCGTAGACCTGCCCGATGCAGAGGTGGATCGCCAACACCGCCGGCGGGATCAGCCACCGGCTGTACCCCGGCGGCGCGACGGTGTGCCGACGGTCGAGTGCGGACAGCATGCCGGTGCGTCCTTTCGGAAGGGGGACGGGTGCCTCCACCCTTCTTCCCCCTCCCGGCCGTCCGTCGGAAACCCGATCATCGCCGGACGGTCGCTGCGGTGAGCCGAACGGTCGACCCGCGCGCCGGTCGACCGGCGGTCCACACCGTGCCAGGATGGCGGCGTGAGCCTGGTCTTCGGTGAGGTCGCCGACACCTACGACGACGTACGCCCCGGCTACCCCGCCGGCGTCGCCGAGGCCATCCGCGACTACCACGGCACCACCCCGGCGCACGTCGTCGAGATCGGCGCCGGCACCGGCAAGGGCACGAGCGTGCTGCTGCGCCTCGGCGCGCCGGTCACCTGTCTGGAACCGGACCCCCGCATGGTCGCCCGGCTCGCCGCCAACCTGCCGCGGGTGACCGTACGCACCGAGACGTTCGAGCAGTGGGAGCCGCCCACCGGCGGCGTACCCCTGATCGCCGCCGCCCTGGCCTGGCACTGGCTCGACCCCGCCACCCGCAACCGGCGCGCCCACGACGCGCTCACCCCCGGCGGCACCCTCGCGGTGTTCGCCCACACCTACGGCTACGCCGACGCCGCCCAGTCCCGCGCCATCCACACCGCCCTGCGCGCCATCGACCCGGACGTCACCGACCGCCCCGCCGGCTGGTTCCACCTCGACATCACCGCCAGCGGCCTGTTCACCGACGTCCACGCCGAGACCGTCGATGCGGACCTCACCCTGACCACCGGCCGCTACCTCGACCTCGTGCGGACCTTCGGCCCGTTCCGCCAGCACACCCCCGACGAACAGACCCGCGCCCTCGCCGCCGTCGGCTCCCTCGTCGACAGCTTCGGCGGCGCCATCGTCCTGCGGCTGCGCACCACCCTCGTGCTGGCCCGCCGGCCGTGACCCCGCACCCGGCTGCCACAATCGCCTCATGCCGCTGACCGTCGCGCCCGCCGTGGCGCCCGGCACGATGGCCCGCCTGCGCCAACCGGACCTCGACGCCGACGGCGTACGCCTGCGGCCCTGGCGGCCCGACGACCGGCCGGCGGTGCTCGCCGGCTACGCCGACGCCGCCATCCGTCACTGGCACTGCCGCGCCATGACCGACGACGAGGCCCGCGCCTGGATCGACGACTGGCCGCGCCGGTGGCGGCAGGAGAGCGGCGCCGGCTGGGCCGTCGTCGACGACACCGGGGTGCTCGGCCAGATCAGCCTGCGTCGCCTGCACCTGGCCGACGGCCTCGCCGAGGTGTCGTACTGGGTCCTGCCGGCCGCCCGCGGCCGCGGCGTCGCCCCCCGCGCCCTCACCGCGCTCGCCGGCTGGTGCTTCACCACCCTCGGCCTGCACCGGATCGAACTGGCCCACTCCACGGCCAACACCGCCTCCTGCCGTGTGGCGCGGCGGGCCGGTTTCGCCGCCGAGGGCACCAAACGCGGCGAGGGCCGGCACGCCGACGGCTGGCACGACATGCACCTGCACGCCCGCCTCGCCACCGACACCCCACACATCGATAAAGACTGTTTACAGTGCGGTGGCGGGCCGGGTAGCGTGCGGAACTGATCGACAACGACCGATCAGGACGACCGCCTGGAGGTATCCGTGCGTCGCCGCCACATCCTCACCCGACTCCTCGCCACCACCGCCCTCGCCCTCCCGATCACCCTCACCGCAGCCCCCGCCACCGCCGCCCCGGCACCGGCCCGCCACCTCGACGACGTCATCCCCGCCCCCGTCGAGACCCACCCCGACGACCGGGCCACCTTCACCCTGGGCCCCCTCACCGTCATCCGCACCGCACCCGGCTCCACCACCGCCTGGCGGGTCGGCCGCCAGCTCGCCGACACCCTCCGCCCCGCCACCGGCTACCCGCTGCCCGTGCTGCCCGTCCGCGCCACACCCCTGCCCGAGATCGCCCTGCTCCTCGGCGGCGCCGACCCCCGCATCGGCCAGGAGGGCTACCAGCTCGACGTCACCCGCCACCGGGTGACCATCCGCGCCAACACGGCCGCCGGCCTCTTCGCCGGCACCCAGACGCTGCGCCAACTGCTCCCCGCCCAGATCGAGGCGTCCGAACGGCAGCGCACCCGCTGGACCGTCCCCGGCGGACGCATCGTCGACTACCCGCGCTTCGCCTACCGCGGCGCCATGCTCGACCTCGCCCGGCACTTCCACACCGTCGACGAGATCACCGCTTACGTCGACCTGCTCAGCCAGTACAAGATCAACTACCTGCACCTGCACCTGACCGACGACCAGGGATGGCGCATCCAGATCGACTCCTGGCCGCGCCTGACCACCGTCGGCGGCGGCCCCGGCACCGGCGTCGACGGCGTCGGCCCCGGATACCTCACCAAGGCCGACTACACGGCCGTCGTCCGCTACGCCGCCGCCCGCAACATCACGATCGTCCCCGAGATCGACATGCCCGGCCACACCAACGCCGCCCAGTCCACGTACGCCGAACTCAACTGCGACGGCGTCGCCCCGCCACCGCGCACCGACATCGCCGTGGGCTACAGCTCCCTGTGCATCCACGACGACCTCACGTACCGCTTCGTGGAGGACGTCATCCGCGAGGTCGCCGAGATCACCCCCGGCCCCTACCTGCACATCGGCGGCGACGAGGCCCACGCCACCACCGACGAGGACTACCGCACGTTCATGCACCGCGTCCTGCCGCTGGTCACCAAGTACGGCAAACGCCCGTTCGGCTGGAACGAGATCGCCAAGGTGGACCCGCCCACCGACGCCGTCGCCCAGTTCTGGGGCACCGGCACCACCAACGCCGACGTCGCCGAAGCCGCCGCCCGAGGCAACAAGATCGTCATGTCGCCGGCCAACAAGGCGTACCTCGACATGAAGTACGACCCCACCACCCGGCTCGGCCTCTCCTGGGCCGCCTACATCGAGGTCCGCGACGCCTACGACTGGAACCCCGCCCAACGCGTCACCGGCGTGGGGGAGAGCGCCGTGCTCGGCGTCGAGGCGCCCCTGTGGTCGGAGACCCTGCGCACCCTCGACGACATCGAGTACATGGCCTTCCCACGCCTACCCGCCATCGCCGAACTCGGCTGGTCCCCGGCCACCAGCCACGACTGGGAGTCCTTCCGCACCCGCCTGGGCGCGCAGGCCCCCCGCTGGCGCCTGCAGGACGTCGACTTCCACGCCTCACCCCAGGTGCCCTGGCAGTGACCGGCTGACCGTGTCGGGGCCGGGCCCGCCCGGCCCCGACACCGCCGCAGCGGCGCGTGAGCGCCGCCCGACCCGCTCGCCTACGGGCACATGACGAGAACTCACAAGCAGACTTGTCGGAACCCTCCAAAAAACCCGCGACCTTCTTCGTCGGCCGACCCCCTCGTCTCCCTGATCCGCACCGGCCACCATCGTCCTCATGGCACTCCTCGACAGCCTCGTCGACCAGGGACTCCGCGCCGAACCGGCGACACCCGCGCAAGCGCGCGCGATCCTCGCCACCGGCGACGACGACCTGCTCGACGTCGTCGCCGCCGCGGCCCGCGTACGGCACCGCCACTTCGGACGACGGGTGAAGCTCAACTACCTGGTCAACCTGAAGAGCGGGCGGTGCCCCGAGGACTGCGGCTACTGCTCCCAGCGGCTCGGCGCCGACACCGGCGTCCTGTCGTACACGTGGCTCAAACCCGACCAGGCCGCCGACGCCGCGTCCGCCGGCATCGCCGCCGGAGCCACGCGGGTCTGCCTGGTCGCCAGCGGGCGCGGCCCCACCGACCGCGACATCGACCGCGTCGCCGACACCATCGGCGCCATCCGCGCCCAGCACCCCGACGTCGAGGTGTGCGCCTGTCTCGGCCTCCTGCGTCAGGGCCAGGCCGAACGCCTCCACACCGCCGGCGCCGACGCCTACAACCACAACCTCAACACCGCCGAGAGCCGCTACGGCGACATCTGCACCACCCACGGCTTCACCGACCGCGTCCAGACCGTCGACCAGGCGAGGAACGCCGGCCTCTCACCCTGCTCCGGCCTCATCGCCGGCATGGGGGAGTCCGACGACGAGCTGGTCGACGTGGCCTTCGCCCTGCGCGCCCTGGACCCCGACTCGGTGCCGGTCAACTTCCTCATCCCGTTCGACGGCACCCCGCTGGCCGGCAGGTGGGACCTCACCCCGCAGCGGTGCCTGCGCATCCTCGCCATGGTGCGGTTCGTCTTCCCCGACGTGGAGGTACGGATCGCCGGCGGGCGGGAGATCCACCTACGGTCGCTGCAACCCCTGGCACTGCACATCGCCAACTCGATGTTCCTCGGCGACTACCTCACCAGCGAGGGACAGGCCGGCCGGGCCGACCTGGACATGATCGCCGACGCCGGCTACGTCGTCGAAGGCGCCGGCGAACCCACCCTGCCCGCGCACCGCCGCGACCTCGTCCGGCTCCGCCGCCGCGGCGCGGGCACCCCGATCGCCCCCAACGCCTGACCCCGCCGCGCGGCACGCGCCCCAGGGCGGACGCGCCCGCTACCGTCAGGCCGACACGCGCCAAAAAATCGTGGAACGCGGTGTCGAAAACCGCGCCGACCGTTCGACGCGTTGATGAGGGCCGGCACGGAGTCGGCCACCACGTCAGAGGGACACCGACATGCGCTACATGCTGATGCACAAGCTGGACGACAAGGACCCGGCCGCCTGGGCGCCGACCCCCGAGTTCATCGGCCGGATGGGCGCCTTCCTCGAGGAGGCGAACAAGGCCGGCGTCCTGCTCGACGGCGAGGGCCTGCGCCCGACCACCGAGGGCGCCGCGAAGATCACCTCCAGGGACGGCAAGGCGACCGTCGTCGACGGCCCGTTCGCCGAGGCCAAGGAGGTCATCGCCGGGTTCGCCATCCTCCAGGTCCGCGACCAGGCCGAGGCCGTCGAATGGGCCACCCGCTTCGGCGCGCTGTTCGACCACGTCGAGATCGAGGTCCGCCGGGTCGCGGAGATGGAGGACTTCGCCTAGCGGCTGCGCCGTCGTCCTGGCCGCCGCCCGCTGCTGTGGTGCGCCGATGGCGCTTCGCGGCGGCCAGGACGAGCAGGCGCCGACCACCGCGCGCGGGCAGGGGAGACCCTGCCGCGGGCGCCGGTCACGAGATCGCGCTCAGGCCGGTCGTCGCCGCACCGCGTTGGCGAGGACCGCCGTCACCAGCTTCCTGACGGCCGCCGTGGTCGGCGGGCCGGGCTCACGGTCCACGGACAGGAGATGGCCGCCGCCGACCAGGGAGAGGGTGAGCGAGTCGATGTCGGCGTCGGCCGCGATGCGGCCCAGTTCACGCTCGGCGGCCAGGTAGGCGGAGATCGCGGTCGTCGCCTGGGCGAGGATCGCGATGCCGCCACCCGGAGTGGCCTGCCGCAGCCGCGCGCGCAGCTCGTCCCGGAACGTGATGAGCGGGATGATCGCCACCGGGACCGGCCCGAACAGGCCGGTCAGCGCGGCGGTGAGGTTGTCGACCACCGTGCCGGTGCCGGCGGACTCGCGCAGCGCACCCGCCTGCGCCTCCAACTGCGTCGCCCGGTCGAGCACGAGTTCGGTGAGGAAGGCGTCGAAGTCGGGGAAGTGCCGGTGCAGGACGCCCTTGGCGCAGCCCGCCTCGTCGGTGACGGCCCGGCTGGTCAACCCGTTCGGCCCGTCCCGCAGAAGGACGCGCTCGGCGGCGTCGAACAGCTGCTGCCGCGCGTCGCGAAGGTGCACCCCAGTCGGCACTCACAGATCCTCTCGCATATCGACCCACCCGGCGGCCCTTGTTGAGTGGGCACGCGCCCACTAGAGTGGGCACATGCCCACTCTACCGCGTGACCAACCACCCACGCCGCAACCGCACCAGGCCCGCCGGATGGCCGAGTCGTTCGGCGTGGACCCCCACCGATACGACCGGGCCCGGCCCGCCTACCCCGACGCCCTGGTCACCCGCATCGTCGACGGGAGCCCCGGCCCCCACGTGCTCGACGTCGGCTGCGGCACTGGCATCGCCGCCCGCCAGTTCCAGGCGGCCGGCTGCACCGTCCTCGGCATCGAACCCGACGCCCGGATGGCCGACTTCGCACGAGCCCGCGGCCTCCCGGTCGAGGTCACGACCTTCGAAGCCTGGCAGCCCGCCGGCCGCACGTTCGACACCGTCATCGCCGCCCAGTCCTGGCACTGGGTGGACCCGGCCGCCGGCGCGGAGACAGCGGCACACGTGCTGCGCCCAGGGGGACGACTCGCGATCTTCGGCCACGTGTACGAGCCACCGCCCGAGGTCGCCGAACCGTTCGCCGCCGCCTTCCGGCGCGCCGCACCCGACTCCCCGCTCCACCACCAACCGGCCCGCCGCCCCCTCGACCTCTACCAGGCGGCGTACACGAAGTTCGCCGACACGATCCGGCAGACCGGACAGTTCACCGACCCCGAACAGTGGCGATTCGACTGGGAACAGCCCTACACCCGCGACCAGTGGCTCGACCTGCTCCCCACCACCGGCGGCCTCACCCACCTCCGCCCCGAACAGCTCACCGACGTGCTGGACGCCGTCGGCGACGCCATCGACTCCCTGGGCGGACGCTTCACGATGCACTACACCACCCTCGCCACGACCGCCGTACGCCGCAGCGCCTCCTGAGCCCGGCCGCCACGTCACCACCCGGAGCTATCGTGACCCGGTGACGACCACGGAGACGCACCAGACGATCGAGGCCGTCTGGCGCATCGAGGCCCCCCGCGTCATCGCCGCCGCCGCCCGACTCGTCGGCGACGTCGGCCTGGCCGAGGAACTGGCACAGGACGCCCTCGTCGCCGCCCTCGAACAATGGCCCTCCGACGGCGTACCCCGAAACCCCGGCGCCTGGCTCACCACCACCGCCAAACGCCGCGCCATCGACCAGATCCGCCGCCGCGAACGCTTCGAACGCAGCCTGCCCGACCTCGTCACCCCCGACGCGACCGAACCCACCGACCTCGACGCCATCACCGACGACCCCATCGACGACGACCTGCTGCGACTCATCTTCACCGCCTGCCACCCCGTGCTCTCACCCGAGGCACGCGTGGCCCTCACACTGCGGCTGCTCGGCGGCCTCACCACCGACGAGATCGCCCGGGCCTTCCTCGTCCCCTCACCGACCGTCGGACAGCGGATCAGCCGCGCCAAGAAGACCCTCGCCGACGCCCACGTACCGTTCGAGCTGCCCACCGGCGCCGACCGCGCCGCCCGACTCACCTCCGTCCTGGAGGTCATCTACCTCATCTTCAACGAGGGATACTCCGCCACCGCCGGCGACGACTGGATGCGCCCCGCCCTCTGCGAGGAGGCCATGCGCCTAGGCCGCGTCCTCGCCGGCCTCATGCCCGACGAGGCGGAGGTGCACGGCCTCGTCGCCCTGCTGGAGATCCAGGCCTCCCGCACCGCCGCCCGCACCGGCCCCTCCGGCGAACCCGTCACCCTCCTCGAACAGGACCGCCGCCGCTGGGACCGCCTGCTCATCCGGCGGGGACTCGCCGCCCTGGAGCGGGCCGAGGCGCTCGGCGGCGGCCCGTACACCCTCCAGGCCGCCATCGCCGCCGTCCACGCCCGCGCCCGCACCGCCGAGGACACCGACTGGGCGCGCATGGCCGACCTGTACGCCCAGCTCGCCCAGGTGGCGCCATCACCGGTCGTGGAACTCAACCGCGCCGTGGCCGTCGCGATGGGGGAGGGACCGCAGGCCGGCCTCGCCGTGCTGGAACCGCTGCGCGACGAGCCGACGCTCGCCGCCTACCACCTGCTGCCGACCGTACGCGGCGACCTGCTGGCGAAGCTGGGCCGGACGGCGGAGGCGAAGGCCGAGTTCGAACGCGCCGCGACGATGACCCGCAACGAACGCGAACGCGCACTGCTGCTCGACCGCGCCGCCGCCTGCGCCTGACCGGCCGCAGCGGTCCGTCACCGACATACGTCGCCGCGCTCACCTCGCCCTGCGAGTCGGCAACGTTGCGCTGCGTGTGCGACTGCGGCATGGTCTGCCGCCGAACAGGTGTTCGGGCCGGGGGAGAGCGGCCGGTGCGGGCCACCGGTCGCGGCCCTGCCGGAGACCCGGTTCCGGCCCGGACCGGTCAGCCCGGGCCGGAACCACCGGCCGCTCACGACCACCCGGGCGTGACAGCCGCGACTCGGCGACTCAGCCCACCGCGGCGGCGAACATGCCCGGCTCGTACGAGCCCCCGCGCTGGTGCACGATCACGGCGAGCCGGTTCGCCGCGTTGATGAGCGCGACCAGGCACACCAGCGCGGCGACCTGGTCGTCGTCGTAGTGCTTGCGCACCTGGGCCCACGTCTCGTCGGACACGCCCTCGTGGGCGTCGGCGAGCCGGGTGCCCTCCTCGGCGAGCGCGAGCGCGGCCCGCTCGGCCTCGGTGAACACGGTGGACTCCCGCCAGGCGGCGACCAGGTTGAGGCGGACGGCGCTCTCACCGGCGGCCGCGGCCTCCTTGGTGTGCATGTCGATGCACCAGCCGCAGCCGTTGATCTGGCTGGCCCGCAGGGACACCAGCTCCTGCGTGGACCTGGGCAGCGACGACTGGTGGATCACCAGGCCGCTGTTGGCGAACCGCTTGGCGAACTTCGCGCCGATCTCGTTGTGGAACATGTCGAACCGGACGTCCATGGCTCTGTCCTCACTCGTGGTGTTGCACTGGACGACCATGGGATGCCGGCGGTCCGGTCCGTGTGACAGCCCGCGGAGGTGACCCGCGCCACGTGTCCCTTCTCCCTGATCCTGACCCACCCAAGCTGCTCTGACCTGCGGTGGCTCAAGACCCCGGTGGAGCTACCGTACGTAGCCGAGCTGCCAGGCAGGTGGGTTTGACGACGACCTGCACTTGCCAGATCGGCACGATCCCGGACTGCGAGGCGACCAGGGGCATTCGATCCGCTAGTCGGCGGTGGATGCCCTGTTCCGACGCTGGCAGCGCAACGGGGCCCGGCAGCAGGTGCTCACCGCGTTGCAGCTGCCTCACCCCGGCGGTCGATGTCACACCCGTCCGGTAGATCGTTCCTACGCCGCAGCCGCGGCGGAAGGGAGACAGGTGTTGACCGTCCTACGGGGTGGCCGGCGATGATCGTCGGCGCAGGTGAATCGTCAGCAGGGTCTGCCAGCCGGCATCCATCGTCCGGCAGGCTCCATCGTCCACTCTTCGATCACGGGGGATCAGTGCGTCTTCGTCGCGCGGCGGTGGCCGCGTCCACACTGTTGCTGCTCGGTGCGACGGCTCCGGCCGCGTACGCGGCGCAGCCGTCGAGTCCGACGCCGACGGGCCAGCAGCTACCGAGGCCGGAGCGGGCGCGCCAGGCCGCGGACCGCGAGTTCGATCCGCACTCGGTGCTGGTGCGGTTCAAGAAGGGCGCCTCGGCCGCGGCCAAGGACCGCGCCCTGGCGGCCCGTGGCGCCAGCCGCACCCGTGAGGTACGCGGCACCGGGTACGTCGAGGTCCGGTCCGACGCGGCCGCGTCGGACCTGCTGCTCCGGCTGCGTGACGACCCGGCGGTGGCCGACGTGACGCTCGACTACCGGCGGCGGGCCGCGGCCACGCCGAACGACCCGTACTTCGCGGGCAGCCAGTCGTACCTGGAGACGGTGCGCCTGCCGCAGGCGTGGGATCTCGCCAAGGGCTCCACGACCCAGCTCATCGCGGTCGTCGACACCGGCGTCAACGGTCCGCACCCCGATCTGCAGGGCGTGACGGTGGACGGCTACAACGCGATCACCGGGGCGGCCGTCGCGGCCGGCGCGAACTCCGACGACAACGGTCACGGCACGATGGTGGCCGGCATCGCCGCGGCCAACACCGACAACGGCACCGGAGTCGCCGGCGCTGCCTGGACGGCACGGGTGATGCCGGTCAAGGCGCTTGACTCCCGCGGCAGCGGCTACGACTCCGACATCGCCGCCGGCATCGCGTGGGCCGCCGACCACGGCGCCACGATCGTGAACCTGTCCCTCGGCGGCCCCGCCGACAGCCCGCTGCTGCACGACGCGATCCGGTACGCCACCGACAAGGGCGCGCTGGTGGTCGTGGCCGCCGGCAACGAGGGCAGCGACCGGCCGGAGTACCCGGCCGCCTACCCCGAGGTGCTCGCCGTCGGCGCCACGGACCGGGCGGGCAACCTGACCGACTTCAGCTCCTGGGGCGACCACGTCGACGTGGCGGCTCCCGGATTCGACATCGTCTCCACCGGCCCGGAGCAGGACTACCGCGTCGGCGACGGCACGTCGTTCGCCGCGCCGATCGCCTCCGGCGTGGCGGCCCTGGTCCGGGCGGCCAACCCGTCGTGGACCCCGGCGCAGGTGAGCGACCGGCTCCGGGCGACGGCCCGGGACGCCGGCCCGCGGGGCATCGACCCCTACTACGGGCACGGGGTGCTCGACGCGTACCACGCGGTCGGCGGCAGCCAGGGCGCGGAGTTCCCGGCGCGGACGCTGGGCGCGAACGAGCCGAACGACGTGCCGGCCCGGGCAACCGCCTTCGCCACCTCGGTGACCGGCAGCCTGGCCGCCGAGGGCGACGTCGACTGGTACCGCTTCGACGCCGCCGGGCAGGAGTCCGTCCAGGTCACGGTGACGCCGCCGGCGCTCGACGCCGGCCTCGCCCAGAACGCCGACCCCGTCCTGTCCGTCTACGACCGGGACCTGCGACTGGTCGGCACGGTCGACCGGGCGTTCGCGGGTGGCGCGGAGACCCTCCGGTTCGTCGCCGACGCCGGCACCTACTACGTCTCGGTGCGCAACTACAACGGCGCGGCCGACAACCGGTCGTACACCCTCGCGGTCGCCGCCGGATCCGCATCCTCCCTGTTCCAGCCGGCCGTCTCGGTCGGCGTTGGTGGGCAGGCCAGGACCGTCGACGTGGCGGACGTGACCGGTGACGGCCGCGACGACGTGCTGCTCATGACGAGCGGCTACACCGGCTCCGACAACGACGACAAGCTGTTCGTCTTCGCGCAACGGCCGGACGGCACGCTCGCCCCGCCGGTGCGCTACGGCACCGACGCCGTGGCCAAGGCGTTCTTCGCGGTGCTCGACACCAACGGCGACGGTCGGCAGGACGTCGCGATCAACACGGTGAGCGGTATCAACGTCCTGCGGCAGACCGCTTCGGGAACGCTTCAGAGCGCCGGCCTGCTGCCGGGCAAGGGCACCCCGGTGGCCGCGGACATGGACGGCGACGGCGACAGCGACCTGGTCGCCAACGACGACGCGGCGGGACTCACCCTGCTCACCCAGGGCGACGGGGGCACCTTCACGGCGAGCCCCATCTCCAGCGACGACATCGCCGAGGTGGAGGTCGGTGACGTCGACGGTGACGGAGAGCCGGAGGTCGTCGGCGCGCCGCCGCCGTACCTGGGTGGCGCGAAGATCCGCATCTACCACGCGTCGGAGAGCGGATGGACGCGGACCGACCACACGACGGGCATGACGTCGCCGGAGACCGTCAGCGGCATCGAGGTGGCCGACGTGAGCGGGGACGGGCGCGTCGACGTCGTCGCCACGCTGGGCGGCAACAAGCCGAGTTCCCAGGTCAGCGTCCTCGTGCAGAACCCCACCGGCGGGCTCGCCGACGGTGTGCTCCACCCGGTCTGGGACGTGCCCGAGCCGGTCGAGGCGGCCGACGTCGACGGCGACTCCCGGCTGGACGTGGTCACCGTCCACGGGGGGTGGAGCGCGCTGAGCGTGCTGCCGCAGACAGCCGACGGCCACCTCGGCACCCCGATCAGGATCGACGACCTTCCGTACTCCACCAGCTACACCATGCAGGGCCTCGCGCTCGGTGACATCGACGGCGACAGCCGGACGGACGCCGTGATCGCCGACTACAACAACGGCCTCGTGATGCTGCGAAACAACAACGGCCCGACGCGGGGCGGGGCGCAGGTGTGGGTGCGCGACGCGACCCCGGCGGACTTCGCGTCGGATGTGCCGTCGACGGCGGTGCCGTCGGTGACGTTCCAGCGCGCCGTGGACGCCGCGTCGGTGTCGCCGTCGACCGTGCGGTTGGTGAACGGCCGGACGGGGGAGCCGGTGGCGACGTCGGTGTCGTACGACGCCGGCACGCGGACCGCGCGGGTCACGCCGACCGCCGCCTTGCCGGTCGACACCCCGTACCGGCTGGTCGTGGACGGGGTGCGGGACACCGCGGGCGAGACGCAGACCGCGCGGTTCAGCAGTACGTTCCGTGTCTCCGACACCGCACCCGGCCCGGTCACCGGCTTCACGGCGACCGGCGCGGTGCGCGGCGCGAGCCTGTCCTGGACGCTGCCGCCGATCGCCGACCTGGACCAGGTGATCGTGCGGCAGGCCACCGGCACCACGCCGCCGTCGTCGGTGACGTCCGGCACCGCCGTGTACGCCGGCACCGGGTCCGGCGTGACGGTGAGCGACCTGGCCGAGGGAACGACCTACACGTTCCGGGCGTGGGTGCGGGACCTGTCGGGCACGCTGAGCAGCCCCAGCACGGTGACGTTGACCGGCTCGGCGCTGACGATCGCCAGCAGTGCGAAGACCGTCAACTCCGGCCGACCGGTCTCGCTGACCGGCCAGTTGACCCGGCCGGACACCGGCGCGCCGATCGCCGGGGCGGTGGTGCGGCTGTACGCACGGCCCGCGGGCACCACCACCTGGACGCAGGTGGGGACGGCGACGAGCGGCAGCAGCGGGAACCTGTCGCTGAGCCACACGCCGAGCGTCAGCACCGACTACCAGTGGGTCTACCCCGGTTCCACGGCGTACACCGGGGCGGACTCCTCCGCGCAGACCGTGCAGGTCCGTATCCGGTGACGGCGGCGTGGACGCCGTTCCCGCCTGAGTGAGCGGTGCCGTCCGGGACGGCAGCGGGGTTCGCCGGGAGAGGAGGACGTCGAGCGGGCGGCGGCTGCCGCCGCCCGCTCGACGTCCGCGCCCACTGCCCGGGCGCGAAACGGCGCGTCCGGCCCACCTCCTGCCCCGACCGGCGTCGGGCCGCCGGGCCTGACCGCGCGGTCGGCCCCGGCCGTGGGCGCCCGGCCCCCGTCGTCGTGCTGCGCGCCGAAGGCGTCCCACTCGTGGCCTTCGCCCCGCTCGGGTAGGTGATGTCACGCCCCACCGGGCCGCGCCGGCCGCCACATCGGCCACAGCACGGGCCCGCCGTCGGGCAGGGCCAGCGGCCGACCGTGGTCGTGGAAGCCGTGGCGCAGGTAGAGCCGGCGGCTACGCCCGGTCGAGGCCTCGAGGTACGTCGGCAGGCCGTCAGCGTCCGCGGTGCGCAGTCCCTCGGCGAGGATCACCCCACCGGCACCGCAGCCGCGCAGGTCGGGCCGTACGCCGATCGACGCGAGGTAGAGGTGGGGTTCCTTGGGACGGTGGGCGGCCACCGTGTCGGTGACCGTCGCCAACCGCCGCCCTGGGAGGCCGTCCAGGGCCGCGGCCGTCGGTCGCGTGGCGGGCGCCGGTGGCGACGTGGCGTCGACCGGACGCTGCCACACCGACATCCCGGCGAGGGTGCCGCCGGGAAGCTCGGCGACGATGACCTGGCCGTCGTGGACCGCGGCGTGGAGCAGGTCGCGGAACAACGACGCCGTACGCGCGGCCCGGTCCGTCGGGTCGGGAACCACCCAGGACAGGACGGCCTCGTCGGCGAACGCGGCGAGGTAGGCGGGCACGAGAGCGTCGACGTCGGCGGGTACGGCACGTCGCGCGCGCACCGCGAGGGTGGGGGACACGGCACTCCTCGGTCCGTCCGGCGGGTTGGCGCCTTCGATGCTGGCCGTCCGCCCGACCGCCCGGGGAGTACTTTCGTCACGGCGGGTGCGGTGACGAAAAGAGGGGAGAGGCCGGTTGGTCGGGCCGCGATGTGCCGAGTGCGGCACCGAACTGCCGGCGGGCTCCGGCCGGGGACGGCCACGGCGTTACTGCTCGCGCGGCTGCCAGGCACGCGCGTACCGCCGCCGCCGGGACCGGGGCCGCACCGCGACGTCGTGGCGACGTGCGGGCACTGCGGACGGGGACCGCGCCACCGGTCGGGAGGAGCTGATCCGGACGGCGGTGCGACTGGCCGACGCCGACGGCCTCGACGCCGTGACGGTACGTGCCGTGGCGCACCGTGCCGGTCTCACCACCGACGCGGTCTACCGGTGGACACGCAACCGGGACGAGCTGCTCGCCGCGATGGCCGAGCACGTGCTCCGCGCCGGACGGCCGCGCGACCGGACGCGCCAGCCGCCGCGCGAGCGTCTCGGACGGCTGGCGCGTGCGGAGTGGTCGATGTACCGCAACCATCCGTGGCTGCTGACCGTCCTGGCGCGCACCCGGCCGCCCACCGGCCCGGCGGTGCTGGCGCTCGTCGACGCCGCCGTGGAGGTGCTCACCGCCGCCGGGTACGACGTGCCCGACGCGTTCGCCGGCTATCTCACCCTGAGCGGCTACGTGCAGGGCATGGCGCTGCTGCACGTGGCCGAGCGCGCCGAGCGCGACGCCGGTGCCGCCGCCTGGGGGACCTGGTCCGCCCGCACTCTCGCATTGCTGGAACAGACCGGGCGTACGCGTGAACGGCCCTGGCTGGCCGCCGTCGCGACCGCGACCGCGGACCCGGACCGGGAACTGGACCGCTGGTTCGAGTTCGGCCTCGCCCGCCTGCTCGACGGGCTGATCCCGGCCTGACGAGGCGCTGCGCGCCGCCGTCCCGCGCCTCCAGCGGGTCGTCGAGCAGCGGGCCGGTCGCCGCGTGCGCGCACCTCGGCCCGTCGCGTCACCCCTGGCGGACGCACCTTCCGCTCACCCCCGCTGAGGAGGAGCGCGTGGACATTGACCACCCTTGGTAGACCGAGGTCATGACGGAGGAGATGCAGGACCGGCCACCGCCGGCGCGCCGCCCCGGCGGTCGCGCCGAATCCGGAGAGGGCCGAGGCGTGAGCGCGCCGCGGCGGGCGCGGAACCGGGCACCTGTGATAGGACGCCGGGAAGGATCGTCCGAGAGAGGACCAGCCCGTGACGACGCTGAACTCGCACATCCCCCGGTTCCACCTCGCCGTACCCGTTGACGACCTCGATGCCGCCCGTCGCTTCTACGGGTCGGTCATCGGGTGCGAGCAGGGCCGGAGCGCGGAGACGTGGATCGACTGGAACCTGCGGGGTCACCAGTTCGTGACGCACCTCGTCCCCGGCCGCCGGACGTCGGCACGTAACCAGGTCGACGGCCATGACGTCCCGGTCCCGCACTTCGGGCTCCTGCTGACCGTTCCGGAGTTCCATGAGCTGGCCGAACGGCTGCGGGCCGCCGGTACGGCGTTCGTCATCGAGCCGTACCTGCGCTTCGCCGGGCAGCCGGGGGAGCAGTGGACCATGTTCCTCCTCGACCCGGCCGGGAACGCCCTGGAGTTCAAGGCGTTCGCCGACGACGACCAGGTGTTCGCCCGGTAGGCCGACGAGGGCAAGGCAGCCTCCACGATCGAGCGTGCCATGGCGGCCGTCGCCCAGGTCAGCGCCGACCTCCAAGCACCCAACACCCGACCGGCCCGCGGTCCGATCTCGGGCCTCGCCCCATGCTGGCCGCTGATTCGATAATGTACATTATGTCAAGTAGACCGGATCCGGCCCTCCCTCGGCAGGGGTCGGGACTCGACCAACCCCGGACACGACGAACAACGTGTCGAGGGCGCGCCCGTGCGGCGACGCGCGACAGACTGCTATGTGAGCACCGCGCGCCGGCACGAACGGTGCCACGGCCACGAGGACGATGCCACGCGACGAGCGGCACCCGATCCCCGCTGCGGCCGCGCCCTGTGGCCCGCGCGTCCTGGAGTGCGCCAGGACGCAGCCATCCGACCCGTCGACGCTCCGGGTTTCAGTGGCAGAGGCCGACGTCGCGCAGGGCTGGAACCTCGATCCCCCCTCCATGGTGATCGCCCGACCCCGGCCGCCATCGTGGGGTCCGCTGAGTCACGGCGGCATCCGGTTGGCCAAGGCTCGGTCGCTGACCGTCCACACGGCCGCGCGCACCCAACGCTCTCCCCTCGCTTGCCCGGGAACGCGAAAATCCTGCATAATATGCCTTATGCATGACAAAAAGGACGAATCGGTGCAGCACTGGATCGAGGAGTTCCTGACCGCCCGGGCCACCCGTAAGCCCTCCCCGCACACCCTCGAGGCGTACCGGCGGGACCTGCGGACGATCGCGGGCCTGGCCGGGGAGACGCTGACCTCTCCCCTCCCCCTCGACGCCCTGGCCGTCGCGGATCTCTCCCCCCGGGTCATGCGGGCGGCGTTCGCCCGGTTCGCCGCTCCCCGTGCCGCCGCGTCGGTCCACCGGGCCTGGTCCACCTGGAACACGTTCTTCACGTTCCTGGTCGCCGAAGGGGTCGTACCGGGCAATCCGATGCCGGCCGTGGGCCGCCCCCGCGCGCCGCTCCCCCAGCCCAAGCCGCTGCGGGGCGAGGACACGCCGGAGGAGCTGCTGGCGGCGGTGGCCCGGGAGGCGGGCCGGCAGCGGGACCCGTGGCCGGAGCGGGATCTCGCGGTGCTGGCGTTGGCGCTGTGTGCGGGGCTGCGCCTGTCGGAGCTGCTGGCGCTGCGGGTGGCGTCGCTGGGCGGCCGTGCCGGCGAGCGGCGGGTGGACGTGGCGGGCAAGGGTGGGCGGCCGCGTACGGTGCCGATCGAGGACGCCGTGGACCGGGTGCTGGTCTCCTACCTGGACAGCCGTCGGCGCCGGTTCGGGGCGCGGAGCGTACGGCCGGACTCGCCGTTGCTGGTGGACCGGCGGGGTGAGCCGCTGCGGCGGGGTGGGTTGCAGTACCTGGTGGAGTCCTGCTACCGGCGGGCGGGCATCATCGACCGGGTGCCGCGGGGGGCGCGGCTGCACGCGTTGCGGCACACGTTCGCGACGCGGCTGGCCGAGGACGGGGCGAGCGCCGCGGAGATCATGCGGTTGCTGGGGCACGCGTCGTTGGCGGCGTCGCAGACGTACATCGAGGTGACGGCGGGTCAGCAGCGGGCGGCGGTGCGGTCGAACCGCACCAACCGGGCGTTGGCCGGTCTGCTGGGCGGTGAGGTGTGAGAGGCGTGGGCCGCGGGGTCAGTGCGCGCGGTGGCCGGTGCCGTCGGCGGTGGTGGGCAGGGGGCCGAGGACGGCGTTGATGATGTGGATGCGGGTGCCCTTGGCCTGGTAGTCGGCGCAGACGGCGTCGGCGGTGTCGGCGAAGCGGGTGGTGTCGCCGGTGCGGGTGACGGTGAGTGTGGTGCCGTCGAGGGTGGTGGTGGTGCCGGCGGCGGCGAGCTGGTCGAGGCTGTGCGTGCCGGCGATGAGGTGGGCCTTGACCAGGGTGCGGAGTTTCTCGTGGTCCCGGGTCATGAGGGTGTCCCAGGTGTCGTCGGAGAACTTCTTGACGAAGGCGTCGTCGGTGGGTGCCAGCAGGGTGAGGCCGTCGGTGCCGTGCTCGTCGAGGACGCCGCTGGTGCGTACGGCCGCCTCGAAGGTGGTGAGGGTCGGCATCCAGGTGAGGGCTTCGCCGGCGGGCAGGCCGGCGAGGGCGGTGGGGTTGCCGGGTTCGCTGCCGGTGGGTAGCGCGTCGCAGAGGGGTCCGGTGACGTGGACGGCGGCGGCGAGGCTGGGGTCGGGTCCGGTGTTGTGGTTCCCGCTGGTGCAGGCGGTGGTGGTGAGCAGCAGGGCGGCCGCGAGGAGGGCGCCGGCGCGCCGCGGGTTGCGGATGCGGGGGTACGTCACGACGTCTCCTCGGGGGGTGGGGTGTGCCGGCAGGGCGGAGGCGCGGCCGCCCTGCCGGCACGGTCTCATGGGGTGGGTGTCACAGGGTGGCGCACTGCCCGGCGCGGGGGCCGGACACGCGGTTGCTGACCTCGAGGTTGCTGGGTGCGGTGGTGTTGCCGGCGCAGGCCAGCGGACCGGTGACCGTGTTGCCGACGAGCAGCGGCGCGGTGCCGGTGCGGTTGGCGGACAGGTCGACGGGGCCGGTGACGGTGAGGTCGATCAGCGAGACCGCGTCGGTGGTGCCGGTGACGCGGACCGGGCCGGTGACCTTGCTGTCGGCCAGCATGACGCCGGCGGCGCCGCTGGCGTTGACCGGGCCGGTGAAGGTGGTGCCGGTGGCGACGAGCGCGGCGCCGGGCCGGACGGTGACCGGGCCGGTGACGGTGGCGTCGTCGAGGCAGGCGAAGCCGGTGATGGTCAGCGGGCCGGTGTGCCGGCCGGTGAGGGTCGGGTAGATCCGCTGGCCGTCGGTGAGCTTCTCCACGCCCTGGCCGTCGAGCAGGAGCGGGATGAG
This sequence comes from Micromonospora globbae, assembly GCF_003610785.1. GTDB lineage: Bacteria > Actinomycetota > Actinomycetes > Mycobacteriales > Micromonosporaceae > Micromonospora > Micromonospora globbae. The sequence goes on from NZ_RAQQ01000019.1 coordinate 136,792, forward strand.
GCCGCGCTCGGGCTGGTTGAGGGGCACGTAGTAGCCGTTGGCGGTCTTGATGACCTTCCAGCCGTGTGCGGCGATGCGCTCGGCGACGGTGGCGCCGACGCCGCCGGGTCCGTCGGTGCGGGCCCCGTGGTACTGCTCCTCGGTGAGCAGGTAGGCGCAGGGCGCGTTGTCGAGGATCAGTTCGGGGCGGGGGGCGTCGACCGGCGGCGGGCTGTCGCCGGGGTGCGGCGCCGGGTGGGCGGGGATGGGCCGGGAGCCGCGGAAGACGAGCCGGCCGGTGTTGGAGGCCTGGAGGGTGATGCCCTCGGCGCGGGCCTGCGTGATGTCGGTCAGGTTCGCGCGGTGGTAGTCGAGGAACTGCTGGAACGTCCAGAGGGCGGAGAAGGTCTTGCGGCGGCGGTTGTTGGCCGTGTTGCCCTCGTCGGGGCGGGTCTGGCCGCCGGAGCTGCGCAGTTCGAGCAGCGAGTTGACGACGTTCTTCAGGCCGAGGGTGTTGCGGAGGATGGTCTCCTCGCCGAGGCCGACGCTGCCGCCGCCCTCGCAGCCGTACGGGCAGGGCCACCAGCCGTCCTGGGCGCCTTCCCGGTACATGTGGCCTTCGATCATGTCCATGGACTCGTCGAAGATGGGCTGGGCGACGTTCTGGTGGCGCGGGGGCAGCATGGGCAGGTCGCCGGCGCGGGAGTTGCCGTACTCGTGGCCGTCGTAGCCGGCGACGGGCCGGTAGTCGCGGACCATCTTGACGTAGGCGGCGGTCTCCGGCTGGCGGATGAGCGAGTAGTCGCGGTTGAGGTCCTGGCCGGTGGAGTTGCCGCGGGTGTTGGCGGCGCGGCCGTCACCGTTGATGGTGGGGATGATCAGCACGGTGGTGTGGCTGAGCAGGTCGATGACCCGCTGGTCGGTGCTGAAGGCGAGCTGCCGGGCCATGATGAGGCAGGCTTCGCGGTCGCCGGGCTCGTTGCCGTGGACGTTGCAGTTGACGGCGACGGGTGAGGTGGCGGCGACGGCCTCGGGGGTGGCCGGCGGGGTGGGGTAGCCGATGACGAACATGTTGATCGGCCGGTCGCGTACGGTGCGGCCGATCTCGACGACGCGGACGCGGTCGGAGAGTTCGTCGATGGCGGCGGTGTAGGCGTACTCGTTGGTGTCGCTGGTGTACTGCGCGGCGTGGGTGGTCTCCCACTGGGTGCGCAGCTGCTGGCCGGGGACGTTGGGGTCGCCCCAGGGTGCGGTGGTGGTGTCGGCGACGGGCTCGGAGTAGGGCTGCTCGGCGGTGCCGATGCGGGCCCGTACGCGCCACTGGAAGCGGTCGCCGGGGTTGAAGCCGGCGTCGGCGAAGGTGGGCGACTCCTGGTTGATCTGCCGGTTGGGTCGCCAGATGCCGACGACGGTGGGGGTGCCGGTGGGGTTGCCGGCGGCGTCGACGGGGGTGCGTTCGATCTGGTAGTCGGTGGCGCCCTCGACCGGCTTCCAGGCGAGGGTGGCGTACCCGTCGCCCTGGCGGACCGTGAGGTTCGTGACCTGGTTGGGTTCGGCGGCCTGGGCGTTCGCCGGGGTGGCGATCGTGGCGAGGCTGGCCGCTAGGAGTGTGGACAGTGCGATGAGGACGGCACGATGGCGTCTCACATGGCCTCCATGGCGAGTACTGGTTGACCGTGACGCGGTTTGGAACAGCATGATCGGCATGGATGACCGGCGCAACGATCTTGAGGGAATCTTGCGGGTCGCCGGGTAAGGGGTCCGCTCCCCCGGCGTTGCTGACGGGTCAGCCGAGGTCGACCAGGAGGGGCCGGTGGTCGGAGATGGTGGACAGGGGTGTGGCCACGGCGGTGACGGGCGGGAGTCGGCGTGCGGCGTGCCGGTCGGCGAGGACGTGGTCGAGTTGCACGCGGGGCTCGCCGGCGGGGTAGGTGGGGCGGCGGCCCAGGGGTCGCCAGCCGGAGACGAGGCGGACGACGCCGGCGGGCAGGTTGAGGTCGCCGAGCAGGACGCGGGGTGGGGGCAGGGTGCGCAGCGCGCGGACGACCTGGCGTAGTTGCCGCAGGTTCCATCCGGGGACGAAGGACAGGTGGGTGGCGGCGGCGGTGAGCGGCCCGTGCGGGGTGTCGAGGACGGCGGCGAGGACGACGCGGGGTTCGTCGTGGAGGAGGACGAGGCCGCGGCCGGGGCCGGGGACGTAGACCGGGGAACGGACGGGTGCGGGGGTCAGTCGGGTGACGCGCCAGTGGCGTACGGGGTAGCGGCTGATGAGTCCGATGCCGTAGCAGGGTTCGCCGTGTCCGTCGTCGTCGCCGGTGAGGGGGCGGAACCCTTGGCCGGGGGTGCCGACGAGGGCGGCGGCGAAGCGGTGGTGGGGTGCGTGGAGGGCGCGGGCGGCGATGGCGGTGAGGTCGAGGTTGCCGCTGCGGCTCTGGTCGCGGTCGACCTCCTGGAGGGCGAGGACGTCGGCGTCGAGTGCGGTGACGGCTGCGGCGAGCCGGTCGGGGTCGACGAGCCCGTCGGTGAGTGATCGACCGTGCAGCAGGTTGAAGGTGGCCAGGCGCACTCCTGCACCCTACGACGCCGTGGCAGTCTTTCCCGGTGGTCAGGGCGTTGCTGTGTTCGATGCTGGTGTTCGTGGCGGTGGGTGCGGTGGGGGTGTGGGTGCGGCGGCGTCGCGGCCGGTGATCGCCGGGGTTGTCAGCGGCGTGCCGGGTGGCGCTCGGGTGGGTGGGCGCCGGCGGGTCGTGGCGTGGGCGGGTCGGCCGGTCGGGGTCGGCGGCGGGTCAGGGCCACGCCGGCGAGGACGACGGCCGTGCCGGTGACGGTGCGGCCGGTGAGGGGTTCGTCGAGGACGGCCGCGCCGAGGGTGACGGCGACGGCCGGTAGGAGGTAGCCGACGGCGGCGGCGGTGGTGGGGCCCTCGGTGGCGATGAGGCGGGCGTTGAGGTGGAAGGTGACGCCGGTGGCGAGGGTGCCGAGGATGATCGCGGCGGTGAGTCCGGTGGCGGTCGGTGCGGTGGGCGGGGTGGCGGCGGGCAGGGCCAGTGCGGTGAGTCCGGTGGCGGCGAGCAGTTGCGCCGCGGAGTGGGCCAGGGGCGCGTCCCGTCCGGTGAGGTGGCGGGCCATGTAGGCGTAGGCGAGCGCGTAGCTGGCGGCGGCGGCGAGCAGTGCCGTGACGCCGGCGGGGTCGAGGCGGCTGTGCGGGCCGGGGGCGAAGATGAGCAGGGTGCCGGCGAAGCCGAGGAGCAGGCCGGCGAGGCGGGCCGGGTGGGGTCGGTGTTCGCTGCCGACGGTGAGGGCGAGCAGCAGCGACCACAGGGGTGTGGTGGCGTGCAGGACGCCGGCGACGCCGCTGTCGACGCTCTGCTGGCCGATGCTGGTCAGCAGGAACGGCAGCGCGTTGCAGAGCAGGGCGGCCACGGCGAGGTGGCGCCAGGTGCGGCGGTCGCGGGGCAGGGTCTGGCGGGCGGCGCGGGCGAGGACGAGCAGGACGGCGGCGCCGAGGGCGCAGCGCAGCGTGGCGAGGTACGCGGGTGTGAGGCCGCCGTCGAGGGCGAGCCGAGTCCACAGGAAGCCGGAGCCCCACAGCAGGGCGAGGGTGGTCACGCGGACGAGCGCGCCGGTACGGGGGTGGTGCACGGTGTCCTCCTCGTCGTCTGCGTCGACGCTCCCCCACCCCGACTCATTAGACAAGCGAAAGGATCTGCACGCACCGTTAAGCTGTGCTGCATGTTGGATGTGCGGCGCCTGCAGGTGCTGCGTGCCGTGGTGGCCAGCGGGTCGGTCAGCGCGGCGGCGCGGCAGCTCGGGTACACCCCGTCGGCGGTGAGCCAGCAGTTGGCGGTCCTGGAGCGGGAGGCCGCCGTGCAGCTGCTGGAACGGTCGGGTCGTGGCGTACGGCCCACGGAGGCGGGGCGGGTGCTGTCCGGGTACGCGGCGGCGATCGGTGAGCAGGTCGCCGAGGCCGAGGCGGCGCTGGCGGATCTGCGGGCCGGGCGGGCCGGGCGTGTGGTGCTGCGCTACTTCGCCACGGCCGGCGCGAGTCTGGTCGCGCCCGCCGTGGCGCGGCTGCGCCGGGAGCTGCCCGGTGTGGGGGTGGACCTGCGGATGGCCGACCCGGAGGATCCGCTGCCGCAGGTCCGTGACGGCCGGGTCGACCTGGCGCTGGTGGTCCGCGCCGCGGACGCGCCGCCGATCGACGGGATCCGGTTGGTGCACCTGCGTGACGACGCGTACCGGGCGGTGCTGCCGGCCGGGCATCCGCTGGCGGGGCGGCGGGTGCTCGACCTGGCCGACCTGGCCGACGAGCCGTGGGTGGGCAGCGAGTGGCCCGGCCCGTGCCGGGAGGCGGTGTCCGCCGCGTGTGCGGCCGCGGGGTTCTCGCCCCGGGTGGTGGTGGAGAGTGAGGACTACGCCACCGCGCAGGGGTTCGTGGCGGCCGGGCTGGGTGTGAGCCTGCTGCCGGAGACGGGGTTGGGCGGCGTGCACCGGGGTGTGCGGGTGCGCCCGGTGCGCCGGCCTCGTCCGGTGCGGGTGATCTGGGCGGCGGTGCGGGAGTCCGCGCCCGACACGCCCGCCCTGCGTGCTCTGCTCGCGGCGCTTCAGGCGACGGCGGCGGCCACCCCGCCCCCGGCGCCCCGGTGACCGGTGGGCGCGGCGGCAGGCGGGCGACCCGGCGGGCGGCCGGGCCTCCGACCGCTGGCCGCCGGGCGGCCGCGCCCGCCGGCGCCCTGCAAGATCACGCTCGATGCGGAAAGTAGTGGCCTCCCGCAGCTCGGGAGGCCACTACTTCCGTGTTGCAGCGCGATCTTGAGGGGTTGTCCACAGGGTCAGCGGGGCGACCCGGGTCATCCGCCAGCCTGTACGGCATGCCGAAGTCCCCTCGCCGTCCACCCCAGCTGCGCGGCCGGATCTTCCGCGGCTCCGCCGCCGTATCCCGGGGGCTGCTGAGCCGCAACGATCTGCGCAGCTCGGCCTGGCGACCGCTCTTTCGCGACGTCTACGCCGACGCGCAGGTCACCGTCACGCACCGGACGAGGTGCCACGCGGTCGGGCGGCTGGTGAGCCTGGACACAGGGGCGGGCGTCGGCGGCGGGCCGGTCGGAAGAATGGCCGCCCGTGGAGCCCGCATCGTTGATCACCCTGCTCACGGCGGCCGCCATGGCCGGTTGGGTCGACGCCGTCGTGGGCGGTGGCGGGTTGCTCCTGCTGCCGGCGCTGCTGGTGGCCGCGCCCGGTGTTCCGGTGGCCACGGCGCTGGGCACGAACAAGCTCGCCGCGATCGCCGGCACCGCGACAGCCGCGGCCACGTACGCGCGGCGCACCAAGGTCGACTGGGGGGTGGCGGGGCCGGCCGCCGGGGTGGCCGTGCTCAGCGCGGGGGTGGGCGCGGCGCTGGCCGGGGCGGTGCCGGCGGGCGCGTACCGGCCGGTGGTGCTCGTGGTGCTGCTCGCGGTGGCGGTGTTCGTGCTGCTGCGCCCCCGCCTGGGCGTGGTGGCCGAGCCGCGGCGGCGGACCCGCGCCCGGGTGGCCGCCGCGGTGGGCGTGGCCGGAGTGGGCATCGCCCTGTACGACGGGCTGATCGGCCCCGGCACCGGCACGTTCCTGGTGCTGGCGTTCACGGCGCTGGTCGGCGCGGACTTCGTGCACGGGTCGGCCATGGCGAAGGTCGTGAACGCCGGCACGAACCTCGGCGCGCTCGTGGTGTTCGGGGTGACCGGGCACGTGTGGTGGCTGCTGGGCGCCGGCATGGCCCTGTGCAACATCGCCGGCGCGGTGCTCGGGGCGCGCATGGCGTTGCGCCGCGGCGCCGGGTTCGTCCGCGTCGTGCTGCTGGTCGTGGTCCTCGCGCTGATCGGCAAGCTCGGCTACGACCAGTGGCTGGCCGGCTGATGCCGGTCCGCGCCGAACACGACCGCACGGTGCTGGCCGGGCTGCTGGGCGCCGACCCGGTGCTGCACGCGTACCAGCTCGGCGACCTCGACGACTTCTTCTGGCCGTACACGTCGTGGTTCCGCCGCGGCGACCAGGTGGCCCTGCTCTACCACGGCGCGGACCCGCCGACGCTGCTGGCGTTCGCCGCCCCCGCGCGGCTGGGCGACGCGGCGGCGCTGCTCGGTGAGCTGGCCCCGGTGCTGCCGGCGCGGCTGTACGCGCACCTCTCCCCCGGCCTGGAGTCGGCCCTGGAACCGGCGTTCGACGTCGACGGCGCGGGCGCGCACCACAAGATGGCGCTCACCGACCCGGCGCGACTTTCCCGGGTCGCCGGCGCCGGGGAGCCGTTGGGCGTCGCCGACCTGCCGCAGCTGCGCGCCCTGTACGACGCCGCGTACCCGGGCAACTGGTTCGACCCGCGGATGCTGGAGACCGGGCAGTACCTGGGTGTCCGCGAGGGCGGTGAACTGGTGGCCGTGGCGGGGGTGCACGTGTGGTCCCCGGCCTACCGGGTGGCGGCGCTGGGCAACGTCACCACCCATCCGCGGGTGCGGGGACGGGGCCTGGGCACGGCGGTGGTGGCGGCGCTGTGCCGTCGGCTGCGCGCGCACGTCACCCACGTCACCCTCAACGTCCGCGCCGACAACACCCCGGCCCTGCGGTTGTACGAGCGGTTGGGCTTCACCCGGGTGGCCGACTACGGCGAGTACGCCCTGACCGCCCGCCGGTGAGGCGAGCCGGACACCCGCCGGCGCGGCCGTCGCCCGACGGCGGGTGCGGTCAGCCGCTGCGGCGGGGCGAGTCGAAGCGGCCGGCCCGGATCTCCCGCAGCGCCCGCCGCCGCGTCTCCCCGCGCAGCGTGTCCACGTAGAGCCGGCCGTGCAGGTGGTCGGTCTCGTGCTGCAACGCCCGGGCGAGGAAGCCGCTGCCGGAGATCGTCAACGGTTCGCCGTGCTGGTCGAACCCGCGGGCCGTGGCGTGCAGGGCACGCCGCGTCGGGAAGTACAGCCCGGGGATGGACAGGCAGCCCTCGTCGTCCTCCTGGGTCTCCTCGGACAGTTCGAGGGTCGGGTTGACCAGGTGTCCGCGGTGGCCGTCGGCGTCGTAGACGAACACCTGCGCGTCCACGCCGATCTGCGGGGCGGCGACACCGGCCCGGCCGGGCGCGCCGAGCAGGGTGTCCATCAGGTCGGTGACCAGGGCGCGCAGCTCGGCGTCGAAGCTGGTCACCGGCGCGCACGAGGTGCGCAGCACCGGGTCGCCGATGATCCGGATGGGGCGCATCGTCATGCCCGCAAGATTATCCGGCGGCGTCCCGGCCGCGGATGAGCACCTCGATGCCGTCGAGGATGCGGGCCAGACCGAACTCGAACGCCCTCGCCGGGTCGCTGGCGGCCTGGTACTCCTCCCCGGCGGCCGCGCCGACCCGCGCGGCGAGGGGGAACCGGCGGGCGTCCATGACCTTCTCCAGGTACGGGGCGTGCGCCCGCCACCACTGCTCCTCGGTCATCCCGGTGCGCTCGGCGGCCTGCGCCTGCTCCACGGCGCCGCGTACCGCGCCGTGGACGAACCCGCCGAGCAGGGTGACCACGGCGTCCATCTCCAGGTCGGTGAGGCCGATGCCGTCGACGGCGCGCAGTTCCCGCTCGTAGCGGGCGATCAGGTTGGGCCCCAGCGGCGGCCGGGTGGTGGCGACCTGCAACAGCCAGGGGTGGCGCACGTACAGCGTCCAGCTCTCCCGGGCGAGGTGTTCCAGGCGGGCCCGCCAGCCGCCGTCGGGCAGGTCGGTGGCCAGGGTCTCGCCGTAGACGGTGTCGAGCATGAGGTCCAGCAGCTCACCCTTGCCGGGCACGTGGGTGTAGAGGGACATGGTGCCCACGCCGAGGCGTTCGGCCACGCGGCGCATGGACAGGGCGGCGAGGCCCTCGGTGTCGGCGACCTCGACGGCGGCCCGCACGATCCGGTCCACGGTGAGGTCGGTGCGCCCCCGGCGGCTGGCCGGCTCCCGCGTGCGCCAGAGCAGGGCGAGGCTGCGGGCGGGATCCCCGGTGCCGCTGTACTCGGTGGTCACGTCCCGGACTCTATCGCCACCCTCGCCGTACGATGTACCGTACAGCATACGACGAACGAGTGGAGGGAGCGCGGATGCACACCGCGGCGATCGAGGCCGAAGGACTGCGCAAGAGATACGGCGACACGCACGCCCTGGCCGGGCTGGACCTGGCCGTGCCGGCGGGCACCGTGTGCGGGCTGCTCGGCCCCAACGGGGCGGGCAAGACCACGGCCGTGCGGATCCTCACCACGCTGCTGCGCCCCGACGGGGGGCGCGCCCGCGTGGCCGGGCACGACCTGCTGCGCCACCCCGACCGCGTCCGCGCCGCGATCGGCCTGGTCGGGCAGCACGCCGCCGTCGACGAGGTGCTCACCGGGCGGCAGAACCTCACGCTGTTCGGCCGGCTGCACCACCTGCCCCGGCGGGCGGCCCAGGCCCGCGCCGACGAGCTGCTCGACCGGTTCGGCCTGACCGACGCGGCGACCCGCCCGGTGTCCGGCTACTCCGGCGGCATGCGCCGGCGCCTCGACCTGGCCGCCAGCCTGGTCCTCGCCCCGCCGGTGCTGTTCCTCGACGAGCCCACCACCGGGCTGGACCCCCGCGCCCGCAGCGAGGTGTGGGACGCCGTGCGGGCGCTCGTCGCCGCCGGCACCACCGTCCTGCTCACCACCCAGTACCTCGACGAGGCCGACCAGCTCGCCGACACCGTGGCCGTCGTCGACGCCGGCCGGGTCGTCGCCGCCGGGAGCCCCGAGCGGCTCAAGGACGACATCGGCGGCGACCGGCTCGACCTGCTGCTGCACCACGCCGCCGACCTCGACCGGGCCGCGGCCGTGGTCGCCGCCACCACCGCCGCCACCCCCAGCGTGGACGCCACGGCGCTGCGGATCAGCGTCCCGGTCGGCGACCGGGTCAACGCCCTCGCGGCCGTGCTGCACGCCCTGCGACACGAGGCCGTCGACGTGGCCGACGTCGCGCTGCGCCGCCCCACCCTCGACGAGGTGTTCCTCCGCCTGACCGACACCACCCGGACGGTGACCGTATGAGCACGACGACCCTCGGCGCGCACCGGCTGCGGTGGGCCGTGACCGACACCCTCGTCCTGACCGGCCGGGCGCTGGCGCACTGGACCCGCCAGCCCGGGCAGCTGATCGCCGGCCTGCTCTTCCCCGTGCTGCTGGTGCTCATGTTCGGCTACCTGTTCGGCGGCGCCATGTCGGTGCCCGGTGGCGGCGACTACCGCGAGTTCCTGCTCCCCGGCATGTTCGTCATGACCATGGCCTTCGGCATCGAGGCCAGCTACGCGGCGGTGGCCAGCGACACCGCCCGCGGCGTCACCGACCGGTTCCGGTCCCTGCCCATGGCCCGCTCCGCGGTGGTCGGCGGCCGCGCCGTCGCCGATCTGCTGCACTCCGCGGCCGGGCTCGTCGTGATGCTCGGCTGCGGGTGGCTCGTCGGCTGGCGCTGGCACAACGGGCTCGCCCCGGCGCTCGTGGCCGTCGGGCTGCTCCTGCTGCTGCGCGTGGCGCTGATCTGGGCCGGCATCTACCTGGCGCTGCTGCTGCGCCGCCCGGAGTCCATCGTGGCCCTGCAGATCCTCGTCTGGCCGGTCGGGTTCACCTCCAACGCGTACGTCCCGCCCGAGACCATGCCGGGCTGGCTCGGCGCGGTCGCCGAGTGGAACCCGCTGTCGGCGACCGTCGCGGCGTGCCGGGAACTGTTCGGCAACCCCGGCTGGGGCGGCGACTCGTTCGCCGCGCAGCACGCCCTCGCCCTCGCCGTGGCCTGGCCGCTGCTGCTCGTCGCGGTCTTCCTGCCCCTGTCCGTGCGCCGGTACCGGCAGCTGGGCCGCTGACCCGTCCCGCCGGCGCCCCGGGTGCGGGGCGCCGGCGGCTCAGGGCGCCGGTGGCAGGCCGGCGTCGGCGATGCGCCGGCGCAGCGGCCGGCGGCGTACGGCGGCGAGCACCGCCCGCAACACCTCGGTCAGGGGTGCGGGCAGCTCGCCGTCGAGGTCCCGCAGGGCCGCCGCGGTGGCCGCCCACTCCGCCTCGACGACGGGCAGCAGCGCGCGGGCCCGGTCGGTCAGGTGCACGACGCGCTGCCGGGCGTCCGCCCCCGGGGCCAGCTCGACCAGGCCGGCCCGCGCCATCTGCGCCACGGTCTGGCTGGCCGCGGAGTGGGTGACCCCGACCCGGCGGGCCAGGTCGCGGATCGGCAACGGCCCGTCGGCGACGAGCACCCGCAGCGGCGGGGAGAACCGGGGCCGGTAGTCGGGGAGGCCCCGCTGTTCGTACACGGCGGCCACGTCGCCGTCGAGCACCTCCAGCACCCGCCGCAGCAGCGTCCCCACGGCCTCCCGGTCCGGCACCTCGCTCACCCCGCTAATGTAACAGCGCTGTCATAACTGAGGGAGGACGCATGTACGCACCCGCCGAGCCGTACGCGCACGGCCTGCTCGACGTCGGCGACGGCCAGCTCGTGTACTGGGAGACCTGCGGCAACCCGGACGGCACCCCGGCGGTGGTGCTGCACGGCGGCCCCGGCTCCGGCGCCACGGCGGGCTGGCGGCGCTACTTCGACCCGGCCCGCTACCGGGTGGTCCTGTTCGACCAGCGCGGCTGCGGGCGCAGCCTCCCCCACGCCGCCGACCCGGCCGTGGACCTGTCCGTCAACACGACCGGCCACCTGGTCGCCGACATCGAACGGCTGCGCGAGCACCTCGGCGTGGACCGCTGGCTGGTGCTCGGCGCCTCCTGGGGCTCGACCCTCGGCCTCGCGTACGCCCAGCGCCACCCCGACCGGGTGAGCGCACTGGTGCTGTTCAGCGTGGTCACCACGACCCGCCGGGAGGTGGAGTGGATCACCCGGGACATGGGTCGGATCTTCCCGGCCGAGTGGGCCCGCTTCCGCGACGGCGTGCCGCCGACCGACCGGGACGGCAACCTCGCCGCCGCGTACGCCCGCCTGCTGGCCGACCCGGACCCGGCGGTGCGGGAGCGGGCCGCGCGCGACTGGTGCGCCTGGGACGACACGCACGTGCGCACCGTGCCCGGCGCGGGCCCCGACCCGCGGTTCGCCGACCCCCGGTTCCGGATGCTGTCGGCGCGGCTGGTGACCCACTACTGGAGCAACGCGGCGTTCCTGCCCGACGGGCAGCTGCTGCGCGACGCCGGCCGGCTGGCCGGGATCCCCGGGGTCCTGCTGCACGGGCGGCTGGACGTCAGCAGCCCGCCGGACATCCCGTGGCAGCTCGCGCAGGCGTGGCCGGACGCCCGCCTCGAGCTAGTGGAGACCGCCGGGCACGGCGCCGGCGGCGGCATCGGCGAGCGGGTGGTCGCCGCCCTCGACGAATTCGCCGACCGGGGGTGAGCCGGCCCGCCGGGTGCCCGGCGGGGTCGTGACGTCCCGGCGGGCGCGCCGGCGGAACGGCGCGCCCGGGCCGAACTCGGCCGGCCCGGATGGCCCGGGGTGGTCGCGCGGGAGGGGTCAGCGGCCGGCGAGGGCGGCGCGCACGGGGGCGCTCTTGGCGGCGGCCTCGGCGACCTCCGCCCGCGGGTCGCTGCCCCAGGTGATGCCGCCGCCGGCCCACACGTGGACCCGGTCGGTGTCGACGGCGGCGGTGCGGATGGTCAGGCCCAGGTCGACGCGGCCGGGGGCGACCCAGCCCAGCGCGCCCATGGAGGCGCCGCGGCCGACCGGTTCGAGGGCGGCGATCTGCTCCAGCGCGGCGCGTTTCGGCGCCCCGGTGACCGACCCTCCGGGGCAGACGGCGCGCAGCAGGTCGGCCAGGCCGAGCCCGTCGGCGACCGTCGCGGAGACGGTCGACTCCGCCTGCCACAGGTCGCACCAGCGGCGCACCGCGAACAGTTCGTCGACCCGGACGCTGCCGGTGCGGGCGATCCGCGCGAGGTCGTTGCGTTCCAGGTCGACGATCATCACGTGTTCGGCGCGTTCCTTGGCGCTGGCCAGCAGCTCCCGGGCGCCGGCGGGGGTGGCGGGCCGGGTGCCCTTGATCGGGCGGGTGACGAGCCGCCCGCCGGTCAGCTCGACCAGCGTCTCCGGTGAGGCGCAGCCGACGGCCCAGCCCGCGCCGGCCAGCACGCCGCCGTAGCGGGCGCCGGGCAGCGTGCCCAGGCGGGCGAGGGCCGGCAGGGGATCCCCGGCGTACCGGGCGGCGGCGTGCCCCACGACGTTGACCTGGTAGACGTCGCCGCGGCCGATGGCGTCGCGGACCGCCTCGACGGCGCCAGCGTGCCGGGCCGGCGTCCAGCTCTCGACCCACTCGCCGAGCCGCCAGGGGCCGGCCGCCGGCCGGGGCGGCGGCGGGTCGCCGTGGCCGTAGACGACCACGGCCACCTCGGGCAGGGTGGACACCGGGTTGGGCGCGCCGGGCGGCGCGCCGGCCAGCAGCGCCCCGGCGGCGGCCGACACGTACAGGGCGGCGCCGCAGACGCCGGCCGGGTCGTGGGTGGCGGGGCGGGCGAGGTCGTGCAGCGGCAGGCCGTGCGCGGCCAGGAACTCCTGCGCGCCGTCGGCGGGGTCGCCGCCGTCGGCCGGGCGCCACTCCCAGCGGGCCCGCTCGACGAGGGTACGGCGGCAGCCGGCGGGCGCCGCCGGTGCATCGACCGAAGTCAGTTCTGGGAGCGTTTCCACGCCGTCTGGCCCTATCTGCCTCATCCGTTCAGTGGATTTCCCGACCCGCACGCGCATACCTGCTCGATGCGGGCCACTTTCGCTTGGTACTGTGCGTCACTGGTCATGTGAACCATGACACAGTGCCCCCACAGTCCGGAGAACCCGATGTGCCAGCACCAACCCACCTGCCCCTCCGCCGACGCTACCGACCGGGAGGCCGCCCGGGTCATCGCCTGCTTCCCTGAGCAGGGCTGGAGCCTGCTCTGCAACGGGGTCATCGTCTTCGAGGACACCGGCGAACTGCTCCCCGACGGCCGGTCCATCGCCCCGCACCGCGGCCCCGCCCGCCACGCCCTCGTCGCCTGACGCGACCACGCTGCGTCACCACCCACCGGTCAGCACCGGCCCGTCACCGGGGCCACCGCCGGCCGGTACGACGCGGCCGGGGCGGCCACCGGCGACCGCCCCGGCACACCCGCTCAGCTCTCGAACGCCTCCGGCGACGGGCACGAGCAGACCAGGTTCCGGTCGCCGTACGCGCCGTCGATCCGCCGCACCGGCGGCCAGTACTTCCCCGCCCGGTCCACCCCGGCCGGGTACGCGCCCACCGACCGCGGGTACGGGTGCGGCCACTCGTCCCCGCTGACCATCGCCGCCGTGTGCGGCGCGTTGGCCAGGGGGTTGTCCCCCGCCGGCCACTCACCGGACCCCACCTTGTCGATCTCCGCCCGGATCGCGATCATCGCGTCGCAGAACCGGTCCAGCTCGGCCAGGTCCTCACTCTCCGTCGGCTCCACCATGAGCGTCCCCGCCACCGGGAACGACATCGTCGGCGCGTGGAAGCCGTAGTCGATCAGCCGCTTCGCCACGTCGTCGACGCTCACCCCGGTCGCCTTCGTCAACGGCCGCAGGTCGAGGATGCACTCGTGCGCCACGAGGCCCTTGTTGCCGGCGTACAACACCGGGTAGTGGTTGCGCAGCCGCGCCGCCACGTAGTTCGCGGCCAGCACCGCCACCCCGGTGGCCCGGGTCAGCCCCGACGCGCCCATCATCCGCAGGTACGCCCACGGGATCGGCAGGATCCCCGCCGACCCGTACCGGGCCGCCGAGATCGCCGGCCGCCCCGCGGCCCGCCCGCCCAGCGGGTCACCCGGCAGGTACGGCGCCAGGTGCGCCCGCACCGCCACCGGCCCCACACCCGGCCCACCGCCGCCGTGCGGGATGCAGAACGTCTTGTGCAGGTTCAGGTGCGACACGTCGGCACCGAACTTCCCCGGCTTGGCGAACCCGACCAGCGCGTTGAGGTTCGCCCCGTCGACGTACACCTGCCCGCCGGCGTCGTGCACCTTCGCGCACAGCTGGGCGATGCCCGTCTCGTACACCCCGTGCGTCGACGGGTACGTCACCATGATCGCCGCCAGGGCGTCCCGATGCTTGTCGATCTTCGCGTCGAGGTCCACCAGGTCCACGTTGCCGTCGGCGTCGCACGCCACCACGACCACCCGCATGCCGGCCATGACGGCGCTGGCCGCGTTCGTGCCGTGCGCCGACGACGGGATCAGGCACACGTCCCGGTGCCCCTCGCCCCGGTCCCGGTGGTACGCGCGGATCGCCAGCAGCCCGGCCAGCTCCCCCTGCGACCCGGCGTTGGGCTGCACGCTCACCGCGTCGTAGCCCGTCACCTCGGCCAGCCACCCCTCCAACTGGGCGATCATCTCCCGGTAGCCGGCGGTCTGCTCGGCCGGCGCGAACGGGTGGACGTGCGCGAACTCCGCCCAGCTGATCGGCTCCATCTCGGTGGTGGCGTTCAGCTTCATCGTGCACGAGCCCAGCGGGATCATGCCGCGGTCCAGGGCGTAGTCGAAGTCGGCCAGCCGCCGCAGGTACCGCAGCATCGCCGTCTCCGAGTGGTGGCTGGTGAACACCGGGTGGGTGAGGAACTCCGACGTACGGGCCAGGCCCGCCGGCAGCGCCTCCTCCGCCCCCGCCCCCGGGGCGGGCACCCCGAACGCGGCGCACACCACGGCCAGGTGCGCGTCGGTGGTCGTCTCGTCGCACGACACACCGACGTGGTCGGCGTCGGCCAGCCGCAGGTTCACCCCCCGCTCGGCGGCGGCCGCCACGACCGCCTCCGCGCCGCCGGGCACCCGCGCCAGCACCGTGTCGAAGAACGCGTCGTGCACCACCTCGACGCCGCCGGCGCGCAGCGCCGCCGCGAGCCGCGCCGCCATCGCGTGCGTACGCCGGGCGATGCGCCGCAGCCCGTCCGGGCCGTGGTACACGGCGTACATGCCGGCCATCACCGCCAGCAGCACCTGCGCCGTGCAGATGTTGCTGGTCGCCTTCTCCCGCCGGATGTGCTGCTCGCGGGTCTGCAACGCCAGCCGGTAGGCCGGGTTGCCGTCCGCGTCGCGGGACACACCCACCAGCCGGCCGGGCAGCATCCGCTCCAGCCCCGACCGCACCGCCAGGTAGCCGGCGTGCGGGCCACCGAACCCCATCGGTACGCCGAACCGCTGCGTGGTGCCGGCGGCGATGTCCGCACCGATCTCGCCGGGCGGGCGCAGCAGCGTCAACGCCAGCAGGTCCGCGGCGACGGTCACCAGCGCGCCGGCCGCGTGCGCCGCCGCCACGAGGGCCGCGTGGTCGCGGACCGCACCGGACGCACCCGGGTACTGCAGGTGCAGACCGAAGAACTCCCCGGGCAGCTCCTCGACGTCCAGGTCGAGCACCCGCACCTCGATGCCGAGCGGCTCCGCCCGGCTGCTGATCACCGCGATGGTCTGCGGCAGCGCGTCGGCGTCGACCACGTACACCGGGCTCTTGCTCTTCGACGCCCGGCGGGCGAGGGTCATGGCCTCGGCCGCGGCGGTGCCCTCGTCGAGCATCGAGGCGTTCGCGGTGGCCAGACCGGTCAGGTCGGTCACCATCGTCTGGAAGTTCAGCAGCGCCTCCAACCGGCCCTGGCTGATCTCCGGCTGGTACGGCGTGTACGCCGTGTACCACGCCGGGTCCTCCAGCACGTTGCGGCGGATCACCGCCGGGGTGTGCGTGCCGTGGTAGCCCAGGCCGATCATGGAGACGGCGACGGTGTTGCGGGCCGCGAGGGCCCTCAGCTCGGCGAGCGCCTCGGCCTCGGTGGCCGGCTCCGGCAGGTCCAGGGTGCCGTGCCAGCGGATCACCTCGGGGATCGCCGCGTCCATCAGCTCGTCGATCGAGCTGTAGCCGACGGTCTCCAGCATCCGGCGTTCGTCGTCCGGGCCGGGGCCGATGTGACGGGTGGCGAACTGCTCTGTGGTCATGGGCTGCGCTCCCGGGGCGAGGTCGACAGTCGGCCTCCCCCTCTGTCGCGCCCGCACGGCGCTCCACAGTGCCTGCCCCACGAGGTCCTTTTGCCTGAGAGGTTCCGGGGAGGATTTGCCCCTTCGGCGCCGCCCCGGGTACTGCTGGGCGGTCTCTCCCCCGTGGGTGTTACCGGCATGGTCAACGCTACCAGCGGGAGGGTTTCCCACGGATGTCGTACCCCGGCGGCGGTGATCATGCCTGGTCCCGGGGTCGGCGGCAGCCCCGGCCGCCGGGCCCGCCCCGGCAGGGTCCCGCGCCGGTCGGCCGGCCGGCGCGGGTGCGGCTGTCGGGCCCGGCCCGGTCGGGCTCCACGCGCCGGTCAGCCGGTTGCGGCCACCACCCGGGTCGTGCCCGGCTCCGCCGCGACGGCGCGGTCGGCCAGCGCCGGCAGCACCCGGCCCAGCGGCGCGTCCACGGTCAGCGCCGCGTACGCGTCACCGCGCGTCGGACCCTGGTTGACGATCACCACGGGAATGCCGAGCTTCGCCGCCCGCAGCACGAACCGCCGCCCCGACATCACCGTCAACGACGAGCCCAGCACCAGCAGCAGCCGCGCCCGCTCCACCAGTGCGAAGCAGCGCGCCACCCGCGGCGCGGGCACGGTCTCGCCGAAGAACACCACGTCCGGTTTCAGCGTGCCCGTGCCGCAGAACGTGCAGTCGACCACCCGGAACGCCGCCTCCGCGGCCTCGTCGAGGTCTACGTCGCCGTCGGGGTTGACGGCGGCCACCCGCGCGTCGAACCCGGGGTTCGCCTCCCGCAGCCGCCGGTCCAGTTCCTCCCGCGAGGTCCGGTTGCCGCAGTCGAGGCACACCACCTCGTCGAGGCGGCCGTGCAGCTCCACCACCTCCGGGCTGCCCGCCGCCGTGTGCAAACCGTCGACGTTCTGCGTGATCACCGCGTCGACCAGGCCGCCGTGCTGCAACCGGGCCACCGCCCGGTGCCCGTCGTTCGGCTGTGCCCGCGCCATCAACCGCCACCCCAGGTGGCTGCGCGCCCAGTAGCGCCGCCGGGCCAGCGGATCCCGGGTGAACGTCTGGTACGTCATCGGGGTGTGCCGCCGCGCCGCCCCGCTGGGCCCCCGGTAGTCGGGGATGCCCGACTCGGTGGACAGACCCGCCCCGCTGAGCACCACGACACCGCCGCCGGCCACCCGCTCGACCAGCTCGTCGATCGTCTCCGTCACGGCGTCCATGCTGCCTCACCGAGCCTCGGCCGGCGAACGCGCAGCCCGTGCCGGGCCTCGCTCACAGGGCGATGGCGCGTGCTCGGGCCCTACCTCGCACCGATCGCCGCGGCGGTGGGCTCGCCCACCCGGCGACAGGGCGCGGCTCGCCCGCGCGGCGACGGGACCGGCGGCTAGGTTGCAGGTATGCGCGTCGTCATCGCCGGAGGGCACGGCAAGATCGCCCGGCTGCTGCTGCGGGAACTCGCCGGCCGCGGCGACACCGCCGTCGGCCTGATCCGCAACCCCGACCACGCCGCCGACCTGACCGCCGTCGGCGCCCAGCCGGTCCTCGCCGACCTGGAGCGCGTCGGCGTCGACGAGCTGACCGGTCACCTCGACGGCGCCGACGCGGTGGTCTTCGCCGCCGGCGCCGGGCCGGGCAGCGGCGCCGCCCGCAAGGACACCGTCGACCGGGCTGCCGCCGTGCTGCTCGCCGACGCCGCGCAACGCGCCGGCGTCCGCCGCTACCTGCTGGTCTCCTCGATGGGCGTGGAGGACGCGCCGCGCCCGGGCACCGACGAGGTGTTCGCCGCCTACCTGCGGGCGAAGAAGGCCGCCGAGGACGACGTCACCGGCCGTGACCTCGACTGGACGGTGCTACGGCCCGGCCGGCTCACCGACGACCCGCCGACCGGGCGCGTCAGCCTGCAGCGGCGCGTGCCCCGCGGCGCCGTCACCCGCGCCGACGTGGCCGGGGTGCTGGTCGCCCTTCTCGACGCCCCGGCGACCGCCGGCCTCGTCCTGGAACTCGTCAACGGCGACACCCCGGTGGCCGAAGCCGTAACGACGGCCACCCGCTGACCCCCGGTCCCCCACGTCCCCGGTCCCCGTGTCCCCGTGCGGGCGCGCGGCCCCGGTGATCGCGTGGCCCGGGTGATCATGAAGTTACCGCCATGACACGCCGGGTGGTTTCTAGGCTTCAGTGCAACTGATCTTGGTTGGGTTGGGGGTGCTGGTGGCGAGGCCGGGTGTGTTGACGTTCGGGCATCGGCAGGTGTTGGAGCATCTGTGGGGTTCAGGGCGGACGATT
>NZ_RAQQ01000020.1 GCF_003610785.1 Micromonospora globbae
CAGCGACGCCAGCACCGCCCACTGCGCGTCGGTCAGGTCGTGCCGCCTCGTCACCGCTATGGTGGCCACGAGGTCTCCGGTATTCAGGTTCTTCTTGGTCGATGAACCCTCTACCGGAGACCTCGCCGTCTATCGACCACCGACACGCCGCACCCGACTTCGAGACACTGCCTAGTTCGATCCTGTCGACCTGCCCCGTATCTGAGGCACATGCCTCCCGGCGGATCCGGGTCACATGCCTGCCGGCGGTCAGCACCGTCGCACGGGCCGGGCAGCCAGTCGAAGGCCATTGATCAGCTCGCCGCCCCTCGGCATGGCGGCATGCCCTGGCGGACGCCATGCCGGCAGCATCGCCAGCAAGGCATCTTCACTGAGGTGAGCCCGTTTGGGCCGGCCGCACCCCCGTCCCGGCCCGGCCACACCGGTCTGGCGGATGCTGTCGACCTGCCCCATATCTGGGGCACCCGCCTTCGTGGCGGGTCAAAACCGTCCCGATGGCGCGCCCGGGTCGGCATCTGGTTGACGCCCCGTTATCGGCTCGTGCGTCTGGTCACTGATGCGTGCCCCTTGGGCGGGTGAATCTGCGCCGCCCCGGCGCCTGGGCCGAGCCGCCCCCGCGGCGGCATCCGGTCGACACGGCACTCGTGCAGCAACGAGTCGATTCACCGTGTCCGGGCGGGAGCACTCCGTGGATCGGGCGGCACCATCCCGCCCTACACAAGTCCCTTCGCGGGGATGCCAGCAGCCTGCCCCATATCCGGGGCAGCTCGACAGCACACGCCCACATGTGGTGTCGCCATCACAGGGGTGGCCAGCGCGGTAAGGGGCGTCGCCGGCAGCGTGCCCGCCGGGATTCCCAGGCCGTTGCCGACCGCCGTGCCGGTGTGGTCGTCGGAGCCTTTAGAGCTGATGTCTCGTCGGAGCCTTAGAGCTGACGTCGTAGACGATTCGGCACCCGGTCCCCGCCGAACGACCGGGTTGTGCCTTCAACGGCGCCCCGCCCGACAACGTCCCGGAAGTTGGCGCCCACCGCGCGCCGACCCCGCCTTCAGCCGGGGAGTTGTCCCCTGGACCGTGCCCCGGCCGGACGGGCAGGGACGCCGTGGCCTCGGGGTGCGCGCCGAGGCCGAGTCGCACCACCCCGGGCATGGTGTGCCCCGGGGCGGCGCGCCGAGGCCACAACATCGGGGATGTTGTCGCCTCGATCGTCCCTCGATGCGACAACATCCAGGAAATTGCGCGATCTTGTCGAGCGATCGGCGCGCGGGGGGGCGTCGTGCGTGGCCCCGCAGGTGGCCTCGGCGGACGACGAACCGGGAACGACACCGGGCTCGCACCCGCAACGCGCGGGGTCGCACAGGATTACGCGGGATGGGGGCTGGGGCGTGGCCGGCGATGTCGGAGACGATTCAGCTCTAGAGGACCCGCCCAACCCCGGTGGCCGCGGCGACGAACGTGGAAGGACACGGGGCCTGCGCCGGGAACACCCATACGGGCCCGATCTGCGCCAACGGGCTGCTGCGGGGTCGTGCGGGATGGGGCCCGGCTGCCGCGCCGTCGTGGCCAACATCGCCGGCACCGCCGTGGACACCGACGGCAATACCCACTCCTTCGAGGGCGGGCACTACATCAGCGTCATCGGCTACCGCGACGGCGGCAAGACCGTCACCATCGCCGACTCCGCCGACCCCACCATGGCCTCCTACCGGATGAGCGTCGACAACCTCGCCGACTGGATCGCCACCCGCGGCTACAGCGCCTCCTGACCTAACCCAACCGAGGCGCACCACCACAAGCGAAAGGGCCCGACCCCCAACCGGGGCCGGGCCCTTTCGTCGTCTCGTCATCCGACGGCGGCGACCCCGCCGGCGACCCCTCGTGCCGTCGCATCTCCGAGCGAGCCGGAACGTATTGACAACTGTCGACGCGAGGTCGACCCTTGACGGTGAGAGCGCTCTCTCGTCCTTCCGCAACCACCACCAGCCCGGCCAGGAATCTCCGATGCCTTCGGCGGCGGCGCCGGACGTGCCCCTGGCCCACCCCGACAGGAGTCCGAGATGGAAAGGGCCGTACCCCGCGCCGGCATCCGCCGCCGGCTGCGCCTCGCCACGGCGATCGGCGCCCTGCTGACGCTGCTCGGCATGTACGCCGTCTCCACCACCGCCCGGGCCGACGCCGCCCCGGGCACCAACGCCATCCGCGTGGCCGAGTTCCCGGCCGACTGCGGCTTCAGCCACCGGCTGCCGGACGACCCGATCATCTTCCCCGGGCTGCCCGGGGCGTCCCACATGCACAGCTTCTTCGGCAGCACGGTGACGAACGCGCACACCACCCTGCCGGACCTGCTGAACTCCACCACGACCTGCAACCCGGGCGTGGACACCTCGTCGTACTGGGTGCCGACGCTCTACCGCAACAACGTGCCGGTGGAACCGGCGATCGTCACGTTCTACTACCTGGGTGAGGGCGTACGCAGCGACGTGGTCGCCCGTACGGAGCCGCTCCCCCAGGGGCTGCGGATCGTGGCCGGCAACGCCCTCGCGACCGGGCCGGAGAACAGCATCGCCCGCTGGTCGTGCCTGCACGCGGGGCACGTGCCGCCGTCGAAGAACTTCGTGAACTGCCCGGCCGGCACGATGCTCGAGTCGTACCTCGACTTCCCGCAGTGCTGGAACGGCCGCGACCTGGACTCGCCGGACCACAAGAGCCACATGGCGTACCCGGTGAACCAGGCCTGCCCGGCGAGCCACCCGGTGCCGGTGCCGAAGCTGCGGCAGGTGCTGCGGTACCCGGTCAACGGTGACCCGTCGCAGTTCCGGCTGGCCTCCGGGCCGGGCTACACGATGCACGGCGACTTCTTCAACGCCTGGCCCGTGGCGGAGATGGCCCGCCGGGTCAACGACTGCATCCGCCCGGTCATCAAGTGCGGCCACGACGGACGGCCGCTCTGACCCGAATCGATCCAGGAGCGGGCCCCATGGCACGGGGCCCGCTCCCCTCGGGCGCGAGAGGAGGCCCGATGCGTACGACGGCCGCGTCGTCCGCCCTGGTGGCGGTGACTCTGCTGGTGAGCGGCTGCGCGCACGCCGGTCCGGCCGCGCGGCCTCCCACGGCCACCACCGGCAACGCCGCGTCACCCGCCGGCACCGCCGGCCCAGGGGGTACGCGCGGCGCGCCGGCGTTCAACGGGACCGACGTCGCCTGGCTCCAGCTGCACGTGGCGATGGCCGAACGGCTGCTCCCGGCGCTCGACCTGGTGCCGGCCCGCACCACCGACCCGGCCTGGCGGCGACTCGCCGCGCAGGTCGCCGCCACCCACCGCGCCGACCTCACACGGGCCCGGGGACTGCTGGCCGGCTCCGGCGCACCCGCGACCAACCCGCACGAGGGCCACGACATGCCGGGGATGGTCACCGCCGAGCAGCTCGCCGAGCTGCGGTCGGCGAGCGTCGCCGCGCTGCACCGGTTGCTCGCCCAGCACCTGCGCGCCCACCTCACGCAGGCCGTCCGGGTCGCCGCCGCCGAGCAGCGGTCCGGTGCGCATCCCGCGGTCACCGCGCTGGCGGCCGCCGTCGTCCGGAACGGCACCGCCGCCCTGGCCCGGCTCGACCGGCTCGACCCGCCGCCCGCCTCGGCCGGGGCGCGGTAGCCGAGGCCGGCCCGACGAGGCGTCGGCCGCTCAGGCCCGGTCGGCGGGGAGCAGCGGTTCGAGGAGCCGGTGCGGGCGCTGGCGCAGCGCGACGCTGACCGGATCCTGGCGGGGCTCGTCGGGCACGCCCGGCCCGGGAACCGTCTCGACGTCACCGGGCGGGACGTCGGCGTTGCCGCAGGCCGGGCAGCGGCCGCCCGGGTCGAGTTCGGTCCCGCAGGCGGCGTGGCGGAAGCTGCGCAGCCACTGGCCGGTGGCGAAGTGCCGGGCGCCCCAGTGCATCAGCGGGTAGATCACCGACCAGAGTTCGACGCCCCGCTCGGTGAGCACGTACTCGTCCCGGGGTGGGGACTCCTGGTAGCGGTGCCGCTGGAGGATGCCCGCCCCCACGAGCGTGGCGAGGCGGTCGGCGAGCACGGCGCGGGGGATGTCGAGGTGGCTGAGGAAGTCGCCGTAGCGGCGTACGCCGTAGAAGGCGTCGCGGACGACGAGCAGTGTCCACCGCTCGCCGACCAGTTCCAGTGCTCTGGCCAGGGAGCAGTGCTGCCCTTCGTAGTTCTTCCCCAGTGCCACGGTGTGATCCTACCCCCGGGTCGGTTCATTCAGCGAACCATCGCTGCTATTGTCGGTTCGTCGAATGAACCGACCCGAGAGGCTTCCGCATGTCGACATCCGCCGGCGTCACCGCACCGACCGCCGTCGCCCCTGACCCGGACGCCGCCCGTTCCGGCTCCCGGGCCCTGTTCGCGGTCTGCGCCGCGACGCTGCTCGTCCTCGTGAACTACACCGCGCCGGTGGCCGTCCTGCCGCAGACGGCGCGGAGCCTGGGGGCGGGCCTCACCACCCAGACCTGGTTGATCAACGCGATCACGCTCGGGCTCGCCGCCACCCTGCTGGTGGCCGGCAGCCTCGGCGACGACTTCGGGCGGCGCCGGATCTTCCGGGCCGGCCTGGCGCTGCTGGCCGTCAGCACGGTCGGCGCCGCCGTCGCCCCCGACTCCGGCACCTTCGTGGCCGCCCGCGTGGTGCAGGGCGCCGCGAGCGCGGCGATCCTCGCCGCCGGGCTGGGGCTGCTCGGGCACGCCTTCCGCACCCACCACGGACGGTCCCACGCGACGGCCCGCTGGGCGTCGATGCTCGGCGCCGGCATCGCGGTCGGGCCGCTGGCCTCGGCCGTCCTCACCGCGCTCGGCAGTTGGCGCTGGTTGTACCTGGTGCTCGCGGTGCTGTCCGCCGTGCTCGCGGTGTTCGGCGGGCGGCTGCTCGCCGAGTCCCGCGCGGAGCGGACCGCCCGGGTCGACGTGGCCGGGGTGCTGACCCTCGGCGCCGGACTGGCGCTGCTGCTCGTCGCCGTCACCGCCGGGCGTACCGGCTGGGTGCGGCCGGCCGTACTGATCCCGCTGGTGCTCGGGGTCCTGCTGGTCGCCGCCTTCGTGGCGGTCGAGGCCCGCGGCCGCGCGCCGATGCTCGACCTGGCGCTGTTCCGCCGGCCGGACTTCCGGACGGCCACCCTCGGCGCGTTCCTCACGGGGCTCGCCGCGCTCGGCCCGAGCACGGTCCTGCCCACGCTGGTGCAGCGGTTGATCGGCGTCAGCGCGCTGGGCGCGGCCGGCCTGGCCTTCCTGTGGGCGGGCGCCTCGTTCGTGGTCAGCAACCAGATGCGTCACCTCGGCGCGCGCGTGGCGCCCACCCGGCAGCTCGCGCTCGGGTTCCTCCTCACCGCCGCCGGATACCTGGCCATGCTCGGTTACGCCGACGCGCACTCCTGGGTCCGCACCGTGCCCGGTCTGCTGATCTCCGGGGCGGGCAGCGGTCTGCTCAACGCGGCGCTGGCCCGGATGGCCGTCACGAGCGTCCCGGCGGACCGGGTCGCGATGGGGTCCGGCGCCAACAACACGGCCCGCTACGTCGGCTCGGCCCTCGGCGTCGCCGCCAGCATCACCGCGGCCTCGAGCCTGCTGCCCGCCGGGCAGACGGGCGGCTTCTCGGCCCACGGCGCCGACGCCGTCCTGCTGCTCGGCGCCGTCGTGGCCCTGCTCGGCACCGCGGCGACCGTGGGCCGGCGCCGGGTCGCCGCTCCGGTCCCGGCCGCCGGCTGAGCCCGCCGCAAGCGCGGCGAGCCGCGCCGTCGGCACGTCCCCCGGCGGGCGAGGCCGACGGCGCGGCCCCGGGCCCGACGGGCCAGGCCGGACGGGCCAGGCCCGACGGGCCAGGCCGGACGGGCCAAGCCGGCAAGCTGAACGGGCCAGGCCGGATGGGCAGCTCGGGCCGCGCGGCGTTCGCGGCGCGGTCCGGGCCGGCGCTGGCACGCCCCCGGGCGAGGCGGCGACGGGTGCCGTCAGGCGGCGTAGCGGGCGGCCAGGTCGACGGTGCGGCGGGCCGCGGCGACCATCGCCCGGTCGGCGAAGCGGCCGTCCGGGAGCACCACGGTCCCCGAGTCCCGCCGTTCCGCCTCGGCGACCGCGGCCAGCAGCTCCGCGGCCCGGGCCACCTCCCGCTCGTCCGGCCGGAACGCCTCGACGATCACCGGCAGCTGCCGAGGGTGGATCGCCGCCCGGCCGAGGAAGCCGAGCCGCCGGCCCACGGCACAGGAGGCGGCCAGCCCCTCGACGTCGACGACGTCGGCGTACACCGACATGGCGGGCGGCGCCAGACCGGCCGCGCGGGCCGCCACCACCACCCGGCCGCGGGCCCAGGCCAGCCCGGCGTCGTCGCTGACCCCCAGGTCCGAGCGGAGGTCGGCCTCGCCGAGACCGATCGAGGCCACCGCCGGGTGGGCGCTCGCGATGGCGTACGCGGCCTCCAGCCCAAGCGCCGACTCGACGAGCGGGTGCAGCGGCACGTCGACCCGGGCGGCGATCGACGCCACCGTCCCGGCCGACTCGACCTTGGGCAGCCGCAGCCCGGACAGCCCCGGCCGGCCGGTCACGGCGGCCAGGTCGGCCTCGACGTCCGGGCCGGTCAGCTCGTTGA
Organism: Micromonospora globbae; assembly: GCF_003610785.1. Taxonomy (GTDB): domain Bacteria; phylum Actinomycetota; class Actinomycetes; order Mycobacteriales; family Micromonosporaceae; genus Micromonospora; species Micromonospora globbae. The sequence continues at coordinate 6,623 of NZ_RAQQ01000020.1, forward strand.
TCCGCACCTGCACCGGCACCGGGTGCTCCGCGGCGAGGAAGTCGGCGACCGCCTCCCGGGCGTACGCCTTGCGCCCCGCCACCACCGCGTCCTCCAGGTCGAGGATGACCGCGTCGGCGCCCGAGGCGACCGCCTTGGCGAACCGGTCGGGCCGGTCACCGGGCACGTAGAGCCAGGTGAGCAGCATCAGATCACGCCCCGCTCGCGCAGCGCGGCCAGCTCGTCTGCGCTGAGCCCGAGCGCGCCGAACACGGCGTCGGTGTCCTGGCCGTGCCGCCGTCCGGCGTGCCGGATGTCGCCGGGGGTGTCGGAGAGCCGGAACGGCACGTTCTGCATCCGCACCTCACCCAGCTCCTCGTCGGGCACGGTGCGGACGGTGCCGAGCGCCGCGTACTGCGGGTCGGCGAGGATGTCCCGCACGTCGTAGACGGGGGCGACCGCCGCCTGCGCGGCCTCGAACGCGGCCACGACCTCGTCCCGGTCCCGCTGCGCCACCCAGGCGCTCACGGCCGCGTCCAGCTCGTCGGCGTGCGCGGCCCGGCCGCTGCCGGTGGCGAACCACGGCTCGTCGACCAGCTCGGGGCGGCCGACGAGGCGCATCACCCGCTCGGCGATGCTCTGCGCGCTCGTGGAGACGGCCACCCACCGGCCGTCCGCGCACCGGTACGTGTTGCGCGGCGCGTTGTTGTTGGAGCGGTTGCCCAGCCGGGGCTGGATGTAGCCGAGCTGGTCGTACCAGGTGATCTGCGGGCCGAGCATCGCCATGATCGGCTCGATGATGGCGAGGTCGACGACCTGCCCGGCGCCCGTGACGTCCCTCGCCCGCAGGGCGAGCATCACCGCGTACGCGGCCGCGAGGGCGGTCACCGAGTCGGCCAGCCCGAACGGGGGCAGGGTGGGCGGCCCGTCCGGCTCCCCGGTCGCGGCCGCGAAGCCGCTCATCGCCTCGGCGAGAGTGCCGAACCCGGGTCGGCGCGCGTACGGGCCGACCTGCCCGAACCCGCTGATCCGGGTGATCACCAGGCGCGGGTTGACGGCGTGCAGCTCGGCCGGGCCGAGCCCCCAGCGTTCCAGCGTGCCGGGGCGGAAGTTCTCCACGAGCACGTCGGCGTCGGCGAGCAGGCGGCGCAGCAGCTCCGCGCCGTCGGGGTCGGAGAGGTTGCAGGTGACGGTCCGCTTGTTGCGGCCGAGCACCTTCCACCACAGCCCGACGCCGTCCTTGGCCGGGCCGTGCCCCCGCGACGGGTCCGGCTTCGCCGGATGCTCCACCTTGATCACGTCGGCGCCGAAGTCGCCGAGGAACGCCGCCGCGAGCGGCCCGGCGAACAGGGTGGCCAGGTCGACCACCGTCACGCCGTCGAGCGGGCCACGGCCCGCGCCGGCCGTCACGGCGTCCCCTTCGCGGGGTCGACCGCGGCGAGGAAGACGTCACCGTTGCCGCGCGCCCCGCCGCCCACCGGTGTCCCGGCGGTCAGTCCGCTGACCAGCAGCCGTCCGTCGGCGGCGAGGGTGGCGTAGACGTTCTCCTCGCCGAACGCGTCGGCCGCGTCGTCGCGCGCGGTGCCGTACTGGGCGACGCCGAGCTGGCGGCCCCGGGCGTCCAGCCGCAGGGTCAGGACGTCGGCGCCACCGACCGGCAGGCCGAGCCGGCTGCCGGTGAAGCCGACCACGGCGACCCCGCCGCCGGGCAGCGGCACGACGTCCGCGCCCGCGTCCGCGCCGGTCCCGCCGGTGACGGTCCGCCACCGCTGCCGGCCGGCCGGGGTGTACGCCACGGTCAGCACGTCGGTGCCGCCGGCCGTGGCCTCACCGCCGGTGGACCCGGTGGCCACCACCGTCCCGTCGGCCGCCACCGCGACGCCGCCGAGCAGGTCGTCGCCCGCGCCGCCGACGGCGTTCACCCAGCCGGGCGTGCCGTCGGGCGCGTACCGGGCCAGCCAGCCGTCGGCGCCGCCGAGCGGGGTCGTGCCGGGCAGCCCCGCCGAGGTGGTGCCGGCCACGTAGACGCCCTTCACGTCGGCCGCCACCGCGTACGCCTTGTCCTCGCCCGGGCCGCCGAGCTGCCGGCTCCAGGCGATCCGCCCGTCGGGGGCGACCCGGACCAGCACGGCGTCCTTGTCGCCGGCCGTCGCCGCACCGGCGAACGACCCGCTCGTGTAGCCGGCCAGGTAGGCGCCGCCGTCCGGGGCGGGGGCCACGGCGTAGAAGCGGTCCGCCTTGGCGGGATCGCCGGTCTGGGTGAGCCAGGCCCGCTCGCCGGTGGCGGTCAGGCGGGTGACGAACGCGTCGTCGGCGGGGCTGTCGGGGTGCCGCCCGTCGAGGTGGCCCCGGGTGTACCCGGCCGCGATCACACCGCCGTCGGCCAGCGGCACCACCCCGTACAGGCGGTCGTTGGCGGGGGTGCCGAACTGGGTCGTCCACCGTGCGGCGCCGGCGCCGTCGAGGCGGGTCACCACGGCGTCCAGCCCGCCGGCGTACGGCTGGCCCGACACCGCGCCGGAGGCCGCGTACGCCAGGGTGGTGGTGCCGTCCGGGTGCGCCGCGACGCCGCCGGCCCAGTCGGTGCCCGGGGTGCCGTGCAGCGGACCGGGCAGCCCGGCGGGCGGGGTGACGCTCAGCGTGCCGGCGAGGTGCCTCAGACCGTCCACGAAGGCCGGTCGCCACACGTCCCAGTCGTGCCCGCCGTCCAGGACGCGGAACTCGGCGGCGACCCCGTCGGCGCGGCGCACGGTGTTGTAGAGGGTGGCGGCCTCGTAGTCGAGGTCGTGGGCCGCGTCGGCGGGGTCGGGGTTGGCCCACTCGTCGTCGCCGACGGCGATGTACATCCGAACGGGCGACTCCGGGTCCAGCCCCGGCAGCAGGGCCGGGTAGTTGAGCCGCTCGTACACCTCGTCGGAGAAGCGCTGCTCGCCGTCTCCGAACGCGCCGTACTCGCGGGCGGAGGAGTCGGCCGGCGGCAGGGGGCGGTAGACCGCGGGGCTGAGCACCAGCGCGTTGGCGAAGAGGTCGGAGTGGGCGAGGGCGTACCGCAGGGCGCCCGCGCCGCCCATCGAGTAGCCGCCGACGAGCCGGGCGCCGCGGTGCGCGGCCGTGCGGTACGTGGCGTCGACGTGCGCCACCAGGTCCCGGGTGAGGGCCGTCTCGACGGGTCGGCCCGGGTCGTCCGCGCCGGTGTACCGGGAGTCGACGTACCAGTTGCCCCGGCTGCTCCACGGCGCGTCGGGCAGCACGGCGATCACCGGCGGCACCTCGCCGTCGGCGATCATCCGGTCCAGGTCGGCCTTCACCCGGGTCCACGCCTGCATCGTGTCGCCGCGCCCGTGCAGCAGGTAGAGCACCGGGTAACGGGTGCCGGTGTCGCCGGCGTACCCGTACGGCAGGTAGACGGTGTAGTCGATGGTCCCGCCGAGCGCCGGGGACGGCGCGGTGGCCGTCGTCAGCGTGCCGGCCCGGGGCTTCTTCGCGCCGGCCGCGCCGGGCACCGCGCCGGCCAGGCCGAGCGCCAGGAGCACGGCGGCCAGGGCGCCGCCGATCCGCCAACCTCTGCTCATGGGGTCACTCCTCGGGGGTGGGGAGGTCGGCCGCGCAGCGGAAGCCGACCTGGTCGGAGCGGGTGAGTCCGGCCCCGGTGAGCAGGAGCTTCACCGAGACCTCCGGCGGCTGCGGGCCGCCGTCGAAGTACCAGTCGGAGCCCTCGGCCCGGTAGGCGGCGCCGCCCTTGAGGATCACGAAACGGGTACGCCCGTCGGAGTGCTCGCTCTCGGTCAGGTTCCACACGAGCGGCTCCCGGCGGGCGAGCAGCCCCGCCTCGGCGGCCACCTGCCACTCGTCCTCGGTGGGCAGCCGCAGCCCGGCCCAGGCCGCGTACGCCCGCGCGTCGGCCAGGTCGACCCCGGTGACCGGGGCGTCGGCCGGCCCCTGACCGGCCGTGAACCGCTCGGGGCGGACGGGCCGGTAGCCGGTGGCGCGCAGGAACCGGGCGTACTGGCCGTGGGTGACCTCGTGCGTGGCGATGGCGAAGCGGCCCAGCGTGACGGCGCGGCGCAGCGTGGCGGTGTGGTGCAGCCGGGGCGGCAGCGGCTTCCACTCGTCGACGTACGGCGTCTCGCCGTACAGGCCGGTCTCCCGGACCCGGTGGCGGACCACCAGCTCACGGCGGCCCGCCTCGACGGCCGCCATGCCCTCGGGCACCTCCGTCCGCGGCGCCCACGGTGTGCGGGTGCGCACCGCCGCGCGGGCCGGGAAGGACGGGTCGCCGGTCGGCGGCGCGTGCCGGGTGACCGGGGCGTCGGTCACGACGACCGCCGCGACGGCCCCGGCCGGCAGCGGGCCGCCCACGGCGACCGTTCCCGGCCCCGAGTCGGTGACCCTCAGCTCGGCGCCGGTCACCAGGTCGACGAAGCGCCGACCGGGCCGGGCGTCGGTGACCAGCCATGGCCCGTCGTGGTCGCCGCCGGTGTTGGCCACCGTCCACAGTGGTTGGCCCTCGTGCGTCCAGCGGGACGCGTACACCTGACCGGAGCCGGGGTAGTCGGCGAGCGGAACCCAGTCCTCCGACCGCAGCCACGCGGCGTGGCCGGCCTGGACCCGGCGCATGGCCCGCAGCACCGCGCGGTCCCGCTCGTTCCAGCCGACCCAGACGCCGAACACGCTCTCCCACACCAGCACGCCGACGCCGTTGAGCCAGGCCGAGTGCAGCTCCTCGAGGTGGTCCCGGTGCCAGCGGCGGGTGTGGTGCAGGACGTGTCGGCGCTCGAACCACTTGGCGCGCAGCACCCCGGGGACCGGCGAGTCGGCGAACCACTGCGCCCAGGACATGGCGTGGTCGCCGATGCGCGCGAGCGGGACGCGGCTCTCCCCCTCCAGCACGAGGCCCGGTCGGACGGCGTCGAGCGCCGCGCGCAGCTCGCCGGCGCCCTCCTTCAGGGTGTCGAGGAAGACGCCGTCGACGCCAAGCTTCCCGGCCAGCGCCGCGACCTCCTCGGCGTCGCTGCCCGCCTCCCGTCGGGTGCCGGTGTCCCAGGGGTTGTAGTCGACGAAGACCCGCACCCCGCGGGCCTGGAACGCCCGCACCACCTCGGGCAGCTCCGGCACGTCCCGGTACCAGTCGAACTGGTTGCGCTCGTCCAGGCCGATCACCGGGTACGCGTGCCAGAGCACCACCCCGTCGAAGCCGCCGAAGTCCCGCTCGGCGGCGTCGAGGAACGCGTCGACGGTGAACACGCCGCGGGCGTGGTCGTAGAGCGTCTCGTCCCACAACCAGGCGAGGCAGACGGTGAAGCAGTCGCCGGTGATCTCGTCGTAGTGGGTGCCGGTGTAGCCGAGGCGGGCCCGCGCGTCGGCCCGCCACCGGGTCAGCTGTTCCCGCCAGGCGGGCCAGTGCGCCGGGTCGTCCGGCGCCGCGAAGATCTTCGCCTCGTCGAGGACGGTCAGGTCGGCCCGCTCGTCGAGCGGCACCTCCGTCGGCCGGTCGATGGGGCGCGGGACGTACGGGTTGAAGCTCACGGTGCACCTCGGTAGGTCGCGTCGTGCAGGGCGTCGATGGCCGCCCGCTCCGGCAGCGCGGTGGACGCGCCGGGGCGCTGGGCGCAGGCCGCGCCGGCGGCGCACGCCCAGCGCAGGCTCGCCGCCACGGTCTCCGCGCTGATCGCGCCGCCGCGCTCGGCCCAGGAGACGGCGAGCGCGCCGGTGAAGGCGTCGCCCGCGGCGGTGGTGTCGACGGCCGTGATCGACGGGGCCGGGATGTCCAGCCGCAGGCCGCGCCGGTCGGCGTACGCGGCGCCGCGCGCCCCGAGCGTCAGCACCACGCGGGGCACCAGCTCCAGCAGCGCGTCGAGCAGGACGGCGGGGTCGTCGGAGAACACCCCGCCGACGGTGGCCGCCTCGTGCTCGTTGACCACGAGCACGTCGACCAGGTCCAGCAGTTCCGCCGGGAGCACCGCGGCCGGCGCCGCGTTGAGCACCACGACGGTGCCCTCGGCCCGGGCGCAGTCGGCCGCCTGGACCACGGTGGACAGCGGCACCTCCAGCTGGAGCAGCAGCACGTCGGCCGAGGCGATCGCCGCCCGGTCCTCGGCGTCGAGGTCGGTGAGGGTGCTGTTGGCGCCGGGCGCGACCACGATGAAGTTCTCCGCCGACCGGTCGACGGCGATCAGCGCGACGCCCGAGGGACCGGGGACGGTGCGCAGGCGGCGCACGTCCACACCGGAGTCGACGAGGCTCGCCCGCAACTGGGAGCCGAACGCGTCGTCGCCGACCGCGCCGACGAAGTCGCACGCGGCGCCGGCCCGGGCCGCGGCGACCGCCTGGTTGGCGCCCTTGCCGCCGGGGACGGTGCGGAAGTCCTCGCCCAGTACCGTCTCGCCGGGGCGGGGCAGTTGCGGCGCCGTCACCACCAGGTCGAGGTTGGTGCTGCCCACCACCACCACGCGTGCGCTCATCCCCTGCCTCCTTCCTTCTCCCGCGCGACGGCCGTCGCCCCCACGACGCCCGTCCCCCGACCCGGCGCCGGCCGGTGCCGCCCCCTCATGACCCGGCACCGGCCAGCGCGCGGGTACGCGCGGCCAGCTCGTCGAAGCCGACCCCGTCGAAGCCGGCGATGCTGCTCGCCAGCCGGTTGCGCAGCGGCGCCACCCAGCGGTCGGGGAGCCCCGACGCGCCGGTGAGCGCCCCGGTCACCGCGCCGACCGTGGCGCCCGTCGAGTCGGTGTCCCAGCCGCCGCTGACCACCGCGCAGATCGACCGCTCCAGGTCGCCCCGCCCGTACGCGAGCGCGGCGGCCACCAGGGCGGCGTTGTTGCGTACGTGCACCCAGTGCAGGTGGCCGTGCCGGGCGTACAGCTCGTCGACCACGCGCTCCCAGTCCTCGGCGTCCGTGGCGAGGGCACGCGCCTCGCGGACGGTGGCCGCGAAGCGGCTGCGCGGCGGCAGCACCGACTCGGCGGCGTCGAGCACGTCGTCCACGGTGTCGGCGACCGGCGCGGCCGCGGCGAGCGCGGCGGCCCACACGGCGCCGTGCACACCGCCCCGCACGTGGCTGACGGTGGCGTCGCGCCAGGCCAGCTCGGCGGCCCGGTCCGGGCGGCCGGGGTTGACCCAGCCGTACACGTCGGTGCGGATCTGCGCGCCGATCCACTCCCGGAACGGGTTGTGCCGCCGGGCGCTCTCGGGCGGGGCGTACCCGAGCAGCAGGTTGCGGTAGGCGACCCGCTCGGCGGTGAAGACCCGCCCGCCGGGCAGCCAGTCCAGCCACGCCTGCGCCACGTCGGCGCTCGTGAAGTCCCGCCCGTGCGTCTCCAGCACCCGCAGCGCCAGCAGCGCGTAGTTGAGGTCGTCGTCCTCGGGCATGCCGTCGATGTTCTCGGCGAGGCTGGTCGGCGCGCTGCGCCGGTTCCACGGCCAGCGGGCCGCCACCTCGGCCGGCAACCCGCGCGCCGTGAACCAGTCGCGCAGCGGCCAGCGCCCGGTCGCGGTGAGAATCTCCCGGATGCCCTCCCGGGGGATCTTCTCGACCGGCTTGCCGAGCAGGCAGCCCACCGCCCGGCCGAGCCAGGCGCCGTGCAGCCGGTCGTGCGTCACGTCGGTCGGCAGCGACCACTGTCGCGGCCAGGTCGCCCGGAGGTCGGCCAGGTCGTCGGGCTCGTCCTCGGCGGCGGCCGGGGGCAGCGCGTCAGCGGCGTCGAGCAGTTCGGCGGCCAGCGCCCGCAGCCGCGGCGACGCCGGGTTCGGCGAGGCGCCGCTGACCGGCGGGGTGAGGTCGCCGCCGGCCTCCGTCCAGCGCCGCGCGAGCGCGCTGACGTCGCGTCCTTCGTCCCGGCTCGCCGCCAGCTCGTGCGGCAGCAGGTCCTCCGGCTGCACCCAGGTGATCCTCACCGGGCCGGCTCCGCGTCCTGCTCGGCCGGGCCGGGCTGCGCCGGCACGCCGCCGGTCAGCCCCGCGAAGCGCTCGGCGCGCCGGGTGAACCGCGCCCGGTCCCGGTCGAAGACCTCGCCGGCGACCGCCGCGAGGACCCGGGCGGGCTCGACGAGGTCGGTGCGGGACGCGGTGGCGACCGCCTCGGCCCACTCCGCCGGCACCGCCGCGGCGCCGCCGAGCGCACCGGCGATCGCGCCGGCCATGGTGGCCGTGGAGTCGGCGTCGCGTCCGTAGTTCACGGCGCCGAGCACCGCGGGCCGGTACTCGCCGCCGGCCACCACCAGCATGCCGATCGCCACCGGCAGCTCCTCGATGGAGTGCAGCCGGCTGGGGCGGCGCGCGCCGAGGCCCGGGTTGCGGTACTCCTCCCCCACCGTGTCGTACGGGGCGACGGCGGCCCGCAGCGCGGGGATCGCGGTCTTCCAGTCGTGGTGCCCCCGGGCCTCCTTCACGACGGCGTCGATGGCCGCCCGGGTTCCGTCGCGCGCCAGGTCCAGCGCGGCCGCGACCACGTCGTCGACGGTGGCCCCGGGGGTGGCCGCCGCGGCGACCGCCGCCGCGAAGACCGCGGCGGCCTCCCGCCCGTAGCTGTGCTGGTGCGCCCCGGCGATCTCCACCGCCTCGGCGTACGCCCCGGCCGGATCGCCCGCGTTGACGATGCCGACCGGGGCCATGTACATGGCCGCACCGCAGTTGACGATGTTGCCCACCCCGGCCTCGCGCGGGTCCGCGTGCGCGTGGTGCAGGCGGGTGACCAACCACCGCTCGGCGGCCGCGAGGCGGTGGAAGGTCAGCCCCTCCCGCTCGAGGTCGGGGATGTAGACCACCCGCTCGATCAGGTCGGGGACCAGCAGCTCCACCACGTCGTACGCGTCGAGGTGGTCGCGCTTGGCCGCGTAGGCCCGGACGAGGGCGTGGGTCATCAACGTGTCGTCGGTGATGTGCCCGTCGCCCTTGTGGTACGGCGCGAGCGGCCGCGCGGTGGCCCAGTCGGCGTGGTACGGGGGCACGATGCCCTCGACCCAGCCGCCGAACCGTGCGCGGATCTGCTCGGGCAGGGCCGTCTCGGTGGCGCCACCGAGGGCGTCCCCGACCGCCGCGCCGACCAGGCATCCGACCGAAGTGTCGAGCAAGAGTGACATTTCCTTACCTCAGAACCTGCTTGCCACCGTCGACCAGCTGCGTGGCGAGCTGGTCCAGGGTGATCTTGTTGGCGAAGTACTGCTGGAGGGCCGGGGTGGCGTACTTGGTCTTCCACTCGGGGTAGCCGTCGGCCATCTGGAACGGGGCGACCGTCAGGTCCGCGGCGCTGTCCGCGGCGACGTCCCAGCCCTGCTTGCCGCCGGTGAGCTTGACCAGCTCCTCGTTGGCCTGCTTGCCGGTGGGCACCAGCCAGTCACCCTTGGCCAGGGCGGCCATGTTGGTGGGGTTGAGGAAGTACTCCAGGAACTCCGCGGCCTGCTTCTTGTGCTTCGAGTCCTCGGCGATGGACAGCGTCTGCGGGTTGGCCGCCTGTTTGGTGGACAGGCCCTTGACGGGCGGCAGCGTGACCCACTCGAAGCCCTCCGGCGCCTGCTCGACCATCTGCTGGCGCAGCGACACCGAGCCGGGCAGCATCGCGTACTTGCCGCCGAAGAAGCCGGGCAGGGTGTCCGCGCCGCTCATGCCGAGCGCCTCCGGCGAGGCGGACTTCGTCGTGTAGATCATGTCGTGGATGCGCTTCGGAACCTCCTTCTCGGCGTCGCCGATGCGGACCTCGGTGCGCCCGCCGTCGGTGTAGAAGAACTTCCCGTCGAAGTTGAGCGCCAGGTTCAGCACGCGGTTCGTCGGCGACTTCAGCGCCCACGCCACGCCGTACTGGCCGGGCTTGGTGAGCTTCTGCGCGTTGGCCTGGAACTCGTCCCAGGTCCAGCCGCCGTCGGCCGGCGGCACCGCGATGCCGGCGGCGTCGAGCAGCTTCTTGTTGGCGATGACGACCTGCGACTCCAGCAGGAACGGCACCCCGGCGACCTTGTCGTCGAACGTGACCGTGTCCCAGACGCCCTGGTCGATCTGGCCCTTCAGGTCGTCGGAGATCAGGTCGGACAGGTCGGCCAGGTAGCCCTGCTTGCTGAACTCGCCGATCGCCGACGCCTCGTAGTGCACGATGTCGGGGGCGTCGCCGCCCTCGAACGAGGTGACGAGCTGGTCGTGGATCGAGTTCCAGTCGCCCTGGACGTACTCGACCTGGATGTCCGGGTGCTCGGCGTTCCACTTGGCGACCAGGTCCTTGTTGGCCTGCAGCGACTCCTTCTGCCAGGCGAGGCTGAGGAAGCGCAGCTTGACCGGACCGGATGTGGCCTCGTCGTCGCCGCCGTCACCGCAGGCGGCGAGCGCGCCGAGGCCGACGACCGCGACCGCGGTGGCCGCGGCGAGTCGACGGAATCGGGTACGGAGCATGGGGGATTACCTCCTTGGTGGTGGGGGGATGGTTCAGCCCTTGACCGCGCCGGCGAGCGACCCGGACGAGAGCCGGCGTTGCATGAACGCGAAGAAGATGAGACTGGGCAGGGTGGCCAGTAGCGAGCCGGCCGCGAGGGGCCCGAGACGGGCGGTGCCCTCGATGCCGACGAACCGGGCCAGGGCGACCGGCAGGGTCGCCAGCTCCGGCGTCTTGACCAGCACCAGCGCGAAGAAGAACTCGTTCCAGGCCGAGATGAAGGAGAACAGCGCGGTCGCCACGATGCCGGGCGCGAGCAGCGGGAAGACCACCCGGCGCAGCACCTGGAGCCGGGTCGCGCCGTCGACGCTGGCCGCCTCCTCCAGCTCGCGGGGGATGTTGCGGACGAACCCCTGGAGCATCCACAGCGCGAACGGCAGCGCCCAGACCACGTAGATGAGCACGAGCCCGGCGTGGGTGTTGGCCAGGCCGACCTGCCGCAGGATCAGGAAGATCGGGATGATCAGCAGCACGAACGGGAACAGCTGCGACAGCAGCACCCAGCCCAGCGCCGCGGTGCCGAGCTTCGAGCGGAACCGCGCGAGCGCGTACGACGCCGGCATGGCGACCAGGACGGTGAGCACCGCGGAGGCCAGCGACACCTGGAGGCTGTTGAGCGCCGCGCGGCCCAGCTCCTGCTCGGTGAAGGCCTGGACGAAGTTCTGCGTGGTGGGGTTCGTCGGGATGAGGCTCGGGTGCAGCTGCACCAGCTCCCGCGGGGGCTTGAACGCCGTCGAGAGGAGCCAGACCAGCGGGAACCCGAGGAAGATCAGGTAGCCGGCGAGGGCCAGGTACTGCAGCGTCCGCCCGACGCGGCTGGTTTTCCCGAACATCTCAGTTTGCCTCCCTCATCCGGCGGCGGAGATAGACGGCCAGCAGCGCCACGATGATCACGACCATGACGTTGCCGAGTGCGGCGGCGTAGCCGTAGTTGCCGTAGCGGAACGCCTCCTCGTAGGCGAACAGCATCGGCAGCATGGTCTTGCCGCCCGGACCGCCGGCGGTGAGCACGTAGACCAGGCCGAACGAGTTGAAGTTCCAGATGAAGTCCAGCGAGGTGATCGCGACGATGACCGGGGTCAGGGCGGGCAGCGTCACGTGCCGGAACCGGTGCCAGGCGCTGGCGCCGTCCACCGCGGCCGCCTCGTGCAGCTCGCGGGCCACCCCCTGCAGGCCGGCGAGCAGGACGACGGTCGTCTGGGGCATGCCGGCCCAGACACCGACGATGATCACCGCGGGCAGGGCGGTGCTGAAGTCGCCGAGCCAGTTCGTCCGCAGACCGTCGGCCCCGATCCGGTGGAAGAACTCGTTGAGCAGACCGGCGTCCGGGTGGTAGACGAGCTTCCAGAGGATGCCGACCACGACGGGCGGCATGGCCCAGGGCACCACGGCCAGCACCCGCGCCACCCCACGGAACCGCAGCTGCTGGTTGAGCAGCAGGGCCAGCCCGAGGGCGAGCAGGAACTGCAGCACGGTCACCCCGAGGGCCCAGAGCAGACCGATCTTGAACGAGTTCCAGAACAGTCCGTCGCCGAGGAGTTCCCGGTAGTTCTCCAGGCCGGTGAAGCTGACGTCGACGTTGCGCCCGGCGCGGGCGTCGGTGAAGCCGAGGTAGATGCCGCGCAGCAGCGGGAAGACCGACAACACCAGGATGGGCAGCAGCGACGGCAGCAGCAGCAGGTAGATGGCGGTGCGGTCGGATCGGCGGTTCGGGCGGCGGGACCGCCCGGCCCGTGTGACGTCCGGCCGTTCGGCCAGCGTGGTCATGAGCTCGCCCCTTCGCTGGACGGGTGGGAGGGCGGGGTGCCGACCGGCCCGGAGGCGGGGTCGGCGGGCGGTCCGGCCGCTGGCGCGGGGTCCGTGGTGACGGCCGAGGCCGCGCCGGTGGACGGTCCGGAGAACGGGTCGCCGGCCGGCCGCGGCGACGGCAGCGGCGCGCCGCTGGAGGCGCGGACGACGAGGCTCGGGGGCACCTGCTCGCGCCGCGGCGGTAGGGCGGGATCGGCGATGCGTTGCAGGAGCAGCTCGGCGGCCCGGCGACCGCGCTCGGCGGAGCCGAGCGAGACGCTGGACAGCTGCGGGAACATCATCCGGGCCAGTTCGGTGTCGTCCATGCCGACCAGCGCGACGTCCTCGGGCACCCGGCGCCCGGCGGCCAGCAGGGCGTGCAGCGCGCCGACGGCGATGAGGTCGTTGGCGCAGAGCAGCGCGTCGGGACGGGCCCGGGCGAGGAGCCGTTCGGTGGCGGCGCGGCCGGCCGCGTACTGGAAGTCGCCCACCTCGACCAGGTCCTCGTCGAGGTCGATGCCGTGCCGGGCCAGCGCGGCACGGAACCCCGCGTCGCGCACCGCGCCGGGAACGGTGTCGAGCGGGCCGTTGACGAAGCCGATCCGACGGCGGCCGGTGGCGACGAGGTGCTCGACGGCCAGCGCGACGCCCTGCCGGGAGTCGGTCCGTACGTTGTCCACCGGCGCGTCGGCGCCCAGCTGGCCGACGACCACCACGGGCACCGGGCTGTCCACGAGCGCGGCGAGGTGGTCGTCGGTGACCCGGATCGGCGAGATGATCATCCCGTCGACGTAGCGGTTCGCGAGCCGCCGCAGCAGCGCCGTCTCGTTGTCGATGCGCCCGCCGGTGGCATGCACGAGAAGTTGGCGCCCGGAGTCGGCGACCACCGCCTCGATCGCCCGCATCATCGCCACGTAGACCGGGTTGCCGATGTCCTCGACGGCGAGCGCCACCAGGCCGGTGCGCTGGGACTGGAGGGAGCGGGCGATCGCGTTCGGCACGTACCCCACCTCCGCCGCCGCCGCGCGCACCTTGCGGATCGTCTCCGGGCTGCCGCCGACGCCGTTGAGGACGCGGGAGGCGGACGCGATGGAGACGCCGGCGCGGGCGGCGACGGTGTGCACCGTGGGCCGGCCGTCCGCCGACTCCGGTAAACGTTTACGACCCACGCCCGGCACCTCCACCCGATTGCTGTAAACGTTTCCGGGGAGTCTGCGCCGCGCCCTGTGGAGAGGTCAAGGGCCCGTTACGAAAACGTTTCCAACCGGGGTCGGCGGCCCCCGACGCGCGGCAGCGTCGACCGCCGCGGCTCGCCGTCGGGGCCGCGTCCGAGCCGAGCTCAGGAGCGGCGCTCGCGCTCCTGGGCGAGGCGTTCGTCGAGGCGGCCCAGCTCGTAGATCGCGTTCAGGTTGGTCGGCAGCCGGGTGACGTTCCCGGTCGTCTCGTCGGGACCGGGCGGCACCGGCCCCACGCCGGCCCCGGTCGCGGCCGGCACCGGAGCCGGCGGCGCCGGACGCCGCCGCAGGAACAGGGCGACGGCCAGCCCCACCACACCGACCCCGAGCACCATGACGGCCCATCGCAGGAACGGGTCGGACCCGACGACGGTGGGCACGCCCAGGTTCTCCGACGTCGAAGGCGCCGGGCCTCCGTCGCCACCCGGCGGCGCCGCCGTCACGGCCGCCGGCTCGCCGGGGCCGCCTCCCGGCATTCCCCGGCCGGGCCCGCCGGCCGGGAGGCCGTTCGGTCCGGCGCTCGGCACGCCGGTCGGCACGGCGGTCGGCACGGCCGTACCCGACGGCGCGACGCCGGGGGGCACGGAGCCGGAGGGTACGACGGGACCGGGCGTGGGCACCGACGTGGCGGACGGGGTGGGCGTCGGCGGCGCGGTGGTCGGTGTACCGCTCGGCGCGCCGCCGCCCGCGCCCAGCAGGCCGTCGACGAGGTCCCCGAGGCCACCGAGCAGGCCGCCCACCGGCCCGCTGGACTGTGGTGGCGGTGACGGCGTCGGCGCGGGCGTCAACGCGAGGGTCAGTGCGAGCGCGGCCACGACAGGCATGGTTCACCTCGGAAGGGGTCGATATGCGAGGCACGCTACCGCACGCTGCGCCCGCGCGGTGTGACCCCCCGCAGTCGTCGCCGCTCGCGCCGACCCCGTACGCGGCGGCGCGGGGGATGCCGCCACATCCCCCGCGCCGGGCTCGTGTGCGTCGGGTCAGGACGGCAGGCCCCCGACCTGGGTGTTGATCCAGGACCGGATGGCCGGCAGGTCGCCGTAGATGGACGGTCCGGTCGCACAGGTCGGGTTGTTGTTGCCGGCGCGGCTGGTGGCCCCGATCAGGTTCCACACGCCGTTGACCCGCCGCACCTGCGGGCCACCGGAGTCGCCGTAGCAGGCGCCGGAGTTGCCGTTCGTGTTGTTGGTGCAGATCTCGTACGGGCCGTTGATGCCCAGGCACCGGCTGTCCGAGACGATGGAGGTGTCCAGTTCGTACGCCACCGTGGGCGCCGAGCCGCAGCCGCGCGTCGGGCACGTCTGCCCCCACCCGATGATCCGGGTGGCCGTGCCGACGGCGCCCGAGGTGCTCGGGATCGGTGCCGGCGCGTGGCTCACCGAACTGGCCAGTTGCAGCAGCTTCACGTCGATGGTCGGGTGGTTGACGGCCCGGGTCACGCCGACCACCGTCCCGCCGCTGGTGCGGTTGGTGCTGCCCACCCGCACCGACGAGGGGGTCGGGCAGTGCTTGGCGGTGACCGCCCAGTTCGCCTTGATCAGCGAGCCGGTGCAGCCGGACAGGTACACGAGGAACGAGTAGTTCTCGCTGGCCGGCCGGCCACCGACCACGAGCGGGCTCACGTCCGCGTCGCCGCTCCAGGTGTACGTGCCGACCGCCTCCGCCGCGGCGAGGCTGCCGGCGAAGAGCTGGTTGACGCGGCTCGCCTCGGTCGCGTTCGGGTACGCGTTGGTGCAGGACACCGGGGCACTGCTGCCCGACATGAGGTCCGCGCAGAGGCCGGTGCGGCGGTCCGGCAGGCCGAGGATGTGCCCGAACTCGTGGGCGGCGATGCGGGTGCGGTGGTACCCCTGGTTCACGGCGGTGCGGCCCATCCAGATCCGGCCGGAGCCGAGGCCGGTGACCTGGGCGCGCGGCCAGCCGTCGTCGACGTAGATGGTGATGCTGGCCGGGGTGCCCGGCACGAGCCGGACGTTGCTGACCCGGCTGTTCCAGATCTGCGCGGCCTGGTCGAAGTTGGTGCGGAACTCGCCGGTGCGGCTCGCGTCGTAGTAGACGGTCCGCGCGGCGGAGGCTCCCGCACCCGTGGCGACCTGAAGGCCGGCCGCCGCGAGGACGGCCGCCAGCGCGGTCACCGCCGTCCGCAGCAGTTGTCGTCGGAACATCACGCACTCCCCTGGTCCTCCGGCGGCGACACCGCCACCGAGACATTGATGTACGTGGATGTTAGATCGACGCCCGGCGATGTCGGTCATAACGGATCCGTCATACCGGCCCCGACCACGCCGGGAACCGGCGGGTCACGCCACGCCGGGAACCGACGGGGCAGGCGCGCCGGGAACCGGGGGGTCAGGGCGCGGCGAGAACGGGCGGGTCAGGGTGCGGCGGCGCCGGCGGCGGCCACCAGGGCCTCCCCCGCGGTCGTCCGCGCGTACAGCACGAAGCGACCGGCCCGGTGCGTGCCGGCCAGACCGGCGTCGCGCAGCGCCCCGAGATGCGCCGACACCGTGGCCGGCGCCAGCCCGCACCGCTCGGCCAGCTCCGTGGTGGATGTGGGCACGGCCAGTTCGTGCAGCAGGGCCGCCCGGGTGCGCCCCAGCACGCGGGCCAGCCCCCGCCCGGGCGGCAGCGGATCCCGCTCCCAGAGCGTCCCCACCGCCCGGGCCGGATACCGCAGGACCGGCTGCCCGGGCGAGCCGAAGTTGGACCACACGCGGGGGCCACAGAAGACCGAGGGCACCAGCAACAGGCCCCGACCGTCCAGCCGCACCGCGCCGGAGACCACCAGATGCTCGACGTGCAGGGTGTCGCCCTCCAGCCGGACGTACGGGTCGAGGTGGTTGAGCAGCCCGTTCACGCCGTCGGTCGCCATCCGCCGCGCGCCGAGCAGCACCTCCCGTTCCAGCAGCGTCCGCATCCGGGGCCAGTAGGGCGCGATCACGGCGTCCCCGTACGCCCGGACGACCTGGGCCAGCCGGCGCAGGCCGGCGGGCGGATCGTCGTACAACTCGGCCACCCGCGGCGAGCGCGGCCCGGGCTGGGCGTCCAGGTCGGCGCGGACGGCGTCGGCCGGCGCGGCGGCCAGGGCGGCCAGCTCCACGTCGAGTGTCGGCTGTGAGGTGGACGGGGGCGGGCAGACGAAGCTGGGGACGACGCCGCTGTCCGGCGGGAACAGCTCGGCCAGCAGCCGCCAGTCCAGTCCCGCCAGCCGTGCCCGCGCCCGCTCCGCCCAGGGCAGGTGTTCCGGGAAGCGGTGCGGTCGCGTGACGACCCGGACGCTGGCCACGACCTCCCACAGGGGCGACACCGCGAACCGGGTGGTGGCCAGGTCCCGGGCGTCGAGCCCGACCAGCATCATGGCTACTCCTTCGGTGGATTCGGCGAGGGTCGAATCTATCGCCCCGCGACCGGCGCGGCCGGCACCGTGACCGGCATGACCATCGCCACCCCGACGGCCGCGGGCCGGGCGCCGACCCGATGGCCGCGCTCCTTCCGGCTGCTCTACACCGCCGCCGTCGCCCACGACGTCGGCTTCCACGTCGGACAGCTCGCCGTGCCCGTGCTCGCCGTCTCCCTGCTCTCCGCCGGCCCCGCCCAGGTGGGCCTGCTCGGCGCGCTGAGCACCGCCGCGTTCCTGCTGGTCGGCCTGCCCGCCGGGGTCTGGGTCGACCGGTGGCCCCGCCGCAGCGTGCTGGTCGCCGCGGACCTGCTCCGGGCGGTCCTGGTCGCCTCGGTGCCGGTGGCGTGGTGGGCCGGCTGGCTGAGCATCCACCAGCTCTACGTCGTCGTCTTCCTGACCGGGCTGGGCACCGTCTTCGCCGACGTGGCGGCGCAGAGCTACCTGCCGGAGCTCGTCGGCCGGGACCGGCTGGTGGCGGCGAACTCGCTGCTCGTGACGACCAGCGGCACGCTGCAGATCGCCGGCCGGGGCGTCGGCGGGCTGCTGGTGCAGCTGCTCACGGCACCGGCGGCGATCGTGCTGGACGCGGTGGGTTACGCGGTCGCGGCCGCGGCCGTCGGCCGCATCCCCGCCGGCGGGCCACGCTCCGGCCCTACCCGGGAGCCCGGCGGGTTCGCCCGCCAGCTCGGCGCCGGCGTCCGGCACGTCCTCGGCAGCCCGCTGCTGCGGCCGCTCGCCGCCTCCACGGCGAGCATCAACCTCACGATGCAGCTCACCACCACGATGCTGCCGGTGGTGTTCCTCCGCGAGCTGGGCCTCGGCGCGGCCGCCCTCGGTCTCTTCCTCGGGGTCGGCGGGGTGGGCAGCCTGCTCGGCGCCCTGACCGCCCGGCGGCTCGCCGGCCGGATCGGGCACGGCCGGGCGCTCTGGCTGCCCGGCCTGCTCGTCGCACCGCTCGGACTGCTCGTCGCGCTGGTCGACACCGGGCCGATGCTGTGGCTCGCCGGCCTCGGGTGGCTGGCGCTGGCCTGGCGGACCGGCATCGGCAACGTCATCGGGGTCAGCCTGCGCCAGGCCGCCACCCCCGACGCGCTGCTCGGCCGGATGAACGCCACCTTCCGGTTCCTGCTCACCGGGGCGCTCACCGTGGGCGCGGCGATCGCCGGCCTGCTCTCCCAGTTCACCGACGTACGGACGTCGCTGCTGGTCGGCGCCGTCGCCAACGGGCTGACCTGGCTTCCGGTCTTCCTGTCGCCGCTGCGCGCGCTGCGCCGGCCGCCCGGCGCGTGACCGGGTGCCGCCTTCGTGGCTCCCGGGCCACCCGGTCGGTGGTGCGTCCGGACGACGGTTGCGCTGCCGATTCGCCCGATCCGCCCCGTACGGGCGCGAACGGTGCCACGATGCCGGCAGGGCGTGCCGGCGACGGCCGGAGCCGAGGGAGCGAAGCCGGAGCCATGACAGACATCCCCGCGGGAGCACCCGCCTGGGTCGACCTGGTCACCACCGACCTTCCCGGCGCGGCGGGCTTCTACGCGCCCTTGTTCGGCTGGGCCGTCGCCGGGGCGGACCGGCAACCCCCGGCCGACGCTCACCTCGTATTCCACCAGCAGGGCAGACCGGTGGCCGGCGCCGGGCGGGGAGCCGGCCCGCACGGACCCGCCTGGGTGCCCTACCTGGCGGCCGACGACGCCGAGGAGACCTGCCGGCGGGTGACCGCCGCCGGAGGCCGGGTCCTGACCGAGCCCGTCGACGTCCCCGGTTCCCGGCGGACGGCGCTCGTCGCCGACCCGGCCGGGGCGCCGTTCGGGGTGTGGCAGTCGCTCGGCATGCCGGGTGCTGAGGTGTTCGACGTACCCGGCTCGCTGACCTGGGCCGAGTTGACCACGCGGGAGTGGGACCGGGCCAAGGAGTTCTACGGGTCGGTGTTCGGCTGGACGGCGGACGACCAGCCGATGGGCCCGATCACCTACACCACCTGGCAGCGGGAGGGTCGCCCCGTCGCCGGGATGATGCCCATGATCGGCGAAGACTGGGGTGATCTCCCGTCGCACTGGATGGTCTACTTCGCGGTCACCGACACCGACAGCGTCGCCGCCGAGGCGCTGCGGCTGGGTGCGACCCTCGCCGTCCAGCCGACGGACCTGACGCGGGGTCGGTTCGCGGTGCTCACCGATCCCCAGGGCGCGTTCTTCTCGATACTCGGGACCACTCCGCCCTGACCGCACCCGGGGCGAGCGCGTTACGGCTTGGCCCGGATGCGGTCGAGCGCCGGCGGGGCGAGCGGCGCGTGCGCGCGCAGGTAGCCGGCCAGCGCGTCGGGGCCGGAGTAGGCCGTCCGGTGCTGGTGGTGGGCGTCGAGCAGGGCGCTGAACCCGGGGACGGCGTACCGGGTCACGAAGTCCTTGGACAGCGTCGCGACGCGGTAGGTGGCGTTGGGCTTGAGCGGCTTGCCGTCGATGCGGACCTGCCCGAAGTCGACGCGGTCGCCGACGGGCGCCGTGGGGTCGTAGCGGTAGCTCACGTTGCTCGAGACCGCCAGCGGCCGGAAGGTGACCGAGCCGTCGGCGGCCTGCTGCCACTGGCTCTCCAGCAGCTGGTCGAGCCCGCGGCCGGTCAGCTCACCGCTCGTGAGTGCCGCGCCGAAGCCGCCGCTCTCGTGGATCACGCCGACCATCAGCTCTCCGAACAGCACCTGGCCGGGAGCGTCGGCGGCGTTGCCGGCGGTCGGCGCGTAGGTGACGTCGCGCAGCAGGGTGTTCGGCATCACGATCCCGACGTCGGCACCACCGTCCTGCTGCGCCGCCCAGCGGAACGCGTCGGCGGTGGCGTTACCCAGGGTCGACTCCTCCGCGTCGGCGGACGTGCGGGCGAGGTCGCCGGCGATGTCCACGACGGGCTCGTTCCGGCGCTGTTGTGCGCGGTCGCGCCAGTACTGGGCCATCCTGAGGACCTCGGGGTCCGGAGTCACGGTACGGGTGTTGGCGTGATTGGTGGAGGTGGTCCGATCGCGCAGGACATCGCCGGTCTCGGGGTCCAGCTGCAGGTTGATCTCGCTGATGAGGCGGCCGTGGTTGGCGGCCTCGACGACCGGGCGGGGGTTGCCTGCCGGGTCGGGCAGCAGGCAGTTGGCGAGGGCGTGCCAGTGCCCGGTGACGATGGCGTCGACGGCGGGTGAGATCTGCTTGTTCATCTCGACCATCGGCCCGGAGGGGTTCGTGCAGTCGTTGTAGAAGTCACCGACCTGCGCGAATCCCTCGTGCACGACGGCGACGACGGCCTGCACGCCCTGGGCCTGGAGCTCGGCGGCGTACCGGTTGATCTCCGCCGCCTCCGGCAGGAAGCGCAGCTGGTCGGCCGGCCAGTACGAGAGTCCCTCGTTGGGCGTGCCGCTCGTGGTCGCGTGGATGAAGCCCACGGGGAGCGTTCCGCCGTGCCCGTCGTCGACCCGCTCGACGTGGTACGGCTTCACGACCAGCTCGCCGGTCGCGCCGTCGACGACGTTCGCGGAGTAGTAGTCGAAGTCGGCTCCGGCGAACCGCTCGCCGGTGGAGTCGGTGAAGCAGAGGTCGCCGTCGGGGCGGCCCTCGCACGTGCCGTCCATCATGTGGCGCAGGTAGTCGAGGTTGCGGTCCAGCTCGTGGTTCCCGATGGTCGAGAACCGCACACCGATGTGGTTGAGGTACTCGATCGTGGGCTCGTTCCAGAAGTACGCGGTCTCGGTGGGCCAGCCGGAGAAGTCGTCGCCCGCCGAGAACAGGATCGAGTTCGCCTCGGGCAGGGCGGCCTGGTCGCGGAGACGGTTCAGGTGGGCCGCCAGGTAGGCGCCGCCGCCAACGGTCTGCGTCGCCTCACCGGCGTGAGCGCCCGGCACGGTGGTGGTGTAGTCACCGAAGTAGCCGTGGAGGTCGGTGATCGACAGCAACTGCACCCGGACCGGGTTCGCGTCGGCGGCGGTGGCGTCCGCCCTGGCGGCGGGCGACGCCGCAGTCAGGACGAGGCCCGCGGCGGTCGCGGTGACCAGTCGATGCCAGCGAGGGCGCGTGGTCCGGGCGTTGGACATCGTGCTACGGCTCCTTCGAGGTAGGCGGCCGCGGCGGACTCGCATGCCCACGTCCGGGCACCACGCTGAGGTAGGCGGCCGTCGTGAGTGTCCTGTCCGGATCCGAACACGGGGTGACGTACGCGCCACGGGAGCCGGAACTTCTGTTCCGGCCTCGCCGTGCCCGACCCGCCTCAGGCCACCGCGCTGCGCACGCCGAGGCCGACCAGGACCGCGCCGGTCAGCCGGTCCAGCAGGCGGCGGACGGCGGCCGTCCGCAGCAGGGTGGCGGCGGCGCCGGAGAGGACCGTCCACCCCGCCAGCCAGACGGTGTGCAGCGCGGCGTGCCCGGTGGCGAGGAGCAGCATCGGCGCCAGCACCGGCCGGTCCGGGGTGAGGAACTGCGGCGCGAGCGTGAGGTAGACGGCGGCGGCCTTGGGGTTCAGCACGTTGCCGAGCAGCCCCTGGAGGTAGGGGTGGTGCCCCCGCCACGGCAACCGGGGCAGGCGGCGCCGCTCCACCCGGGACGCCGTGACGTCGCGCGGGTCGCCCGGGCGTCCGCGGCCGGGACGCCGGGCCGCGGACCACAGCAGCCACAGCCCGAGTCCCACGAGGTACGCGACGCCGAGCAGCTTGACCGCCCAGAACGCCCGCGAGGAGGCGAGCACGAGCGCGGCGAGCCCCAGCGCGGCCAGTGTGGCGTGGACGTAGAGCCCGGTCACCGTCCCGAGGATGACCCACCAGCCCTGCCGCCGCCCCCCGGCGGCGACCCGCGAGACGACGAGGGTCAGGCTCGCGCCGGGCGTCGTGGTGATCGGCGCGACGGCGACGAGGAACCCGAGCAGCGCGGCACCGTGCACGCTCACACCACCACCCGGTAGTGGGTCGTGAGCAGCCCCGTGTCGTCGTACACGTGGAAGGCCACGCCGGAGGGCTGTGCCTGGGTGGTCAGCGTCCCCTCCCCCTCCCACGGCATCCGCAGCGTCGAGACGACGCCGGGCGCGATGCGCAGTGGACGGCCGGCGAACGTGCTCGCCGCGGGGGTGTGGAAGTGCCCGGTCAGCACGGCGACGACCTGCGGGTGCGCGGCCACCAGCTCGGCCAGGGGCTCGGCGGGAAGGAGCCGGGTCGGGTCGATGACGGGGTGGTGCAGCGCGACGGGCGGGTGGTGGAAGGCGACGAACGTGGGTGTGTCGGCCGGTACGGAGGCCAGCTCGGCGGCGAGCCAGTCCAGCGTCTCCTGGTCGAGGTGGCCGTCGTCCTCTCCGGGGACCGTGGAGTCGGCGAGCAGGAAGACCGCGCCCGCCACGTCGTGCCGGGCGTTGATCGGCCCGGTCGCGCCGGAGTCGTCGCCGAGCAAGCCCTTGCGGTACGCGGGACGCACGTCGTGGTTGCCGGGACACACCAGGACCGGCGTCGGGGAGGCGAGGAGCCTCGCGGCGGTCTCGTACTCCGCCACCTCGCCGTGGTCGGCGACGTCGCCGGTCACGAGGATCGCGTCGACCGGTCGGGGCAGTCCGTTCAGGTGGTCCATCACCCGGGCGGTCCGCTCGGCGGAGCGCGGGTGGCTGTCGATGTGGGTGTCGCTGAGGTGGGCGATGACCAGCACGGCCGCTCCCTAATGGTTGTTGGCGCTTCAAGCATTAGGCACGGTACAGTTGATCTCGACGGCGACGCAAGCCGGTCCCGGAGGGAGGAGTTCGCATGGCCCAGCACCTCGCGCTGGCCCTGGCCGGCACGATCCGGCACGACGGCGACGGCGGGGTCGCCGACGACCTCGACGACGTCGCCGGGCTGTCCGCCTGGCTCCGGGAGCAGGCCACGTCCCTGCGGCCGTACGCCGGCGACCTCGACGGCCTCGACGCCGCCGACGAGAGCCTGCGGCGGGACGTCGTGGCGCTGCGTCGCGCGGTGCGCACCCTCTTCGCGGAGGCGGTGCGCCCCGGCCCGCCCAGCCGGGCCGACTCCGCGTCCCCGCTGTCTCCCCGGGAGGCCGTCGACCGGCTCAACCGGGCCGCCGCGGCGGTGCCGGTCTGCCCGGTGCTGGCCTGGGAGCCCGACGCCGTGCCGACGCTCACCTGGCGGACCGACGTGAGCGACGCGCGGCTGCGACTCGTCGCCGGGCTCGCCCGCGCCGCCGTCGAGTTCCTCGCCGGCCCCGACCGCGAACGGTTGCGCGCCTGCCACGCGCCCCGCTGCGTGCGCTACTTCGTCAAGGAGCACCCCCGACAGGAGTGGTGCAAGCCGTCCTGCGGCAACCGCGCCCGCGTCGCCCGGCACTACCAGCGCCACGCCGCCGGGCGCTGACCGCGCTCCCCCGACACCGCCGTAACCCTGCTGTTACGGCGCGGCGAAGCTGCCGTGGCCGTGCCGCCCGACCGTCGAGGTCGACGCCGGCGACGACGCCGGCGGGTGACCACCCGGGACGGGCGAGGGGAGACGACGATGAGGACGAGAAGCACACTGGCCGCGCTGGCCGTGCTGGTCACCGGTCTGGTGGCGGGCACGGCGGGCGCCGGCACGGCGGCCACCAACCGGGCGGCCGCCGCCGCATCGTACTGCGGGATCACCTGGGGCAGCGGCACGAAGGCGGCCGGCACGCTCAGCACCGACCCGCTGGTCGAGGTGCGCACCGGCCGGCACGACTGCTACGACCGGGTGGTGTTCGAGTTCGCCGGCCCGGCGAACGGCTACACGGTCGAGTACGGCGAGACCTGGACCGAGGGCGAGGGCCTGCCGCTGTCGCCGTACACCGCCGGGGGTGCGCTGCTGCGGGTCTCCCTCCGCGCGCCCGCGTACGACGCGGAACGCGCGGCCACGGTGCCGTACCGCGTCGGCGAGCACGCGGCCACCGTGCTGCGCTACCGGACGCTGCGCGACGTGGTGTTCGGCGGCAGCTTCGAGGGCTACACGACGTTCGCGGTCGGGGTGCGGGCGCGGCTGCCGTTCCGGGCGTTCGTCCTCGACGGTCCCGGCGCCCACAGCCGCATCGTGGTCGACGTGGCCCACCAGTGGCAGGAGTGAACCGCACGGACGAGGGCCCGGCGCCACCCGGGCCCCCGTCACCGTCCGTTGCGCCAGGGTCGCCCGCGGTCGCGCGGGCCTACGCTGGTGGCGTCATGGACGGCCGCGTGCTGGTGGTCGAGGACGATGCCTCCATCCGGGAGGTCAGCGCCCTCGGACTGCGCCGGGCCGGGTTCCGGGTGACCACCGCCGTCGATGGCCGGGAGGCGCTCGCGGTCTGGCGCGCGCGACCGGTCGACCTCATCGTGCTCGACGTGATGCTGCCCGGCCTCGACGGCCTGCAGGTGTGCCGGGAGGTCCGCCGCAGCAGCGCCGTGCCGATCCTCATGCTCACCGCCCGCACCGACACCATCGACGTCGTCGTCGGCCTGGAGTGCGGCGCCGACGACTACCTGCGCAAGCCGTTCGACCTGCCGGAGCTGGTGGCCCGGGTGCGGGCGGTGCTGCGGCGGGCCACCGCGCCCGCCGAGCCGGGCGTCCTGACCGTCGGCGGGTTGGAGATCGACCCGGGCAGCTTCGTGGTCCGCAAGGCCGGACGGGAGCTGCCGCTGACCACCACCGAGTTCCGGCTGCTGCTGGAGCTGGCCCGTCGCCCCGGTCAGGTCTTCACCCGCGAGCTGCTGCTCGACCGGGTGTGGAACCACAGCTATCTCGGCGACTCGCGGCTCGTCGACGTGGCCGTGCAACGGCTGCGCGCCAAGATCGAGGACGACCCCGCCCACCCGCGCCTCGTCCGCACCGTACGCGGCGCCGGCTACAAGCTCACGGCGACGTGAGCGTGCCGCGATGGCCGCGAACCGCGTGCCCCCGGGCCGGCTCCGGCGCCGGCTGACCGTCGCGTTCGTGCTCGTCGCCGGCGTCTCCGCCGGGTCCCTGGCGGGCGGGTCGTACCTGCTGCTGCGGCAGGCACGGCTGGACGCCTCCGTGCAGCAGGCCGCCGCGGACGCCCGCTACCAGCTCGTGCTCGCCGGGCAGTTCCGGCCGCTGACCGAGCAGCGCCGCGCGGAGCTGCTGCGCAGCTTCGAGGGCAGCGGCCGGCACGTGCTGCTCGCCGCCGACGGGGACGTGCAGGCCTCGAACGCCTCGTTCGCGCCGCCGCCCGGGCCGGCGTTGCGGGCCACGGTGGCCGCCGGCGAGCTGGGGTACGAGCGTTCCGCTCCCTCGGCCCGGCCACGGCTGCTCCTGGTCGGCGGCCGGATACCGGGCTCCGACGGCGAGCTCTACGTGGTCACCTCCGAGGAGGACCTGCACCGCGGCCTCGACCAGCTCCGTACGGCGTTGCTGGCCGGCTGGGGGCTCGTCGTGCTCGTCGCCGCGGCGGTCGGGCACGGCCTGGCCCGGCGCACCCTCGAACCGGTCGGGCGGGCCAGCCGGGCCGCCCGGGCGGTCGCCGAGGGGTTGCTCGCCACCCGCCTGCCAGTGCACGGCCGCGACGAGTTCAGCGACTGGGCGGCGTCCTTCAACGGCATGGCCGAGGCGTTGGAGGCCAAGATCGAGGCGCTCTCGCGGGCCCAGGCGCGGGAGCGGCGGTTCACCGCCGACGTCGCGCACGAGCTGCGTACGCCCGTGACCGCCCTCGTGGCGGCGGCCTCGCTGCTGCGCGAGCACACCGACCGGCTCCCGGGCGACGCCCGGCGGGTGGCCGAACTGCTGGTGGCCGACGTGATCCGGCTGCGCCGCCTTGTCGAGGACCTCATGGAGATCTCCCGGGTCGACGCCGGGCAGGAGCCGCTCGCCCCGCGCCCGGTCGATCCCCTGGCCCTGCTGGACGCCCTGGTCGCCGCGCGCGGTTGGCGGGACCGCGTCACCGTCGCCGGGACGGCCACCCCCGTGCGCACCGATCCGCGCCGGCTGGAACGGGTGCTCGCCAACCTCGTGGGCAACGCCGTCGAGCACGGCGGCGGCGAGGTCCGGGCGACGGTGACACGCGACGCCGCTCGGTTGCTCGTCGACGTGACCGACCGCGGGCCGGGCATCGCCCCGGAGCACCTGCCGCGCCTCTTCGACCGCTTCTACAAGGTCGACCCGGCGCGTTCCGGGCCGGGCAGCGGCCTGGGGCTGGCGATCGCGCAGGAGAACACCCGGCTGCTCGGCGGCCACCTGACGGTGCACAGCGCGCCCGGCGACGGCACCCGGTTCCGGCTCGCGCTGCCGGTGTCCGGCCCGCCCGACGCCACGCCGGCCCCGGCCGACGCCGCCGCGGCACCGACCACCCACGCCGGACCGGACGACGCCGCCGCGGCACCGGCCCGCCACGCCGGACCGGCCGACCGCCAGGAGGCGCCGTGAGACGTCCGCTGGTCGCGCTGCTGGTCGCCGGGGTGCTGGTGGGCTGCGCGCCGCCCCGCTCCGGGTCGCTGGGCCCCGCCCCCACCGCGGCGCCGGAGACCGCCACACCCGGCGCGACGCCGCCCGCCCCGGTGCCGGTGACGCCGGCCGGGGAACCGGCCACATCCGGCCCGCGCTCCCCGCGTCCCGCCCCACCGCCGGTGACCGACGCCCCGACGACGGCCGGCGCCGTGACGGTCGAGCTGTGGTTCGTCCGCGACGGGCGGCTGGTGCCGACCCGGCGTACCCGGCCGAGCACCCTGGCCACCTCCCGGCTGGCCCTCACCGAGCTGGCCGCCGGACCGACCGCCGGGGAGGCCGCCACCGGGATGACCACGCTGCTGCCGGCCGGCACCGAACCGCTCGGAGTGTCCGGGGGCGTCGCGACCGTCCGGCTCGCCGCGGTGGGCGGCGACCCGCGCACCGACCGCCTACGCCGGGGCCAGGTCGTCTGGACGCTCACCCAGTTCTCCACCGTCCGCCGGGTGCGATTCGACCCGCCGGTGGCCGGCGCCGACGCGCCGGTGGGGCGGGCGGACTACGCCGACCTGCTGCCGCCGATCGTGGTCACGGGGCCCACCGTCGGGCAGCGGGTCACCAGCCCGCTCACCGTCACCGGCACCGCCGACGTGTTCGAGGCGACCGTCAGCCTGCGGGTGCTCGACGCGGGCGGCCGGGAGATCGCCACGGCGTTCACCACCGCGAGTTGCGGCAGCGGCTGCCGGGGCGACTACCGTGCCGTGGTCACCTGGCGGGCCGCCCGCGAACAGGCCGGCACCGTCGAGGTGTACGAGGTGTCCGCGAACGACGGCAGCCGCGTGAACGTCGTCCGCGTGCCCGTGCGGCTCGCACCCGCCCGGTGACCACCCGGCGTGGCCCGACCGGGGGCGGATGCCGCAAGCCGCTGCGCGGACCGGATCGCGCCCACTAGCGTCGGACGTGAACGTCGTTCGCGGGGGCGGGGCAGGCGAAAGACGGCACCCGGACGTGGGCCGGGCGCGACCGTCCCGTCGCGCCGAGCCGGATCCTCGTCCGCACGGAGGGCCTCGCCATGCCCGGAACACCCTCGACCACCGCCGACGTGCCCGGCGCCGGGACGCAGGGCGGGCACCCGCGCCGCTGGGCCGTGCTCGCGGTCATCGCGGTCGCGCAGCTCATGGTGGTGCTGGACGCCACCATCGTGAACATCGCGCTCCCCCACGCCCAGGCCGACCTGGGCATCAGCGACGCCGACCGGCAGTGGGTGGTGACCGCGTACACGCTGACGTTCGGCGGGCTGCTGCTGCTCGGCGGCCGCCTCGCCGACTACTGGGGACGCAAGCGCGCCTTCCTGGTCGGCATGGTCGGCTTCGCCCTCGCCTCCGCCGTGGGCGGCCTGGCCACCAACGGCGCGCTGCTCTTCGGCGCCCGCGCGTTGCAGGGCGTCTTCGGCGCGCTGCTCGCCCCGGCCTCGCTGGCGCTGCTCACGGTGCTGTTCACCGAGACGCGGGAGCGGGCGAAGGCGTTCGCCGTGTACGGCGCGATCGCCGGCGGCGGCTCCGCCGTGGGCCTGCTCCTCGGCGGGGTGCTCACCGAGTACACGAGCTGGCGCTGGTGCCTGCTGGTCAACATCCCGATCGCCGCGTTCGCGCTGCTCCTGGCGCTCCCGCTGGTGCCGGAGAGCCGGGCGCACGGCGACACCCGCTACGACGTGCCGGGCGCGCTGGTCGTCACCCTGGGCCTGGTGAGCCTCGTGTACGGGTTCACGCGGGCCGCCGAGGACGGCTGGGACGCCGCCGGGACGCTCGCGTTCATCGCCGCCGGCGTGGCGTTGCTCGCGGCGTTCGTCGTCATCGAGCTGCGCTCCAGCCACCCGCTGCTGCCGATGCGGATCCTGCTCGACCGCAACCGGGGCGGCGCGTACCTCGCCTCCACGCTGATCGGCGCCGGCCTCTTCGGGGCGTTCCTCTTCCTGACCTTCTACTTCCAGGTGGTGCTCCGGTACACGCCGCTGGAGGCGGGGCTCGCGTCGCTGCCGGTCACCGCCGGGGTGCTCATCGCCGCGGGCGCGGCCAGCCAGCTCCTGCCCCGGGTCGGTGCCAAGCCCCTGATGCTCGCCGGCGCGGTGCTCGCCGCGGCGGGCATGGTGGCGCTCACCCAGGTGGACGTGGACACCTCGTTCGCCGCCCACCTGCTGCCCGCCCAGGTCGTCCTCGGCATGGGGCTCGGCTTCACGTTCGTGCCGCTGTCCAGCCTCGCCCTGTACGGCGTCCCGGAGCACGACGCGGGCGCGGCCAGCGCCACCCTCAACGCCACCCAGCAGGTCGGGGGCTCCCTCGGCACGGCCCTGCTCAACACCATGTACACGAGCGCGGTCACCGGGTACCTGGCGACCCGGGTGCCGGATCCGGGCACCCAGGTGCGGGCGCTGGTGCACGGCTACTCGGTGGCGTTCGCCTGGGGCACCGGGCTGATCCTGCTCTCGGGCCTGACCACCCTGCTGCTGATCCGCGTACGCCGGCAGGACGTGCCCACCGGCGCGCCGGCGCACCTGGGCTGACCGCGCCGGCCGCACCGCGTCACCCGATCGGGCGGCCACGGGGACCACCTCGGACGTTGGCCAGCGGACCGCCCGGATGCGCACGATCCTTGACCTGTCCGGCGCGGCCCCGGTGTCCGCCCGGCCACGACGACGGCGCACGTGAGGAGGGCGACGTGGCGACGTACGACTACCGGTGCCCGAACGACGGCGACGTCGAGGCGCGGTTCCCGCTCGGCGAGGCACCACCGACGCTGCCCTGCCCGGCCTGCGGCGGCGCGGCCGGCCGGGTCTGGTCGGCGCCGCGGCTGACCCGCACGCCCCGCGCGCTCCGGACGGCGCTGGACCGGGCCGCGGCGAGCGCGGAGACGCCCCAGGTGGTGACCCGCGTACCGGGACGGCGACCGGCCACCCCGAGGGCCTCTGCCCACCCGGCCCACTCCCGGCTCCCGCGCCTGTGACACGACCGGCGGCGCCGATCCCGCGCTGTGCCGCCGCCAGACGACAGACCACCACCGTGGCGGACGGTGGGAACGGAAGGACGGCACATGCCCGAGGTCATCTTCCCTCTCGACTCGACGAAGAAGTTCAGGGATCAGGAGAAGATCGGACACAACCGGTGGCACCCGGACATCCCGCCGGTGGCCACGGTCAAGCCGGGAGCGACGTTCCGCGTGCACTGCCGGGAGTGGTTCGACGGCGAGATCCACAACGACGACTCGGCGGACGACGTCCGCGACGCCCCGCTGTCCATCGTGCACGCGCTCAGCGGCCCGTTCGCCGTGCAGGGCGCCGAACCGGGTGACCTGCTGCTGGTCGACATCCTCGACGTCGGCCCGATCCCGCAGGAGGACTCCGGCCCGCTCGCCGGCCAGGGCTGGGGGTACACGGGGATCTTCGCCAAGCAGAACGGCGGCGGGTTCCTGACCGACCAGTTCCCCGACGCGTACAAGGCGATCTGGGACTTCAGCGGGCAGCGGGCCACCTCGCGGCACATCCCGGGCGTCTCCTTCACCGGCATGATCCACCCCGGCCTGATGGGCACCGCCCCGTCGGCCGACCTCCTGGACAGGTGGAACCGGCGGGAGCGGACGCTCGCGGAGACCGACCCCGACCGGGTGCCGCCACTGGCGCTGCCCCCGTTGCCGCAGGACGCGATCCTCGGTTCGTTGACCGGCTCCGCGTACGAGGCCGCCGCGGCCGTCGCGGCGCGGACCGCGCCACCCCGGGAGAACGGCGGCAACCAGGACATCAAGAACCTCACCAAGGGGTCCCGCGTCTTCTATCCGGTGTACGTGCCGGGCGGCAACCTCTCCGTCGGCGACCTGCACTTCTCCCAGGGCGACGGGGAGATCACGTTCTGCGGCGCCATCGAGATGGGCGGCTTCGTCGACCTGCACGTCGACCTCATCAAGGACGGGATGCGCACGTACGGGGTCTCCGAGAACGCGATCTTCCTGCCGGGCAACACCAACCCCCAGTACTGTCAGTGGCTCGCCTTCTCCGGGATCTCGGTGACCCTCGACGGGGAGCAGCGCTACCTGGACTCGCAGCTGGCGTTCCAGCGGGCCTGCCTGCACGCCATCGACTACCTCACCACGTTCGGCTACAGCCCGGAGCAGGCGTACCTGCTCCTGGGGGCCGCGCCGATCGAGGGACGCTTCTCGGGCGTGGTGGACATCCCGAACTCCTGCGCGACCATCTACATCCCCACCGAGATCTTCGACTTCGACGTCCGGCCCTCGGCCAGCGGGCCCACGAAGATCAAGCAGAAGGTGACCGCACCGAAGTCGACCTTCTGAGGATGTGCCGGCCGGCACACGTGCGGGGGCGGGGTGGGCCCGGGCCCTCGCGCGTGCCAGACTGCCGAACGTGGGTGAACAGACGAGGCCGGAGCCCGAGCCGCAGTCCGTGAGCGCGGCGATCGACCCGGCCGCGCCGCCGAGCGGCCCCGGCTGCCTGGAGTGCGAATCGACCGGCGGGTGGTGGTTCCACCTGCGCCGCTGCGCGGCCTGCGGCCACGTCGGCTGCTGCGACTCGTCGCCGAGCCGGCACGCGACCGCCCACGCCGCCGCGACGGGCCACCCGATCATCCAGAGCTACGAGCCCGGCGAGTCGTGGTTCTGGGACTACTCCACCGACCAGTTCTACGCCGAGGGGCCGGTGCTGGCCGAGCCGCACTCGCACCCGCTCGACCAGCCCGCACCCGGCCCGCGCGGCCGGGTGCCGGAGGACTGGAAGACCCGCCTGCACTGACGGGCGGTCGTCCTCCGGCCCTCCGGTTCAGCCCTTCACGCACACCACCTGCTTGAGGTGCGCGACCACCTCGACCAGATCCTCCTGCTGCGCCATCACCTCGGCGATGTCCTTGTACGCGGCGGGGATCTCGTCGACCACCCCGGCGTCCTTGCGGCACTCCACGCCCGCGGTCTGCGCCACGAGATCCGCGGTGCCGTAGGTCCGCTTGGCCTGCGCCCGCGACATCCGCCGCCCCGCACCGTGCGACGCCGAGCAGTACGCGTCCGCGTTGCCCTTCCCGCGCACGATGTACGAACCGGTGCCCATCGAGCCGGGAATGATGCCGAGGTCGCCCCGGCCGGCCCGGATCGCGCCCTTGCGGGTCACGAGCACCTCCACGCCGCCGTAGCTCTCCTCCGCCACGTAGTTGTGGTGGCAGCTGATCGGCTCGTCGTAGCGCACCTGCGGGAACCGCTCCCGGACGACGCCGCAGAGCACCGCCAGCATCACGGCCCGGTTGCGCCGCGCGTACTCCTGCGCCCACCACAGGTCCCGGCGGTAGGCGTCCATCTCCGGCGTGCCGGCGAGGAACACCGCGAGGTCCCGGTCGGGCAGGTCGGCGTTGTGCGGCAGCCGCCGGGCGACCGCCATGTGCCGCTCGGCCAGCTCCTTGCCGATGTTGCGGGAGCCGGAGTGCAGCATCAGCCAGACCCGCCCGGAGTCGGCGCCGCCCTGCTCCAGGCAGACCTCGATGAAGTGGTTCCCGCCGCCGAGGGTGCCCAGCTGCCGCTGCGCGCGGACCTCGAGCTGCGCGACCCCCCGGTGCAGGTCGGCGAACCGGGCCCAGAAGTCGGCCCAGCCGCCCTGCTCCAGCCCGCGCACCCGGCGCGGGTCGACCGGCTCGTCGCGCTGCGCGAAGCCCACCGGGATCGCCGCCTCGATGGCCGAGCGCAGCCCGGCCAGGTCGTCGGGCAGGTCGGCGGCGGTGAGCGAGGTGCGCACCGCGGACATGCCGCACCCGATGTCCACGCCGACCGCCGCCGGGGACACGGCCTGCCGCATGGCGATCACCGAGCCGACCGTGGCGCCCTTGCCGAAGTGCACGTCCGGCATCACCGCGACACCCTCCACCCAGGGCAGCGCGCCGATGTTGCGCAGCTGCCGGGCCGCCTGCGGCTCGATGGCGTACGGGTCGGTCCAGACCCGGACCGGTGCCCGGGTGCCGGCCAGCGTGGTGAAGCCCATGGTCGTCTCCTCGTGTCGATGCGGATGGTGTCGGAGCGGCTGGCCGGAGTCGAACCGGCGACCTTCACCGTGGCGAGGTGACGCGCTGCCAGGCTGCGCTACAACCGCGAGACGTGCGGCGCCCGGCGGCGCCGACGCGTGAGCCGTACGGGATTCGAACCCGTGACCTCCCGGGTGAGAACCGGGTGAGCTTCCGCTGCTCCAACGGCCCGTGCCCGGGCGGGCGACCCCCCGGCCCGCCCGGGGCCGGGGTCACGGACGGAAAAGCCGCCCGGACCCCGGCGGGGTGGGCGGCTGCGTACGTACGCGGGCGCGTCAGTCGCGCCGCCTCACCCGGTGCCGGCCCCCCACGTACCGGCGCTGACCCAGGACCCGTTCCGTTGTGGACAGCCACGCACCGCCGCGCGGCGTGGGCCGCGTGGACCGGATGGTGGCGTGCGCTGGCACGGCGTCCTCCCTGGGATGATCAGGTGACCTTGCGCCGACGACGGTATGCGGGACGGGCCCGGGCCGGCAATCGATATTCGCCGCGCCACCGCGCGCCGGCTACCGTTCACGATCGTGGCCCTCATGCGCGTGGACTTCTACTCCGAGGTGCTCGCCCTCAGCACCTCCATGACCGTGATCCTGCCGCAGCGGACGTCGTCGCAGATCGGGATGGCCGGCGGCACCACGGGCGGCGACCCGCCGGTGCTCTACCTGCTGCACGGGCTCACCGACGACGACACGATCTGGGTGCGCCGCACGTCCGTCGAGCGGTACGTGGCGCCGCTCGGCCTCGCCGTGGTGATGCCCCAGGTCGGCCGGAGCTTCTACGCCGACGAGGCGCACGGCAACCGCTACTGGACGTTCCTCAGCGAGGAGCTGCCGGAGCTGTGCCGGTCGTTCTTCCGCATCTCCGACCGCCGGGAGGACACGTTCGTGGCCGGGCTGTCGATGGGCGGCTACGGGGCGGTGAAGTGGGCGCTGCGGCAGCCGGGACGGTTCGCCGCGGCGGCCAGTCTCTCCGGGGCGCTGGACATCACCCACCGGCTGGAGCACCCGACCGACCCGCTCGATGAGGCGGTGCGGCGCACCGTCTTCGGCGACCGCCCGGTCGCCGGCACCGACGAGGACACCCTGGCCCTGCTGGACCGGGTGAGCGGCGGGCCCGCCGTCCGGCCCGCGCTCTACGTCGCCTGCGGCACAGAGGACTTCCTGTACGAGGACAACGTCCGCTTCGTCGCCGCCGCGCGGGAGCGGGGTGTGCCGCTCACCGTCGACTTCTCCCCCGGCGACCACGACTGGGCGTACTGGGACGCGAAGATCGCCGACGTGCTCGCCTGGCTGCCGCTGCCACGGGCCACCACCGACCCGGCGCCGCCCGGCCCCGCGTGACCGCCGCCGCGGCGGCGCCGGGCCGCCAGCCGGCCCACACCGGGTCTCAGGCGCCGACGGTGCCGTCGATCGCCTCCCGGAGGAAGTCGGCGTGACCGTTGTGCCGGGCGTACTCGTGGATCAGGTGCAGCATCACCAGGCGCAGGGACACGTCCGCGCCCCACCGGGCGTTGTGGCCGGTGACGTCCAGCGACTCCGCCTCCCGTTCGATCCGCCGCGAGTGCTCGACCTCGCGCCGCCACGCGGCGAACGCCTCCGCCCGGGTCGCCGAGCGCGCGTCGTACGCCTCCTGGAAGTCGCCGCTGCTCGACCACACCAGGGGGATGTCCTCGCCGTTGATGACCCGGCGGAACCAGGTCCGTTCCACCTCGGCCATGTGCCGGACCAGCCCGAGCAGGGAGAGCGTCGACGGCGGCGAGGACTGCCGCCGCAGTTCCTCGTCGGTCAGCCCGTCGCACTTGAGGGCGAGCGTCGCCCGGTGGTAGTCCAGAAAGGCGCGCAGCGTCTCACGCTCCCCGCCGGTCAGTGGTGGGGCGATGCGCTCCGTCGTCATGTGCCGTCTTCCTTCCCCGCGGTGGTGCTGGCCGGTCCCGCCGATCATGCCGTACGCGCCGGACGGTCCGCTCAGCGCACGGACGAGCGGGCCACCGGGGCGTCGAAGTAGGTGTCCGGGTACGGCTCGTCCCGGAGGCGGTAGTGCCACCACTCGCGGTCGTAGTTGACGAACCCGGCGTCGGTCATGAGCCGCCGCAGCAGCATCCGGTTCTCCCGGGCCGTGCCGGTGACGGCGGGGTCGGCAGTGTGGGCCCGGGCGTCGAAGCAGTCGAAGCCGGTGCCCATGTCCACGCTGTTGTCCGGGAACCGCTGGGCGCGCGGCGCCGTGCAGGCGACGAGCGGCTGGCCGGGCACGTACGGCGGCTGCGTCGGCGCGGGCACGTCGACCAGGGTCAGGTCCAGGGTGCTGCCGCGGCTGTGCGCGGTCGGCGCGCCGATGTAGCCGTCCTCGAACAGCCGGGCCTTGTCCACGTGGGGATAGAACTCGGCCTTCATCTGCTGCTCGTCCGGCCGTTCGGCCCAGGCCACGAAGTCGTCCGCGGCCGGCACGGGTCGGTAGCAGTCGTACACCTTGAGGCTGTGACCGCCGGCGAGGGCGGCCTCCTGCACCCGGCGCAGCGCCTCGGCGGCCCGCCGGGTGAGCAGGCAGAGCGGTTCGGTGTAACCGGTGATCGGCCGGCCCACGAAGTTGTGCGGGGTGGCGTACCGGATGTCGGTGAGGATGCGGGGGTCGACGTCGCCGAGCACCACGAAGCCGGGCAGGGGTGGCGGGCCGGTGGGCGACGCCGACGGGGGGCCGGTCGGTGACGGCTGCGGGACGGGCGGGGTCGGCGCGGGGCGTGGCTCGGGCCGCCCGCAGGCGCCGAGCAGCGTGCCGGCCGCGAGGAGCGCGGCCACGAGCCGGGCGGCCCGCCGGCGCGGGGGCGGGGGCCGACGCGCGCGCCGCCGCGTCGGCGCCGCGCCGGGCCACGTCCGGGCTGACCTGCGCACCCGTCCTGTCTATCAGCCGGCGACCGGCTCCGGAGCGGCCTCGGCGTCCCCGGTCAGGTGCGCGGCGAGGAACCGCAGCGCCGCCGCGTCGTCGTCGATCCCGCCCGCCTCGTGGCCGTTGTAGCGCCACACCGACAGCTCCGTGGGCCCGGCGTGGGCGTTCACGGCGGCGAAGACGGTCGACGGCGGCACGATCTCGTCCATGAGGGCGACCGAGTAGCGGGTTGGGACGTGGCAGCGCCGGGCGAAGTTGACCCCGTCGACGTACGCCAGGGTGGCGAGCACCCGCTGCTCGGCGTCGCGGTGGACGGCCAGGAAGTCGCGGATCTCGCGGTAGGGCCGGGCGTCGGTGACCACGACGGCGCGGGGGATGTCGCAGAGGAACGGCACCCCGGCGACCACGGCCCGCAGGTCGGGCGCCAGCGCGCCGGCCGCGAGCGCCAGCGCGCCGCCCTGGCTGTGGCCGAGCACCGCGACCCGGGCCGGGTCGACGGCCGGCAGGGTCCGGACGGCGTCCACGGCCCGGACGGCGTCGGTGACGAGCCGCCGGTAGTAGTAGGTGCGCGGGTCGGCGATGCCCCGGGTCAGCACCCCGGGCGCCTCCGGGCCGGCCACGGCCGGGTCCGGGGTATCGCCGCGGCTCCACCCCGAACCCTGCCCCCGCGTGTCCATCTGGAGGTGGGCGTACCCGGCCGCGGCCCACAGCAGGTTCTCCAGCGGGTGCCCGCGGCCGCCGCCGTAACCGGCGTACTGCACGACGGCCGGCAGCGGCGGCCGGCCGCCGCGGGGTACCCGCAGCCAGCCCCGGACGGGCTGGCCGGCGAAGCCGGGGAACGTCACGTCGTACACGTCGATGCCGGCGAGCCCGGTGGGTACGGGCTCGACCCGCACGGACGGGTCGGCGGAGCGGGCCTCGGCCAGCGTGGTGGCCCAGAACCGGTCGAAGTCGGCCGGGTCGCGCACCCCGCTGCGGTACCCGCGCAGCTGCTCCTCGGGCAGGTCGGTGAACACCGTCAGCCGGCGCTCGGGGTGACGGTGAAACCCGGGTGCATCCGCCGCGTGTGGTCGACGTGCCGCGCCGGCCCGCGCAGCTCGACACCGGCCGTCAGGCGGGTGTCGGTGCTGGACGCGGCGAGCCGCAGCTCCAACGCGCCCGACTCGACCACGCGCCGCCCGTCGCGCCCGGTGAACGAGAACAGGTCGGCCGGCACGGTGACCTCGATCCGGCAGGACTCCCCCGGGTCCAGGGGCACCCGCTGGTAGCCGATGAGCCGCTGCACCGGTTGCACCACCGAGGCCACCGGGTCGTGCGCGTACAGCTGCACGACCTCGCTGCCCCACCGGTCGCCGCTGTTGCGCAGCGTGAAGGCCAGCCGCAGCTCGCCGTCGGTCTCCGCCACCGCCTGTTCGACCGTCAGCTCCGACCAGTCGAAGCGGGTGTAGGTGAGGCCGTGCCCGAAGCCGTACGCCGGGGCGGGGTCGAGGTTGGAGACGTCGGTGGCGTGCCCGAGCCGGGCCGCGAGGTAGGTGGCCGGCTGCGCGCCCGTCCGGCGGGGCACGCTCACGGGCAGCCGCCCCTGCGGCTCGACCCGCCCGCTGAGCACCCCGGCGATGGCCGGTGGCCCCTCCTGGCCGGGGAAGAACGACTGCACGATGGCGGCCGCGTCGTCGACCGCCCGGCCCAGCGCGTACGGCCGGCCCGCGACCATGACCACCACCACGGGCGTGCCGGTGTCCAGCAGCGCGTCGAGCAGCTGCTGCTGCACACCCGGCAGGGCCAGCGACTCGACGTCGCAGCCCTCGCCGCTGGTGCCCCGCCCGAACAGCCCCGCCCGGTCACCGAGGGCCGCGATCACCACGTCCGCGTCCCGGGCCGCCGCGACGGCCGCCGCGAGGCCGTCGGTGTCCGGCCCGTCGACGCTCGCGCCGGTCTCGACCACCACCTCGCTGGACGGGAACTCGGCCCGCAGGGCCGCCACCAGCGTCGGCAGCTCGATCCCGTACGGCGTCCCGGGGTGGCGGGAACCGACGTGCACCGGGAAGGAGTAGCAGCCGAGCACCGCCGTCGGGCTCTCCGCCTGCGGGCCGACCACCGCGATGCGCGCCGGCGCGGCCAGCGGCAGGATGCCGTCGTTGCGCAGCAGGACGACCGCCTCCTCGGCGATCTGCCGGGCCAGCTCGCGGTTGGCCGGCGGGTCCAGGTCGACGGCGCCGCGCACGGCCTCCGGGTCGTCCAGGTCGACCCCGTCCAGCGCCGGCGGCACCGGGCTCCACCCGGCGTCGAGCAGCCCCAGCTCGGCCTTCTGGAGCAGCACCCGGCGCACGGCGCGGTCGACGAGCGCCTCGGGCACCACGCCGTCGGCGATCGCCGCGCGCAGCGGCTCGCCGAACGTCTTCACGGTGGGCAGCTCGACGTCCACGCCGGCGGCCAGGGCGGCACCGGCCGCCTCGCCCCAGCTGCCGGCCACCCCGTGCAGCATGCGCAGGAACGCGATGCCGAAGTAGTCGGCGACCACCGTGCCGGTGAAGCCCCACGTGTCGCGGAGCAGCCCGGTGAGCAGTTCCTCGTCCGCCGCCGACGGCATCCCGTCGGTGTCGGTGTAGGCGTGCATCACCGAGCGCGCGCCGCTCTCGCGTACCGCCATCTCGAACGGCAGGAGCATGACGTCGGCCCGTTCGCGGGGCCCCATGCCGACCGGTGCGAGGTTGCGGCCGGCGCGGGAGGCCGAGTAGCCGACGAAGTGCTTGAGCGTGGCCACCACACCCTCGGACTCCAGGCCCTGGATGTACGCGGTGCCGACCGTGCCGACCAGGTAGGGGTCCTCGCCGATGGTCTCCTCGACCCGTCCCCAGCGGGCGTCGCGCACCACGTCGAGCACCGGGGCGAGCCCCTGGTGCACGCCGACGCGGCGCATGTCGGCCCCGATGGCGGCGGCCATCCGGCGGATCAGCGGCGGGTCGAACGTCGCTCCCCAGGACAGCGGCACCGGGTAGGCGGTGGCTCCCCAGGTGGCGAAGCCGGCCAGGCACTCCTCGTGGGCCACGGCGGGGATGCCGAAGCGGTTCGCCGCGACGATGCGCTGCTGGGTGCGCAGCAGCGAGAGCGCGCCGAGCGCCGGGTCCACCGGCGCGGTCCCGAACGGCCGGGTCAGCTGGCCGAGGCCGGTCCCCAGCAGGGCCTCGAGGTCGACCGGGTCCTCCATCTCGTGCTGGTACGGGGCGACCTCGCCGCCGTCGGCGGAGGCGCCCACCCAGACTCCGTACAGCTGGGCGATCTTCTCGGGCAGGGTCATGGCGGCGACCAGGGCGTCCACCCGGGTGGCGGGGTCGTAGGAGGGGTCGTTCCAGATGGCGGTGCTGCGTTCGATGTCCACGGTCACGGTGTCGGTCACTTTCCTCCGACGCCCGTCGGTCCCTGCGGGAGGGCCCGGCGGGCGAACAGGTAGACGGTCATGCGGTGTGTCGTCCTCGCCGGCCGCGGTCAGCCCTTGACCGCGCCCTGCAGGCCACCGACGATCTGCTTCTCGGCGAGGGTGAAGAAGAGGAGTGCCGGCAACATCGCCAGCGAGGTGAAGGCGAGGATCCCCGCCGTGTCGGAGGTGTACTGGCTGGAGAAGTTCTGCACGCCCAGCGGCAGGGTGTGCAGGTCGACGTCGCCGAGGACGAGCAGTGGCAGGAGGAAGGCGTTCCAGCTGGCCACGAACGCGAGGACCCCGACGGTGACGAGCGCGGGCCGGGACAGCGGCAGCATGATGCGCCAGAGGAAGCTCAGCCGTCCGGCCCCGTCGATGGCGGCGGCGTCCTCCAGTTCGCGGGGGACCGCGGACAGGAACGGGCGGAGGATCACGATCGTGATCGGCAACGAGAAGGCGACCTGCGGGAGGATCACCGCGTAGTAGGAGTTGATCAGGTTCAGGTCGCGCAGCATGAGGTAGAGCGGCAGGATCGCCGCGCCGGCGGGGAACAGCAGGCCGAGGGTGAAGAAGGTGTAGAGCGCCTCGCGCCCCCGGAAGGTGTACCGGGCGAGCACGAACGCCGCGCAGACGCCGAGTACGACGACACCGAGGGTCGTGCCCAGGGCGATCACGGCGCTGTTGAACGCCTGGCGCCAGAAGTCGCTCTCCGTGAGCACCCTGGCGTAGTTGTCCAGCACCCACGGATCGGGCAGCCCGGCCGGGTCCGCGACGATCTGCGGGGTGGTGCGGAAGCCGCCGACGATCACGTAGACCACCGGGGCGATCGACACGGCGGCCACCGCGAGCGCCAGCGCGTACGTGAGCGGGTTGGCCCACGACCACGGGCGACGCGGGGCGGGCGGGGAGGGGACGGTGGTCGCGGGCACGGTCAGTTCGTCCTTCCGGTGATGGCGCCCTCGATGTCGCGGCGGAGGAGGAAGCGCTGGAACAGCAGCGCCGCGATGAACGAGATGACGAACAGGATCACGGCCACCGCGTTGCCGTAGCCCCACAGCCGGGCGAAGAAGCCGTTGTCCACCATGTACGTGGCCATGGTGGCCGAGGCGCCGAGCGACCGTACGGCGGGCACCGAGGTCACCCAGATGACGTCGAACACCTGCAGCGAACCGATGATCGACAGGAACATCCAGATCCGGATCGTGGGCCCCAGCAGCGGGAGCGTGACGTGGCGCTGCGTCTGCCACCAGCTCGCGCCGTCGATCGCGGCGGCCTCGGTCAGCTCCGGCGGCACGTTCGACAGGCCGGCGAGCAGGAGGATGATGGCGAAGCCGACGTACTTCCAGGTGAGGACGAACAGCATCGTCCAGATGACGATGTCGAGGTCGGCCAGCCACGCGTGCACCAGGCCGCCCAGACCGAGCTGGCGCAGCAGCGCGTCGACGGTGCCGCCGTCGGTCAGGAGCAGCTTCCACATGATGCCGACGGTGACCTCGGCGAGCACGTAGGGCACGAACACGAGCAGGCGGAACACGGTGCGCCCGCGGAAGCGGCGGTTGAGCAGCAGGGCCACGGCCAGGGCGATGGGGCCCTGGACGAGCAGCGATCCGACCACGATGACGGCGTTGTTGCGCAGCGCGTCGAGGAAGATCGGGTCCTGGAAGGCCAGGACGTAGTTGTCGAGCCCGACGAACTCGGTGGGTGGTCCCACGCCGCGCCATCGGTAGAGGCTGTAGTAGACGGCGAAGCCCATCGGCACCAGCACGAACATCACGTAGACGACGATCGCCGGCGTGGTGAGCCCGACGATCTCGTACCACTTGCGTCGGGTCTGTGCGGCGCGGGCGGACGACCGCCCGGCGGGCCGGGGGCCCGCCGGCGGCGCTGACGCGCCGCCGGCGGGGTTCAGGGTCGGGTTGGTGGCGGTCACTTGCGTGCGGCCGCCTTCATGGCGTCCACGACCTGCTGCGGGGTGCCGTTTCCGGCGAAGATGGCGACGATCGCGTCGTTCATCGCGTTGCCGACCGTGCTGCCGAAGGCCGTGTCCAGCCAGAGCTGCACGTACGTCGCGCCGGCGGTCGCCTCCAGGATGGACTTCAGCGCGGGGTCGGTCACGGCGTCCGCCGCGCCCTTGACGACGGGCAGGCCGGTGCCGGTCCCGGCGTAGCCCTTCTGCACCTCCGGGCTCACGATGTACTTGAGGAACTCGACACACTCCGGCGGGGCGTTCTTGGCGCACGCGAACCCGTCGCCGCCGCCGAGGGCGGCCTTCGGGTCGCCGGGCGAACCGGAGATCGCCGGCACGGGGAACCAGCCGAGGAACTTCGTGAGCTTCGCCGGGTCCTCGGCGACGGTCTCCAGGGTGCCGCGGTTCCAGTCGCCCATCAGCTCCATGGCGGCCTTGCCGTTGGCGAGCAGGCCGTTCGCGCTGGTCGGGTCGTTCTGCCCCGGCGTGGCGATGAAGTTCTGCTGGAACGGTTCGGTCGCGATGAACGTCTTCAGGTCCTCGCCGGCCTTGACGAAGCAGGGGTCGTCGAAGACGAGGTCGACCGAGGCCTTCTTGAGCGTGTCGACGGAGCAGGCGCGCAGCGCGAAGTTGTACCACCAGTGGGCGGCGGGCCACTTGTCGCCGGCGCCGAGGGCGATCGGGGTGACGTTGATGGCCTTGAGCTTCGTGACGGCCGCGTTGAGCTCCTCGAAGGTGGTCGGAGGAGCGGTGATGCCCGCCTTGGCGAACAGGTCCTTGTTGTACCAGACGCCCTCGATGCCCATCCGGAACGGCAGGCCGTACTGCTTGCCGTCCACCTGCCAGATCTCCGCCGCGCTGCCCATGTCGGCGACCTCGGTCTTGACCTGGTCGGTGATGTCCTTGAGGTAGTCGGCCTCCACCTGCTCGCGCATCTCACCGCCGCCCCACGCCTGGAAGATGTCCGGCGGGTCGTTGGTCAGGAGCGCGGCGGGGAGCCGGGTGCGCTGCAACTGGTTGGTCTCGATCGCCTCGATCTGGATCGTGACGGTCGGGTGGAGCGTGGAGAAGTCCTTGGCGACCTTCTCCCAGTAGGTCTTGCCGGGGCCGTCCTGCGAGGCGTTGTGCCACCACGTCAGGGTCACCGGCTTCTGGAACGGCTCTTCCTCATTCGGCGTCTCGCTCTCGCCGCCGTTGCAACCGGCGACGAGGAGTGCGCTGGTCGTCAACAGCGCCAGAGCGGCGCCCGCGCGGTGCTTCATCGCCATCGAATCGTCTCCTCGACTAGCAGTCCGCGGTACTCGGCTGGGGGGGAGTTTTACAGCCGTGTAACTCAGTGTCAATCGTTATCGATAACGTTTTCGAATCTCCGGTGACGGCCTCTGGAGCGGCCTCTATCATCGTCGGCGTGGCGTTCCCGCAGCGTGTGAAGATGTCGGACGTGGCCCGCACGGCCGGCGTCTCGGTGGCGACCGTATCCAAGGTCGTGAACGGCCGTTACGGCGTGGCCCAGGCGACCGTGGAGCGCGTCCGACAGGTCATCCACCAGCTCGGGTACGAGGCCAGCCTCGGTGCGCAGAGCCTGCGCAGTCACCGCACGAACGTGCTGGGCATCCTGGTCTCCGAGTTCGAGCCGTTCTCGACCGAGCTGCTCAAGGGGGCGTCGAGAGAGGTCGCCGGCACCGGCTACCAGTTGCTCGCGTACTCGGGCGGCGACGGCGACGGCGCGGGCATCGGCTGGGAACGACGCTCGCTGGCCCGCCTGTCCGGGACGCTCATCGACGGGGCCGTGATCGTCACGCCCACCGTGGTGGAGACCCGACAGGGCTTCCACGTCGTCGCCGTCGACCCCCACACCGGCCCGTCCGGCCTGCCCACCGTCGACTCCGACAACTTCACCGGCGCGATGCTCGCGACGAACTACCTGCTGTCGCTCGGCCACCGCCGCATCGCGCACCTCAGCGGACGCCCCGACCTCGAGTCGGCGCGGCTGCGCGAGGCGGGCTTCCGCAAGGCCATGGCCGACGCCGGCGTGCCCGTCGACGAGCGGCTCGTACGCGTCGGCGGGTTCCGGGTCGAGAGCGCGGCGGCCACGGCCGCCGAACTGCTCGCGCTCGCCGACCGGCCGACCGCCGTCTTCGCCGGCAACGACCTCTCGGCGATCTCCACGATGGACGTCGCCCGGAGCATGGGCCTCGCGGTGCCCGACGACCTGTCCGTGATCGGATTCGACAACGTTCCCGAGTCGGCGCTGGTCAACCCTCCCCTGACGACGATCGCGCAACCCCTGCAACGCATGGGCGCCGAGGCCATGCGGCTGCTCATCGACGTCATCGGGGGCGTCGAACGCGACCCGCACGTCCGGCTCCCCACCGAACTGGTCATCCGGGCCTCCTGCGCCGCGTACCCCCCTCCCCCGCGCCCGGGACGACCGGTGCCCGCCGCGACCGCCGGGGACGCCCCTCCGATCACCGGCGGTTGACCCTGCCGGTGACGACCTGCCGTGTCGGCGACCACCCTCCGTACGGCAAGATGACCGGGGCGGCACGCGACGCCGGGGCTCCCGGCGCCGACGCCGCGAGCCGGGAACCCGGCGCCGGCGCCGCGTCCGCCCCCGGTTGGGGAGGGAGACGCGGGTGGACGCCGACGACGGACGCAGGGTGACCATCACCGCCATCGCGCGGGAGGCCGGGGTCTCGGTGCCGACCGTGTCACGGGTGCTGAACGGGCGCTCGGACGTGGCCCCCGACACCCGGGAACGGGTCGAGGAACTGCTGCGCCATCACGGCTACCGGCGCCGGACCAACCGCGGGGTGCGGCGCGCCGGCCTGCTCGACCTGGTCTTCAACGACCTCGACAGCCCGTGGGCCGTGGAGATCATCCGCGGTGTGGAGGACGTCGGGCGGGGCGCCGGGGTCGGCACCGTGGTCTCCGCCATCCACCGCCAGCCGACGGCGGCCCGGCAGTGGCTGCAGAACCTGCGCGCCCGGGCGACCGACGGCGTCATCTTCGTGACCTCGCACGTCAGCGCGCCGCTGCACGCCCAGCTGCGCCGGCTCGACGTACCCGTGGTGGTGGTCGATCCGGCCGGCGTGCCGGCGACCGACGTACCGACGATCGGCGCCACCAACTGGGCCGGTGGGCTCGCCGCGACCGAGCACCTGCTCTCGCTCGGGCACCGGCGGATCGGCTTCGTGGCCGGACCGACCCACCTCCTGTGCAGCCGGGCCAGGATGGACGGCTACCGGGCCGGGCTGGAGGCCGCCGGCGTCCCGGTCGACGACCGGTTGATGCGGCCGGGCGACTTCTACCACTCCTCCGGCTTCGCCGGCGGCCAGGCGCTGCTCGACCTCGACGAGCCCCCGACGGCCATCTTCGCCTCCAGCGACCAGATGGCGTTCGGCGTCTACGAGGCCATCCGCCGGCGCGGCCTGCGCGTGCCGGACGACGTCAGCGTGGTGGGCTTCGACGACCTTCCGGAGGCACGCTGGGCGTCGCCGCCGCTGACCACGGTGCGGCAGCCCCTGGTCGAGATGGGGCGGCTGGCCGCCCGCACCGTGCTGCGGCTGTCCCAGGGCGAGGGTGTCGACTCGCCGCGCGTGGAACTCGCCACCGAACTGGTCGTCCGGGACAGCTCCGCCGCACCGCCCGACCGGGCCGGCGCGGCGAGCGTCTCCGGTCGGTAGCCGCCCGGCCTCGTCCGTCAGCGGTGGTGCCGGACGACCGAGCGGATGTGGACCGGCAGCGCGGGCGCGCCGTCGACCGGCGCCGGGTCCTCCTCGGTCGGGGCCACCCCGCCGGCCGCGATCCGGTCGAGCGTCGCCAGCCCGGCGGCGTCGACGGAGCCGAAGACGGTGTAGTTCGGCCGCAGCGCCGAGTCGGCGTACACCAGGAAGAACTGGCTGCCGTTGGTGTCCGGACCGGCGTTGGCCATGGCGAGCGTGCCGCGGGCGTAGAGCCGCCGCTCGCCGGTCGGGTCGGTGGGCGCGGGCGGCAGGTCGGTGGGCAGTTCGTCGCGGTAGCGGTAGCCCGGCCCGCCGGACCCGGTGCCGGACGGGTCACCGCACTGCAGGACGCTCAACGTGGGGTACGCGGTCAGCCGGTGGCAGGAGGTCCGGTCGTAGAAGCGGTGCCGGGCCAGGTGCAGGAA
Source organism: Micromonospora globbae (assembly GCF_003610785.1). GTDB lineage: Bacteria > Actinomycetota > Actinomycetes > Mycobacteriales > Micromonosporaceae > Micromonospora > Micromonospora globbae. The sequence goes on from NZ_RAQQ01000020.1 coordinate 51,282, forward strand.
GCTCTGCACGGTGCACGGCGCCGCCGAGCGGTCGAGGGTCAGCCCGATCGGTCCGTGGTTGGTCCGGAGCGTGACGCGGACCCGGCCCTTGTCCGGCGTCCGGCGCGGGTCGGGCGGCAACGGCACCGGCCGGACCGCGGGGTCCTCCGGCGTCGCCGTGTACCCGCACGGCCCGGGCGTCGTACGCGGCCCGCCGGCGCTCGCCGGCGCGGTGGCGGACACCGACGTCGTGGCCGGCGCGGCCGCCGCGACGGCGCCGCCGGAGGCGACGAGCACCCCGGTCAGCAGCGCCGTGCCGGCGAGGCGCGGCAGCGTACGCCCGGGACGGCGCGGGGCGGGAACGGGATGCGGTCGAGGTTCACACGACACGGGGATCCTCCTGGACTCGTGGTGCCGGAGCGACCGGAGTCTATGCATACCGTCGACAGTTGTCGATCCGCACGCGCACGGAGCGGGTCGGTGTCAGGGTCGCCGCCGCCGCGCCGACCGTCGTGCCCACAGCAGCCCGGCCAGCAGCAGGACGGCGGCCGCGGCGACCACCGCACCCACCGACCAGTAGCTCGGCCACCCGTCGCCGGCCGGACCGCTCGCGGCGGCCGGGCGATTCCCGGCGGGGGCGGGGAGCGGGGTGGGTTCGACCGTCGGGCTCGCCGACAGCTCATCCGGCTCGACGAGCCGGCCGACGGACGCCGAGCGGGGCAGGGAGAAGCCCCAGTCGAGCAGTGCCGCGCCTTGCTCCCAGCCGCGCAGCGGTCGCGGCTCGGCGCCGAGCAGGGTGGCGACGAGCCGTCGCCCGTCGCGTTCCGCCGCGCCGACGTACGTGTGCCGGGCCAGGTCGGTGAAGCCGGTCTTGCCGCCGAGCGCCCCCGGGTACCGGTAGATGAGCTGGTTCTCGTTCTGGATCTGGAAGCCCTTGGTCCGCAGGGCGGGCTGGGCCGGGATCTGGGCGCGTTCGGTGAGCGCGTACCGGCGGAACGTCGGGTCGGCGAAACAGACCCGCGCGATGAGCGCCAGGTCGTACGCGCTGGTGAACTGGCCGGGGCCGTCGAGCCCGGACGGGGTCACGGCGTGCGTCTGGAGGGCGCCGAGCCGGTGCGCGTACTCGTTCATCGCGCGCACTCCCCCGGCCGCGCCGTCGGCGCCGCCACCCAGCCGGGCGAGCAGGTTGGCCGCCTCGTTGCCGGAGTTCAGCAGCAGCCCGAGCCAGACGGTCTCCACCGTGTACCGGCCACCCTCGACCAGACCCACGGCGGACGACCCGGGCTCGATGTCCATGTCCTCGGCGGTGACCGTGACGACCTGCTTCGGGTCCAGGCGCGGCAGCATGGTGGCGGCCAGCAGCAGCTTCTGCACGCTCGCCGGGGTGCCGTACTCGTGCGGGCCGCATCCGCCGAGCACCTGCCCGGTGTCGAGGTCGGCCACGAGCCACGACGTCGCGGTGATCTTCGGCGGGGCCGGCGCGCCCGGCGGGACGACCAGTCCGGCCGTGGCGAGCGCGTCACCTCCCACCACCCGCTCCTCGGGCACGGCCGGCGGCGGGGACGGTCGCGGCGGCCGGGAGACCTTCGGCGCCGGGGCCCGGGGGCAGGGCACGGTCGGCGCCGCGGCCACGTGGGCGGCGGTGCCGGCGGGCGGCGCACCCGCAGGTACCGCCGCGGGCACCGCGGTGCCGGTGGTGAGCAGGACGGCGGTCGCCGTGGTGGCCAGCAGCCGGGTCATGCCAGCACCCTAGTGGGAGTGCGAGGTGCCCGTGGCGGGCCGGTCCACCCGGCCGGGGTCGGTGGGGGTGCCGGCCGGTCGGCCCGGCGCGGGAGCCGTCGGGTTCAGGTGCCGGGCGACCCGCGGTCGCGCAGGTAGTCGTACAGGGCGGCGGACGCGCCCAACCGGCGCAGGCTGCGCGCGTGCAGGTCCTGCTCGCGGCGCGCCAGCTCGGCCCGCGCCCGCTGCGGGCTGCCCGTGGTCCGCAGCTCGGCCACCACCGCCGCGATGATGTCGAACGGGTACGCGCCCCGGCGCAACAGCGCGACCACCTGCGCGGCGCGCTGCTCGGCCTCGTCGTACACCCGGTAGCCGGTGCCGCGGGCGCGGACCGGCCGCAGCAGCCCGCGGGCCTCCCACAGCCGCAGCTGGGAGGTGCGGACACCGACCAGGTCGGCGACCTCGCCGATGCGGGCCGGGCGGCGCGGCGCCGGGACCGGTCTCGCCGGGCTCGTCACCACCGTCTCGAACGCCGCGAGCGCCCGGCGGATGTCGGCGCGCTCGCGGTCCAGCTCGGCGTGGCCGGCGTCGAGCGACGCCAGCGCCGCCGGCAGGTCGCCCCGGTGCACCGCGGCCATGATCTCCCGGGTACGCGTCCACCCGTAGCCCTCGGCCATCCGCCGCGCCACCGCCAGCGCCCGCGCGTGCTCGGCCGTGAAGATCCGGTAGCCGCTGTCGGTGCGCCGCACCGGAGGGAGCACACCGAGGTCGACGTAGTTGCGCACCTGCTGCACCGAGATGCCCGCGCCGGCGGCCAGGTCGACCGCCCGCAGCCGCTCCACCGTCCCCATCGGATCACCCCCGGGTCGTCACGTCGTTTGAGACTTTACGGGAGATTCCCCCGACAGTCCCGTGCTGATGATCGTGAAACCCTCCACGGGGGCGTCAATGGGAGAATGAATCTGTCAGACCCCGGTGCCAGGGTGGGCGTTCGCCCGCCCCATCTCGCGAAGGGTTCGCATGCCGCAGCCAACACCCACCGCCGCCGACAGCCACGACATGATCGAGGTACGGGGTGCGCGGGAGAACAACCTCGCCTCCGTGTCGGTCGACATCCCCAAGCGCCGCCTCACCGTCTTCACCGGTGTCTCGGGCTCGGGGAAGTCGTCGCTGGTCTTCGGCACCATCGCCGCCGAGTCCCAGCGCCTCATCAACGAGACCTACAGCGCCTACCTCCAGTCGTTCATGCCGAGGCAGAGCCGTCCCGACGTGGACTCGCTGCGCAACCTGAGCGCGGCCATCGTGGTCGACCAGGAACGGCTCGGCGTGAACTCACGCTCGACCGTGGGCACGGCCACCGACGCGTACGCGATGCTGCGGATCGTCTTCAGCCGGCTCGGCACCCCGCACGTCGGCAGCGCGGGCGCGTTCAGCTTCAACCTGGCCGAGGGCATGTGCCCGGCCTGTGAGGGGCTCGGCAAGGTGTCCGACCTCGACGTCCACGAGCTGGTCGACGTCGAGCGCTCGCTCAACGACGGCGCCGTCAAGGTGCCGAACTTCGCCGTCGGTTCCTGGTACTGGCAGACCATCGTCGGCTCCGGGCTGTTCGACCCGGACGTCAAGCTGCAGGACTTCACGCCACAGCAGTGGGAGGACTTCCTGCACAAACCCGCTACGAAGATCAAGACGGACAGCTTCAACTGGACGTACGAGGGCCTCGTGGTGAAGGTCCGGCGGCTGTTCCTGTCCAAGGACCGGGATTCGATGCAGGCGCACATCCGGGCGTTCGTCGACCGGGCGGTCACCTTCACCACCTGCGCCGCCTGCGGCGGGACCCGGCTCAACGAGGCGGCCCTCTCCTCGCGCATCGCCGGGCGCAACATCGCCGAGTGCTCGGCCATGCAGATCAGCGACCTCGCCGAGTTCGTCCGGGGCATCGACGACCCGGGGGTGGCCCCACTCGTCGCCAATCTGAGTGACGTGCTCGACTCGCTGGTGGAGATCGGTCTCGGCTACCTCAGTCTCGACCGGGAGAGCAGCACGCTGTCCGGCGGGGAGGCGCAGCGGGTGAAGATGGTCCGGCACCTCGGGTCGAGCCTCTCGGACGTGACGTACGTCTTCGACGAGCCGACCGTCGGCCTGCACCCGCACGACATCGCCCGGATGAACGACCTGCTCCTGCGGTTGCGCGACAAGGGCAACACGGTGCTGGTGGTCGAGCACAAGCCGGAGACCATCGCGACCGCCGACCACGTGGTCGACCTGGGACCCGGCGCCGGCACCGCCGGGGGCCGCATCTGCTACACCGGCGACGTGGCCGGCCTGCGCCGCTCCGACACCCTGACCGGGCGCCACCTCGACCACCGGGTGGGCCTGCGTCCCGAGGTACGCCGGCCGACCGGGCACCTGCCGATCCGGCACGCCGACCTGCACAACCTGCGCGACGTGAGCGTCGACATCCCGCTCGGCGTGCTGACCGTGGTCACCGGGGTGGCCGGCTCGGGCAAGAGCTCACTGATCCACGGCTCACTGCGCAGGCGCGAGGGCGTGGTCATCGTGGACCAATCCCCCATCCGCGGTTCGCGTCGCAGCAACCCGGCCACCTACAGCGGCCTGCTCGACCCGATCCGCACCGCGTTCGCCAAGGCCAACGGCGTCAAGGCGGCGCTGTTCAGCGCCAACTCCGAGGGCGCCTGCCCGGCGTGCAAGGGCATCGGCCTGATCTACACGGACCTGGCCATGATGGCCGGCGTGGCGACCGTCTGCGAACGCTGCGAGGGGCGACGGTTCACCGACGAGGTGCTCACCTACCGGCTGCGCGGCAAGAACATCAGCGAGGTGCTCGCCATGCCGGTCACCGAGGCGTACGACTTCTTCCCCAGCGGGCCGGCGCACCTCATCCTCGGCCGGCTGGCCGACGTCGGGCTCGGCTACCTCACCCTGGGCCAGCCGCTCACCACCCTCTCCGGCGGCGAGCGGCAACGCCTCAAGCTGGCCATCCACATGGCCGAGAAGACCAGCACGTACGTGCTCGACGAACCAACCACGGGCCTGCACCTGGCCGACGTCGACCAACTGCTCGCGCTCCTCGACCGCCTGGTCGACGCCGGCAACACGGTGATCGTCATCGAGCACCACCAGGCCGTGATGGCGCACGCCGACTGGCTCATCGACCTCGGCCCGGGCGCCGGCCACGACGGCGGCCGGATCGTCTTCACCGGCACACCGGCCGACCTGGTGGCGACGGCTGACACGCTCACCGCCCGGCACCTGCGCGAGTACGTCGCAGCCTGAGACCAGCGAACGCCGCCGGGGTCCGGACCTCCGGGCCCCGGCGCGCGTGGTTCGGGCCTCCGGGCCCCGGCGCGCGTGGTTCGGGCCTCCGGACCCCGGCGCGCGTGGTTCGGGCCCACGGACCCCGGCGGGCGCCACGGCGGCGCGGGACAGGGCGGGGCCGGCCTTCGGCCGATCCGGCCGGGGCGGTTTCCGGTGGTGGCCGCGCCCGACGTGTTCGGTGGTGGCCGCGCCCGACGTGTCAGGACAGCCGGCGAAGCCACCGCCGTTGCCAGGGCGTCTCGACCGCGCGGGGCCGGTAGTTCGCGCGTACCCAGTCGACCACTCGCTCCACGGGCATGCCGTCGAGCACGGCGAGCGCGGCCAGCGCCGTCCCCGTACGCCCCTGGCCTCCGCGGCAGGCGACCTCCACCCGCCCGCCGCCGTGCGCGCGGCGCAGCGCCTCGCGCAGCGCGTCGAGGGCATCGTCGCGGTCGAGCGGCACCCAGAAGTCGGGCCACCGGATCCGGCGGTACGGCCAGGTCGGTGCCGGTCCGGGAGCCAGCAGCAGAGCGAAGTCGGCGGGCGACGCCGGATCGGCGATGCGCCTCCCCCGTACCACGGCACCGCTCGGCAGGACGACCACGCCCGACTGCTCCGCCCAGGACGACTCCATGCTCATCCCGGCATTCTGCCGTCTCGCGCAACGATCGGGTGACCAGTCCCGGCACGGCCCTCTCCTCCCGCCGGCCCGGCTCGGGCACCGCAGCGGCGTACGGGGCTCCGGCGCACCCGCCGGTGTTCCCACCCCCCGATCCTCCGGTCGATCATGAGGTTGACGGGGCGGATTGCCCGGTTCGTCCCCGCCAACCTCATGATCAACGGGACAGGATGGGGCCGGACGGGGCCGGACGGGGCCGGACGGGTGTGGACATGCCGCTGGCCGGCACCCGTTCGGGTGCCGGCCAGCGTGTTTCCCCCTTGTGCCAGGTCTGTGGGGTCGTGCGGTGTCAGCTGTGGGGGTGTCAGCTGTTCCAGTGCTGGGCGACCAGGTCAGCGGCCTGCTGCTCCCACTGGGCGTAGGCGTCCGGGTACGCCGACACCTGCACCGTCTGCGCGGCGTCGGTCAGCGGCATGTCCTGCCAGCCGTCGACCTGCTTCAGACCCTTGAGGAACGCCATCGTCGAGTACTCCGGATCGGTGATCTGCTCCGGCGTACCCCAACCCGAACTCGGGCGCTGCTGGAACAGGCCCAGCGAGTCGTGGTCGTTGCGGTCACCCAGGTGGCCCAGGTTCTCCAGCTTCGACTCCTGCAGGCTCGTCGCGATCGCGATGACCGCCGCCCGCTCGTCCATACCGGACTTCTTCGTCGCCGCGATGATCGCCTTGACGTTCGCGACCTGCTCGTCGTTCAGCTCGATACGCGACTGCGCACCCTGAGTGCCGTGCGGGATCAGCTTCCCGGTGTCGGGCTTGTCGGTCTGCACGACCGCCACCGGCCGCGCGTCGACCGCGTGGTGCTCGCTGGTGTGGGCCGCGATCGGGCCACCGACCACGCCACCGGCGAACGCCAGACCAGCGATACCGAGCACGCTCTTCCGCAGGATCGTGTTCATGATGAAAGCTCCTCGGGGGTGAAGGCCCACGCCCGTTCGGGGGATCGGGGCGTGGATCTCGGGGGACGAGCACACGGGTGCGCTCGAAGGGGGGAAAGTCTCGGGGTTCCGCGGCCTGTGGTGGGCGGGGGTGCCGCACCGGGCCGGGTCCGTGTCCAACGACCCGGGGCCGGCCGTCATTCCCGGCGCGAGGCCGGGTGACGCGACGCCCTACCGGGGCCGTGGATCGGTGTTCAACGGCCGGCGGCCGGCCATCATTCCCGGGACCTCACCTGTGCCGGCGGGCCACCGGGGCCGGGGGTCTTGCTGCCTCGGCCGTCAGGGGTGTTCAACGACCCCGGCCCGCCCACGATTCCGGCCCCAGGGTGCCACCGACCACACCCCAGACCACCCACAATCGGACAAGCCGCCCCCGGTCATCCCGCCACAACGGGTGACCCACCCCGGGCCGGCGACATTGCGGCATCGGGGGCGTTCACAGGCCCCCGGGGCACGGCCCTCGATCGGCGCGGCGACCGGTCGAGACGCCCGCCGGAGGGTCGGATGAGCACTCAGGTGGACAGGTACCTCAGGATCGCCAGCACCCGGCGGCTGTAGCCGACCGCCTCTCCCAGGTCGAGCTTGTCGAAGATCGCGTTGACGTGTTTCTCCACCGCGCTGAGTGACACGTGCAGCCGCTGGGCGATCGCCGCGTTCGTGTGGCCCTGCGCCATGTGGTGCAGGACGTCCCGTTCGCGGGGGGTGAGCCGGGTGAGCGGGTCGGCCCGGTCCGAGCCGGCCACCACGCGGCGGACCACCTCGGGGTCGAGTGCCGTGGCGCCGGCGGCCACCCGGTCCAGGGCGTCGAGGAAGTCGTCGACCTGGGCGACCCGGTCCTTCAGCAGGTACCCGACTCCCTCGGGCCGGTCGGCGAGCAGTTGGCTCGCGTACCGCCGCTCGACGTACTGGGACAGGACGAGGACGCCGGTCTCGGGCCAGCGGCGGCGGATCTCCAGCGCGGCGCGCAGCCCGTCGTCGGTGTGGTTCGGTGGCATCCGGACGTCGGTCACGACGACGTCGGGCCGTTCGCGCGCGACGGCGGCGACGAGTTCGTCGGCGGAGCCCACCGCCGCGACGACGTCGTGGCCCTCCTCGGCGAGCAGCCGGACGAGCCCTTCGCGGAGCAGCGCCGAGTCCTCGGCGAGGGTTACCCGCACGGCAGTTCCGTCAGCACGGTGGTCGGCCCGCCAGCGGGGCTCTCCACCCGCAGCCGCCCGTCGAGCGCCGCGACCCGGCGCGCCAGCCCGGACAGGCCCGGCCCGGAGGGGTCCGCGCCGCCCGCGCCGTCGTCGCGTACGCGCATCCGGACCGTCCCCTCCCGTACGCCGATGTCGATCGTGACCAGGGTAGCGGCGGCGTGTTTCGCGGCGTTCGTGAGCGCCTCGCAGGCCACGAAGTACAGCACGGTCTCGATCTGCCGGTCGGGGCGTACCGGGAGGTCGCAGCGGATCCGCACCGGCACCGTGGACCGCTGGGCGACCATGCCGAGCACCTCACCCAGGTCGCTCTCCTCCAGCGCGGACGGGTAGACCCGCCACGCCACCTCGCGCAGCTCCTCGACCGCCCGCTGGAGGTCCTCGTGGGCCTGGGTGACGAGGGCGTACGTGCGCTCGGCGTCCCGGCTGCGTCGGGCGCGGCCGAGCAGCATGCCGAGCGCGACGAGTCGTTGTTGCAGCCCGTCGTGGAGGTCGCGCTCGATGCGCCGGCGTTCGGCGTCCACGGCCGCGATCACGCCCGCGCGTGTGCTGGCCAGCTCGCGGACGCGGTCCTCCAGCGCCGCGCGGGCGTCGCGGTCGAGCAGCCGGCGGGCGATCCGGACGTCGAGCGCGCCGACGCTGGCGATGGCCTGCACGTTGAGCAGCAACAGGACCGCGCCGATGACGACCTGCAGCAGGATCTCGGCCAGGGACAGGTCACCGCGCACGGTGGCGGACACCAGGATCCAGGCCAGCACCGCGCCGATCCCCAGCAGCCCGAACGCCAGCGCGCCGAGCGCGCCCGGGAGCAGCCGGGCCGCCAGGTAGGCGACGTCCCGCCAGCCGGCCGTGCGGACCGGAGGCAGTTCGCTGGCGCCGAGCAGTTCGCCCAGCCGCCGTCGTTCGAGGCGTACCAGTGTCGTGGCGTACCGCGGGATGAGCGCGCCGATCCGGCGGCGGGCCGGCGCGACGAGGGCGGACGCGGCGCCGGCGACGGCGGCCGCCAGGAGGAAGGCGAGGCCGCCGGCGGCGGTCAGCACACCGGCGGCGACGCCGACCCCGACCCGGGCGGGGTGGGTCATCCCGCCGCGCCGCGTCCGTCGTCGCCCCACCCGCCGCTGCGGTAGAGGGTGCCTCGGCCGCTCGGGTCGGGAACGCCCGCGCCCAGGGTGGGGGCCGCCGCCGGTTCCGGGTCGCGGCCGCCCCGTCGGGCGCGGCGGACCCGGGTCACCACGAACCAGACGACGGCCGCCGCGCACACCAGGATGACGACGTTCTGGAGTACGCCGACGTACCCCTCCACGAGATGCCAGTTGTCACCGAGCAGGTAGCCGGCGAACACGAACGTGCTGTTCCAGATGAGGCTGCCCAGCGTCGTGTAGAGCGCGAACACGCCGACCGGCATCCGCTCCACGCCGGCCGGGATGGAGATGAGGCTCCGGAAGATCGGGATCATCCGCCCGAAGAAGACCGCCTTGACACCGTGCCGGATGAACCACGCCTCGGTGCGGTCGACGTCGCTGAGCTTCACCAGCGGCAGCCGTGCCGCGACCGCCCGGATGCGGTCCCGGCCGAGCGCGGCGCCGATGGCGTAGAGGGCCAGGGCGCCGAGCAGCGAGCCGAGCGTGGTCCAGAAGATCGCCCCCAGCACGCTCATCCGCCCCTGCCCGGCCACGAATCCGGCCAGCGGGAGGATCACCTCGCTCGGGATCGGCGGGAAGAGGTTCTCCAGCGCCACGGCCAGGCCGGCGCCCGGGCCACCGAGCCGTTCCACGAGGTCCGTGACGTAGCCGACCAGTCCGTCCTGGGGCGGTTCGGCGTCGGCCGAGAGGTTTCCCGCGGCGAGGAGGACGTGCGAGGTACGAATCATGGCTCCAACGCTACGAACCGTTCCTGGGAACCGGCCATGGGGCAGGCCACCCGACCGGGCCGCGGAACCGCACCCGGCCGGGTGCGGGAAACCGCACCCCGCCCGGGAGGACAGGTGGGCACGTCCCCGTCCCTGAGGTCCCGGCCCTCAGGTGCCTCGCGGCGGGCCTGGCGTACGGCGGGACGTGGCGCTCGTTAGGGTCGGGCGGTGACCGATTCCCGCGGGCGGGTGGCGCAGCTCTGGCGCTACCCCGTGAAGTCGATGCTCGGCGAGCAGCTCGCCGCCGCCGCGGTGGGGCCAGCCGGCGTCTCCGGCGACCGGGTGTGGGCGCTGCTGCACCCAGGGAGCGGGCGGGTGGTCAGCGCGAAGGACCCGCGGCGGTGGCGCGGCATGCTCACCCTCCGGGCGGCCGGCGGCGCTCCGGACCCGGTACGGATCACCCTGCCCGACGGTCGCGTCGTGTCCACATGCGACGACGACGCGGACACGGTGCTGTCCACGGTGCTCGGTGCGCCGGTGACGCTCACCGACACCCCGCCCGCGGGCGCGACCCTCGACCGGGCGGTCCCGGACGCCGTGCTCGCCGCCGGGGTCACCGCCACGGTGCCGGTCGAGGTCACGACGCTCGGCGCGGCGGCGCCCGGCAGCTTCTTCGACTTCGCGCCGATCCACCTCGTCACCACCGCCACCCTGGACCGTGTCTCGGCCGAACTGCCCGACGGCCCGGTGGCGGCCGACCGGTACCGGCCCAACCTCGTGGTCGACGCGCCGGGGGCCGGGTTCGTGGAGAACGGCTGGGTGGGTCGCCACCTGCGCGTCGGCGCGGAACTGGTGCTGCGGGTGCTCGCGCCGACGCCGCGCTGCGCCGTGCCGACCCTCGTGCACGGCCGCCTCCCGCGGCAGCCGGACGCGCTGCGGGTGCCGGCCCGGCTGAACCGGATCGAGCCGCTGCCCGGCCTCGGGCGGCAGCCGTGCGTCGGCGCGTACGCCCAGGTGGTCACGCCGGGCCGGGTCGCCGTGGGCGACCGGGTCGAGCTGGACTGAGGGGCGGGCCCGCGACCGACGCGCGGAGTGCCGGCGGGGCGCAACCGACGCTCCCGCCCGGCGGACGCCACCGGTCCGCGCGGGGTCAGCCCGCCCGGGTCAGCCGTCGTCGCGGCCGACCCCGACGTCCACCCGGTCCAGCAGGTCGTCGAACCGGTCGGCGAGGTCGGGCGACAGCCGGTCCCGCTCGACGGCCTCGCCGATCCGCTTGCGCAGGTCCTCGACCCGCTTGGTCCGGTCCTTCGGCTTGCCCCGGAACAGGTCGGCCAGTTCGTCGCGCAGGTCCTCGGCGGTCCGCCGGTCGATCTGCCCCTGTGCCTGCGCCTGCGCGAGGAGCGCGGCGAACTCGGTGGCGAGCTCGCGCAGACTGATCGCGACGGGGGCGTCCGTGGTCGGCGGGGGTGCCGAGGTGGGCGGCGGCGTCGGCGACTCGGACGTGGCGGAGGGCGAGGGCGCGGACGGCGTGGCGCTCGGGCCGGTCGCGGACGGTGTGCCGCGCTCGTCGTCGAGGACGGCCATCGCGCCCAGAGCGACCAGGAGTGCGAGGCCGGCCGCCGTGATCGCGACCAGCGGGCTACGGGAGCGGCGGCGGGGCGTCGCGGCGGCCGGTTGCGGTGCGGCGGGTCGCCGGTCGACGAGGGTGGGCGCCTGCGCGCCCGCGACGGCCGCCCGCCCGGTGGGCAGGGCCGGCACGACGGCGGTGGGCGGGTCGGCCGGCGGGACGGCGCTGAGCCGGGTGGCGAGCTGCGCCGCGCGCGGGCGCCGGGCCGGGTCGGTGGCGAGGCAGGCGAGGACGAGGTCGGCGATGTCGGCGGGCAGGCCGGGGATCCGCAGCGGCGGTACGGGGGTACGCCGCCGGTGCACCTCCAGCGCGTCCTCCCACGTCTGCACGGGCAGCGGCGCCCGTCCGGTGAGGGTGCGGTAGAGCAGTGCGCCGAGGGCGTAGACGTCGCTGGCGGGGTCGGGTGGGCCGGCGGTGAGCCGTTCCGGCGCGAAGTACGCGGGGGTGCCCATGAGCACCTCGCCGGTCTGCCCGGCGAGCGGGTGGTGCGGACCGGCGAGGGCGGCGATGCCGAAGTCGAGGACCTTGGCGCCCGTCTCGGTGAGCATCACGTTGCCGGGCTTGATGTCGTGGTGCACCACGCCGATCCGGTGGGCGGCGGCGAGCGCGGCGGCCACCTGTCCCCCGACCCGTACCGCCTCGGCCCACGGCAGCGGCCCCTCGGCGAGCCGGTCGGCCAGGTTGCGCCCGTCGACCAGCTCCATGACGAGGTAGGGCACGACCTCGCCGCCGGGCAGGGTCGCCTCGCCGTAGTCGTACACGTGGGTGACGTGCGGGTGGGTCAGGCGGGCGGCGGCGCGGGCCTCGCGCTGGATGGTGGCCCGCAGGTGCGGGTCGGTGGCGAGCGGTGCGGCGAGCGCCTTGACGGCGACGGGTCGCCCGAGGACCTCGTCGTCGGCACGCCACACCTCGGACATTCCGCCCAGACCGATCCGTTCGTGCAGAACGTACCGATCGTGCAACCGGAGAGTGGGCGTGAACGGCGACATGGTCGTCCAGTGTGCCCGGCCGACGGCCTGACCCACCACTCAACGCGCCCGATTCGGCACCGATCGACGTGTCCGTGCCCGGATGCGGAGATGGCCGGGACCGTGGACCGGAGCCCACGGGCCCGGCGGGCGCGGGTTCAGGCGCAGGGCGGCGTGGACGGGACGGGTGCGGGCTGGATCCGGTCGGCGAGGCGGCGCAGCGCCGCGGCGGCGGCGAGTCGGGTGGGCGTGAGCCGGGGTGGGCGGGTGCGGTCGGCCCGGACCGGCGCGTCGGGGCGGGCCGAGTTGACGTGCCGGACCACCGCGTCGACGGCGGTGACGAAGCCGGTGGGCTGTTCCATGTCAGCTCCTCGGGACGGGTCCGGTGGAGGTCCGGACGACGAGTGCGGTGGGCAGCAGGACGTGTGCGGCCGCCGGGTCGGCGGGCGGGTCGAGCAGCAGTTCGGCGGCGATCCGGCCCTTCTCCTCGGCCGGTTGACGCACGGTGGTGAGGCCGACGGTGGCGGCCTCGGCGATGTCGTCGAAGCCGGTGACCGAGACCGGCGGTCGGCCGGCGTGCTCCGGCCCGGCGAGGACGTCGAGGACGCCGAGGGCGAGCACGTCCGAACAGGCGAGCACGGCGGTCGGCGCGTCCGGCCCGTCGAACAGGCCGGCGACCGCGGCGGCGGCCGCCCGCCGGTCGTTGCCCGGGGCCGTGAGGACCGTGAGGTCCGACCAGGCCACGCCGACCTCGGCGAACGCGTCGGCGAAGCCGGCGAACCGGCCGCGGGTGGTCGTGTGCGGCACCCGGTCGGCCGCGGGCAGTCGCAGCGGGCCGGCGGGCGCGTCGGGCAGCACCGAGTCGCCGAGGAGGGCCACCCGCCGGTGGCCGAGGCTCGCCACGTGAGCGGCGATGCCCCGGGCGGCGGCCCGTTCGTCGATGCCGACGTAGCGGTCGTCGGGGCCGGCGTCCTCGGGTGGGGCGGTGGTGACGAAGGGCAGCCCGCGGTCGCGGAGCGCGTTCAGGGCCCAGGTCTCGTCGCCGGCGCAGTAGACGCAGAAGCCGTCCACGGCCGCGTTCTCCACGGCATGGCGGGCCTCCGCGCGGTCGCCGGGCATCGGCACGAGCAGCAGGCTGGTGCCGTGCCCCTCGGCCGCCGCGCTGACGCCGGCGAGGAAGCGCACCGCGAAGGGGTCGGTGAACGCGTACGACAGGCGCGAGGTGAACAGCACCCCGATCGCGCCGACGTAGCCCCGCCGCAGCGAGCGGGCGGTCGGGTTCGGGCCGGGGTAGCCCATCGCCTTCGCGGTCTCGAGGATGCGCTGGCGGAGGGCCGCGGAGAGCTGGTCGGGGCGGGCGTAGGCGTTGGACACGGTGCTGCGGGAGACGCCGACCGCGTCGGCCACGGCCTGGAGGGTGGGTTTCACCGCTCCCCCTCTGGATCGATTCAGAACTGGATCGATTCAGAGACTAGCGGGACGGCGGGAAACGGTCAACAGGGATGCGCGGCGACCGAGGTCGCGCCCCTCGTGTCGCGGCGGCGGGGCGCGGAATCAGGCGGGGTAGACCTCGTCGCGCAGCCGCGCGAGCAGGTCCGGCGTACGCTCCGGCGGCTCGGCCTCGACGCACAGCCGCTCCATGGCCAGCGCGTAGTGGTCGAGGTCGTCCCGCTTGTCGAGGTAGATGGCGCTGGTCAGCTGTTCGATGTAGACGATGTCGGGCAGATCCTGGTCGCCGAAGCGCAGGATGGTGAACGCCCCGCCGGCCGCCGCGTGCCCGCCGGCCGCGAACGGGATGATCTGCAGACGGATGTTGGGCGACCGGGTGGCCTCGATGAGCGCGGTCAACTGGTCACGCATCACGCCCGGCCCGCCGATGGGACGCCGCAGGGCCGCCTCGTCGATCACCGCCCACAGCTGCGGCGGCTCCGCCCGGCGCAGGAGTTCCTGGCGACGCATGCGCAGCGCCACCCGCCGGTCGATCTCGTCGGGTGCGGCCGAGCCGTGCCCGAGCAGCACGACCGCGCGGGCGTACGCGGGTGTCTGCAACAGGCCCGGCACGAACTGCACCTCGTAGGTGCGGATCAGTACGGCGGCGGCCTCCAGGCCGAGGTAGGACTGGAACCAGGCGGGCAGCACGTCGCCGTACCGGTGCCACCAGCCGGGGCTGTTCGCGTCGCGGGCCAGCTTGAGCAGCGTCTCCCGTTCCTCGGCGTCGGTGACGCCGTAGAGGGTGAGCAGGTCGGCGACGTCGCGTTCCTTGAAGCCGACGCGGCCCAGCTCCATGCGGCTGATCTTCGACTCGGAGGCGCGGATCTCCCAGCCCGCGCCCTCCCGGGTGACGCCGCTGGCTTCCCGTAGGCGCCGCAGCTGCGCGCCGAGCAGCATGCGCAGCACGGTCGGCCCGGTCGCCGAGCCGCCGTCGGCGTCCACCATCGTCACGTGCCGACCTCCGCGCACCACGCACGACCGGGCTCCGGCCCGGCCGACTGGTAAGCATGCCACGGACCGGCGGTGCGCCGCACTCCCCGTGACCGGTGGCGTGCCGCGCGTCGCGGGGCGCCGGTCAGGCGATCAGGTGGTCGAAGTCGCCGTCGCGGGCGCCGAGCACGAAGGCGGCGATCTCCTCGACGGTGTAGATGAGCGCCGGCCCGTCCGGGTACCGCGAGTTCCGTACGGCGATGCCGGCTCCCCCCGGCAGCGCCGCCAGCTCGACACAGTTGCCGCTCGGGTTGCTCCGGCGGCTCTTCTGCCAGGTCAGCGGGGGAAGCTGGTTGACGGGGACGCCGTTCATCGGCTGCTGCATGCGGAGGGGTCTTTCTGTTCATAGCCGGCCGATGCCGTGGGGAGGAGCGGTGGCGGCGCGGAAGACGTGTCGACATCGGACGGTGCTGCACGTGCAGCTGCTCTTGCATCTGCATCGGACGGCGAGCATGATAACCCATGTGTACGGTACCCATCCGTTCACAGTGAGTTACCTGACCTGGGCCGTGACCAGGGAAAACGGGGGCCCGGCCGGGCGCGTCGGCCGCGACGGGGCTCGGGCGGCGGCGTGACGGGAGGGCTCGTGTGCCGGATCCGATGAGTGTCGCGTCCGGTATCTGCGCCGCGGGGGCACTGCTCTCCTCCTGGCAGCTGCGCCGCCGTGCGCTACGCGCCGAGGCGGAGATCGCGCACCTGCAGGCCGAACTCGCCGCCGAACGACACGCAGCCAGCCACGACCCTCTCACCGGGCTTCCCAACCGCCGCGCCTTCTACCGGCTGGCCGCCGCCCTGCTGGCCGACGCCGGCCGGCGGCCCCTGATCGCCGTGGTGCTCGACCTGGACGACTTCAAGCAGGTCAACGACCGCTACGGGCACGCCGCGGGGGACCACGTGCTCATCAGCGTCGCGGAGCGGCTGGCCGCCTTCGCCGGCGACAACCTCGTGGCCCGCCTCGGCGGCGACGAGTTCGCCGGCCTGCTCGTCAGCCCCACCGTGGACCGTCGCTGGATCGACCACGCCAGCCGCCGGCTCTGCGAGATGCTCGCCGCCCCCATCCCGCTGGGCACGCTCACCCTGCGGGTGACGGCGTCGGTCGGCCTCGCGCCGGTGACCGGCCCGACGCAGCTCACCGAGGCGTTGCGCGAGGCGGACGCGGCCATGTACCAGGCGAAGAGCCTGAGCGCCGGCCGGCAGACCCGCCAGCTGGTCGACACCGTCCACCTTCCTGAGTGACCCGCAACCTCCCACCTTCCGCCCGCCAACTTCCGTCCGCTCAACGCGCCGGGCGGGGAAACGTGACGGGGCCGTCGTTGACCAGGCCGGGCGATATCGGCGTCTTATCGACGTCTCGTCACGCCTGGACGTGAATGAGAACTCCCGGCATGTTCGTCGCCCCTTCGCCTCGTCCATCCGGTTGTTCGGAATATGAAATCCCGAGCACGACCCGATGACGGCAAAGTGGACATAAGCCGCTTTTGCCATCCCTAGCCTCGGCCGGGTGGTCGTTCGCATTCACGATGGCAACTCGCCCGCAGCCGCCCGCGACATCGCCGTCGCGCAGTCCCCGGGCCCCGTGCCGGTCTTCGTCGACGCGACCGGACGGCGCGCGCGCCTGATGCGCCGGTGCGGTGTACTCCTGGCGGCCGGCGCCCTCGTGTACGTGCCGGTCGTCGGGCTCGCCGTCCTCACCGGACCGTCCGTCCCCCAGCCCGCGCCGCTCCTCGACGACGAGACCGGCATGGAGACCGCCGACCAGGCGCCCGAGCAGGGGCTGCCGCCCCTCCCTCCCGTGATCGCCGGCGCCAGCGAGGTCGCAGGCGGCGGCCTCGGCCCGGCCGGCGACAGCGCCGACGACGCGGGGCCCTGGCCGCCCGTCCTCGCCGAACCCGGGCCGGTGGGTGACGAACCGGGTCGGGACTCGCCATCCCCTGGTCCCGGCCGCGATCCCTCCCGCCCGTCCCCCTCGACGGCAGGGCCCACGCCGCCGTCGGCGTCACCCTCACCGTCACCGACCGGCACGCTCCCCAGCCCGTCGCCCCAGACGCCCCCGCCCGTGACACCGACCGCACCGGCCCTCCTCGACGCCGCACGGAGGTACCTGGCCTGATGACCGTCACGACGAAGCGGCCCGTGCCCTCCCCGCCCAGGAGGCCACGTCGGGTCCGGTTTCCGCTGCGGACGAGCTGGGTGGTCTACGGGACGCTCGTCACCGTCCTGCTCAGCGTGCTGCTGGTGGAGGCGTACGCGAACTCCGAGTTCACGCCCGACCACGTGCGGGAGACCGGGGAGCAGGGCGGCGTACCGGCCGAGATCATCTCGGGCGGCCCGGTAATCGACACGACCGACGGCGGGCAGCAGTCCTATCGCATGCCGCCCCGCACCATCGCGCTCACCTTCGACGACGGACCGGATCCGGTGTGGACGCCGCGGATCCTCGACGTGTTGCGGCGCCACGGGGCGCGGGCGACCTTCTTCGTGGTCGGCAGCCAGGTGGCGCGCCACCCCGACCTGACCCGACGGATCGCCACGGAGGGCCATGAACTGGGGGTGCACACCTTCAGTCACCCGGATGCGACCCTGCTGCCCGGCTGGCAGCGCCGACTCGAGTACACCCAGACCCAGATGGCCATCATGAACGCCGCCGGCGTCCGGACGACCCTGCTGCGTCTCCCGTACTCGTCGCGGGCGGACGCCGTCGACGACGACGCCTGGGCCGCCATCCGACAGGCCGGTGACCTCGGCTACCTCACGGCGGTCAACGACACCGACAGCCAGGACTGGGCCCGGCCCGGAGTGGACGCGATCCTGCGGAACATGACCCCGCCGGCCGGGCAGGGCGCCGTCGTGCTGCTGCACGACGCGGGCGGCGACCGGGCCCAGACGGTCGCCGCGCTCGACCGGTTCATCCCCGCGATGCTGGCCCGCGGCTACGAGTTCGTCACCGTCGGAGACGGTGTGAACCGGACCCGGGACGAGATCGACGACGACGGCGTGGCGGCCGTTCCGGTCAACCGGCCGGTGTCGGCGGCCGACCGCTGGCACTCCGGCTCGGTGGTCGTGGCGGTGCAGGTCGCCGACCTCTTCATCGCCACGCTGCGCGTGCTGTTCGTGGTGGCCGGGCTCCTCATGCTGGTCCGTACGCTGCTGCTGCTCGTCCTCGCGCCGCGGCTGGCCTGGCGTCGCCGGCGCGGGTACTGGGGGCCTCCGGTCACCGAGCCCGTGACGATCGTCGTGCCGGCCTACAACGAACAGGCCGGCATCGTCGCGAGCGTCCGGTCGCTGGCCAACGGCGACCATCGCGGGATCGAGGTCATCGTCGTCGACGACGGCTCGACCGACGGGACCGCCGACCTCGTGGAGGCGCTCGGGCTGCGCAACGTCCGGGTGATCCGCAAACCCAACGGCGGCAAGTCGAGCGCCCTCAACCTCGGCATCGCGCACGCCAGCCACGAGATCATCGTGATGGTCGACGGTGACACCGTGTTCGAGCGGGACTCCGTGCGCCGGCTGGTGCAGCCGTTCGCCGACCCGTCGGTGGGCGCCGTCGCCGGCAACGTCAAGGTCGCCAACCGCCGGGGGCCGCTCGGGTGGTGGCAGCACATCGAGTACGTCATCGGTTTCAACCTCGACCGCCGCCTGTACGAGACGTTGGGCTGCATGCCGACCGTGCCGGGGGCCATCGGGGCGTTCCGGCGCCGGGTGCTGCTCGCCGCGGGCGGCATGAGCGACGACACCCTCGCCGAGGACACCGACATCACGATGGCCGTGCTCCGGGCCGGGTGGCGCGTGGTGTACGAGAAGCGCGCCCGGGCGTGGACCGAGGTGCCCGCGTCGCTGACCCAGCTGTGGCGGCAGCGGTACCGCTGGAGCTACGGCACCATGCAGGCGATGTGGAAGCACCGCGGGGCGGTGTTCGACCGGGGCCCCTCGGGCCGGTTCGGGCGCTTCGGCCTGCCGATGCTCGCCCTGTTCGGTGTGGCGCTGCCTCTGCTCGGGCCCGTGCTGGACGTGATGGCCCTCTACGGCCTGTTCTTCCTGGGCACGACCGAGACCGCGACGGCGTGGCTGCTGATGCTGGCCGTGCAGGCGGTCACGGCGGTGGTGGCCTTCCGCCTCGACCGGGAGCGTCTCCTGCCGCTGCTGGCGCTGCCCCTGCAGCAGTTCGCGTACCGGCAGCTCATGTACCTGGTCCTGGTCAAGTCGACGGTGACCGCGCTGACCGGCACCCGGCTGCGCTGGCGGAAGCTCAAGCGCGCCGGTGACCCGCCGGCGGGTCACGAGGGCAGGGTGGTCGACGGAAGCGTCGTGCCGCCCGGACCACGCCCGGCGGCGCCCGCCGGCGCCGGGCGCGACCGCTGGTTCGACACGTTGCGCGCGCTGGCCCTGATGCGGGTGATCGTCTACCACATGTGGGGCTACGCCTGGCTGAGCTTCGCGTTCCCCGCCATGGGGGTGATGTTCGCGCTCGGCGGCTCGCTGATGGCCCGGTCCCTGGACCGTGCGCCCACCCACGCCGTCAACGGCCGGCTGCGGCGGCTCCTGCCCGCCCTGTGGGTGTTCGGCGCGGTGCTCGTGCCGCTGATGGTGTGGCACGGATGGCCCGACCGGCCGGCGTGGCCGGGGCTGTCGACCTGGTTGCTGCCGATCGCCGAGCCGGCCGGCAGCGACTGGGCGCAGGACGTCACCGGGTTGCTGTGGTATCTGGTCACGTACCTCTGGCTCGTGCTGCTCTCCCCCGTGCTGCTCGGGCTCTACCGCCGGTGGCCACTGCCGACCGTGCTGCTGCCCCTCGCCGCCGTGGTGGTGCTGCAGACCACCTCGGCGCCGCTCAGCGGCCAGGTCAACTCGGTCGTGACCGACCTGGCCACGTTCGGCGCCTGCTGGCTCGTCGGCTTCGCCCACCGCGACGGCGCACTGCACCGCCTCCCCCTGGCGGCCCTGCTCGCCGCGGCGGCCCTGTGCCTGGGAATCGGGGTGGGGTGGACCGTGACCCATCCCGCGGACGGGATCGATCTGAACGACGTCCCGTTGGCCCAGGCGTTCTATTCGCTGGGTTTCGTGCTCGTGCTGCTGCGGGCACGCCCGCCGCTGCGCTGGCTGGCCCGGGCCCGACCACTGGACCGGCTGGTCACCTGGCTGAACAGCCGTGCGCTGACCATCTACCTCTGGCACAACGCGGCCATCGCGGTCTGCTTCGCCGTCGACGACCGGATCGACGCCTGGTGGCTCGGGCAGGCCGGAGCCCTCGGGGTGGCGCTCGTCCTGCTGTTCGTCATCGTGCTGCTGGTCGGCTGGGTCGAGGACGTCAGCGCCCGACGGCGCCCCCGGCTGCTCGGCTGGCCGACCGGCACCCCCGCGGCGACCAGGCGCGCCCGACGCGCGCCGGTCCCCGCCACAGCGCGGCAGATCCGGGCGAGCACCCGGATCTGACCACGGGTCACAGCAGAAAGGAGGTGCAGTCGGTGCGGGCCGGCGGCCGGTGGGCCGCCGGCCGCACCGCTTCAGAAGGAGTGCCGTGGTGGCCGGGGCAGCCAGCCCGTGAACCGTTGCTGCAGGACGGACACCGGAACGCGGCGCAGCTCGTCGGACGCCGCGGCGAGGCAGGACGCCAGATAGACCCCGAGCGCGGCACGATCGCGGCGGTACTCCTCCAGCAACCGGCGCCGCTTCGTGGCACATGGCCACTCCGCGCCGCAGGTACCGCACGTCCAGCCTGGAGTAACGGGGAGATGATCCTCGGAACCAGCCTGGGGGCGTGGCACATCACCGTTCATCGCGGCCGTCCTCTCCGGTCCGGACGGCGACCCCGTCGCCGCCACTGTGCGGAACCCGGTGCGACTCCCCAGTGCATACTGTGCAGCGCCCGCGCGCATGCCGGCGTTACACACCGCTGTCACGCGTGCACCGGCACGTCGGTCCGCCCCGACGCCGGTCGTCAGACCAGGGTGGCCAGGTACCGTTCGAGCGCGGCGTACGACTCGGCCGCCCCCTGCGTCATGCCGCTGTCGAGCATGCCGTCGCGCTCCTGCGTGGTGTCGAAGCGGCTGGTGCCGGTCACCACGGTCCGGCCGTCGCGCTCGGTGAAGACGAGGGTCTCCTCCACCACGTGCCCGGGCATGCCCTCGAACTCGAAGGTCTGCACGATGCGCTCCGGCACCACGATCTCGCGGAACTCGCCCCGGAAGGCGTAGGAGTTGCCGTCTTTCGTGTGCTCCACGAAGCGGTACCGGCCGCCGACCCGGAAGTCGATCTCGACGTCGAGCGGGTTGCCCCGGCCCCACCAGTGTGTGAGGTGCTCCGCCTCGCTGTGGGCGGCGAACACCAGCTCGCGCGGCGCGTCGAACGTGCGGGTGAGGGTGATCTCGCGGTCCGACGGCAGGTCGATCACCAGGTCACTGAGCTGTCCCATCGCTTCTCTCCTTCAGGTCACGCAGATAGTCGTCCAACGTGTCGTAACGGTCGTCCCAGAGCCTTCGGTACTGGTCGACCCACTCGGACAGGGTGCGCAGCGGGGCCGGATCGAGCCGGCAGCGCCGCCACTGGGCCTCCCGGGTGCGGACGATCAGGCCGGCCCGCTCCAGGACGTTGAGGTGCTTCGAGATGGCCTGGACGCTCACCGGGAACGGTGCCGCCAGCTCGTTGACCGTCGCCTCGCCGGACGCCAGCCGGGCGAGGATGGCCCGGCGGGTCGGATCCGCGAGGGCGGCGAACACGAGGCTGACCGGATCTGCCGTCATGACCTTCTCTCAACCACTTGGTTGATAAACCGATAAGTTGAACGTACGCCGTCGGGGCGCGGTGTCAAGCGGATCCGGAAACCTCGTGGAGGTGTTCCGCGCCGTCGCACGGGTAGAACGGACAGCGCACACGGCACCGGCCGAGGAGGTAGCACCGTGACGGCCATCCGGGCCCTGGTCCTGAACTGCACCCTGAAGCGTTCCCCGGCGCCGTCGAGTTCGGAGGTGCTCGGCCGGGAGGTGCTCGACGCCTTCGCCGACCAGGGCGTGGACGGCGAGCTGATCCGGGTCATCGATCACGACGTGCGTTTCGGCGTCTCCACCGACGAGGGCGACGGCGACGGGTGGCCGGCCATCCGGGCCCGGCTGCTCGCCGCGCAGATCCTCGTCATCGCCACTCCGATCTGGCTCGGTCAGCCCTCCTCGGTGACCAAGATGGTGCTGGAACGCCTCGACGCGGAGCTGTCCGAGACCGACGCCCAGGGCCGGCTGCTCACGTACGGGAAGGTGGGCGGGGTGGCCGTCGTCGGCAACGAGGACGGCGCGCACCACACCATCGCCGAGGTGCAGCAGGCGTTGAACGAGGTCGGCTTCACCTGTCCCGCCGCCGGGGCGACGTACTGGGTCGGCGAGGCGCTGCACAAGGTCGACTACCTCGACGCCCGGCCGAAGCCCGACACGACCGGGCGTACCACCAGGGCTCTGGCCCTCAACAGCGCACACCTGGCCCGGTTGCTGGCCGAGCAGCCGTACCCGCCGCCGGACGCCCGGGGCGCGGCGGTCGGACCGAGCCGCGAACCGGCCTGAACGGGTCGCTCCCCGCCGTCGCTCAGCGCCAGCCGTAGCCGGCGCGCAGCGCCCGGCTCACCCGCTCGAAGCGCTCCCGGTCCAGGATCGCACCCTCGCGGCGGATGCTGTCCTCCCGCATGGTGAGCACCCGGTCCAACCGGATCCAGCTGGGCCGCTTCTCACGGTCCCAGGTGCCCGGGCCGAGCGCGAGCCAGTGCCGCTGGCCGTCGCGCTCGCTCTGGCTGGAGAGCATCAGCCCGAACAGGGTCCGGCTCTGCCGCCCGACCACGAGCACCGGCCGGTCCTTGCCCTGGCGGGGGTCGTCCTCGTACGGCACCCAGGTCCAGACGATCTCACCCGGGTCGGCCTGCCCGTCCAGCTCGGGCGCGTACGACAGCTCGCGCCGCTGCAACGAGGCGACCTGGCGCCGCCGGGCGACCTGGGCCGGCGCGGGCCCCGACCGACGCGGACGGGGGACGACGACCCCACCCACCCGACCGATGCGCGCCGCCACATTCCTCAACAGACCTGCCACGGCCCGGCAGCCTATCCGCTCCGCCCCACCCTCCCCGAGCCAGGGAACCCGTGACGAACCCATTACCGTGTCCGACGGAGGAGGGCCCCTCCCGACGACCCCCGGCACACACGCCGGACCCTCACCCCAGCGGAGGCATGGGTGCACCCGAACGGACCGCTGCCCCGAGTCGTGCCGGCCGCGGACCTCACCGCCGTCACCACGCGCGGGCTCATGGACGTGATGACGGCCTTCACGGCCATCCTGGCGCTGCCCGCCTCGGCCGCCGACCGGGTGGACGCGCTCGCCGTGCCCACCGGCCAGGGCGAGGAGTGGCGCCTCACCCACGCCATCGACCGCTGGCAGGCCCGCCCGGAGATCAACCATCTGCTGGTCGCCAACGGCAACCCGCGCGAGGCGACGTACCGCGAGCTCACCCTCCCCTACCTGCGTGATCTCGGGCTCAGCCGCCTCGACGGCGCCCTCCTCCAGACCGGGCCGGCGCCCCACACCGGCCTCCAGGCCGCGTGGATCGCCGACCGGGTCGGCGAACTGGGCATCACGAGCCTCGGGCTCACCGTCTCGCCGTACCACCTGCCGCGGGTGTACCTCACGGTCCTCAGGGCCCTCGACGAGCGGGGCCTTCGCATCGCCCTCGTGCCCGACCCGGTGACGGTTCCTCCCCACACCGCCGTCCCGGAGACGCACGCGACCGCCTACGACCTGCTCCCCGGCGAGGCCGCACGCATCGTGAGGTACGCGGACAGCGGATGGCTCGCCTCCCTCGACGACCTGAAGCGCTACCTGCGGTGGCTGTGGAGCGAGCACGTGGCGCTCCTCACCGGGCACCCGGGCTGACATCTGCCGGCGCGCTCGCGACCGTGGCGACATCCCGCGCGGTCGTCGCGTCACCGCCGGGCGGCCGTTAGGGTTGCTCGGTGCCCCGATACGCAGTCGGACTCCCGAACGTCGGGCCGTTCGCCGACGCCGCGGCCCTGGTCGAGCTGGCCGTCGCCGCCGAGGAACGCGGCTGGGACGGCGTGTTCGTCTGGGACCACGTGCTCTACCACGAGCCGGACTGGCCCGTCGTGAACCCCGTGGTCGTCGCGTCCGCGATCGCGGCGCGGACCTCCCGGATCCGGCTCGGCGTCCTCATGACCGCACTGCCGCGACGCCGGGTGCAGGTGGTGGCCCGGGAGACCGCCACCCTGGACACGCTGTCCGGCGGTCGGCTCGTCTTCGGTGCGGCCATCGGCTCGATGGACGCCGAGTACACGGCGTTCGGCGAAGATCCCGACCTGCGGGTGCGCGGGAGGCGGCTGGACGAGTCACTCGCGCAGCTCACGGCACTGTGGTCGGGCCAGGAGGTGCCCCTGCCGTCGGGCGAGCGGGTGCGGATGCTGCCCACGCCGGTCCAGCGGCCGCGCGTACCCGTCTGGTGCGCCGGCCGGTGGCCCAACCGTCCCGGCCTGCGCCGCGCCGCCCGCTGGGACGGAGTGGTCCCGACGTTCGCCGGCGCGGGCATGGGCGTGCCCGTGCCGGTCGAGCAGTTCGCCGACGCGGTGCGGTTCGTCGCCGCCGAGCGGGGGTCGCTCGACGGGTTCGACATCGGGCTCGAAGGCTGGACGTCACCGGAGAACGCCGCGCGGACCGTCGCGCCGTACGCGGCGGTCGGGCTCACCTGGTGGATCGAGGCGATGGGCTGGTGGCGCGGAGGTGTGGAGGCGGCCCGGGAACGCGTGCTCGCCGGCCCGCCCCGCTGACCCGCCCGACGATCGGGGCTGACGTGGCGGCGGGCAGCGGGCACAGTGGAGCGGTGATGGTTCTCACCGGGCCCGTGGCCCGATACGCGGAACGGATGCACCGCCTCGTCGGCGACGGTCACCACGTCGCCTCCCCGCTGGGTGCGTGGCTGCTGCTCGCCCTGGCCGGCCCGGCCGCCACCGGCGCCGCCCGGGCCGAACTGGAGGACGTCCTCGGCACCGACGTGGACCGGGCGGCCGCCACCGCGCGGTCCCTGCTGGACGCGCCGCACCCGCTGGTCGCGTCGGCGAGCGCGCTGTGGGAGCGGTCGGCCTCCGACGCGCTGGCCGGGTGGCGGGCCACGCTGCCGGAGCGCACCGAGACGGGCCCGCTGCCCGACCAGGCGGCGTTGGACGCGTGGGCGCGCGAGCGCACCCTGGGCCTCATCGAGAGGTTCCCCCTCACGCTGTCGCCGGAAACGCTGCTGGTCATGGCGACCGCGTTGGCCACGCGGATCTCCTGGGCCGACCCGTTCCAGGTGGCGACCGGCGACGCACTCGGCCCCGACAGCGCCTGGGGGCGGCGGCTGCGCCACGTGCTGCGTACGCCGTGGCACGGCCACGACTGCTGGATCGCCGAAACCGCGCGGGCCGGGGACGTGGCCGTGCACGCGGCCGCGGCCCGGCCGGAGAGCGTCGACGGCCGCGACGCGGGGATGCTGGTGGTCTCCGTGGCCGCCATGCCGGACGTCCCGGCGGCCGACGTGCTCGCGGCGGCTCACGAGGTGGCCGTGGAGGCGGCCCGGTCCACGGTGGAGAAGGGTGTGGGCCGGCGCTCCCTCTACGACCTGCCGCTGGGCGACACCCCGCTGTGGTCGCTGCGGGAGGAGCAGACCCGGGCGTACGCCCGGGAGGAGCACGTCAGCGCGGTGCTGCCCGGCTGGTCCGCGGAGAGCCGGCACGACCTGACGGCCGCGGCGCTGGGGTTCGGTTCGGCGGCGCGGGCCCTCGGCGAGCTGATGGGCGGCCCGCCGCTGATGTACGAGGCGGTCCAGTCCGCGGTGGCGCGCTACGGCCGGTACGGGTTCGAGGCCGCCGCCGTGACGGCGTTCGCCCTGGCGACCGGGCTGCCGCCGGAGAACGTCGCCCGGTTCGCCGAACTGCGGTTCGGGCACCCGTACGCCGTGGTGGCGGTCGCCACCGACACCCGCGGCGGGGTGCCGGCCGGGCCGTGGCACGGCCTGCCGGTCTACTCGGCGTGGGTGGCGCAGCCGTCGGAGCTGCCGGACGAGGACCTCACCGAACCGCCCGGGACGGTCTGACCGGTGGGGCCTCCGGGAGACGGCCGGAGGCCCCACCCGCCTCCGGCCGTCACGGCGTGCGGGGCCGCGGGCCGGCGCGTACACCGGCGACCGGAGGCCCGCCGGGCCTGGAGCGACCGGAGGCCGCCCGACCTCCGGGGGACGTCCGGAGGCCGGGCGGGTTCAGGCGGCGACCGGCACCTTCTCCGACTCCCGCTCCGCCGCGCGCGCCGCGAGGCGCCGCTCGCGTTCCTGCGCGCCGATGAGGTCGTCCGGCAGCGAGTCCTCGACCTCGATGTCGAAGCGGCGCAGGAGCCGGATCGCGAAGCCGCCCAGGGTGATCAGGACCAGCGTCGCGCCGAAGCAGATGTACGCGAACGCGATCCCCCGGCCCGGGCCGGTGCCGATGACCGCGCCCACCGATCCGGCCAGGGCGCCGCCCGGGGCGAACATCGGCTCGAAGAGGTTGGTCGTCGCGGGTGCGACCAGCGCGAAGCCGATCGGCAGGGTCGACCAGGAGATGGTCTGGTTGAGGCTGAACACCCGGCCGTGGAAGCGCTGCGGCACCTTGACCTGGACGATCGTGGCGTAGATGGACTGGGCGGTGGTCATCGCCATGGCCAGCCAGAACATCCCCACGCCGATCATCGCCACCGAGGCGTCGAGGCCGATGAGCACGCAGCCGATCGCCGTGCCGAGGTTGCCGATGAGCACGCCGATCATCCGCCGGTGCCGTGGGCCGCCCCAGATCGACATCAGCACACCGCCGGCCACCGCGCCGAGGGCCTCGGCGAGCGCCACCTGGGCCACCTGGGTCGCCGTGCCGAAGGAGAGCACCAGCGGCGTGACGAGCACCAGGGCGGGGGCCAGGAAGATGTTGCCGAGGGCGAAGTAGCCGAGCATCAGCCGGAACCCGCGGTGGTTCCAGGAGTAGCGCAGCCCGTTGGCGATCGCCACGAGCAGCCGTTCCCGGGGTCGCCAGCCCAGCGCGTTCGGGAAGCGGACCATCGCGAGGGTGAGCACGGCCACCAGGTAGCTGACCACGTCGATGATCACGATGCCCTTGAGCTCGATGGCGGCCAGTAGGCCGGCGGCGAAGACCGGCATGAGCAGCATGGCGACGCCGTTGGAGAGCTGGGTGATGCCCATGGCGTGACCGAGGTAGCGCTTGGGCACCAGCTGCGGCACGGCCGACTGGAACGCGATGCGCTGGAACGACCCGGCGACCTGGCTCAACGCCACGAGGCCGTAGATGTGCCAGAGCGCCAGGGTGTCGGTCCACAGCAGCGCCGCGAGGACCACCTGCACCGAGCCGGCGCTGCTGCTCGCGATCATCATGATCCGGCGGCGGCTCACCCGGTCGGTGATCGCCCCGGCGACCGGCAGCATGAGCACGCCGCAGATCAGCGCCAGCGCCCACAGCAGGCCCAGGTTGGTGACCGAGCCGGTCCGGTTGAACAGCCAGATCGGCAGGGCGAACGCGGTCAGCGCGGAGCCGGTCGTGGAGACGACCTGGCCGGCGGTGACCGCGACGAACCGGCCCATGCTCGGTTTGACCGTGTTGGCCTGCCGCCGCTCGTCCACGCCGACGCGCATCGTGTCGTGCACGGCCCAGCCGGCGTCCTCGCCCCGCGCCTCCCGGGTCAGCGCGGACACGTCGCCGGCGGCGACGGCCCGGTGGGTGCGGGTGACGATCTCGGCCAGTTCGTCGGCGCGGTACTTGAGGAAGAAGTGCCCGGCCTGGTCCAGCACCACCAGCGTCAGGTCGTCGCTGAGGAACTGCCACTCGGCGTACCGCTCGGTGTAGTAGTCGGTGACCGGGTCCTCGGAGCCGACCACCGAGACGATCGGCGCGCGCAGCTTCGTCACCCGACGGTCGAGCAGGCCGGTGAAGTACTCCTCGGAGGCCCGGGAGTCGGCCCGCATGTTGCTGATGATCCGGTCGGCCTGCTCCGGATCCAGCTCGTCGGTGTCCACGCCCATCGACTTGAGCCAGCTCGCGTAGTGCCGGTTGCTGCGCAGCTTCTCCATCCGCGTGCGCAGCGCGGCGAAGATGCCCTTGGGACGGGCGAACGGGAACATCGCGCCGATGTAGAGGGCCTCCAGCTCACGCCCGGCGGCCTCCACCTTGCGGGCCACCTCGGTGACGATCGCGCTGCCCACGCCGCAGTGGCCGTAGAGGACGAGCGGTCCCTCGACCCGTTCCAGGATCTCCTCGGCCACCCGCGTGGTCAGCTCGTCGAACGGCACCGCGTCCTCGCTGAGCCCCACGTCGTGCCCCGGAATCGCCAGCGACCACAGCGCGTGCCCGGCCGGCAGCGCGTCCGCGAGAGGCTGGTAGACGATCGCGCTGCCGCCGCCGTACGGCACGCAGACGTACGACACCACCCGCTGCTTCGCCGGGATCGGCTTGGTCAGCTCGTAGAGCAGCCGCCGCGGCCCCTCCTGGCCGGCGCTGCCGGACATGAAGGCGGCCAGCTCACGGATGGTGCGCTGCTGGAAGAGGTCCATGACGCCGACGGCGCGGCCACCGTGCTCCGCCTTGCGGATCTTCGCGACCACCTGCGTGGCGAGCATCGAGTGCCCGCCCAGGTCGAAGAAGTCGTCGTCGATGCCGACCGCCGGCACGCCGAGCACCTCCGACCAGATGCCGGCGAGCAGCCGCTCGGTGTCGTCGCGGGGCTCGACCATCGCCACCGACGCCTCGCGGGTGACCACGGGCGCCGGCAGCGCGCGGCGGTCCAGCTTGCCGTTCGGGCTGAGCGGCAGCGCGTCGAGGGTGACGAACGCCGCCGGCACCATGTACTCCGGCAGGGTCTCCTTCAGCGCCGCCTTCAGGTCGGCGTGCTCGGCCGTCCCCACCACGTACGCGGTGAGCCGCTTGTCGCCGGGGGTGTCCTCGCGGACGATCACCGCGGCCTCGACCACCCCGGGCTGCTCCCGCAGCGCGCTCTCGATCTCCCCCAGCTCGATCCGCAGCCCGCGCAGCTTCACCTGGTGGTCGATGCGGCCGAGGAACTCGATGACCCCGGCCGGCGTTGCGTCGACGCCAGCCGCGTCGGGCGCCGCGGGCGCGATCCGCCAGCGGGCCAGGTCGCCGGTGCGGTACAGGCGGGCGCCCGGCTCGCCGGAGAACGGGTCCGGCACGAACCGCTCGGCGG
Organism: Micromonospora globbae; assembly: GCF_003610785.1. Taxonomy (GTDB): domain Bacteria; phylum Actinomycetota; class Actinomycetes; order Mycobacteriales; family Micromonosporaceae; genus Micromonospora; species Micromonospora globbae. Next base: position 80,276 of record NZ_RAQQ01000020.1, read on the forward strand.
TCAGGGCCGGGCGGCGGTGGTAGCCGCGGGCCAGCCCGACACCGCCGATGTGCAGCTCACCGGCGACCCCGACCGGGCACTCGTTGCCGGCCGCGTCGAGCACGTGCAGCCGCAGGTTGGCGATGGGCGCGCCGATGGGCACGCTCGCCAGCCCGGCCAGCAGCGCGGGGTCGCAGTGCCAGGAGCTGACGTCGATGGCCGCCTCGGTCGGGCCGTACAGGTTGTGCAACCCGCACCAGGGCAGCCGGGCGGTGAAGTCGGTGGCCGTCGCCAGCGGCAGCTCCTCGCCGGAGCAGATCACCCGCCGCAGAGCGGTGGCGGCCTCGACGCCGTCCTCGGCCAGGAACACGGTCAGCATCGACGGAACGAAGTGGGTGGTCGTCACCTTCTCGGCGACCAGCAGGTCGCGCAGGTAGCCGGCGTCCTTGTGCCCACCCGGCCGCGCCAGGACCAGCCGTGCGCCCTCGCGCAGCGGCCAGAAGAACTCCCACACCGACACGTCGAAGCTCGCCGGCGTCTTCTGGAGCACCGCGTCGTCCGGGCCGATCCGGTACGTCTTCTGCATCCAGTCGAGCCGGTTCACGATGCCCCGGTGCGTGTTCGGCACGCCCTTGGGCCGCCCGGTGGAACCGGAGGTGTAGATGACGTACGCCAGGTGCTCCGGACCGGCCACCGGGGCGGGGTCGGTCTCCGGCTGCCCGGCCCACACGCCGTCGTCGTCGAGGACGAGCACCGTGGCGCCGGTCTCCGGCAGCACGTCGCGCAGGTGCTCCTGCACCAGCACGACCGGCGCGTCGGCGTCGGTGAGCATGAACGCCAGCCGGTCGGCCGGGTACTCCGGGTCCAGCGGCAGGTAGGCGCCGCCGGCCTTGAGTACGCCGAGCAGGCCGGCGACCAGCTCCACCGAACGCTCCGCGCAGACCCCGACCAGCGTCTCCGGGCCCACGCCGGCCGCGCGCAGCCGGTGCGCGACCCGGTTCGCCGCGGCGTTCAGCTCGGCGTACGTCACCGAACGGCCCTCGAAGCGCAGCGCCACGGCGTCCGGGGTGCGGGCGGCCCGCTCCTCGATCGGCGCGTGCAGCGTCTGGTTACGCGGGAAGTCGGCGGCGGTGTCGTTCCAGGCCGCCAGCAGCTCCCGCTCGCCGGGGGCGAGCAGGTCCAGCGCGGAGACCGGGGTGTCCGGCGCGGCGACCACGGCCCGCAGCAGCGCGCCGAGCCGGCCGGCCATCCGCTCGACGGTCTCGCGGGTGAACAGGTCGGTGTTGAAGACGAGCTTGCCCCAGAGGCCGTCGACGGTCTCCACGGCGTGCAGCTCGAAGTCGAACCGGGTGGCCCGCAGCTCCATGGGCGTCCAGTCGAAGGTCACCTCGCTGGTGCCGGGGACCTCGGCGTACCGGCCCATGTCGTAGTTCTGCAGGACGAACATGGCCTGGAACACCGGCGAGCGGCTGACGTCGCGGGGCAGGCCCAGCTCGTGCACCACCCGGGCGAACGGCACGTCGCCGTGCTCCAGGGCGTCGAGCACGCTGCGCCGGGTCCGCTCCAGCAGTTCGGCGAACGTCGGGTCGCCGGCCAGTTCGGCGCGCAGCGGCAGCATGTTGATGAACATGCCGACGACGTTCTCCAGCTCCGGCGCGGACCGGCCGGCCACCGACGCCCCGACGGCGAAGTCCTCCTGGCCGGCGTGCCGGGACAGGAATACCTGGTACGCCGCGAGCAGCGTCATGAACAGGGTGCCGCCGTGGGCGCGGGTGAGCGCGTTCAGTCCGTCGGTGGTCGCCTTGTCGAGGGTGAACTCCACGAAGTCGCCGCGGTAGGTCTGCGTGGCCGGCCGCGGCAGGTCCAGCGGCAGCTCCAACGGCGTGATGCCGTCGAGCCGCTGCTTCCACCACTCCAGGTGCCCCTGGGCGGCCGGCCCGGCCAGCTCCCGCGCCTCCCAGACGGCGAAGTCGCCGTACTGGACGGGCAGCGCCGGAGGCTCGCCGCCCCGGTAGAGGGTGACGAGGTCGCGGAGCAGCACGTCGACCGACCAGCCGTCGCCGACGATGTGGTGCTGGCCGAGGAAGAGCACGTGGTCCTCGGGCGCGAGCCGGATGAGCAGGGCGCGCAGCAGCGGGCCGCGCGCCAGGTCGAACGGTTCGGCGGCGGCGGCCTCGACCAGTTCCTGCGCGGCGGCCTCGTCGGCGGCCTCCACGATGGTCAGCGGCACCTCGAGGCTCTCCTCGATCACCACGGTCGGCTTGCCGTCGGCGTCGGCGGGGAACCGCGTCCGCAACGACTCGTGCCGCCGCGTCAGGCCGTCGAGCGCGGCCCGCAGCGCCGCCACGTCCAGGGGGCCGCGCACCCGCATCGGCACGGCGATGTGGTACGCCGCCTCGCCCGGGGCGAGCTGGTCCATGAACCAGACCCGCTCCTGGGCGTACGAGAGCGGCACCTCGGCGTCCGGCGGACGCGGGGTGATCCGCGCTGCGGTCGCGGCGGCCTGACGCCGCCGCAACCGCTGCGCGATGAGGGCCTGCCGGGCGGCGTCCCGGGCCGGGTCCTTCAGGTCGGTCATCAGGGAGTGTCCTTCTCCGCCGCCAGCAGGGCGGCGACCTCGGTTTCGGAGAGCCCGTCGAGTTCGGCGGCGATCCGCTGCTCGATCTGGGCGGCCAGGTCGGCCACCACCGGGCTGCTGAACAGGGCCCGCATCGGCAGGTCCACGTCCACCTCGGCGCGGATGCGGGCCATCGCCCGCATGCCCCGCAGGGAGTTACCGCCGAGGGCGAAGAAGTCGTCGAGCGCACCGACCTTCTCCACCTGGAGGATCTCGGCGTAGACGTCGGCGACCAGCGACTCGGCCTCGGTGCGGGGAGCCACGAAACCGTCCGCGGTGGCGGCGGCCTCCGGCGCGGGCAGCGCCGCGACGTCGAGCTTGCCGTTCGGGGTGAGCGGCAGCGCGTCCACCGGCACGAAGGCCGTCGGCACCAGGTGCGCGGGAAGCTCGGCGGCCAGGTCGGCCGCGAGGGCCGCCGGGTCGGCGGTGCCGACCACGTAGCCGACCAGCTCTGGCTCGCCGGAGTCGGTGCGCACCACCACGGCCGCCTCCCGCACGTCGGGGCGGGCGAGCAGGGTCGACTCGATCTCGCCGAGCTCGATCCGCATGCCGCGGACCTTCACCTGGTTGTCGCGGCGGCCGAGGTACTCCAGCGTCCCGTCGGCGCGCCGGCGGGCCAGGTCACCGGTGCGGTACATCCGCGCACCGGGCGGCCCGAACGGGCAGGGCAGGAAGCGTTCCGCCGTCAGCCCGGGCCGGCGCAGGTAGCCGCGCGCGAGCTGGTCGCCGGCGACGTACAGCTCGCCGACCACCCCCGGCGGCACCGGGTTCAGGGCCGCGTCGAGCAGGTACGCCCGGGTGTTCCAGGTGGGACCGCCGATGGGCACCGGGCCGGCCGGCAGCGTCTCCCCCGGCGCGATCCGGGCCGCCACGCAGCCCACGGTGGCCTCGGTCGGCCCGTACTCGTTGACGATCGCGACGTCCTCGTGCCCGGGCCGCCAGCCGGCCAGCTGCTCGCCGGTGAGCGCCTCGCCGCCGATCACCAGGTCGACGGTGGGCGACAGCTCCGGCTCGAGCAGCGGCAGGTGGCTCGGGGTGATCTTGAGGAACGACGGTCGGCCGCCGGCGCGGGCCGCCGCGTCGTCGAAGGCGGCCAGCCGGACCGTGCCGCCGGCGGTGAGCGTGCCGAGCAGCCCGGTGACGGTCAGGTCGAACGAGACCGGCGAGTGCAGCAGCGCCGTGCCCGCGAGGCCGGGGTAGGTGTGCCGCGCCCAGGCCAGGTAGGCGGCGACCGCCCGGTGCTCGACCACCACGCCCTTGGGACGCCCGGTGGAGCCGGACGTGTAGAGCACGTACGCCGGGTGCTCGGGGCGCAGCGGGGCGACCCGGTCGGCGTCGGTGAGGTCACCGTCGGCCAGGTCCGCGCCGGTGCCGGCGTCGACCACCAGCGCACCGGCCGGGACCAGCGCGGCGGTCTCCGCGGTGGCCAGCACCAGCGCTGGCTGCGCGTCCTCCAACAGGTACGCGATCCGCCCGGCGGGGTAGCCGGTGTCCACGGGCACGTACGCGGCGCCCGACTTGAGCACGGCGAGGATCGCCACCACCAGCTCCACCGAGCGGGGCAGCGCCAGCGCCACGCGGGTCTCCGGGCCGGCGCCGCGGGCGACCAGCAGCCGGGCGAGGCGGTTGGCCCGCGCGTTCACCTCGGCGTAGGACAGCGCGACGCCCTCGTGCACCAGCGCCGTGGCGTCGGGGGCGGCGGCCACGCGCCGCTGCACCTCCTCCACGACGGTGGTCGCCGGCACCTCGCGGGCGGTGTCGTTCCACGTGACGAGCACCCGCTCCCGCTCGGCGTCGTCGAGCAGCGGCAGCGCGGAGACCTGCTGCCCGGGTGCCGTCACGGCCGCGTCGAGCAGCCGGACGTACCGGGCCACGAGGGCCTCCGCGGTGGTGCGGTCGAACAGCGCCGTCCGGTAGACCAGCCGGCTCGTCGTGGTGGTGATGTCGAACGCCAGGTCGTCCTTCGTGGTGCCCAGCGCCACCGGGTCCAGGCCGGAGTCCGGGATCCAGTTGAGCGCGGTCTGGAAGATCGGCTGCACCGACGGGTCGCGCTGGGGGGCGACCGCCTCGACGATCCGCTGGAACGGGGTCTGGCCGTGCTCCATCGCGTCGACCAGCCCGTCGCGTACCCGGGTGACCAGCTCGGCGAAGGTGGGGTCGCCGGCGAGGTCGCAGCGCAGCGCCACCGGGTTCACGAACATGCCGATGAGCGGCGCCAGCTCGGGGTTGTCGCGGCCGGCGGTGGACACGCCGACCACCACATCCTCGTCGCCGGAGATGCGCGACAGCAGCGCCGCGAACGCCGCCAGCAGCACCATGTACGGGGTGGCCGACGCGCCGGTGGCGAGTTCGCCGACCCGGGTGAGCAGCCCGTCGGGCAGGTCGAAGTGCACCTCGTCGCCGGCGAAGCCGAGCTGGGCCGGTCGGGGCCGGTCCAGCGGCAGCCCGGTGGCGGCGGGCGCGCCGGCGAGGTGGTCCCGCCAGAAGGTGAGCTGCCGCTCCAGCTCCTCGCCGGTGAGCTGTTCGCGCTGCCACACCGCGAAGTCGGCGTACTGGACGGGCAGCTCGGGGACGTCGGCGGGCACGCCGGTGAGCACGGACCGGCTGAACGCGGCCAGTTCGGCGGCGAGCAGCACCGCCGAGTGGCTGTCGAAGACGGCGTGGTGCACCACGAACAGCAGCGCCACCTGGTCGTCGCCGAGCCGCAGCAGCCGGGCCCGCCACAGCGGGGCGGCGTCCAGCGGGATCGGCGTGCGGCCCAGCTCGGTGAGCTCGGCGTCGAAGCGGCGCACCTGCTCGGTGCCGGCGAGGTGGCGCAGGTCCACCACGGGCAGCGTGAACGGCTCCGCCTCGCGGACGACCTGCACCAGCGCCCCGTCGTCGACCCGCAGGTGCGTACGCAGCGCCTCGTGCCGGGCCACGACCCGGTTGACCACCTCGGTGGCCTGCTCCGGGGTCACGCCGACGGGGAACCGGAACGGATTGGAGACGTTGTAGACCGGCGAGGCGGGATCGAGCTGGTTGGCGATCCAGATCCGCTCCTGGGCGAACGAGGCCGGGAAGGTCCACTCCCGCGTCATGACGCCGCCTCCCGCACGCTGCGCGGGCGCATGTCGGTCCAGACGCCGTCGATGTGGGTGAGGCACTCCTCGCGGCTGCCGGCGAAGCCGGCGTCGTGCCAGCCCGCGGGCAGTTCCCGGTCGGCCGACCAGATCGAGTACTGCTCCTCGTCGTTGCGGACGACGAGGCATCGGGATTCGGCCATCAGTTCGCTCCGTTGCTCTCGGGGGTGTGCGGTTCGGCCATCGCGACGGCGATCTTGCGGGGGCCGGTGAACGGTTCCCGGCCGTGCGCGGCGGTCATGTTGTCCACCACCAGCACGTCGTCGCGCTGGTAGTCGAAGCGGACGGTCGCGGCCCGGTACACGGACCGCAGGTGGTCCATCACGTCGGCGGGGATCTCGCCGCCGTCGCCGTAGTAGGTGTTCGACGGCAGCTCGTCGGGGCCGAACATGGCCAGCAGCCCCTCCTGGTAGTCCTTCGGGAGGGTGCTGACGTGGAAGAACGTCGCGTGGTTGAACCAGCGGGGGGTGTCCGAGCCGGGACGGTGGTGGACGACGTCGCGCACCGCCCGCGTCCGCAGCCCGTCCTTGCCGCGCCACTCCAGCTCGATCCGGTTCGCCGCCGCGTACGCCTCGACCTCGGCACGGTCGTCGGTGTTGAACACGTGCTGCCACGGGGTCCCGAAGTCCTCGTGGAAGTTGCGCACGAGCATCCAGCGACGCCGCACGAACTCCTCCCGCACCTGCGGGTCGATCTCCTCGTACACCCGGCGCACGTCGGCCAGGGGCGTGGCGCCCTGCGTCTCCGGCGGCGTGATGCAGTAGAAGAACAGGGTCAGCGGCCAGCGCGCCTGGTAGGAGTTCTCGTTGTGCAGGAAGATCTCCTCGTCCGGCGGGTAGTCGGTCGAGGTGTAGACCCGGCCCTTGATGGCGTGGCGGGGTGAGGACCGCTCGGTGTAGGTCAGCGGCTCCCCGGAGAGGGCGCGGACCACCCGGTCGAACCCGTCCACCCCGCCGACCTCGAACCCGCGGAACAGCAGCCCGCCGTGCTCGGCCAGCGCGGCACGCAGTTCGCCGCGGCGGTCGGCGATGAGGTCGGTGAGTGCCCGGCCGTCGTTCTCGACGACCACCGGCAGTGTGGCGATGGTGTCGCTCATGGCTATCTACTCCTGTCGTCTCGTGGTCAGGCGCGCGGCAGCCGCGGGATGGCGGGGATCGCCGCCGGTTCCCGTGACTCGTCGGTGGCGGGCGCGGCGGCCCGCAGTTCCCCGATGCGGGCGGCCAGGCCGGCCACCGTGGGCGTCTCGAAGAGGCTGCGCATCGGCAGCCGGACCCCGGTGGCCTTGCGCATCGCCGCGATGAGCTGCACCGCCACCAGGGAGTTGCCGCCGAGGGAGAAGAAGTCGTCGTCGACGCCGACCTCGGCCACCCCGAGGGCGTCCCGCCACACCTGGGCGATGGCGATCTCCAGCTCGGTGCTCGGCGCCGCCGAGCCGCCGCCGGTCACCGCGGGCGTGGCGGCCGGCGTGTCCGGCTCGTCCTCGAGGCTTCCGGTCGTGACCCGGCCGGCCCGGTCGCGCAGGTCGGCCACCGTCCGGGTGGCGATGACGACCTGCGCGCCGAGACCGGCGGTGAGGCTGCGGCGGAACGCCTCCGCCCCGTCCACCGGCCGGATGTCCTCGCTCGGCCCGGCCGGGGTCTCCTCGGCCGGGGCCGTGGCGGCCAGTCCGCCGGTGACCGCGCCCTGGTCGACGCGGCGCAGCACGAAGTCGCTGATCGCCACGAGTTCCCGGCCCGCCTCGTCCCGCAGGGTCAGGTCGGCGGCGACGACCTCGTCGGTGGCGCTGTCGCGGTGCCGCAGGTGGCTGGTGAAGCGGGCCGGCAGCGGCCCGCGCACCACGATCCGGCCGTACGACAGGGGCAGGTAGGTGCCGGAGCCCTGCCCGCGCCCGAACGCGGTCGCCACGTCGAGCAGGGCGGGGTGCAGGCCCCACGACGCCAGGTCGCCGGCGGCCTCGGCGGGCGCCTCGATCCGGGCCAGTTCCTCGCCGTCGCCGAGGTGGTGCTCGCGCAGCGCGTCCCACCGCGGTCCGAAGGTGAGCATGCTGGTCCGGCCCCGGCCGAACGAGGCGTCGTCGTCGACGCGGCGGCCCGCGACGGTCACCTCCCGGGCCGGCGGCGCCGGCTCGTCGACCCATCCGGCCGCGCCGCGCACGTGCGTGCGCAGCTGGCCGCCGGTGAGGCTGCGGACCGCGAAGTCCGTGCCGTCGTCGGTGGGGGTCAGCTCCACCCGGTACTGGGCGATGGCGCCCTCCGGCACCGCGAACGGCTCCAGGAACACCACGTCGCGCAGCTCCACGGCCGCGTCCGGGCCGGGGGCGGGCAGCGCCGCGACCACCGCGGCCCGGACCGACTCCAGGTGGGCGGTGCCGGGCACCACCGGCACGCCGCCGATGCGGTGCTCGTCGAGCACCCAGTGCGTGGTGGCGGAGACCAGCCCGTGCAGCACCGTACCCTCCGGTCCGGTGACCCGGGTGGTGAGCACCGGATGGTCGACGGTGGTGGTGACGGTGTCCCGTCCGGCGGCCCGGAATCCGGCCGGCACGTCCGTCTCCACGGCCATGCCCACCTCGGCCCAGCCGCCCCAGTTCTGCGACAGCACGGGCGCCCGCCAGCCGCGTCCGGCGCGGGCGTGGGCGTCGAGGAACGCGTTCGCGGCGCAGTAGTCGACCTGGCCGAAGCCTCCGATCACCGAGGTGACGGACGAGCAGAGCACCACGAAGTCCAGCGGCAGGTCGCCGAAGACGCGGGCCAGCGCGAGGGTGCCGGCGAGCTTCGGGGCGAGCACCCGCTCGGCCTCGGCGCGGTCCTTGACCTCCGCCATGCCGCCGCCGGGCAGGCCGGCGGCGTGCACGATGCCGTCGATCCCGCCGTACGCCTCCTCGGCCGCGGCCCGCACCCGGCGCAGGTCGTCGGGGTCGGTGACGTCGGCGGCCAGCACCAGCACCTGGGCGCCGGCGGCCTCCATCCGGCGGATGGCGGCGATGGCCCGCCCGGCCCGGTCGGCGCTGCCGTGCACGGCGAGGTGGTCGTCCCACCGCTCGCGGGGCGGCAGGCCGGAGCGGGCCAGCAGCACGAGCCGGGCGCGGGCCCGGCGGGCGAAGTCCTCGGCGAGGGTGATGCCGATGCCGCCCAGGCCGCCGGTGATCACGTACCGGCCGCCCTCGCGCAGGGCGCCCGGCTCGCTCTCGCCCTCGATGGTGACCTGCTCGTGGTCGGCGACCCAGCGCCGGCCGCCGCGCAACGCCACCTCGGGCCGTCGCGGGTCGCGCGGCCGGCGCAGCTCGTCGACCACGGCCCGGCCGTCGTGGTCGCCGGGGTCGGCGTCGACGAGCCGGACGGCGAGCCCCGGCAGCTCGGCGGGGAGCACCCGGGTCAGTCCCGCGAGGGTGGCGTGCTCGGGCCGGGTCAGGTCGTCGCCACGGACGTCGCCGATGCCGCTCGTGACGAGGTCCAGCGTGAGGCCGTTCTCCTCCGCGGTCAGGCCGGCGCCGGCGAGTGCCTGCACGAGGTGCAGCGCGCTGAAGAAGCCCCGCTCCTGGGCCGCCCACGTGGCGGCGATGTCGGTGCCGGTCGGCACCCCGTCGAGGGTGAGCGCGTGCACGAGCCGGGCGGGTACGCCGTCGGTGGACAGCGCCGCCACGAGGGCGTCGTGGTCCTCGCGGACGCCCGGGCGCAGCCGGTAGCCGGTCGGCGTCGCGGCGAAGGCGTCGCCGGGGCGTACCTCGACGGGGTCGGCTCCGGCGGCGCGCAGGCCGGCGATCAGCGCGTCGCCGCGCGGCCCGTCGGCGAGGACGAGGCACCGTCCGAGCGTCTCGGTGGGCGGCTGCGGCGCGGCCTGCCGCCAGACCGGTACGGCGAACCACTCCGGCAGTGGACGGGGGCCGCTCTGTGCCGCCGGCGCCCCGCCCTGCGGCTCCGGGTCGGGGTCGACCCAGTAGCGGCGCCGCTCGAACGGGTACGTGGGCAGGGGCACCCGCCGCGCCTGCGGGTCGTCGCCGAGCCGCACCGGCACACCGGCGGACCAGAGCACGGCGGCGGCGCCGAGCAGGGTGGCCAGGTCGCCGGTCGACTCGCCGGGGCCGGGGAGGCTGCCCAGCGGGGTGAGCTTGCGCTGGTCCGACGACGCCCGGGCGACCTGCATCCGGGCGAGGTTGGCCAGCTGCTTGCCGGGGCCGCACTCGACGAGCTGCCAGGTGCCCTCGCCGAGCAGGGTGGCCACGCAGTCGCCGAACCGCACGGGCCGGCGCAGGTGGGCCGCCCAGTACGCGGGGTCGGTGGCCTGCGCGTCGGTGATCCACGTGCCGGTCACGTTGGACAGGAACGGCACCGTCGGCGGGCGCAGCGTCACCGACGCCATGAGGGCGGTGAACTCGTCGAGGATCGGTTCCATCATGGGCGAGTGGAAGGCGTGCGAGGTGCGCAGCAGCTTGCACTTGCCCTTCAGCACCTCGGCGAAGGCCGCGACCGCCTCGGTCTCACCGGCCACCACGCAGGTGCCCGGGCCGTTCACCGTCGCCACGGCGAGCCCCTCGGGCAGCCGCTCGGCGACCGTCTTCTCGTCGAGCGAGACGGCGAGCATCGCACCGGCCGGCAGGGACTGCATGAGCCGGCCGCGGGCGGCGACGACCCGCAGCGCGTCGGGGAGGGTGAGCACGCCGGCCACGGTGGCGGCCACGTACTCGCCGATCGAGTGCCCGATCATCGCCGCCGGGCGCGCCCCCGCGTCCTGCCACAGGCGGGCCAGGGCGTACTCGACCACGAACAGCGCGGGCTGGGTGTAGCGGGTCTCGGTGAGCTTCTCCCCCGCCTGCGGGTCGCGGCCGAGGATCAGGTCCCGGATGTCCAGCCCCAGCTCGGGGCGGAGCAGCTCGGCGCACTCGTCGACGGTGGCGGCGAAACCGGGCTCCTCGGCGTAGAGCTGCGCGCCCATGCCGGCGTACTGGGCGCCCTGGCCGGAGAAGAGGAAGGCCAGGCGGGGCGCGCCCTCGGCCACGCCCCGCTGCACGCGCCGCGGGTTGGCCAGCGCGGCCACGGCGTCGGGCAGGTCGGTGGCCACCACGGCGGCGCGGTGCGGGTACTCCCGGCGGCCCACGCGCAGCGTGTGCGCCACGTCCGCGAGGTACTCCGGACCGGCGTCCGCGGCGCCGTCGAGGTGCGCGGCGAGCCGCTGCAGCGCGGCGTCCAGGGCCGTGGGCGTCTGCGCCGACACGTGCAGCAGCTGTGCCGGGCGCACCCGCCGGGCGGCGCCGTACGCGGCGGGCGCCTGCTCCAGCACCACGTGGGCGTTGGTGCCGCCGATGCCGAAGGAGCTGACGCCGGCCCGGCGCGGGCCGCCGTCGGTGTCCCACTTGGTGAGGGTGTTCGCCACGTAGAACGGGGTGTCGGCGAAGTCGATGGCCGGGTTCGGGGTCTCGTAGTTGATGGTGGGCGGGATCAGCCCGTGCTCCATGGCGAGCACGGTCTTGATGACGCTCACGATCCCCGACGGCTGGCTGAGGTGGCCGATGTTGGACTTCACCGAGCCGATGCCGCACCAGCCCCGGTCGTCGGTGTCCTTGGCGTACACGGCCGACAGCGCCGCCACCTCGATGGGGTCGCCCATGGCGGTGCCGGTGCCGTGCGCCTCGACGTAGCTGATGGTGCGGGGGTCGACTCCGGCCATGGCGACGGCCTGGGCGATGGCCTCCATCTGCCCGTCGATGCTCGGGGCGGTGAAGCCGACCTTGCCGGCGCCGTCGTTGTTGATGGCGTTGCCGAGCACGACGGCCCGGATCGTGTCGCCGTCGGCGATCGCGTCGGAGAGGCGCTTGAGCAGGGTCACCCCGGCGCCGCTGCCCCACACGGTGCCGTTGGCGCCGGCGTCGAACGGCCGGCACCGGCCGTCCGGCGAGGTGAAGCCGTCCATGCCCAGGTAGCCGACGTGCGGCAGCTCGATGTTCACGCCGCCGGCGAGCGCCATGTCGCACTCGCCGTTGCGCAGCGCCTCGCAGGCGAGGTGGAACGCGACCAGCGAGGTGGAGCAGGCGGTGTGCACGGTGAGGCTCGGCCCGCGCAGGTCCAGCCGGTACGACACGTTGGTCGCCACGTAGTTCGGCGAGTTGCCGGTGGCGATGGAGACGGCGCTGTGCGGGCTGCCGCCGACCCGCTTGTTGCGCAGCACGTGGCGGTGCAGGTACGTGTTGCCGCCGGTGCCCGCGTACACGCCGATCGCCCCGTCGTAGCGGGACGGGTCGTAGCCGGCGTCCTCCAGCGCGGCGTGGCACGACTCCAGGAACAGCCGGTGCTGCGGGTCGGTGATCTCCGCCTCCCGGGCGGTCATCCCGAACAGGCCGGCGTCGAACTCGTCGTACCCGTCGACGAGCGGCGCCCGGTTGACCCAGCCGGGGTCGTCCACCTCCTCGGCGGAGGCGCCCCGGGCGAGCTGCTCCTCGCGGGTGAGTTCGGTGACCGACTCCACCCCGTCGACCAGGTTGCGCCAGAACTCGTTCACGTCCGCGGCGCCGGGCAGGCGGGCGGCCATCCCGACGATCGCGATCGGCTCGATGCCGTCGCCCTCGCCGGACAGTTCGGTTGCGGTCGAATCGTCCATCACGGTGTCCTTCAGTGCGTGGTGCCGCCGGGGCGGCGGGGTGGATTACGACGGGTACGGCTGCGTCGGGCGGCGGCCCGCAGGGCCGCGCGGGCCAGCTCCGGCCGGTCGGCGGCGCCGTCCAGGCTGGCGGCGAGCGCCCGGATCGTGGGGTGGCGGAACAGGTCGAGCATCGCGATCGAGCGGCCGGTGGCGGCGGTCAACCGGGCGTGCACCTCGGCCAGGGCGAGGGAGTGCCCGCCGATGTCGAAGAAGTTGTCGGTGACGCCGACGCGGTCGCGTTCGAGCACCGCCCGCCAGATGCCGGCGATGAGTTCCTCGGTCTCGGTGAGCCCGTCGGGGCCGGCCGGCAGGACGGCGCGCGGCGGGTCGGCGGCGGCCACGGTCATGGCGCCGAGCTGGGCCACCCGGACGGTCGGCCGGGGCAGTTCGGCGGCCACGTCGCGGGCGGGCGCGTCCGGCGCGGCGGCGAGCGCGCCGACCAGGGCCGCGAGGTCGGCCAGGAGCGCGTCGATCCGCTCGCCGTCGAAGAGGTCCGGGTTGTAGACCACCTCGACGCCGACCCGTCCGGCCCGCTCGACCACGTAGACGGTGATGTCGAACGGGGATCCGGGTTTCGGCACCGGGACCGGCTCGGCGGTGAGTCCGTCGAGCGTCAGCCGGGGCGGGACGAAGTTGAGCACGTTGAACAGCACCTGCACGAGGGGCGCCCGGGACGTGTCCCGCCCGACGCCGAGGGCCTCCACGATCCGCTCCAGCGGCGCGCCGGGGTGGGTGGTCACCTCGTGCAGCTCGGCGGCGCACCGGTCGACCAGCTCGGCGAAGCTGGCCCCGCCGGTGCGTACCCGCACCGGCATCGTGTCGATGAAGAAGCCGACGACGTCGTCGAAGGCGGCCAGCCGCCGGTCCGCGACGATCGCGCCGAGCACGTGGTCGTCGCCCCCGGTGAGGCGGGACAGCAGCTCACCGAACCCGGCGAGCAGCACCGCGGCGACCGTGGTGCCGCGCCGTTCGGCGAGCGCGCGCACGGCCTGGTCGGTCGCCTCGGGCAACCGTACGGCCGCCTCGGCGCCCGCGTAGGTCTGCACGGCCGGTCGCGGGCGGTCCCGGGGCAGGTCCAGCACGGTGGGCGCGCCCTGGAGGTGGCCCGTCCACCAGGCGAGGTCGGTGTCCCCGCGGCGGCGGTCCCGCTCGGCCCGCCACACCGCGTAGTCGGCGTACGTGGCGGTGAGCGCGGACAGCCGGGGGGTTTCTCCGGCGCGGGCCTGCGCGTACGCGGCCGCGAGGTCGTCGTAGAGCAGCGCCTCGGACCAGCCGTCGAAGACCGCGTGGTGCAGCGTGACGGCCAGCACGTGCTCGTCGGCCGCCAGCCGGTAGACGGTCACCTGCCAGGGCGGCCCGGTGGCCAGGTCGAAGGCGTGTCCCGCGCCGGCGGCGAGCATCCCCGCCAGTTCGCCCTCCCGGTCGGCGCTGCCGGTCAGGTCGACCACGGGCACCGCCACGTCGGTCGGTTCCTCCCGCACCGCGTACGGCACGCCACCGGTCTGCGGGATCCGCCAGCGCAGCACGTCGTGCCGCTCGGCGACGGCCCGCAGCGCCGCGCCGAGCGCCGCGACGTCCAGCGGGCCGTGCAGCCGGTGCGCCACCGCGATGTTGTACGGCGCGCTGGAGGGGGCGAGCTGGTCGACGAACCAGAGCCGCCGCTGCGGCGGGGACAGGGTGGGCGGGTTGCCGGTGGTGAGGCCGTCCCCGTCCGTCGTCGCGGCGGAGCGCACCCGCTCCACCAGCGCCGCGAAGGTGCGTCCGGTGAAGACGTCGCGGGTGTCGACGTGCCGGCCCAGTTCGGCGCGGAGCGCGGCGACCAGCCGCATCGCGGCGATGGAGTTGCCGCCGGCGGCGAGGAAGTCGGTCTGCGGGGTGGGCGCCGCGCCGAGCAGGCGGGTCCAGATCCGCCGCACCGCCGCGTCCAGCGGCTCGTCCGAGCCGGCCGGCTCCGCGACCGGCGTCGCGTCGCGGTCGGCGGCGGCCAGGGCGCGCAGCGCCGGGCGGTCCACCTTGCCGGTGGTCGGGCTCACCGGCAGGTCGTCGAGGCGCAGCACCCGGGCCGGCAGCATGGCGGCCGTCAGCCTCGGGCCGGCGTACGCGCGCAGCCGGGCGTCGTCCGGCGCGTCGGCCGGGGTCAGGAACGCGACCAGCTCGGCGCCGGCCGCGCCGGGTACGGCCTCGACCACCACCCGGTCGACGCCGGGCAGGTCGGCGAGCACCGCCTCGACCTCGCCCAGCTCGATGCGCTGGCCGCGGATCTTCACCTGCCGGTCGGCTCGGCCGAGGTAGACGATCCGCCCGTCCGGCTCCTGCCGGACCAGGTCGCCGGTGCGGTACAGCCGTGCCCCCGGCTCGCCGGAGAACGGGTCCGGCACGAACCGTTCGGCGGTCAGCGCCGGCCGGTTCAGGTAGCCGTCGGCCAGTCCGGGGCCGCCGATGAGCAGTTCACCGGTCTCCCCCGGCGGCACCGGTCGCAGGTCGGCGTCGACCACGTACGCCCGGTGGTTGGGCAGCGGCCGGCCGATCGGCACCGGGTCGCTCTCGCCCGCGGTGAGCGGGCCGCTGACCGCCAGCACGGTGGTCTCGGTGGGCCCGTAGCCGTTGAGGAAGGTCCGCCCGGGCGCCCAGCGGGCGGCCAGGTCGGCCGGCACCGCCTCGCCCCCGCACAGGATCACCCGCCATCCGGGCAGCTCGGCCGGGTCCAGCATGGACAGGACGGTCGGCGTGATGAAGCCCCAGTTCACCTCGTGCGCGGCGATGAACCGGGCGAGGCGGACCGGGTCGGCGCGGTCCTCGGCGCCGAGCAGCTGCACCGCGCCGCCGAGCACGAGCGGCACGAAGAGGTCCATGGTGGCCGCGTCGAAGCCGAGCGAGGCGATGCCGAGGCTGCGCACCCCGGCGTCGGCGCCGCTGAGCGCGACGACCCCGTGCACGAACTCGACGACGTTGCGGTGGGTGGTGAGCACCCCCTTGGGGCGGCCCGTCGACCCCGAGGTGAACAGCACGTACGCCGGGTCGCCCGGCCGGGCCGGGCAGGGTGCGAGCGGCGCCGGGCCGGGCAGCCCGACCGCCTCGATGCCCTCCGCGTCGGCGAACTCGGTCTCCGCGGCGTCGCCGACGACCACCGACACGCCGGCGTCGGCGGCGATCTCCCGCAGCCGCCGGCGCGGGCCGCCCGGCTCCAGCGGCACGTAGCAGGCGCCGGCGAGCAGCACGCCCAGCACGGTGGCGACGAGGTCCGGGCGGCGGTGCCCGCACACGCCGACCCGGCTCTGCCGGCCGACGCCCCGCGTCCGCAGCGCGGCCGCCACCCCGGCTGCCCGGTCCAGCAGTTCGCGGTAGCTGAGCCGGTCGTCCCACTGGCGCACGGCGACCGCGTCGGGGGTACGGGCCGCCTGCGCGACGATCAGCTCGGCCAGCGTCGCGTCCGGCCAGGGCAGCGGCTCGCCCTCCACGGCGCTGATGGACAGGATGTCGGTCACCCGTTCTCTCCCCGGTAGCTCTTCGGATCGGTGATCTGCAGCCGCAGTTCGCTGACGTGTCCCCGGCCCTGCGCGTCGGGCACCCAGGCGTCCTCGGGCGCCGGCAGCAGCTCGCTGACCACGACGGACACGTCCGGGCCGGTCCGGGCCGCGGCGTCGACCATCGCGCACAGCGAGTGGGCGTACAGGGGGCCGGTGAAGTCGACGTAGCAGGGCTTGACCTCGGTGCCCACCTTCACGAAGGCCCGTTCCGGCAGGCCGAGGCGCTGGCGCCACCGGCGCACCGCGAGGAACCGTTCGGCGTCGCCGCTCACGCCGGCCAGGCCGCTCTCGCCCACGGTGGTCCGCCAGGTGCGGCGGGCCACCACGAGCCGGTCGATGGTGATCCGCGGCGTGTGCGGGGCCGGCGCGACCAGCTTGAAGCTGTCCAGCAGCAGGGAGCCGAGCAGGTGCGCGAAGATCTCCACGAGCGGCCAGCGGCTCCCGTCGGGCAGCACGGCCGTCAGCTCCGCGCCGTCGCGGTCGACCCGCACCTCGGTGGCGGCCACGAGCCGGTCCACGTCCGCGCCGCGGGCGGTGTCGATGCCGAACTGCCGGTCGGCCGGCCCCACCGAGGCGTACGTGGTCCGGGTGGTGACCCGGGGGAAGCCCTCCGGGTAGAGCACGCGCGCCCGGGCCGGTCCGAGGTCGGTGTCCAGGCCGGCGCGCAGCGCCGCCGGGTCGGGGTGGAACGGCGCGAAGACCGCGCTGTCGAACGGCGTGGTGGCCGGGTGCATCTCGCCGAGGACGAGCAGGAACTCGCCCCGGTTGAGGGCGGCCACGTCGGCGGCGCTGATCTGCACGTCCGGGTTGTGGATCCGCGCCGACGGCCAGCCGGGCGCGGTCGCCGGGAAGAGGGCGTCGACCCGCTCGGCCAGGTCGGCGCTGCGCAGCCGGACCTCGGTCTGCCCGGCGTCGACCCGGTCGAGGCCGAACAGTTCCGCCCAGCGGGCGGTGAACTGCGTGCTCGCGCCGGCGAGCGGACCGTCGGCCGCGAGCAGCAGACCCTGGGCCAGCGACCATACGTCGGCGAGCCGGACCGGGCCGTCGTCGCGCAGTTCGGCGTACAGGTCGTCGAGCAGCCGCCGCAGGGCCGTGCCGATCTCGGCGGTGAGCCAGCGCGCCGCCCGCAGGACGATGGCCAGCGGCGGCGCGAGCGCGTCCAGCACAGCCGACCCGATGGTGAGGTCGAGGTCGCGGACGGTCTCCTCGTAGAGCACCGTGCGGCCCACGTACATCTGCCCGCGGTGCCGGGTCGCCGGCCGCCCGGTGACCGCGGTGAACTCGCTGTTGAGCGCGGCGAGGGCGGTGGCCAGCCGGTCGGGGTCGCCGGCCGCCGCCGCGACCGCGTCGCGGGCCGCGCAGAGCCGGTCGAACCCGGCGGTCACCTCGGCCCGCACCGCGGGATCGCCGATGGCGGCGAGCCGCTCGCGCAGCGCCCGCTCGGCCCAGGGGCTGATCGGCAGCGCCGCGTCCCAGGTGAGCAGGGACCGCTCCACGAGCCGGTCGAGCAGGAGGAACCCGTCGGCCGCGGAGCGCAACCCGCTGTCGGGGTGGGCGCGGGCGCGCGCGACGACCGTCTCGGCCGGGGTGCGTCCGTCGCAGTACGACAGCAGCCGCGCCTCGGCCGCGGTGAGGTCCACGGGCGGGTGCAGCGGGCGGCGCAACTGCCGGCCCGCGACGCTCAGGTGCGGCGGGAGGGCCGGCGCCCACCAGCGGCGCACCGCCAGGTCGTCGGCGAGCCGGTCGGCGTACGCGGTCAGCGCCCACGCCTCGAAGCGCACCTCGCGCCGGGACACCAGCGCCGGTCCGGGGCGCACCCGGGTCCGCGGATCGTCGGGGTCGAAGCGGGCCCAGCAGACCGGCCCGAAGAAGCCGATCGTCTCGGCCTTGCCGCAGTAGCGCTGCCAGTACCGCAGCAGGGTGGACTCCCGCTTGCGGCGACGCCAGTTGCGGGCCGCCGGGTCGGTGCGGACCAGCCCGTCGAGCGCGACGAGCATGTCCGGGTTCTGCCAGGTGACCGCCTCGCGCAGCAGCGGGTCCGCGGCGATCCGGTTCGCCTGGCTGGAGGCGTCGAGCTGCGCGGCGGCGAACGCCTTGTCGAACAGGTCCCGGCTGCCGCCGCCGGCCAGCAGCGCGTCCGCCTCGGCCGCCGCCTCGGGGGCGGCGAACGCGGCCAGCCCGGCCGCCGGGAACCCGGCGGTCCGCAGCACGACGTCCCGCCACACCCACCAGCCGGTGTCGCCCAGGGGGATCCGGTGGCTCACCGGGCCACCTCCACGGCGTCGTCCACGATGTGCAGGCGCAGCTCGCTGAAGTAGCGCCGCCCCTGCGCGTCGGGCACCCAGGCGTCGTCCGGGCCCGGCAGCATCTCGCTGACCACCAGCGACACGTCGTCGCCGCGGTCGCCGCGGGCGGCGCGGACCATGGCGCAGAACATGTTGGCGAACGCCGGGCTGCTCAGGTCCACGAAGCAGGGCTTGGTCTCGGTGCCGAGCTTCACGTACACCTGCTCGGGCAGGCCGAGCCGGCGGCGCCAGGCGCGGACGGCGAGGAACCGCTCCCGCTCCCCGGTCACCGTGCCCAGGCCGCTCTCCCCCACCGTGGTACGCCAGGTCTGCCGGGCCACCACGAGCCGGTCGAGCGTGATCCGCGGCGTGTACGGGGCGGCGGCCACCAGCTTGAACCCGTCGACGGCGTGCGCGGCGAGCAGCCCGGCGAAGATCTCGGTCAGCGGCCAGCGCTGCCCGTCCGGGGCGGTCGCCACGAGCCGGCCGGCCTCGTCGGTGACGGTCAGCGCCACCGTCGGCAGCGCGCGCTGCGGGTCCGCGCCCGGGGCCGGGGCGAAGGCGAGCTGCCGGTCCGTCGGGCCGATCAGCGCCTCGGCGACGCGGCTGGTGCGGCGGGGCCAGTCGGTCGGGAAGAGCAGCCGGATGCGCCGCTCGCCGAGGTCCGCGGCGAGCGCCGCGCGGAGGCGTTCCACGTCGGGGTGCGACGGCGTGAACACCTGGCAGTCGAAGGACGGCCAGGCGGCGTGCAGTTCGCCGAGGACGACCGTGTAGTCGCCCCGGGCCAGCGCCTCCGCGTCGGCGGCGCAGATCTGCAGGTCGGGGCTGTGCAGCCGAGCGTTGCTCCACTCCGGGCGCACGGTGGGGAAGGCCTCGGCGACCCGTGCGGCGAGGTCGTCCGCACGCAGCCGCACCTCGGTCGTGCCCGGCGGCAGCGCGTCGAGCCCGAACAGCCCCGCCCACCGGCCGGCGAACTCCGCGGCGACCGCGTCGACCGGGCGCTCACCGTCGCCCCAGAACATGCCCTGGGTCAGGAACCACAGATCGGACAGGGCCACCGGCCCGTCGCCCGTCTCGGCGCGCAGCTCCTCGTAGAGCTCCCGGAAGACCGCGCCGTACGCCTCCTCCAGCGCGCCGGCGAGCCAGCGGGCGGCCTGCAGCAGCACGCCCATCGGCGCGGCGATCCCGTCCAGCAGCGACGCGCCGAAGACCACGTCGAGGTCGCGGGCGGTGTCCTCGTAGCAGAGGGTGCGGCCCGCGTACATCTGCCCCTCGCGGCGGCGCGGCGGCAGGCCGGTCAGCGCCGTGAACGTCTCGTCGAGCGCGTCCAGCGCGGCGCGCAGCCGGTCCGGGTCGCCGGCCGCCGCGGCGACGGCGTCGCGGGCCGCCACGAGCCGGTCGAAGCCGGCGCGCGCCGACTCGCGGGCCGCCGCGTCGCCGATGGCGTCGATCCGCTCCCGCAGCACGTCCTCGGCGGCCGGGCTGACCGGCAGGCCGGCGTCCCAGGTGACGAGGTCCCGCTCGACGAGGCGGTCGAGCAGCGCGTACCCGTCCTCGGGGCGACGCAGCCCGACCGCCGGGTCGGCGACGAGGTCCCGGGCGGGCCGGCGGCCGTCGGCCGCGGCGAGCAGCGCGGCCTCCACCGGGGACAGCGACACCGGCGGGCGGCCGGGCCGCAGCACCGTCCGGTCGACGAGGCGCAGGTGCGGGGCCAGTACGGGCGGCCACCAGGCCCGCACGGCCAGGTCCTGGCCGATGTGATCGGCGTACGCGGCGAGCGCCCACGACTCGAACCACACCCAGCGGCGGCGGGTGAGGGTCGGGCCGGGACGGACCTCGGCGGCCACCGGACTGGTCGGGTCCAGCGTGGCCCAGCAGCTGGGGCCGAAGAAGCCGACGGTCTCGTTCTTGCCGCAGTAGCGCTGCCAGTACTTGAGCAGGGCCCGTTCCCGGTCGCGGCGGCGCACGTTGCGGGGCGCGTCCGGGCCGCCGCGGCGCAGGCCGTCGAGGGCGAGCAGGGCGTTGCGGTTCTGCCAGGTGACCGCCTCGCGCAGCAGCGGGTCACCGGCCAGCTCGACGAGCCGGCGGCCGCTCGCCGCGAGGGCCTCGGCGAACTCCTTGTCGAACTGCTCGGCGCCGGCGCCGGTGGCCAGCATCTCGTCGGCGGCCGCCGCGGCCTGCGGGGCGCTGAGCAGGGTGAGGCCGTCGGCGGGGAAGCCGGTGGTGCGCAGGATGGCGTCCCGCCAGACCGACCAGCCGGTGTCCCCCAACGGCACCCGGTGCCCGGCGGCGCCGGCCGCGCCGCCCGTCGGCTGGGCGGCGCCCGCGGCGGTCGCCGGCGGCAGCGGGGCGCGCGCGGCGGTGTCCGCCGGTGCGACGGCGGTCGCCGGTGTGCGGGCGGTCGCCGGTGCGACGGCGGTCGCCGCGGCCGGCGGCTGGGCGAGGGCCGCGTCGAGGTCGGCGCGGATCACGGACAGCAGCTCGTCCAGCGCGTCGTGCAGGAAGAAGTGCCCGCCGTCGATCTCGTGCAGGGTGAACCCGGCGGCGGTGTGCTCGCGCCACGCCTCGCTGTGCGCGCGGGTAACCGCCCGGTCGTGCCGGCCGCTGAACGCCACAATGGGCACGGGCAGCGGCTCGCCGGGCACGTACCGGTAGCTGTCCACCCGGCCGAAGTCGGCGCGCAGCAGCGGAAGCAGCAGCTCCACCAGCTCGGGGTGCTCGAGCACCTCGGCCGGAAGGCCGCCGCCCTCGCCGAGACGGCGCAGCAGCTCGTCGTCGTCCACGGTGGACAGGCCGTCGAAGAGGCTCGGCGCCGTCACGTGCGGGGCCCGTGCCCCGCCGACGTAGAGCCGCAGCGGCAGCGGGCACCCCTCGCGGCGCAGCTCGCGCACCACCTCGAAGCCGAGCCGGCCGCCCATCGAGTGGCCGTACAGGGCGTAGGGGCCGGTGGCCCGCTCGGCGACGGCCCGGGCGACGTCGGCCACCTGGAACCGCGGGTCCTCGGTGATCCGGTTCTCCCGGCCGGGCAACTGCACCGGCAGCACCTCGACGCCCGGGCCGAGGCCGCCCTGCCAGTGCCGGAACGCGCTGGCGCCGGCGCCGGCGTACGGCAGGCAGAACAGCTGCACCGGGGCCGGGTCACGGCCACCGGCGGAGACGAACCAGTTCACCGCGTGCCTTTCTGAGGGGGGTCGATCCAGTACCGCTGCCGCTGGAACGGGTAGGTGGGCAGCCCGGTGCGCCGCACGGCGCCCTCGGGGTGCAGCACCGTCCAGTCCACGTCCCGGCCGGCCACCCAGGCGGCGGCCAGCTCGCGCAGCTCACCCGGCTCGCCGGCGACCGGGACGCCGGTGTCCAGCAGCTCGTCG
Source organism: Micromonospora globbae (assembly GCF_003610785.1). Classification (GTDB taxonomy): domain Bacteria; phylum Actinomycetota; class Actinomycetes; order Mycobacteriales; family Micromonosporaceae; genus Micromonospora; species Micromonospora globbae. The sequence continues at coordinate 101,807 of NZ_RAQQ01000020.1, forward strand.
AGGGCGGCCAGCGCACCGGGCAGGTCGGCGGCGACCACCGCGGCGCGGCAGGCGAACGCCCGCCGGCCGAGGGCCAGGGTGGCGGCCACCTCGGCGAGCGCCGGGGCCGCGCCGGCGAGGTGGCGCCGCAGCCGGCGCAGCGCCTCCGCCAGCGCCGCCGGGGTCCGCGCGGAGACCGGCAGCAGGTGCGCGGCGGGCGCCGGCGCGTCGACCGGCTCGGCCGGGGGCGGCTGCTCGACGATCACGTGGGCGTTGGTGCCGCCGAGCCCGAACGAGCTGACCCCGGCGACCCGGCGCGGCGCCTCGGGCCAGTCCCGCACCTTCGTGGGCACGTAGAACGGACCGGCCGCGAGGTCGATCTCCGGGTGCGGGCGGGTGAAGTGCAGGTTCGGCGGGATCACGCCGTGCTGCACGGCGAGGACCGCCTTGATGAGGCTGGCGATCCCGGCGCCGGCGTCCAGGTGCCCGATGTTGGTCTTGACCGAGCCGAGGGCGCAGCTGTCGGCCGGGCCGCCCGCGTACACCTCGTGCAGCGCCGCCACCTCGATGGCGTCGCCGAGCGGCGTGCCGCTGCCGTGGGCCTCGACGAACCGGACCTCGCCGGGCGCGACCTCGGCGGCGGCGAGCGCGTTCGCCACCGCGGCGGCCTGTCCGGCGGGGCCGGGCACGGCGAAGCCCGCCCGGTCGGGGCCGTCGTTGGTCACGGCCCAGCCGGGCAGGACCGCGTAGACGCGGTCGCCGTCGGCCTGCGCGTCGGCGAGCCGGCGCAGCGCGACCACGCCCACCCCGGAGCCGAAGCCGGAGCCGCTGGCGGCCTCGTCGAAGGCGCGGCACCGCCCGTCCGGCGAGGCGAGACCGCCGGGGGTGTGGCGGTACCGGGGCCAGGTGACGTTCACGCCGCCGGCGAGGGCGATGTCGCACTGGTAGTCGGCGAGGCTCTGCGCGGCGAGGCAGACGGCGACCAGCGAGCTGGAGCAGGCGCTCTGCACGGCGACCGCCGGGCCGGTCAGCCCCAGCCGGTACGCCACCTGCCCGGGCAGGTGGTCGGTGAACTGCCGGCCGATGAGCCGGGCCTCCCAGTCGTCCGGGTCCACGTCGCCCACGACGGCCGGGTTGTCCATGAGGTGGAACAGGAAGTACCGGTTGGCCGAGGTGGCGGAGAAGACCCCGATGAGGCCGGGGAAGCGCGACGGGTCGTGGCCGGCGTCCTCCAGCGCCTCCCAGGCGGTCTCCAGGAACAGCCGGTGCTGCGGGTCGGTCCGCGCCGCCTCCTGCTCGGCGAAGGAGAAGAACTCGGCGTCGAAGTCGGCGACGCCGTCGAGCCGGCCGGCGGCCCGCACGTGCCGCGGGTCCGCGCGCAGCGTCGGTCCGATCCCGAGCGCGGCCAGCTCGGCGTCGGTGTGGTCGTGGATGGAGTCGACCCCGGCGCAGAGGTTCCACCAGAAGGTGGCCACGTCGGGCGCGCCCGGGAACCGGCCGGCGAGGCCCACCACGGCGATCTCGTCGCCGGTGTACTCGCGGGCCGCCACCGAGGGCGCGGGCGGGGCGGCGAGCGCCGGGGCGGGGGCGCGGTCGGCCGGCGGGTCGTCGAGCAGCCGCGCCTGCGCGGCCACGGTCGGGTGGTCGAACAGGCGCAGCATCGGCAGCCGCACCCCGAAGCGCTGGGCGAGGCGCTGCTGCACCTGGCCCAGGAGCAGGGACTGCCCGCCGACGTCGAAGAAGTTGTCGGTGCGTCCGACGGCGTCGCGGCCGAGCACGGCGCACCAGATGTCGTGCACGGCCCGCTCGGTGGGCGTACGGGGCTCCGCTCCGGGCGGCACCCGGCGGTCGGGGTCCGGCAGCGCGCGTTCGTCGACCTTGCCGGTCACCGTGAGCGGGAACTCGTCGATCGGCACGACGGCGCGCGGCACCGCGTACTCGGGCACCTGGTCGGCGAGCGAGGCGCGCAGGGCGGCCGGGTCCAGCGGGCCGGCGGCCGGGCGGACGTAGGCCAGCAGTTCGCCGTCGCGGGCGATGGCCCGGGCCGCGGCGACGCCCGGCTCGGCGGCGAGGACGGCCTCGATCTCGGTCAGCTCGACCCGGAAGCCGCGCACCTTGACCTGCCGGTCGAGCCGGCCGAGGCAGCGCAGTTCGCCGGTGGGCAGCCGCTCGCCGAGGTCGCCCGTCCGGTACGCCGGCACCCCGTCGGGGTCGGTGGTGAACCGGTCGCTGTCCCGGTCGAGGTAGCCGGGGGCGAGGTGGACGCTGCGCACCACGATCTCGCCGTCGTCGGCGAGGCGCAGCTGGTAGCCGGGCAGCGCGGTGCCGATGGGCAGCGGGCCGGTGGCCGCCGGGTCGGCCTCGGCCAGGGGCGTCACGTACCGGGCCGCGAACGTCATCTCCGTCGCGCCGTAGCCGTTGACGAGCACGCATCCGGGGGCGAACCGGCCACGGCCGCGGGCGGCGTCGGCGTACGTGGCCTGCTCGCCACCGAGCAGCACGACGCGTACCCGGTCCAGCCGTTCGACGCCGGGGGTGTCCAGGAGGAACCGGTAGACGGTCGGGGTCGAGTGGTAGACGGTGACGCCGTGGCGGGCGAGCTGGTCGACGGCGTGTGCCAGCCCGTGCCGGCGCAGGTCGACGGGGATCACGGCGGCGCCGGTGAGCAGGGCCGGGTAGAGGTCGGGGATGGCCGCGTCGAAGCTGAACGAGGCGAGCAGGCTGAGCCGGTCGGCCGGGCCGATGTCGAGCGTGTCGATCTGGTTGCGGACGACGTGCAGGAGGTTGCGGTGGGTCTGGCCGACCGCCTTGGGCAGGCCCGTCGAGCCGGAGGTGAACAGCACGTACGCCAGCGCGTCGGGGTCGACCGGTCGCGGGCGCAGCGGCGCCGGGCGGGGGTCGTCCACGACGAGGACCGTGGTGCCGTCGACATCCAGCGCGCGGGCCAGCTCCTCGTGCTCGGATCCATACAGGACGATGCGTACGCCGGCGGCGGCGAGCATGTGCCGCAGTCGCCGGCGGGGGAAGCCCGGGTCCAGCGGCACGTACGCGCACCCGGCCGCGAGCGTGCCGAGGATCGCGGCGATGGTCGGGGCCCCGTGCGCGGTGAGCAGCGCGACCCGGTCGCCCGGCCGGGCGCCGGCGGCCGTGAGCGCGTCGGCGTACCCACCGGCAAGGCCGGCCAGTTCGGCGTAGCTGAACCGTCGGGTCTCGCCGAGGACGGCGGGCTGCTCGGGGCAGGCGGCGGCGACATCGCCGAAGCGATGGATCAGGGTGTCGTTCGCCATCTCAGGACGCGGTGTGCGCTCCACAGAGGACGGACGCGCAGCCTTGGACAAGCGTGATCATGATCCCCCCCAGGACTTCACAATGGAAGCAGCATAAGTCTCGATACCTGGGTGAAAAGATCGTCGATGACAGTCCGGCCGAAGAGCCGACCGGAGCCTCAGACGAGGGACGGAGGAAATAGTCCGATCATCCCCCTAGCGCGTTGAGGAGTTACCGCGTAGAGGAGGCGAGGCGAATATTTTTGCGGTCAACTACCGCTACTGACCGGAAACTTTCCGGAAACTCGCCGGATGTCGGACCTTGGACAGCTTGCCGCACCTGGTCCCTGATCAGCCATCGTACGACGGCGGGCGAGGGGCCACTCCGCCGTCCCCGGCGCGCGGCAGCCGCGCCACCATCTCCCGGAACTCGGCGACCGTCACCGCCTCCCGGAGGGTCGCGAACACGGCGCCGGTCCCGATGCGCGCCGTCGCGTCGTCCACCCCGGCCCGCTCCCCCACCCGCCGCAGGAACTCGCCGGGCCCGGTCGCGGAACCGCCCGCCGCCGCACCGGGAGTGTCCCGGTTCAGGTAGCCGTCCACCTCGTCCGGCAGGTGCCCGGCGAGGTCGTCCGCCGGCCCGCCGCTGACGCGCTCGGCCATCGTCTGCAACACCGCGCGGGCAACGGTGGCGGCCTGCTCCGGCGGAAGCCCGGACCGCCGGGACACCGCGTCGATGAAGCGGGGAAACCGCACGCCGCCCCTCCCTCGTCCGGCACCGCGCTTACCCCGCGCCGGGCAGCGCAAACGACACCGCGCAGCACCCCGCTCCCGGCCGAGGCCGCCCAGCCCGTACGCGTCCCCTCCCGGCCGGCAGCGCCGGGCTTCAGGCCCGGACGGCCCCCGCGTCGGTCACCTCCCGGCCCGCCGGGTCGGTCGGCGGCTGCGGGAACCGGGCGGTGCGCCACACCGGCGACGCGAGGGTGAGCAGCGCCGCGGCGGCCATGCCGGCGGACGCCAGGGCCAGGTAGCCCGGGGCGCCGAGCAGCCCGGTCGCCGCACCGCCGAGGGCGGCGCCGAGCGGCATGGCGCCCCAGATGACGAACCGGCTGGTGGCGGTCATCCGCGACAGCATCGCCGGCGGCGTCGCCGCCTGCCGGAGGCTGACCGCGTTGACGTTGTAGAGGCCGCTGGCGAACGCGCCGACGGCCAGCCCCGCGGCGATCCAGACCGGCTGCGCCAACAGGACCAGCGCGGCGCCGCCCTGCAGTGCCGCCGCGCCGGTGATCGCGCGGCCGAGGCCGACCCGGTCCCGCAGTGGCCGGGCCACCGCCGCGCCGAGCACGTAGCCCACGTTCGCGCCGGCCACCAGCAGCCCGACCGTCGCGGCGGGCAGCCGCAGGTCGCGCACCGCGTACACCATCAGCATGGCCAGGAATCCGGCGTGCCAGAGGTTGGTGAGCCCCGAGCAGAGCGTGAGCGCGCGGACCACCGGTTGCCGCAGGACGAAGTGGACGCCGCCGGCGGCGTCGCGCCAGACCCCGGCGCGGCCGGCGCGGGAGCGGGCCAGCCGGGGCGTACGCGCCAGGAACAACGCCGAGGCGACGAAGCTGGCCACGTCGACCAGGAGGGCGGCAGGCGCACCGAGCGCGCCGACCAGCACCCCGGCCACGCCGGGCCCGGCGGTCTGGCCGACCGCCCGTGTCGCCTCCAGCCGCGCGTTGGCGTCGGCCAGCCGACCGGGCGGCACGACGGCCGGCACGGCGGCGAAGTACGCCACGTCGAACAGCACCGTCGCCGCCCCGGCGAGCAGCGCCACGAGCACCAGGTGGGTCAGGGTGAGCAGCCCGGCGGCCCAGGCCAGCGGCACGCTGGCCAGCAGCGCCGCCCGGACCAGGTCCGCCACGACCAGGACCGCCCGGCGGGGCAGCCGGTCGACGATCGCGCCGGCCGGGATGCCGAGCAGCAGGTACGGGGCGGTGCTCGCGGCGGTGAGCGCGGCCACCCCGGCGGCGCCGGAGCCGAGCACCGTCAGGGCGGCCAGCGGGAGCGCGACGGCGGTGACGTGGGTTCCGAGCGTGCTCACCGCGTCGGAGAGCCAGAGACGGCGGAAGGTGGCGTGCCGCCACAGGTCGAGGGACATGAGGGCAGCCTCGCCGGCCCGCCGCGGGAACCCGGCGACGGCGATTGTCACGGTGACAATCCGGTGAGCGGCGAGCACCCCGGCGGCTAGATTGTCACGGTGACAATCTGGGAGCCCCCCGCGCCGCCGACCGGCGTCCCCCGCTACCTCGCCCTCGCCGACGCGATCGGCGCGGACATCGCCGCCGGCCGGCTCAGGCCCGGCGAGCGGCTGCCGCCGCAGCGGGAACTGGCCCGGCGGCTCGGGGTGACCGTCGCCACCGTGGGACGGGCCTACCAGGTCGCCGTCCGGCGCGGGCTACTCACCGGGGAGGTCGGCCGCGGGACGTTCGTGGCGCCGGCCCCGTCCCGGCCGGCCGCCCCGGGCGCTGCCCTGCTCGACCTCGCCACGGTGCACCCGCCCGGCCACGGGGCGGTGCACCGGGCGGTGGCGCCGGTGCTGCACCGCATCGCCGCCGACCCGCTCGCGGTCAGCGGCGAGGACGCCGACGCCGTACGGCACCGCATCGCCGGCGCCCGCTGGCTGGCGTACGGCGACTGGCGCCCCGACCCCGCGCACGTCGAGGTGACCGCCGGCGGCCAGCACGGGCTCGCCGCGGCCCTCGCAACGCTGGCACAGCCCCGGCACGTCGTGGTCACCACCGAGCTGACCAACCCGGGGCTGCTCGCGGCGGCCCGGTTGCTCCGCGTCGAACTGGCCACGGTGCCCAGCGACGAGTGGGGGCCCCGACCGGACGCCGTCGACCGGATCTGCGCCCGGCGTCGGGTGGCGGCCCTGCACCTGCATCCCACCCTGCACAACCCGACCGTGGTCACCATGCCCGCCCGGCGTCGGCAGGAGATCGCGGCGGTGGCCGCCGCCCACGACCTGCCCGTCATCGAGGAAGACCCCTTCGGGGCGCTGCTGCCGGACCGGCCGCCACCGGTGGCCGCGCTGCACCCGCGCACCGTGCTGCTCGGCGGCATCACCAAGACCCTGGCGCCGGGACTGCGGATCGGCTACCGGTACGCCCCACCGTCGCTCGCCGCCCCGCTGAGCGCCGCCGCCCGGGCACTGGCCTGGGCGCCCGCCCCGCTGGTCGCCGAGGTGGCCACCCAGCTCGTGCTCGGGGGCGCCGCCGTCCCGCTCGCCGCGGCGCGGGCCGCCGAGCTGGCCGCCCGCGCCGCGCTCGCCCGGGACCTGCTCGGGGACCGGGTGTACGCGCCCGGGCCGGCCCCGTTCGCCTGGATACGCCTCGACGGCGACGGTGGGCAGGTTGCCGAGCGGGCCCGGCGCCGCGGTCTCGCGGTGGCCGGCACGGCGGAGTTCGCGGCCCGGCGCAGCGCGCCGGCCGGGCTGCGGGTCAGCCTCAGCGCCGACGACGCGAGCGTCCGCACGGCGCTGCACGCCCTCGCCCGGCTGCTCGGCGGCTGAGCAGGCGGGCGGCGTCCGGCGGCGACTGCGGCCCGGCCGGTGGTCGCCCCCAACCGTCCGAAGTCGTCCCAACAGGCGATGCACCACCGGCGCAGGGTTGGTTACGCTGTGTGTTGGGTGGCCACCCAGCCAAACTCAGCCGATACCAGGGGCCGGCGCGCGCCGGATCAGCCAGACGTGCACGCCCCTGAGGTTCCACATGGGGGTTTCGCCGCCGCCCATCGACGACGAGAGGCTGTGCGCGTGTGCCGCGCCCCGGCCGGCGACCCCGCCCGACCATCGCACGAGGAGTTCGCGATGACGAAGAAGGCCCTCTCGATCGCCAGCGCTGCCGCGCTTCTGCTGGGGTTCCTCGCGGTCGCTCAGCCCGCGTCGGCGTCCACGCTCATCTCGGTCACCTGCACCGGCACGAACGTCATCAACTACAGCCCGGGGCTCACCAACACGCCTCAGACGGTGACGATCAGCGGGCAGGACACGGCCGTGGCGTGCGTCGACCTCGCCCGGCCGCTCACCCAGCTGTCGTTCGTCGCACCGTTCTCGGGAACGTTCACGACGTCGTGCACCGCACTGCTCGCCGGCGGCACCGGCACACAGACGTTCCACTGGAACACCGGCGAGACCAGCAACTGGAACTGGACGCTCCGGTTCTCCAACACCGTCAACGGCCAGCTGCTGGCCATCGCCGACGGGCCCATCACGTCGGGCCTGTACGCCGGTGCGCAGGTGCGGCAGGTCATCACCGAGACCACCGGCGACCAGACGGCCTGTTTCACGCCGGAGGGCATGACCCAGAACGGCGGACCGTCCAACTGGGTGATCACCAATCTGCTGTAGCCGCCGGTCGGTGACGCCGGCGGCCGGGCGGGGAGGTTCCGCCCGGCCGCCGCGCGTCCGGCTCAGGGTCGCGCCCTGACCACCTCGAAGAGGGCCGTCCAGTTCCGGTCGCCGTGCCCGGCGGCGATCGCCCGGTCGTAGTACGACTTCACGGCGTCCGGCAGCGCGAGGTCGACGCCGGCCCGCTGGCTCGTACGCACGATGTGGTCCGCCGTGGCGCCCATCATCCGGGCGGTGCTCAGGTGGCCCGGGTGTTCACCGGCCTCCAGCTCGCGAGCCAGCTCCCGCCCGTCGCCGATCATCGCGGGGATGTCGGTGAGCAGGTCGAGCGCGCCGGGCAGGAAGTCGCCGGCCGGCACGCCGGCCGCCGTGACGAGGGCCGTGGCGTGCAGGAGGCTCGCCAGGGCGGTGAGGAACACGTCGAGGTGGGCCTGGTAGAACAGCTGCGCCAGCCCGGGGTCCTCCCCGAGGTACGCGGGGCGCCCGATCGGGCGCAGCACCGGCTCGTGCGCGTCGAACACCGCCTTCGGGCCGCTGTAGAACACGTGGGCGGCGGGGGTGCCGACCGCGGGCGCGGGCACCATCACGCCGCCCGTCACGAAGTCGGCGCCGTGTCCGGCGGCCCACTCGGCGGCGGCCCGGGACGCGTCGGGCGTGTCGGAGCTCAGGTTCACCAGTACCCGGCCGGCGAGGACCCGGCGTGGGTCGTCCACGACCGGGCCGAGGATGTCGTACATCGCCGGATAGTCGGTGAGGCTGAGGATGACCACGTCGCTGGCGGCCACGGCGTCCGCCGGCGTGTCGGCCCGGGTGGCGCCCGCGGCGACGAGGTCGTCGGCGCGGGCGGGCGTGCGGTTCCACACCGTGACGGGGTGCCCGGCGCGCATCAGGGTCGCGGCCATGGCCTGGCCCATCGGGCCCAGACCGATGACGGTGACAGGGGTACGGGTGGCGCTCACCGGGCGCTCCTCAGCTCCTCGACGATGCGGGCGGTGCCGTGCTCGCCGTACCCGGCGGCGATCTGCCGGGTGACGATGTCGTGCACGGGTTTGAGCACCTCCCCGTTGACGCCCTGCTCGGCCGTGGCCCGCAGCAGGGCCGCCAGGGCGGCCTCGGTGAACCGCAGGCTCTGCTGCCCGGCGCCGGTGTAGTCCTTGGCGTCGACCGTTGCGGCGAGACCGGCGAGCTGGCCGGTCATGGCGGCGAGGAAGGGCGCCTGCCGCGCGGTGAACTCCGTCGCCGACACACCCTCGGAGCCGACCATCGCCGCGCCGTGCAGGAAGCCGGCGAACATCGTGTACATGCCGACGAGCATGGCCATGTCGTGCAGCGGTGCCAGGCCGGCGTCCGTCCCGACGAAGCTGCTGGTGCCCCACAGGTCCAGCAGCGCGCGGTGGCGGGTGAACGCGGCGTCCGATCCGCTGTACAGGATCGCCGCGCCCGGCTGGCCGATCGTCTCCGGGACGGCCATGATGGCGCCGTCGAGGTAGGTGGCGCCGTGCTGGGCGGCCCAGGTGGCGAGTTCGCGGGACTCGTTCGGGGTCGTGGTGGTCAGGTTGACGACCGTACGCCCGGACAGCTCGGCGGCGACGGGGTCGAGTACGGCGTGCACGGACCGGTGGTCGAACAGGCAGACGACGATCACGCCGTCACCGGCGACGGCCTCGGCGACGGTCGCCGCGACGGCGGCGCCGCGTGCGGCGAGGTCGTGCGTCCGCTGCGGGGTGCGGTTCCAGACGACGGCGGGTCGGCCGGCGTCGAGGGCCGCGGTCGCGAGCGCGGTGCCCATCGCTCCCAGTCCCAGGAACGTGGTGCTGGTGGTCATCGGATTTCCTCTGCTGTGGTCGGTGAGGTGACGGGCGCGCCGATGACCATGCTTCCCGGGTACCGTCGGTGCGACAAGTACCCACTAATTTGTTCAATACTTACCTTCAGGTAAGTGAGGACGGGACACCGTTGGAGGTCCGATGACATCCGGCGCCAGGCGCGGCCCCTACATCTGCGGCATCGACGCCGCCATGGACGTGGTGTCGGGCAAGTGGAAGTCGCTGATCCTGTGGGAGCTGAACAACTACGGCACCCGCCGTTTCGGTGAGCTGAGGCGCGGCCTGCCCGGCGTCAGCGAGAAGATGCTCATCCAGCACCTGCGGGAGATGGAGGAGGACGGGCTGATCCACCGTGAGGTCTACCGCGAGGTCCCGCCGCGGGTGGAGTACTCCCTCACCGAGCACGGCGCGTCGCTCAACGAGGCGCTGCGCCCGCTCGGCGAGTGGGGTCAGCGGCGGTCCGAGCGCCTCGCCGCCGAGGGCGTCGCCACGCCCGCCTGACCGCCCGTCACCCGGCCGGCCGCCCGCCGACCGCGCCGGCGGGCGCCGGCTCGCGGGCCAGCAGGTCGAGCACGAGCGCGGCGGTCCAGCCGAACGCGGGTGAGCCGAGCCCCGCGCCGGTGTCCGGATGGAAGTACTCGTGGCAGCCGGCGCCCGCGACCAGCCCGAGCATGGACCGGCGCAGGCCGTCGGCGAGATCGGCCCGGCCGTGGGCGAGCAGACCGCGGCGGACCAGCCAGTTGATGTTCATCCAGCTCGGCCCGCGCCAGTAGCGCAGCGGCTCGAAGTCCGGCGCGGTCCGGTCGTAGCTGGGCAACGGCCGATCCATCTGTCGGGCCACACCGAACCGCGCCGAACACGCCTCGGTCACGACCGCCGCGACCTGCGGTGCCGGCAGGTCCGGCAGGATCAGGGGCGCCAGCCCGAGCACCGTCCGCGCCGGCACCAGCCGCCCGGTCCGCAGGTCGCGGGGCCGGAACGTCCCGGTCCGCGGGTCGTACAGCCGACGCACCAGGGCCTCGGTGATGCCGGCCGCCCGCTCCCGGTGCGGCCCGGGGTCGGCGCCGACCAGCGGCGCGATCCGGGCCAGCGCGTGCTCGGCGGCGCCGGCCGCCGCGTTGAACAGCGGGCACTCCACGAGGAACGGGTGCCGCCGGCCCAGGTCGTCGTCGCGGTAGCCGCCGTCGCGGTAGCCGGCGACGATCGCCACGTACCGCGCGTAATCCAGGTCCGTGGGGCGGTGCGCGGCGGGCGCGTGCCGGGTGTCGTGCCGCCGGTACGCGCGCATCACCGCGACGTCGGCCGGCACGGCGGCCATCGGGCCGTCCCAGGCGGGGCTGTTGTCGAGGCCGGATTCCCACGGGTGCACCACGCAGGCCAGCCCGCCGCCGCCCACGTCCCGCCGGGTGGCGAGGTAGCGCTGCTGGGCCACCAGCCGGGGGTAGAGCCGCGCCAGGGCCGCGCGGGCCGCGTCCGAGGGCGCCCGACGGTAGGCGAGCCAGGCGGTGAGCGCGTGCACGGGCGGTTGCACCAGGCCGGAGGTCGCCGCGGCCGGCGCGCCGTCGGCCCGGTCGGACGCCCAGAACTCCGGCCCGGGAAAGTACGCGCCGACGGGCAGCCGCGGGTTGAACACGATGTGCGGCACCCGCCCGTCGGCCCACTGGGCCCGGAACAGGCTCTCCAGCTCCCGCCAGGCACGGTCGGGGCGGACGTGCGCCAGCCCGACGGCGATGAACGCCGAGTCCCAGCTCCACTGGTGCGGGTAGAGGGTGCGGGACGGCACCGTGTGGTCGTGCTCCCAGTTGCCGTCCAGCGTGGCCACGGCGAGCCGCCACAGCCGTTCCGTGTCGGCGCCGGGCCCCTCCGCCCCACCGGCGCTCACGCCGTCCCCCTCCGGTCCAGCGGTGTTCCCGCCGGGCGCGGCGGCGCTCACGCCGGGCCCCGCCGGTTCGGCGGCGCTCACGCGGCGGCCTGCCGGGGCTCGGCGTGCCGCAGCACCGTGGCGGCCTGCTGCAACGCCCGGACCGGGTCGCCGCGCAGCCGGCACTCCAGGGCCAGCCACCCCCCGTAGCCGATCTCCAGGAGGGTGCGGACCAGCGCGCGCCAGTCGAGGTGGCCGGCGCCCGGCTGGTACCGGTTGGAGTCGCTGACCTGCACGTGCCCCAGGTAGGGCGCGGCGGCGCGCAGCGCCCGGTGCACGTCGTCCTCCTCGATGTTCATGTGGAAGGTGTCGGCGACCACGCGCACCGAGGGCAGGCCGAGCGCGGCGCAGAGCACCACCGCCTCGTCGAGCCGGTTGACCATGTGGTCCTCGTACCGGTTGAGCGGTTCCAGGAAGAGGGTGACCCCTTCGGCGCGGGCGTGCTCGCCGAGTGTGCCGAGCGCGTCCAGGAGCACCTGCCGGTCACCGGCCGGCGGGCGGGGCGGCTCGAACGGCGGCAGTCGCCGGGAGAACATGCCCCACGCCGCGGGGGTCATCGCCCCGACGCCGCCCAGCTCGGCGATGACGGAGAGCTGGGAGCGCAGGTTACGGACGGCGTCGGCGGAGCGTACGGGGTCGAAGTCGCCGATGAAGTGGTCCATCTCGACGCAGACGGTGGGCATGACGACGCCGGCGGCGCGGGCCCGGCGCAGTTCGGGCAGGCGGCGGGCGAAGGCGAGGTCGCCGCGCCCGCGCAGCTCGATGCCGTCGTAGCCGAGCGCGACGGCCAGGGCGTACTTCTGGATCAGGTCGGTGCCCGGCAGGAGTTGCTCCTGGCAGGCGATGGGGATGGTCATGGGAACCTCAGCACCACTTGGAGGACGTCACCGTCACCGCGGTCGAGCAACGCCAGCGCGTCGGCCACCGCGCCCGCGTCGACGACATGACTCACCAGCGGCAGCGGGTCCACGCTTCCCTCGGCGACCAGGTCCATGAAGGTCTGGGCGACGCGGGCGCCGGACCACCGGCCGGCCAGGCCGGGCGCCGGGGTCGGCCCGGAGACCTGGGCCGCCACCAGCTGGATCCGGTTGTGGTGGAACTCCTCGCCGAGGCCGAGGCCGTCGGCCTGCCCCTGGTAGAAGCCGGCGGCCACGACGCGGCCGGCGTGGGTGGTGGCCCGGATCGCCTCGTGCAGCGCCGGGTACGCCCCGGACAGCTCGAGGCAGACGTCGGCGCCCCGGCCACCGGTGGCGCCGCGCAGCACGGCGGCCGCCGACTCGGTTGTCGCGTCGACGGTGGTCCGGGCGCCGTAGCGGGTGGCGTGGGCCAGCCGGTCGGCGATGCGGTCCACGGCCACGACCCGGGCGCCGGAGAGCACGGCGAGCCGGGTGGCGAGCAGCCCGATGACGCCCTGCCCGAAGACGCCGACCCAGTCGCCGAGGTGCAGGTCCCCGGCGAGCACGGCGGTGAGCGCGATGGCGCCGGGTCGGGCGAAGACGGCGGCGAGCGGGTCGAGCCCGGGTGGCAGGGGGTGGACGGCGTCGGCGGCCAGGACCGCCTCGGCCCGGTGGCCCCAGATCCCCCAGACGAGCTGACCGGGATGCCGGTCGATGACCTCCGGCGCCACCTCGACGATCTCGCCGACCTCCTCGTAGCCGAAGCCGACCAGGGGGTAGGGCACCGGGGACTGGCGGGGCACGAACATCCGGGCGGCCTCGTCCCAGTCCTTGCTGAGCCGGGGGTTGCTGCCCCGGTAGAGGGTCAGCTCGGTGCCGGCGGAGATGCCGGAGTAGCGGGTGCGCACCCGGACCTGGCCGGGACCGAGCGGATCCCGGGGGCAGGGCTCGAGGCTGATCCTGCGGGGCCCGGCCAAGGAGACAACCCAGTTGACCATGAGTCACATCCCGGTAGCACTGAGTTCCATCCTAGAACAAAAAATCGGCATATGTCTTGTCATTGATCAATCGAAGGGGTTGAATCCGCCATGTACCCTTCGAGAGGAGTGCCGTCGATGTCATTCACTCCGATGCGGACGCTCGCCGCTCCCCTGATCCTCGCCCTTCTCGGCGCCACCCTCGTGGCCTGCGGCGACGACGCCGACAGCGACAACAACCGGATCACGGTGTGGAGCCTGGAGGACGTCGCCGACCGCGTAACGGCCACCCGTGCCATCGTCGCGGACTTCACCGCCGCCACCGGCGTCCAGGTCGAGCTGGTCACCCTCAACGAGGACCAGTTCCCGTCGCTCATCGCCTCCAGCGCCGCGGCCGGTGAACTGCCCGACGTGGTCGGGGCCGTCCCGCTGGCCGGCGTCCGCACACTGGCCGGCAACGACCTGCTGCACCCCGACGCCAACGGCGACATCGTGGAGGCGCTCGGCCGGCAGACGTTCTCGGCCCGGGCCCTGGAGCTGACCGCCGACGACGGCCGGCAGCTCGCGGTGCCCAGCGACGGGTGGGGACAACTGCTCGTCTACCGCAAGGACCTCTTCGACGCCGCCGGCCTGCCGGCGCCCGACACGTACGAGAAGATCGCCACCGCGGCGGCCCGGCTCCACACCGGCGGGATCGCCGGAATCACCGCGGCGACCGCACCCGGTGACGTCTTCACCCAGCAGACCTTCGAGCACCTGGCCCTGGCCAACGGATGCCAGCTCACCGACGACTCCGGCGCCGTGACGCTCGACTCGCCGCCGTGCGTGGAGGCCTTCCGCTTCTACGGCGACCTGATGCGCAACCACTCCGTGAAGGGCGCCCAGGACGTGGACACCACCCGCGCCACGTACTTCGCCGGCAAGGCCGCCATGCTCGTCTGGTCGCCGTTCATCCTCGACGAGCTGGCTGGGCTGCGCAACGACGCCCGGCCCACCTGCCCCCAGTGCGCGGCCGATCCCACGTTCCTCGCCAGGAACAGCGGATTCGTCACCGCCATCAAGGGCCCCAACGGCACCGAACCCGCCCAGTACGGCGAGATCAGCTCGTGGGCGGTGCTCGACGGCGCCGCAACCGACCCGGCGACCCGCTTCGTCCAGTACATGCTCGACGAGGCGTACCCCCGCTGGTTCGGCATGTCCCCCGAGGGCCGGTTCCCCGTACGCGCCGGCACCGCCGACGACCCGGAGAAGTTCCGCACCGCCTGGAACGGCAGCCAGGCCGGTGTGGACGCGAAGAAGCCACTCGCCGAGATCTACGGCGCCCCGCTGCTCGACACCCTGCGAACCAGCCCCGACACGTTCCAGCGCTGGGGCCTGACCCAGGGCCAGGGCAAGCTCGTCGGCGCGATCCTCGGTGAACTGCCGGTGCCGAAGGCGCTGGCCGACCTCATCGGCGGGAAGTCCGACGCCGCGGCGGCCGCCGCCCGCGCCAAGAAGGACGTGGAGGCGATCAAGGCGGGCGTCAATTGACCACCACGACGCCGGGCACCGGCCGCTCCCCCACGCGGGCACGGCCGGCGTCCCGCCCCCGCCGCCGGCCCCTGACCCTGCGGCGACGCGAGTCCCGCGCCGGCCTCGCCCTGGTCGCGCCGACCCTGCTCGTCGTGATCGCGGTCATCGGCATCCCGATCGTCTGGACGGTGGTGCTGGCGTTCCAGCGGGTCCGGCTCGCCACGCTGCGCCGCACCGGGCTGTTCGGCGAGTTCACCCTCGACAACATCGACCGCGTACTGCACACCCCCGGCTTCGCCGACTCGCTGGTCACCACGCTCGTCTACAGCATCGGCAGCACCGCCGGGTCGATCGCGCTCGGCCTGGTGGCGGCGCTCGTCGTCCGCCGGCCGTTCCGGGGCCGCACCCTGGTCCGGGCGTCGATGCTGCTGCCGTACGTGGCGCCCGTGGTCGCCATGACCTTCGTCTGGCAGGTGATGCTCGACCCGCAGCTCGGCATCGTGAACCACTGGGGCCGGCGGCTGCTCGGCTGGGACGCCCCCGTCCCGTTCCTCTCCCAGGAGTCCACCGCCCTCGCCACGGTTATCGCCTTCGAGGCGTGGCGCTACTTCCCGTTCGCGTTCCTGTTCCTGCTCGCCCGCCTCCAGGCGGTGCCCGCCGACCTGGAGGAGGCCGCGCGGGTCGACGGCGCCACCCCCACCCAGCGCTTCCGCCACATCCTGCTGCCGCAGCTGATGCCGGTGATCGCGCTGCTGGGCGTGCTGCGGTTCATCATGACGTTCAACAAGTTCGACGACGTCTACCTGCTCACCGGAGGCGCCGCGGGCACCGAGGTGGTCAGCGTCCGCGTCTACCAGTTCCTCACCGCGCGCACCGACATCGGCGCGGCCGCCGCCCAGGCGGTCGTGCTGGCCGTGGTGCTCATCGTGTTCGTCCTGATCTACCTGCGCTTCTTCGCCCGGAGGGTGCCCTGATGGACCGCGACCGGATCGAGACGGTGAGCCTGCGCTGGCTGCGGCGGCTCGAGATCGCCGCGTTCCTGCTGGTCACCGTCTTCCCCTTCTACTACATGCTGGTGCTCTCGGTGCGTCCGGTCGAGCGGCTGCTGCTCGACCCCGGCGCGCTGGTGGTCGGCCTCGGCGAACTCACCGTCGCCACGTACGCCGAGGTGCTCAGGGCCACCGACGACGGCGGCCAGGGCTTCCTCACGTTCATCCGCACCAGCGGCGTGGTGGCCCTCGCGGCGACCCTGCTCACACTGGTCGTGGCGATCCCCGGCGCGTACGCGGTCTCCCGCCTGCGCTTCTTCGGCCGCCGTCAGGTCGACTTCCTGTTCCTGGCCGTCTACCTCTTCCCGTCCATCGTGATCGCCATCCCGCTCTTCGTCGTCTTCACCCGGGCGGGGCTGCGCGGCTCGCTGCTCGGCCTCGTGCTGGTCTACATCTCGCAGACCCTGCCGGTCTCCGTCTACATGCTCAAGAACTACTTCGAGACGATCCCGCTCAGCGTGGAGGAGTCCGCGGCCATCGACGGCGCCGGCCGCCTCGGCATCATCCGCCGCATCAGCCTGCCCCTCGCCGCGCCGTCCATCATGGCCGTCGCCCTCTACGACTTCATGATCGCCTGGAACGAGTTCCTCTTCGCCCTGCTCTTCCTCGTCGACAAACCGCACCGGTGGACGGTGTCGCTCGGGCTCGCGCAACTGGCCGACGGTGTGGAGGTGCCCAAGACCGTGCTGATGGCGGGCTCGGTGATCCTCACCCTGCCGATCGTGTTCCTGTTCTTCGCCAGCGAGCGGCTGCTCACCGAGGGGCTCACCAGCGGCGCGGAGAAGGGCTGACCCCGGGCGTCGCCGGTGAGCCGCTCCTGGCGGCCGGGCTGCACTCTGACGCGCTGGTCAGCCGGGTGCCGCGACGGCCCGCGCGGCCGCCGGGTCGAGCGTGGCGCCGGCGGGCACGAGGCTCACGACGCCGGCCGGCAGCCGCGCCGGACGCACGTCGCGGTAGCCGAGCATGGCGAGCACGCCGCGGTCGGTCACCGCGTGCCGGCGTCCCAGGTCGGTGACCACCGAGATCGCGCCGCCGGTCGCGCCCGGGGCCGGGACCGCCTCGACCACGGCGCCCCGGCCCGGCGCCACCACGACGTGGTCGGCCCGTACCCCGCCGGCCGTCCCGGCGCCGGTGCGCGGCGCGCCGGCGAGGTCCGGCAGCGCCACGCCCACCCGCACCTGGGCGACGGCCGCGTCACCACCCACCCGGGCGCACAGGCCCCCGCCGTCGAGGGAGGCCAGGCGGGGCGGGGACGCCGGCGGGGCGTCCGGGCCGGCCGGCGTCAGGTCGGGCGCCGCGGGCAGGGCCGCGAACCGGCCGAGGCTGATCGGCTCCGGCTCGCCCTGACCGGTGCGGGCCAGCAGCAGTGCCGCCTGCAACTCGGTGACCCCGGACAGCCCGTCCCGGACGGCGACCGCGTACTGCCGGCCGCCCCCGGAGTTGCGCACCAGGTAGACGTCGCCGATCCGGGCGCCCGGTACCCGGGCGGACGGCTCGCCGAGCGACGGGACGGGCGGCGGGGCCAGGTCGGCGCCGGCCGGCAGCGCGTTCAGCAGCGCCGGGGCCGCCGGCACGGCCCGCGCCCGGGTGGTGGCCAGCGCGGCCAGCACCCGGTTCGTGTCGCGAATCCGGTGGCGCTGGTCGTGCCACACCAGATGCAGCCCGCCGTCGGGGTGGCGCAGCAGCAGCGCCTCGTCGCCGAGGTCGCGCCCACCGGCGGCGCCCGTGCCGATCAGCAGCGCCGAGCGCGGGACGGCACGGCCGGCGTCGGCGGGTGGCAGCGAGCAGACCGTCCAAGGCGCGCCCGACAGCCGGGCCGCGGCGGGCAGCGAGTCGGGCGCGTCGGCGATGCCCAGCGGAAGGCCGCGGGGCACCCCGTCGATCGACCGGCGGGACACGAGCACGGTCCGGGGCCGCTCCGCGCCGACGATCAGCAGCGCCGAGGCGTAGTTGAGCACCGGGTGCAGCTTCCGCTCGCGGTAGACGTACCGGGCGCCGGACTCCTTCTCCACGATGACCGCGCCGGGGTCGCGCCAGGCGCTGCCACCACCGGCGAAGAGCCCGTACAGCGCGAAGCCGCCCAGTCCGATCGCGGCGACGAGCACGCTGGCCAGCCCGGCACCGGCCAGGCGCCGGAACGGGGACTGCGCCGGGTCCGTCTCGCGCATGACCAGGGCGGCGACCGCCCGCTGGACGGTGAACTGGTACGAGTGCAGCTGGTCCTGCCGCGACGGCATGCCACCCCTTCCGGTGCACGGAACGGGGCACAGGATAAGCGCTGCGTCGATCCCCCGTGGACCCTCCGTGTCGTCGGTGGCCGGTCCACGCGGGTTCCGACGGCCGCACGGGCACCGGGACCGGTGTGACCCGGGACCGCCGCTCAGGGCCGCAGGATGAGGCGGATCGGGTTGCCCTCCTTGCTCTGCGCCCGCCGTACGGCCTCCGGGGCGTCGGCGAGCGGCAGCACGTCGCTGACCGACGCGCGCAGGTCGAGTCGTCCCTGCCCGGCCAGCGACACCAGTTGCACCACGTGCTCGGCCTCCGAGCCGTAGTGTCCGAGCACCGCCTGCTGGAGGTAGTTGAACGGGCTGTCCGAGGCGATGGTGACGGGCTTGTTGGCGATGCCGGCGAGCACCAGCCGGCCACGGCGGCCCAGCAGCGTGAGGGCCTGCTCGCGGACGGGGGTCACGCCCGCGAAGTCGAACGCCACGTCCAGTCCGCGCCCGCCGGTGAGGCTGAGCACCGCGTCGCGCAGAGCCGCGTCGGCCGGGTCGAACACGGCGTCGGCGCCGAGGGCGAGCGCCCGGTCGCGGGCGGCGTCCAGCGGGTCCAGGGCGATGACGGGTGCCGCGCCGACGAGCCGTAGCAGTTGCACGGCGTGGGCGCCCAGGCCGCCGACGCCCCACACCGCCACGGCCTCGCCGGGGCGGGTCCGCCCGGTGTCGGTCACCGCCGCCCAGGGCGTGGAGACCGCGTCGGGGATGATGCAGGCCTGTTCGAACGGCAGGTCGTCGGGGATCGGCACGAGCGTCTCCGCGCTGGCCACGGCGTACTCGGCCCATCCCCCGTCGTAGTCGACGCCGCGGGTGAACACGGTGCCGCGTTGGTCCCGCTCCCCGGCCTGGAGCAGCACCCGCTGGCCCGGTTGCCAGCCCGTCACCCCCTCGCCGAGCGTGTCGACGGTCCCGGCCACCTCGTGGCCGAGTGTCACGACGTCGCCGGGTAGGTAGAGCGGGCTCAGCGTGCCGTCGATCAGGTGCACGTCGGAGAGGCAGACGCCGGCCGCCGCGACCCGGATCCGCACCTGCCCGTGCGCGGGCTCGGGCACCGGGACCGTCTCCATCCGCAGCGCCCGGTCCGTCAGGTGCAGCCGTCCGGCCAGCATCTCCGCCATCGTGCGCTCCCCGCGTCGACCCGTCTCCGACGGGCCGGCTTACCCGCCGGCGGCGATCCGATGCCTGCCCGCGTGGCCGGGGCGCGTCAGGCGCGAGGCCGGATAGCATCCGCACGGCAGCAGCGTAGGGAGGATCCGGGTGGGCGTCCGCTTCGAGGAACTGGCCTGGCGGGAGACGCCGCTCGGGCTCATCAGCCTGCGCCGGCGCCGCGACCCCGCGCTCGACGTCGACGTGTACGAGGTCAAGCTCGACGACGAGTTCCTGATGTCCAGTCTCTTCCCGGTCGCGGAGATCGAGCTGGCCCGGCTCGGGCTGGCCCCGCTGACCGGCGCGGACCTCGACGTGGTGGTCGGCGGGCTCGGCCTCGGCTACACCGCCCGCACCGCGCTGGCCGACGAGCGGGTGCGGTCGCTGTTCGTGGTCGAGGCGGTCGAGGACGTCATCGACTGGCACCGGCGGGGGCTGCTGCCGTTCGCCGCCGGGCTGGCCGACGACCCGCGGACCCGCCTCGTGCGGGCGGACTTCTTCGCCGCCGTCGACGGCGACGGGTTCGACCCGGACCGGCCGGGACGCCGCTTCGACGCCGTGCTGCTCGACATCGACCACTCCCCCCGGCACGTGCTGCACCCGGGGCACGCCGCGTTCTACACGCCGGACGGGCTGCGCCGCCTCGCCGACCACCTGCACCCGGGCGGTGTGTTCGCGCTCTGGTCCGACGATCCGCCCGACGCGGACTTCGCGCGCACGCTCGCCGAGGTCTTCGCCACCGCCCAGACCCACGTGGTGCCGTTCCCCAACCCGCTGACCGGGGGCCAGTCGGCCAACACCGTCTACGTGGCCCGGCGCGCCTGACGCGGCGGGGTCAGCGTCGGGCGAGCCGCTCGGCGAGGGTCGTCCGCAGCTCGGCGATCCCGGCGCCGGTCAGCGCGGAGACGGGCACCGCCTGCGGGTGCGCCCGGCACAGGGCGTCCACCCACTCCGGCGGCGCGATGTCGATCTTGTTGAGGACGAGCAGCTCGGGCACGTCGCCCGCGCCGATCTCGTGCAGCACCCCGTGCACGGTGGTGATCTGGTCCAGCGCGTCGGGCGCGGACGCGTCGACCACGTGCAGCGCCAGGTCGCTGCCGGTGACCTCCTCCAGCGTGGAGCGGAACGCGTCCACCAGTTGGTGCGGCAGGTGCCGCACGAAGCCGACCGTGTCGGTGACCGTGAAGGTCAGCCCGCCGGCGGTCAACCGCCGCACGGTCGGGTCGAGGGTCGCGAACAGCACGTCCTGGACCTGGGCGTCCGCCCCGGTCAGCCGGTTGAGCAGGGCGGACTTGCCGGCGTTGGTGTAGCCGGTGATCGACACCGAGGGCACCTGGTTGCGGGAGCGCCGGTTGCGGGTCCGCTCCCGCCGCCGGGACAATTCCGCGGCGTTGCGGCGCAGCCGCGTCGCCCGCTGCCGCAGGCGGCGGCGCTGCGTCTCCAGCCGCATCTCACCGGGTCCGCGTACGCCCATGCCGGCGCCGCCGGCCATGCGGCCGCCACCGACCCGCGACAGCGACCGGCCGTCGCCGCGCAACCGCGGCAGCTGGTACGCGATCTGCGCCAGTTCCACCTGGAGCCGGCCCTCACCGGTGCGGGCGTGTTCGGCGAAGATGTCCAGGATCAGTGCCGTCCGGTCCACGACGCGCACCCCGACCCGTTCCTCCAGGTTGCGGATCTGCCCGGGCGACAGCTCGCCGTCGGCGATGACCACCTCGGCGCCGGTGCGCTCGGCCAGCGCGGCCAGCTCGTCGACCTTGCCGGAGCCGAGATAGGTCGCCGGGTCCGGCCGGGGCCGGTTCTGCACCACGGCGTCGGCCACGTCGAGCCCGTCGGTGTCGGCGAGCCTCCGCAGCTCCTCCAGCGACGTCGCGCTGCCCGACCCGGTGTCGCCGGCCTCCTCCTCGCGTACCCCGGCCAGCAGCGCCGTGGGCCGACGTCCCGGTTCGCCCACTCCCGTGCCCAGCAACCACGTTCCGGCCACTCCGTCACCTCACCTCGTCACCGGCGGACGAGGCGTGCTACCCGGCCAGGCGGTCACCATGCCCGACGGCGGTCGCCGGACCGGCGGCTCAGCGGCCGAACGTGCGGTCCAGCAGGTCGAACATCGCGGCCCAGTGCCGCTGTGTGGCCTTCTCGTCGTACTCGGCCGTGTCGGCCATGGTGAACCCGTGCGGCGCGCCCTCGTACACCTCGGACCGGTACCGGACGCCGGCGGCGTCGAGGGTCCGCTCGAGCGTGGCGATCTGCTCGGCGGTCATCGACCGGTCGTGGTCGGCGTGCGCGAAGTACAGCTCGCCGGTGACCGAACCGACCCCCAGGTGCGGGCTGTCGGGAGCGTCGGTGACCACCCGGCCGGCGTGGAAGCTGGCCAGCGCCGCGATCCGCTGCGGGTGGGCCTCGATGGCCCGCAGCGCGTTCATCCCGCCCATGCAGTACCCGACGACGGCGACCGGCCCCGGCGCGACCCCGTCGAGTGCGGCCAGGAAGTCCAGGTACGCGCCCGCGTCCCGGGCGACGACCTCGGGGGTCAGCGCCGCCATGTGCGGCCCGATCCGGGCGAAGATGGCGCCGCGCTGCCCGGGGTCGCCCAGCAGGGACAGGTCGAACAGCGGCGACCGGCCGGCGCGGTAGAACAGGTTGGGGACCAGCACCACGTGGCCCCGGGCGGCGATGTGCTCGGCCATCTCCGCCAGCCGGGGCCGCAGACCGAACGCGTCCATGAAGACGAGCACCGCCGGGAACGGCCCCTCCCCGTCGGGGCGTACGAGGTACGCGTCCGCGACCCCGTCGCCGGTCCTGACGTCCACCGTCGTCGTCCGCACCATTGCCCTCCCCGCGTGACTGGCTCCGACGGACGACGCTACTCCGCGGGTCGTCACCCCGCGCGGCGGACCGGCCGCCCTCAACCGCCCGGCCGGCCGCCGGTCACCCCTGGGCGTGCCGCTCGGCGGCGTCGACGGTCTGCGACAGCAGCACGGCGATGGTCATCGGCCCGACGCCGCCGGGGACGGGGGTGATGAGTCCCGCCCGGGCGGCCGCGGCGTCGAACTCGACGTCCCCCACGTTGCCCGGGTTGTAGCCGGCGTCGACCACCACGGCCCCCGGCTTGATCCATTCGCCGCGGACCAGTTCCGGCACGCCGACCGCGGCCACCACCACGTCGGCCTCACGGACGTGGGCGGCGAGGTCGACGGTGCGGGAGTGGCAGTACGTCACCGTGGCGTCGCGCCCCAGCAGCAGCATGCCCACCGGCTTGCCGAGGATCGCGCTGCGCCCCACGACGACCGCCCGGCGCCCGCGCAGCGGCACCTCGTACGCGTCCAGCAGCCGCATGATCCCACCGGGCGTGCAGGAGGCGAAGCCGGGGTCGCCGAAGGCCATGGCGGCGAACGACGCGCCGGTCACCCCGTCGACGTCCTTCCCGGCCGCGATGGCCTCGAACGCGGCCCGCTCGTCGATCTGCGCCGGCACGGGGTGCTGCAACAGGATGCCGTCGACCCGCGGATCGGTGGACAGGTCCCGCAGCAGCCCCACCAGTTCCTCGGTGGTGGTCGACGCCGGCAGGTCCACGCGGCGCGACTCGATCCCCACCTCCGCGCAGCGGTTGACCTTCATCCGGACGTACGTGTGGGAGGCGGGGTCGTCCCCCACCAGGACCGTGGCCAGACAGGGCCGGCGCCCGTGCGCGAGCTGGAACGCGGCGGCGCGTTCCGCCGTGGCGTCGAGCAGCTGACGGGACAGCGCCCGCCCGTCCATCAGGGTCGCGGTCATGCTCGGCTCCTCACCTCGTGGTGAGGAGCACCCAGGCGGACGATGCTCCCGCTGACAGCACTCCCCGGTGGTGACCCACCCTCGCCAGTCGCGCAGTCACAGGTTATCAACACCCGGTCGCCCGTCCGCGCGTCGCACGTGGGGCGGTCTCCTGCACCCGCACCAAGACCGTGATCAATTCGTGATCTTCACCTTCCGTCAATTCATGACGGTCAGTGGATACGACGGAGGATCATTCCGGACTTTCTTGATCACTTACGGTGCGTCGGACGCTCCTGACGCGGTTGATCCTCCCCCCGCGCACAGGCGCGGGACCGTATCGTTGCGCCACTCGGACGGTGCCCCGCGGGTCTGCACCCCGCGGGGCACCACGTTCCCATACCCCCTGGCAGGAGGACATGTGAGAACTCGTTCCATGCTAATGCACCGCGCTTGGCGTGGTCGCTTCACCAGGTCGACCCTGGCTGCGGTCCTGGGCGTCGGCGCGACCCTCGTGGCGGTCGAACCCGCCCGAGCGGAGGGACCCGTCACGCCCATGGCCTGTGTCGACATGGGTTGGCACTACCGCACCTTCTCCAAGCAGGATCTGCACATTCCCGCTGGAATCCACTTCAAGTCCGGTCCGGGAGGCACGGTGGGTGCCTCGATCCAGTACAACCTGTCGACGACCTTCGCTGTCTCCAGCGGGATATCCGTGAGCGCGAGCGCAGTCGTGCTCTCGGCCGAGGGCACGTTCGGCATCAACGCCTCCGTCACGTCGTCGTTGGCGCAGAGCTACACATATTCCCGGACCATCAGCTCAGGGAAGTACGGCAACCTCCAGTTCGGAAACTGGGGTTGGCGGATGGGCGTCGAGAAGTACTACATGAACTCGAGCTGCGTCAAGACCGACAGCGTGACGGGAACGGTCACCAGAATGCCCAGTGCACTTTCCTGGGGTTACCGGTACTGGGAGACATCTTCCTGATCGGAGGGTCGACGTGTGGCACCCGGTCGCCGATCCTCGGCAACCGGGTGCCACGGAGAGCGGAGGTAGACATCAAGACCCCGACCACCAACGCAGCGGTGTGCGCCATCTTGTGCGTCCCGCTCGTCATGACCGCGTGTACGCCCGCGCCGGACAGTCCGAGCGACGACGCCGCGCCCTCCGCATCGGTCTCCGCACCCGCCTCCCCGAGCCTCTCGCCGGAGATCCCGCGCCATCTACTGGCGGCCGACAGAGCCAACACGAAGGTGGCCAACACGGTCGTCGCCATCAGCGCCCGCCCGACGGCGACGATCCAGGACTCCAGGCTCATGGCCATGGTTATCCGTGACGAGGGGCGTGACGAATGGGAGGCGGGCAACTATCGACTGGTGGTGTACTGCGTCGGAGAAGGCACGGTGTTCGCGCACTTCCGCATAGGCGGGGAATCGGGCATCACGGAACTCCCCCCGTGCTCCCCCACGGTCACCACCGGTACCGTTGATCTCCACCTGGCGGCCGATGCGAAGAACTCGTCCGTCCTGATCATCCCGGCCGGCAACGCTCAGGCCGCGGTGGCTTACCAGATTCAAAAGATGTAGCTGTGGATCCGCACGGGTGGACGGGCTGCGGTTGGTCGACCGCGGCCCGTCCTGTTCGTCAGTCGCCAGATCGTCTCGGCTTCTCAGCCTGCCCTACGCCGACCGGTGGGACCGACAGCCTCGACCGGCGACCGTGTCGACGCCTCCACAGCCACCCGAGGACGGCCCCCGCCGTGAGGATCCACACGATCGGCAACCACCAGTACGGGTTGAGGCCGACGCTCTGAAGCGGCCACGCCACGGTCAGGCACCAGCAGAGGGCGATCACCGAAGCCAGAGCCGCGGACCGGGCCCACGACCATTCCCGCAGCGATGTCGAGAAGTCGTAGTACGCCGCCACCACCGAAATCAGCACGAGCCCGACGACCGTCTCGACGGGTTCCCACGGGCCTTCGGCGGCGCTGATGCTCACCGTGGCCGCGAGCGCGACGCCCAGGAGCGCCGCCTGGTCGACGTTGCGTGCTGATGGCGTACCCATGGCCCTCCGCCCTCCCCGGCACGTCCCGGCCGCCGGTCGGACAGCGGCGTGAGCGTCGGGCCCGCAGGTACGGGTCCACATCGACGGCGGACGCCGGCTAGCCTACCGCTGCACCTACGGGGGTAGGAGATGTCGTGAGCCGCAGCAAGAGCGTGCTCGTTCCGTTCGGCGTCGGCTTCGTCGTCATGCTCGCGGTTGCCGGGACGTCGTTGACCAGTGTGCCGTTGAGTTGGGACGAGGGCGCCACGCTCTCCGCCGCGACCCGGTCGCCGGGTGAACTTGTCCACCTGGCCGCCCACAAGGACGCGGTCATCGCTCCCTTCTACCTGGTGCTCGGGGGCATGGTCAGGATCTTCGGGGAGTCCGATGTGGTCCTGCGCCTGCCCTCGCTCCTGGCGATGGCGGCGGGCGCCGGGGTGACCGCAGAGCTGGGCCGGCGCGCGGCGGGGCAGGCAGCCGGGGTCGTGGCGGGCCTCATCTGTTCGGCGGTGCCCAGCCTGGTGTCGTTCGCCCAGACGGCGCGGCCGTACGCGTTCGCGTTCCTGTTCGCGACCCTGTCGTCCCTGCTGTTGCTGACGGCCGTCCGGGCACCCGCCTGGTGGCGTTGGACGGCATACGGCCTGTGCCTGGCCCTCACCGGGGTCTTCCATCTGGTCGCGCTCTCGGTGCTCGGCGCACATGTGGTGATTCTGGCGATGACGTGGTGGAAGGAACGCGACCGCACGCTCTGGCCGGCGATTCCCGCGATCGGCGCCGCGCTGGTGGTCGTGGCGCCGCTCGTGTGGTGGGGCAAGGGCCAGCGGTCCGGCCAACTCCACTGGGTGGCGACACCCACCTGGAAGACGGTCGTCGCGCTGCCGGGTGACATCACGTTCAGCGCGGCCGTGGGGTACGTGCTGGTGGGGCTCGCGGTCACCGCGTACGCCGCCCTGCCGGCGCGCAGGTACGCCGAACTCGTCGCCCTCGCCACGGTGCCGGTCGTCGCGGTCATCGGGGTCTCGCTGGTCGCTCCGGTGTGGGTGCCCCGCTACGGCAGCTTCCTCCTGGCGCCCGTGGCGGTGCTGGCCGCCGCCACCATCACCGCCGAACGGTCACGGCCTGTCGGCGTGTCGCGGCTCGTGCCCGTCGTGGCGGTCGTCGGGGCGCTGGCGTTCCTCTCGCTGCCCGCGCAGATCTCGCTCCGGCAGACGCGCAACGCGCCGGACACCCGCACCATGGCCGCCGCCATCCACGAGAACGCGGCCGCCGGTGATGTGATCGTCTACACCGACTACGCCTGGTCGATGCGGCCGACGCTCACCCACTACCTCGGCGAGTTGGAGTGGTCGCGTACCGCGCAGCCGCCGGACGTCCTGGTGCGGCGGACGGCGGCCGCCAACGGGACGTTGGAGGCGACCGAATTCGGAGACATCCCGGGAAAGCTGGCCGGCGCCCGCCGCATCTGGCTCATCGGCCCGGCCGCCGGAGTCTTCGGTACGCCGCAGGATCCGCTGTCCGCGCCCGGCCCGAAGATCACGTACATCAGCGAGCGTTACGAGGTGCGGCAGACCCACACGTTCCAGGCCGGACGCGCGGTACTGCTGGTGGCGCGTTACGACGCGGGCCGCCCGGCGTGAGCCGTTGCGGCACGGCCATCAGGCGCGTCAGGTTCAGGGCTGGCCCGCATCCGATCGACACCATGAGAGCCTGACCCCTATGCCGCTTCCCGATGCTGACCTCGCTGTAGTGACCGCCGCTGCCTCCTCCCCGGACTGGCAGGTGCGCGCGCAGGCGGGGCGCGACCTGGCTGGTTCGGCACACCGTGGCGACGTCGGCGAGGTCCTGCTACGCCTGGTCCTCGATCGCCACGACACCGCCGTCACCGACGCCACCAGCCGAGCGCTGCTGCAACGCCACGACGTGCACGGCCTGCGCGTCATCGCCCGCGCTCTCGCCACCGCGCATGACAGCGAGTACGCCGATCACCTGCACGACGCGGTCACACAGCACCTCCTGCCCGACGGCCCGATCGCCGAGTTCCGCGACCTCTGCGACGAACTCGGCGAGGACCCGGACCCGGCTGTACGACGGGGGGCCACCCACCTGCGGAGCATGGCCGCACCGTGGACTTCGACGCCGTGACACCTCGGGTTTCGCCGCTGCCCACCACTGCCCCGGCCGTTCGGGCGCGCCGTCGCGAGGCGGTCAGCGATCTGGCCTCCCCAGTTCGAGGGTGAGGTCTTCTTCGGCCGCCAGCACCGGACCGTCGAACTCCACCTGCGCCGCGGCCACTGCCGCTGCCCGGTCGTTGCCGGGCCAGAAGTGGGTGAGCATGAGTCGGCGGGCGCCGGCCCGCCGAGCCCAGAGACCGGCCTCGGTGGAGGTCATGAGATTGCGTGTGGGGCGACTTGTCTCGCCGTCGCGGTCGGTGGCCTCGACGATGAACAGGTCGGCGTCACGGCCCAGTTCCGCGAGAGCCGGGGTCGGGCCGGTGTCCCCGGAGTAGGCCAACGCCATCTTGTCGGCCTGTAGGCGGATGCCCGCGTTGGGCACGTAGTGCGGCAGTGACAGTCCGGTGAGGTCGAACGGCCCGACCCGGTAGCTACCCGGCAGCGGGCGCAGGTCGAAGACCGCATGCAGATCGACGTCGGGCTCCAGGCCGCCGATCCGGTCGAGCACGCCTGGCGGGCAGTACAACGGCAGCCGTGGTCCCGAAGACTCACCGTAGAACCGCATACGGAACAGCCCGTGCAGGTCGATGCAGTGGTCGGGATGCTCGTGAGTGATGACCACCGCGTCCACCGCACCATCGGGCCAGTGCCGGAGCAACCGCGGCAGCGTGGCGTAGCCCAGGTCGAGCACCAGGCGGTAGCCGTCCCAGTCCACCGCGAAACCGCTACAGGCACGGCCCGGCTCGGGAAAGGCGCCACAACTGCCGAGCACGGTGACCTGTCGCATCGGCACAGACTGCCAGACCGCCAGCGGCGTGGTGTGGTGGTGGCACGGTTCATGGCCCGTGGATGGCCCGGGACGACACAGAACTGACCGGCGCGGTCTCCAGAACTCAGCGAGGCCGGCCCGGCCCGGCCGATCACGTCGCCAGAGCGCGGCGCAGCACGGTGCCCAGTTCGGCGATCTGCCGCTGCGACACCTCGGCGGGAAGGGCCTGCGACCCGTGGAAGGTGCCAGGCCACTGGTGCAGCTCGACCGAGACACCTGCCTGCAGCAGGCGCAGCGCGTACTCGATGGCTTCGTCACGCAGCGGGTCGAACTCGGCCGTGGCGATGTAGGCGGAGGGCAGGCCGGACAGGTCGGTGGCCCGCGCCGGAGCGGCGTAGGGCGTGGCGGGCGCGGAGCCCAGGTAGTGCCGCCACACTGCGGCGATCTTGTCGCGGCTCATCCAGGGTGTGTCGGTGAAGGTGTGCTGCGACCAGGTCTGCTGCCGGTCGTCGAGCATCGGCTGGTTGAGCAGTTGGAAGCGGATCGGAGGACCCTGCTCCTCGCGGGCCCGCATCGCCAGCCCGGCCGCGAGCGCCGCGCCGGCGCTGTGGCCGCCGACCGCGATTCGTTCTGGGTCGACACCGAGCTCGGCGGCGTGTGCGGCCGTCCACGCGAGCACCGCGTAGGCGTCGTCGAAGGCGGCCGGGAACGGATTCTCTGGCGCCAGGCGGTAGCCCACCGAGATCACCACCGCGCCGGAGCCCTCGGCGATCCGGAGGGCTTGCGTGTGCTCGGTGTCCAGGCTGCCGAAGACGCCTCCGCCGCCGTGCAGCCAGACGACGGCGCCCTGCGCCCGGGCGGGGCGGTAGATGCGAATCGGCACGTCAGGAGCGGCGGGCACCGTGCGGTCCTCCACCTCGATCCCCACGGTGTCCGGCATCGGCCTCATCGCGGCTCTGGCGAGCGCCTCGCGGGCGGCGACCGGGTCGGTCAGGTCGACGGACGGCAGTAGCGGGATGAATGCTTCCAGCTCGGGATCCATGCGATCCATCCTCACGGCCCTCCCCTGCCGGATCACCCGCCATCCGTCGGGCGTTCGCCGCGAATCGCGCACCGATCGGCGCCTACGCTTGCGTCATGGAAGCCTTGGCGGAACGACTGTCGGGACTGGATCCGCATCTCGGCGGCGCGATCCGCGTCGTGATGTTCTACGACACGCTGATGCGTCGCCGGGTGGATCTGCCGGCGCTCGCCCGGGCCTCGGCGGGCCTGGCCGAGTGCGTGGTCGGGATCCGACTCACCGGCACCGGGCGGGTGATTCGCGTGACGCCCGACGGCAGGAAGGCGTCCGGCCCGCCGTCACCGGCGTCCAGCGAAGGGCCGATCATCCTCGACGAGGAAGAGATCGGCACGGTATGGCTGGAACGCCCCGGGCCGCCGAGCCTGCTCGACGAAGCGCTGCTGGAGCGACTCGCCATCGCCGTCGCGGCGGTCGTCGAGCGATACGGCCCGGCGCACACCACCATGGCCGACCCCGCACTGGTCGAACTGGTCATCAGCGCCGACAGCGACGAAGCGGCCAGAGCCCGGGCGATGCGGCTGCTGGGTTTCCCCGCCGACCTGCCCGTCCGCGTCGTGGCCGTACGGTCACGGCTTCCGCTCGACCAGGTTGGCAGCCTGATCTGCCCGGCGCGCCTGGTCAAGGCGGCACCACTCGCCGACGTCGGCGTGATCCTGGCGGGCAACGTGGACCCGGCACGATTTCCGGCGGGCGTGCGCGCGGGCATCGGCGCCGTCGACCGCCCTGACCGTTCCTGGCTCCAAGCCCGTACCGCTCTGCGTTTCACCACCCCACGCCAACCGATCGTCCATCACGACGATCTGGGCGCGCTGACGCTGCTGGCCGAAATACGTCAGGATGCCGCGCGCGACAACGCCGACGTGGCCGCGATCGCCCGAATGGCCGGCAACCCGGAAGACCTGGAGACCCTGGACGCCTATTGCACCACCGGCTCCCTTCGCGGCGCCGCCGAGCGTCTCCACCTGCACCACAGCAGCGTGGCCCGCCGCATCGACCAGATCGCGAAGACCCTCGGCGTCGACCTCACCGAGCCCACCGGACTGATGCGGGCCCGGCTCGCCCTCACCATTTGGCGGCTGCTCGACGCCTGAGGAACGGGAAGCAGAGGCTGTTCCGCTGAGCGCGGCCCGTCTCAGCGCGGAGCGGAACGGGCGAGGCGGAACCCCACGTCGTCGACGCGGTAGGTCGGATGGCTGCGACGGCGCACGGACGCGCGGCAACTCCAGTGCTCATCGAACCAACCGCCGCCGCGGAGTACCCGGTAGGTGCCGTAGACCTCGGCGTCGTAGACGTCCCAGCACCAGTCCCACACGTTTCCCAGCATGTCGTACAGGCCCCAGGCGTTCGGCTGCCGGCCACCGACCTTGTGGACGCGCCCGCCAGAGTTGGCGCGGTACCACGCGATCTCGTCCAGCGGTCCGTATCGCGGGCCGGTCGTGCCGGCGCGGCACGCGTACTCCCACTCAGCCTCGGTCGGCAGCCGGTACCCGTCAGCGGACCGATCCCATTCGATGCCCTCGCCGTCGCCATCGAGTTGGTAGGCCGGCACCAGCCCTTCCCGTCGGGACAGGGCGTTACAGAACCGGACGGCGTCCCACCACGAGACCCCCTCGACCGGCAACCGATCCCCGCGCACCGCGCTCGGACGCTCGCCGAGAACCATGGCGTACTCCGCCTGGGTGACCGGAAACGCGCCGATCTGGAAAGGCTCGACCTCCACCGACCACGTGCGCTGCGTCCGCCGGTCCGACAGGATCACCTGCCCCGGCGCGACAGCAACCATCACACTCTCCGCGCCCGCGTCCACGATGAGCTGATCCTAGGCGAGGCCGTCCCGATGCCCCGGCGTCCGGTCCACGCGCGGCGTACTGACGTCGGCGTGGCCGGCTTGACCCGCTTCACGAAGGATCTACCGCCACGTCTCCCACGGCAGCACCTCTCGCCAGCCCCGGAGCTCGGACGTCAGGAGCTCTGGGATGCGGTCCGGGATGGCCGGCGTGCGGCGTGGGTGCGGACGAGTTCCTCGACGGCGCGCAGGAAGGTCTCGGAGATCAGCACCGGGTCGAAGAGGCAGCCGGCCGCCATGGCGCCGTCGCGGAGCATGACGAAGTGCCGCGCGGCGGACTCGGCCTCGGTCTCCTCGATGCGGGCCAGCAGGGCCTGGATCGTGTCCAGGAACCACTGCCGGTGCGAGAGGACGGCCTGGTGCACGGGGTGGTCAGGGTCGGGATACTCCGCCACGGCGTTGAGGAACGCGCAGCCGCGGAATCCGGCGGACTGG
Source organism: Micromonospora globbae (assembly GCF_003610785.1). Taxonomy (GTDB): domain Bacteria; phylum Actinomycetota; class Actinomycetes; order Mycobacteriales; family Micromonosporaceae; genus Micromonospora; species Micromonospora globbae. The sequence goes on from NZ_RAQQ01000020.1 coordinate 133,147, forward strand.
ATGTCCCGCGCGATCGACTCCGCGACGGCCCGGAGGGCTTCGGGCGCGGGAAGGCCGGCGGCGACGGCCACGTCCAGTTGGTCGCGGATGGCCTGGTCGGCCGTCTGCAGGTACGCGACAACGAGGTCTTCCTTGCCCGGGAAGTGCCGGTAGAACGTGGCCCGGGTCACCTTCGCCTCGGCGATGATCCGATCGACGCCGACCGAGTGGATTCCCTCCCCGTAGAAGATCCTGGTCGCCGTGTCGAGGAGCCGCTGTCGCGCCTCGGACGGCCGGACGCCCGTTTCGCTACGTGCCATGAACCCATGGTAGTGGACAGAACGTTCGGTCCCTGAGGGCGACGCGACCGGCACCGCATGCGGGGCAGGCAGCGGGCGGCCGACCAACCGACGAGTAGGTAGAACGTTCTGTCTTGACATGGCGACGCACGGCCCCCTACCGTCAGCGCGAGACAGAACGTTCGTTCTACTTCGGCTGTCCCTGCGGCAGCCCCTCTCGCGGTCCCCTCGCCTACCGAAAGGATGACCATGACCACCCTTGCCGCACCCGGTATCTCGACGACGGCGTCCGCCCTGCGGCGGCTGTACGTCGTCCGCTTCGCCTTCGCCATCGTCTGGGCCGGCGTCGCGTTCGCGATCGCCGGCGTCGCCGGCACGTCCGGCATCCCGGCGATGCTGCGGGTGTGGGGCGCCTGGGCGGTCGTGGCCGGGCTGGTGCAGCTGGTCGTGGGCGTCACCCGCCGCGCGATGGGCGGCCAGTGGCCGATGATCATCAGCGGTGGGCTCTCCGTGCTCGCCGGCGGGTCGTTCGCGCGGCCGCCTCCGCGGACGACCCGGCACTGACCAACGCGATCGGCTACGCCATCCCCGGCGCCATCTTCTTCCTCATCTCGGCCATCCGCCTGGGCCACGCCGCGAAGGCGAACTGACATGGACAACACGACGTACGACGTGGTCGTCATCGGTGCGGGACCGGGATCGTCGAGGAGATCAGTGCCGCACCTCGGGTGCTATCCAGACTCCGGTGGTGTCTTCATGGCACTGATTGGTGCTTGTGGTGCTGACCCGGAGGGACACCTGTGTCGCCGTGCTGATGTCGACGTTGACGGGCCGCACCTTCCCGAGTCCGACCTTGGCGGTGAAGACGGCTTTGCCATCGGCCAGGACCGTGAACAGGAGCGGCAACGCCACCGGGGAGTCGTCCGCGATGCCCACACTCGCCCTGAGGGTCGAGAAGCGTCGGCTCACCACGAACGTGGCGGTGAAGTCGTCGTTGAGCCAGCAGGGAGAGGCGGCGAGAACGACATCCCGCGTTTGACCGGCCACCAGTTGCGGCTCTTGCGTCCAGCCCTCGAGGTCGTCTGTCTCCGGCATGCTGACCAGTGACTGGTGCCCGGTCTCTGCCGTGTGGGAGGGAGTGGGGCTGACTGTCGGCGCCGTCGCCGTCCCTGTGGCGACCGCCGGGGTGGTAGCCGCGGGCATGGTCGGGGGATCAGCGGCTGGACGGTTCTTGGAGAGCTCGATCACGACGGGAACGGCTGCGGCGAGGACTGTCGCCGAGGCCGCGATCACCGCGCCGATGATCGTCGGATTCGACAGGAGACGCTTCCGCTGGGTCGGCACATCCGAATTATCGTGACGAACGTCAAGGTGGCCACAGTGCTCACCCTGGGCGTGGGCGGGAACGTCCCGATACCGTCCAGCGAGGAGAAGAGCTGGGCCTGTCGGTGCACTCGTATGGCAACCCCTGCGGGCTCCCGGATCGACGAATGGCCGGGGACGCCACGGGTACGCGGAGGTTACACGCGAGAGGAGGACGACCAATGCGCTTCACTGAACAGCAGGTGCGTTCGCTGTTTGATCAGGACGTCCAGGACCAGTCGGGTGCCAAGATCGGCAGCGTCGGCCAGGTTTGGGCCACTGCGGGCGACCCGGCCTGGGTCAGCGTGCAGACTGGTGGCGGTCAGGAGCCGATGGCTCCGCTGGCCAACGCACAGATGCAGGGCGGACGGCTGAAGGTCGCCTACGACAAGGCAACCGTTCAGAACGCCCCGGCCGTGCCGGGCGGCACGACTACGCCGCTGAACGCGGAGCAGACCGCCCAGTTGTATACGTACTACCGGATGCAGCCGCAGCAGGCCCCGGAGAGCCGCGAGGAACTGATCCGCTCCGAGGAGCGGCTCCGGGTGGGCACGGAGAGCCAGCCTGCCGGCAAGGCGGTACTGCGCAAGCATGTGGTCACCGAGAACGTGCACACCACCATGCCGGTCGAGCACGACGAGGTGTACGTCGAGCGCGAGCCGATCAACGCGGCTGACGCGCGTAACGTTCGCGCCGAGATGGGCGAGGCCGAGCAGGACATGCAGCTCCGCGCCGAACGTCCCGTGGTGGCCAAGGACCGGGTGCCGGTCGAGCGTGTCCACCTCGCCAAGAACGAGGTGGTCGAGGACCAGCCGATTGACGAGCAGGTCCGTCACGAGGAGATCGAGGCGAACATCCCCGAGGCCAGCCGCCGCCGGCGGTAAGAGTCCGGGTCCTCTGACGGGGTGCCGTGGGCGGGTGGATGGCCATCATCTGCCCGCCCACGCCCTGTACCGCATTGGTACTGCTCGGGAACTGAGGAAATGACGGACGATACGCCGAACGGCGGCCCGCTGAACCAGTCGGGCCGCCGTTCGGCGAAGCGTGGATCAGAGCGAGCGGATGTCCGACGCCTGCGGGCCCTTCGGGCCCTGGGTGATGTCGAACTCCACCCGCTGGTTCTCATCGAGACTCCGGAAGCCGCTCGCCGAAATCGCCGAGAAATGGGCGAAGACGTCCGCGCCGCCGCCGTCCGGGGTGATGAAGCCGAATCCCTTGTCGCCGTTGAACCACTTCACGGTACCTGTAGCCATGTCTGCTCCTCCGCAGGCTGATGGAGACCGCACTGTGCGGACTCGCGCGCCGCCGCGTTGATCACCCGCGTCGGAAGCGACACGAAACGAAAAAGGCACCTGGACGGGTTTTGGTTGACCCATCAGGCGCCGAGACGTCTACGGAAATCAAAACTGCAACTGGGCAACCATAACACAGTATCCGGCGTTCGCCGCCCCAAGTGGGCAGTCGTCGTCACCACACCGCACCGCGAGGCGCAACGTCGCTCGCTGCGACGCCTCAGCGGTAGAGCACCGGCCGGCCTGCGCGCGTGTTCTCGGCGCGAGCGGCGGCCTGGGTAGCCGTCCCACTCGGCGGACTCGTCGGCGGGGCGCTCGCGTCCACACTCGGCGCCACCGGCTGGTGGTAGCGCGACCCGCACCGGCTCAACGGATGACGCCGCGCAAAGATGGCCATCGGTGAAACAACAAGTGAACAGCATCTATCCTCCGAGCGTGCGGCTGGTGTTTAGTGGCAGATGGAAGGACTTCGTTGAAGGGAAGTTTCATGACCCCATTTGACGACAGCCCAGCGACGCTCTCCCGCCGGGAGCTTCTCACCCGTGCCGGCGCCGCCGGCGTCGCGGTGACCTTCGCCGGCACCGTCGGCGCCCTGGTCAGCGCGGACATGGCGGTCGGCGCCGCGGGGGTGGTGCCGCGGGCCGGCTACGGACCGCTCGTGCCGGATCCCGCCGGGCTGCTGGACCTGCCGCGCGGTTTCCGCTACCGGGTGGTGAGCCGGGAGGGTGAGCCACTGAAGTCCGGTGGCGGCGCCGTGCCGAGCCGCTTCGACGGCATGGGTTACTTCCGCGGCCGCGGTGGGCGCGGGGTGCTGGTGCGCAACCACGAGAACTCCCCGACCGCCCGAAACCCGGTGCCGGCGCCCCGGGAGTACAAGTACGACCCGGGCGGTTTCGGCGGCACCACCACCCTCGTCCTCGACGCCGGCAACGGCCTGATCGAGGAGCGCGTCAGCCTCGGCGGGACCGCGGTGAACTGCGCCGGCGGCATCACGCCGTGGCAGACCTGGCTCTCCTGTGAGGAGAACGAGAGCCGCGCCGGCACCAACGGATACGAGAAGGACCACGGGTTCATCTTCGAGGTGGACCCGTTCCACAACACCGCGAACGCCACCCCGACCCCGTTGACGGCCATGGGGCGCTTCCAGCACGAGGCGATCTGCGTCGACCCGCGCACCGGCATCGTGTACGAGACCGAGGACGCGTTCGCGTTCCCGTTCGGCTGCTTCTATCGCTTCAGGCCCAACCGGCCGCTCGGCGGGTACGGCAGCCTGCGCGCCGGTGGCCTGTTGCAGGCCATGCGCGTGCCGGGTGTGGCGGACCTGTCCGCCGTGCAGGAACCGGGTACCGAGTTCGGCGGGATCGAGTGGGTCACGGTGCCCGACCCGCTCGCCACCTCGGAGCCGACCCGCGAGCAGGACTACGGGCCGGCCGGCATCACCCATGCGCAGAAGCTCGAGGGTTGCTACTGGGGCAACGGCGCCGCCTACTTCGTGTCGTCGTACTCCCGGGCCGACGAAGGCTCCACGGTGGATCACGACGGCCAGGTGTGGCGGTACGACCCGGTGCGCAACCGGCTCCGGCTGGAGGTCGTCTTCACCCGCGACTCGGAGACGCCGGACGACAAGCTGTACCAGGCGCCCGACAACATCTGCCTGTCCCCGTACGGCGGCCTCATGATCTGCGAGGACGGCGACGGGGAACAGCACCTGCTCGGTGTCACCGCCGACGGCGACCCGTTCGTCTTCGCCAGGAACCGCCAGAACGTCGGCACCGCCGACGACCCCTCGTACGGCGAGTTTGCTGGCGTGGTCTTCGACGACCGGGGCAGGACCCTGTACGTGAACTGCTACAACCCCGGCACCACCTTCGCCATCACCGGCCCCTGGCACCGCTGACCGGTCCGCCCGCCGTGCCGCTTCACGGTGCGGCGGGCGGTGACGCCCCCGACGGGTCTTCCCCCTCGCCGAGGAGCAGCGGCACGTCGAAGACCGACATGTCGGTCCGGGCCCTCGCGTAGCGCACCCGGTGGCGCCACCGTCCGCGTTCGAACGCCACGTCAGCGTCGATCTCCGCCACCACCGTCGGCTCCACCTGCACGTACGGCAGCGGCTCAGGCCGGTCCAGCTGGCCCGACCACGATGCGGGCAGCGGCTGCGGCCACGGGTGGGCCGCCGCTGCGCGCCGTGGTAGCCGCGGCGGTGACAGCAGCGACGCCAGATCGACCGCCTGGCCGGTGGTCAGCGGGTGGGAACGGCCGGTGTACCGCAGCCGGCCCCGCTGGTCGAACCGGCCCAGCAGTACGGTCTCCGGGCGGCTGATGCTGCCGGTCACCCCACCGACGACGGCCTCCGTGACCATCCGGGACCGGAACTTCCACCAGCCGCGCCGGCCCGGCTCGTACCGACCGTCCAGGCGCTTGCTCACCACGCCCTCGATGCCCGCCGCGACGGTCCAGTTCAGCAGCCAGTCGGCCACCTGCCGCATGTCCGACGTCTGCGGAGTCAGGGTCAACTGCGCCGGTGCGCCGGCGAGCAACCGCTCCAGCCGGGCCCGTCGCTCCGACAACGGCAGGTCCAGGATCACCTGCCCTCCGCCGTCGGCGAGCAGGTCGAACAGCACGTAGTGGGCAGGGCACTCGCGCGCCATGCGCGGCAGGTCGCGGCCGGCGGTGACGCGCCGCTGCAGCTGCGCGAAGTTCGTCCGGCCGCGCTCGAATACGATCAGCTCACCGTCGAGCACGGCCCCTGGTGGGATGGCCGCCCGGATCGCGCGGGTGATGTCCGGGAAGTAGGTGGTCAGGTTCCGGCCGGCCCGCGACTGCAGGTACACCCCATCGGTGCCGCGGAAGGCGATCACCCGCCACCCGTCCTTCTCCAGACTCGGCGGTGTCTCATGAGACACCGTTGGCCCGAGGTTCAGAGCCCGACCTACGCTCGTACTGTCGATCTTTGTTGAAGCGGAACGACGACGGCCGAGGTGTTCAGAGCTTGCCTGCGTAGCGTGGCGTTTTCCGCTGCGAGGGCGGCGATGACGGTGGCGGCGGCATCGACCTGATCTTGCAGTTGGCGGCATCTTCGGCGGCTCGCTTCCAGGCTGCTTCGTAAATCGTCGAGTTCTTCGCCGCGGTGCGATGCGACGGCCCCGGCGAGGCTGTCTGCTACCCGAGCGTCCCATTCGGCGAGGATGTCGGCGGCGCGGTTCATGGTGGCGCGGCTGACCTCGGCCTCGCGCCACAGGTTGTTCTTGGTCAGCTTGCCGTCGGTGTGAATCGGCTGGCGGTCGAACAGGCGCTTCATCGCCTCGCGCAGCCGTTGTTGTGTGGCTGGGGACACGGGGGCGGTCATTGAGCCATTTTCATCGTGGGTAGCGGGCGTCTTCGGCGGCTTGGAGGACGAGGGTGGCCTGCACGATTGGGGTGGCTCGGCGGGGGCAGCAGCGTAACTTGGTCAGGACTTTCCAGCCCTTGA
>NZ_RAQQ01000021.1 GCF_003610785.1 Micromonospora globbae
CGATAGAGTTACGGCGGTCATGGCGGAGGGGAAACGCCCGGTCACATTCCGAACCCGGAAGCTAAGCCCTCCAGCGCCGATGGTACTGCACTCGTGAGGGTGTGGGAGAGTAGGACGCCGCCGGACAACTTTTCCAATCGAGGGCCGCCCCAATGGGTCGGCCCTCGATTGCGTGGCGCCGCTGATGGCGCAATGAGGAAGGATGTACCCCGTGAGTTCAGGACCGCAGGGCGGCGACCGCCCCCGTCGATACGACGACCGCAGTGAGCGGTCGGGCGGGCGCGACCGGGCGCCGCGGCGCGACGACCGCGATCGGCCGCCGTATCGCGGAGACCGGGACGACCGCGGCGGCCCCCGCCGCGAGGGCGGCTTCCGCGGGGACCGTGACCAGGGCTTCCGCGGCGGCGACCGTCGCGAGGGCGGCTTCCGCGGCGACCAGCCGCAGGGTTACCGCGACGGCGGCTTCCGCGGCGGTGACCGCGAGCGCGGCGACCGTGGTGGTTTCCGGTCCGGTGAACGCCGCGGCGAGGGCTACCGGGGCGACCGTGAGGGCTTCCGCGGCGGTGACCGCCGTGAGGGCGGCTTCCGGGACCGCGAGGGTTCCCGTGGCGGCGACCGTGAGCGCGGCTACCGTGGCGGCGACCGGTCCGGCGGGTTCCGCGCCGGTGACCGTCCGGGCGGCTTCCGCGCGGCGGACCGCGACGCGGACTTCCGCGGTGGTGACCGTGAGGGCTTCCGCGGCGGTGAGCGCCGCGGCGGCGGGTTCCGCGACGGCGACCGCGGTGAGCGGCCGTCCCGTGGCGGCGACCGCGAGGGATACCGCGGTGACCGCCGCGAGGGCGGCTTCCGTGAGCGCCGCGAGGGTGGCTTCCGTGGGGACCGCGAGGGCTTCCGCGGCGGTGACCGGCGTGAGGGCGGCACCCGTGAGGGCGGCTTCCGCGAGGGCCGGCGCGACGGTGGCTTCCGTGACGGTGAGCGCGGCCAGGGCGGCTTCCGCGGGCGCGACCGCGACGGCGGTTTCCGGGACCGCGAGGGTGACCGCGAGCGCGGCCACCGCGGCGGTGAGCGCCGCGAGGGCGGCTTCCGCGGTGACCGTGAGGGCTTCCGCGGCGGTGACCGGGGCGGCAGGGACGAGCGTGGCTTCCGCGGTGGCGACCGCGAGGGCGGCTACCAGGGCGGTGGGCGCCGTGAGGGCGGCTACCGGGGCGACCGGGAGCAGGGCTTCCGTGGCGACCGCGAGGGCTTCCGTGGCGGCGACCGCCGCGAGGGCGGGTTCCGCGAGCGCCGTGAGGGCGGCGGCTTCCGCGCCGGTGACCGTGAGGGCTTCCGTGGCGGCGACCGCCGCGAGGGTGGCTTCCGTGAGCGCCGTGACGGTGGTTTCCGTGGGGACCGTGAGGGCTTCCGTGGCGGCGACCGCCGCGAGGGCGGGTTCCGCGAGCGCCGCGAGGGCGGCTACCGGGGCGAGGAGCGCCCGAAGCGGGACGACGAGCGCCGGTTCGAGGAGCGCCGGCGTGAGGGCGGTGCCGCCGAGCGGGAGGACGGGCGGACCGCCGCGCCGGCGCTGCCGGACGAGATCGTCGCGACCGACCTCGACAAGGACGTGCGCGCCGAACTGTTGTCGCTGGCCAAGCCGGTCGCCGAAACCGTCGCGCGGCACCTGGTGGCCACCGGCCAGCTGATCGACGAGGACCCGGCCGAGGCGCTGGCGCACGCGCTGGCCGCCCGCCGGCTGGCCTCGCGGATCGCCTCCGTGCGGGAGGCGGTGGGCCTCGCCGCGTACCACGCGGGGGAGTGGCAGACCGCGATCGCCGAGTTGCGGACGTACCACCGGATGACCGGCCTGCAGAGCCACCTCGCGGTGATCGCCGACAGCGAGCGCGCGCTCGGCCGCCCGGAGCGGGCCATCGACCTGTACCGCGGCGCGGACCGTGACGCGCTCGACCCGGCCACCTCCATCGAGCTGCTGATCGTCGCGGCCGGCGCGCGCGGCGACCTCGGCCAGAAGGACGCCGCCGTCGCGATGCTCCAGGTGCGCGAGCTGACCAGCGACGCCGCCGAGCCGTGGGCGGCGCGGTTGCGCTACGCGTACGCCGACGCGCTGCTCGCGGTCGGCCGCCGTGACGAGGCCCGGGAGTGGTTCTCCCGCGCCGCCGAGGTGGACGTCGACGGCGAGACCGACGCGGCCGAGCGCCTGCTGGAGCTCGACGGTGTGGTCATCGAGGGCGACGACGAGGACGAGGAGTCGGTCGAGGAGATCGCCGCCGGCCCCGGGGCGCCGGGTGCGGTGCCGGCCCGGCCGGAGTTCGTGAGCGGCGACGAGCCCGACGCCGGCGCCGACGAGGAGGCCGACGCCGGCTCCCGCGCCGACGGGGAGACGGGCGACGGAAACGCGCCGGCCGAGGACGAGCCCGCGCCGACGGCCGACACCGGGGTCGCCGGGCCCGCCACGGCCGACACGGACACGGAGGCCACCGACGCCGACACGGCGGCCGTGGACGCCGGCGGAGCCGACGAGGGGCAGCCGGAGGCGTACGCGGGGGCCGACCCGGACGACATCGCCGGCCGGGGCGGCCCGGACGACCCGGACCTGCGGGCGCGGGCCGGTGCCGAGGAGCCGGCGGACGACGGCGAGACGGGGCCGGTCGCCCGGTGAGCGCGGACGGCCCGGAGCGGCTGGTCGACGGGTACGCCCAGGTCGTCTTCGACCTGGACGGTGTGATCTACCTGATCGACCGGCCCATCCCCGGCGCCGTGGAGGCGGTCGGCCGGCTGCACGCCGAGGGGCGGGCCGTCGCGTACGCCACGAACAACGCCTCCCGCCGGTCGAGCCAGGTCGCCGACCTGCTCACCGGCATGGGGGTGCCGGCCCGCCCGGACGAGGTGCTCACCAGCGCGGCGGCGGCCGCCGAACTGCTCCGGGACCGGCTGCCGGCCGGCGCCCCGGTGCTGGTGGTCGGCGCCGAGGCGTTGCGCGCCGAGATCGCCGCCGTCGGCCTCACCCCCGTCGACCGCGCGGACGACGGACCGCGGGCGGTGGTGCAGGGGTACGGGCCGCAGGTCGGCTGGACCGACCTCGCCGAGGCGACGGTGGCCGTCCGGGCCGGGGCCACCTGGATCGCCACGAACACCGACCGGACCCTGCCGAGCGGCCGGGGACCGCTGCCCGGCAACGGCGCGCTGGTGGCCGTGCTGCGGACGGCGCTCGGCCGCGACCCCGACGTCGTCGTCGGCAAGCCGGAGCCGGCGCTGTTCGCCACGGCCGCGCGCCGTGTCGAGGGGGGTCGGACGCTGGTGGTGGGCGACCGGCTGGACACCGACATCGAGGGCGCCCGGCGGGCCCGGCTGGACAGCCTGCTCGTGCTCACCGGCGTCAGCGACGTACCCGAGCTGCTCGCCGCCGGGCCGGATCGGCGGCCCACCTTCGTCGCGCGGGACCTGGCCGGGCTCTTCGACCCGGCGGCCGTGGTGCGGGTGCCCGGCCCGCCGGACGCCGGCGGCTGGTCGGTGACCGCCCACGACGGGGGCCTGGAGCTAACGGGCAGCGGCAGTCCGCTCGACGCGCTCGCCGCGCTCTGCGCCGCCGCGTGGTCGACGACGGCGGTGCCGCCGGTGCGGGCCGGCTCGCCGGACGCCGCGCGGGCGCTGGCCGCGCTCGGCCTGCCCGCCTGAGAGAGTGTTGGGTAACCGACCGGTGACAAGCTGAAGCCGTTTGGGGCGGGTCGGTGTGTCGTGATCCCTTAAAGGATCATCCCCGCTGATCATGGCGAGTTTGTGAGGACTGACCCGACCGGCGGGGATGACGTCCGCCGAGCTTACCCGTGCGCGTTGACCGACGACATGTGGCAGGAGGTGTCGGCGCGGCTGCCGGTACGGGATCCGCGCCGGGGTGGCCGGCCGCTGGTGTACGACCAGCGGCTGATCATCGACACCATCCTGTATGTGCTGGTCGCTGGGTGTTCGTGGCGGATGGTGCCGCATGATCTGGCGCCGTGGGATGCGGCCTATCGGTGGTTCCGGCGGTGGAGCGTGCTGGGCGTGTGGGACCAGATCCACGACGCCCTGCGCGACGCGGTACGTGCCGCCGAGGGCCGTGACCGGCAGCCGTCAGCGGCGGTGCTGGACGCGCAGTCGGCGAAGTCGTCCTGCGGTGGGCAGCAGATCGGCTTCGATGCCGGCAAGAAGGTCCGTGGCCGTAAGCGGCATCTGCTGGTGGACACAGGCGGGCTGCTGCTGGCCTGCGTGGTGCACTCGGCCAGCATCCAGGACCGGGCCGGCGCGAAACTCGTCCTGACCGGCATCACGGCCCGCTACCCGCACATCGGCCTGATTTGGGCTGATGGCGGCTACGCCAACGTCGTCGATTCCAGCCTGATCGACTGGGCTCGGTCCGAGCTGGGCGTCACCCTGCAGATCGTCAAACGCAACGACGATGTCAAAGGCTTCCAGGTCCTGCCACGCCGCTGGGTCGTGGAGCGCACACTGGGCTGGCTGTCGCGCTGCCGGCGCCTGGACCGCGACTACGAGCGGCTCCCCTCCAACAGCAGCGCATTCATCAAGATCGCCCTGATCAGACTGATGGCCGCCCGCCTCGCCGGCCAGCAGACGCGGTACCACAACATCCGAGCGGAGGCGGCCTGACCGACCGCCACCCCTCAATTACCCAACACTCTCTGAGCGGGAGCAGCCGGTTCAGAGCAGCTTGCGGAGCTTCATCAGGTCGAACGGGTTCGCCTTGATCGAGACTCGGCGCGAGGCCACCGCCCGGGCGATGTCGAGTTCGCCCCGCACCAGTGCCACGAGGTCGTCGCTGCTGGTGCTCATCGCGATCTTGGCCTTGGGGTCGTCGCCGTCGGTGAGGTCGACGAGCCGACCGTCGGTGAGGCGGCCGTGGAAGGCGGTGTCGAGGTCGGTGATCCGGCAGGCGAGGGTGCGGTCCAGGTCGACCCGTTCGCGTACGGTCTCCGCGTTGCGGTCCAGCCGGGCGGCGAGCTCCTGCAACGCCTGCCGACACTCGTCCACGCTGGCCACCCGTCGCCTCCTCACCGTCGAGCCACGCCGTCCTCGGCACCGTACCGCACGGGGCCGTCGGCGGGGCCGGTAGCGTGAGACCTGCACATCCCCCGCACCGCGGAAGGACTCAGGCATGCAGGACGCGTGGCGCGCCTACCTCGAGCTGGCCATGGGCCTGACGGAGGCGCCGCGGAAGAAGGCCCAGGACGCCGTACGCCGGCTCGTCGGCTCCGGCGGCGCGACCGCCGCCCAGCTCCAGGCGCTCGCCGAGGAACTCCTCTCCACCAGCGCGGCGAACCGTGAGGCGCTGACCAAGCTCGTCCGCTTCGAGGTCGACCGGGCGCTCGGCGCGGTCGGGTTGGCCACGGCCGAGGAGGTCGCCGAGCTGACCCGCCGGGTGCAGGACCTGGAGCGGCAGCTGCGCGAGGCGCGATCGGCCGCTCCCCGGGCCGCCGGCACGGCGCCGGGGGCCACCACGGGCCGTCCCGCCGGGGCGGAACCGGCCGGCCCACCGTCGACTCCCGCTCCGGTGACCGCGACCCAGGGCGGCGCGGCGGCCTCCGGGAGGCCGGCCGGCCCGGCCGCGGAGGCCGGGAAGCGGGAGGGGAAGCCCGGGGAGCCGGGCGGACCCGCCGAGGCCGGCCCGGAGGCGTCCACCGGCACGCTCTCCGCCCCGGTCGCCACGCCGCCGGCGAAGAAGGCGGTGGCCAAGAAGGCCGTCGCCAAGAAGGCCGTGGCGAAGAAGGCGGTCGCGAAGAAGGCCGAGCCCGGCAAGGCCGTGGCCCGCCGCTCACCGGGAACGCTGAGCCCCACCGACGGGGCGGCCGAGCCGGCCCGTCCGCCGAAGAAGGCGGCCCGCAAGCAGCAGCCGGGAGGCGGCGAGTGACCCGCCCGCCCGCCGCCGGGGGGTGCCGGCCGTGACCGGCCCGTACCGTCCCGGCCCGCCGCCCGGCAGCGCGCCGGCGCCGCGGCCGGGTCCACCGCCGGGCGCCGCCGCCCCACGGCCCGGCCCGCCGCCCGGTGGCATGGCGCCGAGCCGTCCGGGGCCGCGTCCCGGTCCGCCGCCGCTCCCCGACGACATCGAGGGGGAGGGGCACCCGGCGGTCGACGCCGCCGTGCAGGCGATGATCAACGCGGCCTCGCTGTCGCCCGCCGACCAGATCGCCCAGTACGAGGCGGCGTACGAGACGCTGCGCGAGACGCTCGCCTCCATCGACCAGACCTGACACCGGAGACCGCATGGCACGTCGCAACCGGCTCGACGCGGAGCTCGTCCGCCGTGGGTTGGCCCGCTCCCGCGAGCAGGCCGCCGCGCTGGTGGAGGCCGGCCGGGTCCAGCTGCGCGGGGTGCCGGCCCGCAAGCCGGCCGCGATGGTCGACCCGGCCGACGCGCTGCTGGTCACCGGCGAGGACCCGACCTCGGAGTACGTCTCCCGGGGCGGTCACAAGCTGGCCGGCGCGCTGGACGCGTTCGCCGGGCTGGCCGTGGCCGGGCGGCGCTGCCTGGACGCCGGCGCGTCGACCGGCGGCTTCACCGACGTGCTGCTGCGCGCCGGCGCCGCCGAGGTGGTCGCCGTGGACGTCGGCTACGGCCAGCTCGCCTGGGCGCTGCGCACCGACGACCGGGTCCGGGTGTTCGAGCGCACCAACGTCCGCTCCCTCACGCCGGAGCAGATCGGCGGGCCCGTCGACCTGACCGTGGCGGACCTGTCGTTCATCTCGCTGCGGCTGGTGCTTCCGGCCCTGGCCGGCTGCACGCGGCCCGACGGTGACCTGGCGCTGATGGTGAAGCCGCAGTTCGAGGTCGGCAAGGAGCGCGTCGGCGCCGGCGGTGTGGTCCGCGACCCGCAGTTGCGCGCCGAGGCGGTGCTCGACGTGGCGGCCGCCGCCGCGCAGCTCGGGCTGGGCCTCGCCGACGTGGCCGCGAGCCCGTTGCCCGGGCCGAGCGGCAACGTCGAGTTCTTCGTATGGTTACGCCGGGACGCGCCACCGGCGGACCCGCAGCGGGTGCGGACGGTGGTCGCGGCCGGGCCGCGGGGCCCGGTGGAGTCCGGGGGCGTGCCGGACGCGGCGGAGGAGGTCGCAGGGTGAGTGCGAGCAGCGTGCGTGGCGTGGTGGGCCGCGCGGGGGCGGGTGCCGGCGTGCGGCGTCGCGCCGTGGTGAGGCGGCCCCGGTGACCCGGACCGCGCTGCTGGTCACCCACACCGGCCGCCGGCGCAGCACCGAGCACGCCCGCACCGTCGCCGCCGACCTGATCGCCGCCGGCTTCGAGGTGCGTGTGGTCGCCGAGGAGGCCGAGGACCTCGACCTGCCCGGCGTCGTGCCGGTCAGCGGGCCGGAGGCGGCCGAGGGCGCCGAGATCGTCTTCGCGCTGGGCGGGGACGGCACGTTCCTGCGCGCGGCGGAGCTGGCGCGGCCGGTCAAGGTGCCGCTGCTCGGCATCAACCTCGGCAAGGTCGGTTTCCTCGCCGAGGCGGAGATCGGCGACGTCGACAGCGCCGTGCGGGACGTGGTGGCCCGCAACTACACGGTGGACGAGCGGCTCACGCTCGACGTCACGGCCGAGTTCGACGGCGGCCCGACCATCGAGTCGTGGGCGCTCAACGAGATCAGCGTCGAGAAGGGGGAGCGGGCCCAGATGCTCGAACTCCTCGTCGACGTGGACGACCGGCCACTGTCCCGGTACGGCTGCGACGGGGTGGTCTGCGCCACGCCCACCGGCTCCACGGCGTACGCCTTCTCCGGCGGCGGCCCGGTGGTGTGGCCGGAGGTGGAGGCGCTGCTCCTCGTGCCGATCAGCGCCCACGCGCTGTTCAGCCGGCCGCTGGTCACCGCGCCGACCTCGACGATCACCATCACGGTGGACCCGTTCACCACCCTCGCCGTGTTGTCCTGCGACGGGCGCCGGGTCTACGACCTGCCGCCCGGCGCTCGCGTGACGGTGCGCCGTGGCGCGTTGCCGGTGCGGGTCGTCCGGCTGCGGGACCGCCCGTTCACCGACCGGCTGGTGGCCAAGTTCGATCTGCCTGTGCACGGCTGGCGTGGGTCGCGCCGCTGACCGCGCGTCCCTCGCGCCGCTGACCGCGCGTCCCGTCCACCCGCTGGAAACCCGCCGGACGCCCGCCCGGACGTTCCTCGTCGCCGCGTGTCCACCTGGCGACATGTCGCCGGTGCGGCGTGCCTCAGCTAGTGACCACCCGGTGATCTCCGTCGCAGACTCCCAACGGTCGCCCCCGAGGGCGCCCACCTGGAGTAGAGGAGCTGCAACGCATGCACTGGCCCCCACGCTGGCTCGCCGCCGGCGCGGTCGGCGCGCTGGCGGTCGGACTCGCCGCACCGGCGTCCGCCCAGCCGCCCGCACCGCCCGCCGGCCCCGGCCCGGCGGCGTCCACCCCGGACGCCACGCCCGTCCGCATCACGCTGATCACCGGTGACCAGGTCGAACTGGTCCGGGCCGCGCCGGGACGGGTCGCCGCCACCGTCCACCCCGGACCCGGCCGCGAGCGGATCACCTTCTCGACCGTGTCCGCCGACGGCGGTCTGCGGGTGCTGCCCAGCGACGTCGTGCCGTACGTGTCGGCCGGACTGCTCGACGAGGACCTGTTCGACGTGGAGGAACTGGTCGCCCAGGGCTACGGCGACGCGGCGCAGGGCACGCTGCCGCTGATCGTGCGCTACCAGGAGCCGTCCGGCGGGCGGGTGCGGGCGCTGGCCGGCGCCACCGCGGCCCGGCCGCTGGAGAGCATCAACGGCGCGGCCGTACGCGTCGGCAAGGGCGAGCTCGGCGCGCTGTGGAGCACGCTGCGGGCCGCGCCCGCCGCACGGGCCGGGTCGGGCGCCCCGGCGCGGCTGGGCGCCGGCATCGCCCGGGTGTGGCTGGACGGACGGGTCCACCCGGCGCTGGAGCACAGCGTGCCGCAGATCGGCGCGCCCGCGGCCTGGGCGGCCGGACGGGACGGCAGCGGGGTGCGGGTCGCCGTGCTCGACACCGGCGTCGACGCCGGACACCCCGACCTGGCCGGCCGGATCGCCGAGTCCCAGGACTTCACGGGCAGCGGCAGCGCCCGCGACGGGCACGGCCACGGCACCCACGTGGCGGCCACCATCGCGGGCAGCGGCGCGGCGTCCGACGGGCTGCGCAAGGGTGTCGCGCCCGGCGCGAAGCTGCTCATCGGCAAGGTGCTCGACGACTCCGGTTCCGGGTACGACTCGGGCATCATCGCGGGCATGGAGTGGGCCGCCCACTCCGGCGCGAAGGTCGTCAGCATGAGCCTCGGCGGCGCCCCGACCGACGGCACCGACCCGATGAGCCAGGCGGTGAACGACCTCACCGCCGACACCGGGGCGCTCTTCGTGATCGCCGCCGGGAACGAGGGCGCGGCGCGTACCGTCGGGTCGCCGGGGGCGGCCACCTCGGCGCTGACCGTGGGCGCGGTGGACCGCAACGACGACCTCGCCGACTTCTCCAGCCGCGGCCCGCGCGTGGGCGACAACGGGCTGAAGCCGGAGATCACGGCACCGGGCGTCGACATCGTCGCCGCCCGCGCGGCCGGCACCACCATGGGTACGCCGGTCGGTGACGCGTACACCACGGCCTCCGGCACCTCGATGGCCACGCCGCACGTCGCGGGCGCCGCCGCCATCCTCGCGCAGGAGCACCCCGACTGGACGGCCGGCCGGCTGAAGGACGCGCTGGTCAGCACCGCGCGGACCAACCCGGAGCTGACCGTGTTCGAGCAGGGCGGCGGGCGGGTCGACGTGGCCCGGGCACTGAGCCAGCGGGTGTACGCGTCGGGCACCGCCGACTTCGGCCGGCTCGCCAGCGGCGGCGCCGCGGCGGGGCGGACCGTGACGTACACCAACGGGACCGACCGGGCGCAGACCCTGCGCCTGGCGCTGGAGCTGCGCAACCTGGACAGCGGCGCCGCCGAGCCCGACGGGGTGTCGGTCGGCGCCACCGAGGTGACGGTGCCGGCCGGCGGCAGCGTGGAGGTGCCGCTGCGCGCCGACCCCGCCCGGCTGGACCGCGGGCCGCACGGCGGCTGGCTGGTGGCCACCGGCACGGACGGCGTCACCGTCCGCACCGCCGTCGGGCTCACCCTCAGCGGCCCGATGCACACCGTCACGCTGCGGGCGCTGGACATGGCCGGACGCCCCGGCCCCGCCCCGGTGGTCACCCTGTTCGGCGAGCACCCCGAGTCGGACCAGCTCGGCTGGCTGGGCGGCGACGACTGGCAGGTGCAGGTCGAGGAGGGCCCGTACCTGCTGCACGCCCTCATCGAGCACGGCGCCCCGCTCGACGAGCAGGTCACCCTGGTCACCGACCCGGAGCTGACGGTGGACCGGGACCTCACCGTGGTCCTCGACCCGCGCAAGGGCACGCCGGTGCGCATCGAGACCCCGACGCCGACCGAGCAGCGGGCGACGATCAGCTTCTACCAGCACCGGGTCTTCGGCAACGGCCGGCAGATCGACCACGGTGTGATGACGTTCAGCACGGTCCAGCAGGTGAACGTGACGCCGACGCGGGCGGTGCGCCAGGGCGAGTTCGAGTTCGCGTCCCGCTGGCAGCTCGTCGCACCCATGGTCGACGCGAAGATCAGCAAGGTGTCCGGCCCGCTGGACATCAACCTGCTGCACCAGTCGCCGGCACCGACCGGGCGGCGGAAGCTGCCGCTGGTCTGGGCCGGGGCGGGGACGCCGGCCGAGCTGGCCGGGGCCCGGGGCGCGGCCGCGCTGGTCGCCGGCAGCGCCGACCGCTCCGAGGACGACCAGATCGCCGCGGCCGCGGCGGCCGGCGCCGCGGCCGTGCTCATCGTCCGGCCCGCGGACTTCAGCGCGTGGACGGTGTGGCGGCCGACCGGGGACCGCCTGCCGATCCCCGCGATGGTCGTGGCGTACGACGACGGGCAGCGGCTGATCGCGGCCGTCAAGGCCCGCCGGACCACGCTGGACCTCACCCTCACCGTGGACAGCCCCTACCTGTACGACGTGTGGCAGGTGTCGAAGGGGCGCGTCCCGGAGCGGATCGTGCACCGGGTGACGGCGGCCAACACCGCCGAGGTGACGGCCCGCTACGCCGACACCGGCGGGTTCGACTGGGCCAAGGAGCAGCGGTTCGGCTGGCGGCCCTGGCAGGAGTACTCCTGGAACGACGACCAGCGGATGGTGCGGACCGGGACGACGCGGCAGGAGTTCGTGAGCGCCGGGGACTCCTGGTGGCAGCAGCGGGTGGTGCACCTGTTCACGTTCTCGAACATGGGCAAGCTGATGGGCGGGATCGTCGAGCAGCCCCGCCGGTACGCGGCGGACGACCGGGAGACCGCCACGTGGTACGCCCCGGTGGTCCGGCCGGCGGTGCCGGCCGGTGCGGGCGCGCCGGTGCCGACGCGCACGGGCGACACGCTCGACGTGCGGGTTCCCGAGTTCGTCGACGCCGACGGGCACTTCGGCCCGGCGGGCGTCAGCGAGGAGCAGGACACGGTGCAGGCCCGGCTCAGCCGGGACGGCCGGCAGATCGCGGACCTGTCCGGCGGGTGGGCGCCGGTGACCACGACGCCGGGTGCGGCCCGCTACCGGCTGGACGTGAGCACCGCGCGCTCCTCGGAGGAGTGGCGCTGGGCCACGCGTACCGAGACGGCGTGGGAGTTCACCTCGGCGCG
The DNA here is from genome assembly GCF_003610785.1 of Micromonospora globbae. Classification (GTDB taxonomy): domain Bacteria; phylum Actinomycetota; class Actinomycetes; order Mycobacteriales; family Micromonosporaceae; genus Micromonospora; species Micromonospora globbae. The sequence goes on from NZ_RAQQ01000021.1 coordinate 11,673, forward strand.
GCCGGCCGGGGACGGCCCGCGGGCCCTGCCGCTGCTGCAGGTGGACTACCAGGTGCCGGCCGACCTGCGGGGCGAGGTGTCCGGGCGTACGGCGCACCGGCTCGGGCTCACCCTGCGGCAGCCGGCCGGCGTGCCCGCGCCGACGGGCGCCGGTGTGCGCGTGGACGTGTCGTTCGACGGCGGGCGCAGCTGGCGGGCGGCGTCGGTGAAGGGCTCGGGGACGCGGTTCACCGCGACGGTGCCGGCCGGGCGCGGCACGGTGTCGCTGCGGGTGCGGGCCGCCGACCGGGCGGGCAACACCGTCGAGCAGACCGTCATCGACGCGTACGGGCTGCGGTGACGATCCGGGGGCGGGCGGCCGCGCCGCCCGCCCCCGGGCGGGCCGTCCCCGGCTCGGCGGGGCCGTTGGGGTGGCGTCCCGGGCCGGTCTCGACCGGGGCGGCCGGCCGGGCCCCGCGGGTCAGATCCAGTTGCGCCGGGCGGCCTGGAACGCGAGGCCGGGCCGGGTGTCCACGCCGGCGGCGGCCATGAGGTCGGCCAGCCGCCGCTGCACCGTACGGCGGCTCACCCCGAGCTGGGAGGCGATGGACTTGTCCGGCACGCCGGCCACGAACAGCGACAGCAGCCGCACCTCGTCGGCGTCCGGCCGGTACCCGGTGCCGTCCGGCCCGTCCGGGGCCGGGGCGGACGAGCGCAGCGGCGTGGCGATCCGCCAGTGGCTCTCGAAGAGCGCGAGCAGCGCGTCGAGGAGCTGGCTGCGGCCGACCACGGCGGCGGTCGGCTCGCCGCTGTCCCGGTCCGGCACCAGCGGGCAGAGCGCCTGCCGGCCGTCCACGATGGCCAGCCGCACCGGGAGCCGGTCGATGACGCGGGCCTGCTCGCCCGCGCGGACGCCCTGCTCGACGTCCTCCAGCGCGCCCGGTTCGAGGAGCATGTCGCGCTCGTAGATGGCCCGGTAGCTGACGCCGCGGGCGAGCGCGTCGAACTCCTCGACGTTCTCCGGGCCGGGCATGGCCAGCGGGTTGGCCCGGCAGAACCAGAGCACCTCCTCGCGGGCGCCGTTCTGCAGGTCCCGCAGGCGCTCCCGGAGCGCGCCGGCGCCGGTGATCACCTCCACGAGGTGGGCGGCGTCGTGGCGCCGGACCCCGGCCCGGTACTCCTCGGTCAGGTGGTTGACGGCGGCGCGGGCCGCCTCGAGGGCCTCCTGCCGGCGCAGCAGCGCCGCGCCGAGCGGGACGTCGGGCGCGAGAGGTCGCAGCGGCGCGTCGGGGTCCGGCCCGGCGGGCGGCACCAACCCCTTGCCGCGCAGGCCCTCCAGGTGCGCCAGCACCTGGGTGCGGGGGCGGCCCAGTCGCTCGACCAGCTCGTCCACCCGCGCGGTGGTGAGCTGCACCAGGCAGCGGTAGAGCTCCTCCTCGCCCGGCGTCAGGCCGATGACCTCCAACACGGGGCAGAACTGTACGACGCCGGGGGGACACCGGCGACGCGGCGTCGCCGGCTGGTCAACTGTCGGGCCCCGCGTCTACTGTCGGGTGCTGTGCTGGAGGAGCTGCGCATCACCGGACTGGGCGTCATCGAGGACACCACGCTGCCGCTGACCGGCGGGATGAACGTCATCACCGGCGAGACCGGTGCGGGCAAGACCATGGTGGTGACCGGCCTCGGGCTGCTCTTCGGCGGTCGGGCCGACGCCGGGCGGGTCCGGGCGGAGCCGGGCCGTGCCGTGGTGGAGGGGCGGCTGCGGCTGAGTGGTCGGGTGGCCGGGGCGGTGCACGCCCGCGTCACCGACGCCGGCGGCGAGCCGGACGAGGACGGCTCGGTGGTGCTGAGCCGCACGGTGACCGTCGAGGGCCGTTCCCGCGCGCACGTGGGTGGCCGCAGCATGCCGGTGTCGATGCTCGGTGAGATCGGCGAGCAGGTGGTGGCCGTGCACGGCCAGTCCGACCAGCTGCGGCTGCTGCGCCCCGCCGAGCAGCGGGCCGCGCTCGACCGGTTCGCCGGCCCGGAGCACGAGAAGCTGCTCGACGCGCTGCGCGAGGCGTACGCCGGGTGGCGGCGGGTCGTCGACGACCTGGCCGACCGGCGGCGCAACGCCCGCGAGCGCAACCAGGAGGCCGACCTGCTGCGGCTGGGTCTCGACGAGATCACGCGGGTGGATCCGCAGCCCGGCGAGGACGACGAGCTGAAGGCCGAGGCGCAGCGGCTGGAGCACGCCGAGGGGTTGCGCACCGCGGCGCAGCTCGCCCAGCAGTGCGTGGCCGGCAGCGCGGAGGCCGCCGACGACACGCCGGACGCGACGACGCTGCTGGGCACCGCGCGGCGCACCCTGGAGGCGCAGGCCGGCACCGACCCGGCGTTGGGTGAGCTGGCGGCCCGCCTGGAGGAGGCGGCGACGCTGGTCACCGACGTGTCCGCCGAGCTGTCGTCCTACCTCGCCACGCTCGACGCCGACCCGGCCCGGTTGCAGGCCGTCTACGAGCGGCGGGCCGCGCTGCGCGCGCTCACCCGCAAGTACGCCGACGACGTCGACGGGGTGATCGCCTGGGCGGAGCGGGCCCGCACCCGGCTGTCCCAGTTGGACACCTCCGACGAGCTGCTCGACGAGCTGGAACGCGAGGGGCAGCGCCTCGCCGGCGAGGTGGCGGAGCTGGCGGGCCGGGTGTCGGCGTCACGGCAGGAGGCGGCCCGGCGCTTCGCCGAGCAGGTCACGGCCGAGCTGGCGGGGCTGGCCATGCCGCACGCACGGATCGAGGTGGCGGTGCTGCCGCGTCCGGCGGGCCGGGCGGAGCCGTCGCTCACGGTCAACGGTGTCGAGGTGGGTGTCGGCCCGGACGGCGGTGACGAGGTCGAGCTGCGGCTGCTGGCCCACCCGGGCGCGCCGTCGCTGCCGCTGCAGCGGGGCGCGTCCGGCGGTGAGCTGTCGCGGGTGATGCTCGCCATCGAGGTGGTATTCGCCGGTTCCGGCGGCCCGCCCACCCTGGTCTTCGACGAGGTCGACGCGGGCGTCGGCGGCCGGGCCGCGGTGGAGATCGGCCGGCGGCTGGCCCGGCTGGCCCGCAGTCACCAGGTGCTGGTGGTGACCCACCTGCCGCAGGTGGCCGCGTTCGCCGACCGGCACCTCGTGGTGGCCAAGGACACCGGCGGCGCGGTGACCACGAGCGGGGTGCGGGTGGTGGAGGACACGGAGCGTGCCCGGGAGCTGGCCCGGATGCTCGCCGGTTTGCCGGACTCGGATCTGGGTATCGCGCATGCGGAGGAGCTTCTGGCCGTGGCGGCCAAGGAAAGGCGGTCGTGACCGCCGGTATTGTGAGCGCAAGCACACCGGGGCGCGCCGTGGTGTGCTTCCCTGGGTAGGCGGCCCTGCTCAGGCATGTCGCGACAGAAAACCCTGCCTCACATGCCAGGATGGTCACGATGCGTCTACCCACGTTGCGCCGGACCCGGAACGCGGAACCGGGCGTCGTCCTCGGCACCGCACGCCTGGACCGCCGTACGAAGCGGCTGGTCGGCCGGCTCCGCCCCGGCGACATCGCGGTGATCGACCACGTCGACCTCGACCGGGTGGCGGCGGACTCGCTGGTCGCCGTCGGCGTCGCGGCCGTGCTGAACGCCAAGCCGTCGGTCTCCGGCCGCTACCCGAACCTCGGTCCCGAGGTGCTCGTGAGCGCGGGCATCCCGCTGCTGGACGACCTGGGTGAGGGCATCTTCGAGCAGGTCCGCGAGGGCGACACGGTGCGGATCGAGGGCAACACCGTCTACGTCGGCGACGAGCCGGTGGCGCACGGCGCCCTCCAGGACGCCGAGACGGTGGCCAAGGCGATGGCGGACGCCCGGGAGGGGCTCTCCGTCCAGTTGGAGGCGTTCGCCGCCAACACCATGGACTACCTGAAGCAGGAGCGGGACCTGCTGCTCGACGGTGTCGGCGTGCCGGAGATCCAGACGCAGATCCAGGGGCGGCACTGCCTCATCGTGGTCCGCGGCTACGACTACAAGGCCGACCTGGACGTGCTGCGCCCCTACATCCGGGAGTTCAAGCCCGTGCTGATCGGCGTCGACGGCGGTGCCGACGCGCTCGTGGAGGCGGGCTACACCCCCGACCTGATCATCGGCGACATGGACTCGGTGACCGACGACGTGCTGCGCTGCGGCGCCGAGGTGATCGTGCACGCGTACCCGGACGGGCGGGCCCCCGGCCTGCCCCGGGTGACGGCGCTCGGCGTCCCGGCGGTGACGTTTCCGGCCGCCGCCACCAGCGAGGACCTGGCCATGCTGCTCGCCGACGAGAAGGGCGCCTCGCTGCTGGTCGCCGTCGGCACGCACGCCACCCTCGTGGAGTTCCTCGACAAGGGGCGCGGCGGGATGGCCTCGACGTTCCTCACCCGGCTCAAGGTCGGCGGCAAGCTGGTCGACGCCAAGGGGGTGAGCCGGCTCTACCGGCAGAGCATCTCCGGTTCGTCCCTGCTGCTGCTCGTCCTCTCGGCGGTCGCCGCGATGGCCTCCGCGGTGGCCGTCTCCACCGTCGGGAAGGCGTACCTGGGCGTGGTCTCCGAATGGTGGGACAATTTCGTGTTCCAGCTGGGCCAGCTCTTCTAGCTCCCCGACGATCAAGAGGCTGCAAGCGTGATCAATTTCCGCTACCACGTGGTGTCGCTGACCGCGGTGTTCCTGGCTCTGGCGATCGGCCTGGTGGTCGGCACCGCCGCCCTCAACGGCCCGGTGGCCGACTCGCTCAAGGAGCAGGTGACCGCCCTGCGCAAGGACAACCAGCAGATGCGCCAGGCGGTCAACAACATGGAGAAGGAGCTCGAGTCCGAGGAGAGCTTCGCGGCGGAGATGTCGCAGGTCGTCCTCCCCGGCAAGCTCACCGGCCGCCGGGTGCTGGTGGTCAGCCTCCCCACCGGTCGGGAACACACCGAGGGCGTCGTGGACATGCTCCAGCTGGCCGGGGCGAACATCACCGGCCGGGTCGACCTGCAGGACAAGTTCATCAACCCGGACAACAACAACAACCTGCTCGAACTGGCCGTGACCGCGGTGCGGCCGACCAGCGCGCAGACCAGCAACCTGCCCGGCAACGGGCACGGCGTGGAGACCTCCAGCGCGCTGCTGGCCAGCGTGCTGCTCGACCGGGGGCAGGGCGTCGAGCCGGTCAGCGACGCCGACCGGCGGGCGGTGCTGGCCGCGTACACCAACGCCGGCTACCTCACCACCGAGGACCGGATCAGCGGGCCGGCCGAGGCCGTCGTGGTGGTCAGCGGCCAGCCGTACGTCGACAAGGACTCCGCGAAGAAGGACGAATCGGTCGTCAAGGTCGCCGAGCAGTTCGACCGTTCCGGCGCCATCGTCGTGGGCGGCTACGGCTCGGACGGCGACAACCTCGTGGCGGTCGTGCGGCGCGACGCCGTGCTCGCCCAGTCGATCTCGACGGTCGACAACGCCAACACCATCCAGGGGCAGCTGGTCACCACGCTGGCGTTGGTGCAGCAGCTCACCGAGAAGAAGGCCGGCCAGTACGGCGTGGGCGACAGCGCCGAGTCGCAGCTGCCTAAACTGCCCCAGTGACCGCAGCACGGGCCGTGACGCCCGTCGACGAGCCGATCGGAGTGACCGCGTGAGAATGCTGGGCCGGCTGCTGACCGCCGGTGCCGGGGCGGTCGCCGCCCGGTACGCGCTGCGCGAGGTGCGTACCTCCCCGGCCGGACCGGCCCTGGAGCGGACCAACTTCCGCGGCCGTACGGTGAGCCTCGCCGCCGGTCCGGCGCTCGCCGCCGGCGCGACCGGCGCCGCCGCCCTCGGCGCGACCAGCGGGGCGTCCGGCGCCGCCGCGGTCGTCGCGGGCCTCGGCGCCGGAGCCGTCGGGCTCTACGACGACGTGGTCGGGGCCCGGCCCGACCAGAAGACCGCCAAGGGCTTCGCGGGCCACCTCGCGGCCCTGCGCGAGGGGCGGATCACCTCCGGCCTCGTCAAGATCGTCGGCGTGGGCGCCGCGGGGCTCGGCGCGGCCGCGCTGCTCGCCGCCGACCCCCGGGTCGCCGGGCACCGCCGCCGGCAGCGGCAGGGGGCGCTCGGGCGCGGTGTGGACGTGCTGCTGGGCGCCGGCGTGGTCGCCGGCACCGCGAACCTGGTCAACCTGCTCGACCTGCGTCCCGGCCGGGCGCTCAAGTCCGGCCTGCTGCTCGGCGCTCCGCTGGCCGGCGGCCCGCACGGCGGGATCGCCGCCGGGGCGGCCGGCGCGGCCGCCGGGCTGCTGCCCGACGACCTGGACGAGACGGTGATGCTCGGCGACAGTGGCGCGAACGCGCTCGGCGCGCTGCTCGGCGTGGCGCTCGCCGCGCGGAGCGGCCCGCTCGGCCGGGCCGGGATCCTCGCCGTGCTGGCCGGGCTCACGGCGGCCAGCGAGAAGGTGAGCTTCACCCAGGTGATCCAGCGGACCCCGGGGCTGCGGGAACTCGACGCGCTGGGCCGACGCGCCGACTGACGTGACCAGACCGGCACCCCTCGCCGGCGCCGGCCGGGTGGCCGGAGCAGCCGCGCTCATCGCCGTCCTCACCGTGGTCAGCCGCCTCGCCGGCTTCGGACGCACGTCCGTGTTCACCTGGACGCTGGCCGACACCGACCTCGGCGGCACCTACGTGATCGCGAACAACCTGCCGAACATCATCTTCGAGATCGTCGCTGGTGGGGCGTTGGCGAGTCTCGTCGTACCGCTGCTGGCCGGCGCGGTGGAGGCGGGCGACCGGCGGGCGGTGGACGCCACCACCGGCGCGCTGCTGACCTGGACGCTCAGCCTGCTCGTGCCGCTGGCCTTCGCGGTGGCGCTGCTCGCCCGTCCGCTCATCGGCCTGCTCGGTCCTGGTCTCACCGCCGAACAGCAGCAGGCCGGCGCGCGAATGCTGCTGCTCTTCGCCCCCCAGCTGCCGCTGTACGGCGTCGGTATCGTGCTGACCGGGGTGCTCCAGGCGCATCGACGGTTCGCCTGGCCGGTGATCGCGCCCTTGCTGTCGAGTCTCACGGTGATCGCCGTCTACCTCGGTTTCACCGCGTGGCAGGGGCGGCTCGCCACGGTCGGGTCGGTGAGCCGGGGCGGCGAGCTGCTGCTCGCCGGTGGCACCACACTCGGTGTGGTGATGCTCTCCCTGTCGCTCCTGTTCCCGCTGCGCCGGCTCGGGTTGCACCTCCGCCCCGGATACCGGTTCCCGGCCGACGTCCGCGCCCGGGTCGGTGGGCTGGTCGTGGCCGGGATCGTGGCCGTCACCGGGCAACAGATCGCCGTGGCCGTCGCCCTCAACCAGGTGACGTACGGAGCTCGGTCGAACCCGGGCGCCTACAACATCGCGCAGACCGTCTACTTCCTGCCGTGGGCGGTGCTGGCCGTACCGCTGGCCGTGGCGGCGTACCCGACGCTGGTGGCCGCCCGCGCAACCGGCGACGAGCAGGCCTACCGGAAGACCCTGGCGCCCGCAGTGCGCGGAGTGGTGCTGTTCAGCCTGCTCGGCGCCGCGGCGCTGGTCGGCACGGCGCAGTCGGTGGGGCAGCTCTTCTTCTCTCATTCCCCGCACACCGCCGCGATCACCGCGGCGGCGATCATGGGTTTCGCGCCCGGCCTGCTCGGTTACGGTCTCTTCGCCGTGCTCACCCGAGCCCTCTACGCGCGCGGCGCGACCCGGTTGGCGACCCTGGCCACCGCGGTCGGCTGGCTGTCCGTGCCGGTACTCGCGATCCTGCTCGGGCACCTGCTGCCGGTCGCGGACCGGGTGCTGGCCGTGGCCCTCGCCAACTCCGTCGGGATGCTGCTGCTCGGCGGGCTCCTGATCACCGCCGTGCGGCGCGCCGCCGGGTCCGCGGCGCTGGCCGGCGCGTCCCGGGCCACCGCGGCCGGGGTGCTCGGCGCGCTCGGCGGTGCGCTGGCCGGCGTGGCGGTGTCCCGATGGCTCGACACGCCCGGTGACGGCACCCCGACGATGTGGGCGGCGCTCGGTCAGGGCATGCTGTCCGGAGTCGCGGTCGGCGCCGTGTTCCTCGCCGTGGTGTGGCTCGTCGACCGGCGGGACGTACGCCCGCTGCTCGCCGGGGTGCTGAGGCGCCTCGGCCGCGGCGGCGGGCGCGGGCCCGGGAACGCGGCCGGCGCGGAGCGGGACGGCAGCCCCCCGGAGCGGGGTGACGGGAAGGAGACGGTGTCCGGGTGAGCGCGGCGACGGAACCGACACCCGGCTGGTCGGGCAGCGTGGCGTTGCTGCTCGCCTCCAGCACCGGCGGCGTGGGCCAGCACGTCCGGTCGGTCGCCCGCGGGCTCACCGACGCCGGCACCACCGTGCTGGTGTGCGGGCCGGCGGCCACCGAGCAGCAGTTCGACTTCACCGGCGTGGGCGCCCGCTTCCAGCCCGTGGAGATCCCCGCCAGCCCGACGCCGGCCGACGCCCGCGCCGTCACCGCGCTGCGCCGGGCCCTGGCGACCACGCCGGTGGACGTGGTGCACGCGCACGGCCTGCGGGCCGGGCTCGTCGCGGTGCTCGCCCGGCCGGCCGCGCCGATCGTGGTCACCTGGCACAACGCGGTGCTCGCGGGCGGGGTGCGCGGTGCCCTGTCGCGGTTGGTCGAACGCGTCGTCGCCCGCGGGGCCCGCGTCGCGCTCGGCGCGTCCGCGGACCTGGTCGACCGGGCCGCGGCGCTCGGCGCCGCCGACGCCCGGCTCGCGCCGGTCGCCGCGCCGGCCCTGCCGGCCCCGCGCCGCCGCCGGGCCGCCGTCCGCGCCGAGTTCGGCGTCCAGGGCGAGCAGCCGTTGATCGTCTCGGTCGGCCGCCTGCACCCGCAGAAGCGGTACGACGTGCTCGTCGACGCCGCCGCCCGCTGGCGTACCCGCGAACCGGCGCCGGTCGTGGTGATCGCCGGCAGCGGGCCCGCGTACCTGCCGCTGGCCGCGCGGATCTCCGCGGCCCGCGCGCCGGTGACCCTGCTCGGCCACCGCACCGACGTGGCCGACCTGCTCGCCGGCGCCGACCTGGCCGTGGTGACCAGCGACTGGGAGGCGCGGCAACTGTTCGCGCAGGAGGCGCTGCGCGCCGGCGTACCGCTGGTGGCCACCGCGGTGGGCGGCCTGCCGGAGCTGGTCGGCGACGCGGCGGTGCTGGTGCCCCCCGGTGACGTGGACGCCGTGGACACGGCGGTGCGGGAGCTGCTCGACGACCCGGCCCGCCGGGCCGACCTCGCCGCCCGCGGGGCCGCGCGCGCGGCGGGCTGGCCCACCGAGGCCGACACCGTGGCGACGCTGGCGGCGCTGTACGCGGAGCTGGCGCCCACGCGCGACGGCGCGGCGGACGCGGGGGCCTCCGGGACGGGACACGGCTGATGGTCCGTCGGTTCGTCCCCGCCGTGCTGACCCTCCTGGTGGTGGCGCTGGGCATCACGGCCCTGTCCGCCCGGCCCCGGCAGGGCGTCCCGCACCGCAGCGCCGACTTCGTCGTCATCGCCGGGGTGGCCGGGCTGCGCTGGGAGGACGTGGACCCGGCGACCACCCCGACGCTGTGGCGCATGGCGGAGCGGGGCTCGATCGGCTCGCTGTCGGTCCGCTCGGCGCGCCGGCCCACCTGCCCCGTGGACGGGTGGCTGACTCTCGGCGCCGGCAGCTTCGCGGCCTGGAACGGCGCCCGGGAGTCGGGCGGCTGCTCACCGGACGGCGTGGTGGTCGAGCAGCCCGACGGCATCGGGGCGAACCTGCCCGACCAGGAGGGCGTGGTCCACCACAACCAGGAGGAGCTGCCCTGGGGCGCCGTGCCCGGGTCGTTGTCCGAGTCGGTGCGCTGCTCGGTCGCGGTCGGCCCGGGCGCCGCCGTGGCCGCCGCCCGCCCGTTCGGCCGGGTCGACCGGTACGCGCCGGAGCTGTCCGAGGACCCGGCCCGGCTGCTGCACTCCTGCGTGCTCAGCATCGTCGACCTGGGCACGGTCGAGGGCACCTCGCCGGCGCAGCGCGCCGCGGCGGCGCGGGCCGCCGACGCCCAACTGGCCCGGTTGCTCGCCGCCCGCCCGCCGCACTCGCTCGTGCTCGTGGCCGGGGTCTCCGACACCGACCAGTCGGCCCGGTTGCACGTGGCCGTCGCCGACGGTCCCGGGTGGGAGCGGGGCTGGCTCACCTCGGCGAGCACCGGCCGTGAGGGCTACCTGCAACTGGTCGACCTCGCGCCCACCGCGTTGACCGCGCTGGGCCGGCCGATGCCGGAACGCCCGTTCATCGGCCGTCCCGCCGTCACCGTGGGCGGCCGCCCCGCCGACCTGGCCGACGCGATCGCCCAGCCGCTGGACGCCGAGCGCGAGGCCGCCACGCAGCAGGGGCTCTCCGGCTGGTTCTTCGTGGTGCTCGCCGTCTCCCAGACGCTGCTGGCGGTCGCGGCGCTGCCGCTGCTGCGCCGGGCGCGCCGGCACGCCGGCCCGTACGGACCGCAGCCGGTGTCCCGGCGGATCGTGGCCGCCGTCGAGCTGCTGCTCGTCGCCGCCGCCCTGGCGGTGCCCGCCGCGCTGCTCGCCGACGCGGTGCCGTGGTGGCGGACGGCGCACCCCGGGTGGAGCTTCGGCGCCGTGACGGCCCTGCTGGTCGTCGGCGGCACCGCGGCCGTCCGGTTCGCGCCCGGGCACCGCAGCACGCTCGGCCCGCTCGGCGCGGTGGCGGGTCTCACCGCGCTGGTGGTGGGGCTCGACGTGGTGACCGGCGCGTGGCTGCAACTCAACGGCGTGGTCGGCTACTCGGCCCAGGCGGGCGGCCGGTACGCCGGGCTCGGCACCGTCGGGCTCGGTGCGTTCCTGGCCGGCGCCCTGTTGAGCGCCGGCTGGCTCGCCCAGCGCGTGCCGCGGGGCTGGCGGCCGGCGGTGATGGTGGCCGTCGGCGGCGTCGCCGTGGTGCTCGTGGGAAGCCCGTACCTCGGCGCGGACCCCATCGGCGCGATCGCGTTGACGGCCGGGCTGTGCGTGGCGGCGGCGATCGGCGGCGGGGGGTGGCTGACGGTCAGCCGGCTGGTCTGGGCGGTGATGGCGGCGCTGGCCGTCACCGTCGCCCTCGCGGTGCTGGACCTGCGCCGCCCAGCGGCGGAGCGCGGCAGCCTCGGACGGTTCCTGGCGGCGCTCGGCGACGGTACGGGCGGGCTCACCCTGCACCGGTCGAGCACGGCCAACTTCGAGACGCTGGTGGGCAGTCCGCTCACGCTGCTGGCGCTGGTGGGTGCGCTGCTGGTCTGGTTCGCCCTCATGCAGCCGTGGGGCGGGCTGATGCGGCTGTTCGGCATCTACCCAGCGATGCGGGCCGCGATGGCCGGCACCGCCGTGGCGTCCGTCATCGGCGGCGTGCTGGGCGGCGTGGCGCTGGACGTGACCGGGGCGGCCGCCGCTCTCGTGGTGCCGATGGCGTTGCTGGCCTCGCTGCGGGTGCTCGACCACTCCGCCGACCGCACCGTGCCGACGGCGGGCCGGCCCCGGCCGGACGGGGAGGGCGTCACCGGCGAGGACGGCGGTGACGGCAGTGGCGGCGTCGGCGGTGACGGCCCCTCCGGCGGAGGCGGCCCCGGTGGGGCCGGCCGGACCCGCGGTACCCGGTCGTCGACCGCGGGGACGTCGGTGCGACCGGCGGACGGCCCGTCGGGTACGGGTGGCGGCGCCGGGGGAGCGGCCCGTGCGGAGGGTCCGGACGCCGACGGGGTGGAGGCGGCCGGCAGTGCGGGTTCCGGCGCCGGCGGCACGGGACCGGCGGGTCCGGACGCGGACGCCGGCGGGGCCGAGGCGACCGGCGCGGCGGAGGCCGACGGCGCGCAGACGGCGGGCGCGGCGGGTCCGGATTCCGGCGCGGCGCCCGGCGCGGGCCGTCCCGCGGTCCCCTCCCCGCGCTCGTCGCAGCAGGTCACCGCGCGCTGACCGGTGGTCGCCGGGTGGCCGGCACGCCGGGCGGCACCTCGTGCCGGCCTGCGTCCCACCGCCGTCGAGGTGTTACCGTGGAATCCCGTGGATCGCGTGATCACTTTGCTGATCGGCTCGGCGGTCTGCACGACCGCGACGGACGACACGGGAGCAGGCCTTGGCCCCTTCAGCACGGACGACCAGGCACATCTTCGTCACCGGGGGCGTGGCCTCCTCGCTCGGTAAGGGGCTCACCGCCTCCAGCCTCGGCAACCTCCTCACGGCGCGTGGGCTCCGCGTGGTCATGCAGAAGCTCGACCCGTACCTGAACGTCGACCCGGGGACGATGAACCCCTTCCAGCACGGTGAGGTCTTCGTCACCGAGGACGGCGCCGAGACCGACCTCGACGTCGGCCACTACGAGCGGTTCCTGGACCGGGCGCTCTCCGGCAAGGCGAACGTCACCACCGGCCAGATCTACTCGGACGTGATCGCCAAGGAGCGGCGCGGGGAGTACCTCGGCGACACGGTCCAGGTCATTCCGCACATCACCAACGAGATCAAGTCCCGGATCCTCGGCATGGCCGACCCGGACGCCGACGGTCAGGTTCCCGACGTGGTGATCACGGAGGTGGGCGGCACGGTCGGCGACATCGAGTCGCTGCCGTTCCTGGAGGCGATCCGGCAGGTCCGTCACGACCTGGGCCGGGACAACTGCTTCTACCTGCACGTCTCGCTGGTGCCGTACCTGGCGCCCTCGGGCGAGCTGAAGACGAAGCCGACCCAGCACTCGGTGGCGCAGCTGCGCAGCATCGGCATCCAGCCGGACGCGCTGGTGCTGCGCTGCGACCGGGAGATCCCCGACAAGGTGAAGCAGAAGCTGTCGCTCTACTGCGACGTGGACCGGGAGGCGGTCACGGCCGCTCCGGACGCGCCCAGCATCTACGACATCCCGAAGGTGCTGCACCGGGAGGGGCTGGACGCCTACGTGGTGCGCCGGCTCGGCCTCTCCTTCCGGGACGTGGACTGGAGCAGCTGGGACGACCTGCTGGAGCGGGTGCACCGGCCCCGGCACACGGTGACCGTCGCGGTGGTCGGCAAGTACGTCGACCTGCCCGACGCGTACCTGTCGGTGAGCGAGGCGATCCGGGCGGCCGGGTTCGGCCACCGGGCCCGCGTGCAGCTGCGCTGGGTGCCCAGCGACGACTGCGTCACCCCGTCCGGGGCGGCGGCCGCCCTGGCCGGCGTGGACGGCGTCGTCATCCCCGGCGGCTTCGGCGTCCGCGGCATCGAGGGCAAGATCGGCGCGTCCCGGTACGCCCGGGAGAACCGCATCCCGCTGCTCGGCCTCTGCCTCGGCCTGCAGTGCATGACCATCGACGTGGCCCGGCACCTGGCCGGCCTGGAGGGCGCCAACTCGCTGGAGTTCGACGAGGAGGCCCGCCACCCGGTCATCGCCACGATGGCCGACCAGGAGGACATCGTCGCCGGCAAGGGCGACCTGGGCGGCACCATGCGGCTCGGGGCGTACCCGGCGAAGCTGGCCGAGGGTTCGCTGGTGGCCGAGGCGTACGGCAGCAGCGAGGTCAGCGAGCGGCACCGGCACCGGTACGAGGTGAACAACGCCTACCGTGACGCGCTCACGAAGGCGGGCCTGCACATCTCGGGCACGTCGCCGGACGGGCGGCTGGTCGAGTTCGTCGAGCTGGACCGCGAGCTGCACCCGTTCTTCGTGGCCACGCAGGCGCACCCGGAGCTGAAGAGCCGTCCGACGCGGCCGCACCCGCTGTTCGCGTCGTTCGTCCGGGCGGCCATCGCGTACTCGCAGGCCGACCAGCTCCCGGTGGACCTCGACGCGCCGGAGGCGGAGCAGGCCGCCCGCAACGGCGTCGCGGCGAAGGCGACCTCGGCGTCGTGAGCGCCGTCGAGCACCGCTACGAGGTCCGTTCCCGGCAGCAGCGCTGGTCCGGCCGGGTCTTCGAGGTGGTCACCGACGAGGTGACCATGCCGGGCGGCGGGACCGCCGCACGGGACATCGTGCGTCACGTCGGCGCGGTGGCCGTGGTGGCGCTGGACGACGCCGGCCAGGTGGTGCTGATCCGCCAGTACCGGCACGCGGTGGGTCGGCACCTGTGGGAGCTGCCCGCGGGGCTGATGGACGTCTCCGGGGAGGACCTGGCGGCCGCCGCGGCGCGGGAACTGGCCGAGGAGGCGGACCTGACCGCCGGGCGGCTGGACGTCCTGGTCGACCTGCACACCTCACCGGGGTTCACCGACGAGGTGGTGCGGGTGTTCCTGGCCCGGGACCTGGCCGACGTGCCGCCGGAGCAGCGGCACGAGCGCCGTGACGAGGAGGCCGACCTCCAGGTCCTCCGGATCGACCTCGACGAGGCGGTGGGCATGGTGCTGGCCGGCGAGATCACCAACTCGCCGGCGGTGGCGGGGCTGCTCGCCGCCGTCCGGGCCCGTGACACGGGTTGGACGGCGCTGCGGCGGGCCGACGCGCCGCTGCCGCGCTGAGTTCGGGACGACGAAAGGGGCCGTGCGGCACGCCGCACGGCCCCTTTCGTGTGGCCGGGTGTCAGTCGCGCAACGGGCGACCCTGCCCGTCGACACCACCGTTGACGAGGATCAGGATCCCGTCGATGAAGCCCCAGATGCCGCCGATGCCGCAGGTCACGATCGTCACGACGAGCTGCAGCACGCCGATCTTGGTGTGACCCATGTAGAACCGGCCGACGCCGAACGAGCCGAGCACGATGCCGAGGATGCCCGCGACGACCTTGCTCTTGTCGGAGACGCCCTGGGGGTATCCGGGTCCCTGGGGGTACCCGGGCTGATACGGAGGAGTGGTCATGACGGGACACCATATAGATCCACTGGTCTCCTGTCCGCAGCGGCACCCCCATGGTGGGACGATGATGGACAAATACTGTCCTGACGGCTGAGGGTGGCCTCCCCCGCGGGCCCGGTCCCACACCTGACAATCCGTCAGCGGGCGCCGGCACCGAATGTCACTCTGCTGGCCCTCGCGGCCCGGCGGCGCGCCTAGACTGCCGCCGGCGGGACCGGTGGACCGCGGCGGCAACGGGGCCGTCACGCACCGCGCAGTCGGGGGCCGAGAGCGCCCCTGGAGAGAGGTGACTCCATCGTGAAGGTCGGAATCCCACGCGAGGTCAAGAACCACGAGTACCGCGTGGCGATCACGCCGGCGGGCGTCAACGAGTTCGTCCGCAGCGGTCACCAGGTATTCGTCGAGTCCGGCGCCGGCGTGGGGTCCAGCATCACCGACGACGACTTCGCCGCGGCCGGCGCCAAGATCCTCCCCACGGCCGACGAGGTGTGGGAGACCGCGGAGCTGGTGCTCAAGGTCAAGGAGCCGGTGGCCGAGGAGTACCACCGGATGCGCGAGGGGCAGGTGCTCTTCACCTACCTGCACCTGGCCGCCTCGAAGGAGTGCACCGACGCGCTGATCGACCGCCGGGTCACCGGCATCGCGTACGAGACCGTGGAGCTGCCGGACCGGTCGCTGCCGCTGCTCGCCCCGATGTCCGAGGTGGCCGGTCGGCTGGCCCCGCAGGTGGGCGCGTACCACCTGCAGGCGCAGGGCGGCGGGCGCGGCATCCTCATGGGCGGCGTCTCCGGGGTGTACGCGGCCAAGACCGTGGTCATCGGCGCGGGCGTGTCCGGCATGAACGCCGCCGCCATCGCGCTCGGCCTGCAGGCCGAGGTGCTGCTGCTGGACAAGAACGTCGGGCGGCTGCGCCAGGCCGACGCCATCTACCGCGGCCACCTGCAGACGGTCGCCTCCAACGCGTACGAGATCGAACGGGCCGTGCTCGACGCGGACCTCGTCATCGGCGCGGTGCTGGTGCCCGGCGCCAAGGCCCCGACGCTGATCTCCAACGAGCTGGTCTCCCGGATGAAGCCGGGCAGCGTGCTCGTGGACATCTCCATCGACCAGGGCGGCTGCTTCGAGGACTCCCGCCCCACCACCCACGCCGACCCGGTCTACCGGGTGCACAACTCGATCTTCTACTGCGTGGCGAACATGCCGGGCGCCGTGCCACACACCAGCACATACGCCCTCACCAACGTCACCCTCCCGTACGCCCTCGAGCTGGCCAACCACGGCTGGCGCGAGGCCCTGCGCCGGGACCCCGCCCTCGCCCTCGGCCTGAACACCCACGACGGCCACGTCACCTACGGCCCGGTCGCCGAGGCCCACGGCATGAGCGTCCTCCCGCTGGCCGACGTGCTCGACTGACGGGGCGGCGGGCTGAGCACCACGACGGACAGGGCCGGCGCGGGCGGGGAACCCGCGCCGGCCCTGCGCCGCGCGGTGCGCGGCTACCTCGACCACCTCACCGTCGAACGGGGACTGTCCCCGAACACCCTCGCGTCGTACCGCCGGGACCTGGACCGCTACCTGGCGACGCTCGCCGCGGCCGGGATCGCCGACCTCGCCGCGGTCGGCACCGACCTCGTCGAGGCGCACCTGGCCCGGCTGCGCGCCGGCGAGGACGGGCACCCGCCGCTCGCCGTCTCCTCGGCCGCCCGCGCCGCCAGCGCCGTGCGCGGCCTGCACCGGTTCGCGCTGCGCGAGGGACTGGCCGGGGCCGACCCGAGCCGGGACGTGCGCCCGCCGACCCCGCCGCGCCGGCTGCCCCGCGCGCTGCCGGTCGACGACGTGGTCCGGCTGCTGGAGACGGCCGGCCCGGTCACCGCCACCGGCGACGGCGCGCCGCTCGCGCTGCGCGACCGGGCGCTGCTGGAGTTCCTGTACGGCACCGGTGCGCGCATCTCCGAGGCGGTCGGCGCGGCCGTGGACGACGTGGACCCGGACGAGGGGACCGTGCTGCTGCGGGGCAAGGGCGGGCGCAGCCGCCTCGTGCCGATCGGCGGGTACGCCGTCGAGGCGCTGCGCGCCTACCTCGTACGGGCCCGCCCCGCGCTGGCCGCCGCGGGTCGGGGCACCCCGGCGGTCTTCCTCAACGCCCGCGGCGGGGCGCTGTCCCGGCAGGGTGCGTGGACGATCCTGCGCCGCGCCGCCGAGCGGGCCGGGCTGCCGGTCGACGGTCCGGCCGCGGTCTCGCCGCACACGCTGCGCCACTCGTACGCCACCCACCTGCTCGACGGCGGAGCCGACGTCCGGGTGGTGCAGGAACTGCTCGGTCACGCGTCGGTGACCACCACCCAGGTCTACACGCTGGTCACCGTCGAGCGGCTGCGGGAGGTGTACGCGACCGCGCACCCGCGCGCCCGGGGCTGACCCGAGCCGGCGACCCCGGGGTCTCGCCGCCCGCGACCGGCGGGCCGCGCGGCTCGACCGCGACCCGTCCGACACGCCGAGCGGCTACTGAACGGCCTGCTGGCCGGTGGCGTACAGTCGGCATCGGCGGATCCCCTGGAGCTGTCGGGCCGGGGTGCGCAGCGGCGCCGCGAGGGACGTCGGACGGCTCCGACGCCGGGTGGTCGTCGGGAGGGGGCAACGAGGACATGGCGGGCAACGAGGACCGTGCCGAGACGTGGACGTCGGAGCTCCGTGAGCAGCAGGCCACCCTCGGCGCCGACCTCGGCCCCGCGGACCCGGCCGCCTACACCATGCGCAAGCCGATCCCCGAGCCGATGCCGACCGACCGGCACGGCCCGGCGCGGATCATCGCGATGGCCAACCAGAAGGGCGGCGTCGGCAAGACCACCACGACGATCAACCTGGGTGCGGCCCTCGCCGAGTACGGCCGCAAGGTGCTGCTGGTCGACTTCGACCCGCAGGGCGCGCTCTCGGTGGGGCTGGGCGTCAACCCGCACAACCTCGACCTGTCGGTCTACAACCTGCTCATGCAGGACGACATCACCGCCGAGGACGTCCTGATCAAGACGGACGTGGCGGGGCTGCACCTGCTGCCGGCCAACATCGACCTCTCCGCCGCCGAGATCCAGCTGGTCAACGAGGTCGCCCGGGAGATGGCTCTCGCGCGGGTGCTGCGGTCGATCCGCAAGGAGTACGACTTCATCCTGATCGACTGCCAGCCGTCGCTCGGCCTGCTGGCCATCAACGCGCTGACCGTCGCGCACGGCGTGCTCATCCCGCTGGAGTGCGAGTTCTTCAGCCTGCGCGGCGTCGCCCTGCTGCTCGACACCATCGACAAGGTGCGCGAGCGGCTCAACTTCGACCTGGAGCTCGAAGGCATCCTCGCCACCATGTACGACAGCCGCACCACCCACTGCCGGCAGGTGCTCCAGCGCGTGGTCGAGGCGTTCGGCGACAAGGTCTACCAGACCGTCATCACCAAGACGGTGAAGTTCCCCGAGTCCACCGTCGCGGGCGCCCCCATCACGACGCTCGACCCGGCCTCGTCCGGTGCGCGCAACTACCGCCAGTTGGCCCGTGAGGTGATCGCCGCGCAGGCCGAGCGGTAGGTGCCGGTGCCCCGTCGCGCCCCGTCCACTACGGTCGTCGCGTGACCGCCCCGCCCCTCGACCCGCCCACCGCGCCCGACCAACCGTCCGGGACCACCGCCGGCCCCGGCGCGGAGGAGACCGGCCCGGGGGAGGGCGGCTTCACCGTCCGGCTGGCGAACTTCACCGGCCCGTTCGACCTGCTGCTCCAGCTCATCGGCAAGCACAAGCTGGACGTCACCGAGGTGGCGCTGCACCAGGTCACCGACGAGTTCATCGCCTACATCCGGGCGATGGGCGACCAGTGGGACCTGGACGAGGCCAGCGAGTTCCTGCTCATCGCGGCCACCCTGCTCGACCTGAAGGCGGCCCGGCTGCTGCCCGCCGCCGAGGTGGAGGACGAGGAGGACCTGGCGCTGCTCGAGGCGCGGGACCTGCTCTTCGCGCGGCTGCTGCAGTACAAGGCGTTCAAGGAGGCCGCCGCGCACCTCGCCGAGCTGGAGGCCGAAGGCGGCCGGCGGTACCCGCGGGCGGTCGCCCTGGAACCCCGGTACGCCGAGGCGCTGCCCGACCTGGTGCTCGGCATCGGCGCGGAGCGGCTGCGCGCGCTCGCGCTGCGGGCGCTCACCCCGAAGCCGGTGCCCGAGGTGTCCATCGCCCACGTGCACATGGTCCGGGTCAGCGTCCGGGAGCACGCCGCGATCATCGCGGACCGGCTGCGCCGGGCCGGCACCGCCACCTTCTCGACGCTCTGCGCCGACTGCGAGGCCACCCTGGAGGTGGTGGCCCGGTTCCTGGCCCTGCTGGAGCTGTACCGCGAGGGCCTGGTGGCCTTCGTCCAGGAGCAGGCGCTGGAGGAGCTGACCATCCGTTGGACCGGCCCCGCCGACGGGGGGCCGGACCTGCAGATCGACGAGTACGCCGGCACCCCCGCC
The DNA here is from genome assembly GCF_003610785.1 of Micromonospora globbae. Lineage (GTDB taxonomy): Bacteria > Actinomycetota > Actinomycetes > Mycobacteriales > Micromonosporaceae > Micromonospora > Micromonospora globbae. Next base: position 30,884 of record NZ_RAQQ01000021.1, read on the forward strand.
GAGACCGGTGCCGCGGGAACGCCGACGCCCACCGGAACCCTCGACGCGGGCACCAGCGAGGATTGACGCGATGAGCACCGAGGAGCACCGCCACTCACTGGCCGACCAGGCGGCGGCCTGGGTCCCGCCCTGGGAGCGGCCCCGCCCGCCCCGCGACACCCCACCGGACGCCGGCGACGACTCGCCACGCCCCGATCATGGTGGGGAGACGCCCCCCGAGGGGGCAGCAGCGTCGACGATCCCAGCCGAGCCCGAGCCCGCCACCAACCCCGAGCCCGAGCCCGAGCCGGTGCCCACGGCCGAGCCCGATACCGGCGGGCCAGCGGCCGCCGAGCCCGCGGCCGCCGAGCCCGATCCCGCCGAGCCCGCGGCCGGCGGGCCCGAGCCGGTGGCGGGCGCGGCGGCCCGCGTACCGCCGAAGCGGCCGGCGCAGCGGCGGCGCGCGACGCCCCCGGAGCCGGCGCGGCAGCTCGACGACGCCGAGCTGCGCGGCGCCCTCGAGGCGATCCTGCTCGTCGTCGACGAGCCGGTGAGCGAGGCGACCCTGGCCGACGTGCTGGAGCAGCCGGCGACGCGGATCGGCGCGATGCTCGACGAGATCTCCGCCGGCTACACCGCGGCCGGGCACGGCTTCGACCTGCGGCGCGCCGCGGGCGGCTGGCGCCTCTACACCCGCCCGGAATACGCGACCTACGTGGAGCGGTTCGTGTTGGACGGGCAGTCCGTCCGGCTGACGCAGGCCGCGCTGGAGACCCTCGCGGTGGTCGCCTACAAGCAGCCCGTCACCCGGTCGCGCATCTCGGCGATCCGGGGTGTCAACTGCGACGGCGTGATCCGTACCCTGGTCACCCGCGGACTGGTCGAGGAGTGCGGCACCGAACCCGAGAGCGGTGCGTTCCTCTACCGGACGACCCCCCTGTTCCTGGAGAAGCTGGGCCTGAACAGCGTCGACGAGCTGCCGCCGCTCGCGCCGTTCCTGCCCGACGATGTGGAAGAGCTGAGCGATGCCACGCGATGACCGCACACCCCCGACCGACGCCCCGGCGGGCGCCGAGCGCCTGCAGAAGGTGCTCGCCGCCGCCGGCGTGGGCTCCCGGCGCGCCTGCGAAGACCTGATCTTCCGGCGCCGGGTGACCGTGAACGGGCGGGTGGCGCAGCTCGGTGACAAGGTCGACCCGGCCACCGCCGTGATCCACGTCGACGGGGAACGCGTCGTCACCGACACCCGCCTGGTCTACCTGGCCATGAACAAGCCGCGCGGGGTCGTCTCGACGATGGCCGACGAGAAGGGGCGCACGGCGCTGGCCGACTTCCTCGGCAACCGGGTGGAGCAGCGCGTCTACCACGTCGGGCGGCTCGACGCCGACAGCGAGGGGCTGCTGCTGCTCACCAACGACGGCACGCTGGCGCACCGGCTCATGCACCCGTCCTACGGGGTGTCGAAGACGTACCTGTGCGAGGTGGCCGGGCCGATCCCGCGCAACCTCGGCAAGCGGCTGACGGCCGGCGTCGAGCTGGAGGACGGGCCGGCGAAGGTCGACGCGTTCCGGGTGGTGGACACGCTGGGACGGACCGCCCAGGTGGAGTTGACCCTGCACGAAGGGCGCAAGCACATCGTCCGCCGGATGCTGGCCGAGGTCGGGCACCCCGTCTCCCGGCTCGTGCGCACCGCCATCGGGCCCATCCGCCTCGGAGACCTGCGCCCCGGGCGTACCCGGCGGCTCACCAACGCCGAGATCGCCGCCCTGTTCAAGGCGGTGGGTGACTGACCGTTACCGCTCGGCGCGTCTTGGTTGCGCACGATTGGTAGTCCCTCCTTGCGGTGGGACGGTCCCGGTCTGACCGGCGGGTGCCGTGCCGGGTTCACGCTTCACGGCCGCCTGCCCGCGTGCGCGGGTCTTACGGTCGGCTCCACGTGCTGCCACCGGGCCACTCCCGGCGGGTTTGAACTCGGCCGCTAGTGCGGCCAGGTTCAGTGAGGCGTTGTGATCGCGGTCGATGGTGAGGCCGCACGCCTGGCAGGTGTAGTCGCGGTCGGACAGCGCGAGTTTGGCTTTCACCGCGCCGCAGCCCGAACAGGTTTTACTTGACGGGTACCAGCGGTCGGCGGTGATTAGCTGGCCGCCGTTCCAATCGGTCTTGTAGGCGAGCTGACGGCGGATCTGCGCGAATCCAGCGTCGGCGATGTGCCGGGCCAATGTTCGGTTGCGCAGCATGCCGGTCACGTTGAGGTCTTCCACCACGACCGTGCCGTACTCGCGGGCGAGTCGGGTGGTCAGCTTGTGCAGGCCGTCGCGACGCAGGTTCGCCACCCGGGCGTGCACGCGGGCGAGTTGGTTCGCGGTCCGCTGCCAGCGGTTCGACGCGCGCTGTCCGGTGCTCCGGTCTGGGCCGACCTTGCGCGACAGTACCCTGCCGAGGTGCCGCAGTCGGGTGTGCGCGGCGGCCAGGTGGCGCGGGTTGTCGACCAGCTCGCCGGTGGACAACACCGCGAGGTGCCTGATCCCGAGGTCCACGCCGATCACCGAACCCGGCCGGACCGGTGTACGTTCGGCACGATCAACCTCGACGCAGAACGCCACATGCCACCTGCCGCCGTCGCGGCGCACGGTCGCGGACATGATCCGGGCTGTGCCGGCCTCCAGCCGGCGGGCCAGCTTACGAGCCGACTCGTGCAACTTCAGCCGGCCAAGCCGGGGAAGCACGATGTGCTTGCGGTCAGGCTCGACGCGGATGGCGCCGGTTGTGAACCGCACGGACGGGGTGGTGCGGCGGCGGGACTTGAACCGGGGAAACCCGACCGGGCGTCCGGCACGCGTGCCGCTGCGCGAGTCGGCCCAGTTCTTCAACGCACGGGCCAGCTGGTCAAGACCGGTGTTGAACGCCTCCTTCGAGCACTCCCGCCACCACGGGGCGACCTGCTCCTTGCTGGCGTTCCACGCCCTCCGCAGCGCTGGTAGCGTCCACGACATGCTCGGGGTGAGCAACTGCTCCGGCACGCCATAGGACCGCTCCGCGGCCCGCTGCTCCATCACGGCCTTCACCCGCGCCAGCGCCCAATTGTGGGCAACACGCGCGGCCCCCGCGTGCGCCAGCACCGCCCGTTCCTGGACCGGACTCAGATCCAAGGCAAACCGAAACGCCTGGACCGTCAACACGCCGAGTCATCCCTGATGACGGCCTCGACAGCATGCCGCGCCCGGTCCGCGGCAACAAGCTCCTCGTAGAAGCGGACGCACAACGACACCTCAGTCACGTCGCCTACGAGATCGTCATCCACCCCGGCCGGGTCGGCCGCGAGCAACCGGCGACCCTGCGTGGCGAGAGCGGCGTCACACATGCTCCCCGCCGAACCACAACGACCGGCCTGGTACTCAACCACAATCGTCGTCACCGAATCCGGCAGCCACGCGACGAATCCCTCAGGCACCCGTCGAACGCCGAGCCACCCTCAGTCACCACCTGGTGCATCCTGAAATTGCGCTCAGCAGCCCACTCGGCGACCCGGGCCTCCTGCCGACCCAGACCCACTTCCTGCACGCCGACGGGACGCCCGCGTACATCAGCGACCTACCCCGCCCCCGAAACCCGCACCAGCCACTGGCCAGCCAACCGTCATGAAACGACCCAACCCTCGGAACAGTCAGCGTCCCGGACTCGTAACGCCGCCGCCGGTCGTATACGAAATCCCCATGGCCGACGTTACCCCTTCAAATTCACACAGCGATTGTTAATGCTCAGAATACGCAAGCACACCATCATGGCGGCGGTTGACCTCCCCGCCGGGCGGGTACCGCCACCGGTAGGCTCCGTGGCGGCCGCGTGGCGGCCGCGCGGCGTGCTTCCGTGGCGACGGCCGCGTGGTGTGCTCCGTGCGGGCGGGCCGATGGTGCCGTGGCGCGGGTCGCGCGCCCCGGCGTCCCGCGCGCCCCGGGTCGGGGCGGCGGGCATCATGGACGAGGGACATCCGCTCACGGCGCCGGAGGGCCGGCGATCCGCGAGGTACGGGCTGAGGAGGACGACGGTGGAGGAAAACGTGCGAGCCGGGCGATGCGTGGTCGCTGTGGACGGGCCGTCCGGTTCGGGGAAGTCCACCGTCTCCCGGCGGCTCGCCGCCGGTATCGGTGCCCGCTACCTGGACACGGGCGCGATGTACCGGGCGATCACCTGGGCGGTGCTGCGCTCCGGGGTCGACCTCACCGACGCCGAGGCGGTCGCCAAGGTCGCGGGTGAGGTGGACCTGCGTATCGGCACCGACCCCGAGGGGTACGCCGTGACCGCTGACGGGGTCAGCGTGGACAAGGAGATCCGTGGGCCGGAGGTGACCGGCGCGGTGTCCGCCGTGGCGGCCGTCCCGGCCGTCCGCGCGCTGCTGGTGGCCCGGCAGCAGGAGATGATCGCCAATGCCGGCCGGATCGTGGTCGAGGGCCGCGACATCGGGGCCGTGGTGGCGCCGGACGCCGACCTGAAGGTCTACCTGACCGCCTCCGAGGCGGCCCGGGCGGCGCGGCGCAGCGCCGAGGACGCGACCGACGCGGCGGCGACCGCCGCCGACCTGGCCCGCCGGGACCGGCTCGACTCGACCCGCAAGACGTCGCCCCTGCAGCAGGCGCCGGACGCCGTGGTGCTCGACACCACCGAGCTGGGTATCGACGAGGTCGTCCAGCGGCTGCGCGATCTGCTCGCCGAGCGGGGAGTGGCATGAGCGGGCGCGTCGCGGGGCGTCGTGGCGTCACGAGCGAACAGCGGATCATCGGGCACAGCACGGTCGAGCCTCGTGGCGACGCCGGCCAGAGGGAGGCGTCGGCATGAGCGAGGGTGGTTGGGTCGAGCTGCGGGAGCCGGACCTCGAGACCGAGGAGCCGACCGGCCCGCAGCCGGTGGTGGCCGTCGTCGGCCGCCCGAACGTGGGCAAGTCGACGCTGGTCAACCGGATCATCGGCCGCCGACAGGCGGTCGTCGAGGACGTTCCCGGCGTGACGCGTGACCGCGTGCCGTACGACGCGCAGTGGGCCGGTCGGGCGTTCACCGTGGTGGACACCGGCGGCTGGGAGCCGGACGCGAAGGACCGGGCGGCGGCGATCGCCGCGCAGGCCGAGGCAGCGGTGGCCACCGCGGACGTGGTGCTGTTCGTGGTCGACGCCATGGTGGGCTCGACCGACGTGGACGAGGCGGCCGTGAAGATGCTGCGGCGCAGCGCCAAGCCGGTCATCCTGGTGGCGAACAAGGCCGACAACGCCTCGATCGAGATGGAGTCCGCCTCGCTCTGGTCGCTCGGCCTCGGCGAGCCGTACCCGGTCTCCGCGCTGCACGGCCGGGGGTCGGGCGAACTCCTCGACGCGATCATGGACGCGCTGCCGGAGGCGCCACCGGTCGCCGAGCACCGGCCGCGGGGCCCCCGTCGCGTGGCGCTCGTCGGACGCCCGAACGTGGGCAAGTCCAGCCTGCTCAACCGGTTCTCCGGTGAGGAGCGGGCGGTGGTCGACTCGGTGGCGGGCACCACCGTCGACCCGGTGGACAGCCTCGTGCAGATCGGCGGTGAGACCTGGCACCTGGTCGACACGGCCGGGCTGCGCAAGCGGGTCGGGAGGGCCAGCGGCACCGAGTACTACGCGAGCCTGCGGACGGCCTCGGCCATCGAGGCGGCCGAGGTGGCCGTGGTGCTGCTGGACGCCAGTGAGCCGATCAGCGAGCAGGACCAGCGGATCCTGTCCATGGTCACCGAGGCCGGCCGGGCCCTCGTGATCGCGTTCAACAAGTGGGACCTCGTCGACGCGGACCGCCGCTACTACCTCGACAAGGAGATCGACCGGGAGCTGCGCCGGATCCCGTGGGCGATCCGGCTGAACCTGTCGGCCGCGACGGGCCGGGCCGTGGACAAGCTCGCCCCGGCGCTGCGCAAGGCCCTCGCGAGCTGGGAGACCCGGATCCCGACGTCCCAGCTCAACCAGTGGCTGACCGCGCTGGTGCAGGCCACCCCGCACCCCGTGCGCGGTGGGCGGGCGCCGCGGATCATGTTCGCCACGCAGGCCGGCGTGGCGCCGCCGCGGTTCGTGCTCTTCACGACCGGGCCGCTGGACGCCGGCTACCAGCGCTTCGTCGAGCGCAAGCTCCGCGAGGAGTTCGGCTTCGAGGGCAGCCCGATCGAGATTTCCGTACGCCCGCGGAAGAAGGTCGGCCCGGGCGGCCGGGGCAAGGCGCACGGCTGATCAGAGGCTGCGCTGTCTCCGACGTCGTACGGGGCCCTGAGCCTCCGGCGTGGGTGGCGCGTCGGGTTCTCGGTGACACGTGATCAAGGGGCCGGGGTGTGTGGCATCCCGGCCCCTTGTGCGCACTGATGCCTGCAACAACGGGGTTTTCGCCGCGCTCGGGCCAGGCATAGGCGTCGAGTCGATCGAGCCGCAAGGTCGACGGGTTCTCGCGGACCATCGACCCCTCCCACCTATCCTCCTAGGATGCTCTAGTGGTGGTGGGGCAGGTCATGCAGGCGCGGGATCGGCACCGGCACTGCTGGGCGCGTGGCGGGTGGGGCCTGTGCGGACGGCGTGAGGAAGCTGCGCTAAGCTGTACCGGCTGCCGCAGGGGAGACCACGCGGCAGCATCGGGACGTGGCGCAGTTTGGTAGCGCACTTGACTGGGGGTCAAGGGGTCGTCGGTTCAAATCCGGCCGTCCCGACTGGTTCTGACCAGCGGATATAGAAGATCATGTGTGATCTTGCGGTAACGTCCGCGGTAACGGAGATCGCTTAGCGTGGGTTCTGACCCCCGATTCCGTTACCGCGGAGGTGCAGCCTCATGGCTGTCTACGACTACCGCCTCGCCAACGGCCAGACCCGCTGGTTCTTCATCATCGATCTCCCGCCCGACGCCAATGGGCGCCGCCGCCAGCACAAGCGGCAAGGGTTCCCCAACCAGGCCGCCGCGCTGAAGGCGGAACAGGAAGCGCGCGCCGCCTACGGCGGAGCGGACCTCGGTGCAGACGGCAGCGTCGCCGCGGAGCTGGAAAGCTGGCTCAACGAACGCGAACTGGACGTCCAGGAGACGACGCTCAGCAACTACCGGGACGTCATCCGCTGCTACGTGGTTCCACACATCGGTGGGCGGCAGCTCTACGCCCTCGACAAGCGGGTGATCCACGAGCTGTACAAGAAACTGCTGAAGTGTGGCGGCAAGAACGACGGGCCGCTGTCGCCGACCACCGTCCGTATCGTGCACCGGATCCTCATGAAGGCGCTGGGTGACCTGGGGGTCAATGTCGAGGGCGTGCGGCAGCCCCGGCAGGCCGAGAAGGAGACGATGGGGCGCAAGGGCGTTTGGACGCCGGCGCAGTCGGCCAAGTTCCTCAAGTACCACGCCGACCACCGACTCCGGGCGGCCTGGGTGCTGGCGATCGTCGTCGGTGCGCGGCGGGGGGAGCTGGCGGGCCTCAAGTGGCCGCGCGTGGATCTCGATCGCGGCGTGCTGCTGCTGCATTGGCAACGCACCACGACCAGCAACGGGGTGGTGGAGAAAGCGCCCAAGGGCAAGAGCAAGCGGGCGGTAGCGCTCGGGCCCGCGCTGGTTGCGGAACTGCGCGCCCACCAGGAGCGCCAGGACGTGGAGAAGGCCGACGCTGGGGTCCTGTACCACGACGGTGGCTACCTGTTCTGCCGGGAGGACGGAGAGCCGTACTACCCGAAGTACTTCACCGACCAGTGGGCGAAGGCGTGCGCGGACGCGGGGGTGCCCGTGATCGCACTGCACGACGCCCGTCACACCTCCGCTACCACCGGCGCTGACGCCGGTGTGCCGGAGCACGTGATGCAGCGGCGGCTCGGCCACGCCGACAGCCGCACGACGCGCGAGGTCTACACCCACGTGTTGCCGGAGAGCGAGCGGAAGGCTGCCGAGCTCATGGAGGCGGTGCTCGGCGACGCAGCGACCTGGTCGCCGAAGGATAGGTAGGCCGACAGCTGGGTCACGCCCCGGCGGCAGTGCCGGGGCACGGTTCCGGCGAGGTGGCGGCCCGAAGCCCCGGGCATCGGCACGGTAGCCAGGTGCTGTGGCCGTTGCCGTTACCCGGGGCGGTTGCTCTCACTTGGCAACGCGCCGAGTAACCGGTCGATCGCATCGTGAGGGCTGACGCCGGTACCGGCGTGCTCACGACCTCAGGGGAGGGCGCGGACGATGTCAACCACCACAACTGGCGGGCGCAACCCGGGCCAGGCGCTGGACCAGGTCTGGACGATCGAGGCGGTGCGGGAGCTCGGCGTCACCACCGACGTGGAGACCGCTGGAGCGATCCTGGGAATCGGGCGCACCAAGGCCTACGAGCTGGCCAAGACCAACGAGTTCCCGGTGCGCCTGCTGCGCGTCGGCCGGCGGTACCTCGTGCCCGTCCCGGCAATTCTCAAGCTGCTCGCCATCGAGTAGCCGCCCTGCCACCAGTCAGGGGCTGGGAGCCCCAACGGCGGGCCCTCCTGCACGGCCCGGGATCAATTTGGTTGGTTCGCCGACAACACCAAGAGAACGACGGCGCGCACGGCTTGGAGCCGGCGCGCCGTCTGCTGTTGTCGGAGTCGTTACGGTTCCACGGCTGGGGACGGTGCCGATGAGTCCATGCCTTCGGTGAGTTCCCCGGTCAGCGGGGCCAGGCTGCGAAGCGTCGCCGCAGCCGTTCAACGTCGGCGCGAGTGAGCTGGTATGGCACAAAGGCCTCGTCGGGCATCCTGTCCAGGCGCCGGCCCACCGCTGGAACGTCCTCGGCCTCAAGTCCGGGGTCAACGCGGCGGGCCATGGCCAGCAGCTGGGCCGGGGTGTACTGGTCAAGCACCGCGGCCACATCAACGTAGTCACGCTCGCGGGCTCGTCCGACGAGCGCGGTGACTTTCCAAGCGAGCAGGTCGGCCAGGTCCATGACCGGGCCGACATCCATCACCACCGGAACGTGCAGCCGCGCCTGACAGGACAGGCTTAGCCGGACCACCTTGTTGCCCCGTTGGATCTCCCACTCCGTCATGTGGTCGTCAAAGCCGTAGATCATTGCCGACAATTCGCTGTCGTCGGCGACCGGTGTCACCTGGAAACCAGCTTCGAGCAACGCCGTCTGCACGGCCTCGGCCGCTGCGGCGACTCCGTCGGCGCGGTCGGTGAAGGCGTCGACGTCCTCGGTCGGTCGGTCGACGACTCCGTGCAGGAGCAAGGCCAGCCCTCCGCCGAGGGCGAATCCGTGCTGCTTGGCCACGGAGAGCGCGATCCGTGCGATCTCGACGTGCTCTGGGTCAGGGTGCGGCATCAGGCTGCGGCCGAAATCTGGCGCAGCACCGTATGCCGGTCCTCCCATGCGTGGCGGACACCTCGCGGCAGGTAGAGGTCGTTCCATACCCGGATCAGGGTGGGACCGTCGAGCCAGGCGCAGAGTTCATCAACCCGTACCGCTTCGGTCAGCACGATCTCGTACAGGGCGTTACGCGCCCATTCCTGGTCTAGGTCGAGGCGGCGGTCTGGCCGCCAGAGCAGCCGGTGTGGCAGCTCCACGACACCGCTGGTCGGCCCGTGCAGGGCGGCAAGATCGTCTACGACCACGGCGGAACGGCCCGGTCGGGCAAGATACCGCCGGGCGGAACGGGTCGAGGTGACGCCCATGCGTCGAGGGTAGCGCCTCGAACGGGCAAAGACGGCATGGCTGCCGATGCCAACCGCAAGGCCGATCAACGGCTGTTGGTCATCGGTTCGACACCCGGCCTGTCGGCATCGCGACCGCCACTCACGGCGCCGACCCGCTAGGGCCTGTGTCGAAGTCGGTCACAGCCATTCGTTGATGGCGGCGACCTGCACGGTGGCTTCGTAGCGCACGGCGAGCTTGTCGAATCGGGTCGCGACGGCCCGGTTGCGCTTCAGGCGGTTGATCCCGCATTCCACGGCATGGCGCTGCTTGTACCGCTCGGGGTCGAAGGCGGGTGGTCGGCCGCCCTTCGAGCCGAGTTTGCGCCGGCTGGCCTCCTGGTCAGCCTTGGACGGGATCGTCGCGGCGATTCCTCGTCGGCACAGGTAGCGGCGGTTGGCTCGGGACGTGTACGCCTTGTCAGCCAGGACCCGGTCGCGGCGGGTGCGGGGCCGGCCCGTCCCGAGGCGGGGTACCCGGATGCCATCGAGCACCGGAACGAACTGTGGGCTGTCCCCGCGTTGCCCGGCGGTCAGCACGATCGACAGCGGCTTTTGCCCCTGCTCGCAGGCCAGGTGCGGCTTTGTGGTCAGCCCGCTCCGCGACCGCCCGAGAGCGTGGTCGGCTGGCTCGACCGTGACCCCACCGGGCGGTTTGGCCTGCAGGTCCCCCTTTTGCCGCCCCGGCAGCCTGCTGATGCGCTCGGGCGACCGACGAGTCCACCGACACGTCCCACGTGATCCGCCCGGCCGCGTCGGCCGCTGTCTCCAAATGCGATCAAGATCTTCGCCCAGGTCCCGTCGCGCTGCCAGCGGCGGAACACCCCGTACGCCGCGGCCCAGGACCCGTAGCACTCCGGTATATCCCGCCACGGGGCGCCGACCCGAGTCCGCCACCGGTTCCCATCAATGAGCTGCCGCTTTATCCACCTCGGCGGCCGACCTGGCCTACGCCCGACAGACAGCAGCGGCTTCAGCGCCGCCCAATCGGCGTCGGTCAGGTCGTGCCGCCTCGTCACCGCTACAGTGGCCACGAGGTCTCCGTGCTGATGGTCTTCTTGGTCGATGAACCATCTACCGAAGGCCTCGCTATTTATCGATCAGCGACGCGCCGTCTCTCGCCCCTCACGCCGGACTTCGACACAGGCCATAGGAGCGCGTCCACGGTGGTGGGCGTGATCCAGCGGCCATCCGGGTCCGGGAGCATCGTGGCGGTCACACCGTCACCATACCGGTGGAGGGTATGCGGGACTGCGCTGTCTCAGGCAGCCAGGGAGGGCTCAGCGCCTGGCCAGTTCCTCTCTGACGGCGTTCACTGCGTGGTCACGGAGGTATTCAGCGAAGCTCTGTGCTTCCTCCGGTGTCTCGTCAAATACGTAGTAGTCATCCCCTGCCACCACTCCGCTTGAGGTGATCGGCAAGGGGTTGGAGTACCGGTCCTCCATCCAGAGCCCGTAGACCACCTCCGGCGCGCGCCCCGCCACCTTCTGCAAGGTGGCCTCATGGAGCGACAGCGCTTCCAGGAGTTCGGACGTGGATGCCTGGGTAAGGCGCTGGCCCCGGACGTTCGCCAGCCCCTCGCCCATCGACCAGGCCGCCCAGAGCGGCTTGGCCACGGAGATCACGATGGGTTGTTCGGTCACGTTCTGTCCCCTTCAGACGGTCAGGGTTGAAACGGCCAGGGTACGACCAGTCGGAGGCAGGGCGGCCAGGGAGGGCTCAGGAGGAGGCGTCCTCCGCCGCGCGCCGCGACTCCTCCTGGATCGCGGTGGCCGCCTCCCGACTGGTGATGCCCTCCCGGACCAGGACGCCGGACAGGCGCTCCGCCCAGTGGGCCCTGATGTCCTCCAGGTGGGCCGGGTCCACGTTGTACGTGCCGTCCAGGCGGATCACGATGTCCGACCCCCGGCGGCCAGGGTGGGGGACGGCCATGACCTCCAGCCATCCAAACCGCTCCGCCAGGAAGCCCCGGGCGTCCATCTCCGTCATCTGGCGTCTCCTTTGCTAGGGCCTGTTAGTGCCCGAGCAACTCTTCCTCAGCCTCGGGGTTGTGTGGCGGCGGGCGCGTACCCGGTGGCGTACGGGGTGGGAGCAAGATATGGCCATTGCTTATCAATCTGCGACCGGGCGCGGTCGCAGATTGGCAATGGAGGGCGGGCTGTGTCCGCCGTGCCGGTCGGGTGCGGCGTTGGTAGCCGCTGGCGTTGCCGCCGCCGGCAACGCCGGGGGCGCACAGTGGCGACGATGGACAGCACCAAGCCAGCCTCGCCTCGCACGGTCCGGCATCGCACCCACAGCCGGCCGGCTCGCCCGCACGCGGTGTTGCTCAGGCTGTCCGATGAGGAGAAGGCGGCGATTGACAGGGCGGCGGCCGCTGCACAGCTGACCCCGACCGGCTACGCGGCCAAGGCCGCCGTCGCCGCTGCCTCCGCCGGGCAGGCACCCGCTGGCCCGACTGACGATCTGCGCGATCTGCAGCACGAGTTGTTCGCCGCGCGCCGCGCTGTGGCGATGTTCGGTAACAACGTCAACCAGGCCGCCGCGGCCTTCAACGCCACCGGTCAGCTGCCCGACTGGGCCGCCGACGCCGTCCGGCTGTGCGCGGCCGCCGTGGCCCGGCTCGACGAGGTGATCTCCCTGATCGACAGGAGGCTACGGTGATCACACGGGTGCACCGACGCGGATCGCGAGTCGGCGGGCTGCTGCGCTACCTGTGGGGCCCGGGCAAGGCGGAGGAACACGTCAACCCTCACCTGGTAGCCGCCTGGGACGGCGCGGGCCTCCTGGCTGACCTGGAGCCCGAAGTCACGGCCACGGGCAGGCGAGATTCCCGTGGGCTGACGGCGTTGCTGGAGCAGCCGGTTCGCGCCGGCTACCGGCCGCCGAAGAAGTTCGTGTGGCATGCCAGCATGCGGCTGGCACCTGAGGACCGGCATCGTAGTATCAGCGACACGACCTGGGCGAGCATGGTGGAGCAAATGCTCACCGAGGTCGGCGTCGCCACCACCGCCACCGATCCGGGCCTGCGGTGGATCGCCATGCGGCATGCCGACGACCACGTGCACATCGTCGCCACGCTGGTGCGCGAGGACGGCCGTACCGACTGGCTGCGCAACGACTACCCGCGCTGCGTCCAGGCCACCTACAACGTGGCCCGCCGCTACAACCTGCACCGCCGGGTCCCGCCGGCGGACCGCACTGCCCATCGTCGTCCCCACCCGGTCGAGATCAGCAAGGCCCGTCGTACCGGCCGCGCTCAAACGCCCCGTGACGAGCTACGCCAGCGCGTACGAGCGGCCGTGGCCGCCGCTGGATCGGAGGAGGAGTTCTTCGCCCGGCTGCGTGAGGCAGGAGTGCTGGTGCGGCTCCGGCACAGCAGCACCGATCCGGGGCAGATCACCGGGTACGCAGTGGCACTCCCTGGCGGACACACAGCGGACGGGCGACCGGTGTACTTCGGCGGGGGCCGGTTGGCACCCGACATGACGCTGCCGAAGCTGCGGCTGCGGTGGGGCTCCCCGAAGCCGCTGTCGGCGCCGACCGTGGGCCGGGCGGAACGGGTCGAGGCGATGCGCCAGGCCGCCGCCGCAGTCACCGCGGCCGCCGAGGACATCCGCCGGGGCGTCCGTACCGCACCCGGCCGAGCGCAGGCCACCGCCGTCGCCGCGGCTGACCTGCTCACCAGCCTCGCGTACGCGGTGGAGGGCGACCGGCGCGGGCAGCTACACCGGGCAGCCGAAGTGTTCGACCGGGCGGCCCGGGACCTGTACGGACGGGTACGTCGATCCACCGGCCGTTCCCAGGAGATGCGCGCGATATCGCGGCTGGTAGCGCTGATGGGCCGAATCTCCGGCGACGACGACGCGGTCGCCGCCCTCGCGCTGGTGATGGACCTGGCCCGGCTCGCCGACGCACTCGAGGACCTGCGGCGGGCCGAGCAGCGCCTCCACCAAGCCGAGGCGGCCCGAGCCGCAGCCGCCGAGCTGCGGCTGGTAGCGGGTGGCCGGCAACAGGTGGTAGCGCTGGCGCTAACTCCCATGCCAACGCCCGAGCCGACAGTGGGAGGCGGCCGGCGTGCCGTGCGCGGCCGTTGAGCAGACAGGGGAGGTGCACGTGCCGCGCCCGGAGCAACATGAAGACCCGATGGCCGAGACCCGCCAACAGTTCCTGCAAGGGCTGGCCACGATGGCGACTGTCGGCGAGGCAGGCGCCCGGTGGGCCGCCGTCGGCATCCAGAACAAGGCTGCCGAACGGGAACGCGACGCCCAGCGTGAGCAGGCCGCCGCGACGGTTCGACGCGAAGCCGACCGGCTGGCCGCCAAGGTACGGGCGGAGCGGGAACGCATGGCGGCGTCGCTGGACGGTGATTGGTTGGTCAACAAGGCCACCTTCGCCGAGGCTGCCGCCGTCTGGCGTACCGCGACGATCCATGCCAGCAGCGACCCGGTAGCCAGGCGGGCGGCAGAGTTCGCCGAGCAACGGCTACGGCGGATCCGCCCAGATCTGATGACCGCGTACGAGCGCCATCGGCAGGCAGGAGCGCCGCTTCCCGAGGCTATGCGGGCCGCCGCGCGGGAGGTGTGGGAGCGCGATGCCCGCGCCGGCCGCCGTCCGCATGGCGGCGCTCGGGCGCACGGCGGCACACCCGACCGGCAGGGGATCAGCCCGGACGGCCCAGCCGCACTGCCACCGAGCGGCAGAGGGATGGTCGACGACTTCGACGCCGCTGTCCGCCAGGAGGCGATGAAGCTGGCTGAGCACGTCCGGCCGGAGGCCCTCGACGAGCTGCAACGCCAATGGCGTGCGACGGGGAAGCTACCCGCAGGCGATCCGGTGCAGCTGCTCCGCGACCTCTCGGCGGAGATGAGCAAGGCCGTCAGGGCCGGCGAAGCCGACGGGCGGCCGGTCGAGGCGATTCGCCTCGCCCAGAACCATGTGGAAGAGGCCCTGGCCCGGGATCTGCAAGGCCGGGCTGGCACCGAGCGCGGTCAGGGGGTGCGCGACGCCGGGACGGTCGACAACCCCCGCACCCCAGGCGATGAGCATGCGGCGGGGCAGGCAGCCAGCGTGCTTCACGACGACAGCGCCGATCACACCGTCGCCACCGCGGCTGCCATCCGCCACGCCGAAACCGTTCAGACGCCACCCTGGGCGCAGGCCTTCCCGAAGCTTCGCGTGGCACAGGTCACCCCGGCGGTCGCCGGGAAGCAACCCGCCCCGGCGGTCACCGCTGTGCCGACCCGAGGCAGGCCACGATGACGGCCACCACGTCGCAGCGGAACCGCACGGCCGCCGCTACCCAACTCGAGGAACTCGCCGCCCAGGTAGCGAAACTGGCGGCGCAGGTCGCCGACCTGCAGCAGGTCCAGGCCGAACGTACCCAGGACGGTGACGGGGAGAAGCAGGCACCGCTGTACTCGACGGTCGAGGAATGGGTGACCAAGTACCTGCTGCCCACCTTCCCGCGCCCCGTCGGCGAGGTCGGCCTGACCCGCTGGCACTGGTGCGAGCAGTGGTGGCGCCATGATGAGGCGGTGACTCGGCTGACGGCCCTGTGGTACGGCTGGGAACAGGCCCGACTGCAGATGACCGGCATGCTGCCCTGGCTTCGAGAACTCGACCACCAACTGCCCATCCTGTGTGGCGACGACGGACCTTTCCGCAACTGCGCTGCAGGCGGCGATCTCGGCGAGAAACGACACCGCTCATCGCCGGAGGTACCAGCCCAGCCCGCACCAGACAACTGGTGGAGGTGGTGGGACTAACCACCGCTTGTGACACCAGAAGCGGCCATGTCCGGAGGGCAAGAACGGTAGGGGCAGACGAAAGTTCAGTGCCCGCCGTTCCGTGGATGATGTTTCGCGCTACGGCAGGTCCACCCATCCGCGTGCGCAGCGCTTCTTCTTTCGGTCACTGCAGGTCGGGCCCACGCTGCCCTCACCGGCTTTGTCGTGACCGATCCGCATGGTGAGCTCCCTCCAGCCCGTCGGCTACGCCAAGCGGCATCGACTCGAGGGTTGGGATGATTCCGGCGTGGCTGGTACGGCGCCGCCTCGCGAATCATGTCGCAGGGCCGGGTTAGATTCAGCCGTGTGCGGCTGGCTCATGGGCTGCCAGATCAGATGCGACGTCGAGGAGGGCCGTTGCGGCTCACAAGGGTGTACGTCCGGTTCTTCAAGTCGTTCAACTTCGACTACGAACGCCGCGCGAAGGAGAACGCCAAGCGCCACGAATGGGAGATCCTCCCTGAAGGCTGGTATCCGCACGTGCGTCTCGACGTGGATCCGCAGGTCACCGCGGTAGTTGGGGCAAACGAATCGGGCAAGAGTCACCTGCTGGATGCGATCGAGTGCGTCATGGGTAGACGGCCAGTTACTCGTAGCGACTTCTGCCGTTACTCACAGTTGTATTCCGTGGAGACCGACCAGGTGCGCCTGCCTGACGTGGGCGCTGTCTTCACCGTTGGGCAGGAATCCGAGTCCACGCGGCTGGCCGAGCTGGGCGTGATCTGTGCAGTGGATGAGACCTTCTTGTTCATGCGGCCAGGTGATGGGCACCCGTTCATCGTGTGCGGCGAGACGACAACCGAGCTCGGCGACAGCGAACAGGTGAAGGCTCTCGAGGCGGTTCTGCCGCAGGTGCTGCGCTTCTCGACGAGCATCGCCGTTCCCGACAGCGTGCCGATCGCGTCCCTGTGGGGTGGACGGCTGGGAAGTCTCGCTGACCGACGTGTTCGCGGGGCGTTTCTTGATGCTGCCGAGCAGGCAGAGCCAGAAGCCGACGAAAAGACCTGGGCGCAGATCAGCACGAAGCTGTGGTCGTTCGTCCGCCGTCCCGCAACCGTTGCCGAGACGGAGCAGGAGCGCAGGAAGCGCGCTGAGACGACATTGGCCCGGCAGCTGTTGGTGGACGTCGCCCGCATCGACGAGAGCGTCTTCAAGGAGCTGCAGAAGGCCATAACGAACGGCAAGGAAGGGGAAGTCAGCGGCCTGGAAGGAAAGATCAACGAAAGCCTGGCGCGCCACCTGAACCTTTCCCGCTGGTGGAGCCAGGACACCGACTTCAAGCTGTGTGTCACGATCCGGGAGCGTGAGCTCGTCTTCACCATCCGGGACCGAACGGGAACCGAGTATTCGTTCGGTGAGCGCAGCCGCGGCCTGACGCACTTCCTCGCCTACTTCGTCCAGCTGCGCGCCCACCGGCCCAGTGAGGACCGGAGCGAGATCCTGCTTATGGATGAACCGGACGCCTACTTGTCGAACTCAGGACAGCAGGACCTCCTCCGTGTTTTGGAGAACTTCGCCGTTCCAGACGACGGCCTGCGTGCCGATCAGGTCGTCTACGTGACACATTCCCCTTTCCTGATAAACAAGAATGCTGCCTCCCGACTCCGTGTTCTCGACAAGGGCGCGCAGGAGGAGGGCACCCGCGTCGTCAAGGACGTCGTACGCACCCACTACGAACCCTTGCGGTCTTCGCTGGGTACCTATGTGGCCGAGACGGCGTTCATCGGCGGCAAAAACCTAATTGTCGAAGGCACTGCCGACCAGGTCCTTCTGGCCGGGGTATCGAACGCACTTCGTGCGCGTAGGCCGGAGGCAGCCCGCCTTCTGGACCTTAATGAGGTCACGATCGTGCCTGCGGGAAGCGCAGACAGCGTCCCGTACATCGCCTACCTCGCGCGAGGCCGCGACCCGATCAAACCTCCGTGTGTGGCGCTGCTCGACGGCGACGACGAGGGCAGGAGGGCTGTCGGGAAGCTGAGGAAGAGCGAGGCGAACCGGAAGCCAGTCTTGGACGAGAAGTTCGTCGTCTGCCTCGATAAGTGGGCCGAATCCACCCGGACGAAGGCTGACGCTGGTGCCAGACCAGAACTCGAGGGCGGTATCGCCGTGGTCGCGTCAACCAAGTCTGGCGTCGTCACCGAGATTGAAGATCTCATCCCGCCACGCATCGCGGTTCAGGCCGCCAAGTCCTACGCGAGCCGGCTGCTTGGACTCGGCTCCGAGGAAACCGATAAGATCAAGGAAAGCGATCTCAAGGACCGGCTCGACTCGGGTGGACCCCTCTGGGACGCGATCCGAGCCCTGTTCGCGGATACGCTCGGCGAGCACATCGACAAGGTCGGGTTCGCCCGCGAGGTCGTCTCCTACTTGAACGCGCTTCCCCGAACCGGCTCACGCCCACATGGTGTGAAAACGCTCGAGGATAACTTCATCAGCCTCTTGAGCCATCTCACCGAGCTGCTCGACCAAGCCTCGGCGTTGGAAGCAAACCGCCGCCGCGAGAAGCGCATGGGCCGCATCGTCCGTGGGTTCCTGGACGACTACCAGACCGGCGTCACGCGCACGCTCGCAGACAGCCGGCTGCGCGAGATCGAAAGCAGTCTGGACGACTCGGCCGCGCACGATGTCTTTAGGCTTGGCATTGCGAGACTGCGCCGCGACTTCGCCCTCCGGACAGATCCGACCAAGCCCATCGAGAACTTTCCCAGCTTCCGACAGAGGCTGGAGGACCTCACCCATCAGGAGCGCCTGGAGAGCCAAGAACCTGATGAAGAACATGCTGGTCCCGGCTACTGACCGGTTGTACGAGGGCTTTGTCTGGCCGTTGGTTGACTCGCCCTGCAAGCCCGACTTGTGCGAGTCTTGCCGCGGAATCCATTTGTTGAACGGAGTGCCGAGTGGACGTTGACGAGCAGACCGGTTGGTGGTGTTTGCCCGGACGGGAGGACCGAAGGGTCCCCGGGGTGTTGACCTTCGATGTCGAACGCGGGGGCAAGCTGACGTTGATCGGTGGGCTTGTAGAGGTTGAGGAGGTGGCCACCGCCGTCACGAGGAATGGCGAGACGAGCATGGCCATCGGCGAGGACGAGATCGAAGCGGCAGGTACCTATGACCGGGTTCTCGGCATCGTTGATCGCAAGCCGGTAACACTAGAGCATTGCATTGAGGTACACCGCTCGGGCGGCTTGTTCGCGGCTACCACGAAGCAGATCATCCGCGTTGGCCGGATTCTCCATGGCGCACAGTTCGGGAGCGGCGAGGCAGGCGGCGACGGTCTACAGGTTGGGCTGGATTGGTTGACTGAGTGGACACAGCGCAGCGGTGTCACGGGTAACGTGAAGATCAAGGAAGGCCAGGAGACGCTCTACACGATGGAGGGTCGCAGGCTGCCAACGGACTGGATCGAACTCGAGGGTGGTGGCCGCCTCGGGCTGCACCACTCCATTCGGGCTGAGATGGATGTGACCGCACCCGCGTTGGAGCAGACATTTCAGTTTGAGCTGGACTACCCCGACGTCCGTACTGCTGACGAACTGATCGACGTAGCCTCTGATCTTCAAGATCTCATTTCGATTGGAACGGGGCGGACGGCGGCGTTCAAGCGGCTCGTCCTTTTCCATCCCGATGTGTACCAAGAAACCCCAGCCGGTCGATGGCACAAGCCGATTGCGGTTCATGCCCAGTGGCCCGCTGAGAGTACCCAGCGGTCGGGACGGTGGAGTAACCATGAGGCGTACTTCGGCCTAGAGGATCTCGGTGGGATGCCGGGCGTGGCGAAGTGGCTCATCGTCGCCCGCAAGCACCGGGAAACCCTCGGGAAGGTTATGGCGACGCGGTACGCGGCGTCGATGTATGTCACTGATCGCTACTACAACCGCGTGGCATCCTTAGAGGACCTGAACCGAAAAGAGGCGGGCGACGGCAACCAGACGGTCTCACTGAACCGGCGTCTTACCCGGTGCGCCCAGTTGGCTGGTCAACCGTTCGCGAACCTCGTAGCGCACGTGGACGAGTGGGTTAAAATCGTCAAAAGTGACCGAGACGACATCGGACACCACTTCGGGCGGCGCCAGAGCCAGCACACGTTGGAGCAGTTCTACCTCTCTGAAAGCACGTATTGGCTGTATGTTCTGTGTCTACTGCGCCTCGCGGACGCGCCAGACGCCGTCTTCGCTCAGATTGCCGGCAACTATCAATTCGAGGGCTTGGCCCGCCGACTCGCAAAGTTCATTCCACCGCCCGGGACTCCGTAACACAACGTTGCGGCTGACGAGCTTGAGAGCGGTGCAGGCTTCCGAATGCCACATGCCCTCGTGTTGGAACCCCATTGAGGGTCATCGCCGCCCAGTTCACTGAGCTGTATCATCAGTCGGGACTCCAAGCGGGCGAGGGAATGCACCGCTACCCCGTCCACCACTGGCAATCCACGCCACGGTGCCACGTCGACGACTACGCAACCCGCGCCCGCCTTCCACACGCCGCATGAAACTTGACACAAGTGTGAAGAACCTAGCGACCAAAGATCGTTAGTACTGCTACGGCGGATCTCCATCTTGAGCGGTCCGTCCGCGTTCGGTGATCGGAGCGAAGACTGGCTTGCTCGAGTGTCAGAGGCGCCCGAGCAGCTCAGCCTTCTTCGCCGCGAACTCCTCATCCGTGAGGATGCCGGCGCCGTGGAGCGAGGCGAGCTTTTCAATCTGCCCAACGACATCCGGCTGAGCCGCGGCCACGGCCGGCGTCCCCGGCGTGCCTCGCTGGATCACCGAGGAGGCGAGGTCCAAGATCTTGTCGGTCACGCCGGGCTGCGCCTGAAGCTCCGAAGACTTGGCCTGCGCGGAGGCTTCGGTGACGACCTGCCGGCCCTGGAGCAATACGGAGAAGACCGTGAACAGCTTCTCCGGCAACTCGAGGACGGACTGATCGCCGTCGGCCCAGTTCACACGGACTATCCGCGGGGGCTTCATGGCAGCTCCGAGGCTGGCGCCGACAGCCTTGCCGATCCTCCCGGGCAGAGCAGCCGTCGCGGCAGCCCGGCCCATGGCGCCGACGACACCTTCCTGGCCCGGAAGTTCCTCCCACTCGAGCACGGTCTCGGCGTTGAGCTTGTACCGCTTGAAGGGGTTGTACGGGTGCGGGATGACGAGTCCGCCCTGGCCTGAGTCAACGCTGGCGCCCGTCAGGCGGCCACCTACCACGCGTCCCTGGTTCGTCACGTGCGAACCGTAGATCAACGCTTTGGCCCACGCAATCGTCGTGCGGATGAAATCGACCTCGCCTGTCGGCTCGAAACACCCGAAGCTGCCAACCGCCGTAGCAGTGCCAGTGAGGCACCGCCTCGGACCGCCCAGTCGGGTGGTTGAGCTGGTCTTTACAGTCACTGGCGTCGCATCACCGCATCCATAGCCGCAACTGTGGAGGCGGTCATGGCTGCGCATGTGGTGACGGTCAACGAGGTGCTCGACGGTCATGTGGCGTTGGATATCCAGTGCCTGGACCGCATCTACCTCAACGCGTACGTGCCGAAGTTGCAGACCAGCTCGCAGGTCGTGGCGTTCCTGTCCGGACACCTCGGGTTCCCGTTCCCCAGCCCGGCGCTGTTCAACCAGATCGGGCAGCGGTTCCGCCGGGCGGTGGCCTCCTACGCCGAGGCCAACGACATCCCGTGGGTCAGGTTCGGCAAGGGAGACGACAAGCTCGCGGTGATGCGTCCCTACCTTGCCCGCCAGGCTGCCACCGGCCGGTTCGGGGTGGCCGCGGTCGGGGTGGCGCAGGAGTTCCAACGGGTGTGAGCCGCCCTGGAGGGCACAACCTCCACCGGCACGCCGCAGTGGTCGTTCTACAAGGCCGACCGCAGGGTGACCTGCTACTACTTCTACCTGTGGGACGACGACTTCGGACCCGCGTTCGTCAAGGTGTGCGCCTACTTCCCCTACCCGGGCAAGATCTGGATCAACGGGCACGAGTGGGCCAAACGCCAAGCCAGCAAAGCCGGCATCGGGTTCACCGAACTGTCCAACGGGTTCGCCGCCTGCGACCAACCCCAAGCGTTGCAGGACATCTGCGACCGACTCGGCCCCGGCACCATCAACGTCTTCGTGCAACGCTGGCTGGCCCGGCTGCCACTGCCGTTCGGAGACGCCGACCGGGACGCCGGCTACTGGTGGGAGACCTCCATGCGCCAAGTCGAGGTCTCCCGCACCATCGTGTTCGACGCCCCCCGCCACGCCCGCGGCTTCTTCGAAGCCCTCATCGCCGACAACCTCGACCTCGGCCGACCCCACAACGTCGAAATCATCTTCGGCCGCCGGATACGCCGCGACACCCTCGGCACCTTCCGCACCGCCATCGACCGCCGCGACAACGGCGGCGTCCTGCTCAACGTCTTCTACCGGCACTCCCGCATCAAGCAGTACCTCAAAGACGGCCGCGCCATACGCATCGAAACCGTCATCAACACCCCCCGCGACCTGGACTGCCAAGCCCGCCTGCACAACCTCGACGACCTGCAGACCAAGGCCCGTGCCTGCAACCGGCGGATCCTGGATGCTGAACGTGTCGGTCAGAGCTGCGTCCTCGCGAGTCCAGCCTTCGAGCGGATCGCGCACCCCACCGTTGACCCGGCGGGTGGCAGGACCCCAGCCCTACGGTTCGGCGATCCTCGGGTCATGGCCCTGACCGGCGCCCTCTGCCACACGCTGCTCGCCGCAACCGGCAAGAACCTACGCGTCTTGATCGCCGGGCTGCTCGGCAGCGACTACCGCCCCAACCAGATGGCCTACGACCTACGCCGACTCCGACTCAACGGCCTCATCCGCCGGCTACCCCGCTCCAACCGCTACATGCTCACCGACGACGGCATCCGCATCGCCATCTTCTACACCAAGATCTACAACCGGCTCCTGGTCCCGCTCACCGCCGCCGACCAGCCCCAAGCCCCACCAGCCCAACGAGCCGCGCTGACCACCATCACCCGCCACGTCGACGACTACGCAACCCGGGCCTGCACGTCAAGCCGTACCTGGCTGTCCACTGGTGTCGGGCCGCAGGTGGTGTATCACCTGTTCCAGGTGCGCGAGTGCGGCGATCGCGACAGTGTCGACCCCGGCCCCGGTCTGGGCGACGATGCGTCGGGCCACCCGGATTGCCTCATCCGGGCTCGCCGCCTCAAGCAGCAGCGGCACTAGAAGGCGCACCGCTGCGCACCTGCCGTCGATGTTCTCCAGCAGCCGGGGATGCCGCTCGACGAGCCGAGCGAGGCGGTGGTCGACCACCCTGTCGAGCATGGGTTGTGCCTGCCGTCGCAGGGCAGCACGCAGCTGGGCCTTGCCGTTGGGGCGACACAGCAGGTCTGCCGGGTCGGCACCGACGCTGAAATCGGCCGCCAGCAGCGGGCCGAGCGGGCGTGGGTGCCGGAGCAGTTGCCACGCGCGGTCCAGCGCAGCGTGGCCCGCCGGGTCCGCATCGAATGCAGCGATCAAGCCCTGCGTGGCGCCGGGCAGTTGACGCAGGACCGTGGCCTGGGTGTCGGTCAGCGTGGTGCCGCACGGTGCGAGAGCGACCGCTCCGACGCGGCCTGACCAGGAGTAGGACAGCCAGACTGCGAGGACGTCGGCGGGCCCTTCGACAAGGACCGGGGTCCATCGTGCGGAGAGCCGGTCCTGTTGCTCCGCGACGCCGAACAGCAGCCGTCCCTTGTTGTAGATCGGCGTCTGGGGACTGTTGATGTACTTGGGGACGTCGTCGCGGGTGCCGGGGCTGGATCGGCCGAGGAACGCTACGGCGTGCCCGGCCGGGTCACGGACCGGGAACATGATCCGGTCCCGGAACATGTCGATGAGTCGGTCCGGGTCGTCGCGGGTCCGGATCGCCAATCCCGCGTCGACCAGTTCCTTCGCTGTGAACCCGCTGGCGCGCAGGTGGCGTGTCAGCGGGTTCCAGCCGGGCGGGGCGTATCCGATCCGCCAGGGCCACTCCCGTTGCACGAGGACACCGAGTCCGCGCCCGGCGAGGTAGGCCCGGGGGCCGTCGGCGCGTTCGAGCTGGACGCGGTAGTACACCACCGCGGCGTCGATGGCCGCCAGCAGCCGCCGGGGCTCGACGCCGGTGCCGCGTACCGGTGGCGTCGGGTGATTGAGTCGAGGTGCGCCCATGGCTTACCTCCGATATCCAAGCTAGCTTCAGCCGGCAGATCCGCGCCAGGAGCGCTGTGCCATGCGATCCCGGCGCGCGGCGCGGGTGCGCTGCGCCTGGCGGGTCATCTCGGCGGTGGAAGCAGCGACGGCCGTTGTGAGCTGCTCGGCGAGCGGCTCGTCGTACCAGGGCAGCAGGTTGAGCATGGCCACCTTCACGCCGGTGGCGAACAGCAGTGCTGAGCCCTTCGGCAGAGCCCGGATGTGTGCGGGGTCGAGGATGCGCTGCCGGCGTACCGAGGTCTGGTACGACGTATGCCCCCGTCCGTCGCGCGAATGGGAGGCGACGGTGACGTCGTGTTCGCCGACGAGTCGGGACAGATCCTCGGCGAACCGCGCGTCGTCGATGCCGGCGCCGACCAGCTTGACCGTGGCCGCCGACCACAGCGCGTCCATGCCCTGCTCGCCCCAGACCCGGGTGCCTTGGCGGTAGGACTGCAGGATGGTCAGCGGGATGATCGCCCGGCTGCCGAAGTGGCTGTACAGCTCTGGTAGGTCCGCGATTTTGCAGATGTTCGCGGCCTCGTCGAGGCATGCGATCAGCGGCGGGTCGAGCCGGCCGCCGTGCGCCTCGGCGACCGCAACGGCGGCGCGCAGCACCTGGTCGGTCAGGCCCGCGACCAGCGGGGCGGCCGCACCCGCGCCGTCTTTGGACATCAGGTAGAGGGTGTCGGTGCTCTCGACGAACGTCTCGACGTCAAGTGCCGGCAGCGGTAGGTCCGGTGGCGTGACCCAGGCCATGATGGTCGGGTTGGCGAGGCATGCTGCGGCGGTGCGGGCTGTCTCGTAGAGCCCTTCGCGGGTTTCGGGGGCGCCGGCTTGGCGGCCGGACATGGCCCGCGCGGAGGCGCCGAACCCATGGTTCTTGAGGATCGCCGCCGGTTCGCGGGACGTGGAATCTGACAGCCACGCCTGCACCGTGGCCAGCGTGCGACCCTCCAGGGCTGCGGCCAGGATGAGCGAGGTGAGCAGGTCCAAGGCTCCCTGGATCCAGAAGTCGTCGCTGCCCTGGGAGTTGCGGACCTGCTGGACGAAGTGGTTGGCCAGTCGGTGGGCGTCCTCGACGTCCTCCACGGCGGCGAGCGGGTTCCACCACCAGCCTTGCGGTACGTGGGCGATGGATTGCGGGTCGAACACCCACACGGTGCCGTGCTCGGCCCGGACGGCCGCCGTGGTGGCCCACAGGTCGGGCTTGTTGCTGGTAGCCAAGGCAGCCCCGGGCGCGTTGAGGATGGACTGCACGGCCAGGGCGGTCGTCTTGCCGGCGCGTGGAGCCATCACCGCGAGGATGACGTCCTCCCAGGAGGAGTAGAGCCGGGGACCCGAGCCGCGGCGCCGCCGGTGCTCGCCGAGCAGCACCCCGGCCGACGCGGCCGGGATGTCCTTGACCGGGAGGTTGGCCAGGGCGCGGCGCAGCCGGCGGGCCTTGGCCGCCACG
Source organism: Micromonospora globbae (assembly GCF_003610785.1). GTDB lineage: Bacteria > Actinomycetota > Actinomycetes > Mycobacteriales > Micromonosporaceae > Micromonospora > Micromonospora globbae. The sequence continues at coordinate 55,939 of NZ_RAQQ01000021.1, forward strand.
GCGGGCAGCGCCATCGGTCGTACGTCGGCCGGCCCGGCCAGCGACGGCAGCGGATCCTCCGCATCGGGCTTGCGCCCCTGCCACCAGGCTGCGGCGAGCGTGACCAGGCCGACCAGGGTCAGCAGCAGTACGGCGTAGACGACCCCGACGGTGCTCGGGGAAACCCCGGGCCACAGCGCCGGCCAGTCAGCGCGCAGCAGCCGTTCCAGGTACAGCGAGCCGAAGCCCGGCCCGGCCCGATGCCGGACCACGGTGGCGACGATGCGTCCGGCCAGCCAGGATAGCCACAGCAGGGCAAAGACCGCCCACACCAGCCCGAGCATCAGGAAAGGCGTGAGGGGGCCGCCGGCGGTGCCGCGCGGCTCAACAGGCCGGGTGTTCACGACTGGGCCTGCCGGATCGCCGTGTCGGTGTCGTAGAGCTCCCACTCGTCGCCGACCAAGGTCAGCGACACCGGGAGCCCGTTGCGTTCACCGGTCTTGATCAGGTACTTGCCTCGGCCCGGATGTACGGAGCCGGTGAACCAGGCTTCGGGCGCGGCCCAGGACGCCACCAGTTCCCGCTCGGGCCCGGACAGTTTGATCACCTCGTTGACGCGGGTCAGCTCCCGAGGCGGCAGCCCGGCGAGGATCTTGATGGCGGACCGTTCGATGAATCCCTGCGCCTTGGCCCGGTCCTCGGGTGTGGGTAGTGCGTCGAGGTCGGCCAGGGAGTGGGTGACCATGACGCTGGCCATGCCTCGCTGTCGGTTGAGTCGGGTGAGCGCATCGGCGTGCTCGACCAGGCCGGACGCGCCCCGCAGGGCTCGCCACAGCTCGTCCGTCACGCCGAGGTACTGCCGGCGCGGTGCCAGACCCTGATCGGCCAGCACGGAGGCGGCGTCGACCATGCCGAAGCCGTACGCCCAGGTGCACAGCATCGCGGCGGCCACCAGCTGGTCACCGGCGGCGGCGACCTGGGAGATGTCAACGCTGACGGCCGGGGCGTCCAAGTCGAGGGGCTTGGTCGTTGGGCCGTCGAACACTCCGCGCAGACTGCCCTCGCACAGCAGCGCCAGGGTCGGCACCAGCTGGTCGACGCGGCGGCGGTACTCGCCGTCGGTGCGGGCCCGGGCCGCGGTTAGGAGCTCGTCGGTGCCGGCTTCGACCAGGCGCAGTACGTCGGGCACTGTCGGATCCTGGTCGAGCCGTTCGGCGAGCACGTCGATCGCCCGCCCGAGGATGATCTCCTCGGTGTTGTTCAGCGCCTGGCCGCGTACCAGGGCGCACAGGGCCAGTAGCAGGGACATGCGTCGGCCGCGGATTTCCAGGCGTAGCTGCCGGGCGTCGGTGCTGCCCATTCGGGCGAGCGCGCTGCCCAGCGGGCCGGAGTCCAGCGGGTTGAGTCGGTCCAGGCCTCGGCCGATCCGGATGACCTGCCCGCCAAGGTGCTCGACGAGTCGGGTGTAGTCGGGCTTGGTGTCGCCGAGGATGAGGGCGCTGGTGCCGAATCCGGTCATGCCGGTGATGAGCCGTTTGACGACCGTGGACTTGCCGACGCCGGGCTGGCCGAGGACGAACACGCCCGGGTTGGTGATCAGCCCTTCGCGTAGCCATTCGAGTGGGTCGAGGCAGACGACTTCGCCCCACAGCATGTGCCGTCCGATCGGCACCCCGATGGTGGGTGCCCCGGAGCCGGCGACGAACGGGTAGAGGCCGCAGAGCTGGACGGTGGTGCCCTGGTATTCCATGCCGGGGGCGATGTGGCTGGCTCGGCCGGTGCCGGGGGCGCGTACACCCCATGCCGGCGCCAGCCGGGCCGTGTCGACGGCCGTTGTCTTCATCGGTTCCTCCTGGTCACGGGCTCAGCGGGGCCAGTGGCGGACCAGCTGCGGCGGGCAGACGCCGCAGGGCAGGGTGGTCGCAAAGCCGGCGGCCTGGCTGGCGCGCAGCTGCCGCAGCCGGATCTTGGCCACGTCGGCGCGGGACTCGACGTCGGCGATCGCCCGGCCCAGGTCCTCGGCGGTGAGGACGGTGGTGGTGACGAACAGCGACATCAGGCCCACCCCTCCGCCGGTCGCTTCCTCTCGGGCGGCCTGCAGAGCTCGTTCCCGGTCGGCGTGGTCGCGGGCGGACTCGTCGCGTTTCTGCGCCCGGTTGTAGGCCGCGCGGAACGCCGCAGCGTTGACCTCGCTCTCGACGATCCGCGCGGCCTCTCCGGCGGGGAAGGGGCGGTAGAGCAGCGACACCCGCTTGGGGTACGGACCGGGGGCGAGCAGGCGGGCCAGGACGTCGGCGTGCACGTGCTGGCGCGGTGCCTCGTGCCACGCCCACGACACCGACGTGCCGGAGTCGTGTACGTACCGGTCGAGGTGCTCCTCGGCCATCACCGGCCCGGCGGTTTCCCAGTCCACCCACCGACTCAGGTCGAGTCCGGGGGTCGCGGCCAGCCGGGCCACGTCACCCCGGCTGGCCGGGTCGAAGGCCGTACGGACGATGGCCGAGACGTTGTCCGCGCTGGCCCGGCCGAGGACGGTCAGGCCGCAGCTGCCCAGCGAGTCCTGCAGGCCGGGCAGCGTGCGGCTGATTTCGTCCAGGGCCTCGTCGAGGTTCCCGGGCTTGCTGGGTGAGGCGCCGGGCTTGAAGGTCACCGAGACCCGGGTCTCCACGTCCGCGGCGGCCGCGGGGGACACCTCCACCAGCCGTTGCAGCACCCGCCGCGCCGAGGCGGGCCCGTGGGGCACGATTCGCCGGCTGACGTGGTCGGCCAGCCGCGAGCCGGGATCGGGTGCGGTGTCCACGGTGACCGTGACGTGGTCGACGATCGGCAGGTAGCCCAGGTTGGCCAGCCAGCCGCCCCAGTTGGCCACCCACGCCGCGCTGGCGTCCGGGTCGGCCAACCAGGTCGAGGTGGCCGCGCAGCGCAGCGTCACCGTCAGAGTGCTCAGCCGCTGGTTGTAGACCACCCCGTAGCCGCCGCTGTCGTCATCGACTGTCAGCAGGGTGGTGGGCGCGAGCACGCCCGGCAGCTGCCAAGCGTGCTCGCCGGTCACCATCACGCCGGAGCGGTAGGAGGTGTAACCACGGCTGGTGCCGATCAGCCACCGCACCCGCTGCGCGATGCCCGCCGACAGGGGAACTCCGTCCCAGCGCACGACCAGCAGGGCCACGAGCAGCACACACGGCCCGGCGGACACGGCCAGTGCTCGCAGGCCCATTGACCCGGAGATGATCAGTACGGTGATCGTGGCGAGGACGACGAAGGTCTGCGCCGGTCCGAGGCCGAACAGTCCCATGCCGCGCGCTCGCCGCCAGCCGCCGTAGGTGCGTACCTGTGCCTGTTCGCTGCTCACGACGGCGAGCTCCCCTCCTGCATCGCGGAGCTGGCGGTGTTCGCGCCCGCCTTTGCTGCCGTCACCCCGGCCTGGGCGACCAGCGCGGCACCGATGACCACGGGTGCCGCCGGGCCGGTCGCAGCCCCGGCGGCACCGGCGGCCGCCGTCCCGCCGCCGGCCGCAGCGCCGCCGGCGCCAGCCCCACCGGCTGCCGCCCCGGCGGACGCGGTGGCTCCGGTGCCGGCCGGCACGGTGGTGGTTGGCGTTACCGGTCCCGCCGGACCGCTCGCGGTGGCGCTGCCGTTGACGACCTTCGGGGCGTTGCCGGTAGCGCTTCCCGCGCCGCCCGTCGGGGGCGGCGTCGTCGGGGTCGGCATCGCTCCGGTTGGGCCGTTACCAGAGGAACCACTGCCGCTACCGGGTCCCTTGGAGTCCATGTAGCGGGCGTGGTCGCCGGCGCTGTGACCACCGATCGCCCCGCGCATCGACGACGCCGCGTGCAGCCCGGCGGCTGCGCCGGCCCCGGCCATGCCCAAGCCCCCGCCGCCCGAGGCGATGCTGCCGGTGAAGATCGTGAAGAACTTCATCAGCGCCGGCAGGGCGATGATCGACAGGGCCAGCATGCCGAGGCCCATCAGCCAGTCCCGGCCGTTACCGCGCATCATCACGAACGAGGTGGCGTACACCGACACCGCCGCCGGCTTGTACAGGGCCAAGGCCAAGGACCAGCCGAGGGTCTTCTGGAACATCTGGCTGGTGCCCCGGGTGACGGTTCCTACAGCGGCCAGCTGCAGCAGCCCGGCCAGGACGATCACCGAGCCTTCCCGGAAGACCATCAGGATGGTCTGGACCACGGCGGCGAGGATGACAACGATGCCAATCAGGATCATCACGAACGGAGCGACCGCAGCGCCCGGCAGCAGCAGCCCGCCGAGCGCCACGCTCATCGTTTCGTTCGGCGGCTTGTTCGAGTCCTTGAAGATCGCCTCGTTGAGAAGCCACATGGAGTAGCTGTCACCGACCTTGAGGACCAGGTGGGTACCCGCAACGCCGATGCTGCCCCACAGCGCGGTATTCCAGATGCCGCGCACCGCTTGCAGAAGCGGCTCGCCCTTGCGGGTGATCACGATGGTGATGCCCTGCCAGATCAGGCCGCAGACCAGCAGCAGGATCGTGATCGGCAGCATGAAGCCGCGCAGCTGCTGCGCCGGACCGTCAGCGCTGTTGCAGTGGGCGACCCAGTCCGAGGCCCACCGCCCGGGATCTGAGCCGGTGGTGGGGCACAGGTTGTTCGACGGGATGAGTGTCCAGCTGGTCAGCAGCCGAGCGACCCATTCGATGGCCTCTTTCACAGCGCCGGCCAGGCCGTCGAGAACCATGTTCACCAGCGAGTCGCGGACCGCCTCGGGGGCGTTGATCCCGTCGACGATGACGCCGGTGCAGGTGGCAGGGACGAACGGATTACAGAACGGCACGAGAATCACCCGCCTGCGGTGAAGGGAAGAAAGGTGGCGATGTCAGCGGCGGACGCTGCGGTGACGGCCCGGTCGAACGTGCCGCCGGTTGGTGCGAGCAACGCCCAGTCCGAGCCGGTCCAGCGCAGATGTACCTCGGTGCTGGCTATGACCGGGGCACCGGAGGCGCCGGGGGCTTCGATCAGCAGGCGCAGGGACGCCTCGGCTTCGGTGTAGCTGAGAATCCGGTAGCCCCGCAGGGTGGCATACAGGGTGCCGATGGGCTGCCCGTACGCCATTCCTGCCTGGAAGCGAAGCGCGTCGTACGCCTGCACGACCTGGACCCGCAGCGCGGGCGCGTCCCGCCCAACTACCTGGGTGCGCAACGCCGGCTCGAAGACCGCGGGCCCGACCTGCGGATTGACGCGCACGACGATGTGGACGGCGGCGAGGACCGCACCGGCACGGTCGTGCGCGAAACCGCTAGCCAGGCCGTTCTCGGTTAGACGGGGGCCTGACTGGTTCGAAACAGGCACCGAGACCCCGGCGACGTCGGACCAGTCGAGGTCGGAGGGTAGACCACCGCTGGCGCCGCCGGCAGCGCCAGCGGTGGTGTCCGTAGCAGCCGGTGCAGCCGGGCGACCTTGCGTGGTGACAGGTCGGCTCGGCCCCGTACCGAACACCACCGCCACGGTCAGGGCCCCCGCCACCGTCGCTGCGACCAGAAAAATGGCGAGGATGCGGCGACGCGTGTTGTGTCGGGCTCGGGTGATGACGTCGTAGGTCATGGCTCAGCCCGGCAGGACCGCACCGACGACGACCGCCGCGACCGCACCGCAGGTGAGGCCCGCCAGCACCCAGGGGATGCCGGCCGCGCCGTCGGCGGCGAATGCCGACCGGTTGCGACGTCCGACGGCCATCATGATCCCGCAAACGAGCAGGCCACCGACGCCCGCGACGATGAGGATCCACTTCATCCAGCCGATGAACAGGTTTCCGGCGGCCTCCAGGCCGGGTGGGGGAGTCGGCGGAGGGGTGGGCGCGGCCAGGACGTCGATCGCGGCCCCGGCGAGGTGGTGAGCAAGCACAGCAGTCTCCTGAAGGTCACGATGCCCCGGGTGGACATCTGCCAGGGACGTTGACGTCGCGGGGCTGACGGCAGCGTTGACGTTGGTGTAGCCGCCACCGCTACCGCTGCTACCAGTGGCGGCTGGCAGCGGTAACGGCCCTGGAAAGCCGCAACGGTCGTCGCCATGAACGCGCGATCTCGAGCAACAGCCGCACTGGCGCTGTCGCTGGCCGTTGCCGGCTGTGCTGCCGGTGGCCAGCCCGAACCGGCCACGCCAAGCACCTCCGCCGTGACGACCGCCACCACGGCTGCATGCGTACGGCCGCCAGTGCAGCCTGGGTTCGCCTACGCCGACCCGGGGGAGGTGTGCCGCCGGTTCGTGGCAGCCATGTACAGCGCCGACACCCGGAGCGACGCCGGGCCGGGCGACGCCTACGGGAGGGCCGTCAGCTTCGCCAGCGGAGCATTGGCCGGGCAGAGCGCGGCCGCAGAGCTCGACGGCCGATGGCTGGCCTGGTCGGCCCACCGTGCCTACCTTGACGCGCACGTGGAGCCCTTCGTCGACGCTCAGCTGCCGCCGGACACGGCGATCACTGCCCGGCGCGCGGTCCGCGTGACCGCCACTGCAGTCGGCGAGGACGGGTGGCGGGGCTGGACCGAGCACAGCGTCGCCGACTGCGTCCTTCACCGAGGCGGTCCTGACGGGCCCGGGTGGCGGGTCACGGACTACGAAATCCGCCAGGCGGGTTTGCGGTGACCCGTTTGTGGCCCCTACTGGCCGGGGGCATCGCCGTTGTGGTGCTCGCGCCGCTGGCGCTGGTAGTGCTGGTCGGCCTCGTAGTGCTCGGAGCCAACCCGACAATGGCGTGCACCGTCAGCCCGCCTACCGCATCGGTTAGCTCCACGCCGGGGTGGAGCAGCCAGGGCCCGTGGAACGCCGAGCAGGTCGGCAACGCCGCGATCATCGTGTCCGTCGGCGCCGAGATGGGGGTGCCCCGCTACGGCTGGGAAATCGCCGTGGCGACTGCGATGCAGGAGTCAACACTTCGAAACCTCGGCCACCTTGGCGTGGACAACGACCACGACTCCCTCGGGCTGTTCCAGCAGCGACCCAGCCAGGGCTGGGGCACGCCGGAGCAGATCCTCGACCCGCGCTACGCGTCCCGGAAGTTCTACGAGCACCTGGTCAAGGTCGACGGTTGGCAGAACATGCCGCTCACCCGGGCCGCGCAGGCGGTGCAGCGGTCCGCGTACCCCAACGCGTATGCGAAGTGGCAGCCAGAGGCGCAGCAACTCGTGGCGGTGGCCAGCGACGGCTTGAACATCGTCTGCACCAGCGACGGCGGGGACGGGCTGCCGCCCCTGGACGATGCGGGCCTGCCCGACGGGTTCACCCTGCCCACCGACCCGCAGCTACGGGCCGTCATCTCATTCGCCCTCGCCCAGAGGGGCAAGCCGTACGTGTGGGGCGCCGAGGGACCAGACAGCTACGACTGCTCGGGGTTGATGATGGCAGCCTGGGCCAAGGGCGGCGTGAAGATCCCGAGAGTCACGGCGGACCAGGTTCACACCGGCGTCGCCGTCACCTCCCTGGCAGCGATGCGGCCCGGCGACCTGATCTTCATACCCGGCTCCGACGGCACCATGGCTCGCCCTGGTCACGTCGGCATGTACATCGGCATCGACCGTCGTGGCCGCCAGTACCTCATCCATGCGCCGAGAAGCGGTGACGTCGTCAAGGTCGTCCCCGTCACCAACTGGAGTCGGCAGGTCGCCGCGATCCGACGGCCAATGGGGGTGGCGTGATGTATGTAGGTTTTCACTGAGGGTGTCGGTTTCTCAGATCCGTGCCGGCACCGATGCCGATTCCGACAGGGTGCGAGAGCCCGTTCGGTGTAGCGTCGAGCTGTATCGATCTAAAGCCAGCACGATCTCCGCATGCCTGGGCAGGACGGCGTTCGCCGCTGAGGCCCGGCCGGTCCGGAGCCGGCTCACCCGATGGCGGTGAACGCGGCTGTGCCTTGGCTGCTGGGGTTGGTGGCGATGCCGACGTAGCCGCTGACGAGGTACGGTGCAGCGCCGGGGGTGGGCTGCCGGTCGGCGCCGGTGCGGGCGTCGAGGACCAGGGGGCCGTTGTCGGTGGTGCCGTAGACGGCGCCGTGCCAGGCCGTGGTGACCTTCACGGCGGTGCGGTTGGCGGCCGTGTCGGGTAGTTCCCACAGCAGCTTGCCGGTTTGGGCGTCGTAGCCGCCGGTCCAGTTGTCCGCGGCGCAGACGGTCGTGCTGGTCTGGTCGTAGTGGCAGGTGAGCTGGTAGGACGCAGGGCCGGAGGACTGTCCGGACTCGACGGCGGCGCCGGTGGCGGACGCGACGAGCCGGTAGTAGGCCCTGCCGTTGCCGTAGTCGCGGCCGGTGACCAGGACGTGCTTCGGGCCGGCCGGCTGCACCCGAACCTCGGTGCTGTCCTGCGGGTCGGTCCAGCGCTGGTTGCCATCGGTGGCGCCCACTCCGGCGGTGCGGAGTTTGATGCCGGCGGAGTCGACGGCCAGCGAGCCGACGGCGACGTCGCCGGCGACGGTGGTGGCCGTGAAGTTGACCTTATTCCAGGCCAGGGTTTTGCTGGTCAGGTTAATGCCGTAGGTCGTCGTGCCGGCGCGAACCACGACGACCGAGCCGGCGGTACCGACGACGGCGGTCGGGCCCGTGGCGTCGGCGGGCACGTCGACGACGATGGCGGGCAGCCGGCTGGCGTCGACGGCGCTCACCGCGGTCAGCTCGATGGCGGTGCGCGCCGGCGTGGTCCCCTGGCCGGGAATGCTAACCGGGAAGGCGGCCAGGGTAGTGGGCTGGCCGGCGACGTCGGCGAGCACCGGCGGGCCGGCCAGGTCTCGGTGCGCCACGTCGTCGGCGACCTTGTTCTCCGGGGAGATGGTGGCCCGTACCGTGCCGGTCAGGGCGTCGACGGCGAGCAGACCGGTCGCCGTGGCGGCGAACAGGGTGGTGTCGTGCAGGACAGCGCGGCGCCCGAGCACCTCGACCCCGCTCGTCAGCTCGGCGGGCAGCGGTACCGGGGCGGCCGGCTCGAAGCGGGTGGGCGGGTCGTAGCTCGGCCGGGCGGTGGGTGAGACGGAGGCGGACGCCTTGTCGCCGGGCGCGGGTGTGCCGCTGCTGCCGCACCCGGTCAGGGCCAGGGCTGCGATGAACGCGGCGACCGTCCTGCGGCTTGAAGGTCGCATCCGTGTTCCTCCCCACTGAATCTGCCGATGATCGGTGTCCCGTGATGCGTCCTGCCGCGATTTGCCGGTTGCCCGGAGGTCGGCCGGCGCACCCGTGCGGACGGCCGTCGCGGTCAGCCCTGCTCCGGCCTGTCCTGCTCGCCCGTGCCGAATCGGCGGTTGCCGCCGGCGGCGATGGCCGCGAGCCGGCTGGCGAGAGTGCGGACGGTGCCCTGCTCGCCGGCCAGGCGCTGTTCCAGTTGCTGGCGGCTCTGCTCGGCCAGATCGAGCTGCGCCTGCTTGCTGTGCAAGGCACGGTGCGTCGGTCATACGCCCAACCTTCAGCGACCCGCCGCAGGCGAGCGCGGGAGATTAAGCCGGTAGGTCACCGGCGGCAAGGGCCGCGTCATGATCCGATCCAACCATTTCGCCGCGATCGTCGCCGCCCCTGCCAGCCCCGCACCGCGAAGAAACGAAACGGTCTTGAGGTCAATCGCGACATCTTCGTGAGAAGCAATCGCTCCAGTGCTGGTCCACGCGACCGTCGCTGACAAGATCCACGAGAACCTACAGTGTAGAGTCTCAGAATCGATGGGGCACTTTTAGGCAGCTTGGCCACTGTCCGGCCAGGGGCTATCTCCTTGAGACACACTGAGGAGTGCTTGCTGATCGTTCCAAAGGTTCCGCGCCCAGGTCTGTGATCTCTCGCGCCGGCTCTCCTTCTTGGCTTCCCAGCCGACGACGATCGGGGCGATGCCTACCTTGGCGCGATGCCATTCGATCAGCCGGGACTCGAGGACGAGCGCGTCGGCGTAGTCGATGGTTGGCAACCAGCCGACGGTTGCGCCGAGGGTCTTGAGCATGTGAACGACGGACACCTCCCAGCGGTCTTCGGGGTCGTACTTCACGATCCAGTCGTCATAGTCGGCGAGCCGCCGGGCAAGTGACGCTGCGGAGCCGATGTAGAGAACGCCGCCTTGGACCGACCACACGTAGACGCCGGGCTCTGCAGGCCGCGTGCCATGGTTCCAGCTCCTCGCAGCGCCGAAGTGGCGCTCCAGCGCGGGTGCGAGCTCGATAACCTCAAGGACCTCGACCGATACCAATGCCGTCATGGCGACAGGGTACGAATGGGGTACGACAACTCGTTTCATGGTCGGCAACGTTTGGGCATTACGACCCGCACGCGCTCGTCGGCTTGCCGCCGGTCACTCCCGCTGAGCCGTCGCCGCCCAAGCGCAACTTATCGAGGAAACCGACCGTCGGGCTACATGGCGCAACTCCGGCTGGAGGCCCGAGCATGTTGCTTCGCTGCATATACGTGGTCAAATCGTAGGGTGTTGACTGTTGACGCCGCGGACTACCCAGGCGGTGCCCAGGCTAGCAGCGCGAGCATCACGACCGCGCCAGCGATGAAGAACGGACCCACCGCAATGTGCGCGCCGAGACGTATGCGCCTGCCGATCAGAAGAACTACCCCCACCAGCCCAGCGCTCAGTAATCCTAGATACACCCCAGCGAGAGCGCTGCTCCAGCCCCACCACCCGAGCAGAGCGGTCACCGAGATGAGTAGCTTGATGTCGCCAAGGCCCATGCTGCGGCTCCCCATGATCAGTCCCAGCACCAGGAACGCTGCAGCGGCGACGGCAGCGCAGATCACCGCGTCGAACAGGTGGTCCCACGAGGCGTCGGTGGCAGCGCCGACCGTGAGCAACGCGAACACGCCGGCGACCGCCGGAAGTGTGAGGATGTCAGGTAGGCGGTGCACCTGGGTGTCGATGAACACGAGCGGCACCGCGCACCCGGCCCACCACAGGCCGGCTAGCATCACTGGGATCGTTGGAGCGGCGAGAACGACGGTGACCACCGCCACCACGGCACAGAGCTCCAGCAGGTACGGGACCGCACCAACTCGGTGGCGGCACCGGCCGCATCGGCCGCTTGGCAGCAGCGATGTCCAGCCAGGGCTATTTGGGCCCACCTCGACCCCGCAGTGACCGCAGCTGCGCTGGCTGCTCTGGCCAGCCGGTACTGCCAGCCGAACGACCAGCCAACGCAGCAGTGGCGCCACAGCGAGGATGAGCAGGAGCGACGTGATCCTGCCCGGCGCACGAGGGGCGTCGCCCGACCGCGTCGGCGACAGCACCGGCGAGCCGCTCATGCCCTGCTTCGGTCGGTCGAGTGGTCCTGCTGGGGGCCGAGCTGGCTGATCTCGTACCCGTCGGGGTAGGTCTTGGTCTTGATCCCGTCGGCGAACATCGCTGTCGTCCGCGGCTTGCCGAACCAGCGCTGCAGCCGGGAGCGCCCCTTCAGCGCGAGGTGTAGACCAGCCCTGACAGGCCAGGCGGGCGGATCGACCTGCATCGCGGCTCGCAGGCGCTCGTCGTACAGGGCGCCGACCAGGGCGTTGCCCAGCGGTGCGAGTGGCTTCGGGATGCGGGTGAGCATCAGCATGCGGGTGGCCCGTTCGATGGCCGCTGCGTCGTCGTTCGGCTTCAGGTGGGCAGCGTCGTGGGCGTCGAACCAGGTTGCGAGCGCCTCGTAGGAGTCGGGGATGTCGGTGATGCCCATTCGGCGGCCGAGCTCCCGGTAGAAAAGGTAGGTGGCCTGCCGTTCGTGGCAGCATGGGCGGCGCCAGCCGTAGCGCTGCAGCCATCGGGTCGGGATCACCACCAGGCAGCCGAGGACGTAGAGGTAGTCGTCGTTGCTGATGTCGTACGGGCGGTGGATCTGGTTGACGCGTCGCAGCGCGTCGCGGCCTCGCGGCTGCTCGAAGCCGTTGAGCAGCATTTCGTACATCAGGAGACCGGTGTCGTCGATCCGCTTCTGGGTGCGCTCGGTCAGCTCGCCGGTGGCGGTATGCACTGCGGCGATCGACGGGATGGAGAACGACCGGTTGAAGGCGAGGTTGAGCCCGAGCTTCATGTCCCACGGGAACTCGTATCGCAGCATCGTCTGGTAGATGGCCAGGTACTCGCGCTCGGGGTCGAGGGCGCGGATGCGAGCGAGGTTGGCGTAGCGGGCCTTCATCGTCGGGCGTCTCCAAGCGGGATCTGCGAGGCGGGGAGATGTCGGGACGCGGTGAGCGTCCGGGCCACCACGGGTGATCGGGCGTAGGCGAGGGAGACGAGCGTCAGCCAGGACACCTCGCCGGCGTAGCCGCCGGAGGGACGATGCAGCTCGTCCGCGGGCTGGGGGAGTTCGACGGCACGGCCGGCGCAATGGGCACGCAGAGCGCAGGCCAGGTGGGCAGCCTCAACCGCGGCTCGCTGCTCCTCTGCGGTCAGCTCAGCCTGCTCGGCGAACTGCTCGGCCAGCTCTGTCACCCTGGCGTCCATGTAAGGGCGCAGGGCGAGTCGCGCGTCCCGGATCTCGGCGACGCGGCGGGTCAGGGCGTAGTCGATGTCCCGCACGGCCGTGAGGGGTCGGCGCAGGCTCGCATCGAGTTCGAGTTCCGGCAGGGCGGTGATGAGGTCCCGCCAGAGTGGTTCCAGCCGCCGGTAGCAGCGGAAGTCGTCCCAGCGTCGTGTGATCGTGAGGATCGGACCCCACGCGGGCATGGTGAGGCCGACCATCATGAGCAGCGCGCTGATGGTCACCAGGACCGAGGCGATCTCCCGTTCGCCCGTCGGCCGGTGGCCGCTCCAGTAGGCGATCAGGTACACGATCTTGTTGATGCTGTAGAGCAGGGCGAAGGCGGCGCCGACAGCCGTGACGCGAAGGCCTCGGCGCAGCCAGGGACGCCCGCAGATCCGGGCGAAGCGCCAGCACAGCCGGGAGATGTCGATGCAGTAGGCGAAGAAGCCGAGCGCAATGAAGACCAGCAGGTACGCGGTCACCGCGGGGTCGGTGGCGTACTCGACCGTGAGGAGCACCGGGGTGTCGTAGGTGAGCGTGTAGGCGAACAACCCGGCCATGGTGAGGAAGGCGCAGCTGGTGACCAGTATCCAGCGTCGGGTGCGGGCGGCGGCCTTCCACCTTGGAAGCGCAAGGTGGAGCAGCATGCTCTCGGCACTCGCGGCGATCGTCATCGCGCAGGCATGGGAGAGGACCTTGGCCAGGTTGGGCAGGCCCGACGTGCGGTCGATCGAGGCTGCGAGGGGCGGAACGGCGAGCGTAATCCCGACGGCGAAGGCTCCGATGGCCACGCAGATCGCGCCGCGCGCGTGGCTGGGATGCCGGCGCTGGAGCCGCAGCATGTACCCGAATGCGGTCCAGCCAGCGAGGGCGCAGATGGCGTACAGGGCGGTATCCATCAGCGCTACCAGTCGGGGTGTTCCAGCGAGCGCCGCAGCCGGCCGTACAGCTCGGCATGTCGGCTATCCAGCGGTGAGTCGTCCTGCTCGCTACCGCCGCTGTGTGCCCGTCGAAGAAGCAGCGAACCGATCATCTCGGCCTCACGCTCCTCGGCGGCGGCATAGTTGCTGCGACCGAGGCTGCGTTGGACCAGCTCCGGGTCGAGGTCTGGCAGCAGCAGCCGCGAGGCGTCCGGATCCAGAATCTCGGTCGTCCGATGACCGGCGATCAGGTGTCCCAACTCGTGCCCGATGATCAGCATCTGATGCAGCGGCGAGGTGTCCTGCTCGAAGAAGATGGCGTCGAAGTCGCCGGTCGGTACGAACATCCCGCACACCGTGTGTGCCGGCAGGCTGATTGGGACCAGGTGGATGGGGCGGCCGCGTCGTTCGCCGAGAATCTGGCACAGCATCCGGATGTCGGACCGTTCCGGCACCTCCAGGTCGGCGAGCAGTCTCTCGCAGCGCTTGCGTAGTCGGTTCAACGTCACGTCAGCGTTCTCCCGCTCATTGGCGTGCTGCCACCGAAGGATCAGCACTGCTACCTGCGTTCACCAGGCGCGTCGCTCGCACTCCCAGAGCCCGAACCCTCGGCCACGGCCCGCAAGCGCGCCACCATCTGCTCGATCAGCTGGGTGTCGGTGGCGGAGAGTCCACTGTCGGCAAGCACCTGGCGTAGCGCCACCTGCTTGATATCCATCCGACGGAGCTCGTTGAGGAGTCCGATCTGGTCCTGGACTCGACGTGCTGCCGCCTCGTCGACGAAGTAGCCGGGGCTGACGCCAAATGCGGTGGCCAGGGCCCGCACGTGCGACATCCGGGGATCGCCGGCCACGCCGCGGCGTAGCTCTCCAATGTAGGCCGCGCTGATCGTGACACCGGTAGCGTCCGCCGCTGCGTTGATCTTATCGGCGATCTCCTTATTGGTGTACCGGCGTCCGGGTTCGTCGGAGTCGCTGAGCTCCTCCGGCGTGGGGCGAATCTTGTCGAACAGGTACTCCAGCCTGGCGGCCAGCGTGTCGAGGGGCGGCAACTCGAGCTCAACCTGCTGATCTTCGACCATGATTCTTCACCCTCCAGCGACCTAAACAACAGTGTCGCATCTATAAGCGTACGCGAAACAGATGTTGACACGCGTACCGAGCGTGAGCGTATGATCGCCACTGCGTTGAGCAACGCCTGTTTAGCGAAGGCGGCGTCCGCTCAACGACCGTGTTTCGGGGGTCGACAGTTGGCCCACGGATCCGAACGGGGGTACGGCCGGTGGGAGGGATCAACTCCACAAAGGATGGAACGGGGAATCCAACTCCCAGCACCCGCTGGCCCTCGCGGCGGGCAGTTCGGGGCAACCGGGAGCGGCACCCCGGCCCGGACGCCGTCGACCGGAGGGGGCGCTGGGCCGCACGGTAGGGACACCTTCGGGCGGCCCAGCACCCAGCGGGCTCCAGCCATCTGGCATAGGCACGTCCGCCGGCGAGCGGCCAGTGGCGTCCGTAGGTCGGCGAAGCGACCACAACGCACCGGGGCTGAGCGCCCGACCACGCATCGCCAGCGGCAGGTGAAGGCCATGCCAGCCATCAGAGGAGATACGCCTTGATTGCGATCACCAGCAAGGCCGTGAGCCCGAGAGTGCGGTGGCTCGCCGCCGGGCTCACCGGCACCGTGCTAGCCGGGGTGACGGGGTGCGGCGACGACAAGCCTGCCGTAGCGCCGAGCTCGAGCCCCTCAGCGGCGTCGTCATCGCCATCACCGACGGTCGACGCCGAAAACGCCGAAGCCGAGGCGGCAGCGCTGACCGCCTATCAGAACTACGTCCGGAGCTACGTCGCCGCCTCGAACAAGGGTGACTACAACGCGAAGCTCGACAGGTTCGTGGCGGACCCGGCGTTGCTGACGGTGCGCCAGGACCTGCTGATCAAGTTTCAGCAGGGGCTCGTTACCACCGGGGAGCCGGTTTCGGCGCCCGCCGTGAGCAAGGTCGACACCACCCGGCGTCCGTTCACCGCCGAGATCGAGGACTGCTTCGACACCAGCGGGTGGGATGTGGTCTCCAAGAAGACCGGCAAGTCGGCGCGTACCAAGGGCCAGGCAACGAGGTACGTGGTGATCGCCCAGGCTGAGCTGTTCGGCGATGGCCAGTGGCGAATCCGCGAGGTCAGCGCGCAGCGGGAGAGGTCATGCTGAGGCGTACGCCGATCGCCGCCTCAGTCCTGATCCTGGTGGCCAGCGTCGGCGCCCTGCTCGCACCCGGCCCCGCGTACGCCGACTACGAGCACTGCGATGCGCTGGGCAACTGCTACTGGGTGGTGGAGAAACCGGGAACCGGCGGCGGTGGAAACGCCGGTGGAGGCAACAACGGTGGCGGCAGCGCGGGCCAGGGGTGCAGCTACGAAGGCCAGCCCGTGCCGTGCGTGGTCGACGAACTCGGGGTCTGGGACGGCTCCTGCTACGTCAAGCGCGTCCCACCGCCGCCGGGCGGCCGGACCGACGGCTACTGGAGCATCCGTACGTGCGTCTACGGCGACATCGCCTCGCAGAGCCCGGCTACCTGGTCGCCAGACCCGCCCGCCGGGATCCTGCCCTCGTACCAGGAACTTGCCCAACGAGCCATCGCCGAGATGAAGCTCGACGGGCCGAACATCGGGATTGCTCCGCGGACGAACGGCTCCGGGTTGGTCGGACTGCCGATCTGGCTCTGGAACAACGTCAGTCCGACCACCTGGGGGCCCATCACCCGGACCGCGGCGGTGCCAGGTCGGTCGGTCACCGCTACCGCCCGGGCGCAAAAGGTCGTCTGGAGCATGGGGGACGGCAACTCCGTCACCTGCACCAAGCCCGGCACGCCGTACCAGCCGTCCTTCGGCAACCGGAAGTCACCGGACTGCGGATACGACGGCTACTCACGGCCAAGCAGCACCCGATCCGGAGGTCGGTACACCGTCACGGCGACCACCTCGTGGCTGATCACGTGGAGCGGGGGAGGCGGGAACAGCGGCTCGCAGTCCATCGACCTTTCCTCCACGACCACGCTCGACATCGGCGAACTGCAGGTGATCACGTCATGACCAGCGCCCCGACCCCCTCCACCCGGGCCACCCCAACGGTTGCCGCGCCGTACGCCGTGCCCCGAGTCGCTCCGCAACGACGCTGGCGCCCGGCCCTCGTCTGGCTCGCGGTGGCGCTGATCGCCGCCGGTGGGCTGATCGCTGCGGGCGTGCTGCGCAAGGTCGGCACCACAGCCGAGTATCTGGCGGTGGCCACCCGGGTGGAGGTCGGCTCCACGATCGGGCGCTCTGACCTTCGCACCGTGCGCATCACGGTGGACCCGGCCCTCAAGCCCGTCCCGAGCAGCTCCGCCGACGCCGTCATCGGCAAGTTCGCCGCGGTCGCGCTGGTGCCCGGTACCCTGCTGACCCAGGCGCAGCTCACCGACACCGCCGTGCCGGGACCCGGCAGGCAGTTGGTCGGCATCAGCCTTCCGCAGGAGCGCATGCCTGCTGAGCGGATCAAACCTGGTGCCGAGGTCCTCCTCGTCGTGACCACCGACGACGGTCCGGTCGCGAATCAGCAGCCCACCGCCGCACCGATCAGCATCAAGGCCACCGTCATCGACGTGCGGGACGGCGTGAAGGAGGGGACGACACTCCTCAACGTCGCCGTCGTCGAACGCGACGGGCCACTCGTGGCCGCACGCGCCGCTGCGGGCCGGATCGTCGTTGCCCTGACCTCGGGGAGCTGACGTGGCACTCATCGCGATGGTCTCGGCCAAGGGCTCGCCTGGCGTCACCACCACTGCGTTGGCCTGCACACTGTCCTGGGGCGGACGGACGGTGCTGGCCGAATGCGACCCCGCAGGCGGCAGCATCCTGAGCGGGTACCTCTCAAGCCTGGATATTCCGCCGCTCGGCCTGCTGCCACTGGCGGCGGCTGCCCTGCGCGACCAGCTCGCCGACGCCTTCGCCCGCCAGCTGGTCGACCTCGACGCCGATCATCCGGGCCGACGGCTCTTGCTGCCCGGCATCAACGACCCCGTACAGGCGGGGACCATCCGCCCAACCTGGGATCCGCTGGCAGTGTTCTTCACCGAGCTGGAGCGCGGCGAGGACGGTTACGACGTCATCGCCGATTGCGGCCGCTTGACCACCAGCGCGCCGCCGTGGCCGCTGCTGTTCCGCGCCGACCTGGTGCTCCTCGTCGTACGGACGGCAACCCTGCGAACCATCGCCCCGGCTGCGGCCGCGGCCGAGCTCCTCCGCCGAGAACTTACTCAGCACGGACAGGGACACGACGCACTGGCCCTGGCGCTGATTGGCGACGGCCCATACAGCCGGCGGGACATCGAACAGCGGTTGCAGCTCCCAACGTTGATGGAGCTGCCCGACGACCGGCGCACCGCCGAGGTACTCAGCGACGGTGGCGGCCGGCTTCGGGGCAGCCAGCAGTTGTTACGCGCCGCCGCCAGTGCTGAACCAGCCGTACGGGAGGCGATCGCACGCTGGCGAGCGCATCTCGTGCCCACGTCGCCGACCGGGAGCAACCATGCTCGATAAGCGCGGACCCAGCGGCTCGACCTGGCCGGCATCGGTCGACCGGATCGCCGCGAACGGCCACCGCTGGCCAACCAACGGCACCGCAGCCGCCGCCGTACCTGATCCTGGCCCGTCGCCCACCGCTGATCAGGCGGTGACACCGGTCAGCATCGACTACGCGGCGGTGCGGCTGCTGCGCGCCCGGGTCAGCGCGGAGCTGACTGCCGCACTTCGAGAGACACCGAACGTCTCTCCCGGTCACCGCCAAGCGGAAGCGGAACGCATCGCCGCGCGGCTGGTACGCGACCACGTCGACACCCTGCACCAAGCCGGGCAGCCGATCTCACAGGCGGAAGAGGACGCCCTGCTCGACGCCGTCGCCGCCGACATGTTTGGCCTGGGGCGTCTACAGCAGCTCCTGGATCGCAAGGACATCGTCAACATCCACATCCTCGGCTGCGACAACGTGCGGATCGAGCACACCGACGGGCGGATCACCGTGGGCGAGCCGGTCGCCGACAGCGACAAGGAACTGGTCGACATGTTCCAGGTACTCGCGATGCGCGCCGGGGCGACCGAACGTTCGTTGTCGTCGACGAAGCCCTGGCTGGACATGCAGCTGCCTGACGGGAGCCGCCTCACCGTACTCATGCAGGTATCGGTGCGGCCCTACGCCGCCATCCGCCGGCACACCCTGATGGACGTCAGCCTGGAGGACCTGCGCGACCGGTACGGCGCCGTGGACGAGCTGATCTGCCAGTTCCTCAAGGCGGCCATGGCCGCCGGTCTCAACATCATGGTCGCTGGGCTCGCCGACGCCGGAAAGACCACACTGCTACGCGGGCTGGCTCGCGAGATCCCTGCCGGGGAGCAGTTCGTCACCCTCGAGGAATCGCGCGAGCTCGGCCTGCACACCACCGGTCGGCACCGCTGGGCGATGAGCCTCGAATCCCGGGAAGGCCACGGCTCCCGCGGTGCCGATGGCCGACCGGCCGGCGAGGTCACGATCATGGACATGATCCCGCTGACCCTGCGGATGTCGGTCCAGCGGATCATCGTTGGCGAGGTCCGGTCTCGGGAGATCGTGCCGATGCTGCAGGCCATGGCCACCAGCAAGGGATCGCTCTGCACCATCCACGCTCGCCATCCCCGAACTGTCATGGACCGCGTCATCGAGCTAGCCCTGCAGCACGGTCCCGAGATGACCGCGGAACTGGCACGACGGATGGCTGCCGGCGCCATCGACCTCATCGTGTACGTCAGCGTCGAGGACGAGACCAAGCTTGGCGGCCGCAAGCACCGCTACGTCTCAGAGATCGTCGAGGTCGGCGGGATGAGCGGCGACCAGCTCGTCACCACGCAGATCTTCGGACCGGGGCCGGACGGGCGAGCCGTGCCGCGACACCTCCCCGAACGGCTACTCGAATCCTTCCTGCGGGTCGACTACGACCCTCGCCAGCTCACCGGCTACATCCAGCAGGGCGAGCACAACCGAGGCGCCTGGACCACTCGCCTCGACACATTGACGAGGCGGCCATGAGCCTGCTCGACCTCGCCGCTGTGCTGGCGGGCCTGCTCGCCGTCGCCGGGGCGATCGTCGGTGTGCTCGGCGTCGTGGGAACCACCCGCCCGCCCCGTCCGCCGTCGGCTTTGCAGCAGCGTGCCCGCCGCTGGTGGGTTGGGCCCGGGCGAACGCGGCGTGAGCAACGCAGCCACCAGGTCAAGGTGATCACCGCGGTCGTTGCTGGCGCACTGACCTGGCTCCTGACCGGCTGGCCCGCCGCCGGGGCCATCATCGGCATCGCCGTTCCGGGCATACCCTGGCTGTTCGCCGCCGGTCGCGCTGAGAAGCAGGCGATCGCTCGGCTGGAGGCCGTTGAAGCCTGGACCCGCCGGTTGGCGGACATCGTCGCCCGAGGGATCGGCCTTCAGCAGGCAGTCGTGGCGACCGCGGCGACCGCGCCGCAACTCATCGAACAGGAGATCCGTGACCTGGCGGCGCGGCTGCAGGCCGGCGGTGACCCAACCGCCGCCCTGCAGCAGCTGGCCGACGATCTCAACGACTACACCGCCGACCAGGTCATCGCACCGCTCATGCTCCACGTCACCGATCGCGGTGAGGGCCTGCACGAGGTGCTGACCGGCATCAGCCGGTCCATTGCCGCCGAGATCGAGATGCGCTCAACGGTCGACGCCAAGCGTGAAGGCCCCCGCTTCGCGGTGCGGTTCCTGACCGGCATGGCCATCTTGCTCCTGGCCTACGGGGTGATCAATCCGCACTACCTGCAGCCCTACGGCAGCGTGCTGGGGCAACTCGTCCTGCTCTTCCTCGCCGGCCTGTACGTCGTGCTCATGACCTCGGTACGCAAACTCAGCCTCCCGCCGAAACGGGAACGCCTACTGCCGCCGGCCGACAGGCAGACCGTGGGAGCACCAGCATGAACAACGGTCACCTCACCGCCATGGTCATCGCCGGCGCGTTGACGGGGTTCGGGCTGTTCCTGTTGGTCGTACAGCTGATCCCCGCGCCGCCGGCGCTCGGGCCCGCGCTTCGCCGGCTACATCCCATGAGCACCCCGAGCAGCACCCCGGCCAGCATCAGCTGGCTCCGACGTCGATTCTCGGTGCCGCACGCCGACCTGCGGCTCCTCAACCGCAGCACCGACCAGTACCTCCTTACCCTCGGGCTGTCCGCGCTGTTCTGCCTCGTCCTGCCCGCCCTGATCACCATCGCCGTCGCGGTGCTGCCTCTGCCGATACCCGTGTTCGTCCCCGCCGGTGGCACGGTCGCCGCCGCGGTGGCCGGCGTGGTGTTGGCCCACCGGGAGGTCGTCGTCAAGGCCGCCACCGCCCGGGCGGAATTCACCCGAGCCATGTGCACCTACCTCGACCTCGCCGCCCACCAGGTGCTCGGTGGTCACGGCCCGGTCGAGTCGCTGGACCGAGCGGCCAGCGTCTGTCAGGGCTGGGTATTCGACCGAATCCGGGAAGCCCTGCTCAGCGCACAGCTCCAGCTACGGCCGCCGTGGGACGAACTGAAGGTCCTCGCCCGCGACATCGAGGTCGTCGAGCTGGGCGACCTGGCAGACATCATGCGGACCGCCGGCAACGAGGGCGCCAACGTCCATCAGACGCTGCGCGCTCGCGCCGACTCGATGCGAGACCGGATCCGTACCGAGGCTCTCGCCCAAGCCGAGCTACGCACCAACAAGCTCGACATCCCCGCCGCAGCGCTGATCCTCGTGCTCCTCGTCCTCATCGGCTACCCGTTCATGGCCCGACTGTTCGTCCGCTGACGCGGCACAACCCACTCACGGAGGGAACCGCCATGCACACCATCCAGGCACTCGTCGCCCAGCTGGCAGCCCGCTGGCAGAACCTGACCACGCCGGCTGAGGCAGAGCGAGGCGACAGCCCGGTCGGCACCGCCGTCATCACCGCGATCCTCGTAGCCGGTGCCGTCGTCGTCGCCGGGGCGATCGTTGCCGTCGCCAACGGCTGGGTCGCGCTCATCCCCACCCAGCCGTGACCATGAGAGCGGCCCTCATCCGCCCGCTCTCGGCCCGGCGCGGGCGGATACACCCCTGCCACCGCGACCGTGGCAGCTCGCCGGTGGAGTTCGCCATCATCGCGCTGCCGATGCTCCTGCTGACCTTCGCCGTCGTCCAGACCGGGTTGGTCTTCTTCGCCCAGTCCATCGCGCTGGCTGCCGCCACCCAGGGCGTCAACGGCGCCCGTGGCTACCAGTCCACGGCCGCAGCCGGCGAGAGTCGAGCCCTCAACTTCCTGTCCACCGCCGGAGCCGGCCTGGAGAACCGGCAGGTCGTCGTCACTCGTACGGCTACGGAGGTACGAGTCACCGTCACCGGCCGGGCGATCACCGTGCTTCCCGGCTTCAATTGGACGATCAGCAGATCCGCGCACGGCCCCGTAGAACGGCCGACCGCACCATGAGGAGGCGATGGACCCGCCGGGAACGCGGGTCGGCATCCATCGAGATGGCAGTCGTCGCGCCCGCCATCCTGGCGTTGTTCGCCAGCGCTGTCATCGCTGGCCGGGTCAACCTCGCCCGTCAGGCGCTGGAAGCGGCGGCCTACGACGCTGCACGAACCGCTTCCTTGGCACGCACCTCAAGAGAGGCGAACGCCCAGGCGCAGGAGGCCGCCCGAGCCACGCTTGAGGCCCAGGGGCTGAGCTGCAGCAGCTTGAACGTCATGGTCTCCACCGCAGGCTTCGACGTCCCCGTCGGGCAACCCGCCACTGTCACCGCCACCCTGAGGTGCCGTGCGACCTTCTCCGACGTCGCACTGCCCGGCATGCCCGGCACGGTGCCGATCAGCGCATCCTTCACCAGCCCGTTGGACACATACCGGGGAAGATCATGAAAGCGGCCATCCGCCGGCTGAGCGACGACGACGGCCGGGTCACGATCTGGTTCGCCGTTCTCGCACCCGCCTTTCTCGCTCTGATCGGCCTCATAGTCGACGGCGGCGCCAAGGTACGCGCCTACCAGCGCGCGGACAACATCGCCGCCGAGGCGGCCCGTGCTGGCGGCCAAGCAATCAAGGCCGGACAGGCCATAGATGGCGGCGCCAAGGAGATCGACCCCTCGCGGGCCGCCTCCGCCGTGCAGGCGTACCTCGACGATCTCGACGGGGTCGCCGGCAGCGTCCGCGTCAACAACCCCCAACAGCTCACGGTCACCGTCACCGTCACCTACAACCCGATCCTGCTCGACCTGTTCGGCGGGGGCGGCGGCACGTCGGTGACCGGCCGGGCGACCGCGAACCTGATCGCCCAGTAGCAGCTCGCAAAGGAGCAACCGTGGCACGCACCGCAATCACCGCCGGCCGCGGGCGACAGGCCCTTACCGCCATCGGTGCTCTCGTCCTGGTTGCCCTGATCGCTGCTCTGCCGATTCTGCTGCTCTGGGCCGCCGGCAACCCTCTTGCCGAGCTCGGCGGCTGGTTCGCCACCCTCACCGACGACCCGGGCGCCGCGGTCAGGCAGGTCTGGCAGGCACTCAGCACGCGTGACGACGGAGATCTGTTCCTGTGGGCCCTGTCGCTGGTCGGCTGGGTGGCCGCCGCCCTGGCCGCGTGGACCTGGGTCACCTTCCTCGTCGCCGTCGTCGCGGAGGCCGCCACGCAGGTACAGGGCCGCCGGAAGGGACGCATTCCGCGTCGCATCGCCCAGGTTCCCGGCATGCGTCTCCAGCAGCGAGCCGCAGCCGCGCTGGTGGCTGCCATCCTCGGTGGCCTCGCTGCGCCGGCCCTGGCATCGGCTGCCGCCCCCGCCGCCGCCGTTCAACCCATGACGGTCGGACCCGCAAGGGCTGCCGAGGGGACCGAACAGCCGAGTCCCGCGCCGACCCATGCAGCGACGGCAGAGAATCACCTCGAGCACACCGTGGAGCGCGGCGAGAGCCTGCTGGCCATCGCCGAGCGCTACACCGTCTCGTGGCAGCGCCTGGCCGAGGCGAACCACGGGTTGCCGCAACCAGACGGGCGCAGCCTCCAACCAGGTAACACCCGGGTCTACGCCGGATGGACCCTGCGCATCCCGCTGGCCACCGCCCCGACCGCCACCATCACGTCGACCCAGGCCTCACCTGCTGCAGCTACTGCTCGGATCAGCTATTTGGTCGCACGCGGTGACTGGCTGTCGGGTGTAGCACAGCGCTTCCTTGGGGACGCCGACCGCTACGTCGAGATCGCCGACCTCAACCCGCAACTCAAGAGGCGTGACGCTCGCTTCCCCGACCACATCGAGCCCGGATGGCGGATCCTGCTGCCCAAGGAGGCTCGCGATCGCGGCCCCGTCGAGCGAGCTCAAGGTTTGGTCGTGAATGGCGACCGCGCCCGGCCGAGCCCGCCCGCTTCGGAAGCTGACAGCGCGTCGGCCGATCCCCGTCCAGGGGCAGCCGCCGACAGTCCCGCGGATGCGTCCGGTTCGAGGCGAGGAGACGCGAGCTCGTCGCCGGCCGTCGCTCCCACAAGCCCGCCGACTGCTACGGCTACGCCCTCCGCCTCGGCCAGCTCACCTGCCGACGAACGGACAGCTACGGCACGTTCCACCGATGAGCCGACCACCGCTGAAGCGGACCAGGGCAGACAGCCAGCCGAGAACGGCGAAGTCAACGGGGGAATCGTCCTGGGGTCGCTCGCCGGCGCAGGTCTGCTCTCCGCGCTGCTGCTCGCCGCCGTCGTACGTCGGCGAGCCCGCCAGCGCCAGCACCGCCGGCCCGGTCGCCGACTACCGCATCCCCGCAGTGGGGCGACGGAACGCGCGCTGCGGGTCGCCGAGCAACCTGCCGATGTCGACCGGCTCGACCTCGCCCTGCGCAGCCTCGCTGCGGCGCTGGCCGAACGCGAGCAACCCCTGCCGGACATCGCCGCCGCCTGGATCGTCGACCAGAGCGTCACCGTCGTGCTCACCACACCGGGGGCCCAGCCACCCGCGCCATGGATTGACGACCTGGGGCACTGGACCCTGCCCGGGGATGCCACCGTGCCAGCCGTCACCGAGCAACTCGCGCCGCTGCCCGCCCTCGTCGCCGTCGGGTCCCAGCCGGGCCGGCACCTTCTGCTCGACCTCGAACGCCTGGGCAGCCTCGCCATCGCTGGTGACAGCGAGCGCACCCTGGCCCTGCTGCGTTATATCGCCTGCGAGCTGGCGTGCAACGCATGGTCCGACGACGTCGAGATCATCGTCACCGGCTTCCCGGCGTACGAGGCCGAACTTCTGGTCGCGCTCAACCCGGACCGGGTGCGGGCAGCCTCGTCTGTCAGTGAGGCCGTCAATCGCCTTCGACGGCGAACAGCCGCAGTGGCCGCCGCCCTCTCCGCCTCCGGAGCAGCGGATGCACTCGCGGGCCGTATCTCCGACAACGGCGAGGCATGGGCGCCCCAGGTGCTGCTCGTGGCCGATCCGCATGCCGACGACCTCGATCTGCTCGACGAGTTCGGCAAAGAGCTACGGGAGGCCGGCCGGTGCGCTGTCGCGGTCGCCAGTACCACCAGGGTCAACGCGGCGACCGGCCCGAACACGGCCATCATCGACGAGGACGGGATACTGCAGCTTGCCTTGCCGTTCCTCCTCGTCGAGGGAGCTGCGGCGGGGTTGCCCGTATGCGAACTGGAACCGCTCGTCGAGATCATGGCGCAGGCCCGGAGCGCCACGGACGAGTCGATCCCGCCGGCCGCCGAGCCGGAGGACTGGGCCGAGGGCACCGATGCGGCCGGCTCAGTGCTTGAACTTCTCACCGCGGCCGCCGTTGCCGAACCCGCGATATCGCAGGCATCCGAGAACGGTGAGTCGAACCTCTCTGACGCATCGGCACCGTCAGATCCCATCGTCGCTGTCCCGCGGATCGACAGCGGCCACGCGGGTTACGCCCGGCCACGGCGAGAGGTCAACGCGGCGATCCGGCAGCGCCGCCGCCAGTCCGACCCCGAACTCGATTCGGACCTACGGGCCTGGCGTGAGCAGGACAGCGCTCGTCCCCGTATCGGCGTACTCGGCCCGGTGGATGTCGACGCACCGGGCCCGGCGCCTGCTCAGCGCCGTCGCTTCCACGCGGAGCTCATCGTCTACCTCGCCCAGCGCGGCGCTCGCGGAGCCTCCGCCGAGCAGCTCACCGACGCGTTGTGGCCCGAGCAGCAGGTCAAGGACGCCAGCCGCCGCGTGGCTATCACGCGGGCCCGGCGATGGCTGGGGGAGAGGCAGGACGGCAGCGCCTGGCTGCCCGAGATGGGATCCGATCGGCTGTACCGGCTTGAGCCGGGATACCTACTGGACTGGCACCTGTTCCGCCGCCTCCGCAGCCGCGGGCAGAGCCGCGGCCCGGCCGGGGTCAAGGACCTACGCGCCGCGCTGGAGCTGGTACGCGGAGCACCACTCGACGGCGCCGACCGGGCGTACGCAGTTGGAGCACGCAATCCCTTCACCTGGCTGCCCGAGTCCGACATCTATCCCGGGCACATCACGTCTGCGGTGGTGGACACTGCCCACGACCTCGCCGAGCTGTACCTCGAGGCGGGGGACACGACCGGAGCTCGGTGGGCCGTACAGCAGGCATGGCTGGCCGACCCAGACCGCGCTGACGACGGACCCTGGCGCGACATCATGCGGGCTGCCCACGCAGAGGGACACGCCGCAGAACTACGCAATCTGCTGGGGGAGCTGATGCGCGCCCGAGAGGCCGAGGTGCCGGAGGACTTGACGCCGGCCACCTATGCCCTGCTGCGCGAGCTTCTTCCAGATTTGCTCGCTGCCACTACTGCGAGCGGAGCGGGAGGAGCAGCGCCCAATTGAAGATCTCTGACCGATGGACCTGATGGAACCACAACCACGACTTGTCGTCACGACAAGGATGAATCAGAACGGGGTGAACCAGCTTGCGGACCTCAAACCAAGGTGACGTCATGAAGTACATCGAGGCGGCGAATCAGATCAACGCGCTCCTGCGCGACGAGCCCGATGATCTCGTTGCAGGCGGCGCGATGTATCTGGCATGCGAAGCCTGGAAGCAGTTGGCCGGCAGTGACATTGCCTGGGATCGCTTCGGCTTGGAACTCCTCGACGTTCGAGCAAGGCACTACTCGGATCACCAGGATGTAACCGTCGACGCTGAGGGCCCCGTACGGGACGACGCGGAGACCCGCCTGGCCGTGACGGACATGGTGGAGCAACTCGCCCGATACCACCAACGATGCGCAGTCGACGGTCGCCTTGGGCTTGCTGGCCGGCTCAGTCACGACGCCGCTGCACAGCAGTTACGACGTGCGGCGGCGGCTCTGGGATGAGTTTCGGCTACTGGCACAGGGAGGCGTTGGAGGCGCTGAGCGCAGCAACTGCAGCGATGGGGCAGCGGCAGGCGATCACCGCAGCGGACATCAACGCTGCTGTCACGGCCCGGTCTGCGCTCTTCACCCAGTTGGCCCGAGTGACTGAGCTACTCGTCGGGGGCCGTCCGGCAGCGGAAGTGCCGAATCGGGCGGGAGCTGCGGCAATCCTGAGGAGGCGTGGACAGGCGCTGACGCAGTTCTACGTCGGGCTTCGAGCCGCGGCGATCGTTGACCGGCAGTTTCCATCCGCTCCCGACGCAGTCAACACGGAACCGGCGCGCTCGTTGCGTCGCGCCACGGACGCCGTCGGCGTGATCGGCGACATCCTCGCCAGTCACGTTCCACCAGGACGAGGGCCCCGCACACCCGAAGGCCTCGCCATCCGAGCCGGCGGCGGCGTCCAATCCGGCCTCGCCGAGATCGCCAGGCTAACCGTGCGCGCGGCGGCGATCGATATCGCACTGCCCGGATGGATCGATCATGGGCAGGGGCACCTGGTTGAGATCTACCGACCAGTGGCGGAGGCCGCACGATGGACCGCCGGTAGCGGGCTGAGCGCGGTCGCCCGCGACCTCATCGCTGCGGGGCGCGGACAACCTCCGCTGGACGACCTCGACGTCGCCCGATCTCCGCTGAATCCTGCTCCAGGCGTCAGCACCATAGGCGGTGCGATCACGGCTATCGCCGCCGCACGGACCTGGATGTGGCACAACCCGGGGCAACTCACCGGCGCCCACCTGCGGCTCGGGACTCAACTCGGGTTGGCCGTGCACGTCCTCAGGAGCGGTGGTGATCCCCAGCTGGTCGGCGGGTGGCGTCAGGCGGCCATCGCAGCCAGGGAGCTTCGCGCCACCCCGCCAGTCGGCCCAGCTCGGGATGCCGCGGCCGAACTGGCAGAGGCGCTGCGCTGGCTGCAATCACAAACACCCGCTCATCGGGGTGATCCCGCGACTCCACCCGACCAAAAATTCGCACGTCTCGACGCGGAACTCCCGTTCATGGCCGCCACGCTTCACAAGGGGCTGAACGCTGCTCTGCAACGACGCGATCTGTTCGTCCGGGCAGAGTCGGCCTTGAGGCGTCAGACCGGATCACTCGTCTTCCGCGCCACTGAGAGGTGGCGACCGGCCGTGAGCGATGACGATGTGGTGCAGGATCTCACCCGAGCGCTTCTGCAGCGGCATGATGCGGACAGGCACGCCGACCAGTCAGTTGCGGCTCGGGCGTTTCCGCATCCACTACGACCGAGGTCTTCGACGGCTCAGGCATCGGTAGGCTCGGCCGCCAATGCGAGGCCGGGGCGGGACCTCCGTCGATCACGATGACTCGGGGTGGTCGCGTGAGGCCTCCTCTCCTGTTGCTCTTCGAATTCGCGTTTACTGCGGACAACGCCCACTCTTACCGCCCCACGGATGACTTCTCGTGCCAGGACGATCACCGTCCGCCGAGGAGCCATTGACGCTGTTGATCACAGTCCAGTACCGTTCGTGTTCGCACAAGAGCCGAACGACGTTCAACGGGGGAACATGAGCGGCTTCTACGTAGATCCGGCTGGCCTGAACGGGCTGTACAACGTGCTGCATCGGGCATCCGGTGATGTCGATGACGCGCTCGCGTACGTCAAGCGGCATTGCGACCTGACCTTCGCCGAAGAAGGTCTGCTGGTCATCTTCGCCAGCCCGCACAAGCTGGCGTACGACCGGATGACGCAGGGCCTGCAGCGGCTGGAGACCGTCACCCGGAGCGCCGCGACCCAGATCAACCTCGCCCAGCGCGCCTACGCCACCTCGGACGCGGAGTCGGCAAGCCGGATCGACCAGACCAATCCGGGCGCGAAAGACCCGGCGGCGATGTGGAGCACGTTCAGCACGGGCCGTCCCGACCTGTGGCCCACCGCCCCCCGTTCTCCGTTCGCTGACGTTGCCGAGCCGACCAGCAACCTGGTTTCGCCCAATTATGCGACCGCGGTCGAGATGTGGAAGATCAACCCTCTCGCGGATCTGGTCAGCCCTGCCGCCTGGCTGCGCCAGGTCAGCGTGTGGCTGTTCGGGTACGACCCGTTCGAGGACTGGACCAAGCAGCTCAGCGGTGACTGGGACGCCTACATCCACTGCGCCGCAGCCTGGCGGATCGTCGGCAACGCGCTACACGATGTCGGCTGCAACCTCGTCGCCACCGCCGCGGATGTACCGGAAGTCTGGCGTGGCCAGGCCGCGGAGGCCGAGCAGGAGTTCCAGCTCACGCTCGGCAGTGCGGCCATGGCCTTGCACCCGACGTGCGACCAATACGCCGAGCTCTACACCAAGGCCGCCGAGGCTGCCAAACAACTCTTCGAGGTGGTCAGTGGCCTGATCGCCAAGCTGATCGACGTTCTGATCGTCGTCAACCTGGCCTCGGCCGTCGGCACGGCAACGATCGAGACGGGCGTGGGGCCGGTCGTCGGTTACGGCGTGGCCGCCTACTACGCCTGGCAGGCGTACGACCTCTACAACGAGATTTCGACCTTCTATGGCAACGCCGAGGCCACCTTCAAGGGCATTGCCGGCACCATTAGCATGATTCAAGCTGGCGCGGCCGTCGCTGCGCTTCCCGATCTCAAGTCCTATCAGCACCCCGGACAGCAGGGATAGGCCATGACCGACGAGATCCTCCGCCAGCCACTGGCCCGCGCGGTCCTGACGACCCTCGCCCGCAGCCGCGGCGGCGACGATCCGCTGGGTTCCCTGGCCCGTACCGTCCTCGGCGGCGAGGCGGACCTGCGCGCGGCGGCGGCTTTCTCCTGGCATGGCCGGGCGCTGGACGACGCCTTCACGGCGTCGCTGAACGAGCGCGACGCCCTCCCGCGGGACGAGCGCGCCGAATGGGAACGGCAGGCGCAGCAGCTTCGTGACGCGGGCGCAGCGTTGACCGTCGAGCTGGAGCCTCTGGGTGGTGCCACCAGCGAGGGCCGGGAGGAGTGGCGGTGAACGCCCGCATGCGATGGAGACTGGCCGTCCCGCTGATCGGCCTGAGCCTGCTGATGGTGGTCCCCGCCGTCTACGGCACCTGGGTGTTCTGGTCCGATTTCGGAAACACCTATCGGTCGCTCAGCGTCGTCATCTGCCTGGCTCTGCTGGCACAGTTGGCGTTGGCGGTGTCGATCGGTGTGCGGCCGACCCGGGACGTGCCCTGGCTGCGGATCGGACTGATCGTGCTCGCGTTCCTGCTGGCCTGCGGGGTCGCGGCGGTGCGGAGGTCGGTCTGACATCGACTGCACCGAAGCCAGCCGTGACGCGGGTGGCGAGGCATGTTAACCAGGCCATGTGCACGGCGTTTGTCGCGGCGCGGGCGGGCGAGGAGGCACGGCAGGCGGGCGGCCCGGGTCGCCGTCCTCCGCGATCGCCGGGGTCTCGCCGAGGATTTTCCGCTCTCGCGATAGCCGGCCGAGGTCTGCGGAATCCGCGCGCCACCGTGACCCGACCGGCTGCGGCTGAGGGCCCGCGAACCTGTGACGGACTCATCGGTTCCGGATGGGATGATCGATGAGTTCGGCACACCAGGGCGGGGGAGTTCGTGAACAGCGAGGCCAAGGATCTGAGCGCACTGGTCTGGTCCGTCGCCGACCTGCTGCGTGGTGACTACCGGCAGTCCGAGTACGGCAGGGTGATCGAGCCGTTCACACTGCTGCGCCGCTTGGACCTGATGCTGCAGCCGACAAAGGAGGAGGTTCTCACCCGCTTCGGCCAGCTCGACGCGGAGGGTGTCGCCGACGTCGATGCCGTGCTGCGCGAGACCACGGGCCTGCCGTTCTACAACACGAGCCGGCTGAGTTTCCAATCGCTTGCGACCGACCCGGTGAACGTCGCCAGAAACCTGCGGTACTACCTTGCCGGTTACTCGGCTCTCGTTGCCGACGTGCTTGAGGCGTACGACTTCGACCGGCAGATCAGGCGCTTGGACGAAGCTCGGCTGCTCTATCCGGTGGTTTCTCGTTTCGCCGAGTTCGATCTGCGGCCGCAGACGGTTAGCGACCACCGGATGGGTGCTGTCTTCGAGGAACTCGTCCACGCCTTCGCCGAGACCAACTACGACGCCGCCGGCGAGTACTTCACACCTCGAGACGTCGTGCGGGTGATGGTCGATCTGTTGGTGCCGCAGGACCAGGATGCCGGCGGGCGGACGGTTTACGACCCCGCCTGCGGCATCGGCGGAGCTCTTCTCGAGGCGTGTAGGCAGATCGAGATAAATGACCCCTCCGCCACCGTCGAGGTATTCGGCCAGGAGCTCAACGCGCAGACGTACGCGATCTGCCGGTCGAACATGCTGATGAAGGGCGACGGCGCCGACCGCATCGTCCATGGAAACTCGTTGAGCCAGGACGGTTTCCCGGGCGCGACGTTCGACTACCTGATTTCGGCCCCGCCGTTCGGCATGGGTTGGAAGAACATCCAGGACATCGTCAAGGACGAGGCGTTCAGGCTCGGATTCACCGGGCGATTCGGCGCGGGCCTGCCCCGGATCAACGACGGATCATTGCTGTTCCTGCAGCACATGATCTCGAAGATGAAGCCGCCGGAAGACAAGCGGAAGCCGCGTCGGGATCCTCTTCAACGGATCACCACTGGACGTGGGAGGCCCCGGTTCGGGTGAGTCTGAGATCCGCCGATGGATCATCGAGAACGATCTTCTCGAGGGTGTCATCGCGTTGCCCGATCAGCTTCTCTACAACACGGGCATCGCGACCTATTACTGGATCCTGACGAATCGTAAGGACAGCGAACGTCGCGGCAGAGCCGTTCTTCTGAACGCCCGCGACGAATGGCAGAAGATGCGCCGGTCGCGTGGTGACAAGCGCAAGTACGTCGCGCCGGACCAGATCGCCGCCGTCACCGAGACGTACCGGAAGGCGGTCGCCATCTCACGCGACCCGCATCATCCCTGGTACGCCCGCGTGCGGCTGCTCCGCAATGAGGAGTTCGCCTATCGCAGGGTCGTCATCGACCGCCCGCTGCGAGCCCGGTTCGAGTTGACCGAGGAGACCGTCCGCCGCCTTACCACGGAAGCTCCGTTCCGGAACGTCTTCGGCCGGGAAACCCTGGCCGAATCGCTGGGCCCGTTGACCGGGTCCTCGTGGGCAACTAGGAACAAGGCCCTCGGGGTGCTGCGTGCGGCGGTGCGCAACGGCGGGGAGACGTGGCCCACCACGGCGGGATTCCAGAACGCGGTGAGTCGGCTCCTCCGGGTGCCGGACCCGGACGGGGAGATCCAGAAGAACGGCCGGGAAGTCGAGGCGGATCCGACGTTAAGCGAGTCGGTCGACCTTCCGGCCCACCGGGATCCGGAAGAATTTCTGCGCGACGAAATCCGGCCGAGGCATCCCGATGCATGGATCGATCCCGCCAAGATCCGGACCGGCTACGAGATTTCGCTTACCCACTTCTTCGTCGCACACATCAACTCTGATTTCGATTCGCTCAGACGGTACGCGCGCCTGGAAACAGCCAAGGTGACGTTGTCCGGCGACGACAACGGCGGCAACGGATGGCGTCATTTGAGCATCCAGGACCTGCATGATGTCGACTCCGCGGCGGCCCTGCCGGAGGCGCCGGAGTTCCGAACCGCCCCGATGACACTGTGCCGCGGCGGCGACCTGGTCGGATGGCCCGGCAACTGGCGGCTGCTCCCGCCGAACTTCGGCGAGGCCGTGACTTCGATGTTTGTGTTGCATCCGATCGAAGGCCGCGGTCGCCTACTGTGCGAATGGCTGAACTCGCGCCCGGAAAATCCGCACTCCGTCCGGATGACTCCCCGTAAGCTGATGGACATCCAGGTCCCCGTCGATCTCCTCGACGAGGAGATCGAGAATTGCCTCGAGGCGGTGCAGGAGAGCCGACGCAAGATTCAGGCGGCGGCGTCGAACACCCTCCCGAACGTATTCAGCGGGAATCAGACGGACGTCCGGCGGCTCCGAGACGAGATCCGGTCGGCTGCCTCCGAGGCCGGGCTCGTCGCCGACCTGATGCGCCCGGTCGAAGACCCGGTGGGACGAGCCGAATGGACCTATCCGTTCCACATTGCGTCCCTCGCCCGGCGCTACCGGATCAGCACCCATCCCGCGGAACAGAAGGACGGCCTGCTCAAACTCGGCGAGGGGATCGCCCGGGTGCTCGGCATCCTCGCGTTGAGCGAGTTGATCGCCGATCAGGGCGGGTTCACCGCAGCCCTTCGTGGTGGCCAGTTGCGGACGGGAGCCACCTTCGGCACCTGGACGACGATCATCAGCCGGTTCGCCGACGGCCTCGCCGCGCCGAGGCTTCCCGACCTCGCCCGGATTTGCGATGTGGGCGGCATCCGTGACGCGCTGGCCGCGATCAAGCGGCTCCGCAACAGCACCCACCACTCGCACGGTGTACGCGCGACTCATGAGATCGAGAAGGACGTGGAGACGCTCGAGCCGCACGTCATCTCAGCGCTCACGACGGCCAACTGGCTTGCGGCTAACCCCTGGGACTGGGTGGAACGCTGCGAGTACCTGGACGAGTCCTCGTACCGCCTCGTCGGCCTGACGCTGCGGGGTAGTCATCCCAGCTGGGAACCGTTCGACCGGCTCAGCACCTCCCCGTTGCGGCCGAACCGGATCTACGTCAACGGTGCCGGCGGGAACCCGGTCGACCTGTGGCCGTTGGCGGCGGTCAGTCTGTGCTCGCGATGTCACACTCGCGAGTTGTTCCTCCTCAACCAGTGCCAGGACGAAACGCTGATCCTGCGAAGCCTCGAAGAGCACGAGTTGGAGATCACCTATCCGCTTCCGATGCTTCATGAGTAGCCCGCGGTAGTCGAGTATTACGCTGCCGTCCCGGTCATCGGTCGCGGTGGTCATGACGTGAGGTCGTTGCAAATGGGTTCGCTGTTGGCTCCGCCCGCCCGGCCCGGCCTCGCCTTCCAGGTGGTTGCCACGGTCGCGGGTCTCTCGCGTCGTCGTGGACGGCTGGCTGAGCCGCGTCCAGCAGGGCAGCACCTACGAGGTGTGGCAGGTGGCCGGCACCGCGCTGTTGCTGCCGATCCTTTTGGTTAGCGCCGCGGTGGCCCGGGTGTGGTCCGGTTCCGGTACCAGCACGACCTACCCGGACGCGCAGCGTTGGATCGCCGATCTGCTGCGAGCCAGCGACTGCAACAGTCGCTCCTGAGCGACGCTTGGCAGGCGGCCATACGCCGTTCCAGCCTGCATGATGTCGATAAGCCCAGCCATGCTTCGGGCGTCGATGACCGTGAGGATGCTGCGGTGGCCCAGTATGTCACGTGCAACGTAGGCGTCACCGAAAGCGACGGCCTGGTCGATCAGGTCCGCAGCGAGGCTTGGTACCTCGGGGTGGTCCATTTGGCCGACTGCATCGATGACCGTAAGCCCGAGGCGAGTGTGAAAGACGGCAAGGCTGGGCGTGGGTGCCAGCCGCCGGTAACTGCGGAGCAGCGCGTCGAGGTCGGCCACTTCCGGTTCGCCGGCGGCCCTGGCGCACAGGTATGCCAGACATGCGGTGACGGCCTCCTCCCACGGCTCGCCACTGGCGGTCTCGGCGATGATCGTGCCTGCGCGTTCGATGTCGCCGGAGGTGACGTGGGCGATGACCGCGACCTGGCGCCCGTCGAGCATCCGATGGCCGATGCCATTGTTCTGCTGGAGGTGGTCGTAGGCCTCTTTCCACCGGCCGGCGCTGGTGAGTGCTCGGGCACCGTCCGCGAGAAGCACCCCCCACAGCCACCGCCGCACCTCGCGATGATCGTCCTTGGTCCGAGTCAGCCTGCTCGCCGGCAGGGGGTGGCCGTCGATCAGGGTGTCGGCGCGGGATGAGACAGCCTGGAAGAGGTCCCTGAGGAGCCGAAGAGCGGAGTCGCCGTTGCCGGCTCTGATGTGCAGGCGGGCGAGGTTGACCAACGGCTCCAGGGCATGCCGCGCGGCCTGCGCGCCCAAGGGGAGGGCGCGCAGGTGCACGTCGGCATGTTGGTGGCACCACTGTCGGGCCAGCTCGGGCTGGCCACAGTCCGAGGCGATCAGCGCTGCCTGGTTGTAGACGGCAGACGCCGCACCCAGGTCGCCCTCCCGATCCGCGCGGTCGGCGAGGGCGCGCAGGTCGTCGACGCGGATGGTCAGCGCTTTGGCGGCGGGCCGCGGGCGGGCCACGAGGGGGAAGCGCCGGAGAACGTGGCTGGTCGGGTCCATCGTTACTGCCAGGTGACGGTGATCGGGTGGTGCGGCCGGGGGAGGACGAAGTGTCCAGCCGACGGGTTCGCCTCGGTGGGCGCGTCGGGGATCTCGAAGTGTACGGTCCGGGCGCGGTAGTCGGCGTCCCAAACGCGGATCTCGTCGGCGACGTGCTGGGCGAGGTCCTTGCCGGAGGGGCCGTGGCCGAGAACGCCCACCTCGTACAGTTTGCCGCCGTCGGCGGCCGGCGGTGCTGGCCTGATGGTGAGGTACGCGAGGTCCTGGCCGCGGGTGGTGGCCATCGCGCCCCACGGGAACATGGGGGAGACGGTGCCGCGCTCAATGGCCTGGGGTTGGACGTTCATCCGCATGATGGCGTTGTCGAGGCGGCAGGCCAGCCACAGATCCAGCCACTCGTACGGCACCATCGGCGGGAAGAGCACGCCCGTCCACAACTCGTGCCGCTCGCTCTCGAGCACACCAGCGAGTGCGGCCGCGTCGACGTTCTGGTCCTTGTGTATCTGCAGGGCCACGTCCTGCTCGTCGGTGAGGGTGACGAGGCGCCGGGCGTCGTCGCCGATGCCGCGCAACGGCATGAAAACGGCCAACTCACTGCCGACGTCGCGCCATCCGCCTTCGTACCGTTCGAAGATGATCGAGCGCGATGCGGCGCCGCACAGCCGGAGCGGCACTACCAGCCGCCCGTCCGGGGCGAGTTGCTCCAGCCACGCGGTGGGTGTTTCCCAGGCACCGACGGTGGCGATGATCCGGTCGTACGGGGCACCGTCGGGGTGTCCGAGCGCACCGTCACCGCGCACGACCTCGACGTTGGCGACGCCTGCGGCCGCGAGGTGTTTCCGAGCCCCGTCGACGAGGTCGTCGTCGACGTCGATGGTGACGACGCGTCCGTTGTCGCCGACGATGGCGGCCAGGAGGGCCGCGTTGTAGCCGGTTCCGGCACCCGCTTCCATGATCCGGTGGCCCGGTTGGGCGTCGAGCTGTTCGAGCATCATGGCCACGATCCGGGGCTGCGAGGCGGCGCTGATCGAGATGCCGCGGCCGTCGGTCTTGGTGTAGACCGGCCCATCGGCGTACGCCTGCTCCAGCGGCACGCCGGGCAGGAACAGATGCCGTGGTGTCTGCCGCATGGCAGCCTCGACTCCTGGCGTCCGGATGACGTTCTCGGCGCGTAGCCGGTCCGTGAGCTCGGTGCGCAGGTCGGCGGGTTCACGAAGCGTGGTCATCTGGTCGACGCTAGCGGCCGGCGGGGTGGGTTCTGAGGCGGACACGATGCTCCTCCTGATGGGGTCGAACACGTTTCTCACCGCGAGCGCGGCGAGGGTGGACTGGTCGCGTACGGACAGGCCCATGCGGTTGGCGTGGAAGATGACATGGTGGGCGATGACCGCGCGTAGGCCGCGTCGCAGGCGGCCGTGCCTTGCCAGGTCTGCGAGGGCCTGACCGGCTGTCTCGAACGCGTCGAGCCATGCACCGTAGCCCGCGAGCGGGCTGGCCGACGCGGGACGGCTCAGGCTCCGAATGTCGGCGGTCATGAGCCGGTTCATCGCCCGGGCCAGGGTGGCGGTGGCGGCGCCTTCGGCGGGCAGGGTCGGCATTGGGCGTAGGTCGGAGACCTTGGCCCAGACGTCGCCCTGCTCGAACCAGTCCAGGCCGGCGCTGCGCATCAGCACGCTGCACAACAGGACGGCGAGTTCGCGTCTGCCGAGCGTGGCCGAGTCGGCGAAGCCTGGTCCAAGGAGCAGCTGTCGGCTGTCCTGGTGAAAGAGGTTGTGGGCGACGTGCATGCCGCCCGAGCCGCCGAAGGCCAGCGTCTCCGGCTCGTAGGTGCCTCGGGTCCAGTTGACGATGCGGTCGTCAACGGCGAGTGTCTCCAGCAGGTCCTCGACCAGGTGAGAGGTGGGGTCATCGGGTACGTACCGCCACCGCCACGAGGGGTACTTGCGGACGTACCACCAGCCGTGCAGGACGCCGTCGTTCTGAGCAGCAGCGAGCGCCGGGGCCAGTACGGTGGCGGCGATCTGCTCGGCCGCGGCCGGGCTGGGGAACTCGACGGTGTACTGCCGCCAGTCAGGTGTCGGCATCGGATCGGACATCCTCACTTCAGGGGGTGGGCAGGTCGGACGGTGAGCAGGCAGGAGTCCCAGGAGCTGTCCGGCGTTGACGCGGTGCTGCAGCTCAGGGCGGCCAGGGCCACTCCGGCGGCGCCTTCGAGCAACCCAGGGCCAGGCGCGGCCGCGATCAGGGCAGCAGCCGTACGCCGAGGGCCGGCACCCGCTGGGTCGATCATGCGGAGCAGGTGGGGGACTCGGGCGTCGAGGCGGGCGGCAGTTCCAGGGGGAGCGTCGGCGGCAATGCGGTGGGCGATGTGAGCGAGGCCCGCGTAGCCGTGGCACAGGGAGGGGTCCGTCGTTGCGGCGAGCTGGCGCGGGTCGATCAGGGCGCGGGCGAGCGCGTCTCCGGCAGCCACGCGACGGACCGGGTCACCGGTCGCAAGAGCGGCGAGCTGCTGCGCGTGTGCGAGGCCCGCGGTGCCGTAGCACCATGACGGCCGCTGGGCGCTCGGCTTCGGGGCGTGGCCCGCGCGCAGCTGCGCCCTGGTGATCCAGTACGGCCAGATCGGGCCGGCGTCGGTATCGCTGCGCCACCGGTCGAGCCACGCGCAGACGGTCGTGATGGCTGCGAGGTGACCCGGGACGAGGACGCCTTGCAGGGCGGCGAGCGCCAGGAGAGTCAGAGGCCCGGCGATGCCATGGGCCACCCCGGTATTGCCGTGCCCGCCGGGAAATCGGTCATCGGTGCGTCCGTTGGGGCCGCTGCCGGTCCACCAGCCGGGCAGCGCCTCGCCGTCGCGGTGCAGGGGAGTGGTCAGGCGGACCAGATACTCGAGTACGCTGCGCAGCTCCTTTTCGCCGGATGGCCGGCGCAGCAGGTACGCCCCGAGCCCGGTGAGCCCGCGGATCGTGTCGAACTCGGCGAGGGCCGGTAGCTCGCCGACGTCGATGCGCGCATGCGCGGCGGCCACGCGACGCCGCGCGTCGGCGGCGATCGCCGTGTCGAGGCCGTCCAGCGCGCGGGCGTACGAGCCGGGCTGGTGGGCGGCAGCGCATGCCAGGACGTGTGCCAGCGCGGGGGCGCCGTGGAAGGGATGGCTGTCGGGGCCTGTCGTTACCGGGCCGCTGGTAGCGGCGGTGAGCCAGTGATGGGCGCGTTGCCACGGTCTTAGCCCCGCCGCTGCCAGCTCAACGTGCAGCAGCGCGATGCCGGGTACGCCGAGGGCGAGCGACTGCCGCCACCAGGGTTGGTGGATCGGCAGGCTGGGATCGTCGGGATGGGTGAGCAGGTCGGCGACCGCGACGGCCAGCTCGTGGCCTTCGTACGTGAGACTCATGACCGGCTCCGGGCGAAGTACGCCAGGGCTGCGGCGCGGGCGAGGTAGCGACACTGGTCCTCGTCGTCGAAGTCGATGCCGACCGCGCGGATGTAGTGCGCGTGCATGAGTGAGCCGAGGACGTCGTCGGGGTCGATGCCGTCGGTGTGCGGGCCGGGTAGGTGGGTTCGGTACACGGCGAGGGCGACGTCTCGGTTCTTCCAGGCGTCGGCGATGGCGGTGCCGCCCGGGGCCGCGCGGAGCGCTGCCCAGTCGCCGCCGGGGTGGGCGAGGCGGACGGCTTCGCGGAACAGCGGCCGGGGGACCGGCTGTGGTGCTGTAGCGGGCACATGGTCGATCAGCCAGCGCATGCCGGCCTCGACGCTGCCCGTGTAGGCGACAGCGATGGCCGCGACGTGCGCGGCGACCAGCGCCTGCCGGCTCGGGCGTGCCGGCTGGCGCAGCTGCGTCACCACGGTGTGGGAGTCGGCGATGAAGACCCCCTCGGCCGCCTGCATCGCGGGCCCCGACCCCCACCGGCCGGTCTCGGGATATGAGGTGGCGTACTGCACCTCCCGCAGCAGGCCGCGCCGGCGCAGGTCGTCGGCCCACGCGCTGACGCGCTCGGCCGCTGGCCCGAACGCAGACCTGTCGGGTAGAGCGATACGCAGGCGTAGGTGCTGGTCCGGGTCGCGGAACCGGAGGAACCACCAGTCGGGCGGAGCATCCCAGTCGGCGAGCAGCCGAGGCAGGTGCTCGGCCAGGAGGAGGTCCTGCCGGCGGATGTCCCCGTACAGCTTCGCCAACAGAATCCGCGAGGCCGCCGGACTCTGCCCCTGGTCACGTCCGATGACACGGGCCGGTGTCGGCGCGGGCAGCGGCGGCCAGGGCGGCGGCTCGGTGGCGCGCAGCGCCACGATGACCTCGTGCGGGCGGCCGCCGCACCACCCCAGGTCCTCCGGAGTGGGCGCTTCCACGAGGACCGCTCGTGGCGCGGTGAGCAGATGGGCCCGCAGCAGGGCCTGATGCGCCAACTCGTCGAGGTCCAGCGGCAGCCTCCGGTCAGCCTCGACCAGGTGCACCCGGCGCGGCAACCGCCGGCGCACCCGCCACTCGTGCAAGGCGGCGGCCCAGGCGTCCCAGGGCTGGTCACGGTCCGGCACTTCGGCGGACTCCAACCGCCAGGTCGCCGGTGCCAGGATTGCCCGCCCATAACGCACTCGTGGAAGGAAGGGCAGTCTTGCTCGTGCCGCAGCACCCCAGTCGAAGGCCGTGACCTGAGCGCACTGGGCGCGTCCGAGCTCGATGAGGAATCGAGCCAGGGGCGGCGTGTGGGTTCGCAGGTTCAGCGCGTGCATCCCGACCGCCTCGATCCGGTGGCCCCGGTCCGGCACCGCGAGGTACATGCGCCGGCCGTCGCACCCCACCGCCAGGTCGTCGATGGTGAGCACCGACGGGCTCGGCCACCGGTGCTCGGCCAAGCTGATCACCGCAGGCAGCACCTGAACGGCGCGCGCGACGTGCGCGGTAGCGGGATCCAGCGGCGGGAACGACACCTGAGCCGGCACGGTGTCTCGGTCTCCGGCGGGCAGGTCGGCCAGGCCGACGACAAGTCCTGCCGCGTCCCTCGGTCTCAGTACGCTGAGGAATCGGCCCGTGAGCCCTCCGGCAGCCCGGGAGATGGAGGTGACTTCGATCGAGAACCTGCCGCGCGCCAAGTCCTTCTCGTCGGCAGCCTGCACGCGTACGCACGCCTCCAGATGCGGAGGCAGGCGCAGCCGCTCCGGGCCCAGCTCCAGTTGCTCGATCAGCGTCTCGTCGAGGACGACCTCGCGTGCGCCGTCCAGTGCCGCTCGCTGGGCCACGCCGAGCAGCACCTCGTCACGCCGAGACATCGGCGAGCGAGGCTCTGCGGCGAGGCTGCCCGGATAGCCGTCCGGCAGGCCGATGCCGCTATCCGGGTCGACGACCTCCCGCAACGGCACCAGCGAGCCGATCCCGTAGCGCTCATATAAGCGCTGGTGGTAGGCCCGCCACGCCGCGGTGCCGTACGGGTAGGCGCTCAACCGCGTCAGCACCAGCGCGGCGCGTTCGACCTCCCGCGCTACCTGATCGGGAAGCGTCACCGAGGCGTCCAGTCGGAGATCCACCGCGAGCGGCTCGTGCTCGGAGAGGGCGAGGCTACGCATCCGGGAGGCCACCAGCAGTCGGGCTGCCGAGGCCTCGCCCGGCCGTACCGCGTTGTGGCGCTGCAGTCCAGCGTGGATCTCCTGGAGGGCACGAACCGTGCCGGCGACGGGCGTGCCCACTCCGCCGCCGACCTCGTCGAGTTGATGCAGCAGGTATTTCAGCGCGTCCGGCTCGGTGCTGGGAGCATGCAGGCTCGTGATGAGAGCGCGGTGCGCGATCAACTCGGTGAGCATCGCCATCACGACTGCCGCCGACGACTGGGGAAACGCACCACAAAGCTGGGCGGCAAGGACTTCCACCCGGATCGGGCAGCGAGCCGCTTCGATGGCGGCGCGTACCGGTGCTGAATGACGCAGGGAGACCTCCACCGCGCCCAGCTGTCCGGTGGACCCAGCGTGCGGTTGGTAGGGGACGATCAGGCGGTTATCACGGACCGTCAGCGTGCTGTTCGCGACCACCGGAAGGCGGGACAGCAGTTCCGGGCACCCTTCGAGATGGGCGATCACGTCGGTGAGCCAGGCGGCGCCGGCGCGGGCGATTGCCTGATGTGCCGAGCCCCATCGGGTAGGTGCTCGCGATCCGAAGACGGCAGGTGCGACGCCGGCGAGAAGCCCAAACGGCGTCGGGCGACCGAGCAGGCGCTGGGCGTACCGGGCGACGGCGTGGACTGTTCGCCGGGCCTCGCGTACGGAAGATTGGTTACCCGCGCAGAGCCTGCTGACCTGCATCGCGAGCACTGGGCTGGAATGGGCTACCGCCTCGGCCATGGCGTCGATGGCCCAGACCTGCCGTAGCCACGCCACCCACGAGGGCACAAGGTCTGCGCGGGGTTCGGTCAGGTCTGGCCACGGGGGCAACTCGATCGCAGGGCGGGCGACAGCGCGGACGAGCGCCGTGTTCATCGCCCGATAGCCAGCGGCTTCCATGGAACGGCTCACGTGATCACCTCGGCGAGACAGGGGCTACCGGCCGGCGCCGGGCGCTCGCGGCGGCGCCGGCCGGCCTTGCGGAGCCCGTTGATCAGGCGACGTTGGTGGTGCAGGCGGTGCAGGTGCTGCCGCAGCCGTCATCGGTCAGGTTGACCAGGCCGGCGACGTCCGCCACCTCCAGCAGGCTGACGTCGAGGTCGAACTCGTCGTCGCTGCCCGTCGCGCTCAGCTCCAGGGTGCCGCTTGCCATGTGTGCCTCCTCTCGAGGTTTCGCGGGCCGCCTTGGCCCGCGATGAAGCTCGGCGTCCGCGTTCTTGTGACGGTCGCCGCTACCGCCGATTCAGGCGGAGATCGAGGTGCCGATGGTTCGGACGGCTGCCTGCTACTTCAGGCGGATGACCGCTGTGTCGTCGCAGGCGGAGACCGCCGCTGGTTGCACCAGTCGAAGGGACCGGGCGGGCCGAGGGCCCTCTGGGCGACGATCACGAGCAGGTGTTTTGGCAGCTGAGGAAGCCGTCCTCGGGTAGGTAGCGATGACTCGTGCTGCCCAGGAGTAGTACTCGCAGGGGAAGGGTTTGAGCTGGCGGAAGTAGACGTAGCAGCCGAGGCAGAAGCCTTTGTCGTCCCGATGGATGTCCAGGACCACGCGCGCGGTCGCGCGGAAGTCGCTCTCCGCGGGATCCTGCGGAGCCTGAGCGCGCTGGTTCTTGACCATGCCGGCGGCGTTCATGGCGAGATCTCCTGCTCGGAGTCACCGATCTCACTGTCGATCCAGACCAGCTCAGCGCCGTGGATGAGCTCGCAATGCGCAGCTCTGCTGCAGACGGCGACCGCCTCGCCGTCGAGGCTCACCGAGACGGCGGATCCGTTGGGGAGCTCGATACCCCAGGCGACCACTACTGGGCGGTCATCGGCGTCGGCGTAGCTGGTCAGAGCGAACCGACGCGGAGCTATCTGGTCATGTCCGATCACGAGTCGCTCCGGTAGAGGGGACGCGCGCAGGGCTGGTGACCTGCTCCACGTACGGCCTTCTGCTGTCGTGAATGCCCGCGATGGCGTGCCGGCGAACGTTGGCACCGGCACGCCACCGCGGCGCCGGCGGTCCAGCTCAGGGATGCACGGGGGACGGCGATCCCGAGCAAAACGGACCTCCGGCATGCGCGGGCGAGAGTGACAGCGACGTCTCGGGTCAACGTCGGTGTGCTCTCCAGCCGCGCAATGGTCCGAGGCGAGCGGGCCTCCTGCACAGCACCCACCCCGAACCCGTCCAGGCCAGCCTGCCGACGCCCGTGCTCACCTTTCACGGCAGTCGGCCCCGGAGACGGCTCGGCTTTGGTGGCCGGGCCTCCACTGAAGGCCGGGTGATGGCGATGGCGTCTAACTGGCACGCCAACGACCCTCGCCGATGGCGCTGCCGGCCAGCTAGCCAACGGTGAGCGCCCCACGGTGGGCTTCTCACCGTGAGACGACGGGCCGCATGGCCTGCGGCAGGGCGGACATCCTGCACGCGGCCGACTACTGTGCGCAGTATCCGCGCTCGGAGGGAGTGACATCCATGCAGCGGGTCGTCAGGCCGCAGTGGTGGCACGAGGGCGTTTACCGCGGCGTTGCGATGCGGGCCCACCTCGCCCGCCACGACATCGGAGCGGTCTTCGGCTTCCTCAAGGAACGCGGCTTCAGCTGGTCGGCGATCGCGACCGCAACCGGGCTGGGGGCGAGCCGGGTCTCGGAGATTGCCTCCGGCCGTCGAATCGTTACCGACTACTCCGTGCTCGAGCGGATCGCCGAGGGGCTGAACATCCCGCGCCACTACATGGGGCTCGCCCTCGACGAACAAGCCCTCCAGCACCGACAGGGCTCGTTCTCCGGCCAGGCCGGACCCGTCGCGCCGATCGATCACCGAGAACTGCTCGGCGTTGTCGCAAGCATCGCGGTCGGTGCCATACCCGCCGACGTGGAGCGGTGGCTGCCCAACTCCGAGCAGATCGCCGTCCCGGCAACCGTCAGCCCGGACGAAGTAGCCACCGTTCGTGCCGTGACCGCCTTCCACCGCCGTCTCGACGCCGCCGCCGGAGGCGGCCGTTGCCTGCAATCCGCACGCGGATACGTGGCGTGGGCGACACAGCTCCTAGAAATGAAGAGCAGCGACGCGGTCGCTGCCGACCTGCGGGCCGCTCTCGCCGAGCTGCACAACCTCGTCGGCTGGGTTGCACACGATCTCGACGATCACGACACGGCCCGCCGCCATCTCACGCAGAGCCTCGTCCTGGCACGGCAGACCGATTCGCTGCCGCTTCTGGCCAACACCCTGTATCGCCTCGGGCGGGTCAGTCTGCACCAGGAGCAGCCCGCCGACGCGCTGCAACTGTTCGGTCTTGGGCAGCTCGCGGCACAGCAAGCCGGCTGTCACGCCAGCGTCGCCATTTTGCACGCCAACACCGCCTGGGCCTACGCGCTCCTCGGTGCCGACCACCAGGTTGTCGACAGTCTGGCCCGTG
The DNA here is from genome assembly GCF_003610785.1 of Micromonospora globbae. Taxonomy (GTDB): domain Bacteria; phylum Actinomycetota; class Actinomycetes; order Mycobacteriales; family Micromonosporaceae; genus Micromonospora; species Micromonospora globbae. The sequence goes on from NZ_RAQQ01000021.1 coordinate 99,847, forward strand.
CACGAGGCGAGCTCGAGCAGGCGGACCTGGACACAGCACCGGCCTGGACCCACTTCGCGCTGACCGAGGCCGACGTGCACGGCATCTCCGCCGTCGTCTACTCGGCCCTCGCTCGCCATCCCGAGCACGTGCGCTACGTCGACCGCGCCGCCGAGCACTCCCACCAGGCGGTGCGGTTGCGACAGCCTCAAGACCGGCGGTCCTTCATCTTCGACACGATCTCCGTCGCCACGGCGAGTATCCTGGCCGGTGATCTCGCTACCGCTAGCGAGTATGGGATGAAGGCGGTGGGGCTGATGGCGGACGGGATGCGGTCGGCTCGCGTCAACGATCGTCTGAACGCCCTGTGGGGGCTCTCCGCACCCCAGGTCGAGCGGGAGCCGGCGCTCGCTGCTCTCGGCAGCCGAATCGCGGAGCTGCAGGCGGTCTGATGACCACCGCACTTAGCGACGCTGTCGCCTCGGAGCTCCATGGGCACTTGAGCGAGGTCTGCGCCCAGATCGGCATCGACCGGGATGGCGCCAACCTCGTCAAGTACACGATGAACGCCGTGTTCCTGGTGCCACCATTCGTGATCCGACTTGCTGCCGGTCCCCATTCTGCGGCGCTCGCCCGCCGGGTGGTATCAATCACGGCGAGCCTCGAGAAGGTCGGCATGCCTACCGTGCGGCTTGCTCCCGGTGTCGCTGCCCAACCGCTCTTCAGTGGGGATTGGGTTGCCACCGTATGGGAGTACGTTCCGATCGTCAGCGACGAGCCCAAGCCGGTCGACCTTGCCGCGCCACTCCGTGCCCTCCACAGCGTTGAACGGCTAGATGTAGCGCTGCCGCGCTGGTCGCCTATCGAGAAGTTTCGTCGGCGTCTCGACACTGCCGCAGCGCTACCGCCCAAGGAAACCGTCGAGCTGGAGCGGTGGTCGAGAACGAAGCTGGGGATCGGGGCTGCAGACCTCCTGCGGGAGCTTCGTCTGCGCTGCGACCAGGCAGAAGAGGATCTCGATCGGGTCGCGTGGCAGCTGCCGCCAGGCGTCATCCACGGGGATGCCCACACCGGGAACGTCCTCCTCCCTGCCGCAGGTTACGGCGCGGTCGCCCGCCCAGAGCCGCTGCTGTGCGACTTGGACGGCGTGTGCATTGGCCCGCGGGAGTGGGATCTCGTACCAACCGCCCACGGCGCCACCCGCTTCGGTCGCTCACCTGCCGACTATCAGGAGTTTGTCGATGTCTACGGGTTCGACATCACCGCGTGGGCAGGCTGGCCGGTCTTGCGCCGCGTTCGGGAGCTGCAGCTGGTTACCAGTACCATCGACTCCCTCGCTGGCCGTCCTGACGTAGCTCGTGAGTTGGCGCACCGACTTCGATCGCTTCTCTCCGATGATTTTGGCGTCATGTGGCGTCGCTACCAGTAGTGCCTCTGTAGCTCAATTGGCTACAGGTAGCCAGGGAAATGGACAAAAGCCGCCATGCTGGGTTGAGCGAGCTTGGGGCCGACGGCAGGTTGCGCAGGCGGGGACAGCGGGGCCGAGGCCGCCACGCCCATCAAGACGCGTAGCAAGGCCGGGGCAATCTGGACGAAGATGTGCCCGTCGGCAGCAGTTGCTGCCGACGGGCTTCTGGGCTGACGCTTAGTGATCTTCCTCGAAGCCGGATTGGTCGAACTTGAGGGCGTTGCTGTTTTCCGAGACCGTGCGGATCTGAAACTCCGAGAACCCGTGGGGTGCCTCGGCCTCGATTTCGACGCGGACCTTCAGGTTGACCCCCGGCGTGGAGGTCAGGTGCTGGATCACCTCGTCCATCAGCTTCTTGAAGTCCAGGGCGTAGTGAGTTGAGTCGAGGGTCTTGCTCCCGAAGAAGTAGCCGATTGTCGGTTTCGGCGATGGGGCTGGCTCAGGACCGGGACCGGGCTGCGGACCAGGACCGGAGCCAGACCCAGTACTTGGGTTCGACTCCGGTCCAGGCTCAGGGCCGGGTTCAGGGGTCGTCTCTTGCTGCCGCTGTGCGAGCGCCAGCTCGGGCTTGACCAGGAGCATCGAGTCCGTGGCCTGGCCGAAGTTGCCATCGGACGGCAACATAAGTCCCTTGTACCGTTCGCCGTCGTACTCAAGGGCAACAGCAAAGCCCTCCTGCTGCCACAACAGCGGCTGGTCCGCGATGCCACGGGCCAGCACAGACCTATCCCGCAGCCGTGGCATGTAGGGGTACGTCGTGTACTGGCGCCACAGATCGCCGACCTTGACGTGACCGTTCTCCCACAGCTTCGGCAGTCGGTTGAGCCAGAGCGAGATCGCCGCTGCCGCCTGCTGGGTCGCCAGCGCCCCATCAGCACCGAGCCGCTTCGATACACGCTCCGCCAGCGACGTCGACTGCCCCTCCGCCTTCGTGGCGGCTATCACAAACGGTGATCCCGGGTCGGGAGCCTCCGGTACGAGAGCCCAGTGGTAGCTGCCTAGCAGCCGAGAGTTGACAGTGTCCTGCGCCTGCCGCTTCTTGTCCGTCGCCTGATTCTTCTGGTTCTGAGTGAGATCGAGCTCGTCGGCGTTGTCCAGCACGTGCGACCACCCGAGGTAGTCCCGTACCGCCGACTCGAGTTCCTCCATGCGGTTCACGTCGGCCGCCAGGAAGACCAGCATGTTGCGGTGCACTCGATGGGCGGTCCCACGGTGGTCGGTCGCGGACCGCGCGAACTTCATGGCGCTGGACTCCTGGTCCCCCTTCTTGTGGGTGACCTTGGGGTGCAGGATGACCAGCCGTGCCTCGTCGGTGTCGGGGATGTCGCCGTTGTCCTCCGGGCAGATGTGCACGCCCGCGAAGTCGCCACGCCGCTGAGCCTGGTCGGTGAGCCTGCGGCGCACCTCGGCCCATACCTCTTCGACGTGTAGCCGCTCGGCCTGGTCCTTGGCCCGCCGGGTGATGTTGGCCTGGAGGTCGTACCAGTACTTCCCCGACCCGGAGTAGAAGTAGGTCGCCCGATCCCCGAGTGCGGAGAGCGCTGAGTGGAAGTTGCCCGGGATGTCGCCGGGGATCGCGGTGCCGAGGAAGACGCGCTGACGTTCCAGCCCCTTGTGGGCCGAGCCGATGGTCGGGGCGGCACCGAAGAAGATGGCCCGGGCGAGCCGTTTGGTGACCCGGCGCGTTTGAAGTAGCGGCTTCTCGTTATCGATCTTGGTCGGCTCGGAGTTCGGGCCGTCGACGTCGGCGTCGATGATCGCCTTCCATGAGTCCTGCAGATACTGCGTGAGCTCGGAGTTCACCGCTGATGTTGCCAGCGGGATCGACCCGGGCATGATCAGCGGTCCGTTGTCCTCCCCGACCCACAGCGCGTGGATGACGGTGTTCATCAGGCGCAGCACGCCGCGCGTCCGCTGGAAGCGCTCGAGGCTCGACCAGTCCTCGTAGAGCCGGTCGAACAGCTCCGGGTGTATCGGGTAGGTCCGCTTGATCCGGTCCTCGTATGCCCCGTCTCGCGCCTCGCGGGGGAACTCGTCGCTGTGCTTGCGGTAGAACTCCACGAACGCTCGTGCCGTCGCGCCAATCGAGGCCAGCGCGGCCGCATCCGGGGCGACGAAGAGCCGTTGCCGGACGATGTGGTAGGCCTCGTCGGAGGAGGCGGGCCGCCACTGGTCGGCGACGCGGCGCACGACATTCTGGAGCCGCTGCAGCGCCTCAAGGCCGCGGCGTCCGCCGACCTCCTCGGCGTTACCGGCGACGACCTCGTTGGGATCCTTCCCCGTCTCCGATGCGGGGATCGAGATCGCCAGCAGCACTCCGCTGGTTGCCTTGGCCGCCTCGGTCAGGGACTGGGCGAAGGTGAACTGGGTGTCGAAGGTGCCGCCGGTGATGCCTGCGGCGGTCGCCTCCTCGGGGTGGTCCGGCAACTGCCGGGCATAGGCCACCCACTCGTCAATCAGGATCACCGCCGGCGAGTACGCCGCGAGCAGGTCGTGCAGCGCCCGGCCGGGGTTGGTGCCGGCTCGGTCGGAGTCCGCAACCATCTTGTACGCCTCGGCACCGCCCTCCACACCACCGCCGAGTTGCCAAGCCAGTTCGCCCCACACCGTTCTCACCACGGTGCCGTCCGGCTTGGTCTCGCCGGTGGGGGCGAAGTGATTGCCGACGATGGCGACCCGGTGGGCGTCCTTGATGGTGTCGTAGCCCAGCGGCCCCAGCAGGTCCTGGGTGTCCTGGGGGAAGGACCCGAGTGGCGTGCCGCCCGCCAGGTGCCAGAGCGCCAGCATCGAGTGGGTCTTGCCGCCACCGAAGTTGGTCTGCAGGTTGATGACCGGGGACGCGTTGTCGTCCCCGGTCATCCTCCGGACCGCGCGGTCGACCAGGTCGCGCAGGCCCTCCGTCAGGTAGGTACGGGAGAAGAACTGCACCGGGTCGGCGTAGTCGTTGCCGGCCTGTCCCTCGGCAACCTTGAAGAGGTCGGCGGCGAACTCGGAGGCCTGAAAGTTGCCGGTCGCCACGTCGTCGTGCGGTCGCAGCACCTCGCGCCACGGCCGCAGCCCCGTCGAGTCGGCCGTTTCGGCGGCCGCCTTGAGCGTACGGCGGTCGTCCTTTTCCGCCGTGACCCGGCGCAGATTCAGCCGGATCTTGCCCACGTCTGCGGCGGCCTCGGAGGCACCGATCCCCGACAACAGCCGTTCTGCGGTGTCGAGCGCCCGGTAGGCGTCGTCGTTGCTAAACGAGGCGCCATGCGCCCAGCCGTTGCGCACGTCGCGCAGCTCGCTGGCGTAGGACTGCTGGAGCTTCGAGAGCTGGCCTTCGAACGGGAACCAGCCGGGCTTGACCTGGTGAGGGATGTTCTCGGTCAGCATGCGCAGCTGGAGCTGCGGGTCGCTCGTCGAGTAGGTCTTTCCCGAGATCCCGTTCTTGGCGTCCTTCAGTGCGACCAGTTGCGTCCAGTCGTGGCCGCCGGGCAGGTGGGGCGACAGGACCCGGGTGATGAAGTCGCTCAGCGCCGGAGACAGCGCATCGAACATCTGGCCGATGCGGTCGCGGTTCGAGATCGCCATGTCAGTTGAGCTCCCACTCCTTGACCAGAATTCCCGTGAGCTCGACCTGCCGTCGTTCGAGCACGTCCGGAGTCCAGACCGGCTCCATGATCACATTGGTTGTCAAGGCAAAGCCAGTGACGCCGGCTGCGGGACTGAAGTATTTCTCCTTCTTTGTCGCGAAGTCGTAGTTCTGCGCCTGGCTGTTCTTGTTCCTGTTGAGGAGCAGCAGGTTCCCGAGGCGGTGCGTCCAGAAGGCGCGCTCATCCTCCGCGAAGTCCTTGACCCACTGGCTGTCGTTCCGGGGGTTCCGAGGAAGCACATGCTCAACGGTAATGATCTTGTGCTTGTAGGAGACACCAGGGGCATTGGCCAGCAGCTCGTCGAGCCTAAGCAGCACGTACTTCCGAACGGGCTGCACCTTGTACAGCTCCCCGTCGAGGCGTTCGCGCGTCTCGTGCCGCTCGTCGGCAGTGAGGTCGAAGGCCTCCGCGTCGACACCAGCGCCAGCGTCGAGCTGCTTGAGCAGCTCGATGTACCGGGTCACCCGAGGGGTGGTGTAGACGCGCCGCAGCAGCATGCTGGCTGCGAGCCGCTCCAGCCGGCGCAGGAAACCGTCGAGAAACGCGGGGTCGTCGTCGTGGTTGCGCAGTGCCCACAACGCCGGCGGACGCCAGTCGTTGTTGTCCAGCTGGACCAGACGTCGCAGCCAGTTGTTGACCTTGGACCAAGAGGCGTCATGCTCGTCGTAGTCCTGATTGAGCAGGTGGGTGTACGCCGTGGCGTAGGGCATGAGCATGTCATCGACGAAGCTCGTGGCCCTACCGGTCTTGGTATAGGCGTTGAGCACCTGTTGGGGAAACTCGATCAGCAGCTCGCGCTGGCCGCGTGCCTTCGCCACGATCATTCGGAGGTGCAGGAACAGGTCGGCGAAGGTCGTACGCCCGAGGTTCTGCTCCGCGGTCTCCCACGACTTTGCGTACGCCTGCTGCTGCGCCGCGTCGATAGAGCCGATCACTTCGGACTTGAAGATGTCCGAGGGCTCGAGGTCGAGACCTCGGGCGTTCATCACGCTGAAGATGCGGTGGGCGCTGGCCAGATCCGGCGTGCTGACAACCACCAGGAAGGTCCGGTTACGGGCGAGGGCCGCGAGCGCACTGCGCTTGTCGTCGGTCCAGGACGACAGTCGTTCCTGCAACACCTTGGCGTTGTCCCGGATGGCCCGGTGGCTGTCGTTCGCTAGCGCATGGTCGCTGAGCTTCAACAGGTCGTCCAGCCGGTTGGGAGTCTGCACGTACGTCGTGAAGAACCCGGAGTCCTGATCGCGCAGCAGCAGGCGAGGCTTGGCCTTGATGCCGTCGAGAGCCACGCCTGGCTCCAGGACCATGTCGCGCAGAACGACAGCGACCTCGTCGTTTTCGGCGAGATCTCGCAGGACGGCGAGCAGGATGCTGAGCGTCGTCAAACGCTGCTGACCGTCGATGACGTCCGCCCGCGGCGCGTTCTCATCCGGCTTGACCAGGACCAGAGAACCGAGAAAATACGGCTCGGCTGCGTCCCGAACGAGGGCGTCCTCAAGGTCGTCGAGAAGCTGCAGGGCCTGCTCGGTGCCCCAGGCGTAGGGTCGCTGGTAGTGAGGGATCGCGAAGTCGAAATCAGCAGAAAAAATCTTCTTCAGCGGATGCTCGTGCGCCTTTAGCGGCATCAGTCATCCTCCGCGGAGAAGTCGAACTCGCCCTGCTCGTGAGCCGCCGGGGCGGCCTTGGAGGCATCGACGACGTCACCCCAGGACTGGGCGACGGCGTTGAAGCTGATGGCGTCCTTGGCCCAGCCGTTTTTCTCCGCGACAGAGAACAGCAGGAACGCCAACTCCTTTACCAGGTCGAGGTCGATGGCACCGTCCGGACGACTCTGGGTGGTTGCCAGGAACGCACCCGCCGCCGGAACTCCTTCGGTCTCGAGGATCCGGATCGTGTGGTGCAGAACCTCCCACGTCGACGTGTGCTCGTCGGCCAGAACGTCGTAGTCGGCGGGGGTGTCTGCGGGTCTGATCAGAGTGACCTTGCCAGCACGGCTGGTCAGGATCGCGTCCCGGTCCATGCGCTCCACGGAGGTGTTCCGGGCGCGGGCCAGATTGTCGGCGTCGCCGAACGTTCCCGTGTTGTAGCCGTGCTGGCGATACCACGCGATCGCGAAGCGGGTCGTGGGGTCGAAGTCGCCCTCCTGCTCCCCGACCACCTGGTCGAGGATTTCGTTGATCCGTGCCAGCGCCGACCGCACCGTCATCCGCGAGCCGTCCGGCTCCAGCACCTTCGCGTACCGGCTGAACACTGCCATACCCGGGCCGATCGCGGCCTGCGGCAGATCCACGGGCGCGATCGCGGCCTGCTGCAGCCTCCGCAAGGCGTCCGGGAGCTCCGCCTGAAGGGCGGAAATCAAGCCGCGACGATCAGTAGTCGGCGCATCATCAGGTCGCGGTCGCAGGGACAGGACTATGGACGAGGCCAAGGCATTTGTACCGAGGCCGACTGCCCGTGTACTCCGCTCACTACGGATCGGCCAAGTCGATGTGATGGACCATCCGGACTTGATCATGCCGTCCAGCAAAGTCTCCCAACCAGAAGAGCTTGTCCCCTCATTGGAGTCTTCGGACTGCTTGAAAGCGTAATAGACAGTAATTGGATAATCGGCTCGCGCGCTGCTACGGGCTTGCGTGAAGACGTTGCGGAAACCGTCCTCAAAGAAAGCCTTTGCGCCCTCCTTCCCGTGATGGCGGTACTGGTTGGCGACCAACTCCTCGGATTTGGGAACCAGCATCGTGCTCAACAGCTTGGGGTGAATGGCGCGCAATGCGCGACGTTGCCAAACATAGAAGAAATCTGACAGGTCCGAGTAACCGATGTTGTCGTAGTAGGGAGGGTCGGTGCTGAGCACCGCCTCGGAGAAGTCGGCTGCCTGTGCCGGTTGCTGTCGAGCACTACTGCCGTCAGGTCCCACCAGACTAATCGAGGCGGCGGCAGATTCAATCGGGCCAGCGATAGAGACCTGACCGAAGGGGCACGCCTCGACAAAATCCCACGCCATGGGGACCGCCTGACGAGCGAAAAGCGCACGGACATTCTCGTTAGTCTGGTTCCATGAGCAGATCGCATTGGAGAGGTCCGCGTAGCGCGACACAGCCAATCCGAGATAGGTTGCTACAGCATCGGCGTAGGCCGCAGCCCCGTTACCATCGGACTCCAAGCGCGGACCCTCTTGCTGACCAGCGGCGAGAGCATCACGTTCGATGCGATCCCGAGCTTCGCCGACAAGATCGCTGAACGTCGCCAGAGCGGCCAGTTGCCGGTTAGTGAAGAGGTCCGTCCACTTGGTCATTCCGTAGGCCTGCACTCGGAAGCTGGGAGCCTTGGGTGGAATACCCGCATCGGGAATATCCGTCGGCTGATCCACCACGGCGGCTTCGACCTGATCGGGAGTTGGCGGAAGGTAAATACGCTGTCGGCGCCCCTCCGCAACTACGGCCATGAGTTGTTGCCGCAGCCGCCCCTTCTGCCCTTCGGCACGGACGTATTTTAGGTCAACAGAAGCGTGACACGCGAGGCATGTGGCACCCGTACGTCCGACTGTGCCATCGCTGGCTCCGGCCGGGCCTTTGGCCGGGTCGTGATCAATGGCGAACTCGACTCGGAGTTTAGAAGCATGGGCAGGGTCAGCCACGACCGAAGGAACGATGTAAGCTTCCTTCCCCGTCTTCTTGCTGAGCCACCAGGACCGCACAAGCGGCATCTCAATCCCGCAGGCAGGGTTGGCGCATGTCACCGTCCGAGCCCAGATCCATGCGGTCACGGGCCCCTTCGACCCATCCGGGAAGGTTGCTTCCGGGTAGAGCTTGCCGATGCGCCTTTCAGCCTCCTCCCGCATCCACGTGCCGTAGGCCCGGACGTCGGCAGCCAGCCCCTCTGCACCCATCCAGGTCGTTTTGGATTCGGCCACGCCGGGGAACACCGGCAACTGGTCGCGAAACCTCGGTGGGATCTCTACAAGCGCCTTGTTGATGAGGACCGCGACCGGATTGAGGTCCGAGGCGTATGCCTCCAGGCCCAGTCGTTGCGCTTCGAGCGGAATCGTGCCGCCCCCTGCGAACGGGTCGAAGATACGTGGTGGGTTGCCATCGCTGGACTTCACGATCTCCCGGTGGGCGGCGGTCCACACCGAGGGATCGTTCCAAGAGGCTTCCCAGACCGACATGCGCCGGATGAGAGCGTGCAGCCTTTCTCGCTCTGCTCGCTGGGCCTCGTCAGTGGGAAACTCCTCCGGGCGCGCAGACGGGTCATCGACGAGCTGCGCAAACAACACGGCTCTGGCCGCGGTGTGGGGGCGACGCGCCCACCAGATGTGCAGAGAGCGCGGGTGGTTCCGCGTGAACGGTTCCTTCTCACGGGCCGACTCGCGATTGATCGTCTCCAGCGGAAGAGCGACCTCGATCAGCTTGCGCTTCATCAACTTCCTCTAGCTCTGTGTTCAAAAAGGCGCGGTGCCGGCGGCCCAGGTCTTCGACCAGTTGACGCGGACGCCGGTAGCAGCGAGGTCGCCGAAGTCGACGCTGGCGAAGGGGTCGGCGACATACCGTACCTGGTCGTGCTCGGGGCCGGCCTTGCTGACGGTGACCAGGGCGAGCCGGTAGTGGGGGCGGGCGTTCTTGCCGGTGACGACCTCGTTGTGGGTGACGTAGAAGTCCTCGGCACCCTCGATGCGTGCCTTGACCTCGATGCGGATAGAGGGGCCGCCGCCGGCCGGGATGGAGAGGACGTCGTACCCGGGGTTGTTGAAGGCCTGCTCCCGTGGCTTCCGGCCGAGCTCATGCTCGGTGGCGAGCACCAGCTCGACGCCGCGCCGCTCGACGGCCTTGGTTTCCTTGGCGTGGATCGGAGCGTCGCCGGGGATCTCGGCCTCGACCATCGACAACGGCAGCACGAGCGCGGCCGTCATGACGCGTGGCGGCTTGGTGACCAACTGTGCCTGCTGGCCCAGCAGCGCCAGGCGGGCCTCCCGGCGGGCCTGGAGTTCCTGTGCCTTGCGCAGAAGGCTCTCGGAGCTCTCCTTTGGCTTTGTGCCGGCCTGCTCCTTCTCCTGGGCAGCGATCGCCTCCCCGATCAGCCGATTCGACTCGTGCGCCAACCGCTGGTCGACCCGCATTCGGGTGCGCTCAACTTCGGCGAGCCGGCGGGGCGAGACCTCGGCGAGGTAGTCCTTGAGCTGGTGGCCGATGATCCAGGTCCGGGCCCGGGACTCGGCGTCACCGAGCCAGGCCAACTTCTTGGCCGCAGCCACGGCCGGGGTGTTCGGAGCGGCCACGCAGTCGAGGTACGGTGCCGGGCCGGCGGGCGTGACCTGGCCGGTGGCGTCGACGTAGGCGTAGCCGAACCGGCGCGCGATGGACTCCTCGGTGCCGTCAACGACCTCCTCGACGACACCGACCAACAGGGTCGGCTCCTCGACCTCTGGGGAGACCAGGACGGTGCCGCGCTCGAGGGTGGGTCGGAGCTGGGTGATGGTGAGCTCAGCGACGGCGTCGTGGAGCGGATGCCCGGGCGCGAGGAGGTCGGCGCGCGGCTTGTCGGCGACGTCGATGCGGTCGAGCTCGAAGGTGACTCGCTCGTAGCGGGTGGCGACGGGGCCATGCTTGGTGACGGCGCGGACGGCCGCGGGGACGTGGGTGATCTCGTAACGGCCACGCTCACGTCTGGCGAGCCGGCCGCCGAGGCGCTGGAATGCCAGGCGGAAGGCCCATTCGATGTAGTGCGGCTGCAGCCGGCGGGCCCGAGCCTCCTCCATGAGTCGCTGCATCTGTGCCAGGTCGGCGTCGGACATGGCGTCGTGGGTGAGTGCGCGTTCTTCGAGGAGTTCCTTGAGCCCGTGGGCGACCGTTTCGTCGATGACCTGTTCCATCTTGGCTCGGGTCTCGGGGAGGTCGCCGTATCGGATGGCCTCGATCAACAGCTCTCGGAGTGGGGTCTCGTCGAAGGCCGCCCCCAGGACGTCGAAGACCTTGCCGCCGTAGGCCTTGCGCTGCTCCTCGACCTTCTGCAGCAGCCGGGTGAACACTTCGCCCTCGCGGGTGTTGGCGGCGACGAGGTTCCAGAGGCGGCACACCTCGGTCTGCCCGATGCGGTGGACGCGGCCGAATCGCTGCTCGATGCGGTTGGGGTTCCACGGGAGGTCGTAGTTGACCATCAGGTGGGCGGCTTGGAGGTTGAGGCCTTCGCCGGCTGCGTCGGTGGCCAGGAGGATCTGGCAGGCCGGGTTCTTGGTGAACTCCTCGGTGATGGCGCGTCGGTCGGCGCGTCGGACGCCGCCGTGGATGGCCTGCACGGTGGCCGGCTTGCCGAAGAGCGAGCGGATCTTGCGGGCCAGGTAGTCGAGGGTGTCGCGGTGCTCGGTGAAGATGATCAGCTTGCGGGGCTTCTCGGCGCCAGGGTGGATGAGATCGTTGTCTTCGAGGATCTTGCGCAGCTCGACCCATTTCCGGTCGGCGTCGAGGTTGCGGACCCGGCGGGCGACGTGGATGAGCTTGTCGAGGTCGGCCAGTTCGGTGTTGAGTTCGGCGATGGTGCGGGCCGCGGTGGCGGCGTCGAGCAGCTCCTCCTCGAGCTGCTCGACCTCTTCGGCGCTGTGCTCGTCGTTGTCCCAGTCGCGGGGGTTGATCGGGGCGGGCTCGTCGCTGACCCCGCGGCCGTGGATCAGGTCGTCGCGGCGGCGTTTGAGTCGTTCGGCGCGTCGGACCAGGGACTGATAGATCGCCTCGGGGCTGGAGGCGAGGCGTCGCTGGAGCACCGTGAGCGCGAAGCCGACGGTGTTGCGACGCTTGTCGTCCAGCCGTGCAGCACGGTTCATCCCTTCGCGCACGTACTCGGTGACGCGCTCGTAGAGGTCCTGCTCGTCTGCGGTGAGCTCGTAGGGCACGGTCTGAGCAATGCGTTCCGGGAAGAGCGGTTTGCCCTCGAAGGTGAGCAGGTCCTCCTTGACCATGCGTCGCATGAGCCCGCTGGTGTCCGGGTTGTGTATGCCGGCCTTGAACTTGCCCTCGAAGCCGTCGCGCTCGAGCAGGGTGAGGAAGAGTTGGAAGTCCTCCTCCTTGCCCGCGTGCGGGGTGGCGGTCATCAGCAGCAGGTGCCGGGTGCGGTCACGCAGTTTCTCGCCGAGCTGGAAGCGGCGGGTCTTATTGATCTTGCCGCCGAAGTAGTTCGCGCCCATCCGGTGGGCCTCGTCGACGACGACGAGGTCGAACTCGGCGTCGTCGAGGTGGGCGGTCAGGTCTTCGTTGCGCGCGAGTTGGTCCATCCGTGCGATGAGCAGCGGATACTGCTCGAACACGCTTGACCCGAGCGCGGCGTCGACCATGGCCGTGGTGAGGATGTCGAAGCGTAGACCGAACTTGAAGAACAGCTCGTCCTGCCACTGGTCGACCAGTCCACCGGGAGCCACGATCAGGCAGCGCTTCACGTCGTCGCGGAGCAGGAGCTCCTTGACGTACAGGCCAGCCATGATCGTCTTGCCGGCGCCAGGGTCGTCGGCCAGCAGGAACCGCAGCGGCATGCGGTCGAGCATCTCGCCGTAAACGGCTCGGATCTGGTGGGGCAACGGCTGCACGTCGCTGGTGGCCACCGCCAGCATCGGGTCGAACAGCCCGGCCAGGGAGATCCGTTGCGCCTCGGCGACCAGCCGGAACTCCTCGGCGGCGGCGTCGAACGGCCGGCTGCCCGCGTCAGAGAGACTCAGTTTGGCCTCGTCGGCCCGGAAGAGCACCTGCTGGCGCAGGCCTCCGTCGAGGGTCTTGTAGGTCAGCTCCACAGCCTCGCGGCCATGCCACTGCGCTGCCAGAACCGAGACCGCCTCGCCCGGCACCACCCCGGTCACCCGAACGCCCGACGAGAGATCCTCGAGCCGCACCAGCCACCTCCAGAACGACAGCCAGCAGAGCTTACCGACGAGCACCGACACTACTGACGAGCGCAAGGCCGGCGCAGGCTGCGCCAGCTGGTGTTGCGTGTGTCGGTGTCGCTTTCCTGACAACTGTCTCCGGAGGTCCCGTTCAGGTGGGGGGTGCACTACGATCCGTCCGCAAACCCCTCGATTTCTGCGGTGAGCATGAACAAGACAGAGCGCGAACAGATTCGTCGCCTCATGGCGGACTTCACGCAATGGAGCCACCGTGCCGAGGAGGTACAGGACTGGCACCAGGCTGTCCAGGACGCGGCCAGCAGCGATGAACGAGCCCTGCGCTCACGGAGTGTCATGGTCGGCCGGGCCGGTCAAGCCGCCTGGCGTGTGCTCCCGCTTCGAAAGAGTGACATTGGGGTCGTCAGGCGCTTGTGGGAGCGGGCCACGCTTCCCGTGCCGACGGCCCACGACCGCTCCCTGCTGCAACTGCTCACCACGGATGCACCCCGTGCCATCGCCGACGTCGCCCCCATGCTTGGCCTCGGTCGTTTCTTCACCGGGTCGGCGAAGAAACAATCGGCGGCTGCCGCTGCCGAGTTTTTGCGCCATCACCACGCGGCGATCCTCCGGAACGATCAACCTCGGCGGTTGGAGTGGCTCGGTGCCTTCACCGCGCGCGCCGATCCACGGCGGCTCAAGTTCGAGATCCTGCTCGATCCAGCCCTCCGATTCGACCTTGTCTCCGGGCAGACCGCCCCGGCACCCGAGATCCTGGACCGGTCGGTCGTCGACGGACTGCCCGAGGCGCTGGACGCCATCGCCAAGGTCGTCGCAGGCGAAGCCTCGTACCGATCGGCGGCACAGAAGGCGGGTGAGAAGGTCAGACGCGCAGAGGTCCAACGAATCCTCCAGGAGATGCCGGTGGATGCGTTGAAGACCGCCACCCGCGATCGACTTCGGTTGGGGCCACTCGGCGAGGCGGGGATCAGCACGGTTCAGGACGTGCTGAACGTCGGCTTGGCCCTTCAGGCACTGCCGGGCGTCGGGGAGACTTCAGCACGGCGCATGCTCGGAGCAGCGCAAGCCTTATGGCAGACGACGTACGACGAGATGCCCGTCCGCATCGACATCAATCACCGCCATTCTGAGACCACCCAGCTGCTGCGCTGCCTCGCCGAATGGGACTCGTGCCGGCAGACCCGAGGCGCGGCCGCCGACCTCGAACGTGCATCCGAACTCGCACCGCTGCGGGCAGCGATCAACGGCGAAACCAGTCACCTGCTCGTCATACCGGCCAGGCAGCTCGCCGCCTCGGGGCTCTCCGAGAGCATCCAGATCGTTAAACGGCGAGCCGAACTGCTGGGCATGTCATCGGGATCCGGTCGCAAGAGCGCCGGCGCGGACCCATGGGAAGACTTCCTTGCTCGACCTGCCGACTACTTCGCCATGCTCGCCGAGCTGGGGTTCGTCACCGAGGACGAGAACGCGGTGCACGGCGATCTCCCGGAGGAGATCATCCAGGCGGTACGCGATCAGGCACTCGACGGTGAACACCTGACCGCCTCGCTGCGCGGCTACCAGAGCTTTGCGGCCCGTTTCGCCCTGGTGCAGCGCAAGGTCATCGTCGGGGACGAGATGGGCCTCGGGAAGACCGTCGAGGCGATTGCGGTCCTCGCACACCTGCGCAGCAGGGGTAAGACTCATTTCCTGGTGGTGTGCCCGGCTGCGGTGGTGACCAACTGGGTTCGCGAGGTCACCGGCAAGTCGAAGCTGCGCCCGCATCGGGTCCACGGACCGGAACGCGACCGGGCAGCCCGTACCTGGGTGCGGGATGGCGGCGTGGCCGTCACGACCTACGAGACCCTGGCGTGGTGGGAGCCGGCGCTGCGGGAGCTCCGCGATCTGGCGTGCGTCGTGGTCGACGAGGCCCACTACATCAAGAACCCTCAGGCACGGCGGACGACCAGGACAAGGGAACTCATCGCGCGCTCGGACAGGGCGATCCTCCTCACCGGCACGCCACTGGAGAACAAGGTCGACGAGTTCCGCAACCTTGCCTCCTACGTACGGCCTGACCTCACCGTTGACGCCACCGACCTGTCGCCGAGGACGTTCCGGCGGCAGATCGCGCCGGCCTACCTGCGCCGGAACCAGGAAGACGTACTGACCGAACTCCCTGAGCTGATCGAGGTTGAGGAATGGCTGCCGATGTCCACGGCGGACATCTCGCGATATCGGGGGGCGGTCGAGATCGGGAACTTCATGGAGATGCGCCAAGCGGCGATGCTCCAGGGAGCCCAGTCCACGAAGATGCAGCGCCTGATCGAGATCGTCCGCGAAGCGGAGGAGAACGAGCGGCGAGTCATCGTGTTTTCCCACTTCAGGGAAGTGCTCGGCCTGGTTGCCCGGTCGTTGCCGGGGCCGGTCTTCGGGCCACTCACGGGGTCGGTGCCAGCCGGTCAGCGCCAGCAGATGGTGGACCAGTTCTCGTCCGCCAGGCACGGCGCCGTCCTCGTTGCCCAGATCGTGGCCGGCGGCGTCGGGCTCAACATCCAGTCCGCATCCGTCGTCGTCATCTGTGAACCTCAGCTCAAGCCCACCACCGAGGCACAGGCCATCGCCCGCGCGCACCGCATGGGGCAGGTGCAGTCGGTGCAGGTCCACCGGCTGCTGTCAGAGGACAGTGTCGACCAGCGGATCACCGAACTGTTGGCCGGTAAGAAGCGGATCTTCAATGAGTTCGCCCGGGTCAGCGAGATGGCCGACTCCACGCCAGAGGCGGTGGACTTGTCCGAGGCTGAACTCGTCCGCGAGGTCGTGGCCGCTGAGCGCCAACGCCTCTTCGAACGTGCCTCTGCCAAGACCGGCGCAGCCGAGTGACCGCAGCGAGCACCAAGAGATAGACCGCTGGCGGACGCATGGTCCTGGTGGGTCTCCAACACGTACGCCATCAGGCCGATGATGTGGTGTCACGGGCATGACCATGCGCGAAGTAGGGGAGGGTGCCGCCTGCGTCAGCGTGCTGGCGGGCCGCGCGGGCTCGGGTTACGGCGCCTCCGGCGGGGGCGCTCCGGCTCCAGGATGGCCGTGGGCCGTCTGCGGCCGCCGGCTTCGTGGGTGGTGGCGGTGGGCATCCTGTCTGCCATCGACCCGGGCAAGCCGAGCAGACCGCCGCCCGACCCGCCAGCGTACGCGTGGACGCAGCGAGGTCCGCGGGCCGTGGCGGGCCGGGCGACGGCCCGCTCCCCGTCGGGCGGGTCGATGGCAGACAGGATGTGCCAGAAGACGCAAGGTTCGACGAGCATGGTTCAACCAGATTGTCGGTGGAGGCGCCTATCCTCAAAATTCGTGAGCCTGACGTCGGTCATCGCTGATGATGATCACCCGTTGACTCGCTGGTTGGCTGCGCACCTTCGGCGCACGGCGGCGGTTCGGGCGTCGTATGCCTCGGCGTTTCCAGTGCGGCGGGTGCAGCGGCCGGTGGCGGCCGGCCGGACCGTGGTGCGGTGGGATCTGCTGGGCGTAGCGGTGGACTTCCGCCTTCGCTGCGCGTTCGTGGCGCCGCAGCCGCCGCCGTCGGCCGTCGCGGGCGTTGCCTTGGCCGGCGCGCTCGGCGAGCCCGAGTCGCGGCGCGTCGGTGAGGCGCTGGTCGATGAGTATGTGGAGCACCTGCGTACCTGCGGGCCCTACGTGCGAGGGCGCCGTTGGCTACTGGAGCGGGAGGTTGAGGCGCGCCTGGACCGGATGTGTTTCGCCCTTGCTTGGTTTGATCGGGTCTTCCGCGACGGTGCCATCGCTCCTGGATCGCCTCTGGCTGGCAGCGTCGGCGGCGGCGACTTGGACGCGTTGCTGGCATACGTTCCGGACTACGCGGTTATGGACCTGCAGGTACAGGTAAAGCTGGCCGAGCGTGCTCTCGGATGGCTGCGGGATGCTGCGGATGTGTCAGTTTGCCGGGCTGCGCCGACGTTCGCGGGCAGCGGAGATGTTGGTGGTGCCGATGCAGACCTGGTTGTCGATAGGCGCCTGGTGGAGATCAAGTCGACCTCCCGGCCCGAGATGCTCAAGGACAGTGCGATCTGGCAGTTGGCGGGATACGTGCTGCTTGACTACGACGACGAGTATCGCTTTGACGAAGTGGCGTTCTACATGTCGCGGGTCGGCTGGTTGGCGACCTGGGGGGTCGATGAGTTCTTCGGGTTGTTGGGCGCGCGCTCGTCGCTGCACCAGTTGCGCGATGAATTCGCCCAGCAGTGCGCGGCCGCTGGTTCGGCGAGCATCACTGGCGTTGACGGACACGGTGTGCGTCGTCACCGACGCCCGAAGGTGAATCTTGTTGTGGCCGATCGCCAGGAGGGGGCGGAACCGAAGTGACAACACGGGGTGGGCCTGACGCAAGCGTGCTTGATCGTCGTGCCCGGATCACCTCGGCCGCCCTGCGGGCGGCATATGCCTGGTCGGTGCGGCACCGCGAGCCGCGGGCGTTCGATGAGGTCGCACGGATGACCGGTGTCCTGATGTTCGAGCTGGGGCCCGGTCAGGGTCCGGTGGCACCACTTGACCTGGTGCGTTGCCTTCGCCGGCCGCTTGGCGCGCTGCTGCCCCCGATCCTCGACGGGGGCGATGACGGCCGTTACGGCGACGGCGTTGACGAGGTGGTGTTGCTCGACGACAGTGATGCGCTGGCCGACATCGCGTACGAGGTCGGATCCGACTACGTCCGTGAGGTGATCAGCGGACTCGACCCGGGGCGGGACTGGCTGCCGTCGTGGTCGTGGATGCGGGCCAACGACCTCGAGAACGAGCTGTTCGCGAGGCTCATCGGCACCGCGGATGAGGCCGCGTACCGCACGGCCCGGCAATTCCTGGTCGAGTGCCCCGCCGGTCCGGAGCAACTGCTCGTGGAAGAGTGCAACCGGCGGCAGGCGCGCAGGGTGGCCCAATACGTGCCGGTGACCGACGGACAGTCGTACCGCTGCGGTGAACGCCGATGGTGGTGGCCCTGCCGGGTGTGCGGATGGCCGATGGACGTGCGGGGACAGATGGTGCGCTGCCGGTACCCCTATCACACAGCGACGTACCAGGTGACTGACCGGGACAAGGGCGCTCCGGGGCTGATCGCTGTGGACCGGCGACTGCCCGCCGGCGTGGGGCGCGGGCTACCGGAACGGCACGACGCCGACGGTGCGGTGCAGCTGGAGGAGCCGGTGTGGCGTTTCATCGTGGTTCCGGGGGCCACCGAGCTACGGCTGGCTCGACTGCTCACTGAGGCCGGGGCGACGGTCCAGTTGTATCCGGACTGCGACCGCTACGACCTGGGCATCGTCGTGGGCGATCGGCGCTGGGACGTCGACGTGAAGGAACACGCGACCGTGGAAGGACTGCTGCGACATATCCGGGAGAACCCACCATCAGCGCGGCACATCGTGCTGCCCGACACCCACGCAGGCCAAGTCCACGCGGTACGGGAGGCTTTGCCCACTTACACGATCCTCACCGAAGGGCAGCTGGTGAGCCAGATCAAGGGCGCGCTGCGGCGCCGGAAACGGAGTGCATCGTGACCCGGCAGCGGCAGGACGAGGGTCTGGAGCAGAACATTCTGCTGCTGCTCCGCGCGGCGGTCGGGCTGGCCGCGGTGCACTTTCCGCTCAAGGCGGACGCGGGCACGGTCCTGGTATCCAGCCGGGACGTGGCGTTTTTGCTCGACGGGCACGTCGATGTGTGGCCCGCCTGGCGCACCTTGAGCGGCGATGACACGCAGCGGATCGTGCGGTTGCTGCGGCTGCGGCAGGCGGAGTACGCCGACGGCGAATGGGTGCGCCGGGCACTGCGACAGGGCCTGGATCAGGACGGCCTGCCCGCCTGCCGGTTGGCTGCCGATGCTGACGACGCGCTGACCGTGGCCTGCGCGCCGGGAATGCCGCTGCGGGACTTCGTCGACGAGGCGCTGCACGAGTTGGAGCGGTGTAGCACGGTCGGCCGAGGGAACACTCCGGTGGCTGGCCCCGGCCGGTACCACACCACCGTCCGGGTCACGGCCGGTAGTGGCGCGGCCCGGGTGGTGGACCAGCGGTACGTTCTGCCGGCCTACCCCTCCATGGCGGAACCGGCGGCTCCCGTCGTGCGCACCTCCCCGCCGGCGGACGAGATCCTGATTCCCGCGCACGAACTCATCGAGCTAGCTGGCAAGATTGACGCTGCTCGTGGTGGTGCCGGCTACCGCGCCCGCTACGTGACGAAGCTCTGCCAGCGGCTCCGGACCGCCGACGGAGTGGTGTCAGTCGACGGGATTCTCGGACTGCCCGCCGGCGAGACCCGGTTGCTTAACGCGCCGACCGGCATTGGCAAGAGCGTGATCATGGAGGTGGTCGCCTGTTGGATGGCCGCCCACGAGCTGGTCGTCACCATCGTGGTGCCAACCAATGCGGACGTGCTAAAGCTCGCCCGGGCCGTGGAACAAGACCTTGACGCCCTGGGCGTGGATGCCTCGGCTACCGCGTTGATGTCGCCGTCGGCGGTGTTCGAGGCCGTCCGGAAGGTGGTCCGCACGCGGCCGGCCTGGGACCCTAACGGCGACTGGACGATGGACCGGCTTGGCTACGGGTGCGCCCTGGCCGCGGCTGCGGAGACCGAAGGATCAGTCGACGGTTGGACGCCTGGAGAGGAGCCGTGCACCAGCCTGCAGCCAACTGGGGAGGAGACCGCGCCCCGTCGGGCCTGCCCGTGGCGAGCGACGTGCGGGAAGTTCCGCCTCGCCCGCGCCGCGGTCGACGCCTCGGTGATCGTGACCAGTCACGCCAACTTCCACAGCGGCCGGCTGCACCTTCCAGTCCGCGATGAGCATGCGCTGACCGACCGGATGACCGTCGAGGAGTTGGTGTTCCGACGCAGCCACCTGGTCGTGATAGACGAGATTGACGCCTTCCAGAACAATGTGGTGTCGCAGGCCGCTCGCGGGCTGGTCTTGGACCGTCGCGGCAGCACCAGTACCCCGCTGCATGAACTGGAGGCCGAGTACGTGCGGGCGGCCGGCCGGATCAACCGGGAGGTCGAGTCCAGCGTCCGGGACATGGTGCACCACTCGAAGTTCCTGGCCTCGCTGTACACCGCCGCGTTGTACTTCGGCACCATCGGCGTCGAGGGCACCGCAGGAGCGGCGACTGGCCGGTACTGGCTGGTGCCCCGCCGCTGGGACGGCCTCCTTACCGCCCAGCTGTACGGCCTGACCGAGCACGAGCCGCTGACACCGGAAATGGTCAGCGGGTTCAGGTCGCTGTTCCCTGGGGAGGAACCGCCGCAGGCGGACGAGCCCGCCGAGTTCGCCGCGGTGCGGGAAATTCTGGCAACCGTGACCGAGGTCGGCAGTGGCGCGACCAGGTTGCAGGACAGCCGGGAACGCCTCGACGAGCTCCTGACCGAGCGTATCCGCGACGAGCAGGCCAGGGCAAAAGCCATCAACCGGCTACTGCAACGGGCCATCTTGGACCGGTTGCGCCAGCACCTACGCCACTTCGTCTTCGACGCCCCGCATCTGGCCGCCGCTGGTGTTCCAGCTGCACGGGAGATCGCCGAGACGTTCGGCCCGTACAGCCGGTGGCGGGCGCTGCCCAACGGGCCGCTTGGCCGGCTGCTGTTCGCATTCAGCCATCATGTCGACCCGACCGGGCGCCTGCCCATCCGGCTCAACGCGGCCGCGTTCGGGGGAGACCCGCACGTCTACACCACCACCCTCGCGGACATCACCGCCCTGTGCCGAGCTGGGACACGCCGGGCAGTGCTGGGACTGTCTGCCACGGCGTTCTTCCCGCATGCGCCGCACCACCACGTCCACCTCGAACCACACTGGTGGGTCACCGACGACGACCCGCAAGGTGTCCAGATCCTGCCCGCCTACGTCAACGAGCAAATCGGCGACGAGCGCGCGCTGCTGCGGGTGTCGGGCACCGAGGGAGCGCGGCGGCAGGAGGCACTGCGCCGCCTCGCCGAACTGCTGTGGCGCACCCGCCTGGAACAGGAACTGCGACGCCTCGCGGATGAGGACCCGGACCGGCACCTGGTGCTGCTGGCCACCACCTCCTACGACGGGGCGCGGGCGGCCGCGGAAGGTCTGGTCCGGGCCGGTGCCAACCCCCGCCGCATCTGCCTTGCGGTCCGTCCTCAAGACGCACCGGACATCGGCGATATCGGCGCCGATCGGCCCGATCAGGCCGGCTGGCGAGAATTGGCCGCCGACCGGCTCGAAGAGGCTCCCGGCCTGGGCGTGGACGTCCTCATCGCCCCGCTGGCCCGGGTCCAACGCGGCGTCAACATCATCGGCGCCGGCGACCGGTCCGCGCTGGGCTCGATCTGGCTGCTGGTACGCCCGGTGCCGATCATTGACGAGCCCACCGAGCTCGTCGCCCACGTCAACGCCCACCCGCTCGCCCCAGATGCCAACGACGATGTACTGCGTGACCTGGAGCACCGGCCCGCGGATGTCCTCGATGCCCGTAAGCAGGCCGCCGGCCACTACTTCGAACAGATCGTCACCAGCTTGCCCTACTTCCGTACCATGCCCCGTGGAGTCCAGCTCTCTGTCACTGCGGAGATCATGAACGGCATCGTGCAGCTCGTCGGACGCGCCCGGCGCGGCGGCACGCCAGCCACGATCTACCTCGCCGACGGCGCCATGCTGGACCCGAGCGGCGGGCCGACGTTCGGCACGCTCGTCCGCAGGCTACGCGACCACTGGGAGCAGACCGGCCAGCTGCTCCGAATGCGGGAGCTATACGGCACCACGCTGGCCGAGTTCTTCCGCTATGCCGACGACGAAGCCAAGCTCCTCGCCTGACGGAAAGGAACGCCATGCTCGTCACCCTGGGATACCGCATCCCGGCCGAGCACGTCACCGACCTTCTCGGACAGGTCACCGTCTATCCGTGGGGCGACGACTTCGCCGGTGCCTGGCAGCGGCTGCCCCGCACGCCGCGCCGAGGCGGCGCACCCGCCACCCCGCCATACCGGCAACTGCTCACCGGACTGGCCGCCGTCCACGGCCAGCCGGTACGCATCATCGACGACTGGCAGCTGTCCGACGATGATCGCGCCGCCGGTATCAAGGGCATGATCCTCACCAGCGACGCGATCAATCCCTTCCGCCTGACCACGTGCCTGCGTACCTTCGAGCGGCAGCTCCGCAAGGGCGAGGACCTCAACACCCTCGCCCCGGCGCTGCCGTCGGCCGACACCACCCGGGCATTCCGCGACCACATCACCGTCGGCGAGTCCGGCACCGCCACCGCCCCCGGCTGGCTCTTCGACTCGGCCACCTGGGCGATCATGGCCCGGGTCGGCTCACGGAAGCTGGCACTGGACGACAACGGGCCCTACCTCGCGCTCCGCATGGACACTGACGGGTCACTGCTGGCGTGGGACGACCTGGTCAGCAACCAATGGGGTGCCGACTACACGGGCTACGCCATGCTGCGCGTCACCGCCCGCATCATCACGCTACCCCGAGTACCGGACCTCGCCGTTGTCTTCGACGCCCACCTATCCAGGATCAACAACCAGTGGCGCGGATCCAAGAACGCCTGGATCGAGCGCGATAAGCCGGAACTACCGGTCCTGCGGGTACCTGTCAAGAACGTGCGACCCAAAACGGAGGGCGGCCAGTGGACCACAGAAGTCGCCAACCACGCCGCCGCGATCGCGCAGGCGTGCGGAATGGAGCGACTCGACCTCGACCAAGACCTCCCACCACGGCCCGGGCGCACCCGGCCACTGGTCCCCGGACCCCGAGTCCACCCCGTCGGCAAAGGCCCCGGAGCCCGACTCATGCTGCGTCTGGCTGAACACATTGCCAGGACCTGCCCACACCTCGAACCGTTGGAGTGGGCCAAGGACAAGCACACCAAGGTCAAGACGCCCCGGCGGCAGGTCCTCACCGACCCCAAGGACAAGGGCACCGAGACCACCCTGCTGGTAACACCCGACATCATCACCGGCGCTGTCGCGGCTGCTGGATCCAACCGGCTCCGCCTGCTGTGCCTGTACGCGACGTCCGGGGCCCGCCACCGCATGGCCACGCAACTGGCCGCCATCGCTTCCGCAGCCGCAACAGCCCTCGACGATCAAGCCGTCGACGTGCATCCCGGCCTCGTCGTCTCCTTCCACCACGTCCCCGAACTGCTCGAACATGGCAACCGCGACCGCGTCGCACTGGCCAGCGACATAGAGGTGATCGCCAAACAGGAGACCGGCACCGTCGTGGCGTGGGTCGAGACCGAGTACGACCCGAAGACCGGCAAGGCCACCGACGACGCCAAGAACCCGGTACGCCGTCTCCTGTCCCGCCTCGACATCACCGCCCAGTTCCTCGCCACACCCCCACCACCAAGCACCACTGACGCGCCCCGGCGCCAGCCCGTCAAGACCACGACTGCGACCACCGCCAAGGCCGACCATCCCGCGATGGCGGCAGCAGCGGACCTGCTGCTGCGTACCACCGGCGTTCTGCACCCGGACCTGGCCCGCGATATTCTCCGGGACTTCCTTGATGGCACAGGCCATTCGTCAGTACACCTGGTCGGGCTGCACTCTCGCCTGCAGCACTCCGCCGTCGACGGCACGGCACCGAAGCTCGTGATCACCGCAACTGCCATCCACGCCCACCAGGACCCACACCGGTTCTGGCAGGTACGCATGTGGAGCGACACCGCCAGCCGCTGGGTACCGCAACCTGCCGGCATCGCGCATTTCCACGCCGGACCGATCGGCTCGGCCCAGCACGGCCGCGGCGCCAAGGCCGTCCAGACCCGTCTCCACGTCGAGTCGATCCTCGATGCGCTACCTGCCGGCCCCGTAGTCATCATGGTCGACGCGGCGGCCTTGCGGTCCATCTACCCCGGCCTGCAGAACCACCACTTCGGCGTCGGCGCGCTGCCTGCGGTCAGCCTTACCGCTCAACGTGACGTCGCGATCGTCCGCTGCAACACGAGCCGCGAGGTGCCCCGACCGGTCCACCGCCATGGCGGCCACCAGCCCGGTGACCCCCGCCAACCAGCCGCCCCCGATCGATACGTGTATCAGCTAGCCGGCAGCAACGTCTGGCTGTTCCCCAAATCGTCGCGGATTTACCGCGCCAAAGGCGGCAGCATCGGAGCCCGCTACACCCCGTGGACTCTCCCCGACAACCTCAGGCACCTGCTCAAGGATGACTGGCACGCCTACACCGGCACCGAGATCGCCGTCCCGCAGGCCGGCATCTGGAGCGAACGCGCCCTCGTCCTGCTCACCGCCCGCCTGTGCGACCACACCATCACCTGGGACGACCGCACCCTTGCACCCATGCCGCTGCACCTGGCCATCCGCGCCGACCTAACACACCCCGACTACAGGACCGACGACGAGGAAACCAACGCATAACGAACCGCCTGTTGGGCATCACCAGAGCGCGCGCTACCATCACCGCAAGCCGCTGCCGGCAACCCGCATCAGCCCTGTCGGTCGGCCTCGGCCGGCGTGAAGTCGAAGTCACGGGCAGAGAGCGCGCCGCCGTCCGGGTTCCAGGTGAAAACCCGGAATCTTCCGCTCGCCGGGTCGACTTCACCGTCTGGCCCGAAGACGACATCGGACAGGATGCCGAGCACGCAGTCGCCGACGTGGTCCCGGGCCCACTGCACCTCGCGGCGTGAGACGATCACGGCTGCACCCTCGGTCTCGGTGCCCTTGGCCTCCAGCCACAGCGTCCGGCCTTTTTTGGTGGCGATGGCGTCATAGGGATTGCCGAACCGGACGTCCCGCACGATCCAGCCACGGTCGCGGAAGTAGTCCATCAGCCGGTGCTGGGCGGCGTCTTCGACCTTCCGGCGCCGCGCGGGATCCATCTGCCAGCCCTGTCGAGGCGAACCGCGTGCCGGCAGGGGAACCGGATGGCCGAGGTGGTCCGCCCAGAGCTTTTCGAGCTTCGCGGCGGCGCGCGGCGGTAGTACCCACCCGCTGCTCTGCGGCCGCCACGGGGCGCCCTCGGGGATCTGGCCGACCAAGAACGCGTGCGGCAGCCCGTCCTCCGGCAGCAGGAGCGTGTCCCAGTCGATCAGTACGTAGTTGGCGTCCTCGTCGGCGCGCTTGTCGTCCCACTGCTCGGCCGGGAAGATTCGGCTGGTGGCGGTGCCGCTGCCGATGATGCCGCGAGGTTCGGGCCCCTGCCGCAAGAAGAAAACGCGGTCGCCAGGTTCGATGCCGGTCTTGCGGTTCCCGGTGGCCCACTGCCGCCGCAGGATCCGCCCCGACTCGACCGCCTCGACGTCACGCGGGTAGACGGTCTCGGCCCAGCCGTCCGGGTTCCACCGCTCGGGGTTCCACGTCACCACCATCGTGACCCGCTCACGCCGGTCGAGGCCGGCCCGTTCGGCGGCTGGGAGTGAATCCAGCGCCGTAGTGTCGAAGTAGCTCACCGGGTTGCGGTGCCGCGGCGTCG
Organism: Micromonospora globbae; assembly: GCF_003610785.1. Lineage (GTDB taxonomy): Bacteria > Actinomycetota > Actinomycetes > Mycobacteriales > Micromonosporaceae > Micromonospora > Micromonospora globbae. The sequence continues at coordinate 125,241 of NZ_RAQQ01000021.1, forward strand.
GCCTGCCTTTCAGCGCATCATGGACTGGGTCGCCGGGGCGCAGCACCCGGCCCAACAGCGCCCACTTCGTCGCGCCGTCAACATCGTGGCGGGTGCGACTGTCGATCTCCGCGACGACCTGCACACGGCCGTCGAACGACAGGGTCGCAATTCGCTCGCCGTCGACCCGGCTCCCGAGAGTCCAGACGCCGCGGTTGATTTCCCACAACTCATCGTCGGTCGCGGTCGCCTTCCACCCCACCCAGGTGCGCCCGAGTGGGTCACCGGGCGGCACGTCACGCGCCTCGGTCAGCACGAAGTTTACGGCCACCCGCGCATCTTGCCGCGCTGCTCGGCTGGACGCTAGAGCCGGATGGGCAGGTGCAATCAGCGTAGGTGCGCTGGCTGCTGTCCGAGGGTGCGCTGCTGCTCAACCTCGCCGTCGGCTCCGCGCTCGCGCGAGGCTCTGATCAGCCGGCAACGGCGAGTAGCCAGGTGGCATCACCCACCGCGGCGGCCACCACCCCGATCGCCACCCTCAGGGATTCGGCCAGCTCGTAACCGAGCAACTCGCCGGGCCGCAAGCCCAAGCTGCCCCTGAAGATGCCGGAGGTGGCCTTGACGCCGCAGGGCAACGACATGGACGAGGTCCAGGGCTGGCTAACCACCTACCCGGCCTTCCCGTTCTGAAAGGGGCAGCGAGGGATCAAGCCCTTTGACGAATCGAGGATGGGTGCGGACGAGGCCCTCGATCAGACCAAGTGTCGGGCCCGGACGCCAAGGGTCCGCGACCTGCATGGGCGCCCTTGTCGGTAGAAACAACGGCCCCAACTGGCCTGCCGCGGTTCGCCTATGCTACCGAAACAAAAGTGGCCAATCTTGTATCCGCGCGCGCCGCGATGCCGTAGGTGGACTTACCTTCGACCCCAGTGGATAGCAGGGAGGAGGTCAGCGATGGTGGACTGGCTGGCAGGGGTGATCGAGGGCTGGCCACGGCCCTATTTGTTCATGGCTGTCGGAGTACTGGTGATGTTCGTCGGTTGGGTGATCACGAGTGAGCGGCGCACGCGGCATCTGGTCCAGTTGATCCGCGCATGGCGCACCGGCCGGCGATGACCGGGCGACCCAGCCTCGACGCCGGGGAGGCCAGGAAAACAGCCGCGGACCGGCGGTGGATGACCCGCGCGGAGGTGGCGCGGGCGGCCGGGGTGGAGGAGCAAGCAGTCAGCCTGTGGGCCAGCCGGCACCCCCAGTCCTTCCCCCAGCCGATCAGGGACGGCCACCGGCTGCGTTACCAGGTCGATGCAGTGGCCGAATGGTTGGACGGGCGCAAGATCCATCAGAAGGCCCGGCGCGCGGACGATCCTCGTGGCATGACTTACGGGCAGCGCTTCCGCTTTGCCGTCGGGCTAGCCGCTGCGCCCGATGTCCGAGCTCAAGCAAAGCGGTGGCCGGCTGAGCTGCTGCAGCGGCTGCGGGCCTGGGCGGATCAGCTGCCGGTGGACACGGACCCGATAACCTTCGAGGCAGTCGTGTTGTCGCTCCTCTGCGTGCGGAAGGTCGATCCTGCCGGTTGGGGGGAACTGCAACGGGCATCGCGCGCCGACACCCAGGCCAAGGTCATCGAGGTGACGCAGCGGCTTCCGCAGCAGCTAGCGGCGGCGACCGAGAAGCTGCGCGGTTTGCCGACTGACTGGTGGCCGGGCTGTCTATCGAAGTTGGTGAAGGAGCTTTCGGCGGCCCCGATGCCAGCCGCGGACACGTTCGACGTTCTGTTGGACCAGTTCGCCCGTCGCAGGCACAGCAGCCCGGACGAATATCTGGTACCCGCCGCATTGGCCCGATTGATGGTGCGCCTGGTCGATCCCCGGCCAGGGCAGCGGGTGCATGATCCGTGCTGCGGCCCCGGAACGTTGTTGGTGGAGGCCGGACGGCACCTGGCCAGCATCGGTGAGAGGGCCATGGGTGGCGCGTCGACTGTGCTGACCGGTCGGGCGACGACCGACCGGACCTGGCAGTTGGCCACCCTCAACACGGTGATCCATGACCTTCATTGCGATCTGGGAGATGGGCCGCCAGCCGACGCCAACGAGGTAGACGCTGGACCGGGCGGGTATGACGTGGTGCTGCTTAATCCGCCGTTCGGTAAGGCGGAGTGGAGTGTTCCTGCGTCGCGCACCGGGTGGAAGTGGTTGTGTGGTCGGCCGGCGCCGTATGACACCGCCTCGGCTTGGTTGCAGGCGGTGGCACTTGCGCTGGGGCCGCAGGGCCGGGCCGCGGTGGTCATGCCGAGCCCCTTCGCCTCCGGTCTCAGTGGCCAGGCGTTAGCGGTGCGCAGGGGTTTGGTCGAGCACGGTTTCGTGCGGTGCGTGATCACGTTATCCAGGAACCTGTTCCGCGAGACCGCGGTCCCGGTCACGGTGTGGATCCTGGCGCACCCCGGTCAGCCGCCGCGCGAGGACATCCTGCTGATCGACGCCCGGAAGGCGACGCGGGGTGACGGGAGCTACCGGATGCTGACCGAGGCCGGGTGCACCGCCATCCTCCATGCCTACCGGCGCTGGCTGGCTGGCTCGGCTGCTTTGTCCCAGGGGAGTTCACCGGTCACCGCGATCACGGTCACTCGGGACGAGGTCCGCGACCATGAGTACGCCCTCCAGCCCGACACCTATCAGCCTCGGCGTCCACATTCGGCGGCATCGGCGCTGCCCGACCAACGGGCGCCGGCCGAAGTCCCCGACCGCCGTGGAGCCGGGCTGGTCTCGCTGCTCGGGGTGGCACCCGCCCCGACCGGAGACCGACCCGACTACCGACCGGCACCCGGGGCGGAAACGACCAGGGACAGTCTCATCGGTGCAGTGCCTGCCGACTGGTGGGTAGGCCCACTGGATCAGCGATGTGAGATCCAACCCGGCCCATCGACTGCCCGGTTGCGCGACTCGGACTACCTGCCGGACGGTGTTCCGATGGTCATGGCCGGAGGTATCCGCGACGGTGGCATCGCACCAGACCTGAAGAAGCGGGTGGGCGACTGGACCGTCCGGCGGCTGGACCGTTACCAGCTGCGGCGCGGAGACATCCTGCTGGTCCGGGTCGGTGATACGAAACGGTTCGGCACCGTCACCGCTAAGGAAGCCGGTTGGCTGATGGGCGACACCTGCATACGGGTGCGCCCGGGTTCGGGGGTCACGCCGGAGTACCTGGCCTGGTACCTCGGCCGATCCGACGTGCAGGGATGGCTGAACGCCAACACCTTGCACGGGTCGCGATCCAGCATCAGCAAGAGGAGTCTCAGCCAATTGCCGCTCGCGCTACCACCTACCGCGATCCAACACCGCATCGTCGCGGCCGGAAATCTAATCGACGAAGAGTTCGTCAAATGGGAAGAGCTCGCCAGGAACCCCGACAACGGCCGGGCACATGTTGACGCGGCCGCTCGCTGGTGAGCGCTTGTCGGCCGAAACCGAGGTGGCCACTCACCCGGCACACAGTCAACTGCGTCAAAAGTTCCGGACGGTACGGGGTACCTCGGCATCCTGCACTACGTCAAGGACGAGCCGTGGTCGACCTCGGCCGACCCGGCCCGGCACGAGGTTCGTGGTGGACCTCGGCTTCGGCGTCGAGGCCTCGGTCGCCGAGGCGGCGCTGTTCGCGCTCGTCACCGCCGCGTACCGGGAACCGGCCCTGCAGGAGGAGGTACGCCAGCTCTTCCGTGTTCGGCCTGGATGCGGCGGTGGCGGCGGATCGGCTGGTCACGATCGAGGAGTTGCTGGCGCAGCTGCTGCTCGTCACGCCTGGCTGCCGTGCGGACGACCGGGCTGTGGCGGCCGCGGCGCTGGCCCGCCCCAGGCAGGACGACGAGGAGGAACCCGCGCTGCCCAGGAAGCGCCGCTTGTGGCAACGCCGCGGCTAGCGCGACAGGTGCTCGTCGGCCGGCAATACCCAGGCCAACTCGGCCCTAGCCCTTGAGAGTGTGCTGCTCGCAAATGCCGACTCGCCCGTCTGTACGCAGGTTTAGAGCGCCCGGATGCCTCGTCAGTTTTATCCTAGGACGCTCTGCAGGCAGTGTTCTCCTCAACAGGGCAGCCTGGACGGGGCGGCAGGGCGGGTCCTTGACAGTTCGCCGTAACGGACCCGGTAACGGCGACGGCACGGCGGGGGAGGATCGGCCGACATGAAATGGCATTGGGGCGTTATGCGTGATGTCGTTCTGTCCGGGTATGCGGATGTATCGAGCTGTTCCGGCATGGCGTGACAGAATCGTTGTAAAACTGGGGGTCAAGGGGTCGTCGGTTCAAATCCGGCCGTCCCGACGCAGCTCCGAGGGCACATCCAATCGATGGATGTGCCCTCGTGTCGTAGCTGAGTGACTATGCCTCAGCGCCGAGGACTCGATCCCGGTCAAGACGCCCGGCCCAGCGACGGAAGCGGACACCGTTGGCGTGCGCCGACCCAGCTGACGATCCGGTGGAACTTTCTCTCGGGATGGCGTCGGATCCGGGCCGCGCCGTTCGTAGAACGGAGAGGCGGAGAGCATCTTGCGCGACCCGTCATGCTCGACCAGCTGGCAGGCGAGGGTGACATCCCAATCGGGTCCTACGTGGACCGGGAGGTAGAGGCATGGCAAAGCTGATCTACGTAACGAATGTGTCGCTCGACGGCTATATCGAGGACGAGAGCGGAGCCTTCGCCTGGTTTCCGCCCGACGACGAGGTGTTCACGTTCACCACCGACCTCCTGCGGTCCGTGGGTACTTTCCTGTACGGGCGGCGCCTGTACGAATCGATGGCTGTCTGGGAAACCGACGCTTCGCTAGCCGCGCAGTCCGGCCTCATGGCTGACTTCGCGAGCGTCTGGCAAGCGGCGAACAAGGTCGTCTACTCCACGACTCTCACCGAGGTGTCAACGGCCGCCACCAGCTTGGAGCGCCGTTTCGACCCTGCCGCCGTACACCAGCTGAAGGCCACGGCCGGCAGCGACATCACCATTGGAGGCGCTAACCTGGCGGCGCAAGCCATGCAGGCAGGACTGGTTGACGAGTGCCAGTTGTTCGTCTGGCCCACGGCCGTCGGAGGTGGCAAGCCGGGGCTGCCCACTGGCGTGCGCGCCGACTTCGCGCTCCTCGACGAGCGCCGATTCCGAAACGGCGTCGTTCACCTCCGTTACCGCACCCTCGGCCACTAAGCAGGGTTGCCACCCTGATCTGGGCGGCCTGTGTGATGAGCGCCCGCCCCCGTCCGCCGCATGCGAGACCCATGAGCGTTCGCGGGCCGTTCTCAGACGGCACGGCCACCCGCAGTGTGGATCAACCCGACTCCCAAGCCGAGGGTCGACGCTGCCTACGATGATGTCCGTGCCTCACTGGTCTGAGTCTGCGCGCGTCGCTGAGGAGCAGGGCGACTGGGACGGAGCAATCGCGGTGCTTGGTGCCGTTGCGGAGTGCTACAGCACCGACCACGAGCGCCACAACGCACACCTGTGGCACATGGATCTGCTTGCGCGCGCCGGCCGTCATGTCGAGTTGGCAGCTCTCGGCCAACGTGATGTGCATGCGGGCAGGCGGCTGAACCGGCTGCTCTACGAGGAAGGCCGGCTGGAGGATCTGCGACAGCGAGCGCGTTCCGGAGATGGTGGAGCGCGGTACTTCGTCGAACGCCTGGCCGGAGATCGGGATGGTCCGGGTGCCGAGCAGGCGGGTGACTAGCTGGGTGACGATCGCGGCGGCCCAGGCGGCGGACCATGAGAGACCTGGCTGTAGATCTTCATCGTGATCGAGAAGTTCGGGCCTCTGAGGACGGCAGCTGTCGGCGGCGCTCAACGAGTGGTCGTGACCAACTTGCTCAAGACCGGGAGCACACCGCGCAGATCGTCGTCGTCCACCGTGGCCGTCGCCGCCGTCCGCGCGCCGGTCGAGGCGTTGAACGCCACACTCAACCCGACGGACGCGAACAGCGGCAGGTCGGACCGGCTGTCTCCGACCGCCCCGCACGAGCGGGGATCCAACCCCAGCTCTCGTGTCTGCGCCAGCGCGAAGTCACGCTTGTCGTACTCGTCGAAGTGGCGGGCGACGCGACCCGTGAACCGTCCCTCGGCGGTCTCCAACTGCGGCCCGCTGAACGAATGGAAACCGAAGCGGTCGGCCAGGTAGCTGCCGACCGGGGACCAGGCCAGAGTCGCCAGCACAGGCACCAGACCGTTTCGCCGGCACCACGCCACCGTTTCCGCGATGCCCGCGACCAGGGGAAGCCCTGCAAGCCAGCCACAAACGTGCTCCTCGTGCACCCCTGCCCATCCCGCAGCATCCAACTCGGAGACCTGCCGGTTGTCGAGCACACCCGTGGCGTACGCGTCCTCAGCCTTGGCCAATTCCTCACGATGCCCGAGGAAGCCCGCCAGGAAGACCGAGGAGCTCGTCCTCGCGACGAGGGTGCCATCGACGTCGAAGAAGACGGCGCCTACCTGATCAGATGAGAACACCGCCCAAGGATGCCAGCACCGCCATGCGACGCATGCTCAGGAAGCGCGACCCTGGACATCAAACGCTGGATGTGGTGGCCCAGCACCTGTTCACGCGTCACGACGACGCCGAGGCACGGCGGATCGGCACAAACTCCAACCCGCCCTCGCCGGCAGGTGACCCTCCCGAGCCCGCCAACACCCGATTAGGAAGCCCGGCGTCGATGCCTTCGGCGCCGGGCGTCGCCGGGTAGTGTGCAGGCACTTGTCCGCAGCCGCAGACCTGGGGGAGTGACGTGGGGGCGAAGACAGCCCTGCTGGCATTCGCCGATGGAGACATCCGCTCTGCGTTGCTTCGTGCGACGCGCTCGGATCGATCCGAGACCGAGGCACTGGTACGTCGGGTCCACCCGGGCTACGTCGTGGAGCCGGCCGACGACGGCACGTTGTTCGACGACGTCAACCCGCCTGATGACATCACGTATGTGACGAAGCTCGCCGGGCTGGAGCTGTTCTGCGACTGGCGGTTGGTGTTCGACCCGCCGTCTGAGCTGCCGGACCACCTGCGCAAAGCGGGAGCGGGCAGACGGATCGTCATGCACGGGATGCACTCGGTCTCCGGCTCCCTCGCCTTCGCGGTCTGGGAGAACGACGTGCTCATCAGATCGCTGAGCCTGTCACCGGGCAGTGGCGTCCAGGAGAACATCGGCGAGCCGTTCGATTTCGAGCTGCCCTACTGGGCGGGCGAGCATCCGGTCGAACCCGTGCCGGGCTGGCCTGACCAGGGACCGTACCCGTTGCCGTTCCATCCCCTTCAGCTGGGCGAGGAAGCCCTGCGCGCGTTGTTCGGCTTCATCGTCGAGGGGCGCCCGGAGCCGGGCGACATCGACAGGGAGGCTGTTCATCTGCACGGCTTCCGTGTGACCGACCCGTCCGGGGCGGAACAGGCCGCCCGTGAAGCCCTGTACGCGAAGGTGCTACAGGCAATGGGTCCGCCGCAGAGGTTCCGGATGGGGCCAGACGGGACGATGCACGAGGTCAGCCTCGACAGCTTCTGATCGGTGAGGTAGACGCTCCTATTTCCGTCCACCCGTGAGCCGGCTCGTGCAGCTCGGAAGCCAGCGCGAGTCGGCCTCAGCTGGCGAGGGCCCTCACAAGGTAGGAGTTCCGGTCCTCGATCAACCGGTGCACGTACCTCAGCAAGAAGATCTTCGTGACCAGCCACCCAAGTACGCCGGAGGGGGCGGCGAAGTTGATGACGTCACGCATGATCGTGGCTCCACTGGCCTCATCCGAGGTGAAGATGTGCTCGTGGTGCCAACGGCGGAACGGGCCGGCGACCTGCTCGTCGACGAACCGGCGGGGGCGATCGTACGCGCTGATCCTGGAGGTCATCCGCCAGCGGATGCCGAAGTGTCGAGCGGTCCAGGTAACCGTCTCGCCAAGGGCCATCCGACCGGACCGGACGCCGTCCATTGCCTGCTCTCCCGAGGCAGCCATCGAGGCGGTGTGCGCGTCGACGTCCAGGGAGAGGTCGAAGACGTGTTCCACCGGCGCGCGGACCACCGTGGTGATGGCGATCAACGCCACATCGGCAACCTACGCCACGACCGTGGACCGCCCAGGCGAACGGTGCGGGGGCTGCCGCCGAGTGCCCAGGCGCACCGTCGCTGCGCCCAGCAGGGTCGCGGCGGCCATCGGCAGCCACAGCGCCGCCGCGCCCAGGCTGAGCAGACCGGTGATGATGACGGGGTCGACGGCCCGGGCCAGGCCGTAGCTGAGCTGCCAGCGGGCGAGCGCGCGTCCCATCAGGTGTGGCGGTGCCGACTCGATCACCAGCGGCACGCTGCTGCCGGTGTAGAGGATCTCGCCCAGCGTGTAGGGCACGATGACCAGCGCGACGAGCACCGTGCCGGGGGCGCCGCCGGTCGCCTGGCCGAGCCAGAAGGCGAGGTAGGAGGCGGCGAGCAGCAGGCCGGACCAGAAGAGCACGGTACGGTGGGGCCGCTTCGCGAGGCGTACGGCCACGACCAGTTGCAGCGCGATCACCATGACGGTGTTGGCGACGAAGATGCCCGAGGACCACGCCAGGGACGCGTGCAGGCTCTGCACCAGCAGCAGCGGCAGGGCGATCTCCAGGATGTCGGCGTAGAACGCGTACGGTATGCCGGCCAGGGCCAGGACGGTGACGGCGCGTAGGCCAGCAGCGGGCGTTTCGTTCGTTGCCGCAGCCGGCATGGGGGCCGGAACGTCGTGATGGGGCAGCGGCACCCGGGCGATCACCGCCGCGCCGAACGCGCACCCGAGCGCCGTCGCCAGCGCGAGCCAGCGGAGCACCTCCGGCCCGGTCGCGGCCAGGACCGTGCCGAGCAGGGCGCCGGCGCCCAGGCCGGCGTTGCGCAGTGAGCGGCCCGCGGCCAGCGCCGCCGTACGCTGGGACGGGCCGGCGAGCGCGGCGACCAGCGCGGAACTGGTGGGTGGAGCGATCTGCGTGCCGACGCCGATGAGCACGGCACCGATCGCGAAGCCGGCGGTGCCGGGCACCAGGGCAAGTAGCAGCGACCCGGCCGCCCGCACGAGTAGCGCGGCGACGGCGGGGGACCGCCGCGCTCCGCGGTCGATCCACCGTCCGGCGAGCGGGACGGCGGCGAGGCCGGCCAGCATGCCGACGGTCAGCGTCATGCCGGCCTGCTGCGCGCTGAGCCCGATCAGCACGGCGTAGATCACGATGAACGGGCGCAGCATCCCGGAGGTCGCTGCCTCGACTGTGGCGCTGAGCGCGTAGCGGCCGCCGCCCGGGATGCGGACCAGCTCACGAAGCGTCGTACGGGTGGTCGTCACGGCGCCGATCGTCCGGCCGTACGGCTGCGAAGGGGCCCAGGTTGGTTGGCGTCGTCAATCCATGGCGCGTCGATTGACGAGCGACGTCAATCGGTCTGTCCGGGCGCGTGCCCCTGCCATGATCGGTACCGTGGTCACCTCGGTCGACATCGCCGGCGTACCAGCCGATCGGATCCGGATAACGCCGTCGCCGCTGGCGGAGCTCGGCGCGGTGCTGCACGTGCTCGCGGAGCCGCAGCATCATCCGGACACCGCCGCGGCGGTGGCGGCGATGGCGGCTGCCCTGCCCGCAGAGTTGGCTCCCGACCTGGAGGAGTTCGGTCTGCTCTGGGACTCCGGCCGGGCCGACTTCCTGTTCCCGTCCGATCCGCGGCCGAGCCTGCGCGGTGAGCTGGACGACGTCGACCGCCTGGACGACGAGCGCTGGGTTGCTGCGGCGCTCGCGGCCCACCGAGCTGTCTCACCGGCGCCGCGAACGTGGTCGCCGCTGCGTGACCCGATCGTGCGGCAGCGGGCGCTGGCCGCGGCTCGCGCCCGAGGGCCGCGGCAGGCGGCGTGGGCGGAGCGGGTGCTCGCCGATCCGGCCGTCGAGCGCGAGCGGGTACGACGGTTCCTGCTCGCCTGCGAGTCCGCGTTCTTTGGCGCGGTCTGGGAACGCGTGCGCCCAGCGCTCGTCGAGGAGGCCAACCGTCGGCGCGTCGACCTGGCGCGCGAGGGTATCGGCGCCCTCGGTCGGATCTCGCACGCGATCGGGGTCGACACCGCGCGCGGCGTTTTGACGATCGACAAGCTGCAGGACCAGACCGCCGACGGTCGCGGTGGCGGGATGACGCTCATCCCGAGCGCGTACGGCGCGCCGCACATGACCGTCGTGTATGCGCCGGGCTGGCTGCCCGTGCTGCAGTACCCGGCACCGGGCTGGAACCCGCGCCCGGTATTGCGGGTGGACGAGTTGGATGCTCGGCTGACCGCGCTTGCGCACCCGCTGCGGCTACGTTTCTGCCGCACGCTCGCCCGAGGTCCGCACACGACCGGCGAGCTGGCCGACCTGTGGCGGGTGACGGCGCCGGAGGTGTCCCGACACCTCGCGGTGCTGAAGGCGGCCGGGCTGCTGATCTCGGCGCGCCGCGGACGCTACGTGACGTATCGCCTGGACGTGGAGGCGTGCACCGGCCTTGGGCAGCAACTGGTGGACGTCCTCGGGCGCTGAACAGCCAGGACGCGTAGGTGGGGCTCCTGGGTGCCGACCGTTCAGGGTATGCGGGCTCGCCAGATGCCGCCCCACCGTGCAAACCTCCGGCAGACTGGAAAGTCCAGGTTGGACGGTCTGGTTGGTGCTGAGGAAGTCAGCGGCAGATGCCGCGCAGCACGGTCTGGACGATGTGGGACACGAACGCGCTGTCTGCGGGTAGTCCGCGGAAGACCACGCGCAACCAGATCGCTCCCGCGATGAGGTCGACGATCGTCATCAGGTCGGTGTCCGGGGCCAGCTCGCCGCGGGCGGCCGCGCGTTCGAAGATCGGCCGCTCCCGAGCAAGCCGGTCGGCGAAGAAGCCCCGTACGCTCGTCGCGAGCTCTGGGTGACCGGCCGAGGCGGCCAGCGCGGCGACCGCGATGTCCCCGGACGGAGACGTCGTGAGCAGCGCCGCGATGCGGCTGGCCAGCTCGGTCAGGTCCCCTTCGAGGGAACCGGTGTCCGGAACCGCGAACTCGAGAGCGCGCGCTTCGATCAGGGCGTTGGCGACCAGCGCCGCCTTCGACGGCCACCAGCGGTAGAGGGTGGTCTTGTTCACGCCGGACCGCTCCGCCACCCCTTCGATGGTGAGCCGGTCGTATCCCGTCTCGGCGAGCATCGTCAGCGTCGTGTCGAAGATCTGCTGCTGCTTGCGCGGTGCCATGACGGCGATCATAGCAACGCAACGTTGCGTTGTGTTTTACTGCCAGTGCGACGCACCGATCCGCTCACGGAAGGGGATCCCGCATGACCCTGCCGATCGTCCTGCTCCACGGCATCCGCCTCAGCCGTACCATGTGGCAGCCCGTCCAGGACCGGCTGCACCACCCGGCGCACGCCATCGACCTGCCCGGTCACGGAACCCGCAGAGGCGAACGGTTCACCCTCGACGCGGCCACCCAAGCCGTCGCTGACGCGATCGACGCGGCCGGAGGGCAGGCGATCGTGGCCGGGCTGTCGATGGGCGGCTACGTCGCCATCGCCACCGCCGAACGCTTCCCGGAGCGCGTCGCCGGCCTGGTCGCCATCGGCTGCACCGCGCGCAACAGCGCGATGAACTGGGCGTTCCGGGCGGCCGCCGGGCTCGCCGTGCGCTTCCCCCGCCAAGCGGACAAGCTCAGCGCCGTCGCCTTCCGGTACGCGCTGCCACTCGAGGCCGCGCAGGCTGTCATCGACGGCGGGTTCGCCTGCGCGGCCATGCCTGACGTGGTACACGCCATCGCCGAGCACGACCAGCTCGCCGCCCTTCGGGCGTACCCAGGCAAGGTCTGGTTGATCAACGGCGACCGTGACCCGTTCCGGGCCGACGAGCAGACCTTCCTTACCGCTTGCCGCGACGGCCAGATCGTGCACCTGCCGCGCACCGGCCACGTGACAACGCTCGCCGACCCCGACCGCCTGGCCCGCCTGCTCGACCACGCGGCAGGCTCGATCCAGGCGATGCCCAGTCGTCGTTCTGGTCTCGTGTTGAATGCGGGCCATGGCGCCGACCATCGGACCCGCGTTCACGATCCCCGGTTACACCACCATGGCGCCGCCTGACTACGACGTCGAGTGCGATGCGACCGTGTACGCGGCAGACGGTGTGGTGGGATACCCCGCCTTCTGGTGGCACTACCTGTCGGGACCCCTGGGTGCCTACCCACAGTCGGAGACCGCCTTCGAGGTGCCGGCCGCGGATTACCACGCGATGGCTGCCGTCTTGGACGACCTCGAGCGGTGGCCGGTGATCTCGGTTCGCCTCGACGGAGACGCGTGGCTACGGATCGTGTACCGCAACATCGAGGATGGGGCGGGGCTCGACTTCGTGGAGCAGCGGCCGGGTCGGCCGGCGGAGGTGGTCACCTCGGTCGAGGGCCACGGGTTCACGTCCGCGATGACCTGGGCGGAGCTGCTTGCCGCGGCGGCGCTGCCGGATGAGCAGCTGACCTGGGCGCAGCGGCTCATCCTGATGCTGCCCATGCTGGGTCCGCAGGAACTGTCCGAGGACGCCGAGGGCATTGTGCACAGGGCACTGGAGGGGATCGGCGCACGAAACCGGTCGGCCCTGGCAGCGGCCTTGCTCGACGCCCTGGACTGGCGTACTTAGAACTCCTAACAGAATGATCTGGGCGGAGGTGGATTTGTCCCTCGTGGACGATCAACTACAGTGATCGGCCGTGAGGCGAGGTGAGCAGCCGCCGTGGATCGTCTCGGACGACCTGTGGGCCGAGA
>NZ_RAQQ01000022.1 GCF_003610785.1 Micromonospora globbae
TACCGCGACGGCGGCCACGAGGTGAAGATCGCCGACTCGGCCGACCCGGCCACCGCCTCCTACTGGATGAGCGTGGACAACCTGGCCGACTGGATCGCCACCCGCGGCTACAGCGCCTCCTGACCCACGAGGCCAGGAGCAACCACGAAGGGCCGACCCCCACCAGGGGTCGGCCCTTCGTCGTCTCCGAAGTCAGCCGCCGGAGTCGGCGAGCTCGGCGCCCTCGGGGACGGTGTCGTCGTCCCGGTCGGCCAGCCATCCGTCGGGCAGGAACACCTTGCCCGGCGAGTTCGTGCGGCCGCGCGGCTGACCCAGGGTCTCCACCGGGAACGGCACGCTCGGGTCGAGCTTGCCGAGCAGGTCGTCGAGCTGGGCCAGGCTCTCGATCATCGCGAGTTCGCGGCGCAGCTCGCCCCCGACCGGGAACCCCTTGAGGTACCAGGCGACGTGCTTGCGGAAGTCGGTGCAGCCGTCCCGCTCGCCCCGGCCCGGCGTACGCGACCCGGCCGTGAACTGCTCGACCAGCAGCTCGGCGTGCCGCCGCATCGTCACCGCGACCTCGCCGAGGGTGGGCAGCCGCCGCTCGGGCCGGCCGTTGAACGCGGCCTCCAGATCGGCGAAGAGCCACGGCCGACCCAGGCAGCCGCGGCCGACCACCACCCCGTCCACGCCGGTGTGCGCCACCATCCGCAGGGCGTCGTCCGCCTCCCAGATGTCGCCGTTGCCGAGCACGGGCACGTCGAGCGCCTGCTTGAGGGTGGCGATGGCGTCCCAGTCGGCGGTGCCCGAGTAGCGCTGGGCGGCCGTACGACCGTGCAGGGCGACGGCGGCCACACCCGCGTCCTGCGCGGCGAGCCCCGCCTCGACGTACGTCAGATGGTCGTCGTCGATGCCCTTGCGCATCTTCACCGTGACCGGCACCCCGGCGGGCGACGCGGCGTCCACCGCGGCCTTGACCAGCCGGGCGAAGAGCCGGCGCCGCCACGGCAGGGCCGCGCCGCCGCCCTTGCGGGTGACCTTGGGCACCGGGCAGCCGAAGTTCAGGTCGATGTGGTCGGCGAGGTCGCGCTCGACCACGATGCGGACGGCGGCCGCCGTGGTCTCCGGGTCGGTGCCGTAGAGCTGGAGGCTGCGCGGGCTCTCGTCCTCGCCGAACGCGATCATGCGGAGGGTCTTCGGGTTCCGCTCGACCAGCGCGACGGTGGTGATCATCTCGCAGACGTAGATGCCACCGCCCTGCTCCCGGCAGAGCTGCCGGAAACCGACGTTGGTGATGCCCGCCATCGGCGCCAGCACCACCGGCGGCCACACCTGATGCCGCCCGAGCGTGAGCGGGCGCAGTCGGGGCAGGGTCGCAGCGGTCACCGGACAAGTGTACGGGGCTCCGACCGGCGCTCCTGCGCGCCGCCGAAGCCCCGTACGCCGCTGGTCAGCAGCCGGGAAGGCGCTCGATCAGGTAGCGCTCGACCTGGTCGAGGGAGATCCGCTCCTGGGCCATGGTGTCCCGGTTCCGCACGGTCACCGCGTTGTCGTCGAGCGTGTCGAAGTCGACGGTCACGCAGAACGGGGTGCCGATCTCGTCCTGCCGGCGGTAGCGGCGGCCGATGGCCTGCGAGTCGTCGAACTCCACCACCCAGCGCTTGCGCAGGTCGGCGGCGAGCTGCTTGGCCTTCGGCGAGAGCGCCTCGTTGCGCGACAGCGGCAGCACCGCGACCTTCACCGGCGCGAGCCGCGGGTCGAAGCGCATGACCGTTCGCTTGTCGACCCCGCCCTTGGTGTTCGGCGCCTCGTCCTCGTCGTACGCCTCCAGCAGGAAGGCGAGCACCGCCCGGGTGAGGCCGGCGGCCGGCTCGATGACGTACGGGATCCAGCGCTCACCCTTGGTCTGGTCGAAGTACGACAGGTCGACCCCGGAGTGCTTGCTGTGCGTGGAGAGGTCGAAGTCGGTGCGGTTGGCGATGCCCTCCAGCTCCGCGAACTCGCTGCCGCCGAACTGGAAGCGGTACTCGATGTCGACGGTCCGCTTCGAGTAGTGCGACAGCTTCTCCTTCGGGTGCTCGTAGAAGCGCAGGTTCGACTCCGACAGGCCGAGGTCGATGTACCAGTTCCAGCGCTCGGTGAGCCAGTACTCGTGCCACTGCTCGTCGGTGCCCGGCTCGACGAAGAACTCCATCTCCATCTGCTCGAACTCGCGGGTGCGGAAGATGAAGTTGCCGGGGGTGATCTCGTTGCGGAACGACTTGCCCGTCTGCGCGATGCCGAACGGCGGCTTCTTGCGGGCGACGGTCTCGACGTTCTTGTAGTTGACGAAGATGCCCTGGGCCGTCTCGGGGCGCAGGTAGTGCAGCCCCTCGTCGCTCTCGACCGGGCCGAGGTAGGTCTTCATGAGGCCGTTGAACATCTTCGGCTCGGTGAAGGTGCCCTTGTTGCCGCAGTTGGGGCAGTTCAGCTCGGCGAGCGAGGTGAGCGGGCGGCCGTGCCGGGCCTCGTACGCCTCCTCCAGGTGGTCGGCGCGGAACCGCTTGTGGCAGGACTGGCACTCGGTGAGCGGGTCGACGAACTCGGCGAGGTGCCCGGAGGCCTCCCAGACCTTGCGGGCCAGGATCACGGCCGAGTCCAGGCCGACCACGTCGTCGCGCTGCTGGACCATGGTCTTCCACCACTGCCGGCGGACGTTCTCCTTCAGCTCCACGCCGAGCGGACCGTAGTCCCACGCCGACCGGGTGCCTCCGTAGATCTCGCTGGAGGGGAAGACGAAGCCCCGGCGCTTGGCGAGGCTGACGACGGCGTCGATACGGTCGACTGGCATGTTTCCTCCTACGCCGGCTGGCGGTCGGCGGGGACTGATAGGGACGCGACGATTCGGGACAACGGTAACGACGGCAGGGTCCCGAGCCCAGCACAATACCGGGGACGCCTCAGTTGATCCCGCAGACCTCCAGGCCACCGGTCTGCTGGTCCTGGCCGAGGACCACCTGCTGCCGCTCCCGGCGGCCGCCCTCGAGGGTCACGTCCACCGGCACGGTGAGGTTCGTGGTGTCGACCTCGCCGACCCGGTACGCGGTGACCTGCGGCTCCGCGGCCACCCGCTGCTCGAACTCCGACCGCGACTCGCGGCGCTGCGCGTCGTCGCAGAGCTGGTCGTACGCCTCGGCGTAGTCCCGGTCGACGAGCGCCTGGTAGTAGTCGGTGGAAACCGTGCGGCCCTGCTCGCGGACGGCCTGCACCCCGCTCACGGCGAGGCCCACCACGGCAGCCCCGCCCCCGCCGCAGCACAGGAGCACGGCGAGCGCGCCGACGCCGAGGCCCAGCCAGAGCCGGGCGCGGCGACCCTCCGTGGGCGGGGCGGCGAACGGCGGCGACACCCCGGGACCGGGCGGCGGGGCGGGTGGCCCCGACGGCGGACCGGGCACGGCGGGGGGTTGTTCGCCGGGCGGCCCGGGCGGCACGGGATGCGGCGGTGGGGCTGCCGGTCCGGGAGCGGTCATACGAGCAATCTAGTGCCCGACGGCTCAGCGGTGAGGATCCGCGGCGCGATCACTGGCGCTCACCACGACGGCGCCGCCGGGCGGTGCGGTGGCCAGCGTCTCGTACGCGGACGGCTCGTCGACCGACTCGGCGAGCAGCGGGACGGCGGTGACCTTGACCTCGAAGCCGCCGAGCGCCCGCCGGTACGCCCCGACGGACTCCCACTCGGTGACGAGGCACCAGTGCCGTGGGTCGTCCAGCGCGCGGACGAGCCGGCCGCGCAGGTAGCCGGGGCGGGCGGCCAGCGCGGTGAGGGCGGCGTGCGCCCGCTCGGTGAACTCGTCGGCGACATCGACGTCGACCACGAACCGGTTGGTCACCAGCACGGGCACCTCCTCGTAGAGTCTGTGGGATGCAGCGTACGCAGAGCCCCCTGCTGGCCCGACTGGCCCGGGCGAACCCGACGGCGGTGTTCCTGGTCACCCTGGCGCTGGTGCTGGTCGCCTTCTTCGCCCCCGGCGTGGTCGGCGGGGTGCTCCTGCTGGCCCTCGCGGCCGGGCTGGTGGCGCTGATGGCCACGACCTGGTCGGTGCAGGCGCCGCAGACCCGCCTCATCCGGCTCCTGATGCTGACTCTGCTGGTGGCGGTGGCCTTCGCCAAGCTGCTGTGACATGCACTCATGCGTTTTTGACAATCATTGTCGTTACCACGGACAGTTGACGGCATGAAGAAGCGCGTCACCGTCCGTACCCTCGCCGCCACCACCGCCCTGCTCGCTCTCGGCGGCGCCGCCGCCTGTTCGTCCGGCGGCCCGGCCGGCGACCCTCAGCGGGTGGACGTGGTGGCCGCCTTCTACCCCCTCCAGTTCGTCGCCGAGCGGATCGGCGGGGACGCCGTCCGGGTGACCAACCTCGTGAAGCCGGGCGCCGAGCCGCACGACCTGGAGCTCAACCCGGGCCAGGTCGGCGAGGTCAGCGAGGCCGAGCTGGTCGTCTACCTGAAGGGCTTCCAGCCGGCGCTCGACGAGGCCGTCGCGCAGAACGCGGCCGACCGGGCCTTCGACGTCGCCACCGTCGCGCCGCTGCTGGACGCCGCCGCGGGCGGCCACCGGCACGAGGGCGAGGAGGCCGAGGAGGAGGCGGCGTCCGGCGGCAAGGACCCGCACTTCTGGCTCGACCCGACCCGGCTCGCCACCGTGGCCGACCAGCTCGCCGAGCGGCTGGGCAGAGCCGACCCGGACCGGGCCGCCGACTTCACGGCCCGCGCCGGCGACCTCCGCGCCGAGCTGGAGAAGCTGGACGGCGAGTACCGGACCGGCCTCGCGACCTGCCAGCGCCGGGAGATCGTGACGAGCCACACGGCCTTCGGCTACCTGGCCGACCGCTACGACCTGGAGCAGGTCGGCATCACCGGCCTCACCCCGGAGACCGAGCCCTCCCCGCAGCGGCTCGCCGAGGTGGCCGAGGAGGCGCGGGAGCACAAGGCCACGACGATCTTCTTCGAGACGCTCGTGAGCCCGAAGATCGCCCAGACCATCGCCGACGAGGTCGGCGCGACGACCGCCGTCCTCGACCCGATCGAGGGCCTCACGGCCGACGGCGGTTCCGCGGACTACCTTTCAGTGATGCGTACGAACCTGCAGGCACTGCGTACGGGGCTGGGCTGCTCGTGAACGCGCCCGTCATCGCCGTCCAGCACGCGGCCGTCGGCTACGACGCCCGCACCGTGCTGCGGGACGTCTCGCTGACCGTCACCGCCGGCGAGGTGGTCGCCGTCCTCGGCGCCAACGGCTCCGGCAAGTCCACGCTGATCCGCGCCGTGCTCGGGCTCGTGCCGCTGAGCGCCGGGTCGGTCACCCTCTTCGGCCGCCCGCTGCGCCGCTTCCGGCAGTGGGAGCGGATCGGGTACGTCCCGCAACGCCTCGGCGCCGGCGGCGGCGTACCGGCCACCGTCCGGGAGGTCGTGGCCTCCGGCCGGCTCGCCCGGCGGGGCATCCTCCGCCCGCCCGGCGCCGCCGACCGGGCCGCCGTCGACGGCGCGCTGCGGGCGGTCGGGCTCGCCGACCGGGCGGACGACGCCGTCGCCACCCTCTCCGGCGGCCAGCAGCAGCGCGCCCTGATCGCCCGCGCGCTGGCCGGCCATCCCGAGCTGCTGGTGCTCGACGAGCCGACGGCCGGGGTGGACGCCACCAGCCAGGAGGCGTTCGCCGGGGCGCTGCGCGAGTTCGTCGACGGCGGCGGGACCGTGCTGCTGGTCGCCCACGAGCTGGGCCCGCTGCGCCCGTTGATCGACCGGGCGGTCGTCGTCCACGCCGGCGAGATCTGCCACGACGGCCCGGTGCCGGAACCCGCCGGCCACCACGCCGAGCCCGACCACGACCACGTGCACCCGCACTGTCCCGACGAGCCCGTCGGGCTCTGGAGCAACTGACCATGGAACTCTTCCAATACCCCTACATGCAGCGCGCCCTCATCGCGGCGCTGGTCATCGGCCTGGCGGCGCCGGCGCTCGGGATCTACCTGGTGCAGCGCCGGCTCGCGCTGATCGGCGACGGCATCGGCCACGTCGCGCTGACCGGCGTCGGCGCCGGTCTGCTGCTGAACCGCTCCCCGGTGCTCGTCGCGGTGATCGTGGCGAGCCTCGGCGCCGTGGCCGTCGAACTGGTCCGCTCACGCGGGCGCACCTCCGGGGACCTGGCGCTGGCGCTGCTCTTCTACGGGGGCATCGCCGGTGGCGTGATGCTGGTCGGGCTCTCCGACAGCACCCCGAGCAACCTGCTCGCGTACCTGTTCGGGTCGCTCGTCACCATCTCGCCGCCCGACCTCGTGACCATCGTGGTGCTGGGCGCGGTGATCCTCGTCCTCATGGTCGCGCTGCGGCCGGCGCTCTTCGCGGTCTCCCACGACGAGGAGTACGCCCGGGTCTCCGGCCTGCCCGTACGCGCGCTCAACATGCTGATCGCGATCACCACGGCGGTGACCGTGACCATCGCCATGCGGGCCGTCGGCGTGCTGCTGATCAGCGCGCTGATGGTGGTGCCGGTGGCCGCCGCCCAGCAGGTCGCTCGCGGTTTCCGCGCCACCATGACGGCCGCGATGGCGCTCGGCCTGTTCGCCGCGGGCTCCGGGGTCTGGGTGGCCGCCACCGCGAACACCGCCCCCGGCGCGTCGGTGGTGCTCATGGCGATCGCCTCGTTCCTCGTGGTGGCGCTGGGCGGGGCCGCCTGGCGGGCGGTACGCCGGCACCGCGTGCCGGCCGCGGCGCCGGCTCCCGAACCGCACGAGGTGGTGCTCGAGTCGTCGTGATCGACCGCACGGGGTCGTGCCCGGGTCACGGTGATCGACGCGACGCCGACGGGATTGGTTACCGTTACGGGGTGAACGTCGGATCGGGTCACGACGGCTTCGAGGGGGCCAGCGAGCTGCTGCGCGCCCTGTCGGCGCCCATCCGGCTCGCCATCGTCAGCGAGCTCGCCGCAGGCGAGCGGTGCGTGCACGAGCTGGTGGAGAAGCTCGGTGTGGCGCAGCCGCTGGTCTCCCAGCACCTGCGGGTGCTGCGGGGCGCGGGCGTCGTACGCGGCGCCCGCCGGGGCCGGGAGATCGCCTACTCGCTGGTCGACGAGCACGTGGCGCACATCGTGGCGGACGCGGTCAGCCACGCCGGAGAGAGATGATGGAGCAGCGACCGGTCGGAGGTGGTACGCGATGAGCGAGAGCGGCGCCACCGTACGCAACACCCGCCAGCGCAGCGCCGTGAGCGCCCTGCTCGGCGAGGTCGAGGGGTTCCACAGCGCGCAGGACCTGCACGCGATGCTCCGCGCCCGGGGCGAGCGGGTCGGCCTCACGACGGTCTACCGGACGTTGCAGGGGCTCGCCGACGCCGGTGAGATCGACGTGATGCGCCCGCCGGGTGGCGAGCACCTCTACCGCCGGTGCAGCGAGGGGCACCACCACCACCTCGTGTGCCGGTGCTGCGGGCGGACCGTCGAGGTCGCCGGGCCGGCCGTGGAGGACTGGGCCGACCGGGTGGCGGCCCAGCACGGGTACGCCGACGTGAGCCACACCCTGGAGATCTTCGGCACCTGTCCCGCCTGCGCGGGCTGAGGTCGCGGGCGCGGCCCGCCCGCCGACACCGCCGCCGGATGCCGGAGGGCGCCGCCGCCGGATCGCGCCCCGCCGCCGGAGGCCGCCGGCCCGAGCGCGCCCCGCGACCGGATGCCGGCGGGCGCCGGCCGTGGCACGCTGTCCGGCGTGAAGATCTACGCCGATCGTTTCCCGACCGCCGCCCGCCAGTTCCTCACCGACCTGCTCGTCGTCGCCTGGGTGTACGCGGCCGTCCGCGGCGCGCTGTGGCTGCACGACCTGGTCCAGAAGCTCGCCGTGCCCGGGCAGAAGCTGGAGGGGGCCGGCGGCGGGCTCGCCGACAACCTGGCCGACGCCGGCGGCAAGGTCGGCCGGGTGCCGCTTGTCGGCGACGAGCTGACGGCGCCGTTCACCCGCGCCGCCGGCGCGGCCCGGGCGCTCGCCGAGGCCGGCCGCGACCAGCAGGAACTCATCGACCAGCTGGCCCTCGCGCTCGCGGTGGCGGTGCTGGTCTTCCCGCTCGGTCTGGTGCTCGTCGGCTGGCTGCCGCTGCGGGTGCGCTGGATGCGCCGCGCCGGCTCCGCCGCCCGGCTGGCCTCCGCGCCGGCCGGACGCGACCTGCTCGCCCTGCGCGCGCTCACCAGCCAGCCGCTGGACAGGCTGGCCCGGATCGCGCCCGACGTGGCGGAGTCCTGGCGGCGGGGCGACGACGCCACCGTCGACGCGCTCGCCGCACTGGAGCTGCGACGACTGGGGCTGCGGGACGGCCGCTAAGGTCGTCGGGTGTTTGTCTTCCTGGTCGTCATCGCCGTCCTGCTGCTCGGCTACGCCGCCGTGCTGGTCGCCTACGTCCGCAAGGGCCGCCGCATCCCGCCCGCGGCCTACCTGGGTCTCGCGGCGCTCAACGGGCTGATCCTCGCCGCGATCCTGGCCTGGGCGATCGCCCGCTGAGCCACGACGACCGTCGCCGCGGCCACCGGCCGTCAGCGGGACGGCGGGATCCGGCGGCGGACGTCGGTCGCCGTCGACGGGCCCGCCGACCACCCCGTCACCCAGGGCAGGTCGGCCGGCGGGGTGATGACGCCGGACTCCAGGTCGGCGTAGCGGCCGGCGAGGATGCGCTTCGCGGCCGCAACGTCGACGGAGTCGGTGTTGTCCCAGAGGGACGTGAAGAGGGCGTCGACGCGTACCCGCGCCTGCCGGCAGAACAGGTCGGCCAGCTCGACGTTCTCCGGGTGGTCGTCCCGCTCGGCGTGGGCGCGGACGCAGACGGCGGCCATCGCGAACAGTTCCGCCCCGATGTCCACCACCCGGCCGAGGAACGCCTGCTTGCGCTCCATCCGGCCCTGCCAGCGGGACATGGCGTAGAAGGTCGACCGGGCGAGCTTGCGCGAGGCCCGCTCCACCTGCCGCAGGTGGCCGGCGAGCGGGCCGAACTCGGCGTACGCCCGGGGGCTCTGGCCCCGGCCCACGGCGAGCGTGGGCAGCCACTTCGCGTAGAAGACGCCGGCCCGCGCGCCGGCCCGCGCCTTGCGGCCGAGGCCCGCGTCGGGGTCGATGATGTCGCCGGCCACCGAGAGGTGCGCGTCGACCGCCTCGCGGGCGATCAGCAGGTGCATGATCTCGGTGGAGCCCTCGAAGATCCGGTTGATCCGCAGGTCCCGAAGGATCTGCTCGACGGCGGCGGGACGTTCGCCCCGCGCGGCCAGCGACTCGGCCGTCTCGTAGCCGCGACCGCCGCGGATCTGAATGAGGTCGTCGGCGATCCGCCAGGCCATCTCGCTGGCGTACAGCTTGACGAGCGCCGCCTCGATCCGGATGTCGTTGCGGTCGTCGTCGGCCAGCCGGCAGCACAGGTCCAGCATGGTCTCCATGCCGTACGTGGTGGCGGCCATGAAGGCGAGCTTCTGGGCGACCGCCTCGTGCTCGCCGACCGGCCGGCCCCACTGCACCCGCTCGGCGGACCACTCGCGGGCGACGTTCAGCGACCACTTGCCCGCGCCCACGCACATGGCCGGCAGGGACAGCCGCCCGGTGTTGAGGGTGGTCAGGGCGATCTTCAGGCCCTTGCCCTCGCCTCCGATCACGTTCTCCTTCGGCACGAAGACGTCGTGGAACCGGGTGAGGCTGTTCTCCAGGCCCCGCAGGCCGAGGAACTCGTTGCGGCGCTCCACGGTGATGCCCTCGGCGTCACCGTCCACGACGAACGCCGTGATCCCGCCGCGCCGCCCGTCGGCCGCCGGCACCCGGGCCATCACCACGAGCAGCGTGGCGACCGTACCGTTGGTGGCCCAGAGCTTCACACCGTTGAGCCGGTAGCCCGTGCCGTCCTCGGTGGGCTCCGCGGTGGTGGCGAGCCGGGCCGGGTCGGAGCCCACGTCCGGCTCGGTGAGCAGGAACGCGGAGACCTCGCCGGCGGCGAGCCGCGGCAGGAAGCGCTGCTTCTGCTCCGGGGAGCCGAACAGCTTCAGCGGCTGCGGCACGCCGATCGACTGGTGCGCGGAGAGCAGCGCGCCGATGGCCGGGCTGACCGAGCCGGCCAGCATGAGCGCCCGGCAGTACTGGAGGTTGCTCAGCCCGAGACCGCCGTACGCGGGATCGATCTTCATGCCGAACGCGCCGAGGCGGGCCAGCCCCTGGAAGACCTCGTCGGGGATGCGGGCGTCCCGCTCGATGGCCGCGCCGTCCACCTCCGTGGTGAGGAACTCGCGGAGCCGGCCGAGGAACTCCTCGGCGCGGGCGTCCGCCTCGGCGTCGGAGCGCGGCCACGGGTTGATGAGGTCGAGCCGGAACCGGCCGAGGAAGAGTTCCTTGCCGAAGCTGGGACGGTCCCAGGTGGACTCGCGTGCCGCCTCGGCGACCTGGCGGGCCTCCTTCTCGGAGACCTGGCCGGCCTCGCCGGGCAGCGGGGCGGCCGTGCCGCCGGTGGGTCGCTCGGGTACGCCGCCGGACTCGTCCGGCGCGGGTCGGCTGTTCTGTGTCGTGGTCACGGCTGCCCCCTCGAACCTCGGTCCGCTGCGTCAACGTGCTCGACAAACGTCACGCTACCCCCGGGTGTTACCCAGGGGTAGCTCCACGTAAAGATCGAGTTTCGGCGATGGCGGCTCAGTCGATGGCGGACGGGCGGGGGTCGTCGTCCTCGTCGTCGATGTCGTCGTCGCCCCAGTTGCGGCGGGCGAACGGCAGCAGCGCCCAGAAGGTGAGGAACCAGATGCCGGTCAGCGCGCTGATCACGAAGGCGATGGGCCGGTCGAGGACGAAGTCGGTGATGAGCAGCACCGCACTGACCATCGAGATCAGCATGAACGCGAGCCCGCCGGTGGCCATCCGGTGCGCGAACCGGACCAGTTCCGGCTTGCGGCCCTGGCGGAACAGCGCCCGGTGGAAGGCCACCGGCGAGATGATCAGCGCGGTGGCGGCCGCCGCGGCCAGCAGCGAGACGACGTAGACGTCCTTCTGGAAGGCGGTCGTGCGGGTGAACCCGTTGCTGAACGGCAGGGTCAGGAGGAACGCGAAGAGGATCTGCACGCCGGTCTGCGCCACGCGCAGCTCCTGGAGCAGGTCGGCGAAGTTGCGCTGCCAGCGCTGCTTCTCGGTCTCCTTCGACACGCGCTACCTCCGCTGTGACGGTACTGCCGCCGGCGCCCGGCCGACGGCAGCAACGGCAATGCCCGATCGCCCGTCACGCGAAACCGCCTCACGAAGGCCGGCCCGCGACCCGCCCGGACGCCCGCCGCGTCGATCCGTCACCCCGCGTCGGGAGGGGATCCCTCCGCTACCGGAGGGATCCCTCCTCGCACGTCAGGCGCCGCGGCGGATGCGGCCGGCGTAGCGGGCCTCCAGGGCGTCGTTGTGCTCGTCGCCGCCGGCGATGTTGGCCGACAGGTAGACCGGGGGCTTCTCCCCCGCGGCCAGCAGGCGGGCCACCACCTCGACGGTGATCTGCTGCGCGAGCAGGGCCGCGGTGATCGACGAGACGGCGCCGACCGCGCCGCCCTCGGGCAGCGGCAGCGTGGCGTCGCCGTACGGGGCGCCGTTGTCGAGCACCACGTCGGCGAAGTCGGCAAGCTTGCGCCCCGACGGGTGGCGGGAGGCCATCTGCCCCGAGTGCTGCGCCGAGGTGATCGCGATCAGCGCGTGGCCCCGGTCCTTGACGACCGACGCGAACTCCACCATGGCGCCGTTGACCCCGGAGTTCGAGGCGAGCACGAAGACGTCCTGCGGGCGGACCGGGGCCAGCTCGTAGAGGCGGTGCGCGACCTGGGGGTCGCGTTCGAGCTTCGGACCGAGCACGTCGACCGGCTCGCCGCCGTGGAGCACCAGGTCGCGCAGGGCGATCCGGTTGGTCGGGACCAGCCCGCCGGCCCGGCCGGCGATCTCCATGGCGAGAGCCTCGGAGTGGCCGGTGCCGAACGCGTGCACCACCCCGTCGGCCCGGATCGCGTCGGCGATCAGGTCGGCCGCTCGGCCGACCGCCTCCCGCTGGGTCGTGGCCACCCGGTTCATCGTCTCGGTCACCACGGCCAGGTAGCCCTCGGCGCTCAGCGTCATCGTTCCTCCGTCCGTCGCTTCCCGGTCGGCCGGTCCACCGCGAGGTCGACCGCCGCCCGCTGCCTCGTCGACCGGCCCGTGCCGTCGCCGGCCGGGCCGAACCGGACCGTCCCGGCGTCCTTTACGTGGACGCCGAACCGGCCGCCGTCGCACCGAACGTCGTCCACGGTGGGTGCCGCCCCGCCGGGGCGTACGCCGAGGGCGCGGAGCGGGGCGGCGAGCGACGCGCGGGCGCACGGCCGGGCCGGCGCGGACGCCGCGCTCATGCGCCCGCCCGCGCGAGGATCGCCTCGGCCAGCGCCCCCGGCGCCTCGTCGGGGATCCAGTGGGTGACGCCGGCCAGCTCCACGAAGCGGTAGTCACCGGTCACGTGGGCGGCGCACGCCTCGGCGGCCGTCCGCCCGATCGCGACGTCCCGGTCGCTCCACACGAAGGTGGTCGGCACGGCCACCGGCTCGACCGCCGCCAGGTCCACCCGGGACATCGCCCGGTACCAGTTGAGCGCGGCGGTCAGCGCACCCGGTTCGCGCATCGGGTCGGCGTACCGGGCCACCCGCGCGGCGTCACCCACCCCGGCCAGCATCCGCCGCAGCCCGGCCGCGCCCAGCGAGAGCAGCACCTTCTCCGCCGTGCCCGGCTTCCGGAACAGCGTCATGTAGGCGGAACGGGCCTTCTGCTGCGGGTCGGTGGCGAGCGCGTGGGCCATCGCCGCGGGGTGCGGGACCGATACCGCCGTCAGGGTGCGGACCCGCTCGGGGTGCGCGGCCGCCAGGCCCCAGGCCACGATCGCGCCCCAGTCGTGCCCCACCAGGTGCGCGGCCGTCACGCCGAGGGCGTCGAGCACGCCGGCCGCGTCGGCCACCAGCTCCGGGATCCGGTACGCCTCGACCGCGACCGGCCGGGCGCCGGGCGAGTATCCGCGCTGGTCCACCGCGTACGTGCGCAGCCCGGCGGCGTGCAGCGCGGGCACCACGGCGTCCCACTCGCCGGAGTGCTGCGGAAAGCCGTGCAGCAGCAGGACCGGGTCGCCGGCCTCGGGACCGCCCGTGCGTACCTCGAACGTCAGACCCCGCGCGTCGACCCGCATGATCGGCAGCCTACCCACGACCCGGCCGGCCGGTGTGGTCCCGACCGCCCTGCTGGGCCGGTGGGCGGGGTCGGTGCTAGCGTCTGCCCAGAGACAACTTCACATCCGACAGGGGAGCGCACAGCGCTGAGAGTGCGGGCACGCCCGCAGACCCTCGAACCTGATCTGGGTAATGCCAGCGCAGGGAGTTCGGTCGACCTCCAGCCGCGCCGCCGTCCGGGAGTTCCGGGCGCGGCGTGCGTCTTCTCCTGGTTCCTCCGGTTGAACTGGGAGCGATCAGATGAACCACACCGACACCAACCGTTGGCGGACGATCGACATCGTCGTCGCCTCGGTGATCGCGGTCGCCTTCGGCGTCATCTTCTGGGCCTGGGGCCTGCTCTGGAACGGCCCGGCCGACGCCATTCCGCTGCCCGGCCGGGCGGTCCTGTACGGCGTCTGGCTCGTGCCGGCCGTCCTGGGCGGGCTCATCGTCCGCAAGCCGGGCGCGGCCTTCTACACGCTCACGATCGCCGCGCTGGTCTCCGTGGCGCTGGGCAGCAGCTGGGGTTGGACGCTCGTCATCCAGGGCCCGCTGGAGGCGGCCGCCGGCGAGCTGGCCTTCGCGCTGTTCGGCTACCGGAACTTCCGGGCCCCCGTCGCCCTGCTCTCCGGCACGCTCGCCGGCATCGCGGCGGCCCTGTACGACGTCTTCGTCTGGTACCCGGACACCGCGTGGGGCAGC
This sequence comes from Micromonospora globbae, assembly GCF_003610785.1. Lineage (GTDB taxonomy): Bacteria > Actinomycetota > Actinomycetes > Mycobacteriales > Micromonosporaceae > Micromonospora > Micromonospora globbae. The sequence continues at coordinate 13,913 of NZ_RAQQ01000022.1, forward strand.
TTCCGGCTGCCGTACATCCTGATCACGGCCGCCAGCTCGCTGGTCGTCGCCGGTGTCGGCGGCCTCGCCCTCACCCGGGCGCTGGTGGGCACCGGCGTCCTGGACCGCTTCCCCGCCGGCCGGGAACGCACGGCGATCTGACGGCCCGCGCAGGCCGCCCCGATCACGCCCGCCCGTTCCCGGTCGATCATGAAGTTGTTGCCACGACACGCCGGTGGCCGGAGCAGCATGATCACGCCACGGGACGGCGGGGCGGTGGGGCGGCGGGGAGAGGGGGTTTCGTGGGGGCGGTGACGCTTCGGGGGTTCGGGTGGCGGCACGCCGGGCGTAAGCGCTGGGCCGTCCGCGGCGTGGACCTGCGCGTCGAGGCCGGCGAGCGCGTGCTGCTGCTCGGCCCCTCCGGCGCCGGCAAGAGCACCCTGCTGGCCGCGCTCGCCGGGCTGCTGCCCGAGGACTCGGGCGAGCAGGAGGGCACCGTCGAGATCGACGGGCTCGACCCGCGCAAGGCCCGGGAACGGGTGGGCATCGTCTTCCAGGACCCGGAGACCCAGCTCGTCATGGCCCGCTGCGGCGACGACGTCGCGTTCGGGCTGGAGAACCGGGGCGTACCCGCCGACGAGATCTGGCCCCGGGTCGACGAGGCCTTGCGCCGCGTCGGCTTCCCGTACGACCGGGACCGGCCCACCGCGGCGCTCTCCGGCGGTGAGCAGCAGCGCCTCGCGCTGGCCGGCGCGCTCGCGCTGCGGCCCGGGCTGCTGCTGCTCGACGAGCCGACCGCCAACCTCGACCCGCCCGGCGCCGCCCTGGTCCGCACGGCCGTCGCCGGTGCCCTCGACGCCGACACCACCCTCGTCCTCGTGGAGCACCGGGTCGCCGAGGCGCTGCCCCTGGTCGACCGGGTGGTGGTGCTGGAGCCCGGCGGCGGTGTCCGCGCCGACGGCAGCCCGGACGAGGTCTTCGGCGCCCACGGCGACGCGCTCGCGGCCGAGGGGGTCTGGGTGCCGGGCCGCACCGTGCCCGCGCGCCGCGGCACCGCGACCCCCGGGGAGGTGCTGCTCACCGCCGACCGGCTCGGCCTGCCACCCCGGCTGGCCCCCACCGACCTTCAGGTACGCGCCGGCGAGGCGCTCGCCGTGCTCGGCCCGAACGGCGCCGGCAAGTCCACGCTGGCGCTGCTGCTGGGCGGCCTGGTGAAGCCCGGAACGGGTACGGTGGCCGCCAGCGCGGCGCTCGCCGGCCGGGACGCCCGCACTCCCCCGCACCGCTGGCGCGCGCCGGCCCTGGCCACCCGGATCGGCTCGGTCTTCCAGGACCCCGAGCACCAGTTCGTCACCGGCACCGTCTTCGACGAGCTGGCGCTCGGGCCGCGGCGTACCGGCCGGCCGGAAGCGGAGGTGCGGTCCACCGTGGACGACCTGCTCGCCCGGCTGCGGCTCACGGCGCTCGCCGGTGCGAACCCGTACACCCTCTCCGGCGGCGAGGCCCGGCGGCTCAGCGTGGCGACCGCCCTGGCCACCGCGCCCCGCCTGCTCATCTGCGACGAGCCCACGTTCGGCCAGGACCGGCGCACGTGGCTGGAGCTGGTGGATCTCTTCGCCGACCTGCGCGACGCCGGGCACGGGGTCGTCGCGGTGACGCACGACGCCGAGTTCGTCGCCGCGCTGGCCGACCGGCAGCTCGCCCTGAGCCGCGGGCCGTCGTCCGGGGCGACCCCGTGATCGGCCCGCAGCCGGTCGCCGTCGCCTCGGCGCCGCTGGCCCGGCGCAACCCGGTGGCGAAGCTCGCCGCCGCGCTGCTCTTCTCGGTCGTCCTCATCGCCACGCTCGACCCGGTCGCGCCGGCGATCGCCATCGCGGTCGAGCTGGCGGTGCTGCCGCTGTTCGGCGTCCGCTACCGGGTGCTGGCCCGGCGGGCCTGGCCGTTGCTGGTCAGCGCGGTCGGCATCGTGGTGACGCTGGTGCTCTTCGCGGCCGAGCGCTCCGGCCGGGTGCTGGTCGAGGCCGGGCCGGTCGCGGTCACCTCGGGCGTCCTGCTCACCGCGCTCGGCCTGGTGCTGCGGATGATCGCGGTGGCGTTGCCCGGCGTCATCGTGTTCGCCACCACCGACGCCACCGACCTGGCCGACGCCCTGATCCAGAACGCGAGGGCGCCGGCCCGGTTCGCCATCGGCGCGCTGGCGGCGTTCCGCCTCGTACCGCTGCTCGGGCAGGAGTGGCAGGCGATCAGCATGGCGCGGCGGGCACGCGGCGTCGACGCGGGGCGCAACCCGGTGGCGAAGCTGCGGCTCTTCGTCTCGACCGCGTTCGCCCTGCTCGTCGGGGCGATCCGGCGGGGCACCCGGCTCGCGGTCGCCATGGACGCCCGGGGCTTCGACGCCGGTGTCCCGCGTACGACCGCCCGGCGGCAGCGCTTCACGGCCGCCGACGCGCTGCTGGTGGCCGGCGCGGTGGCGCTGGGGGGCGCCGCCCTGACCGCGAGCATCCTGCTGGGCACGTTCCGCCCGCTCATCGGCTGACCCGCCGGTCACCGCCGCAGCTGGGCCACCCCGCTGCGGTACGCCAGCACCACCGCCTGCACCCGGTCCCGCACCCCGAGCTTGGCGAAGATGCGGTTCACGTGCGTCTTCACGGTCGCCTCGCCGACGAAGAGCTGCTCGGCGATCTCCCGGTTCGACAGGCCGAGCGCCATCATCCGCAGCACCTCGGTCTCCCGCGCGGTCAGCTCCGCGAGGCCCGGGTGCGCCACCACCGACGCCGTGGCCGTGTAGTGGTCGATGAGGCGCCGGGTGATCGACGGGGACAGCAGGGCGTCGCCCCGGGCCGCGATCCGCACCGCCTCGGCCAGCTCGCGGGGCGGGGTGGTCTTGAGCATGAACCCGGAGGCGCCGGCCCGCAGCGCCCGGTAGACGTACTCGTCGAGGTCGAACGTCGTGAGCATGATGACGCGGGTCTCGCCGCGCGCCGCCAGGATCCGCTCGGTGGCCGCGATCCCGTCGGTCGGCGCCATGTGGATGTCCATCAGCACGACGTCGGGCGCGTACCGGGTCGCGAGCTGCACGGCCTCCTCGCCGTCGGCGGCGTCGCCGACCACCTCGAGGTCCGGCTGCGCCGTGAGGATCATGCGGAGGCCGCCGCGCACCAGCGCCTCGTCGTCGGCGATCAGCACCCGGGTCACCGCGTGACCCCCGCTGGCGCGAGCGGGCCGACCGACGCCTCGGCGTCGAACGGCAGCTCGACGCGTACCTCGAAGCCGCCCTGCGGGCGCGGGCCGGCGGTCACCGTGCCGCCGAACAGCTCGACCCGCTCGCGGATGCCGGTGAGGCCGTGCCCGGTGCCGGCGCTGCGGCGGGCCGCGCCGGTCCCGTCGTCGGTGACGCGCAGCCGGAGCGCGTCGGCCGCCACCTCGATCGAGACGCGGACGGCCGCGCCCGGCGCGTGGCGGGCGGCGTTGGTGAGCGCCTCCTGGAGGATCCGGTACCCGCTCACGTCCGCGGCGGCCGGGATCGCGTCGAGGTCACCCGTGACGGCCACGTCGACCTGCCCGCCGGCGAGGCGCACCCCGGTGGCCAACGGTTCGAGCCGCCGCAGCGAGGGCAGCGCCTCCGGGGCCGGCTCGGCGCCGCGGAGGACGACGAGCAGTCGGCGCAGCTCGGTCACCACCTCACGGCCGACGTCCTGCACCGCGTCGAGGGACCCGCGGGCCCGGGCCGCGTCCGAGTCGAGCACCGCCTGCGCCGCGGCGGCCTGCAGCACCATCACCGAGACCCCGTGCGAGACGATGTCGTGCAGCTCCCGCGCCACCCGCAGCCGCTCGTCCGCCCGGGCGGCGGCCTCCCGCTCGGCGGCGAGCGCCACGAGCCGGGCCGCCTGCGCCCGCCGCATCCGCACGGCGTACCCCGGACCGAGCACGGCGAGCCCGACGAACAGGATGAACACCCAGTCGGAGTCGCCGGCCACGGTGTTCTCGATCCCCAGCGGGACGAAGTAGCTCGACGCGGCGACCGGGAAGGCGGCCCGGCCGCCCAGGGCCACACAGCCGAAGGAGGCGGCGAGCAGCGCCAGCAGCGGCACGACCGGCCACTCCGGCAGGACCGGCGTGAAGCTCTGCGCCGCGAAGCAGGCGCCGGCGAGGACGGCCGCCGCCCGGGGGTACGTCGTGCAGCCGGCCACCGCGAGGCAGTAGCCGACCAGCAGCACGGTCAGGACGGCGAGCCAGCCGGCGGGAAGCGCGGCGAGGTCCGGCCCCTCCCCCTCGACGTAGCCGGCGAGCGGGACGTGGATCTCGGCCAGGCCGAACGCGAGCAACGCGGCACCGGCGAGCGAGGTGGCCACCTCGCGCCACCGGGCCCGGACGGCGAGGGTGGCTGACATGCCGGAAGGGTAGCGACGGCGGGCCCCGTTCCGCGTCCACCCACGGGTGTAGCGACCACCGCCGAGGCTCCACCCCCGGATCAACTTCCGCACCGACGACCCGGCCCGCCGCGGCTCCTAGCGTCCCTGCCACGACTTCGGAAAGGAGACACCGATGGACGACAGCACCGGACGGGACCGGAGCCGGCGGCTCACGGCGGCCGCCCTGCTCGCCGGCGGCGTCGTGTACGGCGCCGGGAACGCCTTCTACTGGCTGATGTTCCCCGACGACGTGTCCGACACGGCGGAGAACGTGGTGGCGGCCGCCGGGCACCTGGGCGCGTGGCGGTTCGAGACCGCCCTGTTCGCCCTGGCCCATCTGCTGCTGCTACCGGCCACACTCGGGCTGGCCGCCACGCTGGGCCGGCGCAGGCCGCTGGCGGCCACCGTGGGCGGCGCCGCGGCGCTGCTCGGGCTCTACTTCTCCACCGTCCACCTGTGGCAGTACAACGCGTTCTTCGGTGCGCTCGCCGGCGCCGGCGTGGACGCCGACACCGTCCGGCCGGTCACCACCGCGATCGACGGGGACGCCTTCGTGACGACGTCGTTCGCCGTGTGGCTGCTCGGCTGGATGGTCGGGCTCCTCGTGCTCGCGTTCGGCGCGTGGCGCGCCCGGCTGGTGGCGCTCTGGGTGCCGCTCGTCCTCACCACCGGGCAGGTGCTCGACCTGGTCGGCACCGGTGTCCCGCTCAAGATGGTGGTGAGTGTGCTGGTGGTGGCCGGTTTCGTCGGTCTGGCGCTCGGCGTCGGGCGGTCCCGTGCCGTCGAGGCACCGGCCGGAGCCGCGACCCCGGCGCCCGCGACGGCCTGAGCCGTGGGAGCGGGCGGGGCCACGGGAGCGGGGCGGGACGTGGCCCCGCCCCGGACCGGCTCGGCCCGGCCGGTGCGGGGATCCGCGGCCCGGCCGGGCGGGGTGAGCCCGTGTCAGCTCCGCCGGAAGGCGTAGAACCGCTGCTGGCCGGCGCGCTGGCTGCGCCCGCTGAGGCGGGCGTCGCGGCCGGCCGGCGGGCCGGCCTTCGGCGGCGGCGTGTCCGGCCGCCCGGGCAGGGCCACCGGCGCGACGGGAGCCACGGTGAGGGCGTCGAGATCCGGCGGGGTCACGTCCACCTGGGACGACGCCGGTACGGGCTTGCGGGACTTCTTCGGACTGCGCTTGGCGGGCATACGCTGCCTCCTGACTGTCGGGGCGCCGGACGGGCGCGGCGAGCGGGCAGGCCCCGGGGGTCCGACAGGAGACGCCGCGAGTGACGGCGGCGGAAGGATGCGGACGCCCGGAGCGGACGGGTCCGCGGCGCGAACGGCGGCGGACCGGGGCTCGGTGGAACGGGCGTCAGTTACGCATGCCGACACGCTAACCGGACGCCCGCCGTCGCGCAGCCGAATTACCGCACCGGTTGGCGGAACCGAGGCGGACCGGCGGAGGCGAGCACCGATCGTCACCCCCTCCGCACCGGGCGTCGACATCCCGGGCCCGCGTCCGCACCGCCCGCGCTACGGTCGCAGCACGGGCAACCGGACGGGAAGGGTGGCGTGGGCATGGCGGAGCGGGCGACGGCGCAGATCGGGGTCACCGGGCTGGCGGTGATGGGCCGCAACCTGGCCCGGAACCTGGCTCGCAACGGTTTCACGGTGGCGGTGCACAACCGCTCGCCGGAGCGCACCCGCAGTCTCGTGGCGGAACACGGCGGCGAGGGCCGGTTCGTGCCCGCCGAGTCGATGGCCGACTTCGTGGCGGCGCTGGAACGCCCCCGCGCGGTGATCGTGATGGTGAAGGCCGGCGGACCCACCGACGCCGTCATCGACGAACTGGTCCCGCTGCTCGAACCGGGCGACATCGTGGTGGACTGCGGCAACGCGCACTTCGCCGACACGCGCCGCCGGGAGGAGGCGTTGCGCGACCACGGCCTCCACTTCGTCGGCACCGGGGTGTCCGGGGGCGAGGAGGGCGCGCTGCACGGGCCGAGCATCATGCCCGGCGGCTCCGACGAGTCGTACCGCAAGCTCGGGCCGATCTTCGAGAAGATCGCGGCCCAGGTGGACGGCGTCCCGTGCTGCCGGCACATCGGCCCGGACGGCGCCGGCCACTTCGTGAAGATGGTCCACAACGGCATCGAGTACGCCGACATGCAGCTCATCGCCGAGGCGTACGACCTGTTGCGGGCCGGCCTGGGCGCGGAGCCGGCCGAGATCGCGGAGATCTTCCGGGGCTGGAACGGCGGCGAGCTGGAGTCCTTCCTCATCGAGATCACCGCCGACGTGCTGGCGCACACCGACGCGGCCAGCGGCCGCCCGTTCGTGGACGTCGTGCTCGACCGGGCGGAGCAGAAGGGCACCGGCCGGTGGACCGTGCAGAGCGCCCTCGACCTGGGCATCCCCATCACCGGCATCGCCGAGGCGACGTTCGCCCGCTCGCTGTCGGGCCACGCCGACCAGCGCGAGGCGGCCCGTGCGGCGTTCCCCGACGCGGGAGCGACGTGGCGGGTGGACGACCGGGACGCGTTCGTCGAGGACGTCCGGCGGGCGCTGCTCGCCAGCAAGATCGTGGCGTACGCGCAGGGCTTCGACCACATCCGCGCCGGCAGCCGGGAGTACGACTGGAACATCGACCTCGGGGGCACGGCCACCATCTGGCGGGGCGGCTGCATCATCCGGGCCCGGTTCCTCGACCGCATCCGGCAGGCGTACGACGAGCAGCCCGACCTGTCCACGCTGCTGGTGGCTCCGTACTTCGCCGACGCGGTCGCCGCGGGTGTGCCGAGCTGGCGGCGGGTCGTGGCCGACGCGGCGCGGGCCGGCGTGCCGACGCCCGCGTTCGCCTCCTCGCTGGCGTACTTCGACGCGCTGCGCGCGCAGCGGCTGCCCGCCGCGCTGATCCAGGGACTGCGGGACAACTTCGGCGCGCACACCTACCACCGGGTCGACCGGGAGGGCACGTTCCACACCCTCTGGGCCGGGGACCGGTCCGAAGTGGAGGCCTGAGCCGCCGGCCTCACCAGGCTCGCTGGGTCTCCTCCGGCGCGGTGGGCGCCCAGCCGGCGGCCGGCTCCCCGTGGGCCAGCTCGCCGATCTCGCCCGAGCGGATGGCGGGCGTGTGGCCCAGCTCGGCGCAGTAGCGCTCGGCCACCCCGGCGCAGACCTCGGCGACCCGCTCCCGCTGGGCGGCGTCGACCAGACCCTCGCCGGCCAAGGCGGCCGTCATCTCGTACCGGAGATCCCGCATGCCCACCCCCGCGTCGGGGCGTACCCCCGCGACACGCCCCGCGCTGTCGATCCTAGGCGTCGCAGCCCCGCCCGACCCCGCGAACGCCGGACCCCGCCCCGCCCGCCCAGCCCCGTGGATCATGCGGTTGTGGTGCCCGTTCCGTACGGACACGCCGCCTTCGCGGGGCACCACAACCGCATGATCGGCGAGACCGGGGGCGGTTACCAGAACCGGCGGCGCTTGGCCTTCCGCGGGCGCAGGAGGTCGGCGCCCTTGGTGAGCAGCCGGGTCACCCCGGAGGGACCGCGACGGGCCTCCAGCGTGTGGCTGAGCCGGCGGGCGCCGGCCGCGGCCAGCGGCACGGCCACCGCCATCAACGCCCACTGGGCGATGCGCTTCTGGATCATGTGGGTTCACCTCCGTCAGTGGCTCCTGCGCAGAGTGATACCCAGCGTGACGACCAGGTAAGCGTCGGCGGGGCGGCGACGCCGGCGGGCACGCGACCGGGCCCGGGTGGACGCGGGCCCCCGGCGCGCCGGAGGCGCGACTCAGGTCGAGGGGGCGACCGGGTTGGGCAGCGCGCCGCCGAAGCGACGGTCGCGCTGCGCGTAGAGCTCGCAGGCGTACCAGAGGTGCCGGCGGTCGAAGTCCGGCCAGAGCGTGTCGAGGAAGACCAGCTCGGCGTACGCGCTCTGCCAGAGCAGGAAGTTGGAGGTCCGCTGCTCCCCGGAAGGGCGCAGGAAGAGGTCCACCTCCGGGACCTCGGGGTGGTACAGGTACCTCGCCACGGTCTTCTCGTTGACCTTGCCCGGGTCGAGCCGGCCGGCCGCCACGTCCCGGGCGATGGCCGCCGCGGCGTCGGCGATCTCCGCCTGCCCGCCGTAGTTCACGCAGAACTGCAGCGTGAGCGTCGAGTTGCCCCGCGACATCTCCTCGGCGGTCTGCAACTCGGAGATGACGCTCTTCCACAGCCGCCCCGCCCGCCCCGACCACACCACCCGGACGCCCAGGTCGACGAGCTGGTCGCGACGGCGGCGGATCACGTCCCGGTTGAAGCCCATGAGGAAGCGGACCTCGTCCGGCGAGCGCCGCCAGTTCTCGGTGGAGAAGGCGTACGCCGACAGGTACGGGATGCCCAGCTCGATGGCGCCCTCGATGGTGTCGAAGAGCGAGAACTCCCCCGCCTCGTGGCCCTTGGTGCGCGGCAGCCCGCGCTCCTTGGCCCAGCGGCCGTTGCCGTCCATCACCACGGCGACGTGCCGGGGCACCGCCTCGGGAGGCAGCGCCGGCGGCCGGGCACCCGACGGGTGCGGTGTCGGCGGCACCGGCTGACGCCGGTCGGCCCTCGCGGATCGGATCACTCGCTACTCCCTGACTCCCTGCTCGCGCCACCGGCGCCGGACTCCCTGCTCACGCCACCGGCGCTGGACGCCGGGGCGCCCCGGTCGACCAGCGGCAGCGAGCGTAGCGCGCGCTCCAGGTGCCACTGCAGGTGCGCCGCGACCAGGCCGCTGCACTCCCGGCGTACGGCCGCCTCCGCGGCGTCGGCGGTCCGCCAGTCGCCGCTGCTCAGCGCGGACATGAGGTCGACGGTGGCCGGGGCCGGGTGGGCCGCGCCGGGCGGGCGGCAGTCCGGGCAGACCACGCCGCCGGCCGGGACGGAGAAGGCGCGGTGCCGCCCCGGCGTGCCGCAGACCGCGCAGGCGACCAGCGCCGGGGCCCAGCCCGCGAGGGCCATCCCCCGCAGCAGGTACGCGTCGAGCACCAGGGTCGTGGCGTGGCCGCCCTCCGCGAGCGCCCGCAGCGCGCCGAGCGTGAGCTGGAACAGCCGCAGGGAGGGCTCCCGCTCGACCGGGGTGAGCCGTTCGGCGGTCTCCGCGATGGCGCTGGCGGCCGTGTAGCGGGGGTAGTCGCCGAGGAAGCGTTTGCCGTAGAGGTCGATCCCCTCGACCTGGCTCACGGTGTGCAGGGAGCTGCCCTGGTTGCCCTTCGGGTCGCCGGCGAGCTGGAGGTCGACGTGCCCGAACGGCTCCAGCCGGGCCCCGAACCTGCTGGTGGTGCGCCGCACCCCGCGGGCGACCGCCCGGATGCGCCCGTGCCGGCGGGTGAGCAGCGTGATGATCCGGTCGGACTCGCCGAGCTTCTGCACGCGCAGCACCACCGCGTCGTCGCGGTAGAGCTGACGGCGGTACCCGGCCATACGGGCATTCTCCCTCGGGGTCCGAAATCAGGGTCGGCTCGGGGTGCGGGGCCGGACGAACCCGGATGCGTCCCCGGCGGGGCCGGCCGTAGCGTGCTCGCCATGACCCTGCAAGCCACCACCGACGGCGTCCACCGCGACCCCGGGAACCGGCGCCGTGCCGCCGCCCCGGTCGCGCTCGGCGCGGCCGCCGCGCTCATCCTGCTCTCCGGGTGCGACAACCTGTCCTACCGGCGGCTGGACTTCGACAACACCGAGACCGCCCGGATCGACACGATCCGGGTGCTGCCCGGCGCGGGCGACGTCGTGGTGCGGGCGACGGGCCCCGAGTCGGAGGTGCGGATCAAGCGGGTGGTGCGCTACCAGGGCGCCGAGCCGGACGCGAAGTACGAGGTCAAGGGCAGCGAACTGGTCCTGGACACCGAGTGCGGCATGCGGTGCACCGTCTCGTACGAGGTGACCGCTCCCGCGGGCGTGGCCGTGAAGGGCGAGACCAGCTCGGGCGACGTCGAGCTGACCCACGTCGGCGCCGTGGAGCTCCAGGTGCGGTCGGGGGACGTCCGGCTGAGCGGCGCCACCGGCCCGGTACGGGTCGAGGCGAGTTCCGGCAACATCGACGTGTCCGAGGCCACCGGCGCGGTGACGCTGCGCGCCTCCTCCGGTGACATCTCCGCCCGCCGGGTCGAGGGCGCGCTGGACGCCGAGGCCCGGTCCGGCAACGTCGTCATCGAGATGGAGAAGCCGGCCTCCGTCCGGGCCCACGCCACCAGTGGCGACGTCGACGTCGTCGTACCGGCCGGCCCCTACCGGGTGCGTGCCCACGCCAACTCGGGCGACGAGCACGTGACGGTCACCAACGACCCGGCCGCCACGCTGATGCTGGACGTGAGCACCACCAGCGGCGACATCAACGTCGGCCAGCGGTGACCTCGGCCGTGACCGTCTCCGGCGTGGTCCGCTGCGCCGGAACCCGGTCCGCGTCCGGCCGTGCGGCGGCCGTCGCCGGCGGAGCGGACGTCGCCGGGCGTCGGCCGCCGGGGAGCAGTTCCGGTCGCCGCCGGGCGGCCAGGTCCTCCACCCACCCGACGGCCAGGGTCACGAGGCCGACCAGGGCGAAGACCAGCACCACCCGGATCGCCAGGCCGCGCGGGTCCTCGTGGGACCAACCCACCCCGTCGAACAGCGGGGTGAGCACCACCACGAACGGCATGTGCCAGAGGTAGATGGTCAGCGCGCGCCGGTTCAGCACGGTCACGGCCCGCCCGAACGGTGCGAACCGGTCGACCCACGCCGCACCGGAGGGCCCCCGTCCGAGCACGACCAGGATGAACGCCGCCGACCAGAGGGCGTTGCCGAGGTGGTTGTCGTTCAGGTCGAAGCCGCGGGGACCGGGGTGGGTGAGGATCCAGGCCCCGCCGGCCGCGGCGAGGGCCAGCGCCACGGGCACGAGCACCCGGTTGGCGAGCCGGCGCAGCATCCCCGCCTGGTGGGCGAAGCCCAGCATCCAGGCGCCGAAGTAGAGGCCGAACTCGCGGTACGGGCCGGGCGCCGTCGGCCACAGTCCCGACTCGATGACCACCAGCAGGACGTACGGCGCCAGCAGGGTGGGCAGCGGCGCCCGGCGGAAGAACCAGAGCGCGATCGGCGAGGCGAACACGAACCAGAGGTAGTCGCGCAGGTACCAGATGGGGCTGAGCGCCAACGCGCCCCAGTCGTTGGCCGGCGGGTCGGAGACCGGGAACAGCCACAGCAGGACGCGCGGCGTCAACGGCAGCCCGCTGAGCAGCATCGCCGGCACGACGACGGCGGCCAGCACCCACAGCGAGGGCAGCAGGCGACGCAGCCGGCGCAGGACGGCCGCCGACCCGGACCGGGCCAGCGAGGTGGCCATCAGCGACCCGGCCAGCGCGAACATGACCGACATCGCCGGAAACACCAGGGTCAGCGAGGCGAGGCCGGTCACGTGGTAGACGACGACGCGGACGATGGCCAGGAAGCGGAGCAGGTCCAGGTATCTGTTTCGCATCAGCCTGCATCTGGTCGGGGGCGCGACGGATCTCTCCTACCCTCCGCCCCGCGGCCGGCAAACGGCCAGACTCCCCATCCAGAGGTGAAAAGGCCCATAGCAGGGACCGATCCGGATCACCGTGGCCGCCGTCCGGGTCGCGTCCGCCGACCCGATGACCGATGCCGATCAGCTGTTCGGACGGGCCGCCCGGCCGATCGTCGAGCGAACCTGTCGCGCCGGCGTCAGAAGCCGAGCTTGCGCAGCTGCTTCGGGTCGCGCTGCCAGTCCTTGGCCACACGGACGTGCAGGTCGAGGTAGACCCGCGTGCCGAGCAGCTCCTCGATCTGGCGGCGGGCCGTGGCGCCCACCTCCTTGAGCCTGCTGCCCCGGTGGCCGATCACGATCGCCTTCTGGCTGGGCCGCTCGACGTACACGTCGGCGTAGATCCGCATGAGCTGGCCCTCGGGGATCATCTCCTCCACCACCACGGCGATGGAGTGTGGCAGCTCGTCGCGGACCCCCTCCAGCGCCGCCTCCCGGATCAGCTCGGCGACCAGCACCTGCTCGGGGTCGTCGGTGAGCATGTCGTCCGGGTAGAGCTGCGGGGAGGCCGGCAGGTAGCCGGTCATCACGTCCACCAGGGTGTCGATCTGGTGCCCGGAGACGGCGCTCACCGGCACCACGTCGGCGAACTCGCCCAGCTGGCTCACCGCGAGCAGTTGCTCGGCGAGCCGCTGCCGGTCCACGAGGTCGGTCTTCGTGACGACGGCCAGCACGGTGGCCTTCAGCTCGGCCAGCTCGCCGCTGATGAACCGGTCACCCCGCCCGACCGGCTCGTCGGCGGGGATGCACAGCCCGATGACGTCGACCTCGCTCCAGGTCTGCCGGACGAGGTCGTTGAGACGCTCGCCGAGCAGCGTCCGGGGGCGGTGCAGGCCGGGGGTGTCGACGAGGACGAGCTGCGAGTCCGGCCGGTGCAGGACGGCCCGGATGACGTGGCGGGTCGTCTGCGGCTTGTTCGAGGTGATCGCGATCTTCTGGCCGACGATGGCGTTCGTCAGCGTGGACTTGCCGGCGTTGGGCCGGCCCACGAAGCAGGCGAAACCGGCCCGGTAGGGGCGCTCCTGCGGGCTGCCGGTCACTCGACCACCGTGCCGAGGACGGCCCCGTCGGGCGCGGCCACGTGGATCGGCGCGTCGGTGGCGAGGTCACGGACGGCGGCGTGGCCGGCGCCGTCGAGCGTCGACGCCTCGGTGACGACCGCGGCGGCCTCCAGCCGGGTCGCGCCGGCGGCGACCGCCGAGGCCACCGCCAACTGGAGCGCGGTGAGGGTCAGCGAGGGCAGCGCCACGCTGGCCGCCGCGTACGTCCGGCCGTCCTGGTCGCGGACCGCCGCGCCCTCCACGGCTCCCACCCGGCCCCGGGCGCCGCGGGCCAGGACGACCAGCTTGGCGTCCTCGGCGCTCAGCTCGACCGGTGCGGCCGGGGTGGGCCGGGCGGCGGGTGCGGCGGGCGACTCAGGCATCGGCGGGTTGCCTCTCCTCGATCTGGTTCTCGGTGCCCCGGGACTCGGTGCGCCCCGGGCTCTGCTGCTCGTCGGCCGGCTCGACGCGGCTCACGAGCACGGTGTCGATGCGGTTGCGCCGGCCCGTGGTGCCCTCGGCGAGCAGCCGCAGACCGGCCACCTCGACCCGGGCCCCGGGAATCGGCACCCGACCCAGGGACTGGGCCAGCAGGCCGCCGACCGTCTCCACCTCGTCGGTGGGCAGCTCGGTGTCGAACAGCTCGCCCAGGTCCTCCACGGGAAGCCGGGCGGTGACCCGCACCGACCCGTCCTCCAGCCGCTCGACCGGCGGGCGCTCGACATCGTACTCGTCGGTGATCTCGCCGACGATCTCCTCGAGGATGTCCTCGATGGTGACGAGGCCGCCGGTGCCGCCGTACTCGTCGACGACGATGACCAGGTGGTTGCGGGCGGCCTGCATCTCCGAGAGGAGGTCGTCGACGGGCTTGGACTCCGGCACGAAGGTGGCCGGGCGCATCAGCTCGGAGACCGGCAGCTGCTCGGCGGCCGGGTCGCCGCCGCGCACCCGCCGGATCAGGTCCTTGAGGTAGAGCACGCCCAGCACGTCGTCCACGCTCTCGCCGATCACCGGGATGCGGGAGAACCCGGAGCGCAGGAACAGCGCCAGGGCCTGGGAGAGCGTCTTGCCCTCCTCGATCCACACCATCTCGGTACGCGGCACCATCACCTCCCGGGCGATGGTGTCGCCGAGGGCGAAGACGGAGTGGATCATCTGCCGCTCGCCGTGCTCCACCACGCCGCGCTGCTCGGCGAGGTCGACCAGCTCGCGCAGCTCGACCTGGGTGCCGAACGGGCCCTCGGGGAAACCGCGCCCCGGCGTCACCGCGTTGCCGATGAGGATCAGCAGCGAGGCGAGCGGGTTCAGGGCACGCCCGAGCCAGCGGACCAGCGGCGCCACGGCCCGGCCCACGGGATAGGCGTGCTGCCGGCCGAGGGTACGCGGGGCGACCCCGACGACCACGAAACTGACCACGGTCATCGCGCCCGCGGTGACGAGCGCCGCCCGCCACCCCGCGCCGAACGTGTCGACGGCGACCAGCGCCACGAGGGTGGTGGCCGTCAGCTCGGCGAGCAGCCGCAGCAGCAGGAGCAGGTTGAGGTGCCGGACCACGTCGCCCGCGACGACCTGCAACGCCCGGGCGCCGCGCGCGCCGTCGCGGGCCAGTTCGGCGGCCCGGGCCGGCGAGACCGTGGCGAGCGCCGCCTCGGTCATCGCGATCAGCCCGGCGAGCACCACCAGACCGGCGGCGAAGACGATGAGTTGCAGGTCCGGGAGGCCGGCGGTGGCGCCGGCTGCGGACGCCTGGACGGACATCACTGTGACCGGCTCGACCGCCAGCTGGACAGCAGTCGGGCCTGGAGCGCGAACATCTCCCGCTCCTCCTCAGGCTCGGCGTGGTCGTACCCGAGCAGGTGCAGCACCCCGTGCACGGTCAGCAGGTGCAGCTCGTCCGCGGCCGAGTGGCCCGCGGTCGCCGCCTGCTTGGCCGCCACCTCGGGGCAGAGCACGATGTCACCGAGGAGGGCCGGCTCGCCGGAGGCCGGGGCGCTCTCCCCGGGCCCGTGGTCGACGCTGCCCTCGTCCATGGGGAACGCGAGCACGTCGGTCGGCCCGTCGCCCCCCATCCAGCGGTGGTTCAGCTCGGTCATGTAGTCGACGTCGACCAGCAGCACGGAGAGCTCGGCGAGGGGGTTGACCCCCATCTCGTCGAGGGCGTGGCGGGCGACGGCGAGCACGGCGTCGGTGTCGACCTCGACACCGGACTCGTTGGCGATCTCGATGGACAACTGGATTCCCCTGATCTAGCGGCGCCGGCCGGACCGGCCGCCCTCGGCGGCGCGCCCCGGCACGGCGTGCACGCTCTTCGCCTGCTGGTTCTCCCGCTCGGCGTCCCAGCGGGCGTACGCGTCGACGATCTCGCCGACGAGCCGGTGCCGTACGACGTCGGAGCTGGACATCTGGGCGAAGTGGACGTCGTCCACGTTCGCCAGGATGTCCCGGACCACGCGCAGGCCGCTGGTCGTACCGCCGGGCAGGTCGACCTGGGTCACGTCACCGGTCACGACGATCTTGGAACCGAAGCCGAGCCGGGTGAGGAACATCTTCATCTGCTCGGGCGTCGTGTTCTGCGCCTCGTCGAGGATGATGAACGCGTCGTTCAGCGTCCGACCCCGCATGTACGCCAGCGGCGCGACCTCGATCGTGCCGGCCGCCATGAGCTTCGGGATCGAGTCGGGGTCGAGCATGTCGTGCAGCGCGTCGTAGAGCGGCCGCAGGTACGGGTCGATCTTCTCGTTGAGCGTGCCGGGCAGGAACCCGAGCCGCTCCCCCGCCTCGACGGCCGGGCGCGTGAGGATGATCCGGTTGACCTGCTTGGCCTGGAGCGCCTGCACGGCCTTCGCCATGGCGAGGTAGGTCTTGCCGGTACCGGCCGGGCCGATGCCGAAGACGATGGTGTGCGAGTCGATGGCGTCGACGTAGCGCTTCTGCCCGAGGGTCTTGGGACGGATGGTGCGTCCGCGCCGGGAGAGGATGTTGAGCGTCAGGACGTCGGCGGGCCGCTCGGTGCTGCCCTGCTCGAGCATGCCGACGGTACGCCGGACGGCGTCAGTGGTCAGCGTTTCGCCTTTCTCGATGAGTTCGAGCAGCTCGGTGAAGAGGCGCTCGGCGAGGGCGTTGTCCGCGGGCGCACCGGAGATGGTGATCTCGTTACCCCGGACGTGCACGTCACTGTTGACCGAGCGTTCGACGAGTCGCAGGATCTCGTCACCCGCACCGAGCAGATTGACCATGATCTTCGGATCGGGGACCGTGATCCTGGTCTGCACCTGGGGCGGGCCGGGAGGTGGGGTGCCGGTCATAGATCGGGCCGAGAGGCCCTGTGCCACCTGCTCTCGATCTCGGCGCCGGCCCTGCTGGCGCGGCGTACGGACGTTCCATCCATCGTATCGGTTCAACAGCCGCGGCACCGTGCGCATTTCGCCCCCGTCGACCCGCCCGCAGCTCCGGGGCGAAATGCGACAAAGACGACGTCCGGCGGGCCGGATCACGGGCCGGCCCGCCGGGCTGGCGTCACTCTCCGGCGCGGAAGTCGTACCGCTCGAAGGTCTCCTGGTTGCGGGTGAACCGGTACGTCGCCCAGTGCATCCGCACCACCGCGCCGTGCTCGTCGCGGGTCAGCCGCAGCAGCTCGCCGACCTCCCGGCCGGAGACCGTGCGGAACACGTCCGGCTGGTCGGGCACCGGCGCGAAGACCGCCGGCGGCCGGCCCGGCGGGTCGCCGGCGCCGCGTGCCCGCAACGACCCGTCGTGCCAGGTGAAGACGTACTCGTACCCCTCGCCCCACCAGCGGCCCAGGACGCCCCGCAGTCCGGCGGGCGCCGGCGGGCCCGGCCGCCACGGCTCGATGTCGGCCGGGTCGTGCTCCACGGCCGCGGCGAGCAGCCGGTGGGGCAGGTCCAGCGCCTCCGCGGCGGTGCCGGAGGAGACGAGCACGGCGGCGCCCATCGCCCCGGGCGTGCCCTCCCCGCCGCGCCGGCCGTAGACGCCGGCCAGGAAGCCCGGCATCGCGCCGTCGTGCCCCACGTGCACCACGCGCTCGCCCTGCGGCACGAGGATCAGCCCGAGCCCGAAGCCGCCGGTCCAGAGGGTCTCGTCGGTCACCGTGACCGGCCAGCGCATCTCGTCGAGGGTCGCCGCGGCGAGCACCGCGCCGGCCGGGTCCACGGCCGCCGGGTCGGCCAGGAACGCGGCCCAGCGGGCCATGTCCCCGGCCGTGCTCCAGAGCTGGGCGGCGGGCCCCACGGCGGAAAAGTCGGTGGGCGGCTCCGGGTGCGCCTCGTCGGAGTACGCGTCCACGAGGAACCCGGTGGCGGCGGTCGGCCCGGGGGTGACCGTCGTGGCGGTCAGCCCCAGCGGTGCCAGCACCCGGTCGTCGAGCACCTCGGCCCAGGTGCCGCCACGCAGCCGCCCGACCAGTTGCCCGAGCAGCGCCAGGCCGAGGTTCGAGTAGTGGAAGCGGCGGGCCGGTGGCAGCACCCGCTCGGCCCGGGCCAGGTCGGCCAGGAGCTGGTCGGCGTCCGGGGGGCTCAGCGTGTCCCACACGTCGCCGTACGGCTCCCGTTGCAGACCGGCCGTGTGCGACAGCAGCCGCCGCACGGTCAGCTCGCCGTGCGCCGGCAGCTCCAGGTGCCGGCCCACCGGGTCGTCCAGGTCGAGCAGACCGTCGTCGCGGCACTGCATCGTGAGCACGGCCGTGAAGGTCTTGGTGACCGAGCCGATGCGGAACTGGGTTCCGGGATCGAGCGGCCGGTCGGTGCCGGTGTCGCCGACCGTGCAGGTCCACAGCGGGCGGTCGGCCCGGTGCAGCGCCGCCGACACCGCGGGGATCCGGGCGTCCGCCTGGACCCGGCGCACCATCCGGTCCAGCCGGTCCGTCGGGACGCTCACGCGAGGTTCCGTGCCAGCATCGGGCCCAGCGGTGCGCCGCCGAGCAGGTGCGCGTGCACGTGGAACACCTCCTGGCCGGCGTACGCCCCGGTGTTGAACATCAGCCGGAAGCCGTCGCCGAGCAGACCCTCGTCCTCGGCCACGGCGGTGGCCGTGGCGAGCACCTCACCGGCCAGCGCCGGGTCGCCCTGCGCGAGCGTGGCGACGTCGGCGTAGTGCTCCTTCGGGATCACCAGCACGTGCACGGGCGCCTGCGGGCTGATGTCGCGGAAGGCGAGGGTGGTGGGCGTTTCCCGGACGACGGTCGCGGGGATCTCCCCGGCGACGATGCGGCAGAACAGGCAGTCGGATCCCATCCGCGCAGTGTAAGGGCCTCCCCGCCGGCGCTCCCGGGACGGGAAGGGCCCCTCGTCGGCGGCGCCGACCCCGTCCGGCAGGATGGCGCGCGTGACTTCACGGGCGGTACTGGTGACGGGAGGCTCGCGCGGCATCGGGCGGGCCGTGGTGAGGGCGTTCGCGGCCGGCGGCGACCGGGTGGCGATCCACCACCGGGACTCGGCGAAGCTCGCCGACGAGCTGCGGGCGGAGCTGCCCGGCGAGGGCCACGTGGTGGTCCGGGCCGACCTCGCCGACCCGGACGCCGTCAAGGCGATGGTGGACGAGGCCGCCGGGCTGCTCGGCGGGCTGGACGTGCTCGTGAACAACGCGGGCGTGTTCGGGCCCGCCGACCCGCCGCACCCGGTCTTCGGCAGCAGCTACGAGCAGTGGCGGCAGCGCTGGCGCGAGGTGCTCGACACGAACCTGCTCGGCGCGGCCAACGCCGCCTGGTGCGCCGCGCAGCACATGCGCGACCGGGGTGGCCGGATCGTCAACGTCTCGTCCCGGGGCGCGTTCCGCGGTGAGCCGGCCAACCCCGCGTACGGGGCGAGCAAGGCGGGGATGAACGCCATGGCCCAGTCGTTGGCGGTGGCGCTGGCCCCGTACGGCATCGCGGTGGCCACCGTCGCGCCCGGCTTCGTCGAGACCGACATGACCAACGAGCACCTGAAGGCCGAGCGGGGCGCGGCCGTCCGGGCGCAGAGTCCGTTCAACCGGGTGGCCCGCCCGGAGGAGATCGCCGCGGCGGTCCACTGGCTCGCCTCCCCCGAGGCGGAGTGGGCCTCCGGCACCATCGTCGACCTCAACGGCGCGTCCTACCTGCGCACCTGACCCGCACCCGGCCCGGGCGGACGGGTCACCAGCGGGAGAGGCGGGTGGCCAGCACGCTCAGGGCGGCGACGCCGGCCGTCGAGGTGCGCAGGACCGACGGGCCGAGGCGTACGGGGCGGGCGCCGGCCGCCGCGAACGCCTCCAGCTCGGCCGGGGCGATGCCGCCCTCCGGGCCGACCACCAGCACGATCTCACCGGTGTCGGGCAGCGGCGCGGTGGTCAGCCGGTCGTCGGCCTCCTCGTGCAGCACGAACGCGCCCGCGGCCCCGCCGATGCGCCGGGCCACCCGGTCGGTCGACTCGTCGGGCGACCCGGCCACCACGGGCAGCCACGGCCGCCGGGCCTGCTTGGCCGCCTCCCGGGCGGTCGCCACCCACTTCTCCCGGGCGCGTACGCCCCGGTCGCCGCGCCACTGCGCGACCGAGCGGGACGCCGCCCACGGCACGATCTCGTCGACCCCGACCTCGGTCATCGCCTGCACGGCCAGCTCGCCCCGGTCACCCTTGGCGATGCCCTGCACCACGACGAGCCGCGGGACGGGCGCGTCCACGTACCCCCGGGAGGTCAGCTCCAGTTCCAGGCTGCCCCGGCCGACGGCGGTGACCACGGCGGTGGCCGTGCCGCCCCGGCCGTCGGCGAGCAGCAGTTCCTCGCCCACCCGCAGCCGTTGCACGGTGGCCGCGTGGTGCCCCTCGGGACCGCCGAGGGTCAGCGAGTTGGCGGTGGGCAGCGAGTCGACCAGGAAGAGCGGCGCGGACACGGTCAACAGGCTAGCCGCCGCGGCACGGGCCGGGACGGCGAGCCGGCCGCTCAGGCGTGGCCGTTGAAGGCGTCCCGCATCCGGGAGAAGAAGCCGCCCTGCTTGGTCAGCTCGGCGACCTCCTCGCCCCGGGTCTTGGCGAACTCGCGCAGCATGCGCTCCTGATCGGCGTCGAGCTTGGTGGGCGTCCGCACGTCGAGGTGGACGTAGAGGTCGCCCCGGCCGGTGCCGCGCAGGTGCGGCACGCCCCGCGCGCGCAGCCGCAGCGTGCTGCCCGGCTGGGTGCCGGGCTTGACGTCGACGGTCTCCTCGCTGTCCAGCGTCTTGATGGTCAGCCGGGTGCCCAGCGCGGCCGCCGTCATCGGCACCGTGACGCGGCAGTGCAGGTCGTCGCCCTTGCGGGAGTACACGTCGTGCGGGCGCTCGTGGATCTCCACGTAGAGGTCGCCGGCGGTGCCACCGCCCGGACCCACCTCGCCCTGCTGGGCCAGGCGGATCCGCATCCCGTCCTCGACGCCGGCCGGGATCTTCACGGTCAGCGAACGCCGGGTGCGTACCCGGCCGTCGCCCGCGCAGGTCGGGCAGGGGTGCGGGATGGTGGTGCCGTACCCCTGGCAGACGGTGCAGGGCCGGGCGGAGACGACCTGGCCGAGGAAGGTGCGCTGGACCGACTGCACCTCGCCGCGGCCCCCGCACGCCTCGCAGGTGGCCAGGTGGGTGCCCGCGGCGGTTCCCGCGCCGGAGCAGGTGGTGCACAGGACGGCGGTGTCGACGGTGATGGGCGCCTCGACGCCGAACGCGGTCTCGTGCAGGTCCAGTTCCAGGCGCAGGATGGCGTCGGCGCCGGGGCGGGTACGCGGCCGGGGACCGCGCGAGCCTCCGGCGGCGCCGCCGAAGAACGCGTCCATGATGTCCTGGAACCCGACGAACGGACCGGCGCCGCCGGGGCCGCCCGCGCCACCGGGACCGCCGCCGCCCGGAGCGAGCGGGTCGCCGCCGAGGTCGACGATCTGCCGCTTCCGGTCGTCCGAGAGGACCTCGTACGCGGCGTTGATGTCCTTGAACTTCTCCTGGGCCTCCGGGTCCGGATTGACGTCCGGGTGGTACTTGCGCGCCAGCTTGCGGTAGGCGCGCTTGATCTCGTCGTCGGAGGCGTCCCGGCTCACGCCGAGAATGCCGTAGTAGTCCCTGGCCACTGCGTTCCGTGTCCTCATGTTCGTCTCGCGTTGCGCCGGCCGCCGGCGGCAAGCCCGCCGGACGGTACTGCCTAGTTCTGGGCCAGCAGGTCGCCCACGTAGCGTGCCACGGCCCTCACCGTGGCGATGGTGCCGGGGTAGTCCATCCGGGTCGGCCCCAGCACACCGAGACCACCGACGATCGTCGAGCCCGGCCCGTAGCCGGTGCTCACCACGGAGGCGGCGCGCAGGTTGTCGATCTCGTTCTCGTCGCCGATACGGACGCGCATCGTGCTCGGCTCGACCTCGCCGATCAGCTTGAGCAGCACGACCTCCTCCTCGAGGGCCTCGAGGATCGGTCGCAGCGAGCCCTGGAAGTCGAGCAGCCCGCTGCGGGCCAGGTTGGCCGTGCCGGCCAACGCGATCCGCTCCTCGTGCCGCTCGACCAGCGTCTCCAGCAGCACGCTGGAGAGCGCGGCCATGGCCGGCCGCCGGTCGGGGCTGGCCTCGTCGACCAGCGCCTGCACCAGCGGCGGCGTCTCGGACAGGCGGGTGCCGACCAGCTTCTCGTTGACCAGCCGGCGCATGTCGGTGACGTCGTCGGCGAGGATCGGCGCCGGCATCTCCACGAGCCGCTGCTCGACCCGGCCGGTGTCGGCGATCATGACGAGCATCAGCCGCGTGGTGGAGATCGGCACCAGCTCCAGGTGCCGGACCGACGAGCGGGCGAGGCTCGGGTACTGCACGACGGCCACCTGCCGGGTCAGCTGGGCCAGCAGGCGCACCGTGCGGTGCACCACGTCGTCGAGGTCGACCGCGCCGACCAGGAAGCGCTCGATGGCCCGGCGCTCGGCCGGGCTGAGCGGCTTGACCTTCGACAGGCGGTCGACGAAGAGCCGGTAGCCGCGGTCGGTGGGCACCCGTCCGGCGCTGGTGTGCGGCTGCCGGATGTAGCCCTCCTCCTCGAGCACCGCCATGTCGTTGCGGACCGTCGCCGGGGAGACCCCGAGTTGGTGCCGCTCGACCAGCGCTCGGCTGCCGACCGGCTCCTGGGTCGCGACGTAGTCCTCGACGATCGCGCGGAGCACGGCGAGCTTGCGGTCGTCGAGACCCATCCTCCCCACCTCCTACGCGCATCGGCCCCCGGCGCTCGGCACCGCGGGCGGCGTTCCTGGCACTCGACTGTAGCGAGTGCCAGTCTACGTCGGCGGGGCCGCCGACGCGATGATCAACGACGCACCGTCGGTGCGCCCCCGGCCACGTCACGGCGCCCGGCGCCTCCGGTCGCACTCGGCCGAACGGCCGGTCCGACCCGGCGGTGTCGCCCTGGCGTGCCGTTGCGGACGGCCCCTACCGTGACGTCCATGACTGAACCACCTCGCCCTCCCGGCGGTGGTCACCCCGACGAACACCCGTCGGACCCGACCCAGCCGCCGGCAGCACCCGGCCCGTCCGCCGCGGACGAGCCGCCCACCGCACCACTGTCCGGCGCGCCGGGACCGGCTGGCTATCCCCCGCCCGGTGGCTATCCGCCGCCCGCCGGGGACCAGCCGCCGTCCGGCGGCTATCCCCCACCGGGCGGCTATCCCCCACCGGGCGGGTACCCGCCGCCGGGCCCCGGCTACCCGCCACCGGGAGCGGGCTACCCGGCCGGCGGCTACGGCCCGCCCGCCGGTTACGCCAACAACGAGGACAAGACGTGGGCCCTGGTCGCCCACTTCGGCGGTGCCGTCGGCGCCCTGATCAGCTTCGGCCCGCTCGGCTTCGTCGGCCCGCTGATCGCCTACCTGGCCCGCGGGCAGCAGTCCCCGACCGTACGGGCGCACGCGGTGGCCGCGCTGAACTTCCAGATCCTGTGGTCGGCCATCGCCTTCGTCCTGCTCTTCGTGAGCTGGTGCCTGCTGTTCCTGCCGAGCATCGCCGTCGTGGTGATCCAGATCGTGTTCGGCATCGTCGCCGGCATGCGGGCCAACGAGGGCACGACCTACCGCTACCCGATGTCGGCGAGCTTCATCAAGTGACCTCGGTCGGCCGCTCCCCCGGCCGGCCGGAGCCCGGCCGTTAGGGAAGCAGGTCCCGGACGACGGCGTCGGCCAGGAGCCGGCCGCGCAGGGTGAGCACGGCGCGGCCGGCCGCGTACTCGGCCGGGGCCAGCAGACCGTCGGCGAGCGCCCGCTCCGCGCCGGCCCGCCCGGCGGGATCCAGCGCGTCCAGCGGCAGCCCCGACGCGAGACGCAGGCGCAGCATCACGTCCTCCATGTGGGCCTCGTCCGGGGTGAGCACCTCCCGGGCGAGGCCGGGCGAGCGCCCCTCCGCGAGCCGCTGGGCGTACGCCGCCGGGTGCTTGACGTTCCACCAGCGCACCCCGCCGACGTGGCTGTGCGCCCCCGGCCCGAGCCCCCACCAGTCGCCGCCGGTCCAGTAGAGCAGGTTGTGCCGGCAGCGGGCGGCCGGCGTGCGCGCCCAGTTGGAGACCTCGTACCAGGAGAAGCCGGCCCCGCCGAGCGCGGCCTCCGCGGCCAGGTAGCGGTCCGCGGCCACGTCGTCGTCGGGGTACGGCAGCTCGCCGCGGCGCATCCGGGCGGCGAGCCGGGTGCCGTCCTCGACGATCAGGGCGTACGCGCTGACGTGGTCCACCCCGGCCGCGACCACCTCGTCCAGCGAGCGGGCGAAGTCCTCGGGGCGCTCGCCGGGCGTGCCGTAGATGAGGTCGAGGTTGACGTGGTCGAAGCCGGCGTCGCGCGCCTCCCGCGCGGCGGCGGTGGCCCGCCCGGCGCTGTGCCGGCGGTCGAGGACCGCCAGCACCCCGGGCGCGGCGGACTGCATGCCCAGCGAGATCCGGGTGTAGCCGGCCGCCCGCAGCGCCTTGAGGGAGTCGGGGGTGACTGACTCCGGATTGGCCTCGGTGGTCACCTCGGCGTCGGCGGCGAGCCCCCAGGTGCGGTCGATGCCGTCGAGGATGCGGGCCAGGTCGTCGGCGGGGAGCAGCGTCGGGGTGCCCCCGCCCACGAAGACGGTCTCCACCCGCCCGGGCGGGGCGTCGCCGAGCACGCGGGCGGCGAGGCGCAGCTCGGCCAGGACGGTCTCGGCGTACTCCTCACGGGTGGCACCCCCGCCCAGCTCGGCGGCCGTGTAGGTGTTGAAGTCGCAGTAGCCGCAGCGGCTGGCGCAGAAGGGCACGTGGACGTACACCCCGAAGCCCCGCGCGCCGACCTCGCGGAGCGCCGTGGCGGGCAGCGAGCCGTCGACGGGGACGGGCTCGCCTTCTGGAAGGACGCCGGGCATGGCCACTAGTGTGCCCGGCATGACCTCTCCCGACGCGCTCGTGCGGGTCGCGACGGCCCGTGGGGTGACCACCCTCACCCTCGACAGCCCGCACAACCGCAACGCGCTCTCCACGCCGCTGATGACGCAGCTGCTCGCCGGCCTGGCCGACGCGGTCGCCGACGAGTCCGTCCGGGTCGTCGTGCTCGACCACACCGGTCCGGTCTTCTGCTCCGGCGCGGATCTCAAGGAGACGGCCGCCGCGTACGCCAGCGGGACGGTGCCGGCCGGCATGCTCGGCGACGTGCTGGCCGCCGTCTGGGAGTGCCCGAAGCCGGTGGTGGCCCGGGTGGCCGGCCCGGCACGCGCCGGCGGCCTGGGGCTGATCGCCGCGGCCGACGTGGCGGTCTGCGCCGAGGAGGCGACGTTCGCGTTCACCGAGGTACGGATCGGCGTGGTGCCGGCGGTGATCTCGGCGACCGTGCTGCCCCGGCTGGCGCCGCGCGCGGCGGCCGAGCTGTACCTCACGGGAGACACGTTCGACGGCCGCCGGGCCGCCGAGATCGGCCTCGTCACCGCGGCGGTGCCCGCCGACGGGCTGGACGCGGCGGTGCGGCGGTACTGCGATTCGCTGGTCCGGGGCGCGCCGGGGGCGCTCGCCGGCGCCAAGGAGCTGCTGCGCCGGCCCGCCCCCGGCGACCTGCGCACCGAGATCGCCGAGCTGGGCGCCCTGTCGACCCGCTACTTCCTCTCCGACGAGGGGCGCGAGGGCGTGCTGGCGTTCCGGGAGAAGCGGCCGGCCCGGTGGGTGCCCGCGGACGACTGACGCCCGGGCGGTCCGGCGGCGCCGGATCACCCGTCCGGGACGTGCGGCGGCGGGTCGGGAACCCCGGGGTCGCGGCCCGGGTCACGGTCGCGCCGCCGCCGACCGCGCCGGTGATGTACGAAGCCCGGTCGGAGGCAGCCCCGTGACCGGTCGACGGCCTCCTGGCGATCACCCTCGGTGACGCTCGTGACAGGGCCGGCCACCGGCACGTACGGTGCTCTCGCCGGGGACGGTGATCTCCTGGCCGGGCCACGAGGAGGGGCCATCCCGCCGTCACCGGACGCACCGGACGCCGGTGCGATCCGTGCGGGTGAGACCGCAGCCGGGGCGGGAATGCGGTACCCGGCCCGGCCGGCCCGAACCGGCCGGACGGCCCCGGGAGGGCCGACGAGGGACGTACGCTTGGCAAACTGTCGAACAGGGGGTGTGGGTGCGAACTCGGGCGGTGGTGGCCGGCGGCGTGGCTCTCGTCCTGCTCGCCGTGGTCGGCGCCCTTGTCCTCGTCCGGCGCATCGGCGGTGAGCTGCGCCTGCCGCTGACCAGCCGGACCTGCACGGTGCAGGCCGACGGCCGCGTGGTGCTCGACGCCGACCAGATGGCCAACGCGGCGACGATCGCGGCCATCGGGGCGCAGCTCGGCATGCCGGAGCGGGCCGTGGTGGTCGCGCTGGCGACCGCCTACCAGGAGTCGGGCCTGCGCAACCTCCCGGACGGTGACCGCGACTCGATCGGCCTGTTCCAGCAGCGTCCCAGCCAGGGCTGGGGCAGCCCGCAGGAGATCCGCGACCCGCGGTACGCGGCCAGGCGGTTCTACACGGCGCTCAAGAAGGTCCGGGGCTGGGAGCGGATGCGGATCACCGACGCGGCCCAGCGCGTGCAGCGCTCCGCCTTCCCCGAGGCGTACCAGAAGTGGGCCGACGAGTCGGCCGTGCTCGCGCGGGCGCTGCTGGGCGACGCGACCGGCGCCGTGGCGTGCACGCTGATGGGCACGCCGGTGATGCGGGGCGCCACGGCCGTGGCCGCCCTGACCCGGAACCTCGCCCTCGACTGGGGGTTGCCGGGCGACGACGTGCCGACGGATCTGACCGGGCTCACGCTCGCGGCCGCCGACCAGCGGGACGGCTGGCGGTACGCCCACTGGCTCGTCTCGCACGCCAGGGACCACGGGGTGAAGCGGGTGCGCTTCGGCGACCTCGAGTGGACCGCGCGCAAGGGCTCCTGGACCGCGGTGGGCGGGGAGTCGGAGGCGCGCGTGGTCGCCGAGGTCTACGCCGACAGTTGATCGACCCGGATTTCCCTACCCTCAGTCATCGCACAATCCGTCAATTCGGGCGTGCTGGCCTATAACGCGCCTTGCCCATGACGATGCGTGTCCGTACGGTTTCCGAAGGTCCCGAACCGGCGGAAGGCCGCCTCCTCGCCCTCCCGGGCCCACGGCTGGGCGCGTTACGATCGGCGGCCTGTGCCAGAAGTGGGTTCACCTCATGGGGAGGGGTACGACGTGGCGTTCGACTACGGCGGCCGGACCGGTTACGAACCGATCAGCGACACTGACCGCAAGGAGTTCCACGAGCAGGGCTTTCTCCTGCTGCGCAATGTCCTGACGGAGGACCACCGGGCGGCGCTGGAGGCGGCGGTCGACCGCGTCTACGCCGAGGAGAAGGCCAAGGGCAACACGACGAAGGACGGCACCCTGCACCTGCTGGGCTTCGTCGAGCGGGACGAGCTCTTCGGCGAGCTGCTCACCCACCCGATCACCTTCCCGTACATGTGGGGCCTGGCCGGGTGGAACATCTACACCCACCACAACCACCTCGACGTGACGCCGCCGGCGCTTGAGCCGGAGAAGCCGTACTGGGGTTGGCACCAGGACGGGTACCGGCAGAACTCCGACCCGGAGACCATGGACCCGAGCGTCCCGCGGCCGATGTTCTCGCTGAAGGTCGCCTACGTGCTCTCCGACCTGTCGGAGACCGGGCGCGGCGCCACCAAGGTCATCCCGGGCAGCCACCTGTGGAACTCGCTGCCCCGCCCGGACGACCTGACCGTGCACAACCCGGACCCGGAGGGCACGGTGGAGATCACCGCGAACCCGGGTGACGCGTTCATCTTCGACCGTCGCCAGTGGCACTCCCGGTCGACGAACCTGTCGAACATCACCCGCAAGATGCTCTTCATCGGCTACACCTACCGGTGGATCCGGCCGCTTGACGAGCTGCACATCGACAAGGACGGCGAGTGGTGGGCCAACCGCACGCCGGTGCAGCGCCAGCTCTGCGGTGAGGGCACGCACACCGCGAACTACTGGGGCATCAACTGGGACGGCTACATCGACGACGAGATCCCGCTGCGCAAGGAGCTCAAGGAGCGCGGCCTTCTCGACCGCAACATCCCCTGGCTCCGCTGATCGCGTAGCTTGAGGGCCCCCTGTCGACGCCCACGGCGCGACAGGGGGCCCTTCGCGTGCGCCGGTCCCAGATCCGGCGCTCGGCACCGGAACCGGCGCTGGGCGTCAGACCGGGCTCACGAGGCGGCCGTCAGACCCGGCTCCCGAGGCGGCGGCGCGCCTTCTCCCGTAGCGACTCCGGCAGGTCGGCGGCGTCCAGCAACCGGGGCAGCAGCTCCGGTTCCAGGTTCAGCGCCCGGAACACCTCGCCGATCGTCACCCCGTGCGCGGGCCGCTCGACCACCCGCACCGGATCGCCGGCGGCCGCCTCCCCCTCCCGCAGCACCCGCAGGTACGCCCCGGGCATCGCCCGCGCCGTGAACCGCTTGATCAGGTCGGGCACGCCCCAGAAGCCGGCGAACGTGGTGCACGGCGTACGGGGCTTGGTCACCTGGAGCAGGGCGGACCCGACCAGCCACTGCTCGCCGATCACCGCACCGGTCACGTCCACCGCGTACGTCGTGAGGTTCTCGCCGAGGTTGCCGGGCCGCACGGGCCGGCCCAGCTCGGCCGCCCACCAGCCGGCGTCCTCCTCCGCGTACGCGTAGACCGCCTGGTCGGGGCCGCCGTGGTGGGCGCGCTCGCCGATGAAGTCGCCGGTCACGCCGTCGCCGCGGAAGAGCACCGGGCCCTCGGCGGGCCGCTTGTCGATGCCGCTGCGACCGCTCGCGTCGCCGGCCCAGTCCGCCTCGGTGACCACACCGAGGTTCACCGCCACCACCCTGCCCGTCATGGCGGCCAGCCTAGCCCTCGGCGCGGGTCGGTGCGGCGGCGAGCGGGGCGGTGTCGACGGCGGGGTCCGCCGCCGTCGACCTTGACGACCCCCGCCGTCGGCCCTTGACGACCCCCGCCGTCAGCCCTTGACGACCCGCGGTGTCGGCCCTTGACGACAGCCGCTGTCAGCCCTTGACGGCCCCCGCCACCAGCCCGGAGACCATCCGCCGCTGCACGAGCAGGAAGAAGACGATCACCGGGAGGGTGAACAGGGTGGACGCCGCCATCACCGGGCCCCAGGCCGTGTCGTCGCGCCCGAAGAAGAACGTCATGGCGACGGGCAGGGTGTAGCGGTCCTGGTCGTTGATGAACGTGAGCGCGAAGATCAGCTCGTTCCAGGCGGTGATGAAGGAGAAGATGCTGGTCGCCACGAGCCCGGGGGCGACCAGCGGGAAGAGGACCCGCCGGAAGATCTGCGCCCGGCTCGCGCCGTCGATGGCCGCCGCCTCCTCCAGTTCCTTGGGCACCGCCGCGACGAAGCCGCGCAGCATCCACACCGCGAACGGCAGCGAGAAACCGAGGTACGTGAGGATCAGGCTGGGCAGGGTGTTGTAGAGCCCGAGCCGCTGGATCATCAGGAAGAGCGGGATGACGAGCGCCTCCAGCGGGATCATCTGCACGACGAGCAGCATGATCAGGAAGCTGGTGCGCAGCCGGAACCGGAACCGGGCCACGGCGGTGGCCGCCAGCAGCGCGACCAGCCCGCTGAGGACCACGGTCGTGACGGCGACGAGCGCGCTGTTGAGGAAGAAGTCGGCGAAGGTCACCCCGGGGATCAGGTTCCCGGTGAGGATCTCCCGGTAGTGGTCGAGCGTGGGGTGGGCCGGCACCGGCTGGGGCGTGCTGGCGAAGATGTCCCGGCTGGGCTTCAGGGATGTGGCGATCATCCAGTAGACGGGGAAGGCCGCGAAGAGCGCCACCAGCAGCCCGGCGCCGTTGAGGGCCACCTTCTTCACGACTCGTCCTCCTGCTTGAGCACCATCCGCACGTAGACGCCGGTCACCACGAGCAGGATCAGCGTGAGGATCACCGCGATGGCCGCGCCGAGGCCGTACTTCGGCGGGGGCGAGAAGGCCTCCGCGTACGAGTAGATCGAGAGCATGAACGTCGGCCGGTCCTGGGTGCCGCCGGCCAGGACGAACTGCTGCGTGAACACCTTGAAGTCCCAGATCGTGGAGAGGACGATCAGGATCCCGAAGACGGGGCGCAGCAGGGGGAAGGTGATCCGCCAGAAGACCCGCCACGGGCCCGCGCCGTCGACCCGGGCGGCCTCGTGCAGTTCGCTCGGGACGCTCTTCAACCCGGCGAGCACGCTGACCGCGATGAACGGGAACGAGTGCCAGACCACCACCAGCGTCAGGATCGAGAAGAACAGCAGCGGGGAGTTGAACCAGCCGTACCCGGTCCAGTCGCTGCGCCCGAAGAGCGTCTCGGACACGCCGTCGGGCAGGGCGTTGAACAGCCAGGTGACCAGCCCGCTGGTGTCGTCGAAGATCCACTTCCAGACGATCGTGCCGGTCAGCGCCGGGGTGGCCCAGGCGAGCATGACGCAACTGGCCACGAACGTGGCCATCTTGCGGCCGAGGCGGTTGAGCAGCAGGCCGACGAGGGTGCCGAGGATCATGGTGAGCACCACGTTGGCGACCGCGAAGAGCACGGTGTTGCGCAGCACCGTGAGGAAGAACGGGTCACCCAGGATCTGGGTGTAGTTCCCGAGCCCGACCCACGGCCACTCCCGGTCGCCGCGCAGCTGCCGGACGTTGTTGAGCTGGTGGAACGACATGACCACCACCTGGCCGAGCGGCCAGAGCAGCAGGACGCCGATGACGACCAGGCACGGCAGGAGCAGCAGGTAGGGCAGGCGGTCGACCGGGCGACGCCGCCGCACGGGGATCTCCCGCGCGGCGGGCGTCTCCGGCGCCTCGGTCAGCGTGGTCACTTGGCGTTGAGGATGCTTTCCATCTCGGCGGCCGCGTCGGCGGTAGCCTTCTCGACCGTCTTCTGACCCTTCATGACCGAGCTGTTCATCGCCTGCGTCACCGTCTTGGTACGGCTGACCTCCACCCACTTCGGGGTGAGCGGCGTGACCTTCGTGTTTTGCATCGCGGTCGCGAACGCCGACATGATCTTGTCATCGGTGTACTTGGAGCCGCCAACCAGGTCCCGGTAGACGGGAAAGAAGCCGAGGCTGTCGGCGAACGTCTGGGCGTTCTTCTTGTTCAGCAGGACGGTCACGTAGTCCCAGGCCAGGTCCTGCCGCTCGCTGTCCTGCCAGATCGCGATGTCCGAGCCACCGGCGAACGCGGGCGCCGGCTTGCCGTCCGGGCCGGGGATCGGGAACGTGCCCCAGACCTTCTCGATCTCCGGGTTGTCCTTCTTGATGGCGCCCTGCTGCCAGCTGCCGGCGAAGGCCATGGCCGCCTTGCCCGTGGCGAACTGGGTCCGGGCGTCGATCTCGTTCCACCCGGCCGCCGCCGGCGGGGCCACCTTGTGCACGGTCACCAGGTCGGTCCAGAACTTGACCGCCCGCTGCGCCTCGGGCGTGGTGTAGCCCGACTTCCAGGTGCCGTTCTGCTCGGTGGCGATCTCCGCGCCCGCCGCCCAGAGGAAGGAGTAGAAGGGCAGCTCGGAGTTCCCGGGCACGGCGATGCCGTACGTGTTGGGCTTCTTGGCCTGCACGGCCTTGGCCGCGCTCACGAGTTCGTCCCACGTGGTCGGCGGCTTCACACCGGCCTCGGCGAACCAGTCGGTGCGGTAGTAGATCCCCCGGACGCCGGCGTACCACGGCACGCCGTACTGCTTGCCGTCGAGCTGGGCGTTGCGCACCAGGTCCGGCAGGAGGTCCTTGCCGTCGGCCCAGCCGTTCATGCGGTCGCTGATGTCGGCCAGCGCCTCCTGCGCCGCCCAGCCCTGCGTCTCGGTGTTACCCAGCTCCGTGACGTCCGGCCCCTCACCGCCGGCGAGGGCGGCCTGGAACTTCTTCGGCGCCTCCAGCCACGGGATGTACTGCACCACCACGTCGGTGTCCGGGTGCTTCTGCCGGAACTCGGCCTCGACGCCGTCGAGGAACTTCGTCTGCTCCTCGCTGCCCTCGCCCATCATCCAGACCGTCAGCTTGCTGGTGTCGCCCGCGTTCTCGTCACCGCCGCCGCCGCAACCGGCCAGCACCATCGCGGCCGAAGCCACCACGGCGGTGACCGGGGCCAGCCGCTTCCACCTGTTCACGCCACATCTCCCCTCGGGCCGCCTGGCACTAACCTTCTCCGCCGCACCTTAGTAGGAAAAAATCCTTTACGACAGTGGTGGCCGGCGAGGCGACGCGACCGTACCGCAGGTGGGCGACGCGGGGCAGTCTCCCGGCGGGGACGAATCCGGCGGCATCCACACGAAGGGCGCCCGGCCGGTTGGCGGGGCGCCCTTCGTGTGTGCGGGTGGGGATTACCGGTACGTGACACTGCGGCGTCGGCCGAAGCCGGCCACCAGCGCCACCGCGATGGCCGCCAGCACGACCTGCACCAGCAGCTCACCCCAGTCGATCCCGGCGGTCTCCGTCGCGATGCCCAGCGCCCGCGCCAGCACCGTGCCGAGCAGCGCGGCGCCCACACCGATCAGCATGTGCAGCCACATCGGCATGTCCTGGCGGCCCGGGACGACCAGACGGCCCAGCGCCCCGACGATCAGACCGACGATGAGCGCGGTGATGATGCCCCAAACGGTCAGCTCCACGGTCGCCCTCCTTCTCGACAGTCCTGCTTGACAGTCGTCTCGTTCGTCGTTGCTTCCTGTCCTGACCGCCAAGGTTCCCGATCGGCGTGAGCGGCAAACCGGCTTTCCGGGACACTGTCGCCCGACATGCGCGTACCAGCATGTTTCCGGCACACCACACGCCGACGGGCGCCCGACCTGCCGGTCGGGACGCCCGTGACGGAACTCTGGTCGTACGGCGCGCCGCGGTCGTTTACCGCGTCACGCTGCGGCGTCGGCCCACGCCGGCCACCAGCGCCACCGCGATGGCCGCCAGCACGACCTGCACCAGCAACTCACCCCAGTCGATCCCGGCGGTCTCCGTCGCGATGCCCAGCGCCCGCGCCAGCACCGTGCCGAGCAGCGCGGCGCCCACACCGATCAGCATGTGCAGCCACATCGGCATGTCCTGCCGTCCCGGAACGACCAGACGGCCCAGCGCCCCGACGATCAGACCGACGATGAGCGCGGTGATGATGCCCCAAACGGTCAGCTCCACGGTCGCCCTCCTTCAAGAATGTGTTCACACGAGGTGTGTGCTTCCTGTCGTGGGCGCTAAGTTCCCGAGCCGCGAGAACGCCAAACCGGCGGCGGGCAACAAGGTCGGCGGACGTCAATGCGAAACCGTCGGCGCAATTTCGCCGGCCGCACCGTCCACCCAGGTCGCGCACGGTGTGGACGGTCTCCGGCCGGACGCCGGGAGCCGTAGAAAATTTTCCCGCCGCAGCGGCGTACGGCGACGGCCGGCACCGTCCGGAGGCCGGCGACCACGCTGGTCGCGGCCCGGGCCGGTGCCGGCCGTCGGCTACTTCTTCCCGCCGCCCTTGGCGTCGCCGGAGTCGGAGGAGAGGGCGGCGATGAAGGCCTCCTGGGGGACCTCCACCCGGCCCACCATCTTCATCCGCTTCTTGCCTTCCTTCTGCTTCTCCAGCAGCTTGCGCTTACGGCTGATGTCACCGCCGTAGCACTTGGCGAGCACGTCCTTGCGGATCGCGCGGATCGTCTCCCGGGCGATCACGCGGGTGCCGATCGCCGCCTGGATCGGCACCTCGAACTGCTGCCGCGGGATCAGGTTGCGCAGCTTCGCGGCGATCGAGACGCCGTAGTTGTACGCCTTGTCCTTGTGCACGATGGCGCTGAACGCGTCCACCGGCTCGCCGTGCAGGAGGATGTCCACCTTGACCAGGTCCGACGACTGCTCGCCCGAGGGCTCGTAGTCGAGCGAGGCGTAGCCCTTGGTACGGCTCTTGAGCTGGTCGAAGAAGTCGAAGATGATCTCGGCGAGCGGCAGCGTGTAGCGCAGCTCCACCCGGTCGGCGGACAGGTAGTCCATGCCCAGCAGCGTCCCCCGCCGCCCCTGGCAGAGCTCCATCACCGCGCCCACGTAGTCGTTCGGCGTCAGCACGGTGGCCCGCACCGTCGGCTCGTACACCTCGGCGATCTTGCCGGTCGGGTACTCGCTCGGGTTGGTGACCACGACCTCCCGGCCGTCCTCCTGCACGGCGCGGTAGACCACGTTCGGTGCCGTGGAGATGAGGTCGAGGTTGAACTCCCGCTCCAGCCGCTCCCGGATGATCTCGAGGTGGAGCAGGCCGAGGAAGCCGCAGCGGAACCCGAACCCGAGCGCGCCGGAGGTCTCCGGCTCGTAGGTCAGCGCGGCGTCGTTGAGCTTCAGCTTGTCGAGCGCGTCGCGCAGGTTGGGGTAGTCGGACCCGTCGATCGGGTAGAGGCCCGAGTAGACCATCGGCTTCGGGTCCTTGTACCCACCCAGCGGCTCCGAGGCCGGGTTGGCGTTGATGGTCACCGTGTCACCGACCCGCGACTGGCGGACGTCCTTCACACCGGTGATGAGGTAGCCCACCTCGCCGACGCCGAGCGCGTCGGCCTTCTCCATCTCCGGCGAGATGACGCCGATCTCCAGCAGCTCGTGGGTGGCGCCGGTGGACATCATCTTGATCCGGTCGCGGGCGCTGATGCGGCCGTCGACCACCCGGACGTACGTGACCACGCCGCGGTACACGTCGTACACCGAGTCGAAGATCATCGCGCGGGCCGGCGCGTCGGCCACGCCGACCGGCGGCGTGAACTGCCGGACGATCTCGTCGAGCAGGTGCGGCACACCCTCGCCGGTCTTGCCGGAGACCTTGATGCAGTCCGCGGGGTCGCCGCCGATCAGGTGGGCCAGCTCCTCGGCGTACTTCTCGGGCTGGGCCGCCGGCAGGTCGATCTTGTTGAGGACCGGGATGATGTGCAGGTCGTTCTCGAGCGCCAGGTAGAGGTTCGCGAGCGTCTGCGCCTCGATGCCCTGCGCGGCGTCCACCAGCAGGATGGCGCCCTCGCAGGCGGCCAGCGACCGGGACACCTCGTAGGTGAAGTCGACGTGGCCGGGGGTGTCGATCATGTTGAGCACGGCCTGTTCGCCGGCCCGCTCACCCTCGCGGATCGTCCACGGCATCCGGACGGCCTGGCTCTTGATCGTGATGCCGCGCTCACGCTCGATGTCCATCCGGTCCAGGTACTGGGCGCGCATCTGCCGCGGGTCGACCACACCGGTGAGCTGCAGCATCCGGTCGGCCAGGGTCGACTTCCCGTGGTCGATGTGGGCGATGATGCAGAAGTTCCTGATGCGGGCCGGGTCGGTGGCACCAGGAGCGTTCGCGCCGGAATCGAGCGTCGGTGGCACAGCTGTCCGTTCTGGTCGGCTGACGTGAGCAGGCCGGCGCGGAGCCGGCCCCCTCTATGCTCCCACGCCCTCCCGGGCGCGGTCGGATCACTCCTGCGGCGGCTCGACGAACAGCGCGGCGAGCCGCGGCAGCCGCCGCCGGGCCTCGTCCTCGTCGTCGAAGTCCCAGAAGTCGTCGAGGTCCGGCGCCACGACCGGGTCGGGCTGCGCCGGCAGGTCGGTGGCGGTCGCCTTGCGGTACGCCTCACCGGGCACCGCGAGCATCTCCTCCGACCCGAACTCCTCACCGGTGAGCGCGGCCGACCGGATCCGGGGCAGCTCGGCGAGGGAGTCCGGATCGGCGACCGCCCGGGCGAAGACCGCCCGGCCCTGGGTCATCAACCAGCCCCGGAAGTGCGCGAAGCCGTCGTCGGAGGCGCCCCCGTTGACGAGGTAGGCGGCGCCCCAGAGGTCGGCCGTGTAGGAGGCGGCCAGCACCCGCGCCTGGTGCCGCGCGTACCCGACGATCTCGGCCGGGTCACGCTCGGCCAGCAGCGCCACCGCCCGGGCGGCCACCGCGTGGGCCTCTCCCCCACCGCCGGCCCGGGCCTGGTCGATCAACTGCCAGAAGTCGTCGGTCCTCATGGCCTGGCAGTCTCCCAGACCGGTCGCGCCGGTGCCGTCTCCCGGGCGCGGCCGTGGCGCGTCACGTCGGCCGGGGCGCCGCCGCGGTGGCCGGTCACGCCGGCCGGGGTGCCGCGTCGTCGGTGGCCGGTCACGCCGCGTCGTGTCGCCCGGGGCTCGGCGAGGGGGCAGCATGGACGGCGTGCCCGCGCCGTCACCACCCCCCGTACCGTACGACGCGACGGCCCGGCGCCCCCACTGGGACGAGCTGCCGGGGGCGCTGCGGACCGCCCTCGCCGACCGGCTGGGCGCCCCGGTGGTCGCTGTCCGCACCGCCGGCGCCGGCTTCACCCGGGGCTTCGCCGGCGTGCTCGACACCGCCGCCGGCGAGCGGGCCTTCGTGAAGGCCGCGCCCGCCGCCGGTCAACCGCACCTCGTCGACTGGTACGCGCGGGAGGCCGCCGTCCTCGAACGGCTCCCGGCCGGCCTCCCGGCGCCCCGCCCCCGCTGGACGCTGAGCGTCGCCGGCTGGTTCGCCGTCGCGCAGGAGGCGATCGACGGCCGGACGCCCCGGCTGCCCTGGGACCCGGCCGAGCTGACCGCGACGCTCGCCGCGTACGCCGAGGTCACGGCCGCCCTCGCCGACCCGCCGGCCGGCCTGGTCGCGCTGGGCCTGCCCCACCTCGCCGACCTGGCCCGCGACGACATCCTCTGGTGGGGCGAGGTCGCCGCCGGCCGGGAGCCGGCGCCACCGCTGCCCGCCGC
This sequence comes from Micromonospora globbae, assembly GCF_003610785.1. Classification (GTDB taxonomy): domain Bacteria; phylum Actinomycetota; class Actinomycetes; order Mycobacteriales; family Micromonosporaceae; genus Micromonospora; species Micromonospora globbae. The sequence goes on from NZ_RAQQ01000022.1 coordinate 50,016, forward strand.
CGCGCGCGGCCGGCTGCCCGAACTCGTCGCGCTGGAGTCGCGCCTCCCGCCGTACGCCGCCCGCGGCACCGGGCTGATCCACGGCGACCTCCGCCTCGACAACGTCCTCGTGGGTGGCGACGGGCGGGCCTGGCTCTGCGACTGGACCTGGCTCTGCCACGGGCCGGCCTGGTTCGACCTGACGACCCTGCTGATCACCGCGTACGCCAGCGGGCTGGACGCCGACGCCCTCTTCGCGCGTCACCCGGCCGCGGCCGACGCCCCGCCGGACGCGCTGGACGCCACCCTCGCCGCGCTGGCCGGGTACTTTCTGACCGGCGCCGCGGCGGCACCACCGACGGCCTCCGCGTCGCTGCGCGCCCACCAGCGCTACAGCGGCGAGCAGGCGCTCGCCTGGCTCGCCCGCCGGCAGGGCTGGGCCTGACCACGGTCGGGGCGGACCCGGGTGCGACGCGGGACGGACCTGGGCACGGTCGGGGCGGACCTGGGCACGTCGCGGGCCGGACCTGGGCGCGGTCGGGGCGAACCTGGGCACGTCGCGGGGCTGGGCGGCTGTCGCGGCGGTGGACCGCGGTCGCGGCGCGGGTCGGGCCGCTCTCCAGGGCCGGACGGCTGTCGCACCCCCGCCGTTTTGGCTCGTCCCGGCCGACCTGGTAACCTGGCTCTTCGCGCGGCGATGACGCATGCTCGTCGTGCGGAGAAGCTGACCAACCCGAGCTATCAAGACGAGGCTGTCGCGTGGCGAACATCAAGTCCCAGATCAAGCGCAACCGGCAGAACGAGAAGCGCCGGCTGCGTAACAAGTCGGTCAAGTCGTCGCTGAAGACCGCCATCCGCAAGTTCCACGAGGCCGCCGAGGCTGGCGACGTCGAGCAGGCCACCGCCCTCATGCGGGACGCCTCGCGCAAGCTCGACAAGGCCGTCAGCAAGGGCGTGATCCACGCCAACCAGGCCGCCAACCGCAAGTCCGCGATCGCCAAGCGCGTCGCGTCGTTCTCCGCCTGACCCAGGCGGCGACAGACCTCGCCGGAAGCCCCCGGGCCACTGCCTCGGGGGCTTCCGGCTGTCTGTTTCCCGAGCTGTGGCCGGTGACGGGTCCGCGGTGGACGAGGGCGGGCGTCCACTCCCCTGTCGGCGTCAGCGCCGCCACGTGCCGGATCAGGAGGGCTCGCGACCCGGCCGGCTGCTCGTCGGAGCGTCGGACCGGACCGCCGGAGCGGACGGATCGACGGACACGACGACGCCGGGCACGCTGTGGGTGATCCACTCGACCCGCGCGCGGCCCACCACGGGCTCCATCTGCCGCCGGAACCGGTCGCGCTCCTGCTCGGGTACGAGCGCCGCGGACCGGACCACGACGGCGGCCACCATGTCGTTGAGCTTCACCATGACCGCGACCGTTGCGGGCAGGATCACGACGGCCCACCAGCTGACCAGCTCGGCGAGGGCGAGCAGCGCCGCCAGCGCGATCACGCCTTCGAAGAAGAGGAAGCAGAGCACGCCGCCCGGGTTGACGAACCGCAACCCGAGCACCCGCGCGTACAGCGGGCGGTACTGATCCTCGTCGGCCGGGATGGTGGCCCACGCCGTGCGGACCGGTCCGCTCACGGGGCGCCACCCCGCCGGGCGGCCGCCACGGAGAAGACGGCCCGCTCCAGGGCGTACGCACGGTCGTCGGAGCCGCCCTTCACGGCCGCGTTGCACTCGGCGGCGACCTGCATGGCGCGGACCAGCCCCTCCGGCGTCCAGCCCCGGCTCTGCCGCTGCGCCCGCTCGATCTTCCAGGCCGGCATGCCGAGGGTGCCCGCCAGCTGGTACGGGCTGCCCCGGCCGGCGGACGCGACCCGGGCCACCGTCCGTACGCCGTCGGCCAGGGCGTCGGCGATCGGCACCGGGTCGACGCCGACGTGCAGCGCCCACCGCAGCGCCTCCAGCGCGGCCGGGACGTCGCCGACCATGGCGGCGTCGGCGACCGTGAAGCCGCTCACCTCCACCCGACCCCGGTAGTACCGGGCGACCGTGTCGGCGCCGATGCGCCCGTCGGTGTCGGCGATCAACTGGGAGCAGGCGGCGGCCAGTTCCCGCAGGTCGTTGCCGACCGCCGCGAGCAACGCCTCGGCGGCGCTCTCGGTGCACGTGCCGCCGCCCCGGCGGATCTCGTCGCGGACGAAGGCCACCCGGTCGCGGTGCCCCTTCAGCTTCGCGGCCGGCACCACCGTCGCGCCGGCCGCCTTCAGCCCGTCGGCGAACGCCTTCCCCTTGGCCCCGCCGAGGTGCAGCACGACCAGTTGCACCTCGGGGTCGGGGTTCTTCGCGTACGCCAGCAGGGCCGCCACCAGGTCCTTGCGGGCGTCCTGGCCGGAGCGCAGCACGAGCAGCCGCCGCCCGCCGAACAGCGACGGGCTGAGCATCTCGGCGATTTCCCCCGGGGTGAGCGCGCCGGCCTGGTACTCGCGGACGTCCACGTCGGGGTCGACGCTGCGCGCCTTCGCGACGGCTTCGGTCACGGCGCGCGTGGCGAGCAGCTCCTCATCGCCGAGGACCAGCAGAATGGGGGCGAGGCTGGCGGGGGTCACGTCGCCCATATTCGCACGCCCGGCAACGGGATCGTGCCTGCTCATCGACGCCTCAGGCGGCGGAGCCCGCAGTCAGTGCGAATCCAGACATTTATGTCAATCCACCATGCAGCGACACAAGACCCCCGCGTCCGGGCCGCGTCACGGCGGGCGACCGGGCGGTGAGCCTCGGGCGACGACCGCGAGCCCGCCGTCCCGCCGCACCGCGGCGACATCGCCGTCCACGTCGGTCCGCAGCACACGGGCGCCGTTGCGGGCCAGCCGCGCCAGCAGGCCGGGACTGGGGTGCCCGTAGTCGTTGCCGGCGCCCACCGGCACGAGCGCCACGGCCGGGCGGACCGCGTCGAGGAACTCGGGATCCTGGTAGGCCGACCCGTGGTGGGCCACCTTGAGCACATCGGCCCGCAACACGTCGTGGGGCACCCGGTCCAGCAACGCGCGTTGTTCCTCGGTCTCGGCGTCCCCGGGCAGCAGGAGCCGTACGCCCCGGACGGTCGCGCGCAGCACCAGCGAGTTGTTGTTCGGATCCGAGCGCGTGCCGCGCAGCGGATACGGCGGACCGAGCACGACGAGTTCCGCCCCGCCCGCCCGGTACGTCGTGCCCGCCGTCGCGGTGAGCAGCCGGGCGTTGCCGCCGTCGGCCGCCTCGCGTACCAGCGCCTGGCCGGTCTCCGGCTCGGTCAGCGCCGGTGTGAGCACGGCCGCCACGCGCCGGCCGCGGAACACGCCGGCGACCCCACCGACGTGGTCGACGTGGAAGTGGCTCACCACGAACAGCGGCACCTCCCGGACTCCGAGCCGCCGCAGGCAGGCGTCCACGGCCGCCGGTTCCGGGCCGGCGTCGACCACCACCGCTCGCCCGGACGCCACCGGGAGCACCACGGCGTCGCCCTGGCCGACGGCGCACGCCACCACGACCCAGCCGGACGGCGGCCAGCCGCGGACCACCAGCCGGACCGGCACCGCACCGAGGACCGCCGCGACGCCCACGACCGCCACCAACCGGCGCACCACGGGCCGCCGGATGGCGACGAGCAGCGCCACGGTCGACGCGGCCAGCAGCAGGGCTCCCCACACCCCACCTGGCCAGGGCAGCGTGCCCGCCGGCAGGCGAGCGCCGTACCGGGCCACGAGCACGAGCCACCACGCCGGCCAGCTCGCCAGCCAGGCGGCGAACTCGGCGCCCGCCGGCCAGATCGGTGACAGCACGGCGGCCAGCACCCCGAGCACCGTGGCGGGGGCGATGGCCGGTACGGCCAGCAGGTTGGCCGGCACGGCGACGACGCTGACCGTGCCGGCGATTCCCGCCACGACCGGTGCGCAGGCGAGCTGGGCGGCGGCCGGCACCGCGAGCGCCTCGGCCAGGCCGGCCGGCACGCCGCGGCGGCGCAGTCCGTCGCGCCAGCGCGGGGCGAGCAGCAGCAGTCCACCGGTGGCCAGTACGGAGAGCGCGAAACCGGCGTCGCCGGCGAGCGCGGGATCCACCAGGATCAGCACGGTGACGGCCGCGGCCAGCGCCGGCAGGGCGGCACGCGGACGGCCGGCGGCCAGCGCGGCCAGCCCGATGGCGCCCATCGTGGCGGCGCGTACCACGCTGGGCGACGGACGCACCAGGATCACGAAACCCACGAGGGCGACACCGCAGAGCCCGGCGGCGAGCCACGGACCGGCCCGGCACCACCGCGCGACGAGCAGCACCGCACCGACGACGATGGCCACGTTGGAGCCGGAGACCGCGTTCAGGTGTGTCATGCCGGTGGCCCGGAAGTCCTCCTCGACGGTGGGCAGCAGCCGGCTGGTGTCGCCGACCACCAGCCCCGGCAGCAGGCCGCCCTGCTCGTCGGGCAGGGGCGCGCACGCGCGTTGCAGCCCGGCGCGGAGCGAGCCGGCAGCCCGCTGCGCCCACGACGGCGAGCCGTGCCGGACGGGCGGGCCCGTGGCGCCGAGCACCACGGCGGTCAGGTCGCCACCCCGGGGGACGTCCAGGCGCCCCTGCGCGCTGAGCCGCTGCCCGGGCAGCAGCCCTCGCCAGGCGGGATCGGTGGCGAGGACGAGGAGCCGGACCGGGGCGGCCACCCGCGGGCCGTCCCGCTCGGCGAGCCGGACGAGGTCCGTGGCGACGAGCAGGGTGGCCGGACGCCCGGGCGCGGTCCGGATCGGCCGCGGGTCGTCGCGGACCACGAGGTCGGCGGTGACGCTCGCCCGTTGCTCGGCGAGCGCGCGCAGGGCATCGGCGTCGCGTACGGCCAGCCGGGCGCCCGTCGCCGCGCCGCCACAGACGACGCCGAGGCCGACCGCGACGGCGATCCAGCCGTACCGCCGGACGCGAGTCGTGGGCCGGCCGAGCACCTGGAGCAGGTGCAGCGCGCCGATGACCGAGAACACCGCGCCGAGTGCCGCGAGCAGCAGCGCGGCCCCCGCGCCGAGGTGCAGCCCGGCCAGGGCGGTGAGCCACGCCGCGACCGCCGATCCGGCCAGCCGCAGATCCGGTCCGTCGTCCCGCGGCGACACCTCCGCGATGCGGGTGCTCACACCGTCACCAGGTCCTTGAGCTGCTCGTAGCGGGCGTCGCCGATGCCGTCGACCTGCCGCAGGTCGCCGACCGACCGGAAGCCGCCGTGCTGCTCACGGTGGGTGAGGATGCGCTGGGCGAGCACCGGGCCGACCCCGGGCAGCGCGTCGAGCTGCGCGAGGGTCGCCGTGTTGAGGTTGAGCTTCCCGCCGGCGCCGGGGATCCCGGCCGGTGCCGGCGCGCCCCCGGGTGCGGGCGGCACCTGGCCCGCGGCGGCGGGCGGCGCGGTCACGCCGACCAGGATCAGCTCGCCGTCGGCCACCCGGCGGGCGGGGTTCAACAGGGCCACGTCCACCCCGGGCAGCGCCCCGCCGGCCGCCTCGACCGCGTCCGCGAGGCGAGCGCCCGCGGGCAGCCGCACCAGGCCGGGGCGGCGTACCTTGCCGGCGACCGCCACGACGAGTTCACCGGCCGGGCTCGCCCCGGATCCGGCGACGTCCTCGGCCACCGGCACCGCGGTGCCGACCGCCGGCGCGGCGGTGTCCGGCACCGGCTCCGCCCGCGGTCGTGACCGCCACGCCCAGAAACCGGCGCCCAGCACCACGAGCGCGGCGACGGCGGCGAGGACGCGCACCCCGCGACGCCCCGGGTCGAACGCGCCGGGACCGGGAAGGCGGCGGCCGCCGGAGGACTCCGGCGCGGTCGCCGGGTCGTCGCCCGTCACGGCGTCCCGCAGAGCCGATGCCGACGGCAGGGGGCCGGGCGGGTCGCCCGCGTACCCGTCGGGCACCCCGACCCGGCGCGGACCGCCGCCGTCACCGGCCATATCGCGTGCCGAGTCGGCCACGAACGCCGGACCGGCCAAGAACCCCGAACCGCCCGTAAGCGCCTGGTCGCCGGTGAGCGAGCTGTCCGATGGCGTCTGCCCGGCCAGCCGCCACAGGCGTCGGCGTACCACGGATTCGTCGTCGTGTGACACGGCGTGACGCTACGGCGATCCACGCCCGGCGCGGGCGTCCCGGACCGTCACCTGTGGACGGCGCCGCCGCCTGTGGACAACGCCCTGATCATGCCGCCGTCTGCTATGAGCCGGACACGGGCCCGGAGGCGGTCCCGCCCCGCCGTCGCGGGACGGGACCGCCGACCCCGGTCACGGGACGGGACCGCCGACTCCGATCAGTAGTAGCGCATCGACGAGGCGACGTCGTTCCAGCCGAAGACGCCCAGGTCGGGGTACAGGCCGGGGCCGTCGACGCCGTTGCCGTTGTAGAGCCAGAGCTGCTGGCCCTGCAACTCGATGTGCTCGAACAGGATCGTGTACGGGATGTACGGAATGTTGCCGTCGATGTAGCTGACGTTGGTGTCGACCGACGACACCTTGTCGTTGATATTGCTGCACCACAGGAAGCAGAAGACGCTGCGGAAGTCGCGCTGGCTACCCCAGTCGGCGTTGAACTGCCACTTCCCTCCCTGGTAGTGCCAGTGCTCGTGCAGTACGACCATGCCGCCGACCGGCCCGTAGTAGCCGATGCCGGCGTTCGTCGTGTAGTCCCCCGCCGCCTCCGGCGCCCGGGCGGGCTGCGTCGGCGGTGCCGGGCGGCTGCGCGGCCCGAGACTGGCCCGGGTGAAGCGCTGCTGCACGTCGGCAACGTACTCGTTGGCCGCCTCCGGACGGCGGAACACCTGCAGTTCCCCGTCGCGGAACGTGTCGGGCGTGACCACGTACCGCAGCGGTTCGTGGGCGTGCCGCGCCAGGTTCCGCGGCTCGACCTTGCGGCCGTCCAGTCGTATGGGCAGTTGCGGCGGTTGGATCTCCGCCTTCGGTCCGGCGGGTGCGGTCGGTGCCGCCGTGGCCCGCCTCGCGCCGGACAGGGACTGCCCGGCTCCGAGGAGGGCCCCGGCCGCGAGGCCCGCGGCGATACCACCGAACGCTCTTCTCGTCGTCACCATTTCCCCCACGGTGTGCGATGAACGATGCGGAAGATTCTTACGAGTCGATCCCGTGGGGCGACATCTTCTGTCCGAGGCGGGACAGTCGCGAACTGAACAGATGCGATCAACGCTCAGTGTGCCTCCGGGTCCAGCCCCAGCACCGCCCGTCCGCCGTCCACGGGCAGGGTCACCCCGTTGACGAACCCCGCGGCGGGGGACAGCAACCAGACGATCGCGTCGGCGGCCTCCTCGACCCGGCCGATGCGGCCCAGTGGGTGCAGGCGGGCCAGCTCCGCGTCGATCCGGGCCGCCTCGGCCGGTTCCTGGCCGGCCAGGAACCCGGCGTGCCGTTCGGTGGCGATCGACCCGAGCGCCACCGCGTTGGCCCGGATGCCCCGAGGCCCGTACTCCACGGCGAGCGCCCGGGTCATCCCCTCCACGGCGGCCTTGGCGGTGGCGTACGGCAGGCAGCCGGGCACCGGCCGGGCCGCCTGGTGGGAGGACACGTTCACGATGGCCCCGGCCGTGCCGGCCGCGAGGAAGCGGCGCACCGCCGTCGCGGCCCCGGCGAGGGCCGGCCGCAGGTTCCGTCCGATGAGGTCGGCCACCTCCGCGACCGGTGTGGCGTGCACCGAGGCGTCCCGGAACACCGCCGCGTTGTTGACCCAGCCGGTCAGCGGCGCGGCCCGTTCGGCGAGGTCGGCGGCGTGACCTGCGACGGCCTCGTCGCCGGCGTCACCGACGACGCCGACCAGCCGGTCTGCGGCGGGGTGCCGGGCGAGCCAGTCGAGCGCCCCGGCGTCCCGTTCGACGACGACCACCGTGCCGCCCGCGGCGGCCAGCCGCTCGACGACCGCCCGGCCCACGCCCCGGCCTCCGCCGGTCACCACGCAGGACACTCGCCTCCCCCTTCCGCCGGCCACCCGCCGACCGCGGGTCGCCCCGTCGCCGTCACCCGCCGGCCGCGGCTCAACCCCCGTCGCCCTCACCCGCCGGCCGCCCGCGCCTGCCACGGACCGGCGGTCACGGACCCGCCGGGCGCGCGCGACGTCGGTCACCGACGGCCGCCCGCCCGCCGCGGATCGGCACTGCGTCACGGCCCCGTCGGCCGCACGCGACGTCGGTCACCGACGGCACGCCACTCCACCCTCGCAGCCGCCGGCAGCGACGGGCAACGGCCCTGCGGGCCTGCCCCAGATCCGGGGCAGCTCGACAGCGTCGGACCACACCCCGCTGGCCACCCCGTACACCGACCCTCGGCCCCGCCTCCGCGGGCCGTGGGTCGACCCGCGCCGGGCGGCCGGCCCGCGCCGGTCAGGCCGCGCCGAGCGGGGCCCGGCGGTGCACGACGACGCAGGCCAGCCCGGGTCCGGCGTGCGCGGCGACGACCGCGCCGGCCTCCGAGACGTACGTCTCGCGGATCCGGTCGCCGAGCCGCTCGGCGAGCGCGTCCAGCAGCGCCCGCGCCCGCTCCGGGGCGGCGAGATGGTGTACGCCCAGATCGACCTCGGCGTCCCCGGCCGCCTCGACAGCCAGGTCGACAAGGCGGGCGATCCCCCGGCTGGCCGTGCGCACCTTGTCCCTGAGCACGATCGCCCCGTCCGGCATGTGCATGATCGGCTTCACCGAGAGCGCCGTGCCGAGCAGCGCCTCGGCGGCGTTGATCCGTCCGCCCCGGCGGAGGAACTCCAGCGTGTCGACGTAGAAGAAGATGGCCGTCCGGTCGACGGCCTCCACGGCGGCGCGGCGTACCCCGTCGAGGTCCGCACCCCGCTCGGCGGCCTCGGCGGCCGCGAGCACCGGGAAGCCCAGCCCCATGCCGGTGGCGCGGCTGTCGACCACGGCGACCCGGTCGTCCAGGCCGTCGGCGGCCAGCCGAGCCGCGTCGACGGTCCCGGAGAGCTCCGCCGACAGGTGCACCGACACCACGCCGTCCGCGCCGGCGTCGAGCAGCCGGCGGTACGTCCGGGCGAACTGCTCCGGGGCCGGGCGCGACGTGCTCGCCGAGACCCGCCGGCCCTGCAGGGCCTGGGTCGCGTCGGCCGGAGAGATCTCCACTCCCTCGAGCCCCTCCGCGCCGTTGAGCACGACGGTCAACGGCACCACGGTCAGCCGGTGCGCCCGCACCAGTTCGGGCGGAAGGTAGGCGGTGGAGTCGGTGACGACCGCGACGGGCATGCCCGGCACGCTAGCCGATGCCGCCGGCCACCACGAGGGCGCGTCGCGCGCGGCCGGACCCCGCGAGACGGCCGGGCCGCGCGAGGCTGCTCGACCCCGGGATGCGGCCGGGCCGGCGGCGTGATGTCAGAGGGCGTCGGCGACGGCCGGGGCGACGATGAGGCCGACGTTGTGGGCGCGCAGGTGCCACCCCCGCACGTCGTCGTGCCGCAGTTCGCTCCAGTGGCAGTTCTGCAGCGACCCGACGGCGCGCAGCACGGCGGCGTCCCAGCCGAGCACGTGTCCCATCCCCTGCCGGGCGCCGCCGCCGTGGGTGGCGACGACGACGGTGCCGCCCGGGGCCGCCTCGGCGGCGTCGATGAGGGCACTCCCCACCCGCTTGCCGAGGTCGTCGAGCGTCTCGATCTCCGAACCCGGGTCGGGGTCGCCGGCGCGCCAGCGGGCGTACTCGGCCGGGAAGCGCTCGGCGACCTCGGTGAGGAGGAGCCCCTGCCACCGGCCGAAGTGGCGTTCCCGGAGCCGGGCGTCGGTGCGGACCGTCAGCCCGGTCACGGCGGCGAGCGCGGCGGCGGTCTCCGCGGCCCGGCTGAGGTCGCTCGCCACGATGGCGTCGGGGCGCAGGGCGGCGAGCAGCGGCGCGGCGGCGCGGGCCTGCTCCCGGCCGAGGTCGTTCAGCGGGACGTCGGTCTGGCCCTGGACGCGGTTGGCGGCGTTCCAGTCGGTGTTGCCGTGCCGCCAGACGATCAGCCGCGTCATTCCGCGGCGGAACCGGCGCCGGACTCGGCGTCCACCAGGGCCCGGTCGACGAACGGGATGGTCGGGCAGTCCTTCCACAGCCGGTCGAGGGCGTAGAACTCCCGCTCCTCGGTGTGCTGGACGTGCACCACGATGTCGACGTAGTCGAGCAGCACCCAGCGCCCGCCGCGCTCCCCCTCGCGCCGCACCGGCTTGGCCTTCTCGGGAAGCTCCAGCAGGCGCTCCTCGATGGCATCGACGATGGCGAGCACCTGACGCTCGTTCGGGGCCGCGGCGAGCAGGAACGCGTCGGTGATGGCCAGCTGGTCGCCCACGTCGATGATGACGATGTCCTGCGCCTTCTTGTCGGCGGCGGCCTGGGCCGCGGCGGTCGCCAGCTCGTACGCGCGCTCGGAAACTGTCACCGTTCTCCTTCGATCAACCGTGCGATCCTCCAAGGGTCTCACACGCGGCGTCGTTCCGACTTGTCAGTTCTGGCGGGTAACCCGCTGGACCGGGGACATAACGGGCAGGGTCAGCGCTGGTAGAGGCGACGCTTGGCGATGTACTGGACCACACCGTCGGGCACCAGGTACCAGACGGGTTCGCCCCGGGCGACGCGAGCACGGCAGTCGGTGCTGGAGATGGCCATGGCCGGCACCTGCACGAGGCTGACCGTGTCGGCGGGCAGGTGCTTGTCGGTGAGTTCGAAGCCGGGCCGGGTCACCCCGATGAAGTGGGCGAGTTCGAAGATCTCGTCCAGGTCCTTCCAGGAGAGGATCTTCTCCAGCGCGTCCGCCCCGGTGATGAAGTAGAGCTGCACCTTCGGGCCGTACTCGGCGTGCAGGTCCCGCAGGGTGTCGACGGTGTAGGTCGGGCCGCCGCGGTCGATGTCCACGCGGCTCACCTGGAAGCGCGGGTTGGAGGCGGTGGCGATCACCGTCATGAGGTAGCGGTCCTCGGCGGGGCTGACCGGCACGTCGGCCTTCTGCCACGGCTGGCCGGTGGGCACGAAGACCACCTCGTCCAGCCCGAACCGGTCGGCCACCTCACTGGCCGCGACCAGGTGCCCGTGGTGGATCGGGTCGAAGGTGCCACCCATGATCCCGATCCGCCGGATATCTTCCTCCACCCCGTGATCGTAGGCCGGTCGCCCGCGCCGGCACCCCCGGCGGTGACGTGGCCCGCACCACGCTCGCCACCGGCGGCACGCGACGGGGGCGCGGACCGGACGGGGTCGCGCTCGGTTGCTCGCACCCGTACACTCGTTTGCGAGTAATCGGGGACGAGCAACAGGAGGACGGCATGCCGAAGCGGCGCAAGGTCGGAAACCTGCTCGCCCTCGCGTCGCTCTCCGCCCTCGTCCAGCGGCCCATGCACCCGTACGAGATCGCCACCGCCCTGCGCACCTGGGGGAAGGACCAGGACATGGAGATCAAGTGGGGGTCCTTCTACACGGTGGTCCGCAACATGGAGCGGCACGGCCTCATCGAGGCCGTGGAGAGTGTCCGGGCGGGCCGGCGGCCCGAGCGGACGGTCTACCGGATCACCGACGCCGGGCGGGCGGAGCTGGTCGACTGGGCGCGCGAGCTGGTGTCCACGCCGGAGCCGGAGCACCCGCGCTTCCGCGCCGGGCTCAGCGTGCTCGCCGCCCTGCACCCCGACGAGGCGGTGACGCTGCTGCGGCGGCGCCTGTCCCTGCTCGACGAGGGGATCCGCGCCGCGCGCGACACGCTCGCCGAGGAGGGGCGGCGGATCCCGCGGCTGTTCCTGGTCGAGTCGGAGTACGACCTGGCCATCCGGGAGGCCGAGGCGGCCTGGGTCCGCGGCCTGCTCGCCGAGCTGACCGCGGGCACCTATCCGGGGCTGGACCAGTGGCGGGCGTTCCACGAGACCGGCGAGATGCCACCGGAACTGACCGAACTCACGGAGAGGGGCGACGGCACGCAGTGACACGACGGCCCCGGCGCGGTGCGCCAACACCGCGCCGGGGCCCTACCTCGGTACCGCACCTGGACGGTGCCCGGCCCGAAGCGGCAACCACGAGGATAGCCGGGCCTCCTCCCAGGTCGGTGCCACACGCGCGCCCACGACTGCCGTGGGCGCGGCGGACGAACGAGCACCCACGACCAGGGAGACGACCATGCCCACAGTCAGAACGGCCATCGTGATCGGCGGCGGTGTCGCCGGCCCCGTGACGGCGCTGGCGCTGCGCCGCGCCGGCATCGCCGCCACCGTGTACGAGGCGTACCCGACCACTGCCGACGGCGTCGGCGGCACCCTCGCGCTGGCGCCCAACGGCGTCGCCGCGCTGCGCGTCGTCGGAGCGGACCGCGCGGTCACCGACATCGCCACCCCGATCCACCGCACGGCCATGGCCGTGGGCCGCAAGCGGTTCGACCTTCCGGGGCTGGCGGACGTGCCCCCGTTGCAGGTGGTGCACCGCGCGGCGCTGCACCGGGCGCTGCACGACAGGGCCCTGGCCGAGGGGGTGGTGATTGAGCACGGCAGGCGCCTCGTCGACGTACGGGAGACGGCCGACTCCGTCACCGCCCGGTTCGCCGACGGCACCACCGCCACGGCCGACGTCCTCGTGGGCGCCGACGGGATCCGCTCGACGGTGCGTACGCTCATCGACCCGGACGCGCCGGGGCCGCACTACACCGGGCTGCTCGGCTTCGAGTCGGTGGCCCGGCACGAGGTGGACGTCGCACCGGGCACCATGACGTTCGCCTTCGGCCGGCGGGGCTACTACATCTACTGGCCGGAGCCGGGTGGCGGCACCCGGTGGGGCGTCAACCTGCCGCAGGACCGGCCCATGACGCTCACCGAGGCCCGCGCCGTGCCCGCCGAGGAGTGGCTGCGTACGCTGCGCGCCGCGTACGGCGACGACGACCCCGGCGGGCAGCTCATGCGCACCAGCGACGCGGACGGGCTCCAGGTGGTGGGCTCGCTGCTGATCATGCCGCCGGTGCCGCGCTGGCACCGGGGGCGGATGGTGCTGGTCGGCGACTCGGCCCACGCGCCATCGAACAGCTCGGGCCAGGGCGCGTCGCTGGCGATCGAGAGCGCCGTGCAGCTCGCGCGCTGCCTGCGGGACCTGCCCGACGTGCCGTCGGCGTTCGCCACCTACGAGCGGCTGCGGCGGGAGCGGGTGGAGAAGGTGGCCGCCCGCGCGGCGCGGATCAACCGGGCCAAGGCGCCCGGTCCGCTGGCCCGGGCGCTCATGCCCCTGCTCATGCCGCTGCTGGTGCGCACGGCCATGAACCCGGAGAAGACGATGGGCCACGAGCAGCGCTACGTCATCGACTGGGACGCCGCGGTGCGCTGACCCCGAGCGACACTCCTCGTCGATCTTGCACTTTCGGCCCGCGAAACGCGAGGCATGTACCTTTCGTCGGGGCCGAAAGTGCAAGATCGCGGGGGCTCGGGACGGCTGTGGCTCGGGACGGGCTGTCAGGCCACGGTGGCGGCCACCGCGGTGCGTGCCACGAGCGCGCGGCGCATGTCGTCGTCGGCGTCGGTGACCACGCGGCGCAGCCCCGGGGTCAGGTCGTCGCGCGCCAGCAGCGCGGCCGCCGCCTCCCAGGTGGACTGCGCCACGGCGTAGCGGGGGTACGCGAGGCTCGCCACCCGCTCCGCCGTCCAGGCCGTACGCCGCCGGGCCGTGGCGGGCATGTCCGCGAAGTACCGGTCGACGTACTCGGCGGTCAGCTCGGCCTGCTCGGGCTGCCAGAAACCCGCCGCGGTCGCCTCGACCAGCCGGTTGGACAGCTCGGTGTTACGGGTGACGATCTCCCAGGCGGCCCGCTTGGCGTCGGCGTCGGGCAGCGCCGCCCGGCACCGGGCGGCCCGTTCCGCGCCCGCCGCGCTGCGGTCGGCCGCCTCCTCGGCGGCGATCTCCGCTTCGCCGGCCGCGCCGAGCACGACGAGCCGGCGCAGCACCGCCCAACGCAGCTCCGCGTCGACGGCCAGTCCGGGCGGCACGTCCCGGCCGGCGAGCCAGCCGGTCAGCAGGTCCGCGTCGGCGGTGGCCTCGACGAGCCCGCGCGTGGCGGCGAGCTGCAGGGAACCGCCGGGCGGCGCGCCGCGCAGCAACGCCGCGCAGGCCTCGGCCATTCGGGCCAGCGCCGCCTCCCGGCTCGCGGGGTCGAGGTAGCGGTCGACGAGCGACCGGCTCATCGTGAGCACGTCCTCGGCGATGATCACCTCGGTCTCGGTGGGCAGCGCCGCGGCGATCAGCGCGACGACGGCGGACACGGGCCGCTCCCCGTCGGTCGCCGCGTCCAGCGCCTCACCCCACAGCAGCGCCCGGGCCAGCGGATCGGCCAGACCCGGCAGCACGAGCGGTACGGCGTCGGCCGAGGCGGGGTCGAGGCGCACCTTCGCGAAGGTGAGGTCGCCGTCGTTGGGCAGCAGCAGCCGGGCGGCCGGGGCCCCGGCCAGCGTGCCCAGCACCGTCCGTCCACCGTCGGCGTCCGGGTCCAGGTCCACCTCGATCCGGTCGACGCCGCCGTCCACGGCGTACCGGCCGACGCCGATGCGGTGCGGGCGCAGCACCGGATGGGACGGCGGCGCGGTCTGCACCACGGCGACCTCGCGGTAGCGCCCGTCGGCGTCGACCCGCACCTCGGCGCGCAGCGTGTTGACCTGCGCCCGGCGCAGCCAGCGCTCGGCCCAGTCGGTGAGGTCCCGACCGCTGGCCGCGCTGAGGCTGGCGAGCAGGTCGGCCAGCGTGGCGTTGCCGAACCGGTGCGCCGCGAAGTGCGCGTTCAACCCCGCCAGGAAGGCGTCGTCGCCGAGCCAGGCGACCAGCTGCCGCAGCACGCTCGCGCCCTTGGCGTACGAGATGCCGTCGAAGTTGAGCAGCGCCTGCGCCGCGTCGGCGACCTCCTCGGGGGCCACGGGGTGGGTGGAGGGGCGCTGGTCGGCGGCGTACCCCCACGCCTTGCGGCGCAGCGCGAACGTCGTCCAGGCACCGCCGAACCGGGTCGCCTCGGCGGTCACCCGGGTGCCCAGGTACTCGGCGAAGGACTCGTTCAGCCACAGGTCGTCCCACCAGCGCATGGTGACGAGGTCGCCGAACCACATGTGCGCCATCTCGTGCGCGATCGTGGTGGCCCGCAGCTCCCGCTGGCTGTCGGTCACCGCCGAGCGGAACACGTAGTCGTCGCGGATCGTGACGAGACCCGGGTTCTCCATGGCGCCGGCGTTGAACTCCGGCACGAACGCCTGGTCGTACTTGCCGAACGGGTAGCGCTCGGCGAACAGCTCGTGGAACCGGTCGAGGCACTGCTTGGTGACGGTGAAGATCTCGTCGGCGTCCGCGTCGAGGTGCTCGGCGAGCGACCGCCGGCAGTAGACGGCCAGCGGAACGCCGTCGTGCTCGTCCCGCCGGACGTGGTACGGCCCGGCGATCAGCGAGAAGAAGTACGTGGCCAGGGGCCTCGTCGGGGCGAACTCCCAGCGCCCCGGGCGCGGGGTGGCCGCGAGCTGCCCGTTGGCCGCCACCGTCCACTCCGGCGGCGCGGTGACGGCGAGGGTCACCGGCGCCTTCAGGTCGGGCTGGTCGAAGGCGGCGAAGATGCGCTGCACGTCGTCGAGGAAGGACATGGCGTAGAGGTAGGTCTCGCCGTCGGCCGGGTCGACGAAGCGGTGCATGCCCTCCCCGGTGTTCGAGTACGCCATCTCCGCCTCGACCGTCAGCGTGTTGTGCTCCCGCAGCCCGGCCAGCGGCAGCCGGTTGTCGTCCAGGTCGCCGGGGTCGAGGGCGCGGTCGTTCAGGCGTACGGCCAGCAGCTTCGCGGGCTTCACCTCGGCGAACGTCGCGGAGCCGGGGGTCGCCCGGAACCGGATCGTGACGCGGGAGTGGAACAGTTCCCCGCCGCCGGTGAGGTCGAGGTCCACGTCGTAGGACTCGACGGTAATCGCCGCGCCACGCGCGGTCGCCTCTACACGGGTCAGGCTCGGCATCCGCTTATCCTGCCCGATGGGGATCCGCACGTGTTTCCCCCGCGACGTGTGCACTGGAGGAATGACCATGGCTCAGCACCCCAAGGGCGACTTCGACCTGTCCCGGGCGGTCTGGCAGCGGGCCGAGGGGGACACCTCCGAGAGCGCCGTGGAGGTCGCCTTCGTCGACGACCTGATCGGCATGCGCAACTCCGCGGAGCCGGACGGGCCGGTGCTGGTGTTCACCCAGGCGGAGTGGGACGCCTTCGTGGCCGGCGCCCAGGACGGCGAATTCGACCTGGACTGACCGCGACCGGTTCACGTGTCGCCGTCGCCCCAGCCGAGGCCGCCCGGGCCGGGGGCGTGGTGGAAGCCGGGGTGGTCGGCGACGTCGGCGCAGCGCTCGCCCTCCGGACCGACGGCGCCGCAGAAGAGGCGCTCGGCCCGGTGCCAGGCGTCGGCTCCGGAGAGGGCGGCCGCGCCGAGCGCCAGCTCGGGCCGCAGCAGGCTCAGCGCCTCGGCGTAGCCGACGGCCAGCTCACGGGCCTGCTCCGGGTTGGCGGCCGTGAAGCCCAGGTGCACGGTGTAGTAGCGGGGACCCGGAGCCGGCCGTCGCGGCGCGGCGATCAGCGGGGTGTCCGCCCCACCCGGGCCCGTGTCGCCCCGGCCGATCTCCAGGCCTCGGCCGGTGCCGTACGCTCCGGTCGACCGCCGCCGCCACTGCGCCGAGTCGTTCCCCCGCATGACCGTCCTCCGTCGTCGTCGTGCCGTCCGTGCCGCACCGCGTCGGCTCCGGTACGCCCCGCCGGTGCCGTGGCGGGTCCGTCTCCGCAAGCCAACCAGATTTCCGCGCTGCTGGGAGGGGCCAGCGGGCGCGGCGTCGAGGGGCGGGAATCGCCGCTCCGAGAGCCCGGGAACGGGGTCGACACGCCGCTGCGGCTGGCCCCCTCCCCCGGCCGACACGCCATGGTCGCTGGCCCCCTCCCTACGGCGCGTCGCGACCGCCGCAGCGCCCGGGAGCCGCCCCGGCGACCGCCGCAGGCGCCCGGGACCCGCCGCCGCGTCGCCGGCACGGGTGGTGCCCCGCCACCGCGCCCGGCGGGATTCAGCGGCCCGGACCCGGGTAGACGCCACCGGCCGGGGCGGCCCGCCGCCGGCGATCCCATGAGGAGGCCCCGATGGCGAGCACCCCGGCCGACCGCAGCCCGGACAGCACGCTCGCCCTGCTCCGCGAGGGCTACCGGTTCATGGGTTCGCGCTGCGACCGGTACGACAGCGACGTCTTCCAGACCCGGCTGCTGCTGCGGCGGACGATCTGCCTGCGCGGACACGCCGCCGCGACGCTCTTCTACGACCAGGACCGCTTCGAGCGGGCCGACGCCCTGCCGCTGCGGGTGCAGCGGACGTTGACCGGGCGCGGCGGGGTGCAGGGCCTCGACGGCCCGGCGCACCGGGACCGCAAGGCGATGCTCATGTCGCTCATGACGCCGACCGCCATCCGGCACCTGGGCCAGCTCTTCGACGACGAGTGGCGGGCCCGGATCCCGGTGTGGGAAGGGGTCGGACCGGTCGTGCTCCACCGGGAACTGGGCCTGATGCTCACCCGGGCGGTCTGCGCGTGGGCCGGCGTGCCGCTGGCGGAGGGGCAGGTCGGACGGCGTACCGCCGACCTGCACTCGATGATCGACAGCGGGGCGGCGGTCGGACCGAGGCACTGGCGGGGGCTGCTCGCCCGCCGGCGTGGGGAGCGGTGGGCCGGCGACCTCGTCGACCGTACGCGCTCCGGCGCCCTGCCGGCACCCACCGGCAGCGCCCTGCGCGTGATCGCCGACCACCGCGACGCGCGCGGCCGCCCGCTGCCCCGCCGGATCGCCGCGGTGGAACTGCTCAACGTGCTACGCCCCACCGTCGCCGTCGACCGGTTCGTCGTGTTCGCCGCGCTCGCCCTGCACGACCATCCGGCGTGGCGGGAGCGGGTCCGCGGCGACGACGAGGCCACCGAGCTCTTCGTGCAGGAGGTCCGCCGGTACTACCCGTTCTTCCCGGCCGCCGCCGCCCGGGTACGGCGCTCCTTCGACTGGCACGGCCACCACTTCCCGCGCGGCCGTCGGGTGCTGCTCGACCTCTACGGCACCAACCACCATCCCGCGCTGTGGCCGGAGCCGGAGCGGTTCCGGCCGGAGCGCTTCGCGGGCCGCCCGCCGGACGCGTTCGCGCCGATCCCGCAGGGCGGCGGTGAGCACCACACCGGGCACCGCTGCGCCGGCGAGTGGCTCACCATCGAGCTGATGAAGCGGGCGGTCACCAACCTGACCAGCACCATGCGGTACGACGTACCCCCGCAGAACCTGGCGGTGAGCCTGCGCCGGATGCCGGCGCTGCCGCCCAGCGGCTTCGTCGTCACCAACGTCCGCCGGACGGCCTGAGGCGGGCGATCCCCGCCCGCCTCAGGCTGCCTGCTCGTCCCGGCCGCCGCGCCGGACCCGCCGGCGCGGCCCGCTCATCCCACCGGGTGCAGCACGGTACGCAGACAGCCGTCCCGCTTCTTCTCGAACAGCTCGTACCCGCGCACCCCCTGGTCGAGCGGCAGCGGGTGCGTGGCCAGGTAACCGGGATCGATCTCGCCGGCGGCGAGCCGGTCCAGCAGCATCGGGATGTAGCGCTGGGCGTGCATCTGCCCCATGCGCAGCACCAGCGCCTTGTTCATGGCCGCGCCGAGCGGGAACTTGTCGACCAGGCCGGCGTAGACGCCCACGATGCTCACCGTGCCGCCCTTGCGGCAGGCCATGATCGCCTGGCGGACGGAGGTCGGCCGGTCGCTCTGCAGGCGGGCCGACTGCTTCAGCCGGTCGTACGCGTAGGTCGGCCCCACGTCGTGCGACTCCATGCCGACGGCCTCGATGCAGGCGTCCGGTCCCCGCCCGGCGGTCATCTCGCGCAGCGCCTCGAGCACGTCGGTGCGCGCGTAGTCGATCGTCTCGACGCCGAGCCGGGCGGCCGCGGTGGCGAGCCGCTCCGGCAGCCGGTCGATGACGATCACCCGCTCGGCGCCGAGGATCTGGGCGCTGCGCGCCGCCATCTGCCCGACCGCGCCGGCGCCCCAGACCGCCACGACCTCGCCGCCCTTCAGCCCGCAGAAGTCGGCCGCCATCCAGCCGGTGGGCATCGCGTCGGAGGCGAAGACCGCCGCGTCGTCGGGCACCCCGTCGGGCACCGGGAACGCGCCGACGTCGCCGAAGGGCACCCGGATGTACTCGGCGTGGCTGCCGGCGTAGCCGCCCGCGGCGTGGGAGTAGCCGAGGATGCCGGCCGGCGAGTGCCCCCAGAGCTTCTCGGTGAGGACCGGCTGGGGGTTGGAGTTGTCGCAGAGCGAGAACTGCTCGGTACGGCAGTACCAGCAGCCGCCGCACGCGACCACGGACCCGACCACCACCCGGTCACCGACGCGCAGCCGCTGCACTCCCGGCCCGGTCTCCACGACCTCGCCCATGAACTCGTGGCCCATGACGTCCCCCTCCCGCATCGCGGGGAGGTATCCGTTGATCAGGTGCAGGTCGGAGCCGCACACGCTGCTCGCCCGCACCTTGACGATGATGTCGCCGGCCGCGCGGACCCGGGGCTCCGGCACGTCGCGTACGGCCAGCTTGCCGACACCTTCCCAGCACAGCGCCCTCACGCGCGTCCTCCCGTCGTGAGCTTCTCCCGGACCTTGTCGGTGGCCCGCTCCTGCCGTTCGCTGCGCCCGGACGGGTCACGCCGGGTGTCGATGATCTGGCCGCACTCGACGAGCGACTTCACCCGGCGCAGGGTGTCCCGGAGGGCCAGGTCCGGCTCGTCGCCCCCGACCAGGCCGAACGCCCGGCGTACCGGCCCGGAGCGGTAGCGCAGCTCGGCGCGGATCTCGGTGCCGCGGTCCTGTGGCGCGTCGACGAGTTCGACCCGTCCCTCCTGCCGGACGGGCCCGTCGACGACCGTCCAGCGCAGCAGCCCCGGCCCCTCGACCGTGATCTCCGCCTGCCAGGCGGTGCCTCCGCCGGCCGGGTCCGCCGCCACGCACCGCCAACGGTCGCCGTCGATCCGTTCGAGGGTCGCCCACTCGGCCAGCGCCCGGTCCAGCCGTTCGCGGTCGGTCCAGAAGCCGATCACCGCGTCCCGTGGCCGGTCCACGGTGATGCCGCGGCGCACCACGTACCACCCGTCCTGCCGCTCGGGCTGGTGCCGCCGGCGGCGTCGGGCCACCAGCCGCCCCACCCCGACGACGCCGACCGTGCCGGCGCCGGCCAGCGCCCACCTCGTCGCCCTGCTCATCATCACGCCTCCTCAGGAACCCCCGGTCCACGCCAGCGCTACCCGCAACAAACCCCCCAAAACCAACCCCACCCGCCCCCTCCCCGCCCCCGCGCGCCTCCCAAGCCCCGCGATCTTGCACTTTCTGCCCCGGCGAACCGGGCGTAAGCCGCGAACCGCGGGCCGAAAGTGCAAGATCGCGGGGGTGGGAGGGGCGGGAGCACGGGCACGCGGGTTCGGGGGCACGCGGGGCCGGGGGTGGGCGGGGTCAGGGGGTGACGTGCTGGCGGGCCTGGTGCGCTTGGTCGCGTACGTCCTGGGCGGCCGAGCGGGTGTCGTCCTTCACGGCGGCGACCGCCTCCTGGGCGGTCTCCCGGACCGACTCGGTGGCGTGCCGCGCGGGTTCGCGCAACTCCTGCTTCAGCTCGCTCGCGACCTCGCCGAGCTTCTGCGTGACGGCGCCGCCGTGCTCGCTCGCCTTCTCCCTGACCTGCGTCGCCACCTGCTGCTCGCGGCGCGTCGCCGGGATCAGCGAGGACGCCAGCCAGCCCACGCCGAAGGCGATGAGGCCGGCCGCGAGGGGGTTGCCCTGCGACGTACGCCGGACGGCCTGCGGTGCGCGGTGCGCGGCGTCACCCACCGTGGACGCGGCCGAGTGCGCGGCGTCGCCCACCGTGGAGACCGCCGACGAGGCCCGGTCGCCCACCGCGTGCGTGGCGTGGCCGGTGGCGTGGCCGAGGTCGGACGTGGTTCCCATGACCCTGTCCCTCACATTCTGCAGAGCGGTACGGACCCGCTGCTTGCGGTCGTCGACGATGCGGCCGGGGCTGACCTTGTACGCCAGCGCGTCCACATCGGAACTCAGGCTGTTGCGGGTGGCTTCGATCTCCCGGCGGATCTGGTCGGGATCGGTGCTCATCGGGTGACTCCCTCCGGACGTGGCTTGAGCGCGTCGGGGATCCGCTGCACGCTGTCGCTGGTCTGCGCGAGGCCCCGCACGCGCCGCGCGTGCTGCCGGGCCTTCGAGTAGAGGACGGCGGCGACCGCGCCCCACACGACGGCCACGATCAGGGCCGCCCAGCCGGCGTCCATCACGTTGGACAGCCCGGCCCAGAGCGCGAGCGAGAGGAAGAGGGCGACCATGTAGCCGCCGAAGCCGGCGCCGCCGAAGAGCCCCGCGGCCTTGCCCGCCTTGCGACCCTCCTCGCGGATCTCCGCCTTGGCCAGCTCCACCTCCTGCCGCATGAGCGTGGACAGGTCCGTGGTGACCTGGCGCAGCAGCTCACCGATCGAACTGCCGCGGACCTCGTCCGCGGTGTGCCGGGCGCCGTCCAGTCCGGGCCCCTGCGTCGGCACGCTCATGCCGCCGTCTCCTTCCGGACGCTCGGGCCGCTCACGGACGCACCGTCCCCTGCGACGGCACGCCGGGCAGCGGGTCCGTGTGGGTAACCGGAGGAAGCGGCTGACCCGTGCCGCCCGCCGGGTCGGCGTAGCTGGTGGTGGTCCGCGGATCGGGGTACCCGGCGGGGGCCGGGTCGAGGTAGCCGTCCACCTGGCCCGACGCCTGGCGTACCGACGGCGGGGTGGGGGTCGGGATCACCGCTGTGCGGTCCGGATCGTCGTACGGGCCGGGGGCCGCGTGCGAGGAGCCGTCGCCGGCGCTGGCGGCGAGGTTGCGGGTCAGCCGGCCGGCGAGCACGCCGAGCACGGCCGCGCCGACGAGGAACGTCCCGCGGTTGCGTCGGGCGTAGTCGCGCACCTCGGAGACGAGGTCGCCGGGCTCCCGTGACTCGAGCCAGCCGGCCACACCGTGCACGCGGTCGGCGGCCTGGCGGGCCAGCTCGCTCACCGGGCCGGACTGACCGCCGTGCTCGGCCATCGCGCGCATCTCGTCGGCGAGCGACCGCAGGCCGCCGGCGGCCCGGCGCTGCTGCTCGCCGGCCTGCGTGACGACCTGGTTGCGGGCCTCGCCGTAGAGGTCGCGGGCCTGCCGGGCGGCCTCGCGGCCGACCTCCCGGCCCTGCTCGCGGGCCGTCTCGGCTACCGCGCCGCCCGCGTGGGCAGCCTCCGAGCCGACCTGGCGTGCCTGCTCGCGTACGCCGCCGCCGTTGGCCGAGTCCGGCCCGTACGGGGCCGTCGTGGGTGACAGATCGTAGGTCATGATGTCCCTTCCGCTCGATAAGTCGTCGCGGTGGTGCTTGGGGGGGAGATGGCGGGGAACGCACCGCCGTCACCGGATGACCTACCCTCCGTCGCCGGGTCCATACCTGTTCCGGCGTTTCTCTGCGCCACGCCCGGTCCGGACTTCAAAATGGAGGATCGTCGGCTGCGTCACGTCGCCGCCACGGAGCGTGACCCACACGGTCCGTACGACCAGTGCCCGGAGCATCCGCGGGCGGAGCAATCCACGGAGGTGGCATCGATGGCACGGGACGCCCGCGGTGGCCGACCGGCGGGGTCGAGGCCCCTGGTCCAGCTGGCCGCCGCGGCGGTCGGCGCGGTGTTCCTCCTGGTCGGCGTGCTGGGCTTCGTCCCGGGGGTGACCACCGGCTACGACCAGCTCACCGCCGCCGGGCACCACTCGGGCGCGAAGCTGTTCGGCGTGTTCCAGATCTCGATCCTGCACAACGCCGTGCACCTGCTGTTCGGGGTGCTCGGCCTCGCGATGGCCCGCACCATCGGGGCGTCCCGCCTGTTCCTGGCTGGCGGCGGCGCCCTCTACCTCGGCATCTGGCTCTACGGGTTCGTGATCAAGCACGAGAGCGCGGCCAACTTCCTGCCGCTCAACAACGCCGACAACTGGCTGCACCTGGGGCTGGGCTTCGGCATGCTCGTGCTCGGGCTGCTGCTCTCCAACCAGTACGGCACGGGCGGCCGGCTGGACACCCCCGTCGACCGTCCCTGAAGGCCCCGACACCCGACCGGCGGGTGGCTCGACCGGGTGGTGCCTGCCGTACGGCGTTTGCCGAGTGATCCGGTAGGGCAACGGAGAGTCACGGATCACCGCCAAGGAGGTCGAGATGCCGCGCTGACTCCGCAACAACGCTCTCACGATCGCCATGTTCGGCGCGTTCTTCGTCTTCCTGACGTTGCAGAGCGTGTTCGGCTGGCAGACCCACAACGAGGAGCTGGCCGAGTTCGGCGCCGCACCGCTGAGCTGGCCCGCGTACCTGGGCACGGGCCACTTCGCCGAGGCGGTCTTCGAGAACTGGGAGTCGGAGTTCCTCCAGATGGGCGGCTACGTCCTGCTCACCGCGTACCTGGTGCAGCGGGGGTCGGCCGAGTCGAAACCGGAGGACCAGACGGACCGGCCCGAGGACGACGAGCGCCGCGCCACGCCCGCCTCGCCCTGGCCGGTCCGCGTGGGCGGGGTGCCGCTGCTGATCTACCGCAACAGCCTGTCCCTCGCCCTGCTGCTGATCTTCGCGGGCTCGTTCCTCGGGCACCTGCTCGGCGGCACGGCCCAGTACAACGCCGAGCAGGCGTTGCAGAGCGGCGCCCCGCCGATCAGCGCGCTCCAGTTCCTCGGCACCAGCGACTTCTGGTTCCAGTCGATGCAGAACTGGCAGAGCGAGTTCCTGGCGGTCGGCACGCTGATCGTGCTGAGCATCTTCCTGCGCCAGCACGCCTCGCCCGAGTCGAAGCCGGTCACCGTGGCGCACGCGCAGACCGGAGCCTGAGCCGGGGTGAGGCGTCCGCCCGCGCCCGGCCGCCGTCAGGCCGCGGCAGGCCGACGTCAGGCCGCGCCCGGCCGTCGTCAGGCCGCGGCAGGCCGACGCCGTCAGGACCGGCAGCCCCCCGCCGTCACCGCGCGGCGGCCGGGCTCGATCAGGCCCGCACCGGCAGGCGCTTGGCGAAGCAGACGCTGTACGGGTTGCCGACGTACGGGCCGTAGACGGGGATCGGCTCGTACCCGCACGAGGTGTAGAGCCCGATGGCGGCGGGCAGGTAGGTGCCCGTCTCCAGGCAGATCCTCGTGTGGCCGCGCTGGTAGGCCAACTCCTCCAGGGCCGCCAGCAACTGACGGGCGATCCCCCGGCCGCGCAGCGCCGGCCGGACGTACATCCGCTTGACCTCGCCGGTCTCCTCGTCGAGCGCCTGGAGGCCGCCGCAGGCGACCGCCCGGCCGTTGACCACCACCGCGAGGTAGCGGATGTCGTCGTGGGTCGCCGTCGCCTGCCCGTCCAGCCCGCCGTCGGCCTCGCGCAGCTCACGCTGCTGGGCGGTGACGAGCGCGGCGATCTCGGGGTCGGTGGCGGGGCGGGACTCGATCAGCACCCTCTCACGGTATGCCGGGCGGATTTCCGCCAGGTTTCCGCGGAACGGCCCGATCGCAGACGGTACGGGGCTATTCGGCGTCCTCGCTGCCGCTCGCCACGTCCGCCCCGACCCCGTCCGCCTCGACCCCGCCCGACTCGATCTCGTCGGCCGGACGCTGCCGGCGGGCCTTGCGGGCGGCCAGCCGCTCGGCCGCGGTGGCCCGCGTCGGCCTCTCCTCCAACCGCTGGTCGGTGCCCCGGACGCCGGGGACGAAGTCGGCGCCGGCGTAGAGGGTGGGCTGCCAGTCGAACTCGCGCTCCCCGATCCGCACCAGGTCCCCGGGCTGGGCGCCGGCCTTGGCGAGCTGGTCCTCGACGCCGAGCCGGGCCAGCCGGTCGGCGAGGTAGCCGACCGCCTCGTCGTTGTCGAAGTTCGTCTGCCGGACCCAGCGCTCCGGGCGCGCCCCGCGCACCGTGTACGAGCCGTCGGGCTCCGCCTCCACGGTGAAGCCGGCGTCGTCCACGGCGGTCGGCCGGATCACGATCCGGGTGGGCTCGGCGACCGGCGCCGCGGCGCGGGCCGCCTCGACCAGCTCCGCCATGGCGTACGTGAGCTCCTTGAGCCCTTCCCGCGTGGCGGTGGACACCTCGAACACGCGGAACCCACGCGCCTCCAGATCGGGCCGGACCATCTCCGCGAGGTCACGGCCGTCCGGAATGTCGATCTTGTTGAGCGCCACGAGCCGGGGCCGGTCGGCGAGGCCGCCGTACTCGTTCAGCTCGGCCTCGATGGCGTCGATGTCGGCCAGCGGGTCGCGGTCGAGCTCCAGCGTCGCGGTGTCGATGACGTGCACCAGCACGGCGCAGCGCTCGATGTGCCGGAGGAACTCCAACCCCAGGCCCTTGCCGCTCGCCGCGCCGGGGATCAGGCCGGGCACGTCGGCGACCGTGAACGTGTGGTTGTCGACGCGCACCACGCCCAGGTTCGGCACCAGGGTGGTGAACGGGTAGTCGGCGATCTTCGGCTTGGCCGCCGAGATCACCGAGATGAGGGAGGACTTTCCGGCCGACGGGAAACCGACCAGCCCGACGTCGGCGACGCTCTTCAGCTCCAGCACCACGTCGAGCTTCTCGCCCGGTTCGCCCAGTTCCGCGAAGCCGGGCGCCTTGCGCCGGGCGTTGGCCAGCGCCGCGTTGCCCCGGCCGCCGCGGCCGCCGCGGGCCACCTCGAAGGTGGTGCCGGCGCCCACCATGTCGGCCAGGACCGTGCCGTCGAGGGTCTGCACCACGGTCCCGTTGGGGACCTTGAGCACCAGGTCGGCACCGTTGGCGCCGTCCCGGTGCGAGCCGGCGCCGCCCTTGCCGTTCCCCGCCTTCACGTGCGGGCGGAAGTGGAAGTCGAGCAGCGTGTGCACCTGCGGGTCGACGACGAGCGACACGCTGCCGCCGTGCCCACCGTTGCCGCCGTCCGGGCCGCCGAACGGCTTGAACTTCTCCCGGTGGATCGAGACACAGCCGTGCCCGCCGTCGCCAGCCTGCAGGTGCAGGACGACCCGGTCAACGAACGTCGTCACGCCGTCAATCCTTCCAGCGGGGACCGCCCCGCATCAGAAAACGCGAAGCGGGCCGGGACACCAGGTCCACGGCCCGCAACGCCGGAGAACTACTGCTGCGGCACGATGCTGACGGTCTTGCGACCGCGCTTGGTGCCGAACTGGACCGCACCGTCGGCCAGCGCGAAGAGCGTGTCGTCGCCACCGCGGCCGACCAGGTCACCGGGGTGGAACTTGGTGCCCCGCTGCCGGACGAGGATCTCGCCGGCGCTGACCACCTGACCACCGAAGCGCTTCACGCCGAGCCGCTGCGCCGCGGAGTCACGGCCGTTACGCGAGCTGGACGCACCCTTTTTGTGAGCCATCTGTGGACGACCTACTTCCCGCTGGAGATGCCGGTCACCTTGACCTGGGTCAGCGGCTGGCGGTGACCCTGGCGCTTGTGGTAGCCGGTCTTGTTCTTGAACTTGTGGATCCGGATCTTGGGGCCCTTGGTGTGCGCGGCGATCTCGCCGGACACCGCGACCTTGGCAAGCTGGGCCGCGTCGGTCACCAGGTCGTCACCGTCGACGAGGAGCACCGCGGTGAGCTGCACCGCGTCGCCGGGGGCGCCGGCGAGCTTCTCGACCTCGATCACGTCGCCCTCGGCGACCTTGTACTGCTTGCCGCCGGTCTTGACGATCGCGTACATCGGAGGCGGACTCCCTGTCGTTGAGGCTGCTGGTGGTCGTCCCCGCGGCGGCTCGCCGGGTAGCAGTGGCACGGCGGCGCGGGCACGCGGGAACTCGGCACACAAGAGTGCGCCGCAGGCAAGCGTACGCCATGGGCCCGCCCCGCCCCAAACCGACCCGGCCGATCAGCCCCGGCAGAGCTGGTCGAGGCGCTGCCGGAGGCGGTCCAGCTCGGTCTCGTCGAGCCCGCCCACGTCGGTGCCCATCGCCGCGACCTCGGCGTCCAGGTCGCGCAGGAGCGCGGCGAGCGACGGGTCCGCGGCCCGCGCCGACTGCTCCCGGAGGGTGCGCCGCCAGCCGTCGAGCGCCGCCTCGGCCCGGCGCCGGGCGGTCTCGGCGGCCGTGTGGTCGTTCGCCCCGATGGCCGCGACCATCCTGCCGAGTTCCTCGTCGTACGTCCGGATCGCGGTGGCCTCCGCCCGCTGGACCGCGGCGCAGACCGCCGGGGCGTTCTCGCCGGCCGGCGCACCACCCCCGACGGCCGGGCCGGCGGTCGGAGCCGCGGGCGGACCGCTCCCGGTGGCCGGACCCGCGGTCGGACCGCTCCCGCTCGTGGCCGGCGCGGTCGGGCCCGGCGCGGTCCCGGTCGGCGACGCCGCCCCCGGGCCGGTGCCGCCGCAGCCGCCGGCCGCGCAGAGGCCCGTGGCCAGCACGGTGGCGACGAGCAGACGCATCGGCATCCCTCCGCGAGGTCCCGGCCGCGGACGACGGCCCGCCGGCGACCAGCTCCGCCGCACGGACCGGGCCCCGTCCCCGCATCGTGCCGGGGCCGGGGCCCTGCCGTCCACTCGCCGGTCCGCCCTCGCGGGCAGGGCCGCTACGGGCGGGTACGCCGCCGGGCGCCGCCGCGGCGGGACCGCCGCCGGCCGGTGCCGCCGACCTCCTCGTCGCCCTCGTCGCCGAGCGCGTCCGGGTCGTCCGCGGCCGCCAACCGCGCCGCGTCACCCGCCTGGCTGTCGGCGACCGCCGGGGCGGCCTCCGTGTCCGTCTCGTAGCGGGACAGGTCGTAGCCCATCGTGTCGTAGTAGTCGGCCTCGTGGCTGGTGGCCGTGTCGGACCCCGTGACGGCGGCCGCGCTGGTGGTCGCGTCCGCGGCGGTGGTGTCGGCGTCGGTGTCGGCCTCGCTGACCTCGGCCACGGCCCGCTCCACCGGGGCGCTCTTGCGCGCCCGGCGCCGCGAACCGGCACCGCCGGACTCGGCGACCGGGGCTGCGACCGCCGAGGCCACCGCCTTGACCTTCTCGCCGGCACCGCCCGTACGCGGCTTCTCCGGCACCGGCTCGGTGTGGATGATCACGCCGCGGCCCTTGCAGCACTCGCAGGTCTCGCTGAACGCCTCCAGCAGCCCGGCGCCGATCCGCTTGCGGGTCATCTGCACGAGGCCCAGCGAGGTGATCTCGGTGACCTGGTGCTTGGTGCGATCCCGGCCGAGGCACTCGGTCAGCCGACGGAGCACCAGCTCCCGGTTCGACTCCAGCACCATGTCGATGAAGTCGATCACGATGATGCCGCCGATGTCGCGCAGCCGGAGCTGCCGGACGATCTCCTCGGCGGCCTCGAGGTTGTTCCGGGTGACCGTCTCCTCCAGGTTGCCGCCGGCGCCCGTGTACTTGCCCGTGTTGACGTCGACCACGGTCATCGCCTCGGTCCGGTCGATCACCAGGTGGCCGCCGGAGGGAAGGAAGACCTTGCGGTCGAGGCCCTTGAGGATCTGCTCGTCGATCCGGTACTCGGCGAAGACGTCGGTCGTGCCGACGTGCCGGCGCAGCCGCGGCACCAGGTCCGGCGAGACGTGCGACAGGTACGACTCGACCATGTCGTACGACTCGTCGCCCTCGATGACCAGTTCGCGGAAGTCCTCGTTGAACAGGTCCCGGACCACGCGAATGACCAGGTCGGGCTCCTCGTAGAGCAGCACCGGCGCGCCGCCCTCGGCCGCCTTGGCCTGGATGTCCTCCCACTGCGCCTGGAGCCGCTTGACGTCCCGGGCCAGCTCGTCCTCGCTGGCGCCCTCGGCGGCCGTCCGGACGATCACACCGGCACCGTCCGGCACCAGCTTCTTCAGCACGTCCCGCAGCCGCTTGCGCTCGGTGTCCGGCAGCTTCCGGCTGATCCCGGACGCGTTGCCGTTCGGCACGTACACGAGGTGCCGGCCGGAGAGCGCGATGTGGCTGGTCAGCCGGGCGCCCTTGTGCCCGATCGGGTCCTTGGTGACCTGGACGAGCACCGAGTCGCCGGACTTGAGCGCCTGCTCGATCGAGCGGGCGCGGCCCTCCAGGCCGGTGGCGTCCCAGTTGACCTCGCCGGCGTACAGCACGGCGTTACGGCCCCGCCCGATGTCGACGAACGCCGCCTCCATGCTGGGCAGGACGTTCTGCACCTTGCCGAGGTAGACGTTGCCGGCCATCGTGGCCGACGAGTTGCGCGTGACGTAGTGCTCGACGAGGACGCCGTCCTCGAGCACCGCGATCTGCGTACGGTCGCCGCGCTGCCGGACCGCCATCACGCGGTCCACCGCCTCCCGGCGGGCCAGGAACTCGGCCTCGCTGAGGATCGGCGGGCGCGTACGCCGCTGCTCCCGGCCGTCCCGGCGGCGCTGGCGCTTGGCCTCCAGCCGGGTGGACCCGGAGACGCCCTGCACCTCGTCCACGGTCCGGCGCGGCTCCCGGATCTTGACGACCGTCGGGACGCCGTCGTCCGCGACCGTCGTCTCGGTGTCCCCGGCACCCCGGCGGCGGCGCCGACGGCGACGCCGGGTCAGCCCCTCGCCGCCGTCGGTGTCCTCGTCCTCGGCCTCCTCGACGGCCTCCTCCGGCTCGGCCTCGGCCTGAGCCGCAGCCTCCTCGGACTCCTCGTCCTCGGCCTCCTCGACGCCGCCCCTGCCCCGGCCGCGCCCGCGGCGGCCACGCCGGCGCCGGCGCCGGCCCGCCAGGGACTCGTCCTCGTCCTCCTCCGCCTCGGCGGCCTCGACGGCCTCCTCGGTCGGCTCCTGCTCGGCCTCGACGGCCTCCACCGGCTCGGCCTCGCGGCGACCCCGGCGGCGACGGCGGGGCTGCTCGGCGGGCTCCTCGCCGGCCGGCTCCTCGCTCGGGCCGGGCTCCACGACCCGGACGAGCGGCACCGCGTCCGGCTGCGGGGGCATGAAGAGCACGGTGGGCGCGGACAGCGCGGCCCGCCGGCGGGGCGTACGCCGCTCCTCCGGCTCGGCGGCCTCGGCCGGCTCGGTCAACCGCTCGGCGGCCCCGGGCACGGCGACACCGGGCGGCACCTCCCCCGACTGGGGCTCCGCGCCGCTGGTGGGCCGCTTCGTGGCCGCCTCGGCGGCCGGCGGAGCCTCGCCGGGCTTCCCGCCGGCGGTCTCCTCGGTGGCCGCGCCGGCCTCGGCGGTCGCCGGTCCCGCCTCGGCGGCCGGCTCCTCGGAGGTCTCGGCGGGCGTCTCCGCCACCGGCTCGGCCAACTCCTCGGTAGTGTCGGCGGGCGTCTCCGCGGCCGGTCGGGTCGGCTCGGTGGCGGTCTCCGCGGCCGGCTCGGCCTCGGCGACCGGCTCGCCCGGCAGGCCGGCGGTCTCGGCGGGCGTCTCCGCCGCCGGCTCGGCCGCCGCGGGCGCGGTCTTGCGCCGCCGCGTACGGGTGACCTTGACGGGCGGGACGACCTCCGCGGAGGCCTCCTCGGCGGACGCCGCGACCACCGGCTCCTCGACGGCCTTCGCGGCGGTCGCCTTGCGGCGCCGACGCGGGGTCTTCGGCGCGTCGTCGAGGTCGCCGGAGAGCGGCGCGAAGACCTCCGCCTGGGGGGACTCCGCGCTGCCGGTGCCGGTGGCGGGCGCCGCGGCCGGCGCGTCGACCTGCTCCGGCTGGTTCACCGGTGTGGCACGCCGCCGCGTGGCCCGGGCCCGTCGGGCGGGTGGGGCCTCGGCGGCCGGGGGCTCGTCGGCGACGCCCCGCGTGCCGGTCGCCTCGCCGGCGGCGCCCCCGTCCACGGGGTTCTTCTGCTGTTCGGCGGTCTCGCCGGCCGGCTGTGAACCGGGCCGTTCGCCGCCCTCGGGCTCGTTCTCGAGCATGGACGTTCTCCAGTTCTGGCTGCCCCGGGCGCGGGTGAGCGCTGCCACGCAGGGTCGCCGCAAAGGTGTTTCCGCCGGCGCGCGAGGTGCGCGACGGCCGAAGTCTGCCTACCTGAACGCCGACCGTCGGTCAGCGTTCACCGATGGTTGCCCCGTCGCGGTCCGCATCCAACGGATCCACGATCTCGCCCTGCGCGGTCAGCGTGCCCTGAGCCAGCCGGGTCACACGCGGCGGAACCGGCGGCTCCAGGCCGGCCACCACGCGGAGGCCGGAAAGGACGTCATCGGGCCGTACGGACGGGGTGACCTGCCGCACGACCACTTCGAGTATCGCACACGGTACGGCCGGTCCCCCGGAAGGCGTCTCCGTCGGTGCCGCCACATCGATGGCGATGACCGCCCCTCGCGCGTCGAAGGTGCGCCGGCCCTGCTTGGTCATCCGCTCGACCAGCACCTCTCCGGCGGCGGTGAACGCGTCGACGGCGGCGCGGAGCGCGGATGGGTCCACCTCCGGCAACTCCACCCGCCAGGACGACGCCTCGATCCGGTCGGCCAGGCTGCCGCCGGTCGCCACCACCGCGTCCACCACGTCGAGCCCCGGCGAGAGCGCCGAGTCCAGGGCGATCCGCAGCTGCTCCGGGTCGACCGGCGCCTGAAGCGCGATCTCCAGGTATTCCGCCTCGCTCGCCACACCCGTCGGGGCGGCGCTCGCGTACGAGATCTTCGGGTGCGGGGTGAAGCCCTGCGAGTAGGCCACCGGTACGCCGGCCCGGCGTACGGCCCGCTCGAAGGCCCGGGCGAAGTCCCGGTGCGAGGTGAACCGCAGCGGCCCCCGCTTGGCGTACCGGATCCGGACGCGCTGGACGACCGGCGCCTGGCCGCCCTCGGGTTGAGGCTTTCTGGCGATCGTGAGCTCCTCGGGTGAACCTGCGTGTCCGTTCCATCCTGGCGCAGGGCCCGGGACGGGACGCGGCCGGGGCAGCCGGACCCCGGATGAACCGGCACGAAGCGGTCGTCCCGGCCCGGCGGGAACCGCCTCCCAGAGCGCGGTGACCGGCCGGTGATCGGCCCCGAAACCGTGCGGTTCGTCACTTGGAGGAGGGGCACCGGATCGGCCAGGCGTGGCACACGTGGCCGGCCGGCACGCCCACCCCCGCGGCCGATCGGGACCACACGCCCCGGCCTCGCCGCGGCCACGCCGGCGGCCCGCCGGGACGCACGCTCCCCGGCGGGCCACGACGGTCAGGACGGGTTGCCGCTCCCCGGCGGCGGGTACGACCCCGGCGGTGCGGGAGGCGCGCCGGGCGGGGCGTACGGGCCACCCTGCGGGGGCGGCTGGTACCCGCCGGCCGGCGGCCCGTAACCGCCCGGAACGGGCGGCGCGCCCGGGGAGCCGTAGCCGCCCGGGGTCGGGGGACCGTAGCCGGGGGCCGGGGAGCCGTAGCCGCCGGGGGCCGGCGGCGCGCCCGGCGGGAGGTGACCGGCCGGGACGGGTGGCCCACCGGGCTGCCCGTAGCCGTGACCGGCCGCCTGGTCGAGCGCCTCGTCCGGGACGTCGGCCGCCCGGGCCGCCTCACGCCGGTACCTGCGGCGGTTCCAGATCAGGAACACCACCAGCGCCACCAGCACCACGAGCGCCACGGCGATGCCGATGCCGATCACCATGACCTGCTGGTCGGTGGGACCACCCCGGTCGCCGTACTTCGTGACGTCGAACTCGTCGTCCTCGGCCGCCTGGTCGGGAGCCGCGCTGGCGCTGGCCGCCGGGCCGAGCAGCGGGTTCGCGGAGACCCGCGGCACGTCCGCGGTCAGCGCGGCGACCGGGTCGATGAGGCCGAAGCCGTACTGAGGGTCGCGGCCGGTCGGACCCGCGTCCCGGGCGGTCCGGATGATCCGGTTGATGACGTTCGGCGCGTCGAGATCCGGGTGCTCCGCGCGGATCAGCGCCGCGACGCCCGAGACGATGGCCGCGGCGTCCGAGGTGCCGTCGCCCCACCCGTAGCCGTGCTCGGGCCCGATGTTGAAGATGCCGTCGCCGGGAGCGGCGATCACCGCCTCCGGCCCCTGGACGGAGCCCGACCAGAAGCTGCCGCCCCGGGTCGTGCCGGTCACCGCGATGACGCCGGGCGTGTTCGCGGGGCTGCTGACGTCCACCGCGCCGTCGGCCGTGTTGCCGGCGGCGGCGATCACGACGACGTCCTTCTCCAGCGCGTACCGGATCGCGCTCTCCTGGTCGGGGTCGGACATACCGGGCGCGCCGAAGGACATGTTGATCACCTTGGCGCCGGCGTCGACCGCCATCCGGATGCCGAGAGCGACCGCCTCGTTGCTGTTCTGGCCGGTGCCCTTGCGTAGCTTGATGGGGAGGATCTTCGCGTCGGGCGCGACCCCGACCACGCCGTCGCTCCCGGCGTTCCGCGCCGCGATGATCCCGGCCATGTGCGTGCCGTGGCCGTCCTCGTCAGCGCGCCCGTCTCCCGGGGCGCCGTAGCTGCGCGCCCCGGGAAGCACCTGGCCACGAAGCTCCGGATGGGTGGCGTCGACGCCGCTGTCCAGCACCGCCACGACCACTCCGCGGCCGGTGGAGACCTTGTGTGCCCGGTCGATGCGCAGCTCGTCCAGGTACCACTGCTCGGCCCGCCGGTCGGCCGCGGCCGCCGGTTGGGCGGCCCCCAGCACCATCAGCCCGGCCAGCAGGCCGGCTGTGATCGGCCGGAGTGCGCCGACGTTCACCCTCATCCGTCCGTCCTTATCGCAGGATGCCCGGGGACGCGGAGCCGTCGCTGCCCCACGGATCGTCGTCCTCAGTCAACCACGACGAGTGCTCGCTGCCGGAGCTGCCGGCGCCGGCGCCGTGACCGCCCATGCCACCGCCCATCATGCCGGCGCCCATCATCCCGGCGCCCCGAGCACCGCCCGCGCCCGCGGCGCCGGCGCCACCGGCCGCGGCACGCAGGGCGTTGGCGGCGCTGGTCATGGGCGGCACCTTGCCGTTGCCGCCGCCCATCATGCCGGGGACGGCGCCCACGCCGATCCCGCCGGCCGCGCCGACGCCACCGCCGCCGATCCCCCCGGCCGCACCCACGCCGCCGCCGCCGATCCCGCCGGCCCCGGCGCTGCCCAGCCCGGGGCCGCCCGCGCCGCTGTACCCGCTTCCGATGGTGCTGGGCGGTGAGGCGCCGGCGAGGCCGGTGCCGAAGTCGCTGTCGCCGGTGCCCGGGTAACCGGCGGACGGCGGCGTGAGGCTGCCGGGGCCGCCGCCGATGCCACCCGTGCCGCCACCTCCGTGGTCACCGCCGCCGATCGTCGGCGGGGTGATCTTGGGAGTGTCGCCGCGGTACGGGCCGGGGTCGCCCATCTTCGGGGTCGAGCTGTCGATGGAGGGGCGGACGCTGCTGGGATCGGCTCCGCCGTCGAAGCCGCCGCCGATGTCGGGGCGGCCCGTCGGCGGGACGCGGTCCTCCGGCCGGTAGCCGCCGTAGTCGTCCTGGCCGGACGGCGCCCGCACGATGAGCTTCGGGCGCTCGTCGACCACCGCGGTGGGCAGCGGCGACATGGCCTTGTTGGCCGCCGACATGTTGTCGTTGTACCAGTTGTCCAGGTGGGACTTGGTGTCCCACAAGCCGCCCCGCTTGTTGTCACTGGCCTGGCCGTCGACCTTCATGGTCGCCTCCAGGTCGTCCGCCTTGTCGCGGAACGCGCCGTCGGCGTACGACGCGGGGTTGCTCTGGTAGTCCTTGCGCAACGCCGCGAGGAAGCCCGACTGGCTCTCGCCGTCGCGCGCGTCGTCGAGCTCGGTGCCGTTGGGCAGGCTCCACTCGTTCCAGCCGAAGTCGTCCATGAGCGGGATCGGGATGCTCGCGACGGCCTTGCGGATGTCGGCCTCGATCCGGGTGAGCGCCCCGCTCACGTTGCTCGCGTCGGTGATGAGCTCCTCAATGTCCTTGCCCATCTCACCGAGGTGCTCGCGGTACGCGTCACCGCCGCTGCCCTTCCAGCCGGCGAGCATGCCGGGCAGACCGCCGACGTTCGGGCGCTCCGTGCCGGGCGCGACCGGCCCGATGAACGAGCGCCCGGCCAGGGCGTCGCGCAGGTAGCCCAGCGCGGTCGACAGGTTCTTCCAGCCCGCGCCGACCGAACCGACCGTCTCCGGATCCGCCGAGAGCGTCACCTCGCGGACGCACCGCTCCCACGTTCCTCCAGCCATGACCCTCTCCCCCTCAGGCCGTGTACGGGTAGGTGGACGGCGGCGTTCCGCCCGCCTGCGGCGGCGGAGCGGCGGACTCCAGCATCCGTTCGATCTCCTTGCCCGTGGCGGCGTTGCGCGCCTCGACGTCGCGGAACGCCTGGGCGATGTCCTCGGTGCCCTTCTTGAGCGCGGCGAGCCGGGTGGAGAGCTGCTTGATGTGAGCCTCCATGTTGGCCGTCGACGTGGTCAGCGCCTGCCACTGCATCCGGGCGTCCTCGTACGCCCCGAAGGGCGTGCCGTTGGGGACCGTCTGACCGTGCTCGCTGTCCCCCTTCATCCGCTCCTTGATGCGCTCCATCTCGTAGGTGATGGTCTCGTCGACGTACTGCTTCAAACGCTCGACGTACGCCGCCGCCGCGTCGAGGTCCTCGACGCTGACGGTCAGATCGCCGACGTCCGGCGGTCTGATGTCACCCATGTTGCTGCCCTCCCCGTCGCCGACCGGCCAATCGGTCCATGTGGGACGCAGCGTATCCATTGACGGCCAGTCGGGTCACCCCCACCCCGTGTCATGGTAGGTGGGCCGCACGACAGGGCCCGGACACGCCGGAGCGCGGGAACCGTGCCGGTTCCCGCGCTCGGTGCTGGTCGGCGACGCCGCCCGGGGCAAGCCCGCGTCGGCGCTACCGCTGCGCGCCGGTGGGCAGCTTCAGTCCCTTGACCGGCGTCAGCGGCAGCAGCTTCCGGCCGGTGGGGCCGATCTGGATCTCGGTGTCCATGGACGGGCAGACGCCGCAGTCGAAGCACGGGGTCCACCGGCAGTCGTCCTGCTCGTACTCGCTGAGCGCGTCCTGCCAGTCCTGCCAGAGCCAGTCCTTGTCGAGGCCGGAGTCGAGGTGGTCCCAGGGCAGGACCTCCAGCTCGTCGCGCTCCCGCGTCGTGTACCAGTCGAGGTCGACGCCGTAGGCCGGCAGCACCTCGGCGGCGGCGTCCACCCACCGCTGGAACGAGAAGTGCTCGCTCCACCCGTCGAACCGGCCGCCGTTCTCCCAGACCTTGCGGATCACCGCGCCGACCCGGCGGTCGCCCCGGCTGAGCAGGCCCTCGATGAGCGACGGCTCCCCGTCGTGGTAGCGGAAGCCGATGGCCCGGCCGAGCGAACGGTCCGCGTTGATGGCGTCCTTGAGCAGCTTGAGCCGGCGGTCGATGACCTCGGGCCGCTCCATGGCCGCCCACTGGAACGGCGTGTGCGGCTTCGGCACGAACCCGCCGATGGAGACGGTGCAGCGGATGTCCTTCGAGCCGGTGGCCGCCCGCCCCGCCTTGATGACCTCGTGGGCCATCCGGGCGATCTGGAGCACGTCCTCGTCGGTCTCGGTGGGCAGGCCGCACATGAAGTAGAGCTTCACCTGCCGCCAGCCGTTGGTGTACGCCGTCACGACGGTGCGGATGAGGTCCTCCTCCGACACCATCTTGTTGATCACCCGGCGGATCCGCTCCGACCCGCCCTCCGGGGCGAACGTCAGGCCCGTCCGCCGGCCGTTGCGGGACAGCTCCTGGGCCAGCTCGATGTTGAACGCGTCCACCCGGGTCGACGGCAGGGAGAGCGAGACGTTGGTGCCCTCGTACTGCTGCGCCAGGCCGGAGCACATGTCGCCGATCTCGGAGTGGTCGGCCGACGACAGCGACAGCAGGCCCACCTCGTGGAAGCCGGAGAACTCCAGCCCCTGCTGCACCATCTGGCCCACGGTGGTGATCGAGCGCTCCCGTACCGGCCGGGTGATCATGCCCGCCTGGCAGAAGCGGCAGCCGCGGGTGCAACCGCGGAAGATCTCCACCGCGTACCGCTCGTGGACCGTCTCGGCGAGCGGCACCAGCGGCTTCTTGGGGTACGGCCAGGCGTCCAGATCCATGGTGGTGCGCTTGTGCACCCGGAACGGCACGTCCGGGCGGTTCGGCACGACCCGCTGGATCCGGCCGTCCGGCAGGTAGTCCACGTCGTAGAAGCGCGGCACGTAGACGCTCTCGGTGCGGGCCAGCCGCAGCAGCAGCTCGTCGCGACCGCCCGGGCGGCCCTCGGCCTTCCAGTCCCGGACGATGGCGGTGATCTCCAGGACCGCCTCCTCGCCGTCACCGAGCACGGCGGCGTCGACGAAGTCGGCGATCGGCTCCGGGTTGAACGCGGCGTGCCCGCCGGCCAGGACCACCGGGTCGGCGTCGGTCCGGTCGGCGGCGAGCAGCGGGATGCCGGCCAGGTCGATCGCCGTGAGCAGGTTGGTGTAGCCCAGCTCGGTGGCGAAGGAGACGCCGAACACGTCGAAGTCGCGCACCGGGCGGTGGGCGTCGACGGTGAACTGCGGCACGCCGTGGGCGCGCATCAGCTTCTCCAGGTCCGGCCAGACGGCGTACGTCCGCTCGGCGAGCACGTCGGGCAGCTCGTTGAGCACCTCGTACAGGATCTGCACGCCCTGGTTGGGCAGGCCGACCTCGTACGCGTCCGGGTACATCAGCGCCCAGCGCACGGCCGCCGCGTCCCAGTCCTTGACCACCGCACCCAGCTCACCACCGACGTACTGGATGGGCTTGGTCACCTGGGGCAACAGCGGCTCCAGTCGGGGCCAGACGGAGTTCGCCGCGACGGGGCGCGAAGTCGTGGACGGGACGCTCATGATGCCCAAGGGTACGCGCCCGCCCGAGCGCGACCACGCGCGCGGCGGGATCCGCCGTGGCGTGGTCGACCCCCACCCGGTCACCCCGACCGCCGCAGGTCAGCGGGTCGCCGCTCACGCAGGCGCGGGCACGGCCCCGGGGCGCGGTGGGCGGATCCCCACGGTTGGCGGGCCGGTACTAACCTCGGGTCGGCGCGAGAGGAGATTGCCGCGATGCCGCAGCCGGGGACGGACCGGCCGGCCCACGGGAGCACCCCGGGCACGGGGCCGGACCGTGATCCGGCCGTCGCCGGGGACGCGACCTCCCCCGTCGTACCCCAGGCCGACGCCACCGCGGCCCCGACCGCACCGGAGAAACCGACGACGAGCGCCGACGCCGCGGCGCCGACCGTGCCGGAGGCAGCGACGAGCGCCGACGCCGGAGTGCCCGCCGACGCCGCAGTGCCCGCCGACGCCGCGAACGCCGCCGACGCCAGGCCGACGGACCGCGACGCCACTCCGACGGACGCCGCCACGGCCGGCACCGACACCGCACGGACTGACGCGGCCACGGCGGGCGCCGACGCCGTGCCGGCGAAGGACGCCGCCGCCACGGCGGGCACCGACGCGACGCGGGCGATCGCCGACGCCGCCCCGGAGCCGACCGACGGCACCGACGCCGCGCGGTCCACCGCCGACGCCGGGCCTGCCGTACCCGAAGCCACCCAGCGGCTCGACGGACCCGCGCCGGCATCCGCGCCGGACGGGCCGGCCTCCGCGCCCGAGGTCGGGCCCACGGGCACCCGGCGGATGCCCGCCGTCGAGGTTCCCGACCCCGCGCCCCGGTGGAGCGGGTCCGCCCCCGTGCCGCCCCCACCGCCCCGCCGGCGCTCCTGGGGCGAGTCGGCCGAGCCGACCCCGCTGCCGCCGCCCCTGCCGGACGCCCCGGAGCACCAGGTTCCCGTCGACCCCTGGGCCGGCGCGGACACCGGCGGCTGGGAACTGCCCTCGGCCGAGCTGCCGGCGTTGCCGCCCCTGCCGCCGACGCTCCCCTACCCGGCGCCGCCGCCCACGCGCCCCTACTCCGGGCCGCCCGCCGACGCGCCGCCGGTCGCTCACCCGCTGTCGCCACCGCCGGGTCGCCCCGTGCTGCCGGGTCACCCCGTGCCGCCGCCCGCGCGTCCGGTGCCGGGTCACCCCGCGCCGCCCCCGTCGGCCGCTCACCCCGTGGCGCCCCCGCCGATCGTCCACCCGGTGTCGCCGCCGGCCGCCCGGCCTCCGGTCGCACCACCTCCGATGGCGCCACCGCCTGTCGCACCGCCGGCCGGCCGCCCGCCGGTACCGGCCCCCGCGACGACGCCGACCCCACCACGGCAACGCCGGTCGAAGCGGCGCCCGACCGCGCCGCCGCCCGACTGGCAGGCCCCGAAGGGGTACGTGCCGGTCCGCCGGCGACGCCGCTGGCCGTGGGTGCTGCTGCTCACCATCGCCTGCTGCTGCGGCTGCCCCGCGTACTACGGCCGGCCGATCTGGTCGCAGTACCCCGTCCACGCCTCACTCCCCGCCCAGGTGGCCGACCTGTCGCTGCGGGACGACAACCGCAGCGAGGAGACCGCGCGCCGGCTGGAGACGGAGGTACGCAAGGAGCACTGGCTGGCCGAGGAGACCTTCGCCGGTGTCTACACCGACCCGAACGGCAAGCAGGTGACCGTCTTCGGCGCGACCGGCGTCCGGCTCGACCCGGAGGGGGACGCGGACGACGAGATCGCCCGCCTCGCCGGCACGTACCGGCTCGGGGAGGTCGAGAAGATCGACACGGGCGTACGCGGCCGGCATCAGCGCTGCGCCGTGGGCCGCGCCGACGGCGGGACGGTGGTGGTCTGTACGACGGTCGACCACGGCAGCATCGCGACGGCCGTCTTCACGCGCCTCTCGGTGCAGGACAGCGCGGCCCTGCTCGAGACATTGCGGGCGCGGATCGTCACGTCCGGCCGAAGCTGAGCCGACACACCCTCGGTTTTCACCTTCGTTACGACCGTTAAGACGCCACAAGAATCACAATTGGGACATGTCGCGGCGTTGGCTCTTCGCCGATCAACTGGGACCGCACTTCCTCGACGAGCGTCGCCAACCGGTGCTGCTGATCGAGTCGAAGGCGGTCTTCCGGCGCCGCGCGTTCCACCGCCAGAAGGCGCACCTACTGCTGTCCGCCCTGCGCCACCGCGCCGCCGAACTCGGGGACCAGGCGATCTTCCTGCGGACCGAGACGTACGGCGACGCGCTGCGCCGGGTGCCCGGGCCGCTGGAGGTGTGCCATCCGACCTCCCGGTCGGCGTTGCGGTTCGTCCGAGGGCTGGACCGGGTCGCCGTCCTGCCGCCGCGCGGCTTCGTGACGACCATCGACGACTTCGCCGAGTGGGCCGACGGGCGCCGGGGCGCGCTCCGGTTCGACGCGTTCTACCGGTTCGCCCGGCAGCGCCACCGGGTGCTCCTCGACGGGGACGAACCGGTGGGCGGCCGCTGGAGCCCGGACCCGGGGAACCGGGGCCCGCGTCCGAAGGGGGTTCGCCGGCTCGACGTGCCGCCGCCGCCCGTGCCGACCGAGGACGACATCGACGCCGAGGTCCGGGCGGACCTCGACCGGTGGGAGCGGGAAGGGGTGCGGTTCGTCGGCCGGGACGGCCCGCGCCGGTTCCCGGCGACGGCCGCGGAGGCCAAGGCGCGGCTGCGGCACTTCCTGCGGCACCGGCTGGCGCACTTCGG
The DNA here is from genome assembly GCF_003610785.1 of Micromonospora globbae. GTDB lineage: Bacteria > Actinomycetota > Actinomycetes > Mycobacteriales > Micromonosporaceae > Micromonospora > Micromonospora globbae. The sequence continues at coordinate 90,391 of NZ_RAQQ01000022.1, forward strand.
CCCGTACGAGGGCGTCATGCTCGCCGCCGACCCGTGGCTGGCGCACAGCCTGCTCTCCACCTCCCTGAACCTGGGCCTGCTCGACCCCATGGAGGCCGTACGCGGGGCCGAGCAGGCGTACCGCCGGCAGGGCGCCCCGCTCTCCAGCGTGGAGGGCTTCATCCGGCGGATCCTCGGCTGGCGGGACTTCGTCTGGAACCTGTACTGGTACGTCGAGCCGGACCACCTGGGCGGCGACCGGCTCGCCGTACGCCGGCCGGTGCCGGACTGGTTCCGGGACCTGGACGCCGACGCGGTGCGGGCGCGCTGCCTCTCCGACGTCCTGGCGGAGGTGCGCGACCACGGCTGGGTGCACCACGTCGCGCGGCTCATGGTGCTGGGGAACTACGGGCGGCAGCGCGGCTGGCGGCCGGCCGAGATGGTGGACTTCTTCCACCGCAGCTTCGTCGACGGGTTCGTCTGGGCGATGACGGTGAACGTCGCCGGCCCGAGCCAGTACGCCGACCTCGGCCGGACGGCCACGACGCCGTACGCCGCCGGCGGGTCGCCCATCGACCGGGCGAGCGACTACTGCGGCGGCTGCCGGTACGACCCGGGGCAGCGCCTCGGCGGGAACGGGTGCCCGTACACGGCGGGCCACGTCGCGTTCCTGGCGCGCAACCGGGACCGGCTGCCGCCCGACGCGCGGACGGCCCGGCAGCTGGCCCAACTGGACCGCCTGCCGGACGTCGACGAGGTCGTCGCGCAGGAGGAGCGCCGCGGCGCAGACCCGCCGTGACCGCGGTCGGTCAGGCGGGGCCGTCGCGGGTCGGGTCGGGGTGGGCGCGCGGCGGGGCGTACCGGGGGACGTACTCCTGGCCGGTGAGCTTCTGGATCTCGCTCATGACCTCGTCGGTCATGGCCCGCAGCGAGGTCCGGTCGTCGGAGCGGCCCGTGAAGTCCAGCGGCTTGCCGAACCGGACGGTGATCTTCGCGGCGCCGGGCCGGGGCATCCGCGCCCCGATCGGCTGCACCTTCTCGGTGCCGATCGTGCCGACCGGGATGATCGGCACGCCGGCGGCCAGCGCGAGCCGCACGGCGCCGGTGCGCCCCCGGTAGAGCCGCCCGTCGGGCGACCGGGTCCCCTCCGGGTAGACGACCACCAGGTCACCGGCCTTGAGCGCCGGGATCGCGGCGTCGAAGGCGGACAGCGCCGCCCGCCCGCCGGCCCGCTCGACGGGGATGGCGCCGAGCCCGGTGAGGACGAACTTGGAGAACGCGCCCTTCAGTCCGACGCCCTTGAAGTACTCCGACTTCGCCCAGAACGCGAGGTGCCGCGGGACGACCGTGCCGAGGAAGAGCTCGTCGGCCACGGAGAGGTGGTTGCCGGCGAAGATGGCGCCACCGGTCTCCGGCACGTACTCCAACCCCTCCACGGTCGGACGGAACGCCAGCCGCAGCGCGGGCGCCACGGTGAGCTTGCCGATGGTGTAGAGCAGCGGCACTGTTCCTCCGGCGGATCGTGTGCGAAGCAGGCGGTGTCACGGTAGCGGACGCCGCCCCGCCGCACCGACGGGGTGGCGAACCGGCCGGCGGCTGGTCGAAAGACGCCGGGCCACCGCCCACCTGCTATCTCATACCGAGGCCCCCCGGTCACCCGTCGAGGCGCACCCCCGCGCCCCACCCCCCTTCTCCCCGCGATCTTGCACTTTGGGCCCTCGTTTTGCCGGTCTGAGCCCGGTTTGCCGGGGCAGCAAGTGCAAGATCGCGGGGGTGAAGCCCGGGGCGCGGGGTTAGCGGACTGGGGGTGGGAGGGTGCGGGTCCAGAGGGAGACGCCGGCGCGGTCGCGCAGGTGGACGGTGAGCGCGCCCGTGGCGCCGTCGATGCTCACCTCACCGAAGTGCTGGTATCCCTCGGCCGGCGACGTGTTGGCCCGCGGCGGGGCGTGCACGAAGACGGCCTCCGGACCGAACGTGCCGTCCAGGGCGTTCGGGCCGAACGCGCCGGCGTGCGCCGGCCCGGAGACGAACTCCCAGAACGGGGTGAAGTCACCGACCGCCGCGCGGGCCGGGTCGTAGTGGTGCGCCGCCGTGTAGTGCACGTCGGCCGTGACGAAGACGACGCCGGTCACCCCGGCCCGGTGGACCGCCCGCAGCACCTGCGCGAACTCCAGCTCCCGCCCGGCCGGCGCGCCCGGGTCGCCCTGGGCCACGCCCTCCTGGGCACCCGGCCCGTCCGGCACCACCAGCCCGATGGGGAGGTCGGCCGCGATCACCTTCCACGTGGCGCGGGACCGGGTCAGCTCCCGGACGAGCCACTCGCGCTGCTCCCGGCCGAGCAGGCCGCGGTTCGGGTCGGCGTACGTGTTGCCGTCGTTCGGGTCCTTCCAGGTCCGCATGTCCAGCACGAAGACGTCCAGCCGCGACCCGTACGACAGGCGCCGGTAGAGCCGGCCGTCGCGCGGGGTGGGCACCCACTCCCCGTACGCCCGCCGGGCCCGGGCCGCCAGCACGTCGACGCGGCGCTCGGTGTACCGGTCGTCGGTGAGGATCTCGCCCGGGTACCAGTTGTTGGTCACCTCGTGGTCGTCCCACTGGTTGACCTGCGACACCTCGGCGAGGAACCGGCGCAGGTGCTCGTCGAGCAGGTTGTACGCGTACTGGCCCCGGTACTCGGTCAGCGTCTCGGCGACCTTGCTCTTCTCCGGGGTGACGATGTTGCGCCAGATCCGCCCGTCGGGCAGCGCCACGGTCTCGGTGAGCGGCCCGTCGGCGTAGACGTTGTCGCCGCTGCACAGGTAGAAGTCGGGGCGGGTGGCCCGCATGGCGCTGAAGATCGACATGCCGCCGGAGTCCGGGGCGATGCCCCAGCCCTGGCCGGCGATGTCGCCCGTCCAGACGAAGCGGACGTCCCGCCGGTCGTGCGGGCGCGCGGCGGTGGTGAGGGTGCCGGTCAGCGGCTCGCTCACCAGCCCGTGCCGGTCGAGGCTCTCCACCCGCACCCGGTAGTGCAGCCGCTCGCCGGCGGGCAGGCCGCGCAGCCGCACGGTGCCGGTGAAGTCGCCGGACGGGTCGAGCACCGGTCCGGTGACCCGCCGGGCGCCCCGGAAGTCGGGGCGGCGGCTCACCTCCACGAGCATCCGCCCGGGGCGGTCTGCGCGGGTCCACACCAGCGCCGAGTCCGCCGTCGCGTCGCCGCTCTGCACGCCGTGCGTGAGCACGGGACGCCCGCTGGGCCGCCACGCGGGCGCGGCCGGCGCGGCGCCGCCGCCCAGCAGGCCGCCACCCACCACGCCGGCGCCGGCCACCAGGCCGGCCCGCAGCACCGTACGTCGATCAAGCTCGGTCATCGTTCCTCCCGGATCGGGGACTGACCCCGTGGGTGTACCGGGCGGACATGACCGGTTCCCGCGTCCCGGGTGTCCACGGCCGGAACGCCGGCTGACCGGCAGGACATGATCGGCGTCACAGCCCTTGTTGTCACACCGCGACCCGGCGGACCCGTCGTACCGGTGTCACACCGACACGGGAGGTTGTCATGCAACGGATGGACGTGACCACGGTGGCGCCGGAGGCGTACCACGCCGTGCTGGGCCTGGAGAAGTACGCCCGGTCGAACGTCGACCACACGGTGTACGAGCTGGTCAAGATCCGGGCGTCGATGCTGAACGGCTGCGCGTTCTGCGTCGACATGCACACCACCGACGCGCTGGCCGCCGGGGAGTCGAGCCGGCGGCTGTTCGCCCTGGCGGCCTGGCGGGACGCGCCCTTCTTCACCGAGCGGGAGCGGGCCGCGCTGGCGCTCACCGACGCGGTCACCCGGCTCGGCGAGCACGGGGTGCCGGACGAGGTCTGGGACGAGGCGGCGAAGGTCTGGTCGGAGAAGGAGCTCGCCGACCTGATCGTGGCCATCGCGACAATCAACGTGTGGAACAGGATCTCGGTGACCACCCGGAAGCAGCCTCCGACGCAGGAGTGACCACCACCGACGCCGTGGCGGCGGCCGGTGCGCTCGACGCGCACCGGCCGATGCTGCTCGGCCTGGCCTACCGCCTGCTCGGCAGCCGGCACGACGCCGAGGACGTACTCCAGGAGGCGTACCTGCGTTGGGCGGCCGTGGACCGGACCTCGGTGGCCGAGCCACGGCGGTACCTCTCGCGGGTGGTCACCCGCCTCGCCCTGGACCGGCTCCGGGCGCGGCAGGCCGCCCGCGAGACGTACGTGGGGCCGTGGCTGCCCGAGCCGGTGCCGACCGAGCCGTCCCCCTTCGGCCCGCTGGACCGGGCCGAGCTGCGCGACTCCCTCGCCACCGCGCTGCTGCACGTGCTGGAACGGCTGAGCCCGCCGGAGCGCGCGGTCTACGTGCTGCGCACGGCGTTCGACCTGCCGTACACGGAGATCGCCGAGATCCTGGACCGCTCCCCCGCCGACTGCCGGCAACTGCACCACCGGGCCGAGGCCCGGGTGCACCAGGACCGGCGCCGCTTCACGGCGGACCGCGCGGAGCAGGAGCGGCTGCTCGACGCGTTCCTGGCCGCCGCCCGCGAGGGCGACCTCGCGGCGCTGACCGGCCTGGTCGCCCGCGACGCGATCGCCTGGACCGACGGGGGTGGACGGGTGAAGGCCGCCCGCAACCCGATCATCGGTGCGGAGCGGGTGATCCGCTTCGCGGCCGGTGTCTACGGCCGCAGGCCGGTGCGGACCCGCTGGCTGGAGCTCAACGGCCAGCCGGGCGCTCTCGTCGAGAAGTCCGACGGCACGGTCTACGCGCTCACGCTCGCCGTGTCGGAGGGCCGGATCACCGACCTGTACATGGTGGGCAACCCGGCGAAAATGCCCGGGCTGCCCGACTGAGCCGCGGCGTCAGGAGAGCTCGGGGAACCAGAGCGCGATCTCGCGCTTCGCGCTGTCCACCGAGTCGGACGCGTGCACCAGGTTCTCCCGGTTCGACAGGGAGTAGTCGCCACGGATCGTGCCGGCCGCCGCCCGGCGCCCGTCGGTGGCCCCCACCAGGCCCCGGACCACGTCGATGACCTGGTCGCCGGAGAGCACCATGGCGACCAGCGGGCCGCCGGTCATGAAGGTCTTCAGCGGCGGGTAGAAGGGCTTGTCGACGTGCTCCGCGTAGTGCTCGTCGGCCAGCGCCGCGTCCATGGTCCGGGTCACCATGGCGTCGATGCGCAGCCCCTTGCGCTCGAACCGGGAAATGATCTCGCCGACCAGCCCCCGGCGGACCGCGTCGGGCTTGATCAGTACGAGCGTGCGCTCATCGGGGCTGGTGCTGGACACGCTGGGTTCCTCCTGTGCGCGGAAGCCGGGCTGTCTGGGTACGGTCAGCCTAGCGACCCGGTCCCGGCGCCGGCGCGGCGGCCGGCCTTCCCCCCGGCGGCCCTTCCGGCCTAGCCTGGCCCTTGACCCCCGGGAGGTCCACTGTGGCGAACGGCGGCAGCCGACCCATCGCGCCGGTACGGAAGCTGATCGCCGCGGTGCTCGGCACCGTGGCCACCTTCGTGATGCTCTTCGGCCTCGGCATGACGAGCTGGGCCATCGTGGCGCTCGGGGCCGCCCTGCTGGTGCTGGCGATCGCGCTGGCCACCGTCCGCGCCGGCGGGCGTACGTGGGTCGTCGGCGAGGGGCACGTGCACAGCGCCTCCGAGCCGCCCACCCAGTACGCCTTCGGCCGCTGCGAGCTGCAACTGGTCATCGACGCGCCGGGGCTGCCGCCCCGCAGCAAGAAGATCATCGAGCCGCGCGTCCCCGTGTCAAAGTGGCCGTCGCTCGGGCAGACCCTGCCGATCCGGGTGGCGCTGGACGACCCCCGGCACGTCCGGGTGCTCTGGGACGAGGTGCCCACCCACGCCGAGACCGCGGCGGCGGCCACCGCCGACCTGCCACCCGAGTACGCCGACCTCGACCCGGTGGACGAGGTGCTCATCGAGCAGGACGCGCCGCCGTGGGCCGGCCGCTCCGCCGAGGACGACTTCCGCGGCCCGCTCGGCGATCCGCTGCCCGACGACCCGGGTGTCCCGCGGGACGAGCGCGAGCCGGTCGTCGTGCACCAGCGCCCGGGCGGCCCGGTCGTGCTGGAGGGGACGCTGGTCGAGCCGCAACCGGCCAACCCGCTGCCCCGCCGGGCCACGCCCGCTCCCCGGTCCCCCGCCGAGGAGGACTTCGACGTGCCCGCCCCCGCGCGGGAGGATCCGGCCGACCCGCTTGACCTGCCGCTGGACGACCCGGCGACGCCCCGCGAGCCGCGGGACGAGCCGGTCAGCGCGGCCGAGCTGGACGAGGCGATCTTCGGCTACGAGCCGGCCGGCCCGGCCGACGAGCCGTCCGACCCGGTCGGGCCGATCAGCGGCGTGGGACTCACCCTGCTGGTGACCGACCTGTCCCGCTCGCTGGGGTTCTACCGGGACGTGCTGGGCTTCACCGAGGTCGACCAGGGCACGGGCAACGCCGTGCTCGCCTCCGGCTCGACCCGGCTGGTGCTGCGTCAGGTCACCGAGGCCGCGCCGGTCAGCCGCCGGCTGGTGCACGTGAACCTGGAGGTCGACGACATCGAGGCGGCGTACGAGCGGCTGCGCGACTCCGGCGTCCGCTTCACGTACGCGCCCCGGGTGGTCAACCGGGGGACGAAGCTGGAGGTGTGGGCCGCCGCGTTCCGCGACCCCGACGGCCACGGCATCGCCCTCACCCAGTGGCGGGAACGCGCCGACGCCTGAGCCCGCCGGGGCCGCGACGGGGGCGGCCGCCTCGGCACCCCCGGGGCCCGCTGTCTGCTGCGGCCCTAGCCGAGGATCACCCGGCGTACGTGCAGGGCGTAGCCCCAGACCAGGGCGAAGATGACGCCGAGCACCAGCAGCGACCAGTGCAGCAGGCCGGACAGCATCAGCAGTCCCTGCAGGACGGTGCCGGCGTTCCAGGCCCACGGCCGGCGGATCAGGCCGGCCAGCACCACGGCCACCACGGCGAGCGCCACCACGGCGCCGATCGCGGTACCGCCGAGGTCACCGCCGACCACCCGGATCGGCTGGATGGCGAGCAGCAGCACCAGCGCCTCGAGGGTCAACGTGGCCGCCCCCAGGCCGCGCACCGCCCGCTGCGGGTCCCGCAGCCCCGACCGGCGTGGCTGCTCGGGGCCGCTCATCGCTTCAGCAGCCGGCGGGCGTCGGCCACGGTCACCACCGATCCGGTGATCAACACACCCACTCCGCTCAGCTCACCCGGCACGTCCTCCTCGGCCAGGGCCACCGCCGCCTCGATGGCGTCCGGCATCTCCTCGGCCACCTCGACCCGTTCCGGACCGAACACCTCGGCGGCCAGGGCGGCCAGCTCGCGGGCCGGCATCGCCCGCGGCGAGCTGTTCCGGGTGACCACCACCTGGTCGACCACCGGCTCCAGCAGCTCCAGCAGGGCGGCCGCGTCCTTGTCGCCGAGCACGCCGACGACCGCCACCAGCTTGCTGAACGCGAACTCCTCCTGGAGCGCGGTGACCGTCGCGGCCATCCCGTGCGGGTTGTGCGCCCCGTCGAGCAGGATCGTCGGGGCGCTGCGCACCCGCTCCAGCCGGCCCGGCGAGCTGGTCGCCGCGAACCCCTCGCGTACCGCCTCGACGTCGAGCTGCCGGCGGGCGCCGGCGCCGAGGAACGCCTCGACCGCTGCCAGCGCCACCGCCGCGTTCTGCGCCTGGTGGGCGCCGTGCAGCGGGACGAAGACCTCCTCGTACACGCCACCGAGCCCCTGCAGGGTCAGCACCTGGCCGCCGACCGCGACCGCCCGGCGCAGGACGCCGAACTCCGACCCCTCGCGGGCGATGGTGGCGCCCACCTCGGCGCACCGCTCCAGGATGGGCCGGGCCGCCTCCTCCTCCTGCGCGGCCGAGATGACCGTGGCGCCGGAATGGATGATGCCGGCCTTGTGCAGGGCGATGTCCTCGATGGTGTCGCCGAGCCACTCGGTGTGGTCCAGCCCGATCGGGGTGATCACCGCGACCCCGGCCTGGAGCACGTTCGTCGAGTCCTCCGCCCCGCCGAGCCCCACCTCGACGACCGCCACGTCCACCGGCGCGTCGGCGAACGTGGCGAACGCCAGCGCCGTGGTCATGTCGAAGTAGGTCAGCGGCTCCGCGGACCGCTCGTCGACGAGCCGGGCCAGCGGGGCCACCTCCCGGTAGGTGGCCACGAACCGCTCCTCGCTGACCGGCTCCCCGTCCAGGCTGATCCGCTCCCGGACCGTCTCCAGGTGGGGGCTCGTGTAGCGGCCGGTGTGCAGGCCGAACGCGCGCAGCAGAGAGTCGATCATCCGGGCCGTCGACGTCTTGCCGTTGGTCCCGGTGAGGTGGATCGACGGGTACGCCCGCTGCGGGCTGCCGAGCAGGTCGAGCAGGGACTCGATCCGGTCCAGCTCGAAGACCATCCGGGTGAAGCCCCGCTCGGCCAGCTCGGCCTCCACCCGGGTGAAGGCGTCGTGATCGGTCACGAGGGCAGCGCCTCCAGCGCGGCGTCGATGCGGACCAGGTCCGCCTCGGCCACCGCGAGCCGTTCCCGGATCTTCGCGACCACGTGCTCGGGGGCCTTGCCCACGAACGCCGGGTTGTCGAGCTTCGCCCGTGCCTGCGCGGCCTCCTTCTCGGCGGCCGCCCGGTCCTTGCCGAGCCGCGCCCGTTCGGCGGCCACGTCGATCGAGCCCCGGGTGTCCAGCGCCACGCTCACCTCGCCGGGCATGGCCAGGGTGGCGCTCGCCTGGAAGTCGTCGCCGGCCGGGTCGAGCCGGGCCAGCGAGCGGATCAGCGTTTCGTGCGCGGCGATGCCCGCCGCCGCGAGACCGTCGAGCCGGGCGACCACCCGCTGGGTCGGCCGCAGCCCCTGGTCGGCGCGGAACCGCCGGATCTCCGTGACCACCCGCTGGAGGGTGGCGACCTCGCTCTCCGCGGGGTCGTCGACGAGCGTACGGTCGGCCACCGGCCAGGCGGCGACCATCACGCTCTCCCCGCCGGTGAGCGCGGTCCACAGCTCGTCGGTGACGAACGGGATGACCGGGTGCAGCAGCCGCAGCAGCTGGTCGAGCACGTGACCCAGCACCCGGCGGGTGGCGTCGGCGGCCGGCCCACCCGCGGCGAGCACCGGCTTGCTCAGCTCGACGTACCAGTCGCAGACGTCGTCCCACGCGAAGTGGTAGAGCAGGTCGCAGACCTTCGCGAACTCGTACGCCTCGAACTGCTCGTCCACCTCGGCGGTGACGTGCGCGAGCCGGGAGAGGATCCAGCGGTCGACGGTCGAGAGCCGCTCGGCGGCCGGCAGCGGCCCGTCGGTGTGCGCGCCGTTCAGCAGCGCGAACCGGGTGGCGTTCCAGAGCTTGTTGCAGAAGTTGCGCGAACCCTGGCACCACTCCTCGCTGACCGGCACGTCGCCACCGGGGTTCGCGCCCCGGGCCAGGGTGAACCGGGTGGCGTCGGCGCCGTACCGGTCGATCCAGTCCAGCGGGTCGACCACGTTGCCGAACGACTTCGACATCTTCTTGCCGTGCTCGTCGCGGACCATGCCGTGCAGGGCGATGACGTCGAAGGGCTGGGTGCCGTCCATCGCGTACAGGCCGAACATCATCATCCGGGCGACCCAGAAGAAGAGGATGTCGTACCCGGTGACGAGAACGCTGGTGGGGTAGAACTTCGCGAGGTCCGGGGTGCGCTCCGGCCAGCCGAGCGTGGAGAACGGCCACAGCCCGCTGGAGAACCAGGTGTCGAGCACGTCCTCGTCCTGGCGCCAGCCCTCACCGGTCGGCGGCTCCTCGTCCGGGCCGACACAGACGACCTCGCCCTGCGGGCCGTACCAGACCGGGATGCGGTGCCCCCACCACAGCTGCCGGGAGATGCACCAGTCGTGCATGTTGTCGACCCAGGCGAAGTACCGCTTGGCCAGCTCCGCCGGCTCGATCTTCACCCGCCCGTCGCGGACCGCGTCACCGGCCGCCTTCGCCAGCGGCGACGTGTTGACGAACCACTGCAGCGACAGCCGGGGCTCCACCGTCGTACGGCACCGCGAGCAGTGGCCCACCGCGTGCACGTACGGCCGCTTCTCCGCCACGATCCGGCCCTGCTCGCGCAGCGCCGCGACGATGGCGGGGCGGGCCTCGAACCGGTCCAGGCCCTGGAACGGGCCGTGCGCGGTGATGACGCCCCGCTCGTCCATGATCGTGAGCGAGGGCAGGTCGTGCCGCTGGCCGATCTCGAAGTCGTTCGGGTCGTGCGCCGGGGTCACCTTGACCATGCCGGTGCCGAACGAGGGGTCGACGTGCTCGTCGCCGACGATCGGGATGCGGCGGCCCGTCAGCGGCAGTTCGACCTCGGTGCCGATCAGGTGCCGGTACCGCTCGTCGTCCGGGTGCACGGCGACCGCGGTGTCACCGAGCATGGTCTCGGCCCGGGTGGTCGCGACCACGACGTCGTCGCTGTAGCGGATCGAGACCAGCTCACCCTCGTCGTCGGTGTGCTCCACCTCGATGTCGGAGAGCGCCGTGAGGCAGCGCGGGCACCAGTTGATGATGCGCTCGGCCCGGTAGATGAGCCCGTCGTCGTACAGCTTCTTGAACATGGTCTGGACGGCGCGCGACAGGCCCTCGTCCATGGTGAAGCGCTCGCGGGTCCAGTCGACGGAGTCACCGAGCCGGCGCATCTGGCCGAGGATCGCGCCGCCCGACTCGGCCTTCCACCGCCACACCCGCTCGACGAACGCCTCCCGGCCCAGGTCGTGCCGGGACAGGCCCTGCGCCGCGAGCTGCCGCTCCACCACGTTCTGGGTGGCGATGCCCGCGTGGTCCATGCCGGGCAGCCACAGCGCCTCGTAGCCCTGCATGCGCTTGCGTCGCACCAGGGCGTCCTGCACGGTGTGGTCCAGGGCGTGGCCCATGTGCAGGGAACCGGTCACGTTCGGCGGCGGGATGACGATGGTGAACGGGGGCTTGTCGCTCTCCGCCGACGCCCGGAAGTGGCCGGCGGCTACCCACTGCTCGTACCGTCGCTGCTCTACCTCACCCGGCTGGTACTGGCCGGGCAGGGTGGGGGCGTCGGGGCGTCGGGCATCCAGTCTCTCGGTCACCCGAGAAAGTCTACGGAGGGCTTCGGCCGACCCGACGTGCGCCACCTGTCATTCGCGTACGGTGTCGGCTATGTCCGACGCACATCTCACCGATCGTCGGTTCGACGACGGACCGGAGCCCCTCGAGCTGACCGAGGAGCCGATCCAGCTGAGCACCCGGGACCCGGGTGGCGTTCCGCGGCAACGGACGGCGCGGTCACGGCGGCGACGGATCGCGTGGGCGGCAGCGCTCGCCGTGGGTCTCGCCGGCGCCGGCGCGCTGGGGACCATGGGCTGGCGGGTGGCCCAGGAGAAGGACACGAGGATCACGTCGCCGGACCAGGTGGCCGGCCTGACCCGCGACGACAGCGAGCGCGCTCGCAGCACGGCGGACTACCTGCGCAGCGGCATCGCCGCCGACATCGACCTGGACCGCAGCTTCGGCACCGTCTACCGCGACCCGGCGGACGAGAAGCGCTCGGTCCTGATCTTCGGGGGCACCACCCTCCTCTGGCAACCGGAACGCGACCTGGACACCCTCTTCGGCCTCATGGGCGACGAGACGGGCCGCGTGACGGGCCTCCGCGAGGTGCCGGCGGGCGAGCTCGGGGGCGTGATGAAGTGCGGCACGACCAGCGGCGAGGGCGGCGACTTCGCCGTCTGCGGCTGGGCCGACCACGGCAGCGTCGTCATGGCGATGTTCCCGGGCCGGACGGTCGACGCCGCCAGCGCGCTGTTCCGCGACATCCGGGGGGCCGTGCAGACGCGCGGCTGACCGCACGTTTGCTACGCGCGGCGCCTCTGGTCCTCCCCGGCGCCTTCCGGTTCTTCCCGGCCTCTCCCCGGCGGCTTTCGGTTCTCCGGGCGCCTTCCGGTTCTCGCCGGCGCCTTTCGGTTCTCCCGGTGCGACCCCCGGCGGTCCCGCTCTCCCGCTGATGGGCGTGCGCCGGCCGCTCGTCGGGCAGTGCGCCCTCCATCTGAATGTGGCGGGCGCCCGCCGCTCGCCTGTGCTCGGGCAGTCGCGATTCCCAGGGAGGCCGACTAGTCACCGGCGCTTTCCGCGGGCACGCGGCCAGGCGGCGGAATGCGTCCGGAAAAGGGTGCGTAAACGGTGTCAGGGCCACCCCCTTTGCTAGGGGGTGACCCTGACCGAAAGAATGTCCGGCGGCGTCCTACTCTCCCACACCCTCACGAGTGCAGTACCATCGGCGCTGGAGGGCTTAGCTTCCG
>NZ_RAQQ01000023.1 GCF_003610785.1 Micromonospora globbae
GCCTTTCCGCTCGACTTGCATGTGTTAAGCACGCCGCCAGCGTTCGTCCTGAGCCAGGATCAAACTCTCCAACAAAAACTTGGAAAATCATCCCAGCAACAAAAGTTGCCAAAGGAATCCCCACCAGATCAGACCACAAAAGCCCAACCCAGCACGGGGCAATAAATCAAATTGGCACTGGCTTATCAAGCACCCTGTTGAGTTCTCAAAGAACAACCACACACCATCCGGAAACCCCCCACCAAGGAGGACCCCCGTCCGGGGCGCATCGTCCCACACCCACCGCTCCCGCGCCGGGCACTTTTACTACGTTACCTCACCGTTTCCGCCGCGTCAAACCGGTCTGTCCCGGTCTGTCCCGGTCTGTCACGCTTCACAGCTCGGCCCCGACGAACACACGCAGCAGCGAACCACCACACGCGATCATCGGATTCAGCAGGCCGGCCGCCGCGATCACTCGCAAGCACGCCCGGTGCCCTGCCGGTCGTCCACCATACCCGGTCGGCTCCGCCCCACCAAATCCGCCTCACGGCGAATCCGGGGCACCGCCCGGTACCGGGTTCCAGAGGGTGACAACCCATCCGACCCCGAGGCCATTCCCGGCGCCCGCCGGGGCCTCAGGGGTCCGATCGGTGGTAACGCCTCGGACCCGGTGGCCATTCCCGCGCTCCGGCCTACCAGGACTTTCGCCCTGTTTCGTCCGTTCCGCGCTGGCAGAGAGAAAGGTACGCGGCCCCCGCCATGATCGTCAAGTCGGGGGGCCGCGTCCCGCGTCACACCGCTGTCGGGCGGCTATCGCCGCAGCTCGACGCCCGCGAAGGAGCGCTTGCCGCGACGCAGCACCAGGTACCGGCCGTGCAACAGGTCGTCCGGGGAGACGGTCGCGTCCACCTCGGTCACCCGGTTGTTGTTGACGTAGGCGCCGCCCTCGGCGATGACCCGGCGCGCCTCCTTGAGGCTCGGCACCAGCCCCGAGTCCCGCAGCAGCCCGGCCACGTCGGGCAGCTGGTCGAGCTGCACGAGCCCGGCCTCGGTGAGAGCGGCGCGCAGGGTCGCGAGGCTCAACTCGTCGAGGGAGCCCCGCCCGAACAACGCCTGGCTCGCGGCCACCGCCTGGGCCATCTCGCGCTCGCCGTGCACGAGGGTGGTCAGCTCCTCGGCGAGCGCCCGCTGCGCGAGCCGGGCCGCCGGCCGCTCCGCGGTCGCCTTGGCCAGTTCCTCCAGCTCCTCGCGCGGGCGGAAGCTGAAGAAGCGCAGGTAGCCGTCGACGTCCCGGTCGTCCACGTTCACCCAGAACTGGTAGAACGCGTACGGGCTGGTCATCGCCGGGTCGAGCCAGATCGAGCCGCCCTCGGTCTTGCCGAACTTCGTGCCGTCGCTCTTCGTCACGAGCGGTGTCGTGAAGGCCTGCACCGGGCCCGCGCCTCTGCGACGGATGTAGTCGACGCCGGCGGTGATGTTGCCCCACTGGTCGGAGCCGCCGAACTGGAGCTGGCAGCCGTGCCGGCGGTGCAGCTCGTAGAAGTCGTTGGCCTGCAACAGCTGGTAGCTGAACTCGGTGAAGCTGATGCCGGTCTCGAGGCGGGCCTTCACCACCTCGCGGGCCAGCATCCGGTTGACCGGGAAGTGCTTGCCGACGTCCCGGAGGAACTCCACCACCGACATCTCGCCGGTCCAGTCCAGGTTGTTGACCAGTTGGGCGGCGTTCTCACCGGTGTACGAGACGAAGGGCGCCAGCTGCTCGCGGATGCGCTCGACCCAGCCGGCGACCACCTCGGGCGGGTTCAGGGTGCGCTCGGCGCTCTCCTTCGGATCCCCGATCTGGCCGGTCGCGCCGCCCACGAGCAGCAGCGGCCGGTGCCCGGCGAGCTGGAGGCGGCGGGCGGTGAGGACCTGCATGAGATGGCCGACGTGCAGGCTCGGCGCGGTCGGGTCGAAGCCGACGTAGAACGCGGCGCTCCCGCCGTCGAGCAGGTCACGCAGCGCGTCGACGTCGGTCGAGTCCTGGATCAGGCCGCGCCAGAGCAGGTCGTCGGTGAGGGAGTCCCGCCGCGGCGGGAGGCTGCTGTCGGTCACGGTCCCCGATTCTCCCCCATCGGGGAGGCCCGCCCGTACCGGGTTTGCCGGAACGCCCCGCTAGGCTGGCCCCACAAGATCGAGGAGGCGTACGTGGAGATGCCCGAACTCACCGGAGGCTTCGTCGACCTGCTCGGGCTCAAGATCGACGAGGCGACCGCCGACCGGGTGGTGATCCGCTGGCAGGTCCGACCGGAGCTGCACCAGCCGTTCGGCATCCAGCACGGCGGGGTGTACTGCTCGGTGGTGGAGACGGCGGCCAGCGTGGGCGGTTCCCTCTGGTTCGCCGACCGGGGCACCGTCGTCGGCGTGTCCAACCAGACCGACTTCCTGCGCGCCGTGCGCGAGGGTGAGCTGACCGCCGTCGGCACGCCGGTGCACCGCGGCCGCAGCCAGCAGCTCTGGCAGGTGGAGATCACCGACGGCGAGGACCGTCTGGTGGCGCGCGGCCAGGTCCGGCTGCAGAACCTGACCTCCGCCGCCTAGCCACCGCGCCGGATCAGGTGCGCGCCTCGTCGAGGACCGCGGCGTCCCGGACCGGTCCGGTGCTGCGGCGCAGCCGTACCTCCGTGATGGCCCGGTGGTCGATCCGGGCGACCTCGAGCCGCCAGCCGTCGACCACCACGTCCTCGCCCGCGACGGTCGGAATGTGCCCGAGACCGGCGAGCACCAGACCCGCGACGGTGGTGTAGTCGCCGGTCGGCCGGCCCGGCAGGTCGACGCCGACGGCCGGCAGGTCGTGCACCGGGAAGGTGCCGGGCAGGCGCAGCGCGCCGTCCGGGTCGGTACGCACGGCGCGCACGTCCCGGTCGGTCTCGTCGTAGATCTCCCCGACGATCTCCTCCAGGATGTCCTCGAGGGTGACGATGCCCTCCACCGCGCCGCGCTCGTCCACCACGAGGGCGATGTGCTGGCGTTCGGCCTTGAACTGCCGCAGCGCGTCCACGACCGGCAGCGAGTCGGGCAGCAGCATCGAGGGACGGACGTACTCGTCGACCGGCCGGTCGTCCGGTACGCCGACGAGGTCCCGCAGGTGGATGACCCCGACGGCGTCGTCCAGGCCGCCGTGGCGGACCACCGGCGCCCGGGAGTGCCCCGTGGCGGCCAGCACGAGGCGGGCCGCCTCGGCGGTCGTCCCGCTGTCGAGGCAGAAGACCTGCAGGCGGGGAACCAGCACGGCGCGCAGCCGCCGGTCGGCGATCTCCACGGCGCCGGCGATGATGGTCTGTTGCTCCGTGGTGAAGCCGTGGTTGCCGGCCACGATGTCGCGCAGCTCGTCCGGGCCGATCTCGTCGCGCCGCGACCGCGGGTCGAGCCCGACCATCCGGACGACGAGGTCGCTGGTGGCGCCGAGCGCCCAGACGGCCGGGCGGGCGATGCTCGACAGCAGGGCGAGCGGACGCGCCACCAGCAGCGCCCACCGCTCGGCGGACTGCATGGCGATCCGCTTCGGCGCGAGCTCGCCGAAGACCAGCGTCACGAACGTCAGCACCAGCGTGACCGCCACGACGGCGACCGGCTCGGCCGCGCCGCCGAGCACGCCGAGCAGCGGCACGAGCGGCCGGGCCAGCGACACCGCCGCGGCGGCCGAGGCGAGGAAGCCGGCGAGCGTGATGCCGATCTGGATGGTGGCCAGGAACCGGTTCGGGTCGGTGGCGAGCCGGGCCAGCACCCGGCCGGCCCGGCTGGCGCGCTCCAGCCGCTGGATCTGGCTGTCCCGCAGGGAGACCAGCGCCATCTCACTGCCGGCGAACACCGCGTTGAGCACGACCAGGACTCCGACCAAGGCCAACTGGCCCCAGTAGTTGTGCACGCCCCGTTCTCTCCCTCAGGCGACCGCGCCGGACGCCGCCGGCGCCGCCGCCCGGAGGCCCCGGCCGGCGTACGCGCATCTGTGCCCACCGGACGGGCGGGTGAATCCTCCGGCGGCCGGCCGGCTCGCGGATCAGGACGCGCCGGCGGGCGCCGGCGCCGGCAGGTCGAGGACGTACGCGTCGCCCTGCCGGTGGAAGCCGAGCCGGTGGTAGTACGGGGCGACCATGCCGGGCGGGCTGACCACCCGGCGGAAGCCCCGATCGGTGAAGAGCCGGCTGCGACGGTAGACGAACTCGCCGGGTGTGAAGTCGCGGAAGCGCTGGGTCACGTAGTCGAGGTCGATCTGGGCGACGCCGTGCGGCTCGGCGTGCGCCAGCACCACGCCGACCACCTCGTCGGCGCGGACCACGAGGAACGCCGACCGCTCGACCGGGCCGCCGGACCCGGGGTCCGCGGCCGGTCCGGAACCGGTGGCCGGTCCGGCGTCGGCGGGCGGCCAGCGGAAGCCGGGGTTGAAGCGGGCGATGTCGGCGCCGTGCACCCGCAGGGTGTGCGCGAGGAACTGGTCGTGCACGCCCACCTCGACCACCTGGTAGGTCGCCGCGTCGTGGCGCGTGGCGAGCATCCCGCGCAGGTACCAGATGTTGATCCCGGCGAGCACCACGTTCAGCCCGACCATGGGCCAGACCTGGATGGCGGCGTTGTAGCCGATCAGGATCAGGCAGCCGAGCAGGTTCAGGGCGCGCAGCCGCAGGATGCGGGTCTGCAGCAGCGACCAGACCAGCACCGCCGAGCCGACCCAGCCGAGGAGTTCCAGCCAGTTCACTCCCCGAGCGTAGGGCCGGGCCGGCCGGAAGGCTCTCCGCGGCCCGTCCGGCCGGGTGCCGGGTGGCACGGGTCCGCGGCCGTCGGCGACGTGGGGCGGCGGAACCGCCGCACGGCCACGGCCGAATGTCCATTCAGCCGGGTTTCCGCGATCCCTGTCGACAATCGCATGGATGAAGGTTTCTCCCTTCCGGTGACGGGGGCCGATAGGGTGACCGCGACAGGTCCGGATCTTTACGAACCGTGGCACCGGGTGCGCGGTGGTGGAAAAGGAAGTCAGATGGTGTCGACGGCGACGTCGTGGCGCGGGCCGGCGGCACCGGCTTCGGGGCCTGCCACCGGTCCCGATCCCACCGGCTCCGCTCCCGTTCCGGGTTTCCGGGACGAACGGCTCACCGGGCGGCCGGGTGAATCCGACGAACTGCGTCTCTATCGGCGGATGCGTTTCATCCGCCGATTCGAGGAAACGCTCCTCGCGCTGTTCGAGGAGGGCGTGCTGAATGGCACCACGCACGCCTGCATCGGGCAGGAGGCCAACGCGGTGGCGGTCATGGAACATCTGATCGCCGAGGACCACGTGTTCAGCAACCACCGCTGCCACGGTCACTATCTGGCCCGCACCGGCGATGCCCCGGGACTGCTCGCCGAGATCATGGGCAAGGAGTCCGGCGTGTGCCGGGGCGTCGGCGGCAGCCAGCACATCTGCGCCCCCGGATTCAAGTCCAACGGCGTCCAGGGCGGCATCGTGCCGGCGGCGGCCGGCATCGCGCTCGCCGCCCAACTGGACGGCGCGAGCCGCGTGAGTGTCGTGTTCATCGGCGACGGCACCCTGGGCGAGGGCCTGCTGTACGAGACGCTGAACGTCGCCGCGCTCTGGCGGCTGCCACTGCTCGTGGTGTGTGAGGACAACCGGTGGGCGCAGAGCACCCCGGTGGCCGTCAACCTGGCCGGCAGCATGGCGGGGCGTTTCACGGCCTTCGGGATCCCGGTGCGCGAGATCGACAGCACCGACGTGATGGAGCTGCGTGCGGCCGCGGGCGCGGAGGTCGAGGCGGTCCGTGGCGGAGCGGGGCCCCGGGTGCTGCTCGTCCACACGTACCGGCTGTGCCACCACTCGAAGAGCGACGACGAGCGCCCCGCCGAGGAGATCGCCGCCCGCTGGCCCCTCGAACCGTTGGTGGTCCACGGCCGGCGGCTCACCGACGCGCAGCGGCGGACCGTCGACGACGAGGTGGACAGCGCGGTGGCCGAGGTCGTGGCGACGGTGCGGGCCCTGCCGTGATCTTCGCCAAGGAGTTGAACGAGACGCTGCGTGCCTGCCTGAGCGCCGACCCCCGGGTCGTCGTGCTCGGCGAGGACATCGCCGACCCGTACGGCGGCGCGTTCAAGGTGACCCGCGGCCTCTCGACCGCCTTCCCGGACCGGGTCCGCACGACGCCCATCAGCGAGGGCGCGATCGCCGGGATCTCGGCGGGACTCGCGCTGGCCGGCTACCGGCCGATCGCCGAGATCATGTTCGGCGACTTCCTCACCCTCGTCTTCGACCAGGTCGTCAACCACATCGCGAAGTACCAGGCGATGTACGCGGACCAGGCGACCTGCCCGGTCGTCGTACGCGCCCCCTCCGGCGGGCACCGCGGATACGGGCCGACGCACAGCCAGAGCCTGGAGAAGCACTTCCTCGGCGTACCCCATCTGCGGGTGGTCGCCGCGTCGCTGGTCCACGACCCGCGGGCGGTGTTCGCGGACTTCCTCGCCCAGGACAGCCCGGTCCTCTACGTCGAGCACAAGCTGCTCTACCCCCAGCACCTCGACGTGCCCGACGGCGGCCGGTCGGGCGACCTGCTCGCGACGCGGGACGCCGGCCCGGGGATGCTGCCGACGGTCTGCCTCTCCGCGGTGCCCCGCGAGGACTGCGTCGCGACCGTCCTGGCGTACGGGTACCAGGCCATGCTCGCCGCGAGGGTGGTCGAGCGGCTCGCCGTCGAGGAGGAGATCTTCGTCGAGCTGCTGGTGCCGGCGCAGCTCGCGCCGATGGACTGGGCGCCCGTCGAGCGGTCCGTCGGCGTCACCGGACGGCTCGTCACCGTGGAGGAGGGCGCCGGCGGGTGGTCGTGGGGCACCGAGGTGGCCGCCACCGTCTCGCGCCGCCTGTTCCGCGAGCTGCGGTCCCCCGTCGAGGTGGTGGCCAGCGAGCCCACCGTCATCCCGTCGTCGAAGGCCAGGGAGAGCCGCGTCCTGGTCGGCGAGAGCCAGATCGAGGCGGCCGTACGCGCGGCGGCCGCGTCGACCGTCGTCCGGTGAGGAGAGAGCGTGAAGCCGGTAGTCGTCCCGACCAGTGACGTCAACAGCGAACACGGGGTGCTCGTGGCCTGGTTCGTCGACGACGGGGCCAAGGTGGAGGCGGGCACGCCGCTCGCCGAGATCGAGACCAGCAAGGCGGTGCTCGAGGTGGCCGCGCCCGAGGCGGGCATCGTCCTGCGCCTCGCCGACCCGCTCCAGGAGGTCCCGCTCTCCGAGCCGATCGCCATGCTCTTCGAGACGCCGGCCGACCTCGCCGCGTACGCCCGGGAGCGGGAGGCGCGGGCGGCGGCCGCGGCGGAGACGCCCCCGCCGGTCCGCGCGAGCGTCAAGGCCGTGCGGCGGGCGCAGGAGCTCGGGGTCGACCTGGCGGCGCTGCGGCTGGACCGGCTCATCACCGTGAAGGACGTCGAGGAGGCGGCCGGCCACGGCGTCGACGAGGGGGCGCTTCCCGCGCCGCTGGAGGCCGGGCCGGGTGTGCAGCGCATCGTGCTCATCGGCGGCGGGCTGGGGGCGACCCAGGTGCTCGACATCCTGAGCGGCTCGCAGGCCCAGCGGGTGGTGGCCGTCGTCGACGACGACCGGCAGCGGTGGGGCGCCGAGGTGAACGGCGTACCGGTCGTCGGCGGCAGCGACCGGCTGCGCTCCCTCTTCGCCGAGGGCGCGTACGACGCGGTGATCGTCGCCATCAGCACCTCGGTGGAGGCCCGGCGGCGGTTCCGCGAGGCGTGCGCGGAGGCCGGGATCCCCCTGGCCAACGCCGTCGATCCCACCGCAAAGATCGCCACCGACGTGGTCCTCGGGCAGGGGAACGTCATCTGCGCCTTCTCCCACCTGGGCACGGGGGTGCGGATGGGCGACAACAACTTCCTGTCCGCCTACAACTCCTTCGACCACCACAGCCGGATCGGCTCGGACAACTCCACCGGCCCGTCGTGCGTCTCCTCGGGCAAGGTGACCGTGGGCGACCGGGTGCGGCTGGGTACGGGGATCTTCATCGAACCGCACGTCGTCCTCGGCGACGACGTGGCGGTCGCCTCCGGCGCGGTCATCGTGCGGTCGGTCCCGGCGGGCCACGCCGTCAAGACGAAGATCGTCACGACGACCGTCGTGCCCGCGCAGCGGTCCCGGCGGTAGGGCCGCCCCGCGGGCGGACGTGTCGCCGCGGGTTCACCGCGATGTCCGAATGGTGACCGCCAGCCATCCGACGGTCGTCCGTCCGGGTGGGCGAAATGGGGCCGGCTACGCCCTGTTTGGCGTCACTTCCCCACCATTTCCGGCGGGCGGCCAATGGTAATGGCCGGGCGCGCGGCCGATGTCGTGAAGCCGACGCAGCAAGGGAAACGGGCCACTTGTGGAGAGGGATCGGCCAAACGGTTCGTCGGCCCCGTCGGCACCGCCGGAATCCGGTTTTCGCACTGGCGTTTCCGGCGGGAATTTCGATAGCTTGCCGACGGACTTCGCCACTGACTCCGTGCTCAGCGAGGTCCGGTCCTGCCTAGCGAATCGGGTGCCCGTGAACTCATCGCACGTTTCCGCCGACGAACCGATCGGCGTGGCCGTCATCGGGGCCGGCTACTGGGGTCCGAATCTCGTCCGCAACTTCCAGGCGTCCGCCGATTTCCGCCTGCGCGCGCTCTGCGACCTCGACGTGACCCGGGCCCGGCGGGTGCTCGGCGACTACTCGACGGTCCGGGCCACCGACGACCTCGACAGCGTGCTGGCCGACGACAGCGTGCAGGCGGTGGCCGTGGCCACGCCCGCCGGCACGCACGTCGACGTGGCCACCGCCGCGCTGCGGGCCGGCAAGCACGTGCTCGTGGAGAAGCCCCTCGCCGCGAGCGTCGCGCAGGGCCGGTCGCTCGTCGACGAGGCGCAGCGGCGGGGCCTGTCGCTCATGTGCGACCACACCTACTGCTACACGCCCGCGGTCCTGCGCATCCGCGAACTGCTGCACGGCGGCCAGCTGGGCGAGCTGCAGTACCTCGACTCCGTCCGCATCAACCTCGGGCTGGTCCAGCGGGACATCGACGTGATGTGGGACCTGGCGCCGCACGACCTGTCGATCCTCGACTTCATCCTCCCGCCCGGTGTGGCGCCGGTCTCGGTGGCCGCGCACGGCGCGGACCGGATCGGCGCCGGCCGCGCCTGCGTCGCGTACCTGACGCTGCACCTCAACACCGGCGCCATCGCGCACATCCACGTCAACTGGCTCTCCCCCGTGAAGGTCCGCACCACCATCATCGGCGGCTCGAAGCGCACGCTCGTCTGGGACGACCTGAACCCGAGCCAGCGGCTGTCCATCTTCGACCGCGGCGTGGACGTGGCCTCGGCCGAGGAGCTGGGCGACGAGCAGCGCCGGGAGATGCTCGTGTCCTACCGGTCGGGCGACATGGTGGCGCCGGCCCTGACCGAGCGGGAGGCGCTGCGGACCATGGTCGAGGAGTACGCCCGCTCGATCCGCAGCGGCACGCCCGCGCTGACCGACGGCCGGGCGGGCCTGCGGGTCATCGCCATCCTCGAGGCGGCCTCCCGCAGCCTCGCCGACGGTGGCCGGTCGGTCGGCCTCGACGAGCGGGTCGCCGCGTGAAACCAGGACCGGTACGCCGCCTCGGCGCGGCGGTGAGCGGAGCGGAGTTGTCGGCATGAGTGCAGTGGAGATCAACGGGGCGCGGGTCCTGGTCACCGGCGGAGCGGGCATGATCGGCTCCCACGTGGTGGACGAACTGGTCGCCGGGGGCGCCGCCGAGGTGGTCGTCCTGGACAACTTCGTCCGTGGCCGGCGGGAGAACCTGGCGCGCGCCCTGCCCAGCGGCAGGGTCCACCTCGTCGAGGGCGACATCCGCGACGCCCCGCTCGTGCACGACCTCACCCGCGGCCGGGACCTCGTCTTCCACCTCGCCGCCATCCGCATCACCCAGTGCGCCGAGGAGCCCCGCCTCGCCAACGAGGTGCTGGTCGACGGCACCTTCAACGTGGTCGAGGCCGCGGCGGCCGCGAAGGTCCGCAAGGTGATCCTGTCCTCGTCGGCCTCCGTGTACGGGCTCGCCGACGAGTTCCCCACCACCGAGCGGCACCACCCGTACCACAACGACACGTTCTACGGCGCCGCGAAGGCGTTCAACGAGGGCGTGCTGCGCAGCTTCCACGCCATGTACGGCCTGGACTACGTGGCGCTGCGCTACTTCAACGTGTACGGGCCGCGGATGGACATCCACGGCCTCTACACCGAGGTGCTGATCCGGTGGATGGAGCGGATCGAGTCGGGGCGCCCCCCGCTGATCCTCGGCGACGGCCTGCAGACGATGGACTTCGTGCACACCGCCGACATCGCGCGGGCCAACATCCTGGCCGCGCGGGCGGACGTGACCGACGAGGTGTTCAACGTCGCCAGCGGCACCGAGACGAGCCTCGCCGACCTGGCCCGGGCGCTCAGCGACGTCATGAAGTCCGACCTGGCGCCCGAGTACGGCCCGTCCCGCGCCGTCAACGGGGTCACCCGCCGGCTCGCCGACACCACGGCGGCCGCCCGGAAGCTGGGCTTCCGGGCCGAGATCGGGCTGCACGAGGGGCTCCAGGGCCTCGTCGACTGGTGGCGGGCCGAGAAGTGAGCGCACACCGCATCCCCGTGATGGTCCCCCACCTCGGCGAGGAGGAGGCGCAGGCCGCCGCCGAGGCGGTCCGCTCCGGATGGGTGGCCCAGGGCCCCCGGGTGGCCCGGTTCGAGCAGGAGTTCGCGTCGCTGGTGGGCGCCGACCACGGCGTCGCCGTCAGCTCCTGCACGGCGGCGCTGCACCTGGCGCTGGTCCTGCTCGACGTCCGCCCGGGCGACGAGGTGATCGTGCCGTCGTTCTCCTTCATCGCCACCGCGAACGCCGTGCGCTACGTCGGCGCCACCCCGGTCTTCGCCGACGTGGACCTCGCGACCGGCAACGTGACGGTGCAGACCGTCGACGCGGTACGCACACCCCGCACCCGCGCGGTGATCGCCGTCCACCAGGGCGGCGTGCCGTTCGACGTCGCCGCGCTGCGCGACGCCGCGGCCCGCTGGGGAGTGCCGCTGGTCGAGGACGCCGCCTGCGCCGCCGGCTCGACGGCGTACGGACGGCCGGTCGGCGCCGGCGCGACCGTCGCCGCCTGGTCGTTCCACCCCCGCAAGCTGCTGACCACGGGCGAGGGCGGGATGCTCACCGTCGACGACCCGCAGTGGGCGGCCCGCCTGCGCCGGCTGCGCGAGCACGGCATGAACGTCTCGGCGGCCGACCGCCACCGCAGCGCGCAACCGGTCCTGGAGTCCTACCTGGAGACCGCCTTCAACTACCGGATGACCGACATCCAGGCGGCGGTCGGGCTCGTCCAGCTGGGCCGTCTCACCGACCTGGTGGCGCAGCGCCGCGCCCTCGCGGCGCGCTACCACGAGCTGCTCGCGGACGTCGACGGCCTGGTGCCGGTCCGCGACCCCGCCCACGGCGAGACCAACTACCAGGCGTTCTGGGTACGGATCGACCGGGAGTACGGCACGGACCGCGACGAGGTGCTCGCCGAACTCGCCGCGGCCGGCGTCTCGGCCCGGCGCGGCATCATGGCGGCGCACCTCGAACCGGCGTACGCCGACATGACGCCCCCACCGCTGCCGGTGACCGAACGGCTCACCCGCGACTCGCTCATCCTGCCGCTGCACCACGCGCTGACCGAGTCCGACCAGGACCACGTCGTCGGCGTGCTGCGGAAGCTCGCCGCCTGATGCGCGACCTGGTCATCGTCGGCGCGGGTGGGTTCGCGCGGGAGACCGCGGCGGCGGCCCGCGCCGTCAACGCGGACCGCCCCACGTGGCGGCTGCGCGGGTTCCTCGACGACGACCCCGCGCTGCACGGCACCACCCGCGCCGGGCTGCCGATCCTCGGCGGCACCGACCGGTTGGCCGACCTGCCCGACGCGGCCGTCGTGGTCTGTGTCGGCAGCCCACGCGACTACGCGGCGCGGCAGCGCATCGTGGCCCGGCTCGCCCTGCCCGCCGACCGCTACGCCACGATCGTGCACCCCGGCGCCGACGTCGGCGCCGGCAGCGTCGTGGGCGCCGGCACCGTCCTGCTCGCCGGCGTGGTGCTCACCGCCGACGTCAGCGTCGGCGACCACGTCGCCGTCATGCCGCACACCGTCCTCACCCACGACGACCGGGTCCACGACCACGCGACCATCGCCTCCGGCGTCCGGCTCGGCGGCGGCGCGGTGGTGCGCTCCGGCGCGTACCTCGGCGCGGGCGCGCTGCTGCGGGAGGGCGTGACCGTCGGCGAGTGGTCGCTGGTCGGCATGGGCGCGGTGGTGCTGCGCGACGTGCCGCCGGGCGAGGTGTGGGTCGGCAGCCCGGCCCGCCGGCTGCGCGCCGCCGACCCTCCGGCGCTCGCGCACGTGCCGGAGCCGGACGGCCCGGCGTCGACGGCCCGGACGCCACGGGCCGCGCTGAGAGTTGTGGGGAGCTGAGCATGCCGAACATCCCGCTCGTCGATCTCGCCGCCGCGCACGCGGAGGTCGCGGAGGAGGTGGAGGCCGGTTTCAAGCGCGTCATCGCCGACACCGCCTTCGTCGGCGGCGCCGAGGTCGCGGCGTTCGAACGGGAGTACGCCGCGTTCAGCGGCGTGGAGCACTGCGTCGGGGTGGCCAACGGCACCGACGCCCTCGAACTGGCGCTGCGGGCCGTCGGCGTCGGGCCGGGCACGGAGGTGGTGCTGCCCACCAACACCTTCATCGCCACCGCCGAGGCCGTCGCCCGCGCCGGCGCGCGTCCCGTACTGGTCGACTGCGACCCGCACACGTACCTGATCGACGTCGAGGCGGCGCTGGCCGCCGTGACACCGGCCACCCGGGCGATCGTCCCGGTGCACCTGTACGGGCAGCTCGCACCCGTGGAGCGGATCCGGGCGGGCCTCGCCGGCCGCGACGTCGCCATCGTGGAGGACGCCGCGCAGTGCCAGGGCGCCACCCGGCACGGGCGCGCCGCCGGCGCCGACGGCATCGCCGCCACGAGCTTCTACCCCGGCAAGAACCTCGGGGCGTACGGCGACGCGGGCGCCGTCGTGACCGCCGACGCGGGCCTCGCCCGGACCGTCCGCACGCTGGGCAGCCACGGCGGCCTCACCAAGTACGTGCACGACGTGATCGGCGTCAACAGCCGCCTCGACGGGCTCCAGGCGGTGGTGCTGCGCGCCAAGCTGGCCCGCCTCGCCGTCGGGAACGAGCGGCGACGGGCCGCCGCGGCCCGCTACGACGCGCTGCTGGAGCCGCTGGACGTGATCCGCCCGACGACGCTGCCCGGCAACGCGCACGTCTGGCACATCTACTGCGTCCGGATCCCCGGCGACGGCACCCCGGCCCGGCGGGACGAGGTGCTCGCACGCCTGCACGCCGCCGGCGTCGGCGCCGGCATCCACTACCCCGTGCCGATCCACGCGACGCCCGCCTTCGCCGGCCTCGGCCACCGGGCGGGCGCCTTCCCGCACGCGGAGCGGATCGCGTCCGAGCTGCTCTCCCTGCCGATCTACCCGCAGCTCACCGCCGGCCAGCAGGAGGCTGTCGTGGCGGCCCTCGCCGCGGCGCTGGGCTGAGCGCAGGTGTACGTCTCCGTCCGGGACCGGCCGGCCGGGCCCGACGAGGCGCCCGGCCGGCGGTCGCGCCGGGTCGCCACCACGGTCGTCCTCCTCGGCGTCGTGAGCCTCCTCACCGACGTCTCGTCGGAGATGGTCAGCGCCGTCCTCCCGCTGTACCTCACCGCCGAGATCGGCATCGGCCTGCTCGCGTACGGCTTCGTCGACGGCGTCTACCAGGGCGTCAGCGCGTTCGTGCGGATCCTCGGCGGCGTCGCGGGCGACCGGGGCCGCCGGCCCAAGTGGGTGGCGGCGCTCGGCTACGGCATCTCCGCGGTGAGCCGACCCCTGATGCTCGCCGCCAACGGGATGGCCGCCGTGACCGCCGTCGTGACGGCCGACCGGCTCGGCAAGGGGCTGCGCACCGCGCCGCGGGACGCGCTGATCGCCGACGCGTCCCCGCCCGGCGCGCTGGGACGGTCGTTCGGCGTGCACCGCGCGCTCGACACGTTGGGCGCGGCGATCGGCCCGATCGCGGCGTTCGCGTTGCTGGCGGCGCTGCCCCGGGCGTACGACGCGGTCTTCGTGGTGTCCTTCGCCGTGGCGCTGGTCGGTCTCGCCGTCCTCGTGCTGTTCGTGCCCGACCGGCGGGTCGGCGCCGGCACCGCCCGCCCGGCCGTACGCGAGGTGCTGCGCGCCGCCGCCGGGCCGCGCCTGCGCCGGACCCTGCTCGCCGCCGGCCTGCTCGGCGTGCTGACCGTCGGCGACGGCTTCCTCTACCTGTCGCTTCAGCACCGGGACGACTTCGCCGCGATGCTGTTCCCGCTGCTGTACGTCGGCACGAACGTCGCCTACCTGGCGCTGGCCGTGCCGCTGGGCCGGCTCGCCGACCGGATCGGCCGCGCCCGCATGCTCGTGGCCGGGCACGTCGCGCTGCTGCTCGCGTACCTCTGCGCGACCGGATCGGCCGGCGGCCCGGTGTGGACGGTGCTCACGCTGGTGCTGCTCGGCACGTTCTACGCCGCCTCCGACGGGGTGCTCGCCGCGCTGGTCAGCCGGCTGGTGCCCGCCCACGCGAAGGGCACCGGGATCGCGGCGGCCCAGACGGTCGTCGTGCTGGCCCGGTTCGCGTCGTCGGTGGCCTTCGGCGCGCTGTGGGTCGCCGCCGGCCGCCAGCCGGCGCTGCTGGGTTTCGCGGTCGCGCTCGCCCTCGCGATCCCGGCCGCCGGGTGGTTGCTGCGCCGTGTCGAGGAGGAACGATGAGCGGCCTTCGGCTGCGGGTGGGCGTCTTCGCCGGAGTCGTGCTGCTGGCGGTCGCCGGCGTGGTCGTCTACCTGCGGCAGGCCGTCACGGCGGACCCGGACGGGCACACCCCGGCCGCGGCATCCGTGGACACCGGCGTCGCACCCGTCGTCGCCGGGGCGCACGTGGTCTTCCGCAGCACCGCGCCGGGCGACGGGTACGGCCGGGTGGCCGTGGTGCCCGTCGACGCGCCGTCGGGCCCGCGCGCGTTCACACCGGCGTCCTGCGAGCGGGTCCACGCCGTACGCGGCACCGCCGTCTGCCTGGTGGCCCTGCGGGGACTGGCCACCACGTACCGGGTGAAGATCCTCGGTCCCCAGTGGACACCGGTCTCCGAGCGGGCCGTGCCGGGCCTGCCCAGCCGGGCGAGGCTCTCCTCCGACGGCGCGCTGACGGCCACGACGACGTTCGTCTACGGCGACTCGTACGCGAGCCCCGGGCAGTTCTCCACCCGTACGCTGATCGGCCCCACGGGCGGGGGCGACCCGGTCGACGTCGAACAGTTCACGCTGCGCGTCGACGGGAGGACGGTCACCGCCGTGGACCGCAACGTGTGGGGCGTGACCTTCGCCGACGACGACCGGTTCTACGCCACGGCCGCCTCGGGAGGGCGGACCTGGCTGGTCGAGGGCTCCCGGTCCGGCCGGACGCTGACCGCGCTGCGGGAGGACGTCGAGTGCCCCTCGCTGTCCCCCGACGGCACGCGCATCGCGTTCAAGAAACACGGCGACCTGCCGGCCGGGAAGTGGCGCCTCACCGTCCTCGACCTGGCCAGCGGGCGGGAGACGCCGCTGGCGGAGACCCGAAGCGTCGACGACCAGGCGGAGTGGCTCGACAACGACACGGTCCTGTACGGGCTGCCCCGCGACACGGACGGCTCGGCGTCGAGCGACGTCTGGGCCGTGCCCGCCGACGGCACCGGCGCACCGCGGGTCCTGATCCCCGACGCCTGGTCCCCCGCCGTCATCCGGGACACGTCCGGCGGCTGACGGCCACGCCGTCGCCTCACGCGGGTCCGTACACCTCATCCTCGATCGTTTCGCGCGTGACCTGCTTGGCGGCTTCCCACGATGTCGTCCGTACGCTCGCGGCGACCTCTACGGGTGACGGCCTGTCGCGGTGGACGACAGCGTCGAGGGCGTCGGCCAGACCAAGCGGCGTGGGTGAGACCCACCGCACGTGCGGGTTGTCGATGCTCACCTTCGCGTACTCGTCGTCGGCCACGACGGGCACCACACCGCAGGCGAGCATCTCGTCCGGCACGAGCGACAGGTTCGTGAACGAGATCGCGATGCCGGCGGCGCACCGGTTATACAGCTCGCTGAGCTGGGCGGGGCGGAGAATGCCGTGATTGGTAGCCGGAAACGGCAACGAGACGGTCGGATCCCCGAAGACATGGATCTCGTGCTCGGGGTGACGGCGGTGGAACTCGCGCAGCGCCACCAGGCCGAGGAGGAACCCGCGGCGAGCCACGTCCCGCCTGGCGTAGAAAACTACCCCGGAGCGCGGGGCCGGGTTGGTCAGCCGGTAGATCGACGTGTCGCAGCCGAACTCGGCCACCCGCGCGTCGATGCCGAACCGATCGCGCAACAGGTCGGCGAGCATCGGACCGACGGTGATGGCCCGGAACCCGAACCGGTAGCTGTCCTCGGCGAGAACGTAGTGGGACCCGGCCGGGTAGAAGAGCGGCTCGAAATCCTGAATGAAGTAGAGCCGCCGGGTCGGTACGTCGGAGTGCGACGCGAGGACGTGGGCGGTCTCCCATCCCGACGCGACGTATGCGTCCAACGGCGGCAGCCCGTCCGCGGTCGAGCGCACCTCCGCCCGCAGCGCGGGCCAGTGATCCCGGATCACCCGCTCGTGCCGCGACCGCTCGCCCGCATACGCGTCGTGCAGGTACAGCACACAGGTGTGGCCGGCCGCCTCCATCCCTTCGACCATCCGGAACAGGGTGGTGTGCCCGCCCGACCCGCCTCGGGGCGGGGTGCAGATCCAGCCCACCGTCAATGGCGTGCCCCGCTGCGGACGCCGCTGCGGAACCGCGAGGCGCAGGCCGCGGGAGTCGGCGATGCGGTCGAGGTCTAGCAGCCCGTCCAGCTCGGACGCGCCAGAGCGCTGGTAGGCCACCCGAGCGACCCGTTGTGTCAGGCCGCGCACGCCCGAGCGGCGCAGCAGCCGCCAGGCTTCCCGCCCCCGTGCCGCCGCCAACCGCGGTAGTCCACGATCGCTCATATGCTCAGGATCCCCAGTCGGCGGGCCAGCCTCAGCGCCCTGTCGAAGACATACAGGCCGGCGGTGAAGGTAACCAGACAGAACACGGTGAGGATCACGGCCGACCACAGCGGCGACAGTCCACCGGGCGGCGGATCCTGCATCAAGAGCTCTCGTTCGGCGCTGATGACGTAGGAGTGCGGGACGAGGTAACTGACCCATCGGATCCAGGTGGGCAGAACCTCGATCGGGAACAGGGCGCCGCCCAGGACGCCGGCGGCGAGTCCGTACAGCGTCACGATCGGATCGCCCCGTTTGAACAGCACGATGAAGCTCGCCGCGAACGTGCCGAGCGCGTTGCACGCAACGATTCCGAGGAAGAGCACGACCAGGGCCGCGGGGATCGCGTTGGCCTCGATCGGTCCCCCGAGCAGGCACCCCAGCGCCACCATGATGCAGGCGAGGATCCCGCCGGTGAAGCTGCGCCAGATGTTCATGGCCACAGGGATCAGCGCCCACGGCACCGGCTCCACCAGGTAAGTCTCGAGGGTGCCGCGCTCCAGCGCGAAGTTGAGCCGGTTGGTGAGACCGGTGAGCGCATCCTGCAGTCCGGCGGCCACCGCCGTCCCGATGATCATCATGAGGAAAACCTGGTCGCGGTCGGGGAGATCCAGGAAGGCGCTCTGGAAGTAGTAGAGCATCACCGGAAACACCACGGCGACATACCGCAGGACGGTCGCCGTGGGGAACATCCGTTCCTCGACGAGGTCGATCCGGACGTACCCCTCAAGGGTGTCGCTCACCTTGCGCAGCCGGGAACGGCTCTGCACGAGGCTCGGATAGGCCATGCTCATCGGTCGGCTCCCCGCTCGTAGACCTGCGCGATCAGATCCCGCAGGGGCATCGGGATCTCGCGCACGTGCCGGATCGCGGTGGCGAGCGGGCCGAGCCGCGCGAGCACTGCGCCAACCCGGTCGTCACCCTCCGGGCGGAACCGCACGGTTAGGTCGTCGACGCTGGCCCGCACGCCGTGGGCGTGCAGCTTCTCGGCGATCTGGTACGCCGTGTGCGGATCGTCGAGCACCAGTTCCATCTCGGACCGGTCCCACTCGCGGCGCAGGCTGTCGAGGTCGCCGGAGTATTTCACCCGGCCCTGGTCGAGCAACAGCGCGTTGGACTGCAATGCCTCGATCTCTTCGAGGCGATGCGAGGAGAGGAGCACGGCCAGCCGCTCCTGCTTGACCAAGTCCATGATCAAGGTGAGCAGCCCGTGCGCGGCGATGGGGTCCACAGCGCCCGTCGGCTCGTCGAGAATCAGCGCGCGGGGGCCCGGCAGCAGCGCCCGTGCCAGTCGCAGCCGCGCGCGCATTCCCGCGGAGAGGCCGGCCACGACCGAGTCGGTCTGCGCGGTCAGGTTCACCGTGTCGAGGACCGCGGGGATCCGCTCGGCCAGCTCGCCGCGCGGCATGCCCTGCAGACGCCCGTGCAACTGGAGGTTCTCGCGGCAGGTGGCCCGCATGAGTAGACTGCGATCCTCCGACGGCATCCATCCCACGACCTGGCGAATCTGCTCCGAGTCCCGCTCCACGTCGAGACCCAGGACACGGCCGGAACCCCCGGTGGCGGTGGTGAGCCCCACCAGGATCCGGAAGAGGGTGGTCTTGCCGGCGCCGTTCGGGCCGACGATCGCGCAGATCTCACCGGCGCGTACGACCAGGTCCACGCCGTCGAGGGCGCGCACGGGCTCGGTCAGGTGCGAGCGCGCGAACACGCGCATCCATCTCGGTGTCGGCTCGTACAGCTTGGCTAGTCCAGACAGGACGATGACCTCGTCGTCCAGGTCACTCATATCGATCCCACCGCCCCGTCGATTCCGGTTCGCCGCCACCGCCGCCAACGGAGGTGCGTCACGCCGCGATCCCACCCGGCGATCAGCCAGTGGGCTGCCCGCGAGCGCTTGCCGGCGCGGGCCCGCGCGGCCGACCAGTCGTACGACCGGCGAAGGCGGCTCGCCGCCGAGGGCGGCCAGACCTGCTCGGCGAAGGCCACGATCCGGTCCAGCACCTCGGACTGGACGGCGAGATCCGACGGCGGCAGCTCGCGCCGGTAGGCATCCCGGGCCGTGATCAACGCCTCGCGGGCGATCCCGCGGCGAACCTCGTCGCGCAGGCGCGGCACCTCGGACAGCCGGTCGCCGTCGAGGTCGAAGAGCGTTTCGAATGCCCGGTAGCGCTCGGTCAGGTCGCGCAACGCCCCCGGGTACTGGGCGACGTGCATGTTGTGTCCGTGGAAACGGTAGAAAGCCAGTTCCACCCCGTTCACACGACCGATCGCGCCGTGACTGGCCGCCCGCAACCACATGAGCAGGTCGGCGGCGTGCGGCAGGGCCGGGTCGTAGCCACCGATGTCGCGCAGCGTCCGGGCGCGCATGACGACCTCGGGCGTGTAGATCGGGTTGCGTACCCGCCGGCACACCAGGTCCAGCCACTCCTCCCCCGGCCAGATCGACCAGGAGCGGGCCGCGGTGCGGGCCGGCGGCGGCTCGGCGGAGAACGACCGGGTGAACCCGTACACCAGCCCCACGTCCGGGTTCGCCGCGAGCAGCGCTGTCGCGTTGGCCAGGCCGCGCGGCGCGAGCATGTCGTCGGCGGACAGCAGTACGACGTACTCGCCGCGCACCGCGGCCAGACCCTCGTTGTACGTGGCGATGTGGCCCTGGTTGACCGCGTGCACGAGCACCCGCACCCGCGGGTCCTCCTCGGCGAGGCGGTGGGCGACCGCGGCGCTGTCGTCGGGTGAGGCGTCGTCGACGATCAGGACGTCGACGTCGACGCCCTCCTGGTCGAGGATGCTGCGCACGCAGGCCGGCAGGAAGTGCCCGTACCGGTAGCAGGGAACGACGACCGACACCGTCGGCGGGGACGGCGGATCCTGAGGTGTCATCCTCCTCATCGCGGCCCTCAGTCCTGGCTCTCGGGCACGAACACGACGTCCACCCAGTAGTTGTGGTTCGACCACGCCGACGGGAAGCCGGTCGCGCCGTACCGGTAGACCGCGCCGCCGGCCGGCACGTGCAGCGGCCCCTGGTTCCACCCGGCGCCGAGCCCGTGCACCGTCACCGAGTAGCGCCCGACGTCCGTGTGGTACGAGACCGTGTACGTCTGCCCGGGTGTGATCGCCACCGGCTCGGCGAACAGCATGGTCTGCCACCCGCTGCCGCTCTCGGCGACGAACGGTCCGTCGGCCAACGGCTCGCCGTCCGGCGACCACAGCGTCGCGGTGTGCGCGCCGGTGTTCTGGCTGCCCTTGTAGAACCGGACCCCCGCCACGTGCCCCGGGACGTCGCTGGTGAACCGCATCCCCAGCTCGATGGATGAGGTGTCCGGGTCCGACGCCACGTCCGGCGTGTCGCCGCTGCCGAAGACGGTCACCGATCCGGCGGGCGGCGCGGGTTGGGTGGGCGGACCGGGTGGCGGCCCGTCGGTCAGGAACAGCGGGTCCACCCAGTAGTTCGTGCTCTTGTAACTGCTGGTCGGGAAGCCGTCGGAGCCGTACCGGTAGAGGCCGTTGCCACCCGCCGGCGCGACGACGGCCCAGTCGGGGCTCGTGTACGCGGAGGCGAAGAAGCCGGTGTCGGAGGCGTACCGGCCCGTGGGCGTGAAGTAGGTCGCCACGTACGGGACGCCCGCCGTCACCGTCACCGGGCTGTCGAAGTAGATGCTCTTCCACCCGGTGCCGCTGCTCGTGGACCGGCCGTCGCCCAGCGGCGTCCCCGTCTCCGAGTAGAGGCGGGCCGTGTGCTCCCCCTCGTTGCCCGGGCCCTGGTAGTACCGCACCCCGACGATCTTCCCGCTGACCCTCGGCACGACCTTGACGCCGAGCGTGATGGCCTCCGAGTCCGTCGAGGCTGCCTCGGCCGGAACGGCGTCGGCCGGGAAGAGGGTCGACAGCCGGTCGTACGCCGTCGTCGTGAACGACCAGGTGGTCGCCTCGTCCATCGGACGCCCGCCGGTGTCGCGGGCGAACACCCGCGCGGTGTAGGTCCGCGAGGTGGCCAACCGGGACGCCGGCGTGAAGGTCGCGGTCCGGCTGGCCGCGTGGTACGACACCTGGCCGGCGACCGGCTCGTTCCCCGGACCCGTCAGCGAGAACTCGATCGAGGCCGGCTGGATGTCCTTCGAGAAGGTGGCCGTCGGCTTCTCGGTGAGCTCCACGTGGGACTGGCCGGGCGCGGGCGACACCGACAGCGTGACCGGCGAGGCCGAGTCGCCGTCGTAGAAGAGCACGTCGACGTAGTAGTTGGTGTCGGCGTACGAGGTGGCCGGGAAGCCCGGACCGGACCGGTAGACCCCGTTGCCGCCCGAGGTGTACGCCCCCGGCGCCACGAGCGGCGCCGCCCGGTGGTCGCCGAAGGAGAAGAAGGCCGGGTCGGCCGCGTAGTGCCCGTTCGGCGCGTAGTAGGACGCGACGTACGTGACGCCCGCCTCGACCTGGACGGGCCGAGGGAAGACGAGCGTCTGCCAGCCGGTCTCCGTCTCCTTCGCGAACGTGCCCGTGGCCAGGCGCTCCCCGCCGGCCGTCCACAGTGAGCCGGTGTGGGTGCCCGTGTTGCCGGCGCCCTTGTAGAACCGGACCCCGGTGATCGTGCCGTCGCTCTGCGGGACCACCTTGACGCCCAGCTCGACGCCCGCCGTGTCGCTCGCCGCCGGGTTGGCCGGCACGCGGGTGCCGAAGAGCGTGCTGGGACCGGTGAGCTTCAGCGTGACCGACGCGGGCACCTGCTGGATGTTGACGCTGTCGTCGACCGCGCGTGCCTTGACCACCTGGGTGCCCACGCCGTTGGTGTGGAAGCGGTAGCTCCACGACGTCGTGCCGGTGGCCGGGTGCCAGGTGTCCCCGCCGTCGGTCGACACCTCGACGCCGGCGACCCGTCCGCCGACGTCGGTGGCCGTACCGCTCACCGTCACCTCGGACCCGTTGGCGACGGAGGTGGCCGGCGCCGGGGAGGTGATGGTCGCGCTCGGCGCGGTCGTGTCGGTCGACGCCGTCGGCCGGACCAGCCCGCTCATCAGCGTGGCCGGTTGCACACCCATGTCGGCGAAGAGGTTGACCGTCGCCTGCTGCATCCGCGGGTCCGCCGGCTCCTGCGGGCCGTCGTGCTCGGAGTCCAGGCCCCAGGCCCACTGGATCGTGCCGGCGCCGAAGACGAGCGCCCCGCTCGCCGCGCGGTACAGGGTGAGGTGGTGGGTCGTCGTGCCGGGCGTGGTCACGGTGCCGAAGTCGCGCAGGTACTCGGGGGTGGGCCCGGTGGTGGTGGACAGGCGGATGAGGCCCGGGGGCCGGAACCCGTTGTCGAGGTCCTCGTCCGACTCGTACCCGATGGTGTGCGGCGCGAGCGTGGCGACCTGCCCGGGGGCCATCGCGGCGACCGTGGTGTGCCGCCAGAACCGGTTGCGGCCCTGCTCGGCGGGGACCTGGATGGCGAGGTCGGTGTTGTTGGACATGTACATCGTCCCGGTGAGCGCGTTCTCCGGGCGGCCACCGTTGGACGGTGGGCTGAAGCGCGGGTCCCGCCAGGTGCCGGTCCACTCCGACGACGGATCGATCTTGTCGTTGGCCCAGGTCTCCTTGTAGCAGACGAGCGTGCGGTACGGGGTGCCGCGGCCGTCCACGCTGGACTCCCAGCGGGTCTTCCAGTAGACCTCGTTGCCGCTGAAGAAGGCGAGGTGCACCCCGGCGTCGCGCGCGGCCTCGACGTTCGCCCGTTCCGGGCCCGACCAGTACTCGTCGTGGCCCACCGACAGGAATATCTTGTGGTTCTTCAGCAGCTGCCCGCGACGGTCGGCGTCGACGTCGGTCGTGTAGCTGACGTCGTACCCGTTCCGTTCCAGGAAGCGGATCATCGCGTACTCGTTGCTGAAGAGGTAGTCGCGGCCGCTCTCCAGGCCCCGGGTGGCGAACGGCCGGTTGTAGCTCAGCTTGAACGCCCGGCCGTTGGCGCCGCCCCAGTAGAAGTTCGAGCCGCCGTACGTGTTGTACGCCTGCCAGGTGGCGTCGGAGGTCTTGAAGATGATGTCGGAGCGGCGGGCGTCGTCGCGCACGACGAACGGGATCTGGCTGGTGCCGGCCGTCCCGTCGGTGCGCACGGGCTTGGCCACGTACACGCCGGACACCGCGTCGGCCGGAACGGCCCAGGACGCCGACACGTCCCACACCCCGCAGTCGTAGATCTCGGTGGCGGAGTTGGTGATGCAGTCCCGCTGGTGCTGCGGCAGGGCGACGGACGGGTAGATCGTCTTGACCTTCCGCGCCCCCTGGCCGCCGTAGTAGCCGAGCCGGTAGATGTCGATGCGGTAGCTGGTGGCCGGCGTATCGATCTTGAAGGAGATCGTCTGTCCGACGTTGACACTCATGTCGGTGGCGAAACCCTGGATCTCCCAGTCGCCGGCGCCGTACACGTCGTCCCACTCGGTCGACGGGTTGCCGGTCTGGCTGTTCTCGCACACGACCGGGTTGGACGAGCAGGCACCCTCGGCCGCCCGGGCCGGCTGGCCGACGACCGTGCCCGCGAGGAGCAGGCCCGCGAGGGCCACCCATGCCTTGACCGTCCGTGCCCGACGGCCCGGCGCCACGCGCGGCCCGGACGCCACCACCCCCGCTGTCCGCCCCGCGCTTCCCGCACGGTCGATCCGATCGCCACCCACAGCGTGTCCTCTCCTGACGTTGCGGTGAAGCGGAGCGCCCCAGCGACCCAAGGCGACCGTAGTGCCTCCCGGTAGACCCAACAATTGCTCATCGTGTCGTTGCGGCACCCGGGTCGGACGGGTTCCGCCACACGTTCTGATCGCCGCACTGGCCGCACGGACGAGCGCTCTCATCCGGTCGGTGACGGTGGCGCGCGGCGGCCGGCCGACCGAGTGGTCAGTCACCCAACCACCGCACCGTCGACGTGCGGATCCTGCGGTGCGGGTGGGTGAGGCGCCACGCCGCGCCGGACAGCCCGCACGTCAGCGCGAGGGTGAACGAGAACGTGGTGAACGACAGCGAGTCGAACGTGCCGGACACCAGGATCGACGTGACCTGGGCGGCGATCAGCGCGGCGCACAGGTCCCGCTCGGCGGGACGCCGGGCCCGTCGCATCGCGATCGACGCCAGCGTGATGCCGGTGACGTGCAGGCCGGCGAACGCGGCCACCCCCACGATCCCCCCGGTGACCAGCGTGCCGAGCCACTGGTTGTCGAGGATCAGGTAGAGCTCGGGGATCAGCGTGCCGGGCCCCCGGCCGAGCCACGGACGCTGCGAGAACCAGTACGCCACGTACTCGTAGTCCTGCGTGCGGCCCTGGATGCTCGGGTCCTCACCGGCGGAGGCGAACAGCGCCCCCAACGTGCCGAGCAGCCCCGGCTTCACCAGCATGAGCCCGGCCGCCGTGACGACCCCCAGCACCAGGACGTGGTAGCGGGTACGCCAGTTCCAGGCGAGCACGAACACCACGGCGATCGTCACGGCGAGCGCCAACACACCCGTCCGGGACACGGTGAGCGGGATGACCGCCGTGATGAGCAGCGCCAGCAATCCGCTGGTGACGCGCCCGGCCCGCGACGGCGCGAACCGTGCGAAGTGGATCGCGAACGGCACGGCGAGCGCCATGACCGTGCTGAACTCGATGTAGTGCGCCGTCGTGCTCGCGACGCGGAACAGCCCGCCGTCGCCCCGCGCGGCGAAGTCCGCCGCCTCGCCGTGGAAGCGCAGGCCCGGCAGGACCATGTACCGGGTGATGTCGAACGCCGTCACCGACTGGACGAGCCCCACCACGGCGGCGAACCCGGCGGACCAGACCAGCACCCGCAGCACCCCGGCGAAGCGGTGCCAGTTCGGCACCCCGTCGGCGGCGATGAGGACCACGCCGAGGAACTCGATCATGATGATCATGGCGAAGTCCTGCCCGTTCGCCTCCAGCTGCGGCAGCCCGCGGATGGTGCCCGCGAGGTACGACAGCAGGAACGACAACAGGTAGGCGAACGCCGCCCAGCGCATCGGCTGGGACCCGGACATCACCAGGCGGGGGTGCAGGCGGGTCAGCGACCACCAGCAGGCGAGCGCGAACGCCACCAGGAGGGCGGGCCGTCCCGCGAAGGTCAGCTCGGGCGCGATGAGCGTGGCCGGCAGGCAGTACAGCAGGGCCACCATGAGGCTGAGCAGCGCCGCCGCGTCGATGCGCGCCCGCCGCCGACGGCTCGCGTAGGTGCGGACGGCCAGCAGCGACGGCTCAAGGTCCGCCGGGTGCAGGAGGGTGGCGCTCACCGCCCACCGTTTCGGCCCTCACGGCCCGACCACTGGCCGCGGGCCGGCGGCAGGATGACGGTCCGGTCCGCCGCCGGCGCCGCCGTCGGCGGCGTACGCGGAGGGACGTACTCGACGCCCTGCTGCGGGTGCCGGCCCGGCTTCGGTTCGACGGCGACGCGCCGCTCGGCGCCCACGCCGGGCTGCTCCCGCGACCGGTACGCGCCGGGCTCCGGTCCGAGGCGGGCCCGCCGGACCGCCTCGCCGTCGTGCCCGTGCGGCGGGACGTCGACCCGGCGCTGGCCCGGCTCGCGGGCCGCGGCCTCGGCCCGGAGCGCCTCGTCCGCCTCGTCGACGTCCACCCGGCCGCGGCGGCGCTGCCGGCGTCGCAGCAGCACGTCGACGGCGATCGTGCCGGCCGCCGTGATGAGCAGGCCCAGACCGACGATCACCACGAGCACCCGCTTGACCTTCGAGGTGACCGCCTCGACGTCGGCGCCGTCGGTCAGCGTCAGCGTCGTGATGGTGTCCTGCGGCAGCACGCCGAAGCCCTTCTGCTGCTCCGCCACCTCCGCCACGAGCAGCCTGATGACCTCCCGGACCGTCGCCGTGGCCTGCGCCGGCGAGTTGCCGACCGCCTCGACGTAGAGGATCGGCGCCCGGGGGGTCACCTGGACGGTGATGCTGTCGGACAGGCCGGAGTCGGCCAGGCCCTTCAGCGTCTTCTGGTCGAGCACCTTGAGGATCGCCGCGTTGCCGAGCGCCTCCAGCCCGAGATCCCCCCACGGATTCTTCGGCCGCTCCGCCGTCGGCTGCTTCGGGTTCGCCGGCTCGACCGGCCCGGGCGCGGGGATCAGGACGAGGTTGCCGGTGGACCGGTAGTCGGGCTTGACGGACTGGCCGACCAGGGCCGCGGTGAGCACTGACGCCAGCAGGATCGGAAGCGCGACATACCACCGCCGAAACAGCAGGCGGGTCAGATCCCAGAGGTCCATTTTGATCCTTTGGCGTCAGTTGGCCGACGAGTCAGCGCGTAGCTGTCGAGCGGACCCGAAGGCCGTTCGCGCAAGTATCCGATCGGCGTTCAGGTATTGGCAAGGCACCGCGACGCGGGGCCGGGCCCGCCACCTGCGCCACATATCTGATCGGTCGACGTCGCCGACCTTTTCGGCAACGACATCGGCCCGCCCGTCGCGGGTGGACATCCGGCACGCCGTCGCCGGCCGCCCATTCGGCGTCGGGCGCATCGGCCGCCGGAACCCCGGAATCGATCACTGATTAGGGGGTTGCATTCATACGAAACCCGCGAATGCAAGGACCGGTCAGCCACGTCCACATCGGGGATCCACGCGGATCAACCGGCGAAACGGCGAGACGAGAACGCCCTTGCGGCCAGTTGTTCGAAACCTCATCAATCCGGAATCGTTCTCGGAAATGAAGGGGAGGCGTGCCCGCACGGTCGACACCGAGGTCAAGAAGGTGACATGAGAAGCTCCCGCCCGCACATCGCCATCCTCGTCGCCAACCTTCCGGCCGAGCGTGACCGCCGGGTGATCAGGGAGTCCCTCGCCCTGGAGGCCAGCGGGTACGACGTCACGATCATCGCGCCGCGGGGCGACCGGAGCCTCAGGATCCTCCCCGGCAGCCGCGGCACCCGGCTGCGGCCGTACCCGGTGTTCGTCTACGGCTCCGGCGTGCTCTCGTTCGCCCTCGAGTTCGCCTGGTCGTTCCTGTGCATCACCGTGCGGCTGCTCGGCGAGCTGCTGCGCGGCCGGGCGCACGCCGTGCAGGTCTGCAACCCGCCGGACGTCTACTGGCCGCTCGCGCTCCTCTTCCGGGCCCTCGGGCGCCCGTGGGTGTTCGACCACCACGACCTCTGCCCCGAGATCTACGCGACCCGGTCCGGCGGCTCACCCAACCCGCTGGTGTTCCGGCTGCTCACGACGATGGAGTGGCTCACCCTCCGCAGCGCGAGCGCCGTCTTCGCCACCAACGAGTCGTTCCGCGAGAACGCCGTGCGCCGCGGCGTCGCGCCGGAGCGGGTCACGGTGGTGCGCAACGGTCCGGCGGCCGGCGAGATCCGGTCGGCGACCCCGGCACCGGCCGCGACCGGACACCGGATCGTCTACCTCGGGGTGCTCGGCCCGCAGGACAACGTCGAGGGCGCCGTCCTCGCCGCCGGGGTGCTGACCCGGCTGCGCCCCGCCCGGGACTGGCGGCTCGTCATCGCCGGCGACGGCGAGAGCATGCCGGCGCTGCGCAAGCTCGTCGCCGACCGTGGCCTCGGTGACGTCGTCGAGTTCACCGGCTGGCTCGAGGGCACCGAGGTGGACGACCTGCTGCGCACCGGGACGGTGGCGATCCAGCCCGACGAGCCCACCCGGATGAACGAGCTGTCGACCATGGCCAAGACCGTCGAGTACCTGGCGCGGGGCCTCCCGGTGGTGGCCGTGGACCTGATCGAGACGCGGCGCTCCGCCGGAGCCGCCGCCGTCTACGTGCCCCACGGCACGCCGGAGGAGTTCGCCGCCGCGATCGCCGACCTCCTCGACGACGCGCCCCGCCGGGCCCGGATGGCCGAGATCGGCCGCGACCGCTTCGCCCACCAGCTCGCCTGGGAACACCAGAGGGTGGCGTACGTCGACGTGTGGCACCGCCTGCTGGCGCGCCGCCGGCCCACCACCGCGGAGCCCGGCGCCGCGCGTCCCGCCGTGGCCGGAGAGGGCGCGACCCCCGTGACATCACCCGCCGACGCGCCGGAGCCCCGTCGGTGACCAGCGTCGTCATCGCCGCCTACAACGAGGAGGCGGTCATCGGCCGGTGCCTCGACGCGCTGCTCGCCGACGCGCCGCGCGGGACGCTCGACGTCACCGTCGTGGCCAACGGATGCACCGACGCCACCGCCGCCGTGGCCCGCGAGCGCGCCGGCGTACGGGTGCTCGACCTGCCGGTGGCCGGGAAGGCGGCCGCCCTCAACGCCGGCGACGCGGTCGCCGTCGGCTTCCCCCGCGTCTACCTCGACGCCGACGTGGTCCTCTCCCCCGGCGCGCTGCCCGCGCTCGTCGCGGCACTGGACGGCCCCGACGGCGACCCGCCGCTCGCCGTGGTGCCGGGCCGCGCGCTCGACCTGCGTGGCCGTCCCGCGATCGTCCGCGCCTACTACGCGATCAACTCCCGGCTCCCCGCGTTCCGGCACAGCCTCTTCGGCCGGGGCGCCATCGCGCTGTCGGCGGCCGGTCGGGCCCGCTTCGACGCGTTCCCCGCCATGACCGCCGACGACCTCTACCTCGACGGGCTGTTCGCGCCGCACGAGAAGCGTGAGGTCGCCGGCGCCTCCGCCCGGGTGGCCACCCCGCGCCGCACCGGCGACCTGGTCCGCCGCCTGGCACGGGTCCGCGCCGGCAACACCGCGCTGCGCGCCGCGGCCGCGCGGGGCGCGGTCACCACCGTGGCCGTACGCCGGCCGGCCCGCTCGTCGTGGCTGCGCGACGTCGTCCTGCCGCGGCCCTGGCTGGCGCCGGCCGCCGCCTGCTACGTCGGCGTCACGCTCGTGGCCGCGCTGCGCGCCCGGCGCGAGCGGCGGACCGGCGGCGGCGGATGGGGGCGGGACGAGTCGAGCCGGGAGCCGACCCTGGCGAGTGCGGAGAGCGATGGCTGACAGCGACCGCGGACGTGTCGTCAACGTCTGCTTCCACGGCGTCGGCGTGCCCCGGCGCCACCTGGAGCCGGGTGAGGACCGCTACTGGGTGGGCCGGGACGCGTTCCACCGGATCCTCGACGAGGTGGCCACCTGGCCGTCGGTGCGGATCAGCTTCGACGACGGCAACGCCTCCGACGTCGAGATCGGCCTGCCCGCCCTGCTGGCACGCGGCCTGCGCGCCGACTTCTTCGTGCTCGCCGGCCGGCTGGGCGCCCCGGGAAGCCTCGACGAGGACGCCGTCCGCGAGCTGCACGCCCACGGCATGCGCATCGGCACCCACGGCATGCACCACCGCTCGTGGCGGGGCATGGACGCCGGCACCCGGCGGGAGGAGCTGGTCGACGCGCGCGACCGGCTCGCCGCGGTCGTCGGCGGCGGCGTCGACACGGCCGCCTGCCCGCTGGGACGGTACGACCGGGCGCTGCTCTCGCGGCTGCGCGAGCTCGGCTACCGGCGGGTCTACACGAGCGACCGGCGGCCCGCGCGACGCGACGCCTGGCTGCAGCCGCGGTTCAGCGTCCGGCGCGACGACGACGCGACGACGGTGCGCGCCGCCGCCCTGGCGACCCCGCCGGTCGCCCGGCGCCTCCGGTCGGCGGCCGTCGGGTTGGTCAAGCGCTGGCGGTGACCCCGCCTGGACGCGGCCGTGGGCTCGTCACGCCCGGCGGCGACCACGCCCGGCCTGTCACGCCCCGGCGGTGACCGCGCCCGTCGCGGCCGGCGGCTGCACGCTCGCCGGTCCCGGCGTCTCCCGGAGCCGGCGCACGCTGACCAGGGCGCGCGCGGCGTGCCGGCTGCACCGGTTGCCGGCGGCGGCCCGGCTCGCCTCGCGCAGCAGGATCAGCGCCCAGTACACGACGGCCGCCGGCAGGCGGTGACGCCGCCGGTAGAGGCGGACGCGGTTGAGGGTGAGCAGCGCCCACAGGCGCGGCGACGTGGCCGAGTCGCCCTCGAGGTGCCGGGCCCGGGCGCGCGGGGCGAGGACCAGGGCGAAGCCACGGTCACGGGCGCGCAACGCGTACTCGGTCTCCTCCGAGTAGAGGAAGAACGACTCGTCCCACGGACCGCAGGCGTCCCAGCAGGCGCGGTCGATGAGCATGATGGAGCCCTCCGCCCAGTCGACCGTGACCTCCCGCGTGTACCACCGGCGGTCCGTGATCACCTCGCCGAGGCTTCCGATCCGCCCCATCCGGTCGGCGCCGAGCACCGCGTCACCCAGGGCGCGCGGGATCGTCGGCTCCCGGCGCAGGCTCGGGCTGAACCCGCCGTCGGCCCGCACGATCCGCGGCACGGCGATGCCCGCGTTGCGCCGGCGCAGCACCGCGAGCAGCTCCGGTACGCAGTTCGGCGCGAGGCGTACGTCGGGGTTCAGCACGAGCACGGCGTGGTGGGGCGCCGCCGCGGCGACCGCCGCGTTGATGCCGGCCGCGTACCCGCCGTTGCGTCCGGTCTCGACGATCCGCGCCCACGGCGCCTCCCGGCGCAGCACCTCGACGGTGTCGTCGGAGGACGCGTTGTCGGCGACCGTGAGGTGCCAGTCCAGTCCGGCCAGGCCGGGGCCCAGCGACGCCACGAGGTCCGGGACGAACCGCGCGCTGTTGTAGGTGACGACCACGACCGCGATCGTCTCGGGGGTACCGGTCACCTGTGCTCCTGAAATCGCCAGCGTCGATCCGACCGGACCGGCCTGCGGTGCCCATTCTGCGGTGGCCGGCGGACCGCGCGGAACCGCGCCGATCCATTGCTGTGCCGTCGGCCGACGACAATCCGCCTCCGCGTCGGATGCTCTCGGCGGAACTGCGCGCCACCGCGTCGAACGGGCGGACCGGTCGGCCCGAACGTCCGCCTGTGATCCCTTCCTGGCGCCTGATACGTTGCCCCAGCAACGGTTCGGCGCGTCAGGTGGGGAGACAGCAGCCGCGATGGCAGTCCGGGTCACCCCGATCACGAATTCCGATCTGCGCCGCGCGGCGGAGTTCCTCCACACCCATCTGAACGGCCGGGTGTCGGCGGCCGAGTGGGAGCGGTCTGTCCAGGTGCCGTGGACGGTCGACGCGCCCAATCACGGATTCATGCTCGTCGACACGAAACGCGACGGCGCGGTCGTCGGCGTCCACCTCGCGTTCTATTCGGAACGGATGATCGACGGCCGGCCCGAACGGTTCTGCAATCTGGGCGCATGGTGCGTCCTGCCCGAATACCGCATCCACGGCGTACGGCTGTTGAAGGCGCTGCTCGACCAGCCGGACCTGCATTTCACCGACCTCTCGCCCAGCGGCACCGTCGTTCCGATCAACCGCCGGCTGAAGTTCCAGTTCCTCGACACCACGACGGCGCTCATGCCCAACCTCCCGTGGCCGTCGTGGCCGCGCCGGCACCGCGTCAGCGCCGACCCCCGCGTCGTGGAGAGCACGCTGACCGGCTCCGAGCTGCGGCTG
This sequence comes from Micromonospora globbae, assembly GCF_003610785.1. Classification (GTDB taxonomy): domain Bacteria; phylum Actinomycetota; class Actinomycetes; order Mycobacteriales; family Micromonosporaceae; genus Micromonospora; species Micromonospora globbae. The sequence goes on from NZ_RAQQ01000023.1 coordinate 31,533, forward strand.
TACCGCGACCACGCGGGCACCGCCGCCGCGCACCACCTCGTGCTGCGCAGCGGCGACGAGTGGTGCTACGTCGTCTTCCGCCGGGACCGCCGCAAGCGGCTGCCGCTGTTCGCGTCGATCCTGCACGTCAGCAACCCCGAGCTGTTCCGCCGGATGGCCCGGCCGCTGGCCCGCCACCTCCTGCTGCGCCACCGGATCCCGGCGACCCTCGTGGAGAGCCGGGTGACCGGCCACCGCCCGTGGCCGTCGGTGCTCCTGCGCTCGCCGCGCCGCAAGATGTTCCGCAGCTCCCGGCTGCGCCCGGACCAGATCGACTACCTGTACAGCGAGCTCGTCTGCGTGGCCTGGTGAGCGGACGGCCGGGCACCGGACCGGCGGGAGGAGGGGCGGCGCGGATGCGGACCCACGTGCACGACCTGGTGGCCGAGGCGGCGCACGGACGCGGCGACGCGCCGGCGCTGACCGTCCGGGACACCACGCTGACGTACGCGCAGCTGTGGCGCGAGGTCACCGCCGTGGCCGGCGGCCTGCGCCGCCTCGGCCTCGCGCGCGGCGACCGGGTGGCGGTCTACCTCGACAAGCGGGTCGAGACGGTGGCGGCCGTGTTCGGCACGTCCGCGGCCGGCGGCGTGTTCGTGCCCGTCAACCCGCTGCTGCGGGCCCGGCAGGTCGCGTACATCGCGGCGGACTGCGACGTCCGCGTGCTCGTCACCACGGCCGAGCTGCTGGCCCTGCTGCGCGACGAACTCGACGGCTGCAAGTCGCTCACGCACGTCGTGGTCGTCGGCGCGGCGCCGGCCACCGGTGGGGCGCACTACACGGTCAGCCGCTGGGCCGACCTCGTGGCCGGCGAGGCGGCACCGCCGACCGCCGGCGTCGACACCGACATGGCGGCCATCCTCTACACCTCCGGCAGCACGGGGAAGCCCAAGGGCGTCGTGCTGTCGCACCGGAACCTCGTCGCCGGCGCCGAGAGCGTCAGCCACTACCTCGGCAACACGCCCGACGACGTCATCGCCGCGGTGCTGCCGCTGAGCTTCGACGCGGGCTTCAGCCAGCTCACCACCGGGTTCGCGGCGGGCGCGCACGTCGTGCTCGTGAACTACCTGACCCCGAACGACGTCGTCGCGGCCTGCGCGCGGCACGGCGTGACCGGGCTGACCTGCGTGCCGCCACTGTGGATCCAGCTGGCCGACCGGGCGTGGCCCGAGGCGGCGACCGCCAGGATCCGCTACGTCGCCAACACCGGCGGCCGCATGCCGGCCAGCACCCTGGCGAGGCTCCGGCAGCTCTTCCCGCAGGCCCGGCCCTACCTCATGTACGGGCTCACCGAGGCGTTCCGCTCGACCTACCTCGACCCCGCCGAGGCCGACCGCCGGCCCGACTCCATCGGCAAGGCCATCCCCAACGCCGAGATCCTCGTGGTGCGGCCGGACGGGTCCGAGTGCGCCGCGGGCGAGCCCGGCGAACTGGTGCACCGGGGTCCGCTGGTCGCGCTGGGCTACTGGAACGACCCCGAACGGACCGCCGAGCGGTTCCGGCCGGCGCCGGGCCGCCCCGCCGGGCTGTGCACCCCGGAGGTCGCCGTCTGGTCGGGGGACATCGTGGTCCGCGACGAGGAGGGCTTCCTGTACTTCGTGGGGCGCGGCGACGACATGATCAAGACGTCGGGCTACCGGGTGAGCCCGACGGAGGTCGAAGAGGTGGTGTACGACACCGGTCTCGTCCGGGACGCGGTGGCGATCGGCGTGGACGACCCACGCCTCGGCCAGCGCATCGTCCTGGTGGCCAGCCCGCCCGGCGACGCCGTACTCGACCCGGCCGGCCTGCTCGCCGACCTGCGCCGGCGCCTGCCGCTCTACATGGTGCCGAAGGAGGTCGTCGTGCGCGCGGAGATCCCCCGCTCACCGAACGGCAAGTTCGACCGCAACCTACTGCGCGCGGAGTTGACCAAGACGGCGCGCGAGGCGTCCGAGGCGCGCACCGGGGAGGCGTCGTGACCCACCCGACCATCGCGGCGTTCGGCCGGGCGGCCAACCGTCTCACCGTCGGCGGCGTCCCCGTGGACCGTCTCGCCGAGCGGGTGGGCGGCACCCCCTTCTTCGCGTACGACCGGCGGCTGCTGACCGAGCGGGTCGCGCTCGTCCGGGCGACGCTGCCCGACGACGTCGAACTCGGGTACGCCGTGAAGGCCAACCCGATGCCCGCCGTCGTCCAGCACCTGAGCGGGCTGGTCGACGCGTTCGACGTGGCCTCGGCGCTGGAGATGCGTACGGCGCTGGACACGCCGATGCCGGCCGACCGGGTCAGCTTCGCCGGCCCGGGCAAGACTCCCGCGGAACTCACCCAGGCGGTGGCCGCCGGTGTCACCATCGAGCTGGAGTCCGAGACCGAGGCGGCCCGGGTGGTGGCCACCGGCGAGCGGCTCGGCATCCGGCCGGGGGTCGCCGTCCGGGTCAACCCCGACTTCGCGATCAAGGGATCGGGCATGCGGATGGGCGGCGGACCCCAGCAGTTCGGGGTCGACGCCGAGCGGGTGCCCGCGCTCCTCAAGGAACTCGCCCACGCCGACCTGGACGTCCTGGGCTTCCACATCTTCGCCGGTTCGCAGAACCTGCGGGCCGACATCCTCTGCGCGGCGCAGCGCAACACCGTCGACCTCGCGCTCCGGCTCGCCGCGTACGCCCCGGCCCCCGTCCGCTACCTCAACATCGGCGGCGGCTTCGGGATCCCCTACTTCGAGCGGGACACCCCGCTGGACCTGGCCCCGATCGCCGAGAACCTCGCGGCGCTGCTCGCCGACTCGGTCCGACCGAACCTGCCCGACGCCCGGATGGTCGTCGAGCTGGGCCGCTTCCTCGTCGGCGAGTGCGGCGTGTACGTGACCCGCGTGGTGGACCGGAAGGAGTCACGGGGAAAGGTCTTCCTCGTGGTCGACGGCGGCCTGCACCACCAGCTGGCCGCCTCCGGCAACTTCGGCCAGGTCATCCGCCGCAACTACCCGATCGCCGTCGGCAACCGGATCGACGAGGAGCCCGCCGGGACGGCCACCGTCGTGGGCTGCCTGTGCACGCCGCTCGACCTGCTGGGCGACGACGTGGCGCTGCCGGCCGCGGAGATCGACGACCTCGTCGTCGTGTTCCAGGCCGGCGCCTACGGGCTCACGGCCAGCCCCACCGCCTTCCTGAGCCACCCGGCACCCGCCGAGGTCCTGGTCTGACGAGAGGAACCACCATGGAGCTGACCAACACCGCCCTGGTCGACGACGTGAGGTCGGTCGTCGTGGCGACGCTCGGTGTCGAGGACCGCGCCGACACCCTCGTCCCGTCGACGCCGCTGCTGGGCAGCCTGCCCGAGCTGGACTCGCTGGCCGTCGTGGAGCTGCTCGCCGCCCTGCAGGAGCGGTTCGACATCGAGTTCGACGACGAGGACGTCACCGCCGAGTCGTTCGAGACACTGGGCAGCCTCACGGCGCTCGTCGAGAGCAAGCTCGCCTGACCCTCGACCGCGCCGTCACGGCGTGTCGCAGGGGAGCCGTCGCACCGTCCTGGTCGGCTGGTAGTCCGGCCCGACAGTGACGACGGCCGCCTCCCACGCGGTCACCAGGGAGCAGGCCACGTCGATCGGCCCGTACTCCCACGACCCGTCCACGACGCGCAGGTTGCGGACGGACCCGGGCATGGCGAGACGGAACGGGTACCCGCCGCCCTTGACCAGGAGGCCGTCGACCTCCACCGACGTGTTGCCCTGGTCCGCCGGGTAGAAGAACGGGGCGGTGCCGCCGCAGGACGCGGTCTGCGCCAGTTCCAGCGTGACGTTGCGGACGACCAGTGGCGGCCCGTCGTACCCCTGCACGCCGTCGCCGTGCCAGTCGCCGCACACGTCCGGCGAGGTGACCCGGGCGAAGCTGTCCTCGATCGTGACGCGACCGCAGTCGAGGCTCTTCCCGGCGACACGGAAGCCCTCGGGGCGGCCGTCGATCCGGACCCGCCGGGCCGTGTACCCGCCGGCCTGGATGGCGGGCAGGTCCTCGCTGCGGGTCACCTGCCCCGGGCCGCGGGTCAGCGTGACGTTCTCGACCACCAGCCCGTTGTTGCACGACGGTGTGGAGTCGTTGATGATGCTGCCGCCCTGGAGTTCGACCCGCTGTACCCGCACGTCCCGGGCGGCGACGATGAGGTCCGCGTTGACGAGCCGGATGTCCCTCACCACGGACCCGGCCCGGGTGATCTTCAGATCCGTCGTGCGCGTCTGCTTCGGACGCCAACCCGCCGGGACGCCGGTGGTGGCGGGGTTCGGCCACACCACCGCCGGCCGCGTCCGGTCGGCGGGTTCCCCGCCCCGACCGGCGGACGGGCTGCCCGACGCCGTGGCGGAGGCCGACCCGGAGGCGCGGGGGCTCGCGGACCCGCTGGGCCGTACGGAGGCGCCCGGGCCGGACGGCGTCACGCCGGGCTGGTCGGCGACGGCCGCCGCGTCGGTCTCACCGGCCGGTGCCGAGCCGCGCTGCGTCAGGAACAGCACCGAGCCGGTCACCGCCAGCAGGAGGCCGGCGCCGGCGAGCGCGAGGCGTCTCCCACGGGTCCTGACGGGCTTCGAAATCTGCGACATCGCGGCGAACCTATCTGCTCGGCGGGTGTGCGACGGGGCGCCGCGCGGGACGTCCACGCAGGATCACGGCCGGCACGTGCGGGGGCGGCGGCGTCAGTACGCTCCCGAGCTACGGATGACGGCGCTCAGCGTACGGACGAGGATGACCAGGTCCATGGTGAACGACCAGTTCTCGACATACGACAGGTCCAGGCGGATCGACTCCTCCCAGGACAGGTCCGACCGGCCGGACACCTGCCACAGGCCGGTCAGCCCCGGCTTGACCACCAGCCGCCGGCGCATGTCCGGCGGGTAGTTCGCGACCTCCCGGGGCAGTGGCGGTCGGGGCCCGACCAGCGACATGTCGCCCTTCACCACGTTGATGAGCTGCGGCAGCTCGTCCAGCGAGAACCGGCGCAGCCAGCGCCCCATCGGGGTCACCCGCGGATCGTCGCGGATCTTGAACAGTTCGCCGTCGCTCTCGTTGCGGTCGAACAGCTCGGCCAAGCGCTGCTCGGCGTCCACGTGCATCGTGCGGAACTTGTAGATGACGAACAGGCGGCCGTTGCGGCCCACCCGCTCCTGCCGGAAGATCGCCGGGCCGCCCGCTCCCGGCGCCGTACGGATGAGCAGGGCCAGGAGCAGCAGGACAGGTGCCGCGACCACCAGCAGCAGCAGCGCCGACACGCGGTCGACGATCTCCTTCACGACCCGCCGGCCGCCCTTGAGGCGGGGGTGCTCGACGTGCAGCATCGGCAGCCCATCCACGGGGCGGATCGTGGTGCGGTCGCCGGCCACGTCGACGAGGGTGCTGGCGACGATGAGGTCGACGTCGTCGCGTTCCAGTTGCCAGGCCAGCCGCCGCAGGGCGGCACCGGCCATCTCCGGGCAGGAGAGCACGACCACGGTGTCCGCGCCGGCGCGGCCCACCGCCGCCGCGACGTCGGAGAACGTGCCGAGGACCGGCGGCAGCGGACCGGGGTCGGGCCGGCCGTCCGACTCCGCGTACGGCAGGCACGCGCCGACCACGCCCAGCCCGTGGAACCGCTCACGACGCAACCGGCGGGCCAGCTCGGCGACCGCGGAGCCGTGCCCGACCAGGAGCACCCGGTGCAGCCGTTCGCCGCGGGCCCAGGAACGGTGCAGGCGCTGGCGCAGCGCGTACCGCAGGGCGACACCGGCCACGGTGACCAACGGCATCGCGATAATCACGTATCCCCGGGCCACCCGGAAATCGAACGCGAGGGAAACAACCGCCAGCGTCGCGGTAAGCGCCAGACCCGAACGGAACACCCGGACGTACTCGTCGTTTCCGACGAAGAGGTGCCGTGTTTCGTACGCACGGTTGAGGGCCAGCGCCACCAACCAGGCGAACGGCAGTGTGAGGGTGAGCCAGATATGGGACCGGTGGGACGGCTCGGTGGTGGCCGGGCCGAATCGGAGCCCCAGGGCCACGCCGGCCGACGCCAACCCCACCAGGAGGTCCACCAGGCAGAGAGCGGCGACGTACCGGGCCTTCCAGGAGTGGCGCGCCGGCCCGGCGGCTGCTCCCGGGGGCGCGGCCCAATCGTTGCGGGCGACCGGACCGTCGATTACCTGCGCCATTTCCACCGAATGCACGCCGCCTCCACGTGAAGGTCGACCAGCCATCTGCCGAACGGCCTGCCCGCGGGCACGGGAACTGCGACGCCGGGGCAGACTTACGCCTCCGGAGACAATGGCGCCGGAGGCGTGCGGGAAAACCGATCGAGCACCAGAATGCGGGGGCCGGTCGCGTTTTGCCAGCGTCACTTCCGGCATTTTTGATCCCGAGTCCTATTGACGACACCGCGCGAGCCGGGCGGTGCCCGACCGGCACCCGAACCGCGTCGGGCGGTGGCCCGTACAGGTGCCGGCGACGGCCGTTCGAGCCGGCCCGCGCGGACGTTCGGACGCCAGAAACGCTTGATCGCCGGTCACCGGAGCACCCCGGGCCGCCGGTAGCCTCCCGCCATGGGAATCCCCTCACGCCCCCGGCATTCGGACGAGGCCACCGGCGTCGATCTCCGCGACCCGGCGGCGGCCCCCGCCGGCACCGACGACGTGCCGACCGGAAGCTCGCGCCGGCTCTCCGGTGCGCTGCGCAACCGCCTCGTCGACAGTGAACGGTCCTGGGGCGCCCGACGCCGCCGCGCGCGGGCCGCCTGGCTGTCGGAGACGTTCCCCGACCTCGCCGAGATGTCCGTCATCGACCTCGGGGGCCGCGTGGAGACCTGGACCAGGGCCCTGGTCCGTCCCGCGCACGTGCACGTGGTCAACCTGGAGGGTCCGACCTCCGACGTCCCGGACTGGGCCGAGGTCGACCACGGGGACGCGTGCCGCCTGCCCGCCCACATCGCGGCCCGCCGCTACGACCTCGTCTTCTCGAACTCCGTGGTGGAGCACGTCGGGGGCTACGAACGCCGGCTGCGCTTCGCCGAGTCGGTGCACGCCCTCGCCGACCGGCACTGGGTCCAGACCCCGTACCGCTACTTCCCCGTCGAGCCGCACTGGCTGGCGCCGGGCATGCAGTTCCTGCCACTGCGGGCACGGGTCGCGCTGGCCCGCCGGTGGCCGTTGCAGCACACCGTCGCCGCCAGCCGCGAGGACGCCGTGGCGGAGGTGCTGTGGACGGAACTGCTGGACTACACCCAGATGCGGCACCTGTTCCCCCGGTCCCGGATCAGGACCGAGCGGCTGGCCGGGCTGCCGAAGTCACTGATCGCGGTGGCCGGCTGAGGAATCGCCGCCGGCCGGTCAGGCGGGCAGCTCCAGGACGTACTCCTCGATCTCGCGCCCCCGGCCCGCCGCGTACCCGCGGTCCTCACCCCGGATGACGAACCCGCACTTGCGCAGCACCGCGAGGGAGCCGAGGTTGTCCTTCGCGGCCCGCGCGTGCACGGGACGCTGCGGCAGCTCCCGCAGCAGGGCGTCGAGCGCCAGGGTGGCGTACCCCCGGCCCCAGTGCCCCCGGTCGATCCAGTAGCTCACCTCGGTGCGCTCGCCCACCGGGAAGGCCAGGACGTGGCCGACCACCTCCCCGTCGACGGTGACCGTCCGCGAGACGATGCCGGGGTCGCTGCGGACCCGGTGCCAGTGGTCGGCGAAGGCCCCCCGGTCGGCCGGATCGTCCGCCGTGAAGGCGGCCATGCGGATCGCCTCCGGGTCCAGCTGGTGGCGGTAGAACTCCGGCAGGTCGTCGTCGCGCACGGCCCGAAGGCGCAGGTTGGCGGTCACCCGACGAGGATAGGCCCGACGACCGACAGCCGGGACGAGGCACGGGGTGCCGTCCGGTCCGCCGCCGGCCGCCGGGCCGTCGACCGGGGGCGGGCGCGGCGCCGATCCGGCGCCACCGGCCGGCGGCCAGCGAGACGATGGGCGTATGCGACGCGTACGGAACAGACGGGATCAGGACAGGACGGCGAGCGGCGCCCGGGCCACGGGGGCGCTGGCCGTTTGCGCCCGGGCGGCCGGCGCCAGCGCCGTCGGGGCGCTCGCGGTGTCGGCGCTGGCCGGCGGCGCCGTCGCGGTGGGGGTGCTGTGCGTGGGACGGCTGATGGTGCGCCGGGCGGTGGTGCGCGAGCTGCGGATCGGGCGCCTGGAGGTGGGCGAGCTGGTCGTCCGTGATCGGCAGGCGGCGGCCGGGCAGCCGGCCGCCCCACGGTAGTCACCGGCGGACGACCCGGGACCAATGGCCCGGGACTCGGGACGGGAGCCTCTGACCGTCGCATGCCCCGCGGGGCAGCCTGGGGGTGCGACCGAAGGAGGAACTCATGACCATCAGCACCGGCGCCCCCGTCGTGGTGGGTGTGGACGGCTCCGCCGCCGCCCTGGACGCGGTCCGCGTGGCCGCGCGGGAGGCGGACCACCGCCGGCGTCCGCTGCGGATCGTCCACGCCTTCACCTGGCCGTTCATCGGTGCCACGGTGGGCGCCGCGCCGTTCGCCCCGCCGATCGACGGGCTCCGCGAGCAGGCCGAGACGTTCGTCACCGAGGCGGTGGCCGAGGCCGGCAAGGTGTCCCCCGAGGTGGCGGTCGCTGCCACCGTCGTCGACGGGGCGGCCGTCCCGGCGCTGCTGGCCGAGTCCCGCGACGCCGCGCTGGTGGTGCTCGGGCACCGCGGGCTGGGCGGCCTCGCCGGGCTGCTGATCGGTTCGGTCACCGTGCAGGTCTCCGCCCGCGCGCAGTGCCCGGTGCTGGTCGTACGGGGTGAACCCCGCGCCGACGGCCCGGTCGTGGTGGGTGTGGACGGTTCCGACCTGTCCACCGAGGCGGTCGGCTTCGCGTTCGAGGAGGCGGCCCACCGGGGCACCTCGCTCGTCGCGGTGCACGCCTGGCTCGACCCGGTCGCGGTGCTGCCCGGGGACGTGCTGCCGGTGACCGCGGACGTGGCGGCGCTCGCGGAGGACGAGGAGCGGGTGCTCGCCGAGTCGGTGGCCGGGTGGGCCGAGCGCTACCCGGACGTGCCCGTACGGCGCACGCTCGTCCACGGCTCCCCCGCCCAGGCCCTGGTGGAGGAGTCCCGCGACGCGCAGCTCGTGGTGGTCGGCGCGCACGGTCGCGGGGCGCTGGGCGGGCTGCTGCTCGGCTCGGTCAGCCACGCCGTCCTGCACCACGCGCACTCCCCGCTGGCGATCGTCCGGCGCGCACGCTCGTGAGCAGCGGCCGGGGGGCGACCCGGCGGGTGGAAGAGGCGCGGCCCGGTGACAGGTGCGCGGCGCGCGGGGAAAGACCCACGGGTGAGGGCGTACGCCGCCGACAATGACGTGATCGACCCGTTGGGAGGCCGCATGAACCGACCCGTCGTGGCAGGGGTGGACGGCTCACCGGGAAGCCTCGCGGCCGCGCAGGAGGCGGCCCGGGAGGCGTCCCTGCGGGAGGCTCCCCTGCACCTGGTGCACGGCTACCTGCATCCGCTCGGGTACGGGGTGCCGCTCAACCCGTACGACCTGGGTGTGCCGGCGCCGACCGAGGCGGCGCAGACGATGCTGGAGCAGACCGCCCGGGAGCTGGGCGGCCGCTGGCCGGGGCTGCGGATCGACGTACGTCAGGTGGCCGGCGGCCCGGGCGCGACGCTCGTCGAGGAGTCGCACCACGCGGAGCTGGTGGTGGTCGGCAGCCGCGGCTTGGGCGGCTTCGCCGGCCTGCTGCTCGGCTCCGTCGGCACGCAGGTCGCTGCGCACGCCCACTGCCCGGTGCTGGTCGTGCGCCCGCCGGACGGGCCGGTGCCGGCCGGCGGACCGGTGCTGGTCGGTGTCGACGGCTCGGAGTCCGCCGAGCTGGCCGTCGGCTACGCCGCCGACGAGGCGGTCCGCCGGGGCGTCGCGCTCGTGCTCGCGCACGTGGACACGGACGACGACCGCGCCGGCGAGCAGGCTTCGCCGACCGCCGGCGAGGGGGACGACGCGGCGACCGCACCGGGCGACGCGCCGCCCGCGCTGCTGGCCACCGCGCTCGCCGCGGTCCGCGGCAGCCACCCCGGTCTCACCGTCACCGGCCGGACGCTGCGGGCGTCCTCGGCCGGGCAGGCGCTCGTCGAGGCGAGCGGCGCGGCGACGCTCGTCGTGGTCGGCACCCGCGGCCGGGGCGGGTTCGCCGGCATGCTTCTGGGGTCGGTGAGCCAGGCGCTCGTGCAGCACGCCCGGTGCCCGGTGCTCGTCGCCCACCCGTACGACCGGGCGCCCTGAGCGGGCCGGTCGTACGGGTGGCCGGCGGTCACGTGTCGCGGCGGCCGAGCAGGTCCTCGAAGTTCGTGGTCAGCGCGAACGGGTCGGCCGGCCCGGTGGACGGCGGCCGCCGGTGCACCTGCTCGGCGAGTTCGGCCGCGGACCGCTCGATCCGTGCCCGCAACGCCCCCTCGGCCGCCCCGCCGGACCAGTCCTCGGGCGCGGCGAACACCGCGGTCGGCACCACCACGGCGTGCAGGTACGCGAACAGCGGCCGCAGCGCGTGCTCCAGGGCCAGCGAGTGCCGGGCCGTGCCGCCGGTCGCGGCGATGAGCACCGGACGGTCGACGAGCGCCTCCGCCTCGATCAGGTCGAAGAACGACTTGAACAGCCCGTTGTACGACGCGTTGAAGATCGGCGTGACCGCGATCAGCCCGTCGGCGCCGGTCACCGTGTCGAGGATCGCGCGCAGCGACTCGGACGGGAAGCCGGTGAGCAGGTGGTTCACCACGTCGTGGGCGTGTTCGCGCAGGTCGATGTGGTGCACGTCGACCTGCTCGCCCCGGCCGGCCAGCTCGTCGCCGGTCGCGGCGGCGAGCTGGTCGGCGAGCAGGCGGGTGGACGACGGCTGGCTGAGCCCGGCCGAGACCACCGCGAGGGTGCGTCGGCTCATCGGGCCGCCTCCGGCGCCTTGCCCGTCACGTCGTCGACGGCGTGGACGGTGCCGTCCTTGGCGCCGCCCGCGGCGGCGACCAGCGAGGCGTGGGTCGGCGCCTCCGGCACGTGCGCCGGACGCAGCGCGTCGAACTCCTTGCGCAGCACGGGGACGACCTCCTCGCCGAGCAGGTCGAGCTGCTCCAGCACGGTCTTCAGCGGCAGTCCGGCGTGGTCCATGAGGAAGAGCTGGCGCTGGTAGTCGCCCACGTACTCGCGGAACGTCAGCGTGCGGTCGATGACCTGCTGCGGGCTGCCCACGGTCAGCGGCGTCTCCCGGGTGAACTCCTCCAGCGACGGCCCGTGCCCGTAGACGGGGGCGTTGTCGAAGTACGGCCGGAACTCGCGGACCGCGTCCTGCGAGTTCTTGCGCATGAACACCTGCCCGCCGAGGCCGACGATGGCCTGGTCGGCGGAGCCGTGGCCGTAGTGCTCGAACCGCTGGCGGTAGAGCCCGACCATCCGCTGGGTGTGCTCCTTGGGCCAGAAGATGTGGTTGGCGAAGAAGCCGTCACCGTAGTAGGCGGCCTGCTCGGCGATCTCGGGGCTGCGGATCGAGCCGTGCCACACGAACGGCGGCACGCCGTCGAGGGGGCGCGGGGTCGAGGTGAACGACTGCAACGGGGTGCGGAAGCGTCCCTTCCAGTCGACCACGTCCTCCCGCCACAGGCGGCGCAGCAGGTCGTAGTTCTCGATGGCCAGCGGGATCCCGTTGCGGATGTCCTGGCCGAACCACGGGTAGACCGGGCCCGTGTTGCCCCGCCCCATCATCAGGTCGACCCGGCCGTCGGCGAGGTGCTGCAGCATCGCGTAGTCCTCGGCGATCTTCACGGGGTCGTTGGTGGTGATGAGGGTGGTGGACGTGGACAGCAGCAGCCGCTTCGTACGGGCCGCGATGTAGCCGAGCATGGTGGTCGGCGACGAGGGCACGAACGGCGGGTTGTGGTGCTCGCCGGTCGCGAAGACGTCGAGCCCGACCTCCTCGGCCTTCAGGGCGATGGTCACCATCGCCTTGATCCGCTCGTGCTCCGTCGGCTCCCGACCGGTGGTCGGGTCGACCGTGACGTCGCCGACGGTGAAGACTCCGAACTGCATGACGAGCTCCTCGGGTTGTCGGTCGGGGCCCTGGCGGACCCGGACGCACCCGACAACATATTTGACGAGTCAAGAATTCCGCGCGTGCCGCGCGCGCCCGTGGCGCGGGTCACGTCCGCCGCCCGCACCGGGGTACCCGCGCCCGGGCCCCGCGACACCGGTGCGGGCGCCCCTCACCGGCGCCCGCGCGGCACGTGCCGGCGGTAGGTGCTCACGGTCGGGTCTCCGGCGATCCAGAAACGCCACGGCACGTCGTGCGCCCCGGTGACACCGACCCGCGGGCCGGCGCACACCTCCGACGGCGGCACCGGTTCCACGGCGGGGCGCAGCCGGACCGGCCCGTCGCCCAGCAGGTACCGCCCGTAGACCGTACGGTCGATGCCGAGCGCCGCGCAGAGCCGGGCGGGTCCGCGCGCGAGATCGACGTCCCGGCGTACGGCGGTGCGCCGCTCCCGGGCCACGTCGAGGCCGTCGACCACCTCGCCGGCCCGCAGCAGGACCGCCGAGGCCTCCCCGTCCGGCCCGGTGACCACGTTCATGCACCAGTGCATGCCGTAGGTGAAGTACACGTACGCGTGCCCCGCCGGCCCGAACATCACGCTGTTGCGCGGAGTGCGCCCCCGGTGCGCGTGCGACGCCGGGTCGCCCGCCGTGCCGGCGTACGCCTCGACCTCGGTGATCCGCACCGTCACGCCGCCCGCGGAGAGCCGGCAGCCGAGCAGGCCGCGGGCCGCCGGCACCACCGGGCCGGCGAGCAGGTCGGCGAGCGCCGCCAGGGCGGGATCGGCGGCGGCGTCGCCGGGGAGCAGGTCCATGCCCCGACCGTACCCAGCCGGCCGCGCCCGATCCGGACCCGCCCTGGGCGGATATCAATAAGACGTTGACAACGGGTTGTTGAAGGAGTGGAATCGGGGGCATGACCGAGCCGTTCACCACGCCCGACGCCGCACGGACCCGCGCCCACCGCACCCACGCCGCACTCCAGCGCATCAGCGAGCGGCACGCCGGCACCGACGCCCGCCGGCGCCGCTACGCGCACCCGTACGTCGTTGACCCGTGGGAGGCCGTCGCCCTCGTCACCGCCCTCGCGGCGGGCGGAGCGGAACTGGACGACGGGGAGGAGCCGGTGGACGAGGCCGACCTCACCGCCGCGCTGACCCTCGTGCCGCACGTCCGCGCCGAACTCGACGCGCTCGAGGCGGGACTGCTCACCCTCGCCCGGGACCGGGGGCTCACCTGGCAGGCCATCGCGTTCGGGCTGGGCCTGGGCAGCGCGCAGGCCGCCCAGCAGCGCTACGACCGGCTCACCGCCCGCACCGCCGACTGACCACGCCCCAGGGATGGGCGGCGGCTCCCACGGCAGCCGCCCCGCGACAGGCCGCGCCGGAACCGCCGGCTGTCGGTGGGTACGGGCACACTGGCCGGGAGACCGAGCGACGGGAGGGACGATGCAGCGCGAGGAGATGCTGGCGTACTGCCTGGCGAAGCCGGGCGCCTGGCTGGACCAGCCCTGGGAGGGCGACGAGGTGGTCAAGGTGGGCAGCCGGATCTTCGCCTTCCTCGGCTCCCCCGGCCCCACCCCGACCGTCGGCGTCAAGTGCGGCCCCGACCGGGAGGTGGCCGACGAGTGGCTGCACCGCTACCCGGAGGACGCGCGCGTGATGCCCTACATCGGGCGCTCCGGGTGGAACACGCTGCGGCTCGACGGGGCGATCGACGACGAGGAACTCTTCGAGGCGGTCGACGGGTCGTACGACGCGGTCGTCGCGAAGCTGCCGAAGCGGGAACGACCGACGGCCTGACCGCGTGCGGCGCCTGACCGCGTGCGGCGCCGACGGACGGCACCGCGCCCCGGGGTCGGGGCGCGGTGCCCACACGTCAGGTACGCGCGGTGACCGCGCTCAGCGCGGCACGACCCGCTCGGCCGCCCACTCCCGCCAGCCGGTCAGCTTGTCCGCGGCCGCGGCGAGCTGGTCGGCGACCGGGCCCGGCCCGGTGGAGCCGGGCGTCGTCCGGGCGGCGAGCGCCGAACGCACCGACAGCACGTCGCGCACCGACGGGTCGAGGTGCTCGCTCACCGCGGCCAGGTCGGCGTCGGAGACCTCGTCGAGGGCGCAGTCGCGGGCCACGCAGAGCGCGACGAGCTTCCCCGTGATCTCGTGCGCGTCCCGGAACGGCACACCCTTGCGCACCAGCCAGTCGGCGACCTCGGTGGCCAGCGAGTAGCCCACCGGCGCGGCGGCCACCAGCCGGTCGACGCGCACCGTCATCGTGGAGATCATCCCGGCGAGGGCCGGCAGCAGCAGTTCGAGGGTGTCGACCGCGTCGAAGGCCGGCTCCTTGTCCTCCTGCATGTCCCGGTCGTACGTCATCGGCAGGCCCTTGAGCATGGTGAGCACGCTCATCAGGCCGCCGACGAGACGGCCCGACTTGCCGCGGGCCAGCTCGGCGATGTCCGCGTTCTTCTTCTGCGGCATGATCGACGAGCCGGTGGCGAACGCGTCGTCCAGCTCCACCCAGCCGAACTCCTGCGACGTCCAGAGCACCACCTCCTCGCCGAGGCGGGACAGATGCACCCCGATCATCGCGGTGACGAAGAGGAACTCGGCCACGAAGTCCCGGTCGGCCACGGCGTCCATCGAGTTGGCGAAGGACGTGCGGAAACCCAGCTCCTTCGACACCGCGACCGGGTCCAGCGGCAGGCCCGAGCCGGCGAGCGCGCCGGCGCCGAGCGGGCTGATGGCGGCCCGCTCGTCCCAGTCCCGCAGCCGCTCCAGGTCGCGCAGCAGCGGCTGGACGTGGGCGAGCAGCCAGTGCCCGAAGGTGACCGGCTGGGCGTGCTGGAGGTGCGTCATGCCGGGCGCGGCGGTCTCCACGTGCCGCTCCGCCTGCTCGACCAGCGCCTCGGCCAGCTCGACCAGCCGGGCCGCCACACCCCGGGCGTGGTCGCGCAGGTAGAGCCGCAGGTCCGTGGCGACCTGGTCGTTGCGGGAGCGGCCCGCCCGCAGCTTCCCGCCGAGGCTGCCGAGCCGCTCCAGCAGCCCGCGCTCCAGCGCGGTGTGCACGTCCTCGTCGTCGACGGTCGGGCGGAACTGCCCGGAGGCGCACGCCGCCTCCAGGTCGTCCAGCGCCGCGAGGATCCTGCCCAGCTCCTCCGGGTCCAGCAGGCCGGCCCCGGCGAGGACCCGGGCGTGCGCCCGGGAGCCGGCGATGTCGTACGGGGCCAGCCGCCAGTCGAACTGCACGCTCACCGACAGCCGGGCCAGCGCCTCGGAGGGGCCGCCGGCGAACCGGCCGCCCCACAGGCTCGTACGGTTGGTGGCGGCGCTGTTCTCGGTCAGGCTCTTGTCGTCCACCCCGTCCATTTTGAGGGTCAAGACTGCGAACCACCCAACCGGGCGTCCCGCGCGGCGGCCATCCGGCTCGGCAGCCCCCACAGCTGCACGAAGCCCTTCGCCAGCGACTGGTCGAACGTGTCGCCGGTGTCGTAGGTGGCCATGCCGAAGTCGTAGAGGCTGGCCTCGGAGCGCCGCCCGGTGACGGTGGCCCGCCCGGCGTGCAGGGTCAGCCGCACCTCGCCGGACACGTGCCGCTGGGCGTCGTCGATGAAGGCGTCCAGGGACCGCTTCAGCGGGGAGAACCAGAGACCGTCGTAGACCAGCTCGCCCCAGCGCTGGTCGACGCCCCGCTTGAACCGGGCCAGGTCCCGCTCGACGGTGACGTTCTCCAGCTCCTGGTGGGCGGTGATGAGCGCGATGGCGCCCGGCGCCTCGTACACCTCGCGGCTCTTGATGCCGACGAGGCGGTCCTCGACCATGTCGAGCCGGCCCACGCCCTGCGCGCCGGCCCGCCGGTTCAGCTCCAGGATCGCCTGGTACGGGGTGACCGTCTCGCCGTCGATGGCGACCGGCACGCCGGCGTCGAACGTGATGACGACCTCGTCGGCGTCGCGGGGCTCGGCCGGGTCGGCGGTGTAGGAGTAGAGGTCCTCGATCGGCCCGTTCCAGATGTCCTCCAGGAAGCCGGTCTCCACGGCCCGGCCCCACAGGTTCTGGTCGATGGAGTACGGCGACTTCGCCGACACGTCGATCGGCAGGCCCTTCTCCTCGGCGAAGGCGATCGCCTTGTCGCGGGTCCAGGCGAAGTCCCGGGCCGGCGCGATGATCTTCAGGTCGGGGGCGAGGGCGCCCAGCCCGACCTCGAAGCGGACCTGGTCGTTGCCCTTGCCGGTGCAGCCGTGCGAGACGATCGTGCCGCCGTGCTTGCGCGCCGCCGCCACCAGGTGCTTGACGATCAGCGGCCGGGACAGCGCGGACACCAGCGGGTACCGGTCCATGTAGAGGGCGTTGGCGCGGATCGCCGGCAGGCAGTACTCGGCCGCGAACTCGTCGCGCGCGTCGACCACCTCGGACTCCACGGCGCCGCAGTCCAGGGCCCGCTGCCGGATGACGTTCATGTCCTCGCCGCCCTGACCGACGTCGACGGCGACCGCGATCACCTCGGCGCCGGTCTGCTCGGCCAGGTACGGAATGGCGACGGAGGTGTCCAACCCTCCGGAGTATGCGAGGACGACCCGCTCGGTCATGGTGTGGTGCTCCCTTCAACGTTCTCTTCCCGGCGGGCCCAGCCGGCGAGCTTCTCGCCGAGCGCGGCTCCGCCGTCGGCCTCGCGGGCCACGACGAGGATGGTGTCGTCGCCGGCGATCGTGCCGACGACCTCGGGCAGGCCCGCTCGGTCCAACGCGCTGGCCAGGTAGTGCGCGGCGCCCGGCGGGGTGCGCAGCACGGCGATGTTGCCGCTGGAGTCGACCCCGTTGAGCAGCTCGTGCAGCAGCCGGACGAGCCGCGCCGGCGCGGTCTCCGCCTCGCGCAGCGGCCGGTGGCCGTCCTCGGGGATCAGGTAGACGCCGCGCCCGTCGCCGCCGCGTACGGTCACCGCGCCGAGTTCCTTGAGGTCGCGCGAGAGGGTCGCCTGGGTGACCTGGATGCCGTCGCCGGCCAGCAGTTCGGCCAGCTCCGTCTGCGAGTGGATCGCCTTGTCCCGGATCAGCTCGACGATGCGGGCGTGGCGGGCGGCGCGGGTCAGCGGGGCGGTCATGTGGTCTCCCTGGTCGCGGTGGCGCCCGGCGCGGCCGCGTCCGGGGCCACGGACGCGGCCTCGAGGAGGAACGTGAGCAGCGCCTTCTGGGCGTGCAGCCGATTCTCCGCCTGGTCGAAGACGGCGCTCTGCGGGCCGTCGAGCACCTCGTCGGTGATCTCCTCGCCCCGGTGGGCGGGCAGGCAGTGCAGCACGATCGCGCCCGGCGCCGCCTGGCCCAGCAGGTCGGCGTCGACCCGGTACGGCAGGAACGGGGTCACCCGGTCCAGCCCGTCGTCCTCCTGCCCCATCGAGGTCCAGGCGTCGGTGGCGACCGCGTCGGCCCCCTTGACCGCCTCGACCGGGTCGGTCAGCACGTTGACCGATCCGCCGGTGCCGGCCGCGATCTCCGCGGCCCGCGCCACCACGGCCGGGTCGGGGGTGAAGCCGGCCGGGCCGGCCACCCGGACGTGCATGCCGGCCGTCGCGCCGCCCAGCAGGTACGAGTGGGCCATGTTGTTGGCGGCGTCGCCGACGTACGCGAGGGTCCGGCCGGCGGTGCCCCCGAACCGCTCCCGCACGGTGAGCAGGTCGGCGAGGATCTGGCAGGGGTGGAAGCCGTCGGTGAGCGCGTTGACCACCGGGACGCTCGCCCCCGCGGCGACCTCGGCGATGCGGTCGTCGCCGTACGTGCGCAGCACGATGGCGGCCACGTAGCGGGACAGCACGCGCCCGGCGTCGCCGAGGGTCTCACCCCGGCCGAAGTGGGTGACCTGGGTGTCCACGACGAGGGGGTGGCCGCCCAGTTCGGAGATGCCGACGTCGAACGAGATCCGGGTGCGCAGGCTCTGCTTGTCGAACAGCACGGCCACCGACCGCGGACCGGCCAGCGGCCGGTACCCGAAGCGGTCCGCCTTCATCCGGACGGCGAGGTCCAGCACGGCCGCCTGCTCGGCGGGGCTCAGGTCGTCGTCGCGCAGGAAGTGGCGGGTCATGTGGTCGTCTCCGGGGTGGCGGTCGTGGTCGGGGCGGTCGGTCCGGCGGTGGCCGGCGGCGTGGGGTCGACGCCGGCGGGGGCCGGCGTGGCGGCGGGCGTGGTGCCGGCGGGCGTCACGGCGGCCGGCGCCGTGGCGTCGAGGGCGGCGGGGAGGGCCGCGAGGAACGCGTCCACCTGCTCGGCCGTGAGGATCAGCGGCGGCGCGAGCCGGACCACGCCGGGCTGCACCGGGTTGACGAGGAAGCCGACCTCACGCAGCGCCTCCGCGAGCACCGGGGCGACCGGCGCGGTGAGCACCACGCCGAGCAGCAGGCCGGCCCCGCGTACGCCGGACACCAGCGGATGGCCGAGCGCCTCGATGCCGCGGCGCAGGCGCTCGCCGACCCGCTTGACGTGGTCGAGCAGCCCCTCGTGGGCGATGGTGCTCACCACGGCGAGGGCCGCGGCGCAGCTCACCGGGTTGCCGCCGAACGTGGTGCCGTGCGAGCCGGGGGTGAGCAGGTCGGCGGCCCGCCCGAAGGCCAGCGTGGCGCCGAGCGGCAGCCCGCCGCCGAGCCCCTTGGCGAGCGTCACCACGTCCGGCTCGACGCCCTCGGCCTGGTGGGCGAACCAGTGCCCGGTACGCCCGACCCCGGTCTGCACCTCGTCGAGCACGAGCAGGGCGCCGTGGCGGGCGGTGATCCGCCGGGCCGCGGCCAGGTAGCCGGCGGGCGGCACGACCACGCCGTTCTCGCCCTGGATCGGCTCCAGGATCACCATGGCGGTCGCGTCGGTGACGGCGGCCTCCAGCGCGGCCACGTCGCCGTAGTCGACGTGCGTCACGTCGCCGGGCAGCGGGCGGAACGGGTCGGCCTTGGCCGGCTGCCCGGTGAGCGCCAGGGCGCCCATCGTGCGGCCGTGGAAGCCGCCCCGCGTGGCGACCACGTGGCCGCGGCCGGTGAGCCGGGAGAGCTTGAACGCGGCCTCGTTGGCCTCCGCGCCGGAGTTGACGAACAGCACCCGGCCGGGGCGGCCGGCGAGGGCCAGCAGCAGCTCGGCCAGCGCGACCGGCGGCTCGGCGACGTAGAGGTTCGAGACGTGCCCCAGCGTGGCGACCTGCTTCGTCACGGCGGCCACCACGGCCGGGTGGGCGTGCCCGAGCGCGTTCACCGCGATCCCGCCGACCAGGTCGACGTACTCCCGGCCGCCCTCGTCGACGACGACGGCGCCGGAGCCGGACACCAGCGCCAGCGGTGGCGTGCCGTAGTTGTCCATCATGGACTGCTGCCAGCGCTGCACGAGCGTGCTCATGACGGCACTCCGCCTTCCTTGTTCGCGACTGCGGGGCTCGCAGGCTCACTCCTCGCGCTCACGACCATGGTGCCGAACCCATCCGACGTGAACACCTCGAGCAGCGTCGAGTGGGCGACCCGGCCGTCGACGACGTGCGCGGCGGGCACTCCCCCGCGCACCGCCCGCAGGCAGGCCTCCATCTTGGGCACCATCCCCGACTCGAGGGTGGGCAGCAGCTTGGCCAGGTCGTCCGCGCTGATCTCGGAGATCAGGCTGGTCGTGTCCGGCCAGTTGGCGTAGAGGCCGGCCACGTCGGTGAGGACGACGAGCTTGCGGGCCTCCAGGGCGACCGCGAGCGCGGCCGCGGCGGTGTCCGCGTTGAGGTTGTGCAGCACCCCGTCCGCGTCGGGCGCGACCGTCGAGATCACCGGGATCCGGCCGGCGGCGATGAGGTCGGTGACGGCCGAGACGTCGACCGACTCGACGTCGCCGACCTGGCCGACGTCGACCGGCTCGCCGTCGACGTACGCCGGCCGGCGCACCGCCGTGAACAGCCCGGCGTCCTCGCCGGAGAGGCCGACCGCGAACGGGCCGTGCGCGTTGATCAGCCCGACGAGTTCCCGCCCGACCTGGCCGACCAGGACCATCCGGACCACGTCCATGGCCTCCGGGGTGGTGACCCGCAGGCCGCCCCGGAACTCGCTGGTGATGCCGAGCCGCCCCAGCATGGCGGAGATCTGCGGGCCGCCGCCGTGCACGACGACCGGCTTCAGACCGACGTAGCGCAGGAAGACCATGTCGGCGGCGAACGCCCGCTGCAGCTCGGGGTCGACCATGGCGTTGCCGCCGTACTTCACGACGACGGTCGAGCCGGAGAAGCGGGCCAGCCAGGGCAGCGCCTCGATGAGCGTGGCGGCCTTCGCCTGGGAGCGGGTGAGGTCGGCGGAGAGGGTCACGCCCGTGCCTCCCCTGCGTTCGCGGCCACGGGACCCCACGTCACCGGGTTGTTCGTCTTCATGACGAGTAGGCCGAGTTCTCGTGCACGTACGCGTGGGACAGGTCGGTGGTCCAGATGGTGGCCTCGGCGGCGCCCGCGTGCAGGTCGATGCGGACGGTCACGTCCCGCCCGGTGAGGTCGACCTTCGCGCGGTCCTCCGCGGCGGCGCCGCCCCGGCAGACCCACACCCCGTTGACCGCCACGTCCAGGTTGTCGGGCTCGAACGCCGCGGCGGTGGTGCCGACGGCGGCGAGGATGCGACCCCAGTTGGGGTCGTTGCCGAACAGCGCGGTCTTCACGAGGTTGTTGCGGGCCACCGTCCGGCCCACCTCGACGGCGTCGTCCTCGCTCGCCGCGCCGACCACCTCGACGGCGATCTCCTTGGTGGCCCCCTCGGCGTCGGCGATGAGCTGCCGGGCCAGGTCCTGGCAGGCGGCGGTGACGGCCGAGGCCAGCTCGCCCGGCGCCGGGGTGACGCCGGAGGCGCCGCTGGCGAGCAGCAGGACGGTGTCGTTGGTGGACATGCAGCCGTCGGAGTCGATCCGGTCGAAGGTGACCCGGCATGCCTCGCGCAGCGCGGCGTCGAGCTCGTCCGGCGTGGCGACCGCGTCCGTGGTCAGGACGCAGAGCATGGTCGCCAGGGCCGGGGCGAGCATCCCCGCGCCCTTCGCCATGCCGCCCACGGTCCAGCCGGCGCCCGGCACGACGGTCGTCTTGGGCCGGGTGTCGGTGGTCATGATGGCCTCGGCGGCCGGGGCGCCGCCGTCGCGCGACAGCTCACGCACGGCGGTGTCGACGCCGGCCAGCAGCGCGGGCATGGGCAGCCGCTCGCCGATGAGTCCGGTGGAGCAGACCGCCACCTCGCCGGCGCCGAGTTCCGGCACGGTGCCCGTGGCGGTGAGGGCGGCGGCGACGTGCTCGGCGGTGGCGTGCGTGTCCTGGAAGCCGGCCGGACCGGTGCAGGCGTTCGCGCCTCCGGAGTTGAGCACCACGGCGCGGACCGCCCCGCCGTGCACGACCTGCTCGGACCAGAGCACCGGGGCCGCCTTCACCCGGTTGGCGGTGAAGACCCCGGCGACGGCCGTCGCCGGTCCGTCGTTGACCACCAGGGCCACGTCGGTCGCGCCGCCGGTCTTCAACCCGGCGGCCACCCCCGCCGCACGGAACCCCTGCGGGACGGTGACGGTCACGGGCGCACCTCCTCGTTCACGAATCGCGCGTTCGGTTGCCCGGTGCTCACGGCGCCACCCCGTACACCGACAGACCGGTGGTCTCCGGCAGGCCGACCATCAGGTTGGCGTTCTGCACGGCCTGCCCGGCCGCGCCCTTGCCGAGGTTGTCGAGCGCGCTCACGACGATCAGCCGGCGCGAGTCGACGTCGACGGTGGCCTGCAGGTGGCAGGAGTTCGAGCCGAGCGTGGCGGCCGTGTGCGGCCAGCGCCCCTCGGGCAGCACGTGTACGAACGGCGCGTCGGCGTACGCCTCGGCGAGCACCGCCTGCGGGTCGACGCCGCGGGCCGGCACGGCGGTGACCGTGGCGAGGATGCCGCGCGGCATCGGCGCGAGCACCGGGGTGAAGGAGAGGCTGCGCGCCCCCGTGGCCTGCTTGATCTCGGGCACGTGCTGGTGGGTGCCGACACGGTAGGGCGACAGGTCCCCCATCACCTCGCTCGCGAGCAGGTGGGCCTTGGCGCCGCGGCCCGCCCCGGAGGTGCCGGAGGCGGCGACCACCACGACGTCGGCCGGCTCGGCGGCGCCCGCGGCGATCAGCGGGGCGAGCGCGAGACTGATGGCGGCGGCGTAGCAGCCGGTGTTGGCCACCCGCGTGGAGGAGGCGATCAGCTCCCGCTGCCCGGGCAGCTCCGGCAGCCCGTAGGTCCACTGGCCGGCGTGGGTGCCGCCGTAGTAGTGCGCCCAGTCGTACGGGTTCGCGAGCCGGTGGTCGGCGCCCAGGTCGACGATCCGCACGTCGGCGGGCAGCTGCGCGGCGAGGGCGGCCGACTCGCCGTGCGGGAGGGCGAGGAAGACGAGGTCCGCGCCGGCGAGCGCGTCGGGCCCGGCCGGACCGAGCACCATGTCGAGGCCGGCGAGCTGCGGGTGGACGACGTCGACCCGGTGGCCCGCCTGGCTGTGCGCGGTGGCGGCGACCAGCTCGAACTCCGGGTGCGCGGCGACCAGGCGGAGCAGCTCGCCCCCGGCGTAGCCGCTCGCCCCGGCGACAGCGACTCGGATTCCCATACCCACCTCCGCATGATTATGCAGTCCAGGCTAGCAGCGAAGATCGCGCCCTGCAAGTTCATACGGTCCACTGCATGAGAATTTGGCGAACGTCGGCGAACGTTCGGCCCGGCGCGGGCACCGCCACGCAATCCATCGACTGTCATAATTGAAACGTTCTGGTGTGGGGCCGGAGACGGCCCGCGGGGGGCACGCAGCGGAGGACGAATGGGACTTTCGTTCCGGATCCTCGGTCCGGCACAGGTCCTTCGCGACGGGCGGCCCCTGCGCCTGCCCGGCGGCCGGCCCACCGCCCTGCTGGTCACCCTGCTGCTGCACGCGGGGCTCGCGGTGCCCGTGGAGCGGCTGCGCCAGGAGTTGTGGGGCGGGCAGGCGCCCGCCTCGGCCGTGGCGAACCTGCGCACCCATGCCAGTCACCTACGGCACCTGCTCACCGCGCCCGGCGAGCCGGCCCGGCTGCGCGCGGAGAACGGCGGCTACCTGCTCCGGGTGGATCCGGGCGAGCTGGACGCCGCCGAGTTCGAGCGGCTGGTCGCCGAGGGGCAGGCGGCCCACGCCGACGGCCGTCCCGGTGACGCCGCGCCGCTGCTGGAACGGGCGCTGGCCCTCTGGTCGGCCACGGAGCCGCCCCCGGCGTACGGGCCGGCCACCGCCGCCGCGTTCGACCGGCTCCGCGAGCGGCGGGCCGCCGGCCGGGAGACGTACGCGGCCTGCCGGCTCGACCTGGGCGACCGGGGCAGCCCGGCGCTGCTCGCCCTGCTCCGCGGGCACCTCGCGGAGAACCCGCTCCGCGAGCCCGGCTGGGCGCTGCTCATGACGGCCCAGTGCCGGGCCGGCGACCGCGCCGCCGCCCTCACGACGTACCGGGCCGCGTGCCGTGCCCTCGCCGGCGAACTGGGCGTCACCCCCGGCCCGGAGCTGACCGAGCTGTACCGGGCCGTCCGGCGGCACGAACCGCGCCCACCGGCGGGACGCCCACCCGCCCGCACCCGGGACCGGCCCCCGGGCGACCTCCGCCCCGCCTCCCCCGTGCCGCACGAGCTGCCCTGCCCCACCACGCCCTTCGTCGGCCGCCGCGCCGAGCTGGCACGCCTTCGCACCGCGCTCACCACGGCCCGCGAACGCCCCGCCACCGTCTCCGTGTACGGCATGGCCGGCACCGGCAAGTCCGCGCTCGCCCTGCACGCCGCGGCCGCGGCCCTGGACGCGTTCCCCGACGGCCAGCTCCACCTCGACCTCGGCGGCTCGGTCGCGGGCACCGCGCCGTCACCGTTGCGGGTGGCGGCGCGGGTGCTGCGCTCGTTCCGGGCCGGCGCCGCGGAGCCGGTGCCGCTGGGCCTCGCCGAGGCACGGGCGCGGATCCGGTCGCTGCTGTTCGACCGCCGCGTGCTGCTGGTGCTCGACAACGTCGCCGACCCCGCCCAGGTCGACGGCCTGCTGCCGGTACGCGGCGGCTGCGCCCTGCTGCTCACCAGCCGCTGCCCGGTGCCCCACACCGACCGCCCGCTGCGCCTCGACCCGCTGCCACCGGTCGACGGGCTGACGCTGCTGCGGGCCGTCGCCGGGGACCGCCGCGTGGACGCGGAACCGGAGGCCGCCGCGGCCGTGGTGGCGCTCTGCGAGGGGCTGCCGCTGGCGCTGCTCACCGCCGCCGGCCGGCTCGCCGAGTGCCCGCACTGGACCATGGCCCGCCTGGCCCGGTTGCTGGGCGACGAGGGCCACCGGCTGGCGGAGACCGGCCTGCGTCCCCGGCTGACCGCGAGCTACCACCGGCTCGGCCCGGCCGCGCCGCTCTTCCGCCGCCTCGGCGGCGCGCCCACCGGACCGGTCACACCCGAACTGGCCGCCGCGCTGGCCGACGCGCCGACCGAGGAGGCCGCACGGGCGCTGGACCGGCTCGTGGCGGCGCAGCTCGCCGAGCCGGCCGGTCCGGGCCGGTACCGCATCGGCGACCTCGTCCGGCTCTACGCCGCCGAACTCGACGCCGCCGACCCCCCGGCCGGCGCCCACCGGGTCAGACCGACGCGGGACTGTCCTCCCGGTAACCCCGGGCCTGGAGGGTGAACAACCGGGCGTACCCGCCGCCGGCGGCGAGCAGCTCGTCGTGCCGCCCGTACTCGGCGACGCGACCGTCGGCGAGCACAGCGATCGTGTCCGCGTCCCGGACGGCGTTGAGCCGGTGGGAGATGAGCAGGCTGGTCCGCCCCCGGCGCAGGTCACGCAGCCGGGTGTGCAGGTCGTGCTCGGCCTCGGCGTCGAGCCCGGAGCTGGGCTCGTCGAGGATCAGCAGGTCACGGTCCGCCCGCAGGAAACCGCGGGCCAGGGCCACCCGCTGCCACTGGCCGCCGGAGAGGACCACGCCGGCCTGCTCGTCGTCCCGGTCCGGGCCCTCGTAGAAGATCCGCGTGAGCAGCGTGTCGTAGCCGCGGGGCAGCGCCGCCAGGGTCTCGTCCACGCCGGCCTGCCGCGCGGCGGCCCGCAGCCGCCCCGGGTCGTCCCGGGCGGCGAGGTCGCCCACCGCGATGTTCTCGGCCGCCGTGAGGTCGTACGGCATGAAGTCCTGGAACACCGCCCCGAGCCGCTCCCGCAGCGCCGCCGGGTCGAACTCGCGCAGGTCGACCCCGTCCCACCGGATCGCGCCGCGCTCCGGGTCGTAGAACCGGCAGAGCAGCTTGACCAGGGTGCTCTTGCCCGCGCCGTTCAGGCCGACGAGAGCGGTGGTCGAGCCGGCCGGCAGGAACAGGTCCACCCCGCGCAGCACCCAGGGGTGCCGTGGCGAGTACCGGAACCAGACGTCGCACAGCTCGATGCCCCGCCGCAGCGGCGGGACGGGCCGGGCCACGGCCGGCACCGGCAGGTCGCGCTCGGCCCGGACCACCTCGTCGTAGTGGTCGAATAGGAGCAGCGCCCGGTGGATCGCGCCGAGCTGCCCGACCAGGCTGCCCAACGCCCCCTGGACCCCGGGCACGGCGGCCAGGTAGATCACCACGTCGCCGGGGGTGAGCCGGCCGGCGGCGGCCGCCGCCACGGTGTAGACCACCCCGACGCCGGCGACCACCGCCCCTTGCAGCCCGAGCAGGCTCTGGGCGCGCAGCTCGCGCCGGTCCAGGCGCTGCTCGACGGCGTGCATGCCGTGCAGTTCGGCCAGCATCCGGTCGCCGAGGAACCGGCCGAGACCGAACAACCGCACCTCCTTGGCCGCCGGCACGCCCACCAGCAGCTGGGCGAAGAACAGGTCCCGCCGCTGGAAGTGCTCCAGGTGCAGCACCATCGCGGCCCGGGCACGGTTGAGCCGCAACTGGAGCCAGAGCGTGGGCAGCGCGGCGGCCAGCACCAGCAGGCCGATCACGGGGCTGAGCGCCAGCAGCACGCCGAGGAAGCCGCTGAGCGCGATGAGGCTCTGCACGCCGCCGAGCGCGTTGCCCGTCAGCTGGGTGGGACCGAGGTGGCCGGTCTGCTGGGCGGCCTGGAGGCGGTCCTGGAACGTCGGATCCTCCAGCCGGACCAGGCCCACCAGCCGCAGCACCGCGTCGTGCAGCCGGCGGCGCACCAGCCGGCTCACCGCCCGCATCCGCTCCTTCTCCACGTACGCGCGCAGGTGGGGCAGGAGCACGCCGGCTGCCGCGGCGACCGCGAGGCCGACGCCGAGCAGGGCCAGCGACCCGGGCGAGCGGCCCCGGGTGAGCCCGTCGAGGACGAGTTTGGTCAGCGCGGCCACGAGCACCGGCGCCACCCCGGCGAGCACCGCCAGCAGCAGGTCGGCCGTGGTGCCCGCCGGCGCGGCGCGCCAGGTGAGCCCGAGGGCCGCCCGGGTGTGCCGGGCGGCCCGGCGCGGCGCCAGTCGCGGGCCCGTCACGAGGCCACCGGCAGGTCCAACCGGGCGATGCCGAAGGCGGTCGACGCCACGATCCCGCGCTCGTCGAGCAGCCCGAACGCGGGGTACCCCTTGACGCCGAAGGCGAGCGGCAGCGGGCCGCTTCCCGGCTCGACGAAGACCGTCGCGAGGCCGGCGAACTGCGCGGCGTACGGCTCGGTGTCCGGGCCCTTGCCGACCACCACGATCCAGACGTGCGCGGCCCCTCCGGGCATCGTCCGCGCCCGGTCGACGAGCAGCGGGATCTGCTCCGCGCAGTGCTCGCAGGCCGGCGACAGGAACGCCACGAGCGTCATCGGCGGGATGTCCGCCCGGGTGCGCACCGCACCGTCCACGGTGGTCGAGACGAAGTCCCCGGGGATGGAACCGACCTCCAGCATCACCTCCGGCGGCGCCGCCTGGCGCTCACCGAGCAGGTCGGTGTGCTCGCGCAGCCGGCGGATCACGCCGAGCAGCAGCACGAGGTTGAGCAGGCCGAGCGCGGCGACGAGGACGACGGCGACGGTCAACAGCGCCATGGGGACTCCTTCACGGGTTGCCGGGCGGGGGTCAGGGTCGGCCGGCCGGGCGGGTGGTCCGGGACGGCGTGGGGGCGAACAGGGCCACGAGATCGTCGAGACGGACGGCCACGGCGGCCAGCGGGACGGCCACCCCGGCGGCGAGCAGCGCGGCGGCCGGCGACAGCGACGGCCCGGCCACCGCCCCGCCGAGCAGGCCGAGCACGGCCACCGCGGCGAGGGCCACGTTGCGCGCCACGTGCCGGGGGCCGACCGGCGCGTCGGCGCTCCCGAAGCAGCGGCAGGCCGGGCGCGCGCCACGGCGCAGCGCGCCGACGACCGCGGCGGTGAGCACGGCCAGCAGTCCGGCGGCGAGCAGCAGTCCCGCGGGCGCGGTACGCCCGACGGCGAGCAGCACGACGACGGCCGCCTCGGCGGCGACGGCGAGCCGGGCCACCGGCCGGGTCCAGCGTGCGGGCACGCCGAACTGGCCCACCGACACGACGAACCCGGCGAAGGCCGCCCGGGTGCGCAGCTTGCCGACCACCGCGGCGAGGAACACCAGGGCCAGCAGCAGCCGCGCGGCCAGCTCGGTCGCTCGCATCCGTCCGCACCTCCTCGTCACGACGGAGGCCCACGCTAGGAGCGGGGGATACGGCGCGGATACATCGAGGTACGCCGTCGCCGACGCCGGCTGTAGGTCCGGTGTACGGGGCGGCCGTAGCGTCCCCGCATCGATCGACGACAATCGGAGGGAGGTGAACGGATGTTCCGTCGACTGGAGAGCCTCGGCGAGCGGCTGCTCGGGGTGTTCGTGCCGAAGGTGACGGCCGCCGCCGGCTGTCCGCCGGACCCGTGGTGTGCGGTGTGCGGCACCTGCTACTTCAAGCGGTGCAGCTACAGCGGCTCGTGCGCGGTGAACTGCGGCTCGTGCGGCTACTACTGCTCGGCCGGAGCCAGCAGCATGACCTCACTGTGCTGATCGCGCTCGGGGGTGCCGCGTGGCCGGTCCACGGCCGCGCGGCACGTCCCCGTCAGCCCTCGCGCAGCCGCGGCCGGACCACCACCCCGAGCACGTCCCGCTCCGGGATGTACCCGCACTCCCGCGAGTCGTAGCTGAACGGCGGGTTGTCCCCCAGCACCACCAGGTGCCCGGGCGGAACCTCCCGCTCCGGTCGCTGCCGCAGCAGCGGCACCCGGTCCACCGGCACCGGATCACCGGGCACCGCGTACGCCCGCTTGATGAGCAGGCCGCGCTCGCCGTCACCGGGCGGCGTGGGGTGACCGGCGGTCATCGCCGCGGGGGCCACCACCACGACGACGTCACCCGCGCGGACCTCCCCCAGCGGCACCCGCCGGGCGAGCACCCGGTCACCCGGCCGCAGCGTGGGTTCCATGCTGCGGCCCACCACCGACACCAGCATCAGGTGCCGGCGGGCCCAGAGCAGGCCGGCGGCGGCCGCCACGAGGACGACCGCCACCGCCAGCCATCCGACCGCCGGCACCGGTCAGGCGCCGCGCAGGGTGGCGCCGAAGCGCTCGGCCGCCACGGCCACCGCGGCGTCCCGGGCGGCCACCGCCTCCTCCACCGTGAGGGTCCGGTCCGGCGCCCGGAAGGTCAGCTTGTACGCGAGCGACTTGCGCCCGGCGCCGAGCTGCTCCGAGGTGTAGACGTCGAAGAGCCGCACGTCCTCCAGCAGGTGACCGGCGCCCTCGGTGAGGGCGCGCTGGACCTGCGCCGCCGGCACGTTCTCGTCCACGACCAGCGCCACGTCGATCAGCGCCGGCGGGAAACCGGAGACCTCCGGCGCCGGCAGCACCGGCGGGGCCGGCAACAGGTCGAGGTTCAGCTCCATGGCGGAGGTGCGCCGGGGCAGCTCCAGCGCCGCGACGACGGTCGGGTGCAGCTCACCGGCGTGTCCCACGACGGCGCCGTCCACGACCAGCTCGGCGCACCGGCCGGGGTGCCACGGCGCGTACTCGGCGGCCCGCACCTCGATCCGGTCCTGCGGGACGCCCGCGGCGGTGAGCACCGTCCGGCCGGCCTCGACCGCGTCCGCCCAGCCGGCGGCGCGTCCCGCGCCCCACCAGCCGGAGAGCTCGATCTCGCCGGCCAGCACGGCCGCGACGTGCCGCGGCTGGTCGGGCACCACGGCGTCGGCCGCCGCGAACTCCGCGTCGGTCGGCCGCCGGTCCACGCCCATCGCGGGCGGGCTGCCCGCGCCCGGGCGCGGGTGGAAGACCGCACCGATCTCGTAGAGCGCGAGGTCGCGGTGGCCCCGGCCGAGGTTGCGCTTGAGCACGCCGAGCAGCGGCCCGAGCAGCGTGGTCCGCAGCAGCGGCTCCTCGTCGGAGAGCGGGTTGGCCAACCGCACCGCCGGCCGGCGGGGGTCGTCGGCCGGCAGCCCGAGCAGGTCGGGCAGCTCGGGCGAGACGAACGGGTGGGCGAGCACCTCCACGTAGCCCCGGTCGGCCAGCGCCTGCGCGACCGTGCGGCGCCGCCGCTGCTGCCAGGTCAGGCCGCGGCCGGCCGGCGCCACCGGCAGCACCGACGGCACCCGGTCGTACCCGTCGAGGCGTACGACCTCCTCCACGAGGTCGGCCGGGTCGGTGAGGTCGGGGCGCCAGGTCGGCGGGGTGACCGTGAGGGCGACCCCGGCACCGGACGCCACGCCCACCGCCCCCGGGTCCTCGGCGAGCCGGTCCGCGCCCTGCGTCACCGTGCAGCCCACCTGCTCCAGCAGGGCGACCACCCGGGCCGGCGGGTAGTCGACGCCGATCCGGCGGGTCGGCAGGTCGGCCGGCAGGGTGATCGGCGTACGCGGGCGGACGTTGTCGATGTCCAGGATCTCGTCGTCCACGGTGCCGCCGCCGTACTCGGTGAGCAGCCGCACGGCCCGCTCCAGGGCCACGAGCGGCAGCGCCGGGTCGACACCCCGCTCCCAGCGCTTGGCCGCCTCGCTGAACAGCTTGTGCCGGCGGGCCGTACGCCCCACCATCACCGGGTCCCAGTGCGCGGCCTCGAAGAGCACGTTGGTCGTCTCGGGGACCACCTCGCTGGTCTCGCCGCCCATCACCGCGGCCAGCGAGATCGGGCCGGTGTCGTCGCAGATCACCATGTCCTCGGCGGCGAGGACGCGGGTGACACCGTCCAGGGTGGTCAGCTTCTCCCCCGCCTCGGCGCGACGGACCACGAGCGGCCCGGCGATCCGGTCGGCGTCGAACGCGTGCATCGGCTGGCCCAGTTCGAGCATCACGTAGTTGGTGATGTCGACCGGCAGCGAGATGCTGCGGATGCCCGCCGTGGTGAGCCGCCGCTGCATCCAGGCCGGCGTGGGCGCGGCCGGGTCCACGCCGCGGACCATCCGGGCGGCGAACCGGTCGCAGCCCACCGTGTCCCGCACCTGCACCGGGTACGCCGGTTCGGCCGTGCCGCCCGGCGCCGGCGCCAGGGCCGGGTCGCGGAACGGCACGCCGAACGCGTGCGACAGCTCCCGGGCCAGCCCGCGCAGGCTCAGCGCGTACCCCCGGTCGGGGGTGATGTCCAACTCCAGCACGACCTCGTCGAGGCCGACGACCGGCCGGGCGTCGTCGCCGGGCTTGGCCGGGCTGTCCTCGGGCAGCACCAGGATGCCCGCGTGGTCGTCGCCGATGCCCAGCTCCCGGGCCGAGCAGATCATGCCGTTCGACACCCGCCCGTACGTCTTGCGCGCCCCGATGGCGAACCCGCCGGGCAGCACGCCGCCGGGGAGGATGACCACCACCCGGTCGCCCACGGCGAAGTTGCGCGCCCCGCAGACGATCTCCTGCGGCTCGCCGGTGCCGTTGGCGGCTCCCACGTCGACCCGGACGAACCGGATCGGCTTCTTGAAGCCGGTCAGCTCCTCGATCTCCAGCACCTCGCCGACCACCAGCGACCCGGTGACGTTCTCCCGCAGGTCGGCCACGGAGTCGACCTCGATGCCGAGGTCGACCAGCGCCTGCTCCAGGTCACCGGTGGGCAGGTCGGCGGGGAGGTCGACGTACTCCCGCAGCCAGCTGACAGAAACTCGCATGACTCAGACCACCGTCTCCGTAACTCGTGCCCGCATCGCCTACGCCCCGGTCCCGAGCGCCCGGCTGAACCGGACGTCGCCCTCGAAGAGGTGGCGGATGTCGCTGACCCCGTGCCGGACCATGAGGGTCCGGTCGATGCCCATGCCGAACGCGAAGCCGGAGTAGACCTCCGGGTCGATCCCGCAGGCGCGCAGCACCCGGGGGTTCACCATCCCGCAGCCGCCCCACTCGACCCACCGCGGACCGTCGCGGTGCTCCGGGAACCAGACGTCGAACTCCGCCGACGGCTCGGTGAACGGGAAGTAGTGCGGCCGCCAGCGGGTCCGCGCGTCGGGGCCGAAGATGGCCCGCGCGAAGTGGTCGAGCGTGCCGCGCAGGTGCGCCATCGTGATGCCCTTGTCCACCACGAGGCCCTCGGCCTGGTGGAAGACGGGGCTGTGGGTGGCGTCCACCTCGTCGGTGCGGTAGACCCGGCCCGGGCAGATCACGTAGATCGGCGGCTTGCGGCCCAGCATCGTGCGCGTCTGCACCGTCGAGGTGTGCGTCCGCAGCACCAGACCCGAGCGGTCGGCGGGGTCGATGTAGAACGTGTCCATGAGCCCGCGCGCCGGGTGGTCGGCCGGGATGTTCAGCGCGTCGAAGTTGACCCACTCCAGGTCGACCTCGGGGCCCTCGGCCACCTCGTAGCCCATCCCCACGAAGAGGTCGCTGATCTGCTCCATGAGCGTGCTCAACGGGTGGCGGGCGCCGCGCGGCTGCCGGTCGTACGGCAGCGTGACGTCGACGCGCTCGGCGACCAGCACCCGCTCGGCGTGCTCGCGCTCCAGCACCTCGGCGCGGGCGGCGTAGGCGGCCTCGATGGCCCGGCGGGCCTCGTTGACCCGCTTGCCGGCGTCGGCCTTCGCGGCCGGCGGCAGCGCGCCGATCTCCCGGCGGGCCAGCGACACGGGCGCCCGGTCACCGAGGTGCGCCGGGCGCAGCGCGGTCAGCGCGTCCGGGTCACCGGCGGCGGCGAACGCCTTCTCGGCGTCGGCCACGGCCTCGGCCAGGGCGGCCGGGTCGAGCAGGGCGACCTGCTTCGGGTCGTACGGATCGTTGCGGTAGGTCATGGCGTACGGGCACTCCCTCACGGCGGCGCCGGCCCTGCACGGGACGGCGAAGCGAGTCTACGGACGCGCGGCTTCGCCGCAGCCCGCCGGTGGGAGTTGCGCAGGGAGCAGGTCAGGCCCGCCGCCCGCCGGCACCGGCGGGCTGGCTAAACGAACGCCGTGGCGCGTTCATGGACGGTCGGTCTCCCCGGTCGTGACGTGCGCCCGGCCGTCTCGCGGCCGGCGCTGAGCTCTCGCTGAAGAGTACAGGCACACGGCCGCCGCCGCAGCCAGGTTCAGGCTCTCGGCGCGCCCGTGCAGGGGCACCCGCACGCGCGCGTCGGCGGCGTCGGTGAGCGCGGCCGGCAGGCCGTGCGCCTCCGAGCCGAACAGCCAGGCGGTGGGCGCCGCGAGCCGGCCCGCGTCGGCGAGGTCGTCGAGGTCGTCCTCGCCGTAGCCGGTGGTGGCGAGCACGGCGAGACCGGCCGCGCGCAGCGCGCCGACCACCTGCGCCGGGTCGGGGGCGCGGACCACGTCCACGTGGAACAGGCTGCCGGCCGAGGCCCGCACGCACTTGCCGTTGTACGGGTCGACGGCGTCACCGGCGAAGATCACCAGCCCGGCGCCGGCGGCGTCGGCCGTCCGCAGCACCGTGCCGGCGTTGCCCGGGTCCCGGATCTCGGCGAGTACCGCCACCAGCCGGGGCGCCCGCGCGAGCGCCCGGTCCAGCGGCACGTCGAGGTGCCGGCAGACGGCCACGAGGCCCTGCGGGGTCACCGTCTCGGCGAGGGCGGCGAGCGCGTCGTCGGTCACCGCCGAGACCGGGACGTCACCGCCGGCCGCGAGCGCGGCCAGCTCGGCGTGGCGGTCCAGCGCGGCCGGCGTGCCGAACAGCTCGGTGACGACGCCGGGCGCGGCCAGCGCCTCGCGTACGGCCTGCGGGCCCTCGGCGAGGAAACGCCCGGTGGCCTCACGGTCCCGGCGGCGGTGCAGTCGGCGGGCGGCGACCACCCGGGGCGTACGCGGCGTGAAGAGCATGGTCTCCTCGACAGGCAGCGAGGCGCCCCCCGTCGGGGTCGACGAGGGGCGCCTCGACTTCAGCTGCAGGGGATCAGGCGGCCTGGGCCGCCGCACCGCCGGTGCCCTCGGCCGCCACGGCGGCGCGGGCCTTCTCGACGATCGCCGCGAACGCGGCGGCGTCGTTGACGGCCAGGTCGGCCAGGATCTTCCGGTCGACCTCGATGCCGGCGAGCCGGAGACCCTGGATCAGGCGGTTGTAGGTCATCCCGTTGGCACGGGCGGCCGCGTTGATCCGCTGGATCCAGAGCTGCCGGAAGTCGCCCTTGCGGTCGCGGCGGTCCCGGTAGGCGTACTGCATCGAGTGCAGCACCTGCTCCTTGGCCTTGCGGTAGAGCCGGGAGCGCTGACCGCGGTAGCCGCTGGCGGTCTCCAGCAGGGTACGGCGCTTCTTCTGGGCGTTCACAGCCCGCTTGACGCGTGCCATCTCAACTCCTTCTTACGTCAGGTGGCGCGCGTCAGCGGCCGAGCAGCTTCTTGATGCGCTTCACGTCGGCCTTGGCCACCTCGACGGTGCCGGTCAGCCGACGGGTACGGGTGGAGGGCTTCTTCTCCAGGTTGTGGCGCATACCGGCCTGCTGGGCAACGATCTTGCCCTTGCCGGTCACCTTGACCCGCTTGCCCATACCCGTGTGGCTCTTCATCTTCGGCATGTGGAACGTCTTCTCCCCTGTTACTCGCCGGTGGTCCCGGCGGGCCCGGCCGATTCGGCCGGCGGCGTCTCGGCGCCCGTCTCACGCTCGCGCGAGGCGCCGCCGCCGCGGGCCGCCGTGGCGGCCGCCTTGGTGGCGCGGTGCGGCGCGAGCACCATGATCATGTTGCGACCGTCCTGCTTCGGAGCGGCCTCGACGTACCCCAGCTCCGAGATCTCCGACTCGAGCCGGCGCAGGAGCCGGTAACCCAGCTCCGGTCGGCTCTGCTCGCGACCGCGGAACATGATCGTCACCTTGACCTTGTCGCCGGCCTTGAGGAACCGCACCACGTGACCCTTCTTGGTCTCGTAGTCGTGCGGATCGATCTTCGGCCGGAGCTTCATCTCCTTGATGACGGTCTGCTGCTGGTTACGCCGCGCTTCGCGCGCCTTCAGTGCGCTCTCGTACTTGAACTTGCCGAAGTCCATGAGCTTGCACACCGGCGGGCGCGCCATCGGCGCAACCTCGACCAGGTCCAGATCGACGTCCGCGGCCAGCTGAAGGGCGCGCTCCAGCGGGACGATGCCCACCTGCTCACCCTCGGGGCCGACCAGTCGGACCTCACGTGCCCGGATCTGCTCGTTCACGCGTGGTTCGACGCTGATGGGGCCTCCTCGAGTCGAGTGTCTGCTACGTGCCGACCCTGCGGCTCCCGGCGGGAACCGACCCGGAAAGCAGAAGGCCCCGGCGCATGCCAGGGCCCGCTCGACCGGTCGGCACGATCACATGATCGCGCATCCGGTGCCGGGACGTGCCCGGAACCGGTGACCGGACCCGGCCGCCTCGACGGCGACTCGGGTGGGAGCAGGCGCTCCACTTTCATGGCCGCCCATGCCGGCGCCTCCTTAGCAAGTGACACCGCACGGGACAGCCTGGTCGACTCGACAACACTACACCCTCGGCCGACCGCTGCCCAAACCGGGCACGCGGGTCGGCGTGCCTGAACGTCCGGCGCGACGCGACGCGAGGGCTCAGCGGTGGGGCGTGTTCTCCGCGAGGCGCGCCAGGTGGGCCTGGTGCAGCCGGCGCAGCGCGCGGACGCCCTCGACGGCCAGCTCCTTGTCGGCGGCCTGGAGGGCGACCATCGGCAGCAGGTCGTCGTCGTGCAGCTCCAGGCTGGCCCACGGGGCGCCCCGGTCGAACCGGACGCCCCGGACGACCTCCCACGGCAGCTCGTACGAGCCGACGATGTTGCGGACCCGCACGCCCCGCGCGTCCGCCTCGACCCGGGGCCGGGTGAACAGCAGGAAACCGAGCGCGCCGAACACGCCGAGGCCGACCATGGCGAGCTGGTCACCGCGCTGGAAGGTGCCGTAGCCGCTCCCCGTCGCGCCGTGCAGCGACGTGGCCACGAGGGTGAACACGATCAGCAGGACGGCCGCCGAGGCCCAGCAGACCACCCGGATGCGCCGGGGCCGCAGACGGATCAGCTCGGGTTCGCTCACCCCACCAGTCTGCCACCCGCCCGTTCCGCGCCCGCCGCCGCCACGCGGTTGCGCCGGCCGGCCACGACGACCGCGACGAGCGTCAGCGCCGCACCGGCCAGCACCGCCGGCCGGGCGCCCGGGCCGCCCGGCAGCAGGGCGTCCAGCAGCAGCGCACCGCCGAGCTGACCGGCCACCAGGGCCAGACCGGTGCGCAGCACCCCCGCCGACCGGACCCCGATCACGAGGCCGGCCACGATGGCCACGCCGAGCGCCCCGCTGGTGTAGAGGTACCACGCGTCCGGCCAGGCCGGCGCCGGCCCGGTGAAGGCGCCCGCCAGCGCCGCGACGAGCAGCACCGCCGGGGTGCTGACCGCGAAGTTGACCGCGACGCCCGCGGCGGCCGAGCCGGCGGCGGAGATCCTGCCGTTCAACGCGGACTGCAGGGCCACCCCGACACCACCGGCCACGGCCAGCAGGACGAGACCGACGGCGAGGTCCCCGATCGGCTGGCCGAGCTGCGCCAGCGTCACGGCGGCCACGCCGAGCAGCCCGCCGGCGACCCGGGGGCCGGTGAGCGCGAGCCGACCCACGGGTGCGAGGCCCGCCCGGTCCACCGCGAGGCCGCCCAGGCTGCTCCCGGCCACCTGGGCGATGGTGAAGACGGCGACCCCGAGCACCGGCACCACGTACGCGCCGAGGACCACGATGGCGGCCCCACCCAACCCGCCCAGGTAGCTCCACCACGGCGGCCGGGTGCGGCGCAGCTCCGCGAGCCCGGCGCGCATGGACGGCAGCACCGCGAGCCCGACGACGACCAGCAGGGTGCCGCCCAGGTTGTTGACGACCGCGGCCAGCGTCGGCTCACCGACCCGGACCCCGAGTTCGCCGTTGGTCGCGCCCTGGGCGGCCGACGCGACGCCGGCGAGCGTGACGACGGCGAGCGCCGCCCACACCGGCAGCGGCCCACGCCGGCGCGGCGGTGCCGGCGGCACCACGCCGGGCACCCCCACGGCCGCCGCGGACCCCGGCGCCGCCGCCACCGCCTCCGCCCCGGGCACCGCGGCGGCCGGGTCCGGGCCGGCCATCGCCGGGTCCGGGTCGGGCATCGCGGCGGCCCGGTCCGGGCCGGCAGACGCCGCGGACGGGTCCGGGCCGGGCACCGCAGGGCCGGCGGCCGGCTCGGGCGCGACCGGCGTGCCGGTCACAGGCGGCAGGCGTGGATGTTGGTGACCAGGATCGCCCGGGCGCCCAGCTCGTAGAGCTCGTCCATGATCCGGTGGACGTCGTCGCGGAGCACCATGGCCTGCACGGCGACCCAGCCCTCGCGGTGCAGCGGCGACACGGTGGGCGACTCGATGCCCGGGGTGAGCGAGCTGGCCCGATCCAGCAGGCCGGCCGGCACGTCGTAGGCGAGCATCACGTAGCGGCGGGCCACGAGCACGCCGTGCAGCCGGCGCAGCAGCTGCTCGGCCTGCGGGTGCGCGGGGGCGCCGGCACGGCGTACCAGCACGGCGGACGAGTGCAGCAGCGGATCGCCGAACACCACGAGCCCGGCCTGCCGGAGGGTGGCGCCGGTCTCGACGACGTCCGCCACCACGTCGGCGACGCCGAGCCGCACGGCGTTCTCCACGGCGCCGTCGAGCCGGATCACGTCGGCCTTCACGCCCAACTCGGCGAGGTGCCGCTCGACGAGCCCCGGGTACGCCGTGGCGATGCGGTGCCCGCCCAGCTCCTGCACGGAGTCGATGTCGTCGGGGCGGGCGGCGAAGCGGAAGGTGGCCCGCCCGAAGGCGAGGTCGACGACCTCCTCGGCCGGCGCGCCCGAGTCGATCAGCAGGTCGCGGCCGGTGATGCCGAGGTCCAGGTCACCGGAGCCGACGTAGGTGGCGATGTCCTTCGGGCGCAGGTAGAAGAACTCGAGGTCGTTGGCCTCGTCCCGGCAGACCAGGTCCTTCGGGTCGGTGCGCTGGCGGTAGCCCGCCTCGCGCAGCATCTGGGCGGCCGGCTCGGCCAGGGTGCCCTTGTTCGGGATGGCGACACGCAGCATGACGGAGTGCTCCTAGCAGTCGGTTCGGGTCGACGACGGGAAGGCACTCACAGATGTCGGTAGACGTCCTTCAGCTCCAGGCCGGTGGCGAGCATCAGCACCTGGGTCTGGTAGAGCAGCTGGGAGATCTCCTCGGCGGCCCGCTCCCGGCCCTCGTGCTCGGCGGCCATCCACGACTCGGCCGCCTCCTCGACGACCTTCTTGCCGATGAAGTGCACGCCCCGCTCGAGCGCGGCGACCGTGCCCGAGCCGGGAGTGCCGGCCGCGGCCTTGGCCTGCAGCTCGGCGAACAACTCCTCGAACGTCTTCACGCTGCGATTCTTCCAGCCCGGGTCGGCCGCCGGACGCGCCGGGTCCCGGCGGGTTCCGCCTGTCGGGCGGCGCCGGGCAACGGTGCGGCATCATTCCGGCGACGATTCCCTACCTAACCAGTGGGACACTCTTCGGGCCGGGGCCGGCCCGACCCTACGCTGTCGGCCATGGTTCGCAGCTCACGTACCGTCGCGCTCACCGCCGCCACCGCCGCCCTCGTCGCGGTCGCCGGGTGCGCACCCCAGGAAGACCCGGCCCCCTCCTCGACAGCCAGCGCCGGCGCGAGCGCCTGCACCAAGGACAGCCTGCCCACCCGGACCCCCGGCAAACTCACGATCGCCACCGACGAGCCGGCCTACGAGCCCTGGTTCCGGGAGAACAAGCCGGAGAGCGGCGAGGGCTTCGAGGCCGCCGTGGCCTACGCGGTCGCGGAGAAGCTCGGGTACGCCCGGGAGGACGTGACCTGGACCCGGGTGAAGTTCGACGCCGCCATCGCGCCGGGGCCGAAGGCGTTCGACTTCGACATCAACCAGTTCTCCATCACCGAGGAGCGCAAGCGGGCGGTCGACTTCTCCGCCCCGTACTACCTCGTGCGGCAGACGGTCATCGCGCTGAAGTCGTCGAAGATCGCCGGCAGGACGATCCTGGCCGAGCTGCGCGACGCCAAGCTGGGCGCCCAGGTCGGCACGACCAGCTACCAGGCGATCACCGACGTGATCAAGCCGAGCGTCGCGCCGCAGGTCTACAACAGCAACGACGACGCCAAGAAGGCCCTCCAGAACGGGCAGATCGACGGCCTCGTCGTGGACCTCCCCACCGCGTTCTACATCACCGGCGCGGAGATCACCGACGCCACCATCGTGGGGCAGGTGCCGCAGGTCGGCACGCCGGAGGCGTTCGGGCTGCTGCTGGACAAGGACTCGCCGCTCACCCGGTGCGTCAGTGACGCCGTGGGCCAGCTCAGCGAGGCCGGCACGCTCAAGCAGCTGGAGCAGAAGTGGCTCGCCCAGGTGGCGGGAGCGGCCGAGCTCACGTGAACGTCCTGCACCACATCCCCTCCACGGCGCAGCAGAGACGAACGGCGTACCGCCGACGGCAGACCGTACGCAGCGTGCTGGTCGCCGCCACCTCCACGGCGGCGCTCGGCACGCTCCTGGTGCTCGCCGTCACCGGGGCGCCAGGGTGGGACCGGGTCCGGGAGTCCTTCCTGGACCCGGCCATCGCCCGGGACGCCCTGCCCGCGGTGCTCTCCGGGCTCTGGCTGAACGTCCGGCTGCTGGTCTGCTGCGCGGCCGGGGCGCTGCTGCTCGGCCTGGTCATCGCGCTGCTGCGGACGCTGCGCGGCCCGGTGTTCTTCCCGGTACGGGCGCTCGCCGCCGGCTACACGTACACCTTCCGCGGCCTGCCGCTGATCATCGTGCTCTACGTGCTCACGCTCGGCGTGCCGGGCCTGCGCCTGCAGGGCATGCCGCCCGTGCTGGTGCTCGGCGGCCTCGCGCTGGTGCTCACCTACGGCGGCTACCTGGCGGAGGTGTTCCGCGCCGGCATCGAGTCGATCCACCCGAGCCAGCTCGCCGCGGCCCGCTCGCTCGGGCTGACGTACCGCCAGACCATGCGCCACGTGGTGCTCCCGCAGGCCGTCCGCCGGGTGGCGCCTCCCCTGCTCAACGACGTGGTGGCGTTGCAGAAGGACGTCGGGCTGGTCTCCCTGGCCGGACCGATCGACGCGGTGCGGGCCGCCCAGATCGCCACCGCCGAGACCTTCAACTACACCCCGTACATCCTGGCGGGCGTGCTGTTCGTGCTGCTCGCGATCCCGCTGATCGCCGTCACCGACTGGGTGACGCTGCGGTCGGCCCGACGCCGGTCCGGAGGCTGAGATGGACGTGCTGACCTGCCGGGGGCTGCGCAAGGAGTTCGGCGACCACGTCGTCCTCGACGGCCTGGACCTGACCGTCGGCGAGCACCAGGTGGTGGCGCTCATCGGCGCGTCGGGGTCGGGCAAGTCGACCCTGCTGCGCTGCGTCAACCTGCTGGAGGACCTCGACGACGGTGTGATCGAGCTGGACGGGGAGGACATCTCCGACCCGCGGGTGGACCCGGACCGGGTACGGCGGCGCATCGGCATGGTGTTCCAGTCGTACAACCTGTTCCCGCACCTGTCGGTGCTGGAGAACATCACCCTCGCCCCGATCCGCGTGCACCGGCGCCCGCGGGCGGAGGCCGAGGCGCAGGCCCGGGAGCTGCTCGACCGGATGGGCCTCGGCGAGAAGGCGCACGCCTACCCGGACCGGCTCTCCGGCGGGCAGCAGCAGCGCGTGGCGATGGCCCGCGCGCTGGCCAACTCGCCCCGCCTCATGCTGCTGGACGAGGTGACGTCGGCACTCGATCCCGAGCTGGTGGGCGAGGTGCTGTCGATGATCCGCGACCTGAAGGCGGACGGCATGACGATGGTGCTGGCCACGCACGAGATGGGGTTCGCGCGGGAGGTCGCCGACCAGGTGTGCTTCCTCGACGGCGGGCGGGTGGTGGAGGCGGGACCACCGGAGCAGGTGCTCGGTGACCCCACCCACCCGCGCACCCGGCAGTTCCTGAAGCGGATCATCGAGGCCGGCCGGCTCTGAGCCGCGCGACGGCCGCCTGGACGCGGACGGGCGGCGCCGCGGCGCCGCCCGTTGCGAGGGCGGCGTCAGCCGGCGCCGCCCGTCCCGAGGGAAGGCTCAGCCCGCGTCGCCCCGTTCGCGGCGGGCTCAGCCCGCGAAGCCGACGCGGTGGCCGTTGGCGTTGCTGACGGCCCGGACGGCCAGCGCGGCGTCGAGTGCGGCGACGGTGGCCGCCCAGCCCTTGTCCTCCGCCGAACCCGGCAGGCCGGCCCGGTCCCGGGCCTGCTCGAGGGTGTCCACGGTCAGCACCCCGTGCGCGACCGGCTTGCCCTCGTCCAGCGCCACCCGGGTGAGCCCGTCCGTGACCGACCGGCAGACGTAGTCGAAGTGGGCGGTGGCACCGCGGACCACGACGCCCAGCGCCACGACCACGTCGCAGCGGCGCGCGAGCGCCTGGGCGACGACCGGAAGCTCGACCGAGCCGGCCACCCGGGCCACCACGGTGCGCGCCCCGCACGCCTCGGCCGCGGCGACCGCCCGCTCCAGCATGTGGTCGGTCAGTTCACCGTGCCACCGGGCGGCGACCACGCCCACGGTCATCCCGGCCGCGTCCACCGGCGCCGTCGCCGGCTCCCCGAATCCCGCCATGTCTGTGCTCCGATCCCGTCACCGGCGGGCGGCCGGCCCCGCCGGCGCCTCGGTGACGTCGTCCAACTCGTCCAGTAGGTGACCCATCCGGTCCCGCTTGGTCCGCAGGTACCGCACGTTCTCGGGGTGGGGGCGCACCGGCAGCGGCTCGCGGCCGGTGATCGTCAGGCCGTACCCCTCCAACCCGGCCCGCTTCGCCGGGTTGTTGGTGAGCAGCCGCATCGACCGCACGCCGAGGTCGTACAGGATCTGCGCGCCCGTGCCGTAGTCCCGGGCGTCCGCCGGCAGGCCGAGGTCCAGGTTGGCGTCCACGGTGTCGCGGCCCATGTCCTGCAACTGGTACGCCTGGAGCTTGTGCAGCAGCCCGATGCCCCGCCCCTCGTGGCCGCGCATGTAGAGCACCACCCCGCGCCCCTCGCGGGCGACCCGCGCCAGGGCGGCGTCGAGTTGCGGGCCGCAGTCGCAGCGCAGCGAGCCGAAGACGTCGCCGGTGAGGCACTCGGAGTGCACCCGCACGAGCACGTCCTGCCCGTCGCCGATCTCGCCGTACACCATGGCGACGTGCTCCGACGGGTCGTGCGTGCTGCGGTAGCCCAGAGCCCGGAACACCCCGTGCCGGGTGGGCATCCGCGCGTCGGCGACCTGCTCCACCTGCTTCTCCGTACGCCGCCGGTACGCGATGAGGTCCGCGATCGTGATCAGCGTGAGCGAGTGCTCGGCGCAGAACTTCTCCAGGTCCGGCACCCGCATCATGGTGCCGTCGTCGTTGACCAGCTCGCAGAGCACGCCGGCCGGCCGCAGCCCGGCGAGCCGGGTGAGGTCGACGGCCGCCTCGGTGTGCCCGGGCCGGCGCAGCACCCCGCCCGGCCGGGCGCGCAGCGGCACCACGTGCCCCGGACGGGCCAGGTCGGCCGGGCCGGTGGCCGGGTCGGCGAGCAGCCGGATGGTGTGCGCCCGGTCGGCCGCCGAGATGCCGGTGGTGACGCCCTCCCGGGCGTCCACGGTCACCGTGTACGCGGTGCCGCGGCGGTCCTGGTTGGTGTGGTACATCGGCGGCAGGTCGAGACGGTCGGCCTCGTCCTCGGTCAGCGGCACGCAGATGTAGCCGGAGGTGTACCGGACCATGAACGCGACCAGCTCCGGCGTGGCCAGCTCGGCCGCGAAGATCAGGTCACCCTCGTTCTCACGCCCGGCGTCATCGACCACCACGACGGGCCGGCCCGCCGCGATGTCCTCCACCGCCTGCTCGATCGTTCCGAACGTGGTCATGCCACAGCCTCCGTGTAGGTGGGCGGGATGGCGCGGGCCGGGCGCAGCACCCGGGACGTACGCCACCAGCTGACGACGCCCCAGGCGCAGAACGCGCCGTAGATGAGGTACATGGCCGCCGACGGGTAGAAGCCGCCGTTCAGCAGCAGCGGCACGCCCACCGCGTCCACGGCGATCCAGATGAGCCAGAACTCGACCCAGCCGCGGGCCATGCCGTACGTGGCGAGCAGGCTGCCGGTGAGGATCCAGGCGTCGGGCAGCGGCCCCCACGAGCCGAGCGCGGCGAGCAGCGGGTACGCGGCGGCCGTGCCGATCACGGCGGCGGCCAGCAGCCCCAGGCGCTCCCGGGCCGTCGCCCAGCGCGGGGCCACCGCCCCCCGGTCGGGCACGACGCCGGCCCGGCGCGTACGCGACCACCGCCACCAGCCGTAGACGCTGACGGCGAAGAAGAACACCTGCCGGCCGGCCTGCCCGTACAGGTCGTGGGCCTGCGGGGTGGCGAACGCCCCGCCGAGGAAGACGGTGAACAGCAGCACGTTGCCGACCATGCCGACCGGCCAGGCCCACACCAGGCGGCGCAGGCCGAGCAGCGCGGAGGCGAGCCCGAACGCGTTGCCGACGATCTCGCGCACCAGCACCGGGGAGCCGGCCACGCTCACCTGCGCGTCGAGCAGCCAGTGCAGCGAACCCATCAGGCCACCTCCCCCCGCGGGGCGGCGCCGAGCAGCCGTTCGACGTACTTGGCCAGCACGTCCACCTCGAGGTTCACCGGGTCGCCGACGCGGCGCACGCCCAGGGTGGTGAGCTTCAGCGTGGTGGGGATCAGGCCGACCTCGAACCAGTCCGGTCCGACGCCGGCGACGGTCAGCGACACGCCGTCGACGGTGATCGAGCCCTTCTCCACGACGTAGCGGGCCAGGTGCGCGGGGAGCCGGAACCGGACCGTCTCCCACTGCGCCGCCGGCTCCCGGGAGAGCACCTCCCCGACGCCGTCGACGTGCCCCTGCACGAGGTGCCCGCCGAGCCGGCTGCCAAGCGTGGCGGCCCGCTCCAGGTTGACCGGGTCGCCGGGGCGCAGCCCGCCCAGCGCGGAGCGCCGCAGCGTCTCCCCCATGACGTCGGCGGTGAACGTCCCGCCGTCGACGTCCACCACCGTCAGGCAGACGCCGTTGACGGCGATGGAGTCCCCGTGCCGGGCGTCGGCGGTGACCAGCGGGCCGCGGACGGCGACCAGCGCCGAGTCCCCCGAGGTGGCCGTCACCGAGGCCACCTCACCCAACTCCTCGACGATGCC
This sequence comes from Micromonospora globbae, assembly GCF_003610785.1. Lineage (GTDB taxonomy): Bacteria > Actinomycetota > Actinomycetes > Mycobacteriales > Micromonosporaceae > Micromonospora > Micromonospora globbae. The sequence goes on from NZ_RAQQ01000023.1 coordinate 75,080, forward strand.
GGTGAACATGTCAGCCCTCCCTCTTACGGGGCAGCGCGGTGATCCGCAGATCCGGACCGATCTGCGTAACGTCGACGACTTCGAGATCGATCGCTTCGGCGATGGTCGTCACACCCGCGTCGACGAGCGCGGCCGGTCCGGCGCCGAGCAGCCGGGGTGCGACGTATCCGACGACCTTGTCGACCAGCCCGGCGGCCAGGAACGCGCCGGCCAGGCGGGGACCGCCCTCCAGCAGCACCGCCCGCACGCCGCGCTGGTGCAGCTCGGCGAGCAGCGCCGGCAGGTCCACCCGGCCGTCCGGGCCGGCGCCGACCTCCGCGGCGGTGGCGATCCAGGTGCGGGCCGCGCCGTCGCGGACCCGGGCGTCGGCGGGGGTACGCCCCTCGCTGTCCACCACCACCCGCAGCGGCTGGCGGATGGCGAGGCTGCCGTCGCGCAGGTTGCGGGCGGTCAGCCGCGGGTCGTCGGCGAGGACGGTGCCCACCCCGACGACCACGGCGTCGACGGTGCCGCGCAGCGCGTGCACGTCGATCCGGGCCGCCTCGGAGGTGATCCACATGCTGGTCCCGTCGGCCGCCGCCGACCGGCCGTCCAGGGTCGCGGCGTACTTCCAGATGACGTACGGCCAGCCGCGGCGCATGGAGGTGAGCCAGGCGATGTTGCCGGCCTCCGCCTCGCTGGCGCGTACGCCCAGATCCACCCGGACCCCGGCGGAGCGCAGGGTCGCGGCGCCGCCCGAGGCGACCGGGTTCGGGTCGGGGACGGCGATCACCACGCGGGCGACCCCGGCCTGGATGAGCGCGAGGCTGCAGGGGCCGGTGCGGCCCGTGTGGTCGCAGGGTTCCAGGGTGACGACCGCGGTGCCTCCGCGGGCCCGCTCGCCGGCCTGGGCGAGCGCCACGATCTCGGCGTGCGGCCCGCCGGCGTACGCGTGGAAGCCCTCACCGACGACCTGGCCGCCAGCGTCGAGCAGGACGCAGCCGACCACGGGGTTGGGGCTCGTGGTGCCCAGCCCGCGCGCGGCGAGTTCGATCGCGCGACGCATCGCCTCGTCGACGGAGACGCCCGTCATTCGCCCTGCCCTGCCCTCTCACTCGCCGGTCGCGCGCGGGCGGGAGTCGGGAGGCGTCGGCCGTGGGGCCGCGGGCAGGCGGCGGCGGAGATGCGGGTACGGCGGAGCCGACCCGCAGGGCCGGCACGGCATGCCGAGAGTCGGCGGCCGGGCACGACCCGTCCGTCCCGCGCGCTGTCTCCCATCCGGACTGTCTGGGCGCGGGTCGCCCCGCTCCCAACCGTCGGCCCCGGATTCTCACCAGGTCCACCGGGCGGCAGAGCCGACCGGGTCGCGGGCTGACCACGGACTGCGCCGTGGATCACCGCCGGTTCGGAATTTCACCGAGTCCCGCCAGCGCGTGGTGGGTACACCGGAAGTCTTACACGCCGACCGGGCGGTGCCGCCACCGAGGCGAGCTACTTCACACCGCGCGCCGGTCAGGCGACGCCGCGCCGCCGGTCCACCGCGACGTACGAGCCGGGTTGGCTCTTGGCCACCGACTTCATCTCGCTGGCGACCGCGATCGCCTCGAGCGGGTCGGTGAATCGCTTGTCCGAGTCGGAGAGGGAGACGCCGATCGAGAGCGTGACCAGCGCGGCCCGGCGGATGTTGCCCCGCCGGTCCTTGAGTTCGACGAAGCCCCGCTCCCGGTCGACGGGGTCGTAGAGCGAGTCCGCCGCCTTCTCGAAGTCCACCACCGCCCGCGAGGTCAGCGGCCGGACCTGGTCCGGCGCGCAGACGATGACGAAGTCGTCGCCGCCGACGTGGCCCAGGAACGCCGGCGGCAGCCCGACCGAGACCACCGCCCGGTGCAGGCTGCGCGCCAGCGCCGAGATGAAGTCGTCGCCGCGGACGAAGCCGTACCGGTCGTTGACGCTCTTGAACCGGTCGATGTCGATGTACCCGACGGCGTAGTCGGTGCCGCTGCGCACCCGGTCGGCGATCTCCCGCCGGATCCGGCTGTTGCCCGGCAGGCCGGTCAGCGGGGAGACCTCCCGGAACTCCTTGTTGCGGCGCAGGGTGGAACTGACCCGGGCCACCAGCTCGGCGGTGTCGAACGGCTTGACCAGGTAGTCGTCCGCGCCCGCGCTGAGACCGTGCACCTTGTCCACGGTCATCCCCTTGGCGGTGAGCATGATCACCGGCAGGGCGGAGGTCATGGGATCGGCCCGCAGCCGGCGGGTCAGCTCCAGGCCGTCGATCCTCGGCATCATGAGGTCGACCACCGCGAGGTCGGGCCGCTGCCGCTCGATGACCTCGAGCGCCTCCTGGCCGTCGCCGGCGAGGAGCACCTCGAAGCCGTGCAGGCGGAGGTTGAACTCGACGAAACGCGCGATGTCCTCGTCGTCGTCGACGACGAGGATGACGTCCGGGCGCTCCCCCGCCGGCTCCACGTCAGGCCCCGGAGGCCGCGCGTTCCGCGAGCGCCCGCAGCCGGCGCACCGCCTCGGCGGGGTCGTCGGCGCCGTAGACGGCCGTGCCGGCGACGAACGCGTCGGCGCCCGCCTCGGCCGCCTGCGCGATGGTGTCGGCGGCGATCCCGCCGTCGACCTCGATGCGCAGCTCCAGGTGACCGGCGGCGACGTGCCGGCGGGCCGTGCGGACCTTCTCCAGCAGCTCGGGGATGAAGCGCTGCCCGCCGAAACCGGCCTTGATCGTCATGATCAGCAGGGTGTCGAAGCTCGGCAGCAGCTCGAGGTACGGCTCGATCGGGGTGTCCCGGTCGATCGCCAGCCCGGCCTTCGCGCCGGCGGAACGCAGATCCTTGGCCAGCGCCACCGGGTTGTCACAGGCCTCGGCGTGGAAGGTCACGTTGTACGCCCCGGCGTCGGCGTAGCCGGGGGCCCACCGGCGCGGATCCTCGATCATCAGGTGCACGTCGAACGGAAGCTCGGTGGCCGCCCGCAGGCTCTGCACCACCGGTAGGCCGATGGTCAGGTTCGGCACGAAGTGGTTGTCCATGACGTCGACGTGCAGCCAGTCGGCGGCCTCCTCGACGGCACGGACCTCATCGGCGAGGCGGGCGAAGTCGGCGGCCAGGATGCTCGGCGCGACGATCGGCGGCGGTACGGTCACCGGGCCAGTGTACGAACGCCGGCACGGCCGGCGACGGGCACGGCACCATCCGGGACGAGCCGTGACCCGGGGGTGACCCGTGGTGCAGAATTGGCGATCCGGGCGGGCGAATCCGGACGAGGAGGCGTCCGCGTCTGGCCGATCGACCGAAACGCGACGACACTCCAACGGGGACGGTGACGTGTGCCGGCGCCGGGGCGCCCGCCGCGCACCGGCCCCGCGGTCACCAGGTTCCGGAAAGGGCGGACGATGCGACGGTGGCGACGTCGGCTGGCAGTGCTGGCGCTGACCGGCGTGGTGGCGGCCCTGCTGGGCGGCTGCCTACGGCCGGACGCCGCCGACGGCGACCTGGTCGACGACTGGCCCGCGATGCGGGCCCCGCGACCGTTCGTCCCGGCCACCGACACGTGCCTGCCACGGATCACCCCGGTCGTGCAGGCGGGCACCTACGAGACGGTGCCGTGCTCCCGCAGCCACCTCGCCGAGGCGGTGCACGTCGGCACGTTCGACGCGGACGAGGCGGCGCCCCGGCCCGGGCCGGGCTCGCCGGCGCTGCGCGCCGCGCGGGCCGAGTGCGACCAGCGGGCGCGGGAGGTGCTCGGCGGTGACTGGCACGCGGCCCGGCTGACCCTGCACATCGCGCTGCCGTCGGCGGCCGGCTGGGCCGGCGGCGCCCGGTGGTTCCGCTGCGACCTCAGCGAGACCGACAGCATCGACAACACCCGCCCGGTCAACCGCACCGGCAGCCTGCGCGGCGCGATGATCGGTGACTCGCCGCTCATCCACCGCTGCTTCGACCCCAAGCTGATCGGCGGGAACCTGAACTACATGGAGCCGGTGCTGTGCACCGAACCGCACCGCGCCGAGTTCGTCGGCGTGTACGTCGAGCGGGACATGAGCTGGGAGACGTTCAGCGCCTCCGCCGACGGGGTGCACCGCCGCTGCATGGCGCTGATCGCCACGTTCGCGGCGGTGCCCAACAACAGCGAGCTGGCCTACCGGGTGGGATCCATCTTCTACCCGCCGTCGAAGCGGGAGTGGGAGGAGGGCGACCGGGGGGTGCGCTGTTTCCTGTGGAGCGACGACCGGAAGCTCACCCGGTCCATGCGGGGCGTGGGGCCGCGGGGACTGCCCGCGATCTGAGCGGCGGTGCCGTATGCTGCTGCGCCGTGGCGCAACCGGTCGATGATCGCCGGTGGGACGTGACCACGGTCGGCGGGGAGGTCGGCGGATGCGACGGTGGTGGACGGCGGCCGTGACGGGCGCGCTGGTGGCGCTGGCCCTCACCGGGTGCGCGCCGGCCGGCCTCGACACGGACCTCACCGACGACTGGCCGGCGCTGGCCGCCGCCGAGGCGTTCGTTCCCGAGGCGGGCGTCTGCCACCTCGCCGTCCAGGACGTCGGCTACCTGAGCGCGTACAACCCCGTCGACTGCGGCGAGTCGCACCGGGCCGAGACGCTGTACGTCGGCACGCTCTCCGGCGCCGCGGCGGAGCGCGGCACACCTCCGCCCGCCGGTTCGGCGGGGATGCGGGCCGCCCGGGCGCAGTGCGACCGGGAGGTCAGCAAGGCCGTCGGCGCCGACTGGCGCGGCGGGCGGCTCGGCGTCGGGGTCGTCTTCCCGTCCCCCGCGGCGTGGGCGGGCGGCGCCCGGTGGTTCCGCTGCGACGTCAGCGAGACCACGAGCCTCGACGAGCCCGGTGTCAGCCTGCGGCAGGGGACGCTGCGCGGCGCGCTGAAGGGCGACTCGGCGCTGGCGCACCGCTGCTTCAACCCCAAGCTCGACGGCGACGACATCACGGAGATGAGGGCGGTCTCCTGCACCGCCAAGCACCACGCCGAGTTCGTGGGCGTCTACCAGGCTCCCGACGTCAGCTACGCCCAGTTCTCCGAGGCCACCCTGCGTACGCACAAGGCGTGCCGGAAGCTGATCGCCAAGTACGCGGCGGTGCCGGACGACGCCAACGTCCAGTACCGGGCCGGGACGATCTTCTACCACCCGTACGAGCAGGAGTGGAAGGACGGCAACCGCGGTGTGCAGTGCTTCCTCTGGGTCAGCGACCGCTCCCTCACCCGCTCGATGAAGGGCGCCGGCAGCAAGGCCCTCCCCATCCGCTGACCCCGTCGGCCCGCCTCCGCGGGGCGCGCCGACGGCCCGCCCCGCGCCGCTCAGCCGCGGCGGAGCACGGCGAGGAACATCGCGTCGGTGCCGTGGCGGTGCGGCCACAGCTGCACCGTCGGCCCGTCGCCCAACCCCGGCATGCCGGCCGGCAGCAGCGGCCGCGCGTCGACGAAGTCCACCGGGACACCGGAGCGGCGCGCCGCCTCGGTGACCGTCACGTGCGTCTCCACCGTGTGCGGCGAGCAGGTGACGTAGGCGACGACGCCGCCGGGACGGACGGCGCGCAGCGCCGCACCCAGCAGCTCCCGCTGCAGGCGGGTCAGCGCCGGCAGGTCCGACGGCTGCCGCCGCCAGCGGGACTCGGGGCGGCGGCGCAGGGAGCCCAGCCCGGTGCAGGGCGCGTCGACCAGCACCCGGTCGAAGTGCTCCTCGGGAAGCTTCGGGTCCCGCCCTACGGTGCGGCCGTCGGTGTTCAGCACGGTCACCGGCAGTCCGCGGGTGGCCTGGGCGACCAGCCGGGCACGGTGCTCGGCCACCTCCACGGCCGTCAACCGCGCGTCGCGCTGCGCCGCGAGGGCGCCGAGCAGCCCCGACTTGCCGCCCGGACCCGCGCAGAGATCCAGCCAGCGCCCGTCCGGCCCGTCCAGCGGCGCCACGGCGAGGGCGTTCGCCACGAGCTGGGAACCCTCGTCCTGGACGTGCGCGCGTCCCTCGACGACGGCCGGAAGGTCACCGGGAGCGCCGCCGGAGAGGTACACGGCGTACGGCGAGAAGGCGCCAGGGGCGCCGCCCACCTCGTCGGCCAGCTCGACCGGGTCGGCGAGCCCCGGCCGGGCGCACAGGTGCACGGGTGGACGCTCGTTGTCCTCGATGAGCAGCCGGGTGGTCTCGCCGAGGTCCCCGCCGAGCGCCTCGGCGAACGCCCGCACCACCCACTGCGGGTGGCTGTAGGCCAGCGCCAGGTGGCCGATCGGGTCGCTCTCCATGCTCGGGGCGAGTCGCTCCACCCAGGCGTCGGCGTCCCGGCCGGCGACCTCCCGCAGCACGGCGTTGGCGAAACCGGTGGCGCCGGGGCCCACCGCGCGGACCAGGTCGACGGTCGAGGAGACGGCGGCGTGCGCCGGCACCCGCGTGTGCAGCAGCTGGTACGCCCCGAGCCGCAGCGCGTCGCGTACCGGCGGGTCGATGCGCTCCACGTCCCGGCCGGCCGCGGCGGTGAGGATCGCGTCGAGGGTGCCGAGGTGGCGCAGCGTGCCGTAGGTCAGTTCGGTGGCGAAGGCCGCGTCCCGGCCGACCAGCCCCTCCTCACGGAGGATGGCCGGCAGGACGAGGTTGGCGAACGCGTCGTCCCGGTGCACGGCCGCCACGGCCTCGTACGCCGCGTGCCGGGGCCGGTCCACGGCTGGCCGGGGGCCGCGCCGGGCCGTCCGCCCGTCCGCCGGGCGACCGCCGTCACGCCGGCCGCTCCGCCGGCGGTCGGAGTCGCCGGGCCGACGCTCGTCGGCGGGACCGTCGCCGTGCCGGCGACCGGAGTCGGCGGGCCGGTCGTCGCGGGCCGGCCCGGGGGCGGTCACGCCAGTTCCTCTCCGGCGGCGACCCGGGCGCCGCGCGCCCAGTCGGTCGCCGGCATCGCCCGCTTGCCCGCGGCGCGCACCTCGCCGAGGCGGACGGGGACGGTGGCCGTGCCCACGAGCACGCGCGACTTCTCCACCCGCAGCTCGCCCGGCTTCAGCTCGGGCCCGTCGGTCACCGGGGTGACCGGGCCCAGCTTGACCCGCTCGCCCCGGAAGGTGCTCCACGGGCCGGGCGCCGGGGTGCAGGCGCGGATGCGCCGGTCGACCGCGAAGGCCGGGTCGGTCCAGCGGACGCGGGCGTCCTCGACGGTCAGCTTCGGCGCCAGGGACACCCCGTCGGCGGGCTGCGGCTCGGCGCGGGCGGTGCCGTCCTCGATCGCGTCGAGCACGGCGACCAGCAGACCGGCGCCCGACTCCGCGAGCCGCTCCAGCAGGTCCCCGGACGTGTCGGTGGGGCGGATCTCGTCGGTCAGGGTGCCGTAGACCGGGCCGGTGTCCAGCCCCTCCTCCAACTGGAAGACGCTGGCGCCGGTCACCTCGTCGCCGTGCAGGACGGCGTGCTGGACGGGCGCCGCGCCGCGCCAGGCCGGGAGCAGGGAGAAGTGCAGGTTGATCCAACCGTGCCGGGGGATCTCCAGGGCGGCCGGCGGCACCAGCGCCCCGTACGCCACCACCGGCACGCAGTCCGGCGCGAGGTCGCGCAGCCGGGCCAGGAACTCCGGCTCGCGCGGGCGGGCCGGGGTGAGCACCTCGACACCGTGCTCGTCGGCCCACGCCCCGACCGGGGAGCGGCTGAGGCCCCGCCCCCGCCCGGCGGGCGCGTCGGGGCGGGTCACCACGGCCACCAGCTCATGCCGGGAGGCGGCGACGGCGGCCAGGGACGGGACGGCGACGGCCGGCGTACCGGCGAAGATCACACGCACCGGCCGCTCACCCACCCAGGCCGAACGGGCTGCCGGCGGCCGGGCCGTGCGGGCTGAGCTTGACCACCGGCGGGGCGGCCGGGTCGTACCACTCCGCCTGGCGGATCGCCTTCATGGCCTCCTTGCGCCCGGCCGGGTCGAGCCGGTCGATGAAGAGCACCCCGTCGAGGTGGTCGGTCTCGTGCTGGACGCAGCGGGCCATCAGCCCGGTGCCGACGATCTGCACCGGGTCGCCGTAGCCGTTGAAGCCCTTGGCGATCACGTTCTGACGGCGCTTGGTGTCGAAGTAGAGCCCGGGGATGGACAGGCAGCCCTCGGGGCCGTCCTGCTCCTCCTCGTCGGGGAACTCCAGCACGGGGTTGACCAGGTGACCGAGGACGTCGTCGACGTCGAAGGTGAACACCCGCAGGCCCACCCCGAGCTGCGGCGCGGCGAGGCCGGCGCCGTTCTGCTCACGCATGGTGTCGGTCAGGTCGGCGATGAGCCGGCGCAGCTCGGCGTCGAAGTCGACGACCGGGTCGGCCGGCGTACGCAGCACCGGATCGCCGAACAGACGGATGGGCTGGACGGTCACGCGCAACGGCTCCTTCTGAGCGGGACGATCGGGGCCGTACCAGTCTACGGAGTACCGGTGCGGGCCTCGGCCGGCGGACGGTGGTCGACCGCCGCCGGTGTGCCGAGCGTCACCGACCGGACGGCCACGCCGGTCCACGGCCGGCGCCCGGTGCCGGCGACGAGCCGCACCCGATGGTGCGGGCGTTCGCGGCCGGCAGGGCTCGCCCGTCCGCTGACCCGTTGACGTGGCCGGGTCAGGCGCCGTGGCCGGGCTCGCCGGCCAGCACGGCGTCACCGCCGCGCACGGCGTGCTCCGGCAGCGGCAGCCGGATGCCGTGGGCGGCCTCCCAGTCGTAGACGATGCCGGGGCGGACCTGGGCGGTGAAGTAGTCGACGGCGCTCATCCCGCCGACCACCGGCTCGTCCACCTCGCCGACCAGCTGGGCCGGCACCAGGTGGAAGCCGCTCTGCAGGGCGGCGCTGAGCCGGCGGTGGCCGTCGACGACGAAGAAGTGCGCGCCGGTGTAGCCGATCCGCAGCGGCTCCAGCGCCTCGTCGCCGGCACCGGCGACCTCGCCCACGAACTCCGAGTCCCACAGCCCGCGCAGGGTGGCGATGTCCTCGGTCGGGTAGACGCGGGCCGGGTCGAGCAGCAGCAGCGGCGGCTCGTCGCGCAGCACGTCGGCGCCGAGCCGACCCTCGTACACCGCGACGATGTGCTCGATGACCTCCTCGGGCGCGGCCCGGGTGGTGTCGCAGATCAGGTCGTAGTTGCGCAGCCGGGCCTTGTCCACGCCGTAGCGCACGAGGAACCGGCTCCGCTCGCTCTCGCTGCGCTCGTGCAGCTTGGCCTTGGCCTCCTCCAGCGAGGTGTAGCTCTCCGCCGGCCCGGAGGGGCGGGCGAGCACCCGGCGGGCCGCCTCGCCCGGCTCGGTGATCATGTGTACCTTGAGCGCGTCGGTGAAGAAGTGCCACGCCAGCCGGGAGTCCATGACGAGGCGCTCGCCGGAGGCCGCGATGTCCCGCTGGAGCTGGTCGACGTAGCCGTCGACCGCCTGGTCGAGCTCGGCGTGCAGGTTGAGCTGGAGGGCGGTCATCTGCCGCTCCTGCGCCATCTGCCGGTAGAGGTCGCCGACGCTGACCCGGCGCATCCCCAGCCGCTTGGCGATCTCCACCGACACCGTGCTCTTGCCGCTGCCGAGGTCACCGTTGAAGACGATCGACTGACGAACGGTCACGACTGGTCCACCCCTGATCACCGGCTGATCGAACTCATCGTCACTGGTGTCGGGCCCGACGCGCTCCCGCGAGCGTCGCGCCGCCATGTGCCCGGCATGACGGGCGATGCTACCACCCTGGCCTCGGGCTCCCACCGCACGCGGCGTGCGACACCGCCCGCACCGCCGGCCACCGCCGCCGCGAAGAGCCCGCCGCCGCCGGCCCGGGAAGCCCGCCGCCGTCGCCGCGGCAAGCCGACCGCCGCCGGCGCCGGACGCCGGCTGCCGCCGCAGCTAGAACAGGTCGAGCGGGTCGACCTGGAGGCGTACCGGGTCGGCCGCCTTGCGGGCGCTGCGGGACCCGGCGGCCGCGTGCAGCGCGCCGGCGAGGGCCGCCGCCCGGGCACGGGGGACCCGCACCAGCATCCGCTCCCGCTCCCCGTCGGCCGGGACCGGCCCCAGCACCTCCGCCCCCTCGGGCAGCCGCGCCTCGTCCAGGAGGTCCGCCACGGCGGCCGGCAGCCCCGTCACGCTCGCCATCCGGACCGCCGGCGGGAAGCCCAGCTCGCGGCGCTCGGCCAGTTCCCGGGCGGCGAACCAGCCGGCGTCCCAGCGCAGCAGCGCCTGCACCGGGGCGAGCGCGCCGTCGGCGACCACCACCACCCGGCCCCCGTCCCCGGCCGGGCGCGCCAGCGCGGCCGCGGCCATCCAGCGCCGCAGGGCCTCCTCCCCCGCCCGCAGGTCGGCCCGGGTGAGCAGGGCCCACGAGTCGAGCAGCAGCACGGCCCCGTACCCGCCGTCGGCCACCGGCTCGGCCCCCGGCGTGGCGATCACCAGGCCCGCCCCGCCGGGAACGGCGGCGAGCACCTCGTCCCGCCCGGAGGTGCGCACCGGCACGCCGGGGAAGGCCCGCCCCAGCTCCTCGGCCGTGCGCCGGGCGCCGGTGACGGCGGCGCGCAGCCGCCGCCCCCCGCACTCCGGGCAGGCGTACGCGGCGGCCACCCGGCCGCACCAGCGGCAGGCCGGCGCGGCCGTCGCGGAGGGCAGGGCGAGCGGGCCGGCGCAGTGCGGGCAGCGCGCCGGCGTCCGGCAGTCCGCGCAGGACACGGAGGGCAGGTACCCACGGCGGGGCACCTGGACGAGCACCGGCGCGTCGGCGCGGAGCGCGTCCCGGGCCGCCGTCCAGGCGAGGCTGGGCAGTCGCGCCGTGGCCGCGCCGGGGTCGCGGGCCAGCTGCGGGTCGTCGCCGGTCGGTGCGATGGCCGGCGTACGCGCGCGCACCGTGGCCCGGTCGGCCACCACCTCGCGCGCCCAGCCGGTCTCCACCAGCAGTTGCGCCTCGGCCGTGCGGGCGTACCCGCCGACGAGCGCGCCGGTCTCGGCGAGCTGGGCCCGGGTGAGCAGCACCTCGCGGGCGTGCGGATAGGGGGCCCGGGGTTCGGCGTGCAGGTCGTCGCCGTCGTCCCAGACGGCCACCAGGCCGAGCCGCTCGACCGGGGCGAACATCGCCGCCCGGGTGCCGATCACCACGGGCACGTCGCCGCGCCGGGCGGCGAGGAAGGCCCGGTAGCGGCGGGCGGGGCCGAGCGCCGCCGAGAGGCAGACGTGCCGCCCCGGCCCGAGCGCCGCGCCGACGGCGGCGTCCAGCCGGTCGAGGTCCCGGTTGTCGGCGACCACCACGACGGCGCCGCGGCCGCCGGCCACGGTGGCGGCCACCGCGTCGGCGTACCGGGCGGCCCAGTCCTCCCCGGGCAGGGCCGACCAGACCGCGCGGGGCGCGCGGCCGTCGGCGAGCGCCCGCAGGTAGGCCGGGCCGGCGGGGTAGGCCGACCACCCGCGGTCGGGGTCGGGCGCCGGCACGGGCGCGGGAGGTTCCGGCGCCGCCGGGGCCTCCTTCTCCACGCGGGCGTGCCGGGGCGGCACGGCGAGCCGGAGCACGTCGGCGAGGCTGCCCGCGTACCGGTCGGCGACGGCGCGCGCCAGCCGGGCCACCTCCGGTGACAGGACCGGCTCCGGGGAGACGACCTTCTCCAGGTACGCCAGCCGCCCGGTGTGCCCGGAGTCGTCGGCACGCTCCAGCAGCCAGCCGTCCACGAGCTGCCCGGCGAAGCGGACCTTCACCCGGGCGCCCGGCACGGCCTGGGCGTCCAGCTCGGCGGGGACCAGGTAGTCGAACGGCCGGTCCAGGTGCGCGAGGGGGACGTCCACGCAGACGCGAGCGACCGGCGACCCGTCCGCGGGTCGCCGGTCGCTGCGCCTGGTGCCGGTCAGGCTCCCGCGGCCGACTTGAGGTCGGCGGCCCGCTCGGTGCTCTCCCACGTCAGGTCGGGCAGTTCCCGGCCGAAGTGGCCGTAGGCGGCGGTCTGCTGGTAGATCGGACGCAGCAGGTTCAGGTCCCGGATGATGGCCGCCGGCCGCAGGTCGAAGACCTCGGTGACGGCCTTCTCGATCGAGGCGACCGGCACGGTCTCGGTGCCGAAGGTCTCGATGAACAGGCTGACCGGGTGGGCCTTGCCGATGGCGTACGCGACCTGCGCCTCGCAGCGCTCGGCGAGGCCGGCGGCCACCACGTTCTTGGCCACCCAGCGCATCGCGTACGCGGCCGAGCGGTCCACCTTCGACGGGTCCTTGCCGGAGAACGCCCCGCCGCCGTGGCGCGCGTAGCCGCCGTAGGTGTCGACGATGATCTTGCGTCCGGTCAGGCCGGCGTCGCCCATCGGCCCGCCGATCTCGAACCGCCCGGTCGGGTTGACCAGCAGCCGGTAGCCCTCGGTGTCCAGGCCGAGGCTCTCCAGCTCCGGGGCGATCACGTGCTCGCGGATGTCCGGCGTGAGCAGCGAGTCGAGCGAGATGTCCGCGGCGTGCTGGCTGGAGACCACCACGGTGTTGAGCCGGACGGGACGGTGCCCCTCGTACTCGATGGTGACCTGCGTCTTGCCGTCGGGCCGCAGGTACGGGACCGTGCCGTCCTTGCGGACGGTCGCCAGCCGCCGCGCCAGCCGGTGGGCGAGGGCGATCGGCAGCGGCATCAGCTCCGGCGTCTCCGAGCAGGCGAAGCCGAACATCATGCCCTGGTCACCGGCGCCCTGCGCGTCCAGCGCGCTCTCCGACGCCCCGGTACGCAGCTCGAAGGCGTTGTCGACGCCCTGCGCGATGTCCTCCGACTGGGCGCCGATGGAGACGCTGACGCCGCAGGAGGCGCCGTCGAAACCCTTCTTGGACGAGTCGTAGCCGATGTCGAGGATGGTCCGGCGGACGATGGTGGGGATGTCCGCGTACGCCTTGGTGGTCACCTCGCCCGCGATGTGCACCTGGCCGGTCGTGATGAGGGTTTCCACCGCGACCCGGCTGCGCGGGTCCTCGGCGAGCAACGCGTCGAGGATGCCGTCGCTGATCTGGTCGGCGATCTTGTCCGGGTGGCCTTCCGTGACCGATTCGGACGTGAAGAGGCGGCGTGTCACGGCACTCCTAAGCGTGTGAAAGTCGTTCCGCGGAAGTCTAGTCACCACGGTGCGTGGCGGCGGGGCCGGTCGCGTCCTGTCTCACTCTTTACAGCGACCGGTCAACCGCGTCGCGACGAGGTCCCAGACGCCGTCGGCGAGGTCCTCCTTGGACCGTTCGTCCATCCGGACGACCGAGCCGTCCGCACCGATGACGGTCGCCGCGTTGGTGTCGGCGCCGAAGACCTTGTCCGGACCCACCTCGTTGACGACGATGAGGTCGGCTCGCTTGCGGGCCAGCTTGGCCCGACCGTTGGCCTCGGCGTCGCCGGTCTCCGCGGCGAACACCACCAGCACCTGCTCGGGCCGGCGGCGCCGGCCGAGCTCGGCGGCGATGTCCGGGTTCGTGACGAGTTCGATGGTGGGCGCGCTGCCGTCGTCCGCCTTCTTGATTTTGCCAGGCGCGTAGACGGCGGGGCGGAAATCGGCCGGAGCGGCGGCCATCACCACCGCGTCGGCGTCGACGGCCGCCTTCAGCGTCGCCTCCCGCAGTTCCTCCGTGGTGCCCACCCGGATCAGGTCGACCCCGGCCGGGTCGGCGAGGGTCACGTTCGCGGCGATCAGCGTGACCCGGGCGCCGCGGGCCACGGCCGCGCGCGCGAAGGCGTACCCCTGCTTTCCGGAGGAGCGGTTGCCGAGGAACCGGACCGGGTCCAGCGGCTCGCGGGTGCCGCCGGCGGTGACCACCACGTGGCGGCCGGCCAGGTCGGCGGGAGCGTCGACGCCGCGGGCGAGCACCCGGCGGGCGACCGCGAAGATCTCGGCCGGGTCGGGCAGCCGGCCCTTGCCCGTGTCGACGCCGGTGAGCCGGCCGACGGCCGGCTCGATGACGCGTACGCCCCGGGCCCGCAGCGTGGCGACGTTGGCCACGGTGGCGGGGTGCTCCCACATCTCGGTGTGCATGGCCGGGGCCAGCACCACGGGACAGCGGGCGGTGAGCAGCGTGTTGGTGAGCAGGTCGTCGGCCAGGCCGTGCGCCGCCTTGGCGATCAGGTCGGCCGTGGCCGGCGCGACGACGACGAGGTCGGCCTGCTGGCCGAGGCGTACGTGCGGCACCTCGTGCACGTCGGACCAGACGTCGTCGGCGACCGGCTGGCCGGAGAGCGCGGCCCAGGTCGGCGCCCCGACGAAGCGGAGCGCCGACGCGGTGGGCACGACCCGGACCCGGTGGCCCGATTCGGTGAAGAGCCGCAGCAGCTCACACGCCTTGTAGGCGGCGATGCCGCCACCGACCCCGAGGACGATCCCGGCGGACATCGCGGTGCGGCGGGTTACGGCTGGTCGGTCGGCTCGGCGGTGAGCAGGCCGGCGTTGATCTCGCGCATGGCGATGGAGAGCGGCTTCTCCTGCGGGGTGGTCTCGACCAGCGGCCCCACGTACTCCAGCAGGCCCTCACCGAGCTGGCTGTAGTAGGCGTTGATCTGGCGGGCCCGCTTGGCCGCGAAGATGACCAGCGCGTACTTCGACGTCGTCTTCTCGAGCAGCTCGTCGATCGGCGGGTTGGTGATGCCCTCGGGGTTGGTGGCGATGGATCCCACGAATAACCTCTGCGTCTGTCGAACCGCGCGGGACGCGGTGCTGACTGGCGACCGCGGCCGACTCCGGTGAACCGCGGCCGACCCCGGCCGTGCTCGCAGGCGTGGTTGTCAGCCGCGCACAGGTGGCTGTCAGCCGCGCACGCGCGGGCCGGCCGGAGTCGGATAAGAAGAACCGAGCAAGCCTACCAGCTCATCAGCGACCCGATCGGTCAGGTCGTGCGTGAGGACGAGTTCGAACGCGGCGGCGACGGCCGGGTCGGGCCGGTGGTTCGGCGGACGGAGCAGCACGAGCCGGGCGTCGGTGAGACGCTCGCGGACGGCGAGGGCGCCGGGGATGTCGAGCGGCAGCAGCGCCGGCTGACCGGCGGCGAGCCGGGCCCGCAGGGGGTCGTACGGGGTGCCGCGGCGGTGCGGACCGGCCCGGGACCACTCCAGCAGCCCGCCGGCGGCGATCAGCCGGTCGAACGCGGTGGGGGTCAGGAAGACCCGGTCCACGCCGTCGACCTCGCCGTCGCGGCGGGGCCGGGTGGTCGCCGGCACCGGCCGCCACACGGCGGGAGAGCGCGCCCGGACGAGCTCGACGACACTCTCCCGGCCGGCGCCCGAGGGGCCGGCCAGGACAGTGAGCCGAGCCGCCGGGCGCGCCTCGCCTGCCGTGCTCACTGCTTGTTTCTACACGCTGCCGCGCTCAGTTGGCGGCGAACTCCCCAAGCAGTGCCTTGCGCTGCTGCTCGCCGAGGCCACGCAGGCGGCGGCTGTCGGCGATCTTGAGCTTCTCCATGATCTGGGTGGCCCGGATCTTGCCGATGCCCGGCATCGCCTGCAGGACGGCCGACACCTTCAGCTTGCCCACGACGTCGTCGGACTCGGCCCGCTCGAGAACGGCTCCGAGGGTGGTCTTGCCCTGCTTGAGCTGCTCCTTCAGCTCAGCACGGGCCTTGCGGATCTCCGCGGCCTTCTCCAGCGCGGCAGCGCGCTGCTCGGGGGTCAGTGACGGGAGCGGCACCAGTTCTCCTCAGGTCCCTATAGCGACGGGCGGATCGCACCGCCGCATCTGTGAAACGTGGTGTCGCTGTGAACCAAGGGGTCCGTGGTTCCCAGCGCGGGGAAAACTAGCGGTCAACGGAGCTTTCGGCAACGTGGGCGCGCGATGATCTTCGCAAAGTGACCGAGCCGTCAGTCAGCCGGCGGCGCCCACGACGGCCCGGCACTCGGCCAGCACGCGGTCCGCGGCGGCTCGCAGCGCGGCCACGTCGGGGCCCGCGCCGAGCACCTCGCGGGAGTACGACGGGAGCACCGCGGGCAGGCTGGCGCCGAAGACCGTACGCAGATCCGCGGCCGTCGCCCCCTGCGCGCCGAGCCCCGGCGCGAGCAGCGGACCGCCCACCCGGGAGAGGTCGTGACCGGTGTCGCCGATCGTCGCGCCGACCACCAGACCGAAGCTTCCCAGCGGCGTCGCACCCGCGTTGAGCTGGGAAATCTCGTCGATGACGGTTTGCGCGACGGTCCGCCCGTCGGGCGTACGGGCGTGCTGCACGGCGGCGCCCTCGGGGTTGGACGTGAGCGCCAGGACGAACACGCCGCCCCCGTGCTCGGCGGCCAGCTCGAACATCGGGGCGAGCGAAGCTACTCCCAGGTAGGGGCTCGCGGTCACCGCGTCGACATACAGAGGGCTGGATGGATCGAGGTACGCCTCGGCGTACGCGCGGACCGTCGAACCGATGTCGCCACGCTTGACGTCGAGGAGAACGAGCGAGCCACTATCCCGTAACTGTCGGATAGTTGACTCAAGAATCCCGACACCTCGGGCACCGAACCGCTCGAAGAAGGCCGACTGGGGCTTGACCACCGCAACCCGGTCACCGAGGGCGTCCACGACGGTCCGGGCGAACCGATCAAGCCCCTCCACGTCGTCCGGGAGCCCCCACCGGGCCAGCAGCCCGGGGTGCGGGTCGATCCCCACACACAGCGGTCCCCGCTCGCCCACGACCCGGTGCAACCGGGCGCCGAACGTCTCCATCCGTCCCCTCCCTCTCGCTAAGCCCGGGGCGGCGCCACGCCACCACGGTTCCCTCGCTCAGCCCGGGGCGGCGCCACGCCACCCGGTCACGGTTCCCTCGCTCAGCCCGGGGCGGCGCCACGCCACCCGGTCACGGTTCTCTCGCTCAGCCCGGATGGCGCCGCGCCACCCGGCACGCCCTCGTGGGCGCCGCAGCGGCTCAGCCCGCCTTCACGGCCGCCGCCACCCCGGCCGCGATGCGGGCCACGTCGGCGTCGTCCGTGACGTACGGCGGCATCGTGTAGACCAGGTCCCGGAACGGCCGCAGCCAGACCCCCTCGGCGACCGCGGCGGTGGTCGCCGCCGGCAGGTCGACCTCGTGGTCGAGCTGCACCACCCCGATGGCGCCCAGCACCCGCACGTCGGCGACCCCCGGCGCGCCGCGCAGCGGCTCCAGGCCGGCACGCAGACCCGCCTCGATCCTCGCCACCTCGGCAGCCCAGTCTCCGGCCCGCAGCAGGCCGATGGAGGCGTTCGCGACCGCGCAGGCGAGCGGGTTGCCCATGAACGTGGGCCCGTGGGCGAGCACGCCGTCGGCGGAGATGCCGCGCGCGATCTCCGGGGTGCAGAGCGCGGCCGCCAGGGTGAGGTACCCGCCGGTGAGGGCCTTGCCCACGCACATCACGTCGGGGGCCACCCCGGCGTGCTCGGCGGCGAACATGACGCCGGTACGGCCGAACCCGGTGGCGATCTCGTCGAAGACGAGCAGCACCCCGTGCGCGCGGGTCACCTCGCGCAGCACCCGCAGGTACTCCGGATGGTGGAACCGCATCCCGCCGGCCCCCTGCACCACGGGCTCCACGATCACGGCGGCCAGCTCGTGCGCGTGCCGCTCGACGGCCTCGGCGAGCGCGGCGGCGTACGCGGGGTCGGGCGGCGTGTCGAAGCCGCCCGGCGGGACCGGCGCGAAGACCTGCCGGGGCAGCACGTCGCCCCACAGGTGGTGCATGCCTCCCTCCGGGTCGCAGACGCTCATCGGGTGGAAGGTGTCGCCGTGGTAGCCGCCGCGCCAGGTGGCCAGCCGGCGGCGCTCCGGCCGGCCGGTGGCCCGCTGGTACTGCAGGCACATCTTGATCGCCACCTCGACGCTCACGGACCCGGAGTCGCACAGGAAGACGTGCTCCAGGCCGTCCGGGGTGAGCTCGACCAGCGTCCGCGCGAGCCGCACCGCCGGCTCGTGGGTGAGCCCGCCGAACATCACGTGGCTCATCCGGCCGAGCTGGTCGGTGACCGCGGCGTCGAGCACCGGGTGGCGGTAGCCGTGGATGGCCGCCCACCACGACGACATGCCGTCGACCAGGTCCCGGCCGTCGGCCAGGCGCAGCCGTACGCCCTGCGCGCTCTCCACGACGTACGGCGGGCTGGCCGGCGGCAGCGCCGCGTACGGGTGCCACACGTGCGCCCGGTCCACGTCGAGGATCTCCCCAGGTGTCACCTGACCTCCTAGCTCTAACCCCGCGCCCTTCCCCACCCCCGCGCCCCGGGCTCCCGCGCGCGCCCCTCTCCCCCGCGATCTTGCAGTTGTGGCCCCTGTTTCGTCCGGTATGCGCCGTAGGTCGGGGCCGAAAGTGCAAGATCGCGGGGCTCGGGTGGGGGCGCGGGGGCCTGGGGGCGGGGGCGGGTTTGGGGTTACGGGGATTGTGGGTTGGGGGTGGTTCGGGTGGTGGCGTGGGCGGCGGCGCGCACCAGCGCCGGGCCCCGGTAGATGAAGCCGGTGTAGAGCTGCACGAGGCTGGCGCCGGCGTCGGTCATCCGGGCCGCGTCGTCGGGGTCGACGATGCCGCCCACCCCGATGACCGGCAGCCGGCCACCGGTCTCCCGGTGCACGAACGAGACCACCTCGCGGGCCCGCGCCGCGAGGGGCCGGCCGGAGAGCCCGCCGGTCTCGGCGCCCCGCGCCCGGTCGGTCGGGGCCAGGCCGTCACGGGCGAGCGTGGTGTTCGTGGCGATCACCCCGGCCGCGCCCCGGGCCAGGCAGACCTCCAGCAGTTCGGCGATCGCCGGCTCGGTGAGGTCCGGTGCGATCTTGACGAGGATCGGCTTCTCCCCCACCAGCGCCGCCAGGAGCGCGTCCAGGTGCGACCGGTCCTGCAGGGACCGCAGGCCCGGGGTGTTCGGCGAGGACACGTTGACCGCGAAGTAGTCGCCGTGCCCGCGCAGCGCCCGGTAGGAGGCGAGGTAGTCGTCCACGGCGTCCTCCAGCGGGGTCACCTTGGACTTGCCGAGCGAGATGCCCAGCGGCACGCCGAGCGGCCGGGGCAGCGCCGCCAGCCGGGCGGCCAGCGCCTCCGCGCCGGCGTTGTTGAAGCCCATCCGGTTCACCACGGCCTCGCTGTCGCGCAGGCGGAACAGCCGGGGCCGCGGGTTGCCGGGCTGTGCGTGGGCGGTCACCGTGCCCACCTCGACGAAGCCGAAGCCCAGCGCCGGCCACGCCGGCAGCGCCACGCCGTTCTTGTCCATCCCGGCCGCGAGGCCCACCGGGTTGGGGAACTCCACACCGAACACGGTGCGCGGGGCGCGTACCGCGTAGCGGGCGCGCAGCGCCGCCAGCAGGGCCGGCGAGCGGGACACGGCGGCGAGCCGCCGCAGCGTCCACTCGTGCGCGGTCTCCGCGTCCCCGCCGCCGATCCGGAACAGGGCGGGCCGCAGAACCCGTTCGAACATCACCACACCCGGCCCCCGCCCCGGCCCCAGCCACCGCTCCCGCTCCCGCTCCCGCTCCCGCTCCGGTGATCATGAGGTTGGCGGGCGATCCGGAGATCGAACCCCCCGCCAACCTCATGATCAACGCGGTGAGGGTGATCGGCGCGGTGAGGGTGATCGGCGCGGTGAGGGCGATCGGCGCGGTGAGGAGGGCGCGGGGGGCGGGCGGTCACTGGGCGGCCCGCAGCGCGGCGTGCAGCTCCTGCAGTGGGCGTACCCGCATGTCGCCCCGGATGCGCGCCTCGATGCCCATCACGGCCGCCGCCGCGCCCGGCACCGTGGTGATGCACGGGATGTCCGCGGTGACGGCGGCGCTGCGGATCTCGTACCCGTCGGAGCGGGCGCTCGCGCCGGAGCCCTGCGGGGTGTTGACGACCAGGGCCACGTCCCCGCCGAGGATCATCGAGACCGCGTCCTCGCCCTCGCCCGCCTCGTAGTGCTTGCGGATCTGGTCGCAGGCGATGCCGTGCCGGCGCAGCACCTCGGCGGTGCCGGCGGTCGCCACGATCTCGAAGCCCAGGTCCGCGAGGCGCTTGATCGGGAAGATCATGGCGCGCTTGTCCCGGTTGGCGACCGACACGAAGATCCGCCCCGAGGTCGGCAGCGAGCCGTACGCGGCCGACTGGGACTTCGCGAACGCGTGCCCGAAGTTCGTGTCGATGCCCATCACCTCGCCCGTCGACTTCATCTCCGGGCCGAGCAGCGAGTCGATCCCCTTGCCGGCCGGCGTGCGGAAGCGCTTGAAGGGCAGCACCGCCTCCTTCACGGCGATCGGCGCGTCCACCGGCATCGTGCCGCCGTCGCCGGTGGCCGGGAGCAGCCCCTCGGCGCGCAGCTCGGCGACGGTCGCGCCGAGCGCGATCCGGGCCGCCGCCTTGGCCAGCGGCACGGCGGTCGCCTTGGAGACGAACGGGACGGTCCGCGAGGCGCGCGGGTTCGCCTCCAGGACGTAGAGCACGTCGTCCTTGAGGGCGTACTGCACGTTGAGCAGCCCGCGTACGCCGATGCCGCGGGCGATCGCCTCGGTGTAGCGGCGGACCTGGGCCAGGTGCGGGCCGGCCAGGGTGATCGGCGGCAGGGCGCAGGACGAGTCGCCGGAGTGGATGCCGGCCTCCTCGATGTGCTCCATGACGCCGCCGAGGTAGACCTCGCCCTCGGCGTCGCAGAGCGCGTCCACGTCGATCTCGATGGCGTCGTCGAGGAAGCGGTCCACGAGCACCGGGTGGTTCGGCGAGATGTCGGTGGCCCGCCCGATGTAGTCGCGCAGCGTCGCGTCGTCGTAGACGATCTCCATGCCCCGCCCGCCGAGCACGTACGACGGGCGCACCAGCACCGGGTAGCCGATCTCGTCGGCGATCGCCTTCGCCTCCTCGTAGGAGGTCGCCAGCCCGTACGCGGGTGCCCGCAGGCCGGCGCGGGCCAGCAGCGCGCCGAACGCGCCCCGCTCCTCGGCCAGGTTGATCGACTCCGGCGACGTGCCGACGATGGGCACCCCGGCGTCCTTGAGCCGCTGCGCGAGCCCCAGCGGCGTCTGCCCGCCGAGCTGCACGATCACCCCGACGACGCCCGGCCCGCCGGCCGCCCGCCCGGAGGTGTCCTCGGCGTGCCAGACCTCCAGCACGTCCTCGAACGTGAGCGGCTCGAAGTAGAGCCGGTCGGCGGTGTCGTAGTCGGTGGAGACGGTCTCCGGGTTGCAGTTGACCATCACGGTCTCGT
The DNA here is from genome assembly GCF_003610785.1 of Micromonospora globbae. GTDB lineage: Bacteria > Actinomycetota > Actinomycetes > Mycobacteriales > Micromonosporaceae > Micromonospora > Micromonospora globbae. The sequence goes on from NZ_RAQQ01000023.1 coordinate 96,117, forward strand.
AGCCGCCGGCACCCGCGCCGCCGGCCGGCGCGGAGCGCAGCGCCTGCACGGCGTGCACGCACGAGTAGTCGAACTCGATGCCCTGCCCGATGCGGTTCGGCCCGGAGCCGAGGATGAGCACCTTGGGCCGGGCCGAGCCGACGACCTCGGTCTCCGAGTCGTACGACGAGTAGTGGTACGGCGTGCTCGCCTCGAACTCGGCGGCGCAGGTGTCCACCGTCTTGTAGACCGGCCGGATGCCGAGGCGGTGCCGCAGCGTCCGGACGCCGTCCTCGGCGGCCAGCTCGGGGCGCAGCGCGGCGAGCTGCCGGTCCGACAGCCCGGCCCGCTTCGCGCGGCGCAGCAGGTCGCCGTCGAGCACCGGCGCCGCCACGATCTCCTCGCGCAGCTCGACGAGGCTCGCGATCTGGTCGAGGAACCACGGGTCGATGCCACCGGAGGCGGCGGCCACCTCGGCGATCGAGGCGCCCAGCCGCAGCGCCCGCTCCACGGTGTAGAGCCGCCCGTCGTGCGGCGTCCGCAGCGCGGCGAGGGTGTTCTCCTTCGTGGCGCCGTCCGGGTCCGGCCGGGTCCAGAAGCCCGCGGCACTCGTCTCCATCGAGCGCATCGCCTTGTTCAGCGCCTCGGTGAAGTTGCGCCCGAGGCTCATCGCCTCACCCACCGACTTCATGGTGGTGGTCAGCTCCGCGTCCGCGCCGGGGAACTTCTCGAACGCGAACCGGGGGATCTTGACGACCACGTAGTCCAGCGTCGGCTCGAACGCCGCCGGGGTCTTCAGCGTGATGTCGTTGGGGATCTCGTCGAGGGTGTAGCCGATGGCCAGCTTCGCGGCGATCTTCGCGATGGGGAAGCCGGTGGCCTTCGAGGCGAGCGCCGAGGAGCGGGACACCCGCGGGTTCATCTCGATGACCACGATGCGGCCGTCGGCCGGGTTCACGGCGAACTGGATGTTGCAGCCACCGGTGTCCACGCCGACCTCGCGCAGCACCGCGATGCCCAGGTCGCGCAGGCGCTGGTACTCGCGGTCGGTGAGGGTCATGGCCGGCGCCACGGTGACGCTGTCGCCGGTGTGCACGCCCATCGGGTCGAGGTTCTCGATGGAGCACACCACCACCACGTTGTCGTGGCGGTCGCGCATCAGCTCGAGCTCGTACTCCTTCCAGCCGAGCACGCTCTCCTCGATGAGCACCTCGTGCACCGGGCTCGCGGCCAGGCCGTCGCCGGCGATGCGCTCCAGGTCCTCCGCGGTGTGCGCCATGCCGGAACCGAGGCCGCCCATCGTGAACGACGGCCGGATCACCACCGGCAGGCCCAGCTCCGCGACGGTCTCCCGGACCTCGTCCATCGAGTGGCAGACCCGCGAGCGGGGCACCAGCGACGACGGGTCCTCGACGCCGATACGGGCGCCGGCCTTGGCCACGATGTCCTTGAACAGCTGCCGGTCCTCGCCGCGCCGGATCGCGTCGATGTTCGCGCCGATCAGCTCGACGCCGTACTTCTCCAGCACACCCGACTCGTGCAGCGCCACCGCCGTGTTCAGCGCGGTCTGCCCGCCGAGGGTGGGCAGCACCGCGTCCGGGCGCTCCTTGGCGATGACCAGCTCGACGAACTCCGGGGTGATCGGCTCGACGTACGTGGCGTCGGCGAACTCCGGGTCGGTCATGATGGTCGCCGGGTTCGAGTTGACCAGGCTGACCCGGATCCCCTCGCTGCGCAGCACCCGGCACGCCTGCGTGCCGGAGTAGTCGAACTCGCAGGCCTGCCCGATCACGATCGGCCCGGAGCCGATGACCAGGATGTGCTTCAGGTCGCTCCGCTTGGGCATTACTTTCCGCCTTCGATCAGCTCGGCGAAGCGGTCGAAGAGGTAGTCCGCGTCGTGCGGGCCGGCCGCCGCCTCCGGGTGGTACTGGACGGTGAACGCGGGCACGTCCTTCGCCCGCAGCCCCTCGACCACGTTGTCGTTGAGGCACACATGGCTGACCTGGACGCCGCCGAACTCGGTGTCGATCACCTGGTCCGGGACGACGGCCCCGACCCCGGCGCCCGGCACCTGCACCGCGAAGCCGTGGTTGTGGCTGGTGACCTCGACCTTGCCGGTGGCCCGGTCGAGCACCGGCTGGTTGATGCCGCGGTGGCCGTAGCCGAGCTTGTACGTCCCGAAGCCGAGCGCGCGCCCGAGGATCTGGCTGCCGAAGCAGATGCCGAACAGCGGGATCCGCCGGCCCAGCACCTCCCGGGCCAGCGCCACCGGCCCGTCGGCGGTCGCCGGGTCGCCCGGACCGGGCGAGAAGAACACGGCGTCCGCGCCGGTGGCGAGCACGTCCTCGATGGTGGACGAGGCGGGCAGCACGTGCGTGGTGACCCCGCGGACGGCCAGCCGTCGCGGCACGTTGCGCTTGATCCCGAGGTCCAGCGCGGCGACCGTGAACCGGTGCTCACCCTGGGCCGGCACCACGTACGGCTCGGCGGTGGTCACCTCCGCCGAGAGGTCGGCGCCCACCATCTCCGGAGCCTGCCGGACGCGGGCCAGCAGCGCCCGCGGGTCGTCCTCGACGCTGGAGATGCCGACCCGCATCGCGCCGCGCTCCCGCAGGTGCCGCGTGAGCGCCCGGGTGTCCACGCCGCTGATGCCGACCACGCCCTCGGCGGCGAGCCGGTCCTCCAGCCCGCCCGTGGCGCGCCAGTTGGAGCCGATCCGGGCCGGGTCGCGCACCACGTAGCCGGCGACCCAGATCCGCGACGACTCGTCGTCCTCACCGTTCACGCCGGTGTTGCCGATGTGCGGGGCGGTCTGCACGACCACCTGCCGGTGGTACGAGGGGTCGGTGAGGGTCTCCTGGTAGCCGGTCATGCCGGTGGTGAAGACGGCCTCACCGAAGGTCTCCCCCACGCTGCCGTACGCCTCACCGTGGAACGTCCGTCCGTCCTCGAGGACGAGGATGGCGCTTCTGCGCTTCATGCTGCACTTCCTTCGACGAACCGGGGGCTCCGCTCCGCAGCGCTCCTCGCCCGGTTCAGGTCCCTACCTTCGATCCGGACCGCGGGGCTCCGCTCCGCTGCGCTCCTCGCTCGGATCACCTGACTGCCTTTCCGTCGAGCACCGTCGCCTCGCCGCGCAGGAAGGTCGCCACGACGCGACCCGGCAGCGTCATCCCGGCGTACGGGGTGTTGCGGCTGAGGCTGGCCAGTTCCCCGGGCTCGACGACGCGGCGCGCCGCCGGGTCGACCAGGGTGAGGTTGGCCGGCGCGCCGGGCGCCGGGTCGACACCGTGCGACTCCAGGCCGGCGATCCGGGCCGGGGTGCGCGACATCCGCTCGGCGATGAGGTCCCAGCGCGGGCCGAGCACCTCCAGCGCGATCGACAGCGCCGTCTCCAGCCCCAGCATGCCGGGCCGGGCGTACGCCCACTCGCACTCCTTGTCCTCCACGGCGTGCGGCGCGTGGTCGGTGGCGATCACGTCGATCACCCCGTCGGCCAGCGCGGCCCGCAGCGCGGCGACGTCGCCGTCGGTGCGCAGCGGGGGGTTGACCTTGTAGACCGGGTCGTACGTCTCGGCCCGGACGTCGGTGAGCAGCAGGTGGTGGGGCGTCACCTCGGCGGTGACCCGCACGCCGCGGGCCTTGGCGTGGCGCAGCACCTCGACGCTGCCCGCCGTGGAGACGTGGCACACGTGCAGCCGGCTGCCCACGTGCTCGGCGAGGAGCACGTCGCGGGCGATGATCGCCTCCTCGGCCACCGCCGGCCAGCCGGTCAGCCCGAGCCGGGTGGAGACCTCCCCCTCGTGCATCTGCGCGCCCTCGGTGAGGCGGGGCTCCTCCGCGTGCTGGGCGATGATCCCGTCGAACGCCTTCACGTACTCCAGCGCCCGGCGCATGAGGCGCGGGTCGGCCACGCAGTGCCCGTCGTCGGAGAAGATCCGCACCCGGGCCGCCGAGTCGGCCATCGCGCCGAGTTCGGCGAGCCGTTCGCCGGCGAGGCCGACGGTCACCGCCCCCACCGGTTGCACGTCGACCAGGCCGGCCTCCCGGCCGAGCCGCCACACCTGCTCGACCACGCCCGCGGTGTCGGCCACCGGCGAGGTGTTCGCCATGGCGCACACGGCCGTGTACCCGCCGAGCGCCGCCGCCCGGGAACCGGACTCGACCGTCTCGGCGTCCTCCCGGCCCGGTTCGCGCAGGTGCGTGTGCAGGTCGACCAGGCCGGGCAGGGCGACCAGCCCGTCGGCGTCGACCACGGTGGCTCCGGCGGCGCTGAGGCCGGAGCCGGCCTCGGCGACCACGCCGTCGCGGATCAGCAGGTCGGTCGGGGCGGCCCCGAGCGGGCTGACCCCCTTGATCAGGTACGCGCTCACGCCGCCACCTCGCTCCGCTCGGCGCCGGCCTGAGGCACGCCCGCACTCTGTCGATGATTCACTCGCTGACGCTCGCTCACGCCGCCACCTCGCTCCGCTCGGCGCCGGCCTGAGGCACCGTCGCACTGTGCCGATGATTCACTCGCTGACGCTCGCTCATGCGTTGTTCCCCCCGAGCAGCAGGTAGAGGACGGCCATCCGGACGGAGACGCCGTTGGCGACCTGTTCGACGATGGTGGAGCGGGGTGAGTCGGCGACCTCGGGCGTGATCTCCATGCCCCGGTTCATGGGGCCGGGGTGCATGACGATCGCGTGCTCGGGCAGCCGCCGCATCCGGGGCCCGTCGAGCCCGTAGCGCCGGGCGTACTCGCGGGCGGAGGGGAAGTAGGAGTCGGTCATGCGCTCCCGCTGGACCCGCAGCATCATCACCACGTCCGAGGTCGGCAGCACCGCGTCGAGGTCGTAGCAGACGGTGGTGTCCGGCGCGAGCGCCGCCGCGATGTCGACCGGGATCAGCGTGGGCGGCCCGACCAGGGTCACCTTGGCGCCGAGGGTGGAGAGCAGCAGCACGTTCGAGCGGGCCACGCGGCTGTGCAGCACGTCGCCGACGACCGCGACGGACAGGCCGGCGAGCCGCCCCAGCCGGGAGCGCATGGTGTACGCGTCGAGCAGCGCCTGGGTGGGGTGCTCGTGCGTGCCGTCGCCCGCGTTGACCACCGACCCGTCGACCCACTCGGCGAGCCGGTGCGCGGCGCCGGAGGCCGGGTGGCGCACGACCACCGCGTCGGCGCCCATCGCCTGGAGGGTCAGGGCCGTGTCCTTCAGGCTCTCGCCCTTGGCGACGCTGGAACCCTTCGCCGAGAAGTTGATCACGTCGGCGCTGAGCCGCTTCGCGGCGGCCTCGAACGAGATCCGGGTGCGGGTGGAGTCCTCGTAGAAGAGGTTGACCACGGTGCGCCCGCGCAGGGCGGGCAGCTTCTTGACCTCGCGTCCGGCGACGGTGGCCATCTCGGCGGCCGTGTCGAGGATCCGGGTGGCGGTGGCGGCGTCGAGGTCGGCGCCGGAGAGCAGGTGCCGGATCATGCGGTGACCCCTCCGTAGAGCTTCACGCCGTCCGCGCCGTCGGTCTCGGCGAGCGTCACCTTCACGCTCTCGCTCAACGACGTCGGGATGTTCTTGCCGACGTAGTCGGCCCGGATGGGCAGCTCGCGGTGGCCCCGGTCGACCAGGACGGCCAACTGCACCGAGGCGGGGCGGCCCACGTCGTTCAGCGCGTCGAGGGCGGCCCGGACGGTCCGGCCGGAGAAGAGCACGTCGTCGACGAGGATGACCCGTTTGCCGTCGATTCCCCCGGTCGGCACCTGGGTGGGACCGATCGCCCGGGTCGCGTGCCGGCGCAGGTCGTCGCGGTAGAGCGTGATGTCGAGCACGCCGACCGGGATGGCGACGTCCTCGAAGGTGCTGATCCGGGCGGCGAGGCGCCGGGCCAGCGGCGCGCCCCGGGTGGGGATGCCGAGCAGGACGGTGTCGGCGGCGCCCTGGGTCTTCTCGAGGATCTGGTGTGCGATGCGGTCGATGACGCGCTGCACGTCGGCGCTGGCGAGGATCACCTTCACCGAGGGTTGTCGCGCGGTCGGCGACTGGGCAGCCGGTGGGCAGGCCACGGCGGACCTCCTTCCCCGCCTCACGGGACGGGTCGTTAAAGGACGTCGGACGCCTCCGGCGCGGCCGCGGACGGCCGGCGCGCAGGCTTCACGCCACGTTACCAGTGGTCACCGGGTTGACCGCGGCCGGCCACTGACCACCGGATCAGCGCGGCGAAATGGGGATAACTCCCGTTACCTTTTTGATCGTCCCCAGCCGGGGACTGCTCGGTCGCCCGGCCCGGTATGACTTACTGCCCCTGTCGTACGGATGATCCGGGGGGTGTTGTCGCCGGGTCGGGTGGCGTCGACGGACCG
>NZ_RAQQ01000024.1 GCF_003610785.1 Micromonospora globbae
GTCCGTCGACGCCACCCGACCCGGCGACAACACCCCCCGGATCATCCGTACGACAGGGGCAGTAAGTCATACCGGGCCGGGCGACCGAGCAGTCCCCGGCTGGGGACGATCAAAAAGGTAACGGGGGAGCGACCGACCGGCGGTCGACCCCCCCGCCGCTTCTCAGCGGTGCCGGAACGACTGCCGGACGACGCCGCCGACGATCGCGCACCAGGTGCTGGCGTTGACCTTGCCGTTGCGCGGCAACCCGTGCAGGGCCTGGAGGTCCTGCACCGCCTTGCGGGTCGCGTAGTCGTACTCGCCGGTGACGGTGACCTCGGCGTACCCCTTGATGTTGAGGATGAACTGGACGGCGCTGACGGGCAGCCCGCTCGCGTCCTTGTCCAGCTCGGGAACCAGGGTCTCCCAGGTCTGCGGGGTGAGGGTGGCGTCGACGTCCACCGGGATGCCGTTGCGGTACTGCCAGTCCTGCACGGCGGCCACGGTGGCGGCGTCGAAGACGCTGTTGACCGGCACCGTGTAGCCCCGGTGGGCGAGCAGGTACTGCACCACCTGCACGGCGGGGGAGCTGACGAAGCGCCACAGGTCGGGCCAGCGGCGGGCCGGCACGTCCGCGAGGTCGGTGCCGAGCCGGGCGAACACCCGGCGGCGGAGCATGGGGAACTGGCGGTAGAACGCGGCGCCGGGGCACTGCGTGTTGCGGAAGTCCCAGTGGCCGAAGATGTCGTGGGCGTGCAGTCCGTACTGCCGGCAGACCGCGACGCAGAGCTTGACCAGGGAGTCGAGCAGCGCCTGCGGCGGCGTCTCCGTGACGTACGTGCCCTCGTTCTCGATCCCGATGGCACGCCCGTTCTCGCCGGGGCAGTGCGCCGCGATCATCTGCCGGTCGCCGGCCTGCAGGCGCTCCAGGCTGCCCCGCCGGCCCTCCAGCACGTAGCCGCCGCGGCTCACGGTGAAGTGCTGCCCGGTGTCCGACCAGCCGTTGCCGTCCATGTGCAGGTCCTGGCAGTCCCGCGCCAGCTTGACGGCCTGCGCCTCGGAGTAGTCGGTGACGTTCGGGAACGCCATGTGGTGGACGATGATCTTGTTGGTGGCGATGGCGCTGACCGGCAGCGGGTCGGCCGGCGGGCGCGCCCCCCACTCGTCGCAGCTGATGATCCAGTCGAGGTCCGCGCCCGGGGCCGCCTTCGCCGCGGACGGGAGGGCGAGTTCGCTCCCGACGACCGCGACCGTCGCGGCGCCGAGGCCGGCCCGCAGCAGGGTGCGGCGGTCCAGTTCGGAATGGTCGACGTGCATGGCATCTCCTCTGCGGCCGAGCGGGGGTGTGTGAAAAGTAGCTCCAGAGGCCGCGCGTGATGTGGAGGATATTGCCAGGCGTCGGTGTCGCGCTAGGCCTGTCCTCACTCCTCGATGGCGCCGCCGGTCCGCCGCAGGTGGCGGCGGAACGTGTACGCGGGGTCCGCGGCCCGGCGGGCCAGGTAGTCGTCGAAGGCGGTCTGCCGGCGCAGGGTCTCGCCCGCCCGGATCCGCGCGGCCTGGTCCCGCTCGACCTCCCGGATGCCGGCCGCGGTCGCCAGCACCTCCTCGGCCCGGGCCGCCGGCACGAAGAGCACCCCGTCGTCGTCGCCGAGGACGACGTCGTCCCGGCCCACCTCGTGGCCGCCCACCCGGGCGCTGGTCAGCGCCTCCGGCTCGCGCGGGTCCACGCGGACCGGCCCGAGTGGACAACTGCCGTAGCTGAAGACCGGCACCCCGATCTCGACCAGCTCCGCCGTGTCGCGGTGCAGCCCCCACACCACCAGTCCGGCGACCCCGGCCGCGGCGGCCTCGAGCACCGCGAGGTCACCCACGCACGCCTCGTCCGACCGGCCGCCGTTGTCGACCACGAGCACGTCACCCGGCGCCGCCACGCCGAACGCCTCCAGGAACACGTCCACGCTGCCGTAGTGCCGCGCCGGCAGCACCCGCCCCGCGATCCGCTGGCCCACCACCACGGGCCGCACACCGGCCGGCGCGGCCCGCAGCGGCACCCCGAGGCGTACGCAGGCGTCGGCCAGCAGTGGCGTGGACAGGTCGGCGAAGCGCTCCAGCATGACGGCCTCCTCGGTGCGGGGCCGCCATCGTAGGAGGGGCGGCGCGGTGGGCGGCCAGATCCAATTCCGGGGGCCTGGTCCCGTGCCCCGGGCCGGGCCCGTCGGGATCGGAGGACTGACGGGCGGAACAGCGGGTATGCGCGGTTCCGCAACGTGGGTGTCGGTCGGGATCGGGGGTGCCATGGGAGCCGCCGTGGTGGTCGCCGTGGTCGTCGTGGTCGTGATCGCGGTGCTCGTGCTGACGCTCAGCCTGCGGATGGTCCAGCAGTACCAGCGCGGGATCGTCTTCCGCTTCGGCCGGGTGCTGGAGGGCGTCCGCGAACCCGGCCTGCACCTGATCGTCCCGATCGCCGACCGGATGGTCCGGGTCAGCATGCAGACCACGGTGATCGGCGTGCCGGCGCAGGGAGCGATCACCCGGGACAACGTGACGCTCACCGTCGACGCCGTCGTCTACTACCGGGTGGTCGACCCGGTCAAGGCGCTGGTCAACGTCCACGACTACCCGTCGGCCGTGCTCCAGGTGGCGCAGACCGCACTGCGCTCGGTGATCGGCAAGGCGGACCTGGACACCCTGCTCGGCGACCGGGACCGCATCAACGCGGAGCTGAAGGCGGTGATCGACGCGCCGACGGAGAAGCCGTGGGGTCTGCTCATCGAGCGGGTCGAGGTCAAGGACGTGTCACTGCCCGAGGGCATGAAGCGGTCGATGTCCCGGCAGGCCGAGGCCGAGCGGGAACGGCGCGCCCGGGTGATCGCGGCCGACGGCGAGTACCAGGCGTCGCGGCGGCTCGCGGACGCCTCGCGGGCGATGGCGGCCACGCCGGGCGCGTACCAGCTCCGTCTGTTGCAGACCGTGGTGGACGTGGCGGCCGAGAAGAACAGCACCCTCGTGATGCCGTTCCCGGTCGAGCTGCTGCGCTTCTTCGACAAGTTCACCCGGTCGCCGGGCGGGCCGGCCTCCGCCGCGCCCCAGGTCGGTTCGCCGGAGCAGCGGGATCTCGGGCCGCTCACCGGGGACGTGGCCGGCGCCGCGGAGGGCGACGGCCACGGGCGCCCGTCGTGACGGTGACCGTGTCGGGAGTGTCCTCCCCGGGCGTTTGAAGCCCGGTGCGCGCCGGGTAGATGCCGGATTTCGACATCCGCGACCTACCCCGGTGTGGAGGACCTTGAATGAGAGACAACGTCGGCGACGCGGTGGGCGACGCCCTCCGCTCGGTGATGCTCTTCGTGCCCAAGGCCGTCGCCTTCGTGGCCATCCTGGTGGTCGGTTGGCTGATCGCGCGGGCCGCGTCGAAGGTCGTGAACCGGATCCTGGAGCGCGTCGGCTTCGACCGTGCCGTCGAGCGGGGCGGCATCCGCCGGGCGCTGAGCCGGTCCCGGTACGACGCGAGCGATCTCGTCGCCCGGCTCGTCCAGTACGCGCTGCTGCTGGTCACCCTCCAGCTCGCGTTCGGCATCTGGGGGCCGAACCCCGTCTCCGACCTGATCGCCGCGGTGATCGCCTGGCTGCCCCGCGCGTTCGTGGCGGTCGTCATCGTCGTGGTGGCCGCCGCCATCGCCAGCGCCGTCCGCGACGTCATCGGTGGTGCGCTCGGCGGCCTCTCGTACGGCCGGGCGCTCGCGACCGTCGCCTACGTCTTCCTCCTCGGGCTCGGGGCCATCGCGGCGCTCGACCAGATCGGCGTCGCCACGGCGATCACCACGCCGGTGCTGATCGCCGTGCTGGCCACCCTCGGCGGGATCCTCGTCGTCGGCGTGGGCGGCGGTCTGGTCCGTCCGATGCAGAGCCGCTGGGAGACGTGGCTGACGCGGGCCGAGCAGGAGTCCCGGCAGATCGCCGAGCAGGCCCGCGCGTACCGGGCCGCCCGCCGCGACGCCGAGCGGTCCCGGGCGGCCACGGACGACCCGGACGCCACCCAGGCCACCACGCCCGCCGACCCGGAGGCGACCCAGGTGGTGTCGCCGGCGGCCGACCCGGACGCGACCCAGGTGGTGCCCCGGCCCGCGGACGCCGCCGCGAGCACCGGCACGTCGGTCCCCGGTCCGCGCGGTGCGGACGACAGCGAGGCCACCATGGTCATCCCGCCCGTCGAACGCCCGTCCGACCACCGCTGAGCCGACCGCGACGGGCGTGGGGCCGGCGCCCCACGCCCGTCGCGTTCCCGACCTGTTCGCGATCACGCTGGGATCGGCGGCCTGCCGCCGTTACGATCCTCGGCATGACCTGGCGACATTGATGCACTGTCGACGGCCGCACCCGTGGGCCGCCGCGGACGCCACACCACCGGCGTCCGCTTCGATCCCACGGGAAAGGCCTCATGACCATCACCACCACCCGCGTGCCGGGCGTCCGCCGCGTGACGGCGACGCTCTACGGGTACGCGTTCCTCACGGACTTCGTCCTGCTCTACCCGGTGTACGTGCTGCTGTTCGCCGACGCCGGGCTGTCGGTCGGGCAGATCTCCTCGCTCTTCGTCATCTGGTCGGCCAGCGCCATCCTGCTGGAGGTGCCCTCCGGCGCCTGGGCCGACGCCGTGTCCCGGCGACTGCTGCTGTGCCTCGCGCCGCTGGTCACCGCCGCCGGCTTCGCCGTCTGGGTGCTCCTGCCGTCGTACCCGGCGTTCGCGCTCGGCTTCCTGCTCTGGGGCGCGGGCGCGGCGCTCGGCTCCGGCGCGCTGGAGGCGCTGGTCTTCACCGAACTCGACCGCCTCGGCGCCGCCGGCCGGTACGCCCGGGTGATGGGCCGGGCCAGGACCGCCGGGGTGGTCGGGGCGGCCGCCTCGGCGCCGCTGGCCGCTCCGGTGCTCGCCGCCGGCGGCTACCCGGCGGTCGCCGCCGGCGGCTACCCGGCGGTCGCCGCGGGCAGCATCCTCGCGTGCCTGCTCGCGGCGGCCGTCGCCACCCGGTTCCCGGAGCACCGCGACACCGACGGCGGGGCCGGGTCCGACGAGGACGACCTGGGCTGGGCGGCGAGCCTGCGCGCCGGGCTGGCCGAGGCGCGCACCGTGCCCACCGTCCGCGCGGCCGTGCTGCTGGTCGCGGCGGTGGCCGCGGGCTGGGGCGCCCTCGACGAGTACACCCCGCTCCTGGCCCGGGACACCGGCCTCGACACCGCCACGGTGCCGCTGCTGCTCCTGCTGGTCTGGGTCGGCACGACCGCCGGCGGGCTGCTCGCGCCGGCCGGGGAGCGGCTCACCACCCGCGGGTACGCGGCCCTGCTCTGCCTCGGCGCACTGACCCTCGCCGGTGGGGCGTTGACCGGGCACCCGGCCGGCTTCGTGCTGGTGGCGGTGGCGTTCGGTGCCTTCCAGCTCGCCACCGTGCTGGCCGACGCCCGGTTGCAGGCCCGCATATCCGGCCCGAGTCGCGCCACCGTCACCTCGCTCGCCGGCCTGGCCACCGACGTCACCATCATCGCCGTGTACGCCGGCTACGGGCTCGTCGCCTCGGGCGCGGGCAACGCGGTGGCGTTCGCGGCGGTGGCCGTGCCGTACCTCGGGGTGGCGCTGCTGCTGATCGGCCGTCGCCGGAACCGGAGCCGGCCGCGGCCGGCCGCCGAACCGGCGGCCGTGGGGGACACCGCCCCGGCCACGGCGCCGCCCGCGTGATGATGTGACGGGGGTCACTTCATCGGGTGTCGGGTCGCCGCCGTCGGCTCCGACCCCTTCGGTGAGCGGACATCCGGCCGGGGTGCCGCCGTGAGCGACGAGGAGCGACGGGATGACGGCGGTGCCGGGCATGGGTTTCGACGGCTGGTGCGACGAGATCGTCACGCAGGCGGAGGCGATGGCGTCGCACCTGAACGGGGCCGACCTGCGGACGCCGGTGCCGTCGTGCCCCGGCTGGACGGTCGGCCAGCTGGTGCGGCACGTGGGCGCGGGGCACCGCTGGGCCGAGGAGACCGTGCGCACCAGAGCCACGTCCCCGCTGCCCGACACCGACCTGCGGGAGCTGTCCGGGCACACCGGCGGCGATCCCGCGGTGCTCGGGCCGTGGCTCGCCGAGGGCGCCGTGGCGCTCGCCCGGACGCTGCGGGCCGCCGGGCCGCGGGCCACGGTGTGGACGCCGATCCCGGGCCGGACGGACGCGGGCTTCTACGCCCGCCGTTTCGCCCACGAGACGCTGGTGCACCGGGCCGACGCCGCCCTCGCCCTCGGCGTGCCGTTCACCGCCGGGCAGGAGGTCGTGATCGACGCGCTGGACGAGTGGATGGCGCTCGACGCGCTGCCCGTCATGCTGGAGCTCAAGCCCGAGCGGCGCGAGCTGCTCGGGCCCGGGCGCACCGTGCACCTGCACGCCACGGACACGGCGCCCGAGGTGGGAGCGGAGTGGCTCGTGGACCTCACGGGGGACGTCGGCGCGTGGCGGCGCGGCCACGCGACGGCCGCTGTCGCCGTGCGCGGCCCCCTCACCGAGCTGCTGCTCACCGTGTACGGGCGCCGCCCGCTCACCGACGGCACGGTCCGGGTGCACGGCGACCGCGGGTTGCTGGAGTTTCTGGCTGGCGCGGGTCAGCTTCGGCTGACCCGCGCCAGCTCCCAGGTCACCGTCGGTCGGCCCGCGCCGGCTTCCGGGTCGGCTTCGGTCGGCCCGCGCCGGCTCCCGGGTCGGCCTCGGTCGGCCCGCGTCTCGTTCCGGTCAGCCGGCCAGGTGCAGGAACGACCACTGGTGGCCGTCGAGGTCGCGGAAGCCGCGCATGTAGAGCGGGCCGGAGTCCTGGCCGGGGCCGAGCGTCGTGCCGCCGGCCGCGACGGCCCGGTCGACCATCTCGTCGACCTGTTCGCGGCTCGACGCGGCGAGGCCGACGATCACCTCCCGGCTGGTGCCGGTGTCCGTGACCGCGACGCCCGTGTACCCGGCGAAGGCCGACGCGATGTGCAGGATCAGCTGCGTCGTCTCGTTGAGCCGCAGCATCATGCTCGCCCCGTCCGGCGCGGGTCGCTCGCCGGTGAACCCGAGCGACCGGAAGAACTCGGCCGAGGTGGCCAGGTCGCGTACCGGCAGGTTGATGAAGGTGCTGATGGTCATCGGTCGTCTCCGTCCGCCTCCAGGAGCCGCTTGAGCGCGGCCAGCCGGTCCCGCCAGTACGCCTTCAGCTGCGCCGCCTGCTCCGCGTCGGTCACCTTCTCGTGCTGCACCGCCACGCGGGACCTCGTCTCGCCGACCGCCTCGAATCCGGCGACGATCCGGGTCGGCCCGCCGGCCCAGTCCGCCCGGAACGTCCGTGGCGGGGTCGCCGTCCGCAGCCGCACCTCGACGTCGGGCAGCCACCGGGCGCGCAGCGACCCGTCGGCGAACGCGGCGAACAGCCGGTCCACCGGCACGGCGACCGTCCGGCTGCCGCCCGCCGTGTAATCGCCGCCGCGCCGCTGGCCGGGTGCGCGCAGCCCGCGGGCCTGCTCGTACCCCACGGTCACGGTCTGCGCCCACCAGCCGGGCACGTCGTGCACGGTGACGAGCCAGCGGGCGATCTCGGTGTGGGTGTGGGCGGTGCCGCCCCAGTCGTCGAGCAGGCCGAACCACTGCGCCCAGTCCCGCCCGGTACGCTCGCGCAGCAGGGCGTCGGCGATGCGGTCGGTCTGCGTGGCCGCCGCCGTGGGCGGCGGGGTCGGGGTGGGCGTTTCGCCCTCGTCGGGCCGGTCGGCACGGGCCAGCAGGTGCCGCCGGGCCGTCGTGTAGCTCTCGCCGGTCTTCACCATGCGGGCGCGTACCCGCGACTTGAAGGACTTCTGACTGGTCATCACATGCTCCCTGGCAACGGCGCGACCGCAGGGACTCACGCTCCCGTCGGCCCCGCCGGCGGTGGGGCATGTGGCACGCGTCCCGAGAGCCCAGAGCCCCCTTTGCCTCCGCGGAGCCGGCGGCGTGAGCGCCGGGAGGGAGGTGCGGCGCGGGACGGCGCCACCGTCATCGTAACGCCCCGGGAGTGCCGTGCGCAGGCGCCGGGCCGGTCAGCCCGGTTCGGCGTCCAGGTACACCCAGCGCCCGTCGGCCCGGACGAAGCGGCTGCGCTCGGTCAGCGTGCCCGGCCGCCCCGCCGCGCGGTAGTGCGCGCGGAACTCGACGGCGCCGACGGTGTCGAGCAGGCCGCCGCGGTCCGTGGCGAGGATCTCGAGGCGGGTCCAGCGCCGGTCGGGGTCCAGCGTGATCCGCGCGGGTCGGGTGCGCTCGTGCCAGCTCCGCAGCAGGTATCCGGCGTCACCCACGGCGAAGGCGCTGAACCGGGAGCGCATCAGCGCCTCGGCCGTGGCGGCGTCGACCTCACCGCGGTGCAGCGGCCCGCAGCACCGGGCGTACGGCCCGCCGGACCCGCAGGGGCAGGGCGCCGCCCGGTCGCCGGGCGCGCTGCTGCGTCGGCCGCGCTTCGCCACGGTGCCCATCCTGCCGTACCGGTCCGGCCCCCTGCGTCGCACCCGGGCCGGCGTCAGCCGGTGCGGGTGGCGAAGACGACGACGTTGTCGACGTAGTCGCCGGTCCGCTCGTCGAACCGGCCGCCGCAGGTGACCAGCCGCAGGGTGGCGCCGCCCGCCGGGCCGTAGACCAGCCCGGTGGGGAAGCGGTCCTTCGGGTACCTGCCGACACCGTCCACGGTGAACGTCGCGACCCGCGCGTCGGCGCGCGTGACGCGGATCGTCTGGCCCGGCCGCAGCCGGCCGAGGTCGAAGAAGACGGCGGGGCCCGCCGCGGAGTCCACGTGCCCGACGAGCACGGCGGCGCCGGTCTCGCCCGGGCTGGGGCCGTGGCGGTACCAGCCGGCGACACCGGGCCCGGGCGGCACCTCGAGGGCGTTGGCGGCGTCCACGCCCACCGGGACGACCTCGGCCCGGACACCGATCGCGGGGATCTGCACGAGCGTCGGCGTGGCGTGCGGCAACGCCGGCAGGTCCGGCGCGGACCGGGTGGCCGCCGGCGTGGCGGCCCCCGGCTGCGGTGGGCGGGGCGGGTCGGCGGTCAGCCCGGCGGTGACCAGCCCGACGCCACCCGCGCCGAGCAGGGCGACGGCCGCGACGGCGGCACCCCGCCGGCGTGTCGTGCCGTGCCACCGCACGTGCTCACCTCCTCCGGGCGGGCGGATGCCCGCCCCGGCTCGTCGCCGGTGCGGGCACCCGTGGCGTGGTCGAGGTCAGGCGACGGCGGACGCGGCGCGCCGGCGGCGCAGCAGCAGGACGCTGCCGAGGGCGGCGGCGCCGAGCAGCGTGCCGCCGGCGGCCAGCGCGCCCGTGCCGTCGGCGCGACCGCCGGTGCCCGCCGCGGCGCCGCCGATCGGGGTGACGGTGAACGTCGCGCTGCCGGCGGCGGTGCCGTCGCCGCAGGTGGCGGTCACGGTGTAGGTGCCGAGCGTGAACCCGGCGGTGAACAGTTCGGCGCTCAGTCCGCCGCCCGGGGCGGTCGTGGTGGAGCGGACGTTCTGGTCGCGGTTGGGGCCGGTGACGTGGAAGATCGCGTCACCGGACGCCGGATCGCAGGTTGTGGCGGTGAGCACCACCGTGCCGCCCACCGGTGTGCTGGCCGGCGACACGACGGTCTCGGCGAGCGCGGCGCTCGGCAACAGGAGTACGCCGAGACCCACGCCGGCCGCCGCCGACACGAGGACTGTCTTCGTCTTCATACGCGTCTTCCCTCACTCTTCGTCCGCTGAGCACGTGGGACGTCGTTCGGGTGGCCAACTCCGCGACTAGCACCGGTGTGCCCAACACTAGGGCGGTTGGACCCCCGATCCGGTGAAAACGAGAAATCTTCGTTGCCGTCACGTGTCCACCCGGGAGGCAGAGGGAGCTGCGAAAACGCCGGATGGTGGATGCTCAGCCGGCCGGGGCGGGCTCCGGCAACGGGGCGCCCGTCTCCAGCAGCGTCTTGAGGCTGGCGAGCAGCTCCGGCCAGCCGCCGCTGCCGTCGAGCTGCCCGCTGATGGCCCGGTGCATCTCGCTGTCGGGCGAGAAGTCGTCGTGCACGACGGTGAGCCGGACGGCCGCGCCGTACGGCTCGATCTCGAAGGTCACCTTCGAGCGGCGCTCGCCGAGCCGGGCGGCCAGTTCCTCCTCCGACCAGCCGAAGTGCGCGGCGTGTTCCGGCTGGAATCCGTGCCAGCTGTAGCTCAGCCGCCGGTACGGCTCGGCCACCAGCACCCGCTGGCCGAGATCGCGGAACTCGCCGCCCGGCGCGTCCTGCCAGAGCACCGGCGAGCCGGCCCGCCAGTCCGACTTCAGGGCGACCCCGCCCCAGTACCGGCGGGTGAAGGCGGGCTCGGTCAGCGCGGCCCACAGCCGCTCCGGGGTGGTGTTGATGTAGGTGGTGTAGACGAACGTGGGGCTCTCCACGGGCGCACCCTCCAATGCTGCGCGCAGGTCGGCGAGCGCCTCGGCCCGCTGACGGTCGTAGCGACTCATCCACCGGTCGGTGATGGCGACGATCGGCGCCGCGTCGAGGTAGTGCAGCTTCTCCCGGCCCTGCCGTCGCGTGGTCACGAGGCCGGCCGACTCCAGCACCGCGAGGTGCTTGCTCACCGCCTGCCGGGTCATGCCGAGCCCGGCGCAGAGGTCGCGCAGGCTCTGCCCGTTGCGCGTGTTCAGGCGGTCGAGCAGCCGCCGGCGGCTGACGTCCGCCAGCGCCCGGAACACCTCGTCCACGCCCCACCTCTCAAGGCAACCGATCGGTTGCCTGTCACGTTAGGCAGCCGTGCGGTTGCCTGTCAACCGCGTCGCCGCGTCACCCCGCCGTGTGGCAGCGTGGACGGATGCGATCCTCGGTCGACGTGGACCTCGCCCTCCTCGGGGGCGGCGGCGCGGCCTCCCTGGTCCTGGCGGCGCTCGACCGGCACGGCGTACGGGGGCTGCGGGTGGCCGTCGTCGACCCCGTGCACCGGCGCGGCCAGGACCGGACGTGGGCGTTCTGGGACCGGCCCGGCGGCGACCTCGACACGCTGCTGAGCGCGAGCTGGCCCCGCGCCGAGGTGCTCACGCCCACCGGACGCCGGGTGCTCGACCTGGCCCCGCTGCGGTACGCGATGCTCCGCTCCGGCCCCGTCTACGAACGGGCCGCCGCCGCGGAGCGGCGTCTCGGCGCGACCCGCATGGTCACCGCCGTCGACGCTGTGGACGACGACGGCGACCGGGTGCGGGTCCGTACCTCCGACGGGCGGACCCTGCGCGCCGGCTGGGTGCTCGACTCACGGCCGTGCCCGCCCGCCCGGCCCGGCCGCACGACGTGGCTGCAACACTTCCGCGGCTGGTGGCTGGAGGCCGACGCCCCGGTCTTCGACGCCGGGCGGGCCGTGCTCATGGACTTCCGCACCCCGCAGCCCGCCCGCGGCGTCTCCTTCGGCTACGTGCTGCCGGTCAGCGACCGGTACGCCCTGGTGGAGTACACCGAGTTCTCGCCGACCCTGCTCACCGGCGCCGGGTACGACGCCGCGCTGGCCGGCTACCGCGACCTGCTCGGCCTCGACCCGGCCCGGCTGACCGTGCGCGAGGTCGAGAACGGCGTCATCCCGATGACCGACGGCCCGTTCGTCGCCCGCCCGTCGCCGCGGGTGGTGCGGCTCGGCACCGCCGGCGGCGCCACCCGGCCCTCCACCGGGTTCACCTTCTCCGCCATGCGCCGGCAGGCCGACCAGATCGCCCGTGCCCTCGCCGCCGGGCGCCCGCCCGTGCCGCGACCCGCCTACCCCCGCCGGCACCGCTGGATGGACGCCGTGGCGTTGCGCGCCCTGGACCGGGGATCGGTCGGCGGCCCCCAGTTCTTCGCGCGCCTCTTCGACCGCAACCCCGCCGAGCGGGTGCTGCGGTTCCTCGACGGCACCACGACGCCCGCCGAGGAACTCGCCGTCATGAGCAGCACCCGGTTGCGGCCGATGGTCACCGCCGCCGTGGGGGACGCCGCGCACCGGCTGCGCGACCGGCTGCGCCCGCCCCGACCGGCGCAGCCGGTGCCGGCGCCCGTGCGCGACGGGGCCTCCCCGCCGGAACGGGCCGGCGCCTGAGCGGCCCGCGCCCGGCCGGCGTCGACTCCTCAGCGGGCTCCGGCGACCGCGTCGCGGATCAGCACCCGCAGGTCCTCCATCGGGTCGCCGTCGCCCGCGGAGAGCAGCGTCTTCGTCGCCGCCACGGTCAGACCCAGGTCCGGATAGGCGTACGCGACGCTGCCGCCGCTGCCGGAGGACCCGAAGGCGCCGTCGGGCTCCAGCGCGTACCCCAGACCCCAGGCCATGTCCTGGCCGAAGACCCACTCCGGGCCGGGGGCCGTGGCGCGGGTCGTGACCTCGCGCAGCCGCGCGGGCGAGATCAGCCGTACGCCGTCCACCCGCCGATCAGCGCCGCGAACATCCGCGCGACGGCGCGGGCGGACATCGTGCCGGTGGCCGGCACGTCGGCGGCGAGGAAGTCCCGGCGGCGCCCCACCTCGGCGCCCGGCCGGACGCCGGGCGGCGCGACCCGGTCGAAGTGCGGCAGGTTGGCGCTCGCGACGTCGAACAGCGCGGACAGGTTGCGGTCCGCGACCGGGGCGACCCGGTCCAGCCGCGTCTCCGGTACGCCGAGGAACAGCTCGTCGGCCACGCCGAGCGGCCCGGCGACCTCCTCGGCGAGTACCTGCGACACGCGCCGGCCGGTCACCCGGCGGACCACCTCGCCGACCAGCCAGCCGAACGTCCAGGCGTGGTACGCGGTCAGCGCGCCGGGCGGTGCGATCGGCTCGGTGTCCGCGACGATCGCGCACATCCGGTCCCAGTCGGTGAAGTCCTCCACCGTGACGTCGGCCGGCAGGGTCGGCACCCCGGCCGTGTGGGCGAGCACGTGCCGCAGGGTGATGGCGTCCTTGCCGTGCCGGGCGAACTCCGGCCACACCTCGGCGATCCGCAGGTCGTAGTCGAGCCGGCCCTGCTCGGCCAGCACGTGCACCACCGTCGAGGTGAGACCCTTCCCGGTGGACATGCTCCAGATCGGCGTGTCCGCGTCGAGCGGCCGCCCCGTGGCCGGGTCGGCCACCCCCGCCTGCACCTCGACGATCGCCCGACCGTCCAGGTACGCGGCGACCTGCACACCCGACTCCCGCCCGTCGGCGACCAGCTCGTCGATCGCCTTCCGCACCCGCGCCCGCAGGCCGCTCCAGTCGTCACTCACGACGATCAACCCTGCCAGAGCGGGCCCCGTGCCGGCGCGGCAATTTCCGCCGGTCGCGTCCGGCCCGCTCGCGGGGCCGGGGGCCGGGCCGGCGAGCCGCGCCGGCTCCGGGGCCGGCACCCGGCCCCGGCCTGCCGCCACTACCCTCGGCGGGATGGATCTCGACGATCTTCCCCGGGCCCGGTTCGCGTTTCCCGGCCCGCTGCGGGACCGGCTGGTGGCCGCGATCCTCGCCGGCACGAAGACGTCCACCACCGGCCTCCTGCTCGGCTACGAGCGGGAGGGGGAGCCCCTGCCCCGCGTGGGCCAGCGCTCGGTGGTGGTCGACTCCGCGGAGCGACCGGTCGCGGTGATCGAGGTGACCGAGGTGCGGGTCCTCCGCCTCGCGGACGTCGACCTGGCGCACGTGGTCGACGAGGGCGAGGGCGACACGTCGGTGGCCGGGTGGCGGGCCGGGCACGAGGAGTTCTGGCATGGTCCGGAGGTCCGGGCGGAGTTCGGCGACCCCGACTTCACCGTGGACGACGACACGCTCGTCGTGGCGGAGCGCTTCCGGCTGGTGCGGACCCTCGCGTAGGAGGCGGGACACGCGGGGCCCGACCGCGTCCGGCCGCCGCGGCGGCAGGTAGGTTGCCGGCATGGTGGACGCGGGCAACGTGGTGCGGATCTGGACCGACGGGGCGTGCAGCGGCAACCCCGGCCCGGGCGGCTGGGGCGCCGTCCTGCGCTACGGCGCGCACGAGCGCGAACTGTGCGGCGGCGAGGCGAGCCCGACCACCAACAACCGGATGGAGCTGATGGCCGCCATCCAGGCCCTGGAGAGCCTCACCCGGCCGGTCACCGTCGAACTGCACACCGACAGCACGTACGTGCGCAACGGCATCACCAGCTGGCTCGCGTCGTGGAAGCGCAACGGCTGGCTCACCGCGGCGAAGCAGCCGGTGAAGAACGCCGACCTGTGGCAGCGGCTGGAGGCGGCGTGCGCCCGGCACCGGGTCACCTGGCTGTGGGTGAAGGGGCACAACGGCCACCCGGAGAACGAGCGCGCCGACGCCCTGGCCAACCGGGGCATGGCCGAGGCCCGGGCGGCGGTCGGCGCCCGCTGACGGCCGCCGTCACCGGTTGGGGTCGACGGCTCCGGAGACGTCGTCCACGTCGTACCCCGCGCGGCTGGTCTCCCGCGCCGGGAGCGTGTCCTCGGCCGGCAGGTCGGCGAGGTCGTCGCCGGTGTCCGCGCCGGGCAGGGACTCGCCGGGCCGGCGCAGCGACGCCTGGAGTGCGGTGGTGCCGTCCGGCTCGTCGGTGCCGGACCGGTCGAAGCGTTCGTCGGTCATGCCGGACTCCTGCCCTCCTCGGCGTCCCGCAAACACGGCCGCCGGGCGGGATCAGCGGGCCGCGTCGGGGTGGCCGGGCATCCCGGAGCCGCCGGCGCTGCTGCCGGAGGCGCCGCCGGCCACGCCGGATCCGTCGTCCTCGGTGACCACGTCCGGCCGTACGTCGGTGTCGTCCGGGGGCGGGACGTCGGTGTCCGCCTCGACCTGGACCAGCCGGGCCTGACCGGCCTCGTCCTCGGCGTGCTCCGGGTCGACCGGCTGCTCGCCCTGCCGCGTTCTGAACCCCACGGTCGCCTCCCGTCCGCGCCGTCTCCGGTCGGCCGTACCTACCCGGGGGCAAACCGGCGAAACGTCAACCGGCCGGGGCGACCGGATCGGGGATCCGGTCCGTCCCGACCGGCGGCGTGCCGGGGTCCCGCAGCGTGCGGCGGCGGGTGACGGCGGTGGCGAGGGCGAGCACCAGCGCCGCGCCCACCACCAAAAAGGCGGCCGCGTTGCCGAACCGGTCGTTGACCGCCCCGCTGGTCGCCGCGCCGAGGGCGGTGCCGAGTTGGCCGGCGGTGAGCAGCCGGCCGTACGCCTCGGCGAGCCGTGGCGCGGGTGTGGCCCGGGCGAGGATCTCGTCGGTGACCGCCAGCCAGGGCGCGAGCCCCAGGCCGAAGACGGCCAGCACCACGGCCATCTGCGCGACGGTACGGGGGAGCGGCAGGGCGAGCGAGGTGACCGCCAGCGTCCCGAGCAACCCGAGGTAGGCGGCGCCGGGGGTGCCCGGACGGCCCAGGCGGGCGAGGAGCAGGCCACCGACCAGGCTCCCGGCGGACCAGACGGCGACCAGCATCCCGGCCTGGTCGGGGTGCCCGACGGCGGCCGCGAACGCGGGCACCAGCACCCACATGGCGCCCATGCAGGTGGTGTAGGCGAGGTGCGTGCCGAGCAGCGTCCGCAGGGTGGCCCGGCCCGGCGGGGGAGTCGGGGCGGCCGCCCGGCGGGCGTCCCCCGGAGCGCGGGGGATGACGAACGCGGTGGCGACCAGCGCGGCGGTGCCCACCGAGGCGAAGCCGAGCAACGCGCCCGCCGGGCCGGTCGCCAGGAGACTCAGGGTCACCACCAGCGGTCCGCCCACGTAGAGCAGTTCCTGCGCGACGGCGTTGAGCGCGTAGGCGCGGCCGAGCGCCGGGGCGGGAACGACCACGGCGAGCCGGGCCCGCCCACTGCCCATCACCGGCGGGCTGGACAGGCCGGCGCCGGCGGCGAACGCCACGAAGACCCACGGGTCGGTGGCGACCGCGAGACCGAGCAGCGCGACCAGGTGGCCGACGCCGCTGGCGAGCAGCACGGGCCGGTCGCCGAGCCGCCTCAGCAGCCGTCCGGCCACCGGGGCGGTGAGGGCCAGCCCGATCCCGCACGCCGCGCTGGCCGCGCCTGCGGCGGCGAAGCTTCCGGTGTTGTGGTGGCCGAGCAGCACGACGAGCAGGTGCCGCATCGCGACCGGCAGGTAGCCGAGGTTCATCAGGACGATGAGGGCCAGCGCCCGACGCGGTACATTCACAGCTTATGTATCTACCCGACGGTGGTGCGACGAACCTCCTCGGCGCGCTGGCGCTCCTCGTCGGCTCGCGGATGCGGGCGGCGGTCACCGGGCCCGCGGGCGCCGGCGGGGCGCTGGCCGAGGCGCTGGTCGTCCTGAAGGACCAGCCCGGCGTGACCGCCGAATGGCTCCGCCAGGTACTCGGCCTCACCCAGCCCGGAGCGGCCCACCTCGTCCGGCGCCTGCGCGAGCAGGGCTGGCTGGAACGCCGGCCCGGCCCGGACGCGCGCAGCCGCGCCCTGCACCTGACCCCGGCGGGCGTCGCGGCGGCGCGGGACGTCCTGCGGGCCCGCGAGGAGGTCCTCGCCGACCTGCTGGCGCCGCTCGACGCCGAGCAGCGGGAGCAACTCGCCGGCATCGCCCGGACCCTGCTGCGCCACGAGGTCACCGACCGGCGCAGCCTCGCGTACCTCTGCCGGCTCTGCGACCGCGCCCACTGTCCGGCCTGCCCGGTCCACGCGGGCCTGCGCGAGGAGCCCTGACCCCCTCCCGCCCCGTCGATCTTGCACTTTCGGCCCCCGATCTGCGGCGTTCGTCCCGTATGCCGGGGCAGAAACTGCAAGATCGCGGAGCTGTCAGCGGGGGCGGCGGGGGCGGCGGCGGGTGGGGACGAGCGGCAGGCTCGTCCAGTGCGGCGGGCGGCGCAGGCGTGCCGGCAGCGCCGTGCGCGCGTCGCCGCGCGCCGCGTCGAGCTGCGACTGGTGCACGAAGAGGGCGCGGGACAGGTCCGCCCCGCGCAGGTCGGCGCCGCGCAGGTCCGCCCCGGTGAGGTCGGCCAGGTGCAGGTCGGCGCCGCGCAGGTCGGCGCCGATCAGCAGCGCTCCCCGCAGGTTGGCGCGGCGCAGGTCGGCGCGGCGCAGGTCTGCCCCGAACAGGTGGGCGCCCCGGTGGTCCGCCCCCGGTCGCCCGCCGCGGGACCGGGCCGCGTCACCGGCCCGGGACAGCAGCGGGTTGACGCGGTCCCGGTACGCGCCGACGTCCACCGCCAGCAACTCCTCCGGGCTGCCGGCCGTGACGCGCTCGGTCTCCGCGCGGGCCCGCTCCAGCTCCCCGCGCAGCGCCGCCGGCGGGTCCAGCGCCAGCGCCTCGGTCAGGTACCAGAGCAGTTCGTGCAGCGGCCGCATCACCGCGAACGTGTCGAACATGAGCGTCGCCGTCTCGGGCGCGGCCCGCCAGTCCCGCCCGCCGAAGGTGACCTGGGCGACCTGCTGCCCGGCGCCGAAGCAGTCGAAGACCGTGCAGCCGGGAAAGCCCCGCGCGCGCAGCTCGGCGTGGATCCCGCACCGGTTGTCGGCGCGCAGGTGGGTGCAGGGCCGTCCGGCGGGCTTGTCGACGGCGAAGTCGGCGGACGCCGCGAAGGCGGGGGCGACGCAGCAGAGCCCGAAGCACCGGGCGCAGTCGGCGCGCAGGTCGTCCCGCGTCGACCGCGACGTCTCCGACATGCTGACCGTTCTCCTACCGCTCGACCCGGACGGCCGGCGTGGACGTGCGGGCCCCGCCCCATTGTCCCGCCCCGCGGGGACTCCCGGCGCCGCAGGGGTCGGTCGACGCCCGCCGCCGGTCAGCGCGGGTCGGCGGCGGCGGGGGAGCGCGGCCCCGGGGCACGGCCGTCGGCCGCCCGCTGCGGCGCCAGGCACAGGACCGTCCGGCCGCCGTCGGCGCGCCCGTACTTCTGGTCGAAGTGCCGGGCCACGGCCGCGCGGTCGCCGTCGGCCGGCTCCACGAGCGCGAACACCCGCGGGGCGGACCGGGGCGTACGCGGCAGCCGGGCCCGGGCGGTCAGCGGCCCGCTCAGCCGCAACGCTCCGCAGTCGATGTAGTGCCGCTCGTCGACCACCACGTACGGCACCTGCACCTCGGCCACGTCGGACTCCCCGTGGCGCAGGGTCACCGTGGTCGACCAGTACCGCTCCAGCGGCAGGGTCGCCTGGTCGTGCTCCCACAGCTCCTCGAAGCGGGCGTGCACGAACCCGCCCCACGGGCTGTCCATGTCCACCTCGAGCTGCGGGACGTTGAACGACAGCTTGCCGATCGGGAAGAACGAGATGAGGGCCTGCCCGTCCCACTGGTAGAGCTGGATCGACGGCGACGCGTCGTAGATGCGCACCTGGAACCGGCCGCGCTCCTCGGGCGTGAGGTCACCGGCGAAGGCGGCCAGGTGGCGCAGGTTGGCCCGGATCTGCCGGGGGACGTTCACCCGTTGCCGCTCCAGTTCCTCCGAGCGTTGCTGCGCCGCGGTGCAGTCGGGGTCGAGCAGGAGCAGCTGCACCTCGGCGCCGCTGCCCAGGGCCGCCCGCATGGCGGCGAGGGTCGCCTCCCGGTGCCGGTCCTCGAGGAGGATGGTCCAGGTGTCGAGGATGCGGACCCGCCGGCAGCTGCCGCGCAGCCGGGCGACGAACGCCTGCTGGTCGAAGCTCAGGTGCTCCTGCACGCGGGCCTTGCGGGCCTCCTCGAACAGCGGGTCGAAGATGACGTACGAGATCGCGGCGAGCACCACGCTCGCGCCGAGGTTGAGCAGCAGGTCGCTGAGGAAGCCGCTGCTGCGCCACGCGGCCAGCAGCATGACTGCGGCCGCGCCGAGCAGGCCGCCACCGGTCACGAACGCCCTCCGCTGCCGGGGCGTACGACCCCCGCGCCAGCCGTCCGCCCGCCGCATCCGGCCCCCTTCCGGCCCGGCCGCCGGTGCCGGCGCCGGTGATCACGTGGAACGACGAGAGGATACGTGCCCGCTTTGGCGATCGCTGTCCCGTTCGTGACCACGGCCCGCGGTCGTCGTCCGGGCGGTTCGGCGGCTGGGGGCCGCCACGGCCGCCGCGTACGCCGGCGTCGACCCGGAGGGAGGGGTCAGCTCGGTGCGACGCGCCGCCAGTCGTCCGTGGTGAGCGCCGCCGCCTGGGGGCCCATCATGAGCATGCCGCCGTCGACCGGCCAGGACGCGCCGGTGACGTACGCGGCGGCGGGTGAGGCGAGCAGCGCCACGACGGCCGCCACCTCCCGGGCGTCACCCGGCCGCCCCACGGGTATGCCCGGGCGTTCCTGGGTGAACGGGTCGACGTCCTCCTGCCCGGTCATCGGGGTGGAGATCTCGCCCGGCGCCACCGCGTTGACGGTGATCCCGTCGGCGGCCAGCTCCTGTGCCATGACCTTGGTGAGCAGCCCGAGGCCGCCCTTCGCCGCGCAGTACGCGGCCGACCCGACGCGCGGCGCGTGCTCGTGGACGCTGGTGATGTTGACGATGCGCCCGCCCCGGCCGGCCGCGCGCATCCGGCGGGCGGCCCGCTGCGCGCAGAGGAAGGGCCCGTCGAGGTCGACGGAGAGCACGTCGCGCCACTGCTCCCAGCCGGTGTCGACGAAGGGGACCGACGCGCCGGTGCCGGCGTTGTTCACGAGCATCCCGACACCGCCGAGCCGGTCGGCCAGCTCGTCGACGACTCCCGCGGCGTCCGGCAGCCGGGTCAGGTCCATCTCGGCGACCTCGCAGCGGCGGCCGGCGGCGCGCACCCGCGCGGCCGTCCGATCGGCGCCGGCGGGGTCGCCGTACCAGGTGATGCCGACGTCGAAGCCGGCCTCGGCGAGGGCCACCGCGCAGGCCTTGCCGATGCCGGAGTCCGCGCCGGTGACGATGGCGATCCGGGGATAGTCCTCGAAGCGTGCGGGCATGCCGGGCGCAGTACCCGGTTGCGTGCGGCGGAATCACCCGTCGGGCCGGCGGACCGGTGCGGCGGCGACGCCCCGGGCGCGTCGTGCGATGATCCCTGGCCGGAGTGCGGAGGGCCGGTGGCGGCCGAGGGGGTGCGCGTG
Source organism: Micromonospora globbae (assembly GCF_003610785.1). GTDB lineage: Bacteria > Actinomycetota > Actinomycetes > Mycobacteriales > Micromonosporaceae > Micromonospora > Micromonospora globbae. The sequence goes on from NZ_RAQQ01000024.1 coordinate 19,937, forward strand.
CAGGTACGGCGGATCGGGCCGGAGCTGGTCGAGGCGGCGGCCGACGTCCTGGCCGACGCCTTCGAGGGGTACGCGTGGACCACCTGGACGGTCGCCGCGGACCGGCACCGGGAGCGCCTCGCCGCGCTGTTCACGCTGACGATCGGAACGGTCGGCCTGCCGTACGGCGACGTGTGGGCCGCCCTCGACGCCGACGGGCGGCCCGCCGCCGTGGCGGTGTGGATGCGGCCGGACCGCCCGGTGCCGGACGAGGTCTGGGCGGCCGTGGCCGCCCGCGACGCCGAACTGGCCGGCGACCGGTACCCGGACATGGCGCCGGCCGCCCGGCGGCGACGCGACCGGCGGACCGCGGGCGTGACGCGGCGGGGGCGTGGAGCGGCGCGGGTGTAAGCGCGGCCGCCCCGGGTAGCCGAGCGGCATGCAGCTGGTGGAGGAGTCGCCGTACCGGTTCCGGATCGACCAGCAGGACCCGATGCGGGTGCCGGGCGTCGTCTTCGCGACCCGGTCGCTGCTGCCCGACGCGGGCGCGGACAAGTCCCTCGACCAGGTGGCGAACGTGGCGACCCTGCCCGGGATCGTCGACGCCTCGTACGCGATGCCGGACGTGCACTGGGGCTACGGGTTCCCCATCGGCGGGGTGGCCGCGACCGACGTCGCGCACGACGGGGTCGTCTCGCCCGGCGGTGTCGGCTTCGACATCTCCTGCGGCGTGCGCCTGCTCGCCGCCGACCTCGACCGCGCCGAGCTGGCGCCCCGGATGGAGGGCGTCATGGACGGGCTCGCCGCGTCGACCCCGCGGGGCATGGGCAAGGGCGCCGTCTGGCACCTCACGGACCGGGCGGAACTCGACGGGGTGCTGCGCGGCGGCTCCCGCTACGCGGTGGAGCGCGGCTTCGGCGTCGAGCGGGACCTGGAGCGCTGCGAGGACTACGGGGCCGTCGACGACGCGGACCCGCACGCGGTCAGCGACCGCGCGGTGGAGCGGGGCGCCCGCCAGGTGGGCAGTCTCGGCTCCGGCAACCACTTCCTGGAGGTGCAGGCCGTCGAGGAGGTGTACGACGACGCCGTGGCGACCGCGTTCGGCCTCCACCCCGGCCAGGTCTGCGTGATGATCCACTGCGGGTCGCGCGGGCTGGGTCACCAGATCTGCACCGACTACGTGCGGGGCATGGAGAAGGTGATGTCGCGCTACGGCATCCACGTGCCGGACCGGCAGCTCGCGTGCGCGCCGGTGTCGTCGCACGAGGGCCGGGCCTACCTGGGGGCGATGGCGGCGGCGGCGAACTACGCCCGCGCCAACCGGCAATTGCTCACCGACGCCGCCCGGAAGGTCTTCGCGCGGGAGACCGGGCGCGAGCTGGATCTGGTCTACGACATCTCGCACAACCTCGCCAAGATCGAGGAGCACGACGTGGACGGCGTCCGGCGCCGCCTCTGCGTGCACCGCAAGGGCGCGACCCGGGCGCTGCCGCCGGGCCACGAGGACCTGCCCGCCGACCTGCGCGACGTGGGCCAGCCCGTGCTCATCCCCGGCTCGATGGGTACCGGCTCGTACGTCCTCACCGGCGTGCCCGGCTCGCCGGCGTTCGCGTCCACCTGCCACGGCGCCGGCCGCGTCCAGAGCCGGAAGCAGGCGGTCAGGGCCGAGAAGGGCGCCGACCCGCGGCGGCAGCTGGAGGCGCAGGACATCGCCGTACGCGGTGTCTCCCGGCGAGGGCTGGCCGAGGAGATGCCGGCGGCGTACAAGGACGTGACGGCCGTGGTGGAGTCCGCCGAGGGCGCCGGGTTGTGCCGGAAGGTGGCCCGGCTCGTGCCGATCGGGGTGGTCAAGGGCTGACGGCCGCCCGCGCGGGCCGATCCCCGCCCGGCGGACGCGGTGTACCCGCCGGGTCAGACGTCCAGGGTCACGGCGCACGACCAGCCACCGGTGTCCGGCCCGAAGCGCAGCTCGTGCAGGGACACGGCCTTCGGCACCGCGCCGACCAGCTCGACGTCCGCGGTGCCGGTCACGCGCCAGCGCACCCGCAGCCCGCCGCTGCCGTCGTCGGTCACCTCGGTGGTCAGTGGCAGCTCGTCGGCCGTGTCCATCCGGAAGATCACCTCGTCGAGGACGCTCACCAGCAGGTCCGCGTCGTCCCCGGCCGGCGCCGCGAACTCGCGCTCGGCGCCCGGCCGGGCGCCGGCGGTGTCGGTGAAGGTCTCGACGAGCGCCGTGACGGCTTCCGCCACGCAGTCCTCCCGGGTCGGCGCCCACGCCTCGATGCGCACGTCGGCGGTGTGCGGCACGCACCGGTGCCCCCGCTCCGCTGGCTGCTCCATTCCCCGATCATCCGGTACGGCCCGCCGGCTGACCGGCCGTCCACCACTCCGAGACGACCGGGCGTCCCGGACGTGGCTCCGGGGGATCCCGGAGCGGTCCCGGAAACCCCGCGCGGGAGGTGGCCCGCCGCCCAATAAGAAGAGAGGCTACAGGTAGCCAATCTTCTGGAGGTGACCGTCATGCCCGTCCGGCGACGTTCCGCGCGCCGCATCCTGCTCGGCGTCCTCGCGGTCGTGCTGGTCGTCTGTTGCGGCGGCGTCGCGGTGGCCGGCTGGGTCGTCGCCCGCGGCGGCACCGACACGGTCGGAAAGGTCGACTTCGTACGGCCGCTGGCCGTGCCGCCGCTGGCGACGTCCCGGACCGACGAGCGGGGCCGCCGCGTGTTCGACCTGCTCGCCCGTGACGGCCGACGCGACTTCCGGGGTGACGGCCGGCTGACCCGCACCGCGGGCTTCAACGGCGACTTCCTCGGCCCGACGCTGCGGGCGAAGCGGGGCGAGGAGGTGGTCGTCAACGTCGTCAACCGGCTCACCGAGGAGACCAACGTGCACTGGCACGGGATGCACCTGCCGGCCCGGATGGACGGTGGCCCCCACCAGTTGGTCCGCCCCGGAGCCACCTGGTCGCCGACGTGGCGGGTGGACCAGCCGGCGGCCACCCTCTGGTACCACCCGCACCCCCACGGCCGTACCGAGGAGCACGTCTACCGGGGGCTCGCCGGCATGTTCATCCTCGACGACGACCGGGAGGCGGCGCTGCCCCTGCCCCGCCGCTACGGCGTGGACGACATCCCGGTGATCGTGCAGGACCGGTCGTTCTCCCGCAGCGGCCAGTTCCGCAAGACCCGCAACATGATCTCCAGCATCGGCGTGCTCGGCGACACCCTGCTCGTCAACGGCACCGTCGCGCCCTACCTCGACGTGCGCACCGAGCGGGTACGACTGCGGCTGCTGAACGGGTCGACGGCCCGGACGTACGACTTCGGCTTCGCCGACGACCGCGCCTTCGCGCTGATCGCCACCGACGGCGGACTGCTCGACCGGACCGCCCGGCTGCACCGCGTACGCCTCTCGCCCGGTGAGCGGGCCGAGATCGTGGTGGACGTGCGCCCGGGGGAGCGGACCACACTGCGCAGCTTCCCGCCCGACCTCGGCGCGGACGCCCTGAGCCGGCGCTTCGCCGGCGGCGTGGACCGCTTCGACGTGCTGCAACTGCGTGCCGCGTCCACGCTGGCCGACGCGCCGCCGGTGCCCGACGCGCTGGTGCCACCGGACCGGCTCGATCCCGCCGCGGCGGCGACCACCCGGTCGTTCGTGCTGAGCGGCCGGACGATCAACGACCGGTCGATGGACATGGGACGGATCGACGCCGCGGTGACCCGGGGCAGCACCGAGATCTGGGAGGTGGTCAACCGCGACGGCACACCGCACAACTTCCACGTCCACGACGTGCAGTTCCAGGTGCTGTCGGTCGACGGTGGCGCGCCGCCCCCGGAGCTGTCCGGATGGAAGGACACCATCTTCCTCCCTCCACACCGGCCGGTGCGCCTCATCATGCGGTTCACCGACCACAGCGACCCGGACATGCCGTACATGTTCCACTGCCACCTGCTGTGGCACGAGGACGCCGGGATGATGGGCCAGTTCGTGGTGGTCGAGCCCGGCCAGCGACCCGGCCGCCCGCCGGCCGGCGGCCACGCCGGGCACGACTGACCGCGGGCGCCCACGCGGGGCACGACCAACGGCACGCGGGGCGCGACCGACCCGGCCGGCGGCGCGCTAGGGTCACCCGGTGAAGATCACGAAGTTCACCCACTCCTGCGTCCGCATCGAGCACGACGGTGGGGTGCTCGTCATCGACCCGGGAACGTGGAGCGAGCCGGCGGCCCTGGCCGGCGCGGACGCCGTCCTGGTCACCCACGAGCACAGCGACCACGTCGACGCGCTCCGCCTGGCCGGCCTCGGCGTGCCGGTGTACGCCCCGGAGGGCGCCCACCTGCCCGAGCTGGGGTCGGCGCCGGTGATCCCGGTACGCGCCGGCCAGCGGTTCACCGCCGCCGGTCTCCCGGTCGCCGCGGTCGGCGGGCGGCACGCGGTCATCCACGACGGGCAGCCGGACTGCGTCAACCTCGGCTACCTGGTCGGTGACGACGTCTACCACCCGGGTGACTCGCTGCACGTGCCGGACGAGCCCGTGGGGACACTGCTGATCCCGGGCCACGGGTCGTGGATGCGGCTGAGCGAGGCCATCGAGTTCGCCCGGGCCGTGGGCGCGCCCCGCGCGTACACCATCCACGACGCGCAGGTCAACGAGCGCGGACTGGCCAGCGTCACCGGCTGGTTCGCCGAGACCGTCCCCGGCTACCGCCACCTCGCGCCGGGCGAGACCGCCTGACCGGGACCGGGCCGGCCGGCCTCCGGGTCCGCCCGGCCCGCCGGCGCCTCCTCCGGGACGTCGAACGCCGGCGCGGCTCCGGTCAGCACCGCGTGCGCGCCCGGCGTCGCCCCGATCGCGGCCAGTTCCGTCCGTAGCGTGTCGACGAGCCGGGCGACGTCCGCACCGGCCGTCTGGTGCAGCCCCTCGGCCACGATCAGCACCCGCGACGTCTGCGCCCGTACCGCCGACCAGCCGCTCTGCCGGTTGGTCCAGCGCCGCGCGTGGGCGCGCCCCGCCGCGTCGGCGAACGTCACCTCGCCGGGCTCCGGGTGTTCGACGCCGCCGGCGAAGGTCACGTACTCCTCGTCGCCGCGGGCGTGCCGCACCGTGAGGTCCCCGCTGATCCGGTCGGTGTCCAGCACGGCGACCGGGACGGCGTACGCCACCGAGATCGCGTTGCAGAGGTCCACGAGCGGATGCACCCGGGGCAGCTCGCCGTCGAGCCGCAGCCGTCGCAGCAACGCCTCCGCGGCGCACCGGTACTGCGTCGGCTTCAGGCCCGTCGCGGCGAAGGCCCGCCGCCACGCCTGGATCTCCGGGAAGCCCGCCTCCGGACCGGTCGCCAGACGGGCGCGGGCGCGGTCGGTGAACGCCTCGACCCGCGACGCCACGGCGAGGTCCGTGGTGATGCCGGCGGCGACCACGACGCCGGCCACGAGGTCCGGGAAGGCCGCCCGGACCGCGGCGGAGTGCTGGAAGCGCACAGGATGCTCCTATCGGTCGGTGAGGACGAGCGAGACGCCGAGCGCCACGAACGTGCCGGCGACGGTACGGCGCAGCCAGGCGGTGACCCGCGGGCGGGCGAGCACCCGGTCCCGCACCGCGGCGGCGGCCACCCCGTAGCCGCTGAACACCACCAGGGTGAGCAGCATGAACACCAGACCGGCCCCGAGCATCCCGCGGGTGGCACCGGCGCCCGCCGGATCGACGAACTGCGGCAGGAACGCCACGAAGAACAGCGTCGGCTTGGGGTTGAGCAGGTTCACGAGCACCGCGGTGACGATCACCCGCAGCGCCGAGCGGGGCGTCGGGTCGGCCGTCGGGGTGAACGCGGTGCGGTCCCGGATCGTCGACCAGGCGACGTAGAGCAGGTACGCCACCCCCGCGTACTTCACCGCGTGGAACGCCGTGGCGCTGGCCGACAGCAGGGCGGCCAGCCCGGTGACCGCCGCGAGCAGGTGCGGCACCGTGCCCAGCGTGCACCCGACCGCGGCGATGAGGCCGGCCCGGGCTCCCCGGGACAGCCCGGCCGACAGCGTGTAGATCACCCCGGTGCCCGGGGTGACGACCACGACGAGCGTGGTGACCAGGAATGCGATGCTCACGACGATCCTCTCCGGTGCGGTGGCGGCACGTGTCGCCCCCGCACCACTCTGCTGGCAGGATGGTCCGATGAGCAGGGCCAAAACGCACTCGCGCGACAGGTCCAAAAGCGGGGCCGCCGGCGGTGCAGTCGTCGCCCCCCGCGACGGCCTGCGCCGACCGGGCGGCACGACGGCGACGCCCCGCGCCGCGGGATCGGACTTCCTGCACCTCGACATCGCCGAGGCGCCGCCGGGCGGGCGGGCCGCCTGGCTCGCCGACCGCCTGCGCGAGGCGATCGGCGACGGGCGGGTCCCCGTCGGCGGTCGGCTGCCTCCCACCCGGGTTCTCGCCGCCGACCTCGGCGTCTCCCGGGGCGTGGTCACCGAGGCGTACCAGCGGCTCGCGGAGGAGGGGCGCATCACCGGTCGGGGCCGCGCCGGCACGGTGGTGGTCGCCGCCCCGCCGCCGGCCCGCCCGGCCGTCACGGTCGCCCCGCCCGCCCCGGCCGCGCTCTTCCCGTCCGCGCCGGGCAGCGACGTCTTCGACGCCGTACGCACCCTGCCCGCGCGGATCGACCTGACCCCCGGCGTGCCCGACCTGGCGGCGTTCCCCCGCGCGGACTGGCTGCGCGCCGAGCGGGCCGTGCTGCGGCGGCTCGCGGCGGCCGACTTCGGGTACGGCGACCCGTGCGGCGCGCCGGCGCTGCGCGCCGCGGTGGCCGCCTGGCTGGCCCGCAACCGGGGCATCGCCGCCGACCCGGCCGAGGTGGTGGTCACCGCCGGGGTGTCCCAGGCCCTCGGCCTGCTCGCCCAGGCGCTGCGCGCCAGCGGCATCGACCGGATCGCCGTGGAGGAGCCGGGGTCGCTCGGCGTACGCCAGCACCTGAACAACTGGGGCATGGCCACCCCGCCGGTCGCCGTGGACGCGGCCGGGCTGCGGGTGGACGACCTGGCCGCCACCGGCGCCCGCGCCGTCATGCTCACGCCCGCCCACCAGTTCCCGACCGGCGTGGTGCTCGACGGCGACCGCCGACGCCGGCTCGTCCGGTGGGCCCGCGACGGCGGGCTGATCGTGGAGGACGACTACGACGCCGAACACCGCTACGACCGGCCGCCCGTACCGGCGCTGCGTGGCCTGCTCCCGGAGCACGTCTGCTACGCCGGCAGCGTGTCGAAGCTGCTCGCCCCCGCGCTGCGGGTCGGGTGGCTGCTCGTACCGCCCCGCTACCGGGACGCCGTGGTGGCCGCGAAGCGCAACGCCGACCTCGGCACCTCGGTGCTGCCGCAACTGGTGCTCGCCGAGCTGATGACCACCGGCGCCCTGGAACGGCAGTTGCGGCTGCTGCGCCGCCGCCACGTACGCCGCCGTGACGCGATGGTCGACGCGGTCGCCCGGCACCTGCCGGGCGCGAGGGTGCACGGCGCGGCGGCCGGCCTGCACCTGATGCTCACCCTGGACGGCCCGGTGGCCGACACCGACCTGGCGGCCGCGGCCCTGGACCGTGGGGTGAAGGTGCACCCCCTGTCGTGGCACTGCCAGCGGGAGCACCCGCCGGGGCTGGTCCTCGGCTACGCCGCCAACTCCGTCACCGACATCGAGGAGGGCGTGGCGGCGGTCGCCGCCGCGTGGCGACGGCTGCGCGGCCGGTGACGGGTGCCGACGGGGTCACGCCGGGACGCGCGGACCGCCGGCCGCCGCCGCCCCGTCGCCCGCCCGCGGGGTGTGCGGCGCCGTCTCGCGGTGCGGCACGCTCCCGCGCGGACACGCCCGGACGGTTCCGCCCGGCAGCTCCGGCGCGCTCTCGCGCGGCGACGCCGGCCTGCTTCCGCCCGGTGGTGCCGGCGCGCTCTCGCGTGGCAGCACCGTGTGTGGGGCGACGATCTCGGCCGGCGGGAGGTCCGGGCAGGCGATGCGGGCGACGATCCGGGTGACGGCGGCCCGGGCGATGACCTCCGCGTCCGGGACGACGGTGCTCAGCGACGGCCGGACGTACCGCCCCTCCTCGGTGCCGCCGAACCCGATGACGGCCACGTCGTCCGGCACCCGTAGTCCGGCGTCGGTGGCGGCGCGTATCGCGCCGACCGCGAGCGGGTCGCTGTAGCAGAAGATCGCGTCGGGGGGCGGGTCGTGGGCGAGGAGCGACCGGGCGGCGTGGTAGCCGTCCGTCCGTTCCGGCCGAGCCGTGGCGCGGACGTAGGCGGCCGGAGCGTCGATCCCGGCCCGCCGGAGGGCCTGCCGGTAGCCGGCGGTGCGGGACCGGGACGGCCCGGGGTCGGCGCCGATGGCGGCGATCCGGCGGCGCCCGAGGGCCAGCAGGTGCGCGGTGGCGTCCCGGGCCGCCCGGACCATGTCGACGCCGACCCGGTCGCAGCGGTCGTCGCGGCCCTCCCCGAGCAGCACGAGCGGCGTGCCGGCGGTGACCTCGGCGTCGAGCACGTCACGCGGTGGGGCGTTCGTGCCCAGCAGGATCCCGTCGGCCGGGACGTCGCGCCATGCCGCCGTGACGCCGCGAGCGGGCCCGCGCGGCGCGACGACGACCCGGTGGCCCCGCTGCGCGGCGGCGCGGAGGATCGCGCGCGCCACCTCGTCCAGGTGCGGGGTGTCGACGACGAGGGCGAGCAGGCCGGTGCGGCCGGTACGCAGGTGCCGGGCGGCCAGGTGGGGGCGGTAGCCGAGCTGGCCGATGGCGTCGCGGACCCGCCGGCGCAGCGCGTCACTGACGCCCGGGCACCCGTTCACGACATTGGACACCGTCTTGGCCGAGACCCCGGCGAGCCGGGCCACGTCCTTGAGGGTGACCCCCATCGCGCCTCCTCCCGCTCGTCCGCACGCCGCGCCGGTCACCGCGCCCTCTACACCGGCGAAACGGTTTCGCTGGTGTAGCCACGACGCTCGCAGAGGCTGTTACACCTGTCAAGGCGTTACGGTGGTGTCGAGATCGAGGAGGCGGCGGTGCACGACGAGGAGGCGCGGGTCCCACCGGCCGTCCGGCTGGTGCGGGACTTCGTGAACACGTACGAGCCGCAGGTGGACGAGGAGGCCCTGACCGCGCCCGAGCGGCTGCGCGACTGGTTCGCCGACCGGGGGCTCGTCCCGGCCGACGCGCGGCTGCGTCCCGCGGACCTCGCGTTGGCCATCACCGTCCGGGAGGGGCTCCGGTCCGTGCTGCTCGGCCACGCCGGCCACCGTGCCGACCCGGCAGCCCTCGCGGACCTCGACCGGGCCCTGGCCGCGGTGCCCGTACGGATGACGTTCGCCGACGGGGGCCCACGGCTGGCGGCGGCCGGCGGTGGCGCCCTCGGATCGGCGCTGGCCCAGATCCTCGACGCGGTGCGGCGCTGCGCCGAGGAGCAGACGTGGACGAGGCTCAAGGTGTGCGACCGCGACACCTGCCGCTGGGCCTACTACGACGCGTCCCGCAACCAGGCCCGGCGCTGGTGCTCGATGGCCGGGTGCGGCAACTACGTGAAGATGCGGCGCGCCTACGCCGCCCGGAAGCGGCGGACCGGCGCGGCATCCGGCCAGGATCCCGCCGGCGTCGACACGACCCCGTGAGGGCGGGCGCGGCCCGCCGGTGACGGGGCCCGCGCCGGCCCGACGGTGACGCGGCCGGCGCCGGCCCGACGGTGACGCGCGCGCCGGCCCGGCGAGGGAGCCCGGCGCGGGCGGGGAGGTTACGAACGGGGCGTGGCGGCGTCGGCGTCCCGGGCCGGACGGCGCACACCTCGCGGAGTGCGCTCAGGGCTCCCCGTGGTTGCCCGCCCAGTGACCGCCCACCGCCGGGCTGTCCGCCTGGATGGGGACGGCGTTGCCGTCCAGGTCGTTCTCGACGACCCGGCAGTTGAGGCAGCTTCCCCGCTCGGTGATCCACAGGCCGTGGGTCTGCGTGCCGGGGCCGTTGTCGCGGATCAGGTTGCCGCGGATCGTGAGGGAGTCGACGGTGGCGTTGAGCGTGACGCCGGCCCGGTTGGCCGGCGGGTCCGGCAGCTCGTACGGGGTTCCGGGCAGCGGGGTGTCGGCGCTCCAGCCGGTCCGGACGCCGGGGCGCACCGGCGCGAGGGTCAGGGTGTTCTCGTCGTTGGCGGCCACCACGGCGTACCGGTCGCCGACGCGCAGCACCTTGCCCCGGTGCCCGTCCTTCGGCCAGGACGCCTCCCGGTCGATGACGGTCGTGTCGCTGTAGCGGACCGACCCGCCTCCGCCGCTGGTCGCGGGCGCGCACTGGCGGCCGTTGTTGCGGACGCGGTTGTTGATGACGACGCTGTCGCGCAGCGGCCGGTCGAAGCGGAGCCCGTCGAGGCTGTTGCCCCAGATGTCGTTGCTCTCGATGACGATCTCCTCGGCGGTGGTCTGGTCACCGTCGCCGAGGTCCTGGTGGTGGTAGCCGTAGCGGCCGTTGCCGCTGATGCGGTTTCCGCGCACCGTGTACGGGCCGCACGTGTTGCCGATGCTGACGCCGTCGCGCAGGTTGCCGTCGATGACGCAGTCGGTGAGCAGCCCGCCCTTGCCGGGGATGCCGGTGGTGCCCTTGGCGGAGACCTGGAAACCGGCCTCGAGGTTCCCGGTCATCGTGCAGCCGGTGACGATGAGCCCGTCGGCGCCCCAGTCGGAGATGCCGAACCGGTTGCCCTGCGCGTGGCACCCGATGATCCGGATGCCGCGCGGCTGCGGGCTCGCCGCGTTCTGCATCTCCAGGAAGATGCCGTTGGTCGCGTTGCCCACGGCGCTGCAGTTGGTGATCGTCAGCCGTTCCACGCTGCCCCACCCGCCGACGCCGATGCCGATGCCGGCGCCGCCCATCTCGAGCCCGCTGTCCAGCCGGCCGCACCCGACGACCCGTACGGCGTCGATCAGCGTGTCCTGGAGGAAGTCGCAGCCGAACCCGGTGGCGGCCGTGTGGTGGATGTACAGGTTGCGGAAGAGGCCGCCGATCACGTACTGCAGGCCGAGGCCCTTGGCGAGCGGGCTGTAGGCGGCCGTCGACACGCCCGACCCGTCGATCTCGAAGTCGGCGAACGTGCAGTAGGCCAGGTGCCGGTCCGGGCTCGCGCCGTGCAGTTGCGCCGTGTAGAACGCGAGCGGCACCGGTTCGGCCCGGTTGCCCTCGTTGCTGAGGAGGAACCGGGTGGCGCCCGGCCCCGCGCCCATCAGCGACACCCCGCTGCGCCACACCGTGCCGGCGTCCCGGATCAGGTAGACGCCGGGAGGGCAGTAGATGACCCGGGCCCGCCCGTCGGCGTCGTACGCGTCGCCGAGGCGGTCCACGAGCGCCGCGAGCGCCGGCTGGTCGTTGGTCGTGCCGTCGCCGGTCATGCCGTTCTCCCGGGCGTCGGACATGAGCGGCGCGCCCGCCACGGCGTGCGGGCGGATGCCGGCGGCCGTCGTGGTCATCTGCTGCGGCATGGCCCCCTCCTCTGTGCCGAAGGTACGGCCGGCCGCCGGGCGGTGGAGTCGGAACGGAGGAGACGGGACGGCGGCGGACGGGCCGGGACGAGGGGCCCGGACCGGCGTCGTGCCGGCCCGGGCCCGTCGCCGCCGGTTCAGCGCAGGGCGTCGTCGGTTCAGCGCAGGGCGTCGCCGTGGGCGTCGTGGCTGCGGCCGGCGCCGTGCGACCTGCCGGGGCCGCGCGGCACGCCGTTCACGGCCGAGGTGTCGTACGCGAACGTGATCATCGCGGTGGCGATGGCGTCCGCGTTGACGTCGAGCGCGTACGTGTTGACGTTGCCGTACAGGTCGTACTCGGCGTCGAGTTGCGCGTACAGGCTCGCGTCGCCGCCGTCGGCGACCGGGTCCAGGCTGTCGCACGGATCGTGGTAGCACGGGTCGTACTGGGCGCCCGCCACGCCGCCGTACCGGGCAACGTCCTCGTCGGTCTTGAGCACCTCGGCGCCGGTGAAGAGCCCGCCGGCGGGGATGCCGACGGCGATGAACGGACCGTAGTCGGAGCGGCCGGTGAAGTCGGCCGGGTTGGTCGGCAGCCCGCGGCTGGCGAAGAAGGACTCGAAGACGTCCTCGATCTGGGCCGAGCCGGCCGGGCCGGGGCCGGCGCCGGTCTGCGCGGAGTCGTCGCCGTCGTAGACGCCGAAGACGTAGTTGGGCGAGCCGATCATGTCGAAGTTGAGGTACAGCGCGATGTCGTCGACCTGCTCCTCGCTGAGGCTGTCGACGTAGACGGTGGACCCGACGAGGTTGGCCTCCTCGGCGCCCCACCACGCGAACCGGAGCCGGTTGTTCGGCTTGACCTTGGCCATCTGCAACGCGACCTCGAGGAGCGCGGCGCTCCCGGTGCCGTTGTCGTTGATGCCCGCCGTGTCGGGCTCGGAGTCGAGGTGCGCCCCGGCCATCACCACGTTGTCGCGCCGGCCGGTGCGGCTCTCCGCGATGACGTTCTCCGTCTCGCGGACCTCGGAGGTCGTCTGCGCGGTGATCCGCACGGTGAGGTCCGGCGTGGCGGCGAACTGCTCGCCGAGGTAATAGGAGACCGACACGGCCGGGATGCCCACCGGCTCGCCGAGCGTGCCGGCGAACAGCGCGTAGCGGTCGACGTTGGTCACCGGGTCGCCGTCGCCCTGGTTCATGAGGATCGCCCCGATCGCGCCGGCGGCCTCGGCGTTGACCACCTTCTGCCCGAACGGGCAGCCGCCGCGCTGCAACAGCGCGATCCGGCCGGTCACCGCCGGCGTGAAGTCGCTCGCCTCGCAGCCCGACGTGGACGCCCGGGGCGGGGTGAGGGCGAGGTCGACCGGTACGACGAGACCCGTGACGTCCCCCGCTCCCGAGAAGTCCATGAGGTCGTAGTCGGTGCCGTCGGTGTAGCTCGTCGCCGGCGGGGGTGCCACGCGGGTGAACGTGGACCCGAACTCCTCGAAGAAGTTGAACTCGAAGGGCTGCCGGGTGACCGTGTAGCCGGCCTTCGCGAGCGTGCGTGCCACGTAGTCCGCGCTCGCGTCGTACCCCGGCAGGCCGGAGGCACGGTTGCCGCCGTTGGCGTCGGCGATGGCCTGGAACGCGTCGAGGTGGCGGAGGATCCCCTTGAGGGTGACCGCCTTCGTGAGCTTCCGGGCCGAGTTGTTGTTGGGATGGGCCTGGACCGGGCTGGCCAGCGCCAGCGATCCCGTCAGGGTCGCCGCCAGCGCCGAGGCCAGCACCCGTCGGACTCTCCGAGACACCACGATGTGCCCTCTCTCGCTGCCACGTCCGGCCGCCGTCGCCCCCGTGCCGGACGAACCTCGACCGTCGCACACGACATCGATGATCAGCACGGACGTTCGGACGAAAGCTTCGCCCGGCGAGCGGGACGACCGCGGCGCGGGTGCGGGTGGACGGTCCCGGATGGATCCCCAGTACTCGTAATTTACGAAATAATATTGACACGTCCTCGTAACCGGATGGAGGATCCGTGGCGACACGGATCAGGGGCGCGCGACCGGAGCCGGCGGCCCGCCGTCGCGCCCGCCACCCCCGGCAGCGAAGGAATCCGATGTGAAACGACACGCGCTCACCGCCCTGCTGGCCCTCACGGCCGGCCTGCTGGTCGCACCCCCACCCGCGCACGCCGCGCCGGCGACCGGCGCCCCCGCCCGGACGGCGACCGAGCAGGTGTTGAGCCCCACGCCGTACCAGGGCTGGAACACCTACTTCGGCCTCGGCGGCAACTTCACCGAACAGTCCGTACGCGAGGTCGCCGACGCCCTCGTCTCCCGCGGCCTGGCCCGGGCCGGCTACGACATCGTCTGGCTCGACGGCGGCTGGCAGGACCCGGAACCCCGGACGCCCGCCGGTGACCTGCGGGCCGACCGGACCCGCTTCCCCAACGGGCTGAAGCCCCTGGTGGACTACATCCACGCCAAGGGCCTGCGGGCCGGCATCTACACCGACGTGGGGCCGTACATCCCCGGCCGGTGCGGCCTCGGCAGCGGCGGCGGCTACTACCAGCGCGACGCCGACCAGTTCGCCGCCTGGGAGTTCGACGCGGTCAAGGTGGACTTCCTCTGCGGGATCGCCGCCGACCTGGACCCGAAGACCGCCTACACGGAGTTCGCGCGGGCGCTGCGGAACAACGCCAGCGGCCGTCCGATGATCTTCAACCTGTGCAACCCGGTCACCTCACCGGACTGGGGCGACTACCCGGAGGAGCAGCAGTCCACCTACTCCTGGACGTACGCCCCGGAGATCGCGCAGTCCTGGCGGACCTACACCGACGTGGGCTTCGTCGGTGACATCAAGTTCACCGACGTGCTGCGCAACTACGACGCGAACGCGCGGCACCCCGAGGTCGCCGGGCCCGGCCGCTACAACGACCCGGACTACCTCGCCCCGCAGCTCGGCATGACCGACGAGGAGTTCCGCACGCAGATGACGCTCTGGTCGGTGGCGGCCGCGCCGCTGGTCATCGGCAGTGACGTGCGCACCCTCAGCGCCACCTCGGTCGGCATCCTCACCGACCCGGACGTGCTCGCCATCAACCAGGACCCGGCCGTCGTCCAGGCCGTCCGCGTGGGCCCCGCCGGCACCACGGAGACCTGGGTGAAGCGCCTCGCCAACGGCGACCGCGCCGTCGTGCTGCTCAACCGCGGCGACACCCCGCGGATCCTCACGACGACGGCGTCCGCCGTCGGCCTGTCCGGGGACCGGTTCCCCCTGCGCAACGCCTGGACCGACGCGGTCACCGAGAGCGCCGGCACCATCAGCGCGGCCGTGCCCGCGCACGGCGCGGCGCTGTTCCGGGTCGGCCGGGCGCACGGCGCCCCGGGCGTCCCGCACCTGACCGCCGGTCTCCCGCAGGTGACGACGGTCGACGGCGACCCGCTGCCCGAGGGCAGCGCTCCTGTGCTCGCCGGCGGTGACGAGGTGACCGTCGAGGTGACCGTCCGCAACGACGGCGTGCGGCCCGTGTTCGACCCGCGCGTCGACCTGGCCGCGGCGGACGGCTGGGCGGTGCGCCCGACGCGCCACGCGCCGAAGCTGCTGGCCCCCGGCGACCGGACCACCGTCGCGTTCACGGTGACCCTGCCGGCCGCCGCCGCTCCCGGCGCCGCGACGCTGACCGCCACCACCTCCTACGACGTGCTCGGCTACGGGCGGCTGCGGCAGCGTACGACCTCGGCGCTCGTGGTCGCCCCGGCGCCGCCGGACGGTGAGGTCGTCCTGTCGCACCACACCTGGATCAGCGCCACGAGCGGGTGGATGAGCCCGACCGTCGACCGCAGCGTCGGCGGCGGGTCGCCGATCAGCATGCTCGGCCAGGTCTACGCCACCGGCATCGGCGTCGCGTCCCCGTCCACTGTCCGCTACTACGTCGGCGACCGGTGCGACCGGCTCACCGCTGTCGTGGGCATCGACGACGCCGTCCGCAACGTCGGGCCGGAGGGCGGCACCGCGACCTTCCGGGTCGTGGGCGACGGCCGGGTGCTGTACGACAGCGGCGTCGTGACCCGCGACGCCGTCCGCGACGTCGACGTCGACCTGAACGGCGTCCGGGTGCTCGACCTGGTGGTCGGTGACGCGGGCGACGGCGGCTACAACGACCGGGCCAACTGGGCGGGCCTCACCGCCACCTGCTGACCGACGGTCGCGCCCGGGTGACGCCGTCACCCGGGCGCGACCCGGTCGGCCGGGGGGAGCGGGGAGGTCAGCGGCCGACGCCGGCGATGATCCGGGCGAGCGCGGCCGGCTCGGCGAGGTGGGGGAAGTGACCACCGCCGGGCAGGACGTGGACGCTCACCCCGGGCAGCATCGACTCCAACCATTCCCGGTACGCCGCGGAGGGCTCCTTCCCGGCGACGTAGTGGTACGGGACGCCGGACGCGCGGATCCGTTCCAGCCTCCGCACCCACTGCGCGGTGAACGCCTCGTCCGTCGCTGTGAGGATCTCGTCCCAGTACCCGAGGAGCAGGTCCTGCCGGACGGTGGTGGCGGTGCGGACCAGCTCCTGGGCGGCAGGGTCGAGCTGGTCGACGCCCATCCCGGCCAGCAGCGTCTCCCAGAGCGCGAGGTGGTCCGGGCCGCGCAGCACCGGCTCGTTGCGCCGCACCAGGTCACCGAACGGACCCAGCAGCAGACGCTGGTCCACGTTCACCACGCCGCGGGTGGGGTGGCGGGCGGCGTACGCCGACACGATGGCGCCGCCGATCGAGTGCCCGACCATCACCGGCCGGTCGAGCCCGGCGTCGGTCACCGCGCCGTGGAGGACGTCGGCGACGTCGTCGGTGCGGTAGGAGTCGAACGCCGGGGACCCGCCGTGCCCGGGCAGGTCGAGGGCGAGCGCCCGCCGGCCCGGGTCGAGGGCGGCCAGCTCGCGCAGGGTCGGCCCCCACTGGCTCCGGTCGTACGTCAGGCCGTGCACCAGGACCACCGGCGGCCGGTGGTCGTCGACTCCGTGACTGTCGGCCGCCAGCCCACCGAACCGCCGCTGTGCGTCGCGCATCTCGTCTCCCGCCACCCCGCCGGGCCCGGGCCGGGGCCGACGTGACAGATCAGCCGATCCTAGTTCGCGCCGGGCCGGTCGAGCCCGGGTGGGTCCGGCAGTCCCCGCGCCGGCGCGGCCGGCCGGTCAGGTCTCGTGCACGGGAGCGTTCAGGCGGGCGTCGGCCGCCGTCTGGCCGGCGGTGTCGCCGACCGCCTCGCAGACGGCCGCCGCGTCGACCCAGTGCCGGCGCGCCTCGTCCGGGTCGCCGAGGGCGTCCGCCGCGTCACCGAGGTAGAGCAGCGTACGGCCCAGCCCGGCGGTGGGCCGCCCGCCCTCGCGCAGCCGCCGGCTCTCGGCGAGCAGCTCGTACGCCTGCCGCGCCCGCCCGGCGCCAGGTCGCGCCCCGGGGCTCCCATCCTGCGCCGCCGAGCCGCTGGCCAGCATCGTGGCGCCGGCGTTGAGCAGCGCCGCCGCCCGGCTGGTCGCGTCGTTCACCGACTCGTACTCGCGCAGCGCCGCCCGCCACGCCTGCGCCGCGTCCAGGTGCTCGCCGAGACCCGCATGGACCAGCACCAGGTTCGTGAGCGCCGCCGCGTACCCGCGGGCGTCCCCGAGGGCGCGGAACGTGTTGGCGGCCCGGACCAGGTGGTGGTGCGCGGCCTCCAGTTCGCCCCGGGCCAGCCGGGCCGCACCCAGCCCCAGGTCGGTGAGCGCGTGCCCGGCCCGGTCCGCGCCCGAACGGTGCCGCCGGGACACCTCCAGGTGCTCCACGGCGTCGTCGAGCTGGCCCAGGTCGAGCAGGGCCAGGCCGAGGTTCATCCGGGCCTGGGCGGTGCCGCGCCGCCCGCGTTCGGCGACCGCCAGGGTCAGCGCGGCGGCGGCGCCCTGCGGATCGTGGCGGCGCCGGCGCAGCACACCCAGCTCGTTGTGCGCCCAGCCGGCGATCTCCGGCCGGTCGTCGGCCGTCGGCGTGGCGAGCACGGTGCGGCACACCTGCTCCCACTCGTCCAGCCGCTCGGCGTGCGCGAGCCAGCCGCAGAGCGCCACGGCGAGCCGGAACCACCACCGGCGTACGCGGCGCGGCAGCGTCTCGGCCGCGCCGGCCGGCACCCGCACCACCGCGAGCAGCAGCTCCTGGTGCAGGTCGAACCAGCCGTACGGGTCGTCGTCCAGCGGCAGCGACCACTCCCGGTCCGGCGGCGACCCGAGCGCGGCGAGGTTGGTCACGTGCCGTTCGGCCCGCCGGGCCAGGTGGCGGGTCAGCCGGGCCTGTGCCGCCACCCGGCGGCGCACCGGTTCCGCGTCACGCAGGTGCAGCCGGGCGTAGTCGGCGAGCAGCGGGCGGATCTCGTACCGGTCGCCGGGCGCGCCGACCACGAACGCGGCGGCGGCCAGCTCGTCGAGGAGCGTCGCCACCTGATCGGGGCGGCGGCCGGCCAGCGCGGCGATGGCCGGCCGGTCCACCGGCGCCGGGGTGAGCGACATGAGCCGGTAGAGCCGCCGCGCCTCGGCCGACAGCGCCCGGTACGCGGTGTCCCGCTCGGTCACCAGGCGGGCCGCCGGCGACACGCCGACGCGCTGGTGCGGGGGCGTCTCCACGGCCCGGCGCAGGGCGTCGAGCACGTCCGCGTGCCGCCAGCCGTGCTGCGCGGTGCGATAGCCCAGCGCGCGGACGGTCCGGGGCTGCCGCCCGCACAGGTCCACGATCGACCGCACGGCCGGGTCCGTGCGCGGATCCGCCCGGCGGGCCCGGGCGGCCGGCGCGGCCTGACCGGCGGCGGCGAACAGCTCGACCGCCTCCGCCGGGCCCGGCTCGGCGATCCAGTGCGCCACCACTCCGTCGAGCCCGGTGAGGGCGGGACCGCCGGCCAGCAGCAGCCGGCAGGTGCGCGCGGTCGGCGGCAGCAGTGGCCGGACCTGCTCCGGCCGGTCCACGTTGTCCAGCACGAGCAGGATCTTGCGGCCGTCGAGCTGCCCGCGCAGCGCGTCCGCGGCCCGGGCGAGCGCGTCGGCGCGGCCGGAGACCGGGGGCGGCGTGCCGAGGATCCGGGCCAGCGCCGTGAGCACCTGGCGTGCCGAGGCGGGACGCCCGCCGCGGCGCAGGTCGAGGTAGTAGTGCCCGTCGGGGAAGTCCTCCCGGCACAGGTTGGCCGCCTGCACGGCGCACGCCGACGTGCCCACACCCCGCCGGCCCAGCACGGCCACGGCGTGCTCGCGGGCTAGCAGGCCGACGACGGCCGCCACGTGCTCGGCCCGTCCGGTGAAGCCGGCCGGGTAGGGCAGGGTGGGGCCGCCGGTGGCGGGCGCCGCCACGACGTCCGTCGGCTCGGCGCCGACCTGCCGGTCGGCCCGCCGACGGCGCACCTCGAAGATCACCCAGCCGATCCCGCCGCTGACGGCGACGGCGATGCTGGCCGGTCCGAGGACGCTGCCGGCCAGCTCGGAGAGCAGGTTGCTGGCCAGGTTGGCGACGACCCCGCTGACGAGCGTGCCGACGGCGACCAGCACGGGCCACCGGGACGGCCGGCCGCCGCCGGGGCCGGTCGGGGCGCTCACCGTACGCCCCCGGAGACGAGGCCGGCGACCAGTTGCCGCCGGGCCAGCACGACGAGCACCACCGGCAGCACCGACGCGATCACGGAGCCGGCGGCGAGCACGCCGCTGCCCGCCACGAAGCCGCGCGTCTGCCCGGCGAGGAAGAGGCCCAGCGGTGCCGCGTCGGGGCCGCTGAACAGCAGCCCGACGACCAGGTCGTTCCACACCTGCACGAACTCGAGGACCGACACGGCGAGGATCGCCGGCCGGCACTGCCGTGCCAGGCGGCGCAGCGTGCCCCACCAGTTGCGTCCCGTCAGGCGGGCGGCACGCACCCGGTCCGCCGGCAGGTCGGCGAAGGCGTTGCGCAGCACCAGCACGGCGAACGGCACGCCCAGCGCCACGTGCACGAGGGCCAGGCCGCGGGCGGTGCCGGAGGACAGCACCACCCCGAGCACCTCGTTGACCGGCCCGGCGATCACCTGCACCGGTACGACGACCGCGGTCATCAGCAGCAGCCCGGTCACCTGCGCGGCCGGCCCGGTCAGCCAGGCCAGCGGGTACGCGGCGAGCAGCGCGACCACGAGCACCGTGGCGGTCACGCCGGTGGCCAGCAGCAGGGTGAACGCGAGCAACCGCCACAGCTCCCCGCCGGTGACCAGTTCCCGGTAGGAGGCGAGGCTGGGCGGCGCGGACCACCAGCCCCGCGCCGCCGCCTCGACGGGCCCGTGCAGCGACGTCGCCACGAGGACGGCGAGCGGCACGAGCCAGGCCACCGCGGCGCCGGCCGCGAGCAGCCGCAACGGCCGCCGGGGCGGCGCGGACGCCGGATCCGCCTCGGGCGGGTCGACGGCCCGCGGCGGTGGCCACGCCTGCCGGACGAAGAGCGCCGCCACCAGCATGCCGGCGGCCACCGCCACGAGCCAGATCACGCCGAGCGCCGCGCCCTCCCCGGTGGTGGTGCCCCCGGACGTCTGCCACACCCGCAGGGCCAGCACGGACGCCTCGTCGCGCACCGAGCCCGGCGTCATCACGAGGATGAGGTCGAAGGTCCGGCTGGTGCCGAGGGCGACCAGCGCGAAGACCACCGCGACGGTACGCAGCAGCAGGGGCCGCCACTGCGCGTCCCACAGCACGTGCCGGCGGCCGCCGCCGTAGGCGCGGACCGCGTCGGCGAGGCTCGACGGCAGCCGGTCCAGGGCGGCGCGGAAGACGAGCACGGCGAGCCCCACCCACGCCCAGACGAAGGCGGACATCAGCGCCACGGTGACCAGGCCCGGGCCGAGCAGCTGCGGAACAGCGTCCCCGGTGTGCCCGGTCAGCCGTGCGGCGATCAGCGTCGCCAGTCCACGGGACGGGTCCGGGTCGTACATCAGGCGGAACGTGACACCGGTGACCACCAGCGGCAGCGCGGTCGGCACCACGAGGATCAGCCGGACCAGCCCGCCCTCCTGGGAGCGGCGGGACGCGGCGGCGAGCAGGTAGCCCAGCCCGGTCACGACGGCGGGGACGAGCAGCGCCCAGAGCAGCGTACGGCCGACCACCGCGCCGGTGCCGGGCGCGGCCAGCGCGGCCCGGAAGTGCGCGGCGCCCACCCAGCGCCCGTCGCTGGTGACGCTGGCGTGCACGGTGCGCAGCACCGGCCAGAGCACCAGGCCGCCGAGGAGCAGCGCGGCGGGCAGCAGCAGCGCCGACGTGGCCCCCGCCGCCGGGTAGGCCCGCCCGCGGCGGGGCGGCCCGACGTCGTCGAGCACGACCGGTTCACCGAGCACGGGCAGCCGGCTCATCGACCACCACCCGCGTTGCGTGCTGCCGCCGCCAGCTGGCGGGTCGCCCGGCGGACCGCCTCGGAGGCCCGTACGCCGCCGGTCACGTCGGCGAAGAAGTCCTGCATGATCCGCCAGATGCCGACCCCGTCGGAGCCGGTGAACGGCCCGGGCAGCCGGTCGGAGAGGTCGAACCGCAGGGTGCCGGCGGTGCGCATCTCGCGCGCCAGCCGCCGGCGCACCGGGTCGGCGTACCGGTCGAGCGGGACGACGGTGTCCGACAGGTAGCCGCCCGCGCGCAGCCAGGGCGCGAACGCGTCCGCCCCGGTGAGCCAGCGGACGAAGTCGACACCGGCGCGGGAGCCGGCGAAGGCCACGGCGGCGTCGCCGCCCACGATGAGCGGGCCGTCACCGGGCCGGCTGCCGGGGAACCGGAACGCCGCCGGCTCCTCCGGCCCGCGCCGGAAGCGGCGGACCACGCTGTCGGCGAAGTCGCCCTCGAACGCCATCACCGCCCGCCGGGTGTGCACGACCTGGATGATCGACTCCTCGTACTGGGTGAGCAGGGCGCGGCGCCCTCCGCCCGGGAACGCGCCGTCGACGCTCCAGATCTCGGCGAGCCGGTCCAGCGTGTCCCGGACCGGCCGGCCCGCCCAGTCGGCGTCCGGGCCGGCGAGGGCGTCGTAGCCGTCGGGCGCCACGTCGGCGAGCACGTTCTCGAACCAGTCGGTGAGGACCCAGCCGTCGGCCGCGCCGATCGCGAGCGGGGCCGGGCCGCCGTCGCGGCGGGCCCGCGCCGCGAGCCGGCGGGTGAGCGCCACCAGGTCGTCCCAGGTGGCCGGTGGCTGCGGCAGCGCCGACGGCAGGTGCCAGAACAGCGACTTGTGCGCGGCCTTCACCCAGACGCCGTAGCGCCGCCCGCCGCTGTCGAGCAGGGCGGCGAGGCCGTCGGGGACGCCGTGGCCGGGCGCCGGGGTGAGCGGGCTGAGCCAGCCCCGCCGCGCGTACTCGGTGACGAGGCCGGGCCGGGGGAGGATGGCCACGTCCGGGCTGGTGCCCGCGAGCTGCCGGGCCCGCAGGAAGGCGTCGATGTCGTTGCCGGCGCTGACCACGTGCACCGGGGAGCCGTAGCGGGCCACCACGGCGCGGAACGGGGCCAGCTCCCCGCCGCTCCAGACGACCGCCACCTGCACGCCCCGCCCGCCGCCGGCGCAGCCGGCCGTGGCCGCGGCGGCGCCGGCGGCGGCCGCGCGCAGCAGCGTCCGGCGGCGCAGCCGCCCCGGTGCGGTCACCGCCCCACCGCCTCGCCGAGCAGGTCGACCTGCTCGGGGATCTCGTCGAGCGTCGTGGGGTCGGCGGTGCAGACCAGCACGGCCACGCCGGGGGCCTCCGGCGGGGAGAGCCGGGGGACGAGGTCGGCGAGCCGTCCACCACCGGCCATCCCGGACGGCAGGTCGACGACGAGCACCTCGGGCAGGCAGGCGGCGGCGCGCGCCAGGGCCACCCGGAACCGTTGGGCGTCGGAGAGCAGGTGGGGCAGCAGCGCGAGGGTGGGGGTCAGCTCCAGCCGCTCCACCACGGTCGCCGCCCAGTCGTCGGCCATCTCGCGGACCCGCTCCCGCTTGCGCTGGCCGTACTCGATGTTGCGCCGCACGGTCAGCTGGGGCAGCAGCGCCCCGCCGGCCGGCACGTACCCCATCTGGCGGCGCGGGGGCGGCAGGTCGGTGACGTCCCGCTCGCCGACCAGGATCCGGCCGGACCGCGGCGGGGCGAGGCCGACCAGCACGCGGGCGACCGCGGTGCCGATCCGGGGCGGTGCCACGAGGGCGGCCATCCGGCCCGCCGGTACGTCCAGGGTCACCGGCCCGGTGCCGGGGACGGCGACCAACGCGCGCAGCCGTAGCGTGACCCTCACCTCCGGTGATGTCGATCCCGTCCCAGGGTGGCACATCCCGCCGACCGTCGATGCCCCGGCGGCTCCACTGTGGATCTTCCCGCGTACCTGACAGGAGGTGTCAGCGACGCGGCCGTAGCGTCCCGGCATGGCATTTCGCGACAAGGACCTGCGCGTGCCGGGACCGGTCACGGTCGCCGGCCGGCGCCTCAAGCGCTACCACGTCGACCAGCCGGAGCGGCCGATCGAACCGGAGGTGGAGAAGGCGGCGTACGAGCTGCTGCCCAGCCTGCTCCCGGAACCCGACGGCACCCTGCCGGCGGGCTGGGTGGTCCTCCACCGGGGGACGGACACCGGCGCCTACCTGCTCGCCTACTGCTGGACGTGGGTCAACCTCGTCGAGGTGCGCATCGCCGTGGCCGGGCAGCCGGTGCTGGGCTGCCCCGACGAGGACCCGGCCCACTTCGTCCCGCTGCACCGGCCGGCGGTGGGCTGCGTCTGGGAACTGGGCGTGCTGGAGCACGAGCGGGCCGCCTGGGCCCGGCACGTGCTCGCACCGGAGCGGCCGGACGTCGAGGCGTACGTCGCCGACACCCGCGCCGAGGGGCCGGTGGGCGCCTGACGGGCGGCGTCGAGGTCGGCGCGGGGCCGGGGTGGTTCAGGCCGGTGGGGGAGCGGCACCCCGGTAGATGGCGGCCAGCCACACGTCGAGCAGCACGTCCACGACGTCCGCCTCGGCCACGGCGGGCCCGTCGCCGGCCAGGGTGGCGTACAGGACCCGCTCGTTCATCGAGTTCAGCGCGATCGCCAGGGCCCGGGCCGGCAGACCGTCGGGCGCGGCGCCCCGGCGGCGCTCGGCCTCGATGGCCGCCTCGGTGCACCGCACCCAGCGCTCCAGCACGGCGGCCCACAGGTCGCGCACCTCGGCGTTGGTGCCGCGCACCTGCGCGCACGCCACCGCGACCGCCCGGTGCGCGCCGAACGTGTCGTGGAACCGGCGGATCAGCTCCCGCCAGCGGGCCGGCGGGTCCTCGGCGACCCGGTCGAGCACACCGGCGGCCGCGGCGTCGGCCTCCTCCGTGACCCGGTCGAGGAGGGTGAGCAGCACCGCGTCCTTGGACGGGAAGTAGAAGTAGAAGGTCGGCCGGGAGATGCCGGCACCGCGGGCCAGGTCGTCGATGGAGATGTCGGCGAACGCCCGGTGCCGCAGCAGGCGCTCGGCGGTGGCCAGGATGGCCCGCTCCCGGTGGTCGCCCGGCGAGCGGCCGGGCCGCCGTCCGCGCGGGGTCCCGCTCCCGGCGGCGGCACGGGCGATCGTCATGGCGGTCGATACTACCGGCTATCAACACCGTGTCGAGAATCTCGACGCGGTGTTGACCGGTGTCGACGGTGGTGGATAGGGTCCGGACCACGCCACCCGGGGAGCTGTCATGGCCTGCGAACACGTCGACGTGCTCATCGTCGGCGCCGGGCTGTCCGGTGTCGGCGCCGCCTGCCACCTGCGGCGCCGCTGTCCGGAGAAGACGTACGCGCTGCTGGAGGCCCGCGACGCCCTCGGCGGCACCTGGGACCTGTTCCGCTACCCGGGCGTCCGGTCCGACTCGGACATGTTCACCCTCGGCTACTCCTTCCGCCCGTGGACCGGCCCGACGTCCATCGCCGACGGCGGCGCGATCCGCGCGTACATCCGCGACACCGCCCGCGAGTACGGCGTCGACCGGCACATCCGCTACCGGCACCGCGTCGTCCGTGCCGACTGGGACAGCGCCACCGCGCGCTGGACGGTCCACGCCCACCGCGACGACACCGACGAGACCGTGCGGCTCACCTGCGGCTTCCTCCACGTCTGCGCCGGCTACTACCGCTACGACGCCGGTCACACCCCGGACCTGCCCGGCCTGGACCGGTTCACCGGGCGGGTCGTCCACCCGCAGCACTGGCCGGCCGACCTCGACCACGGCGGCAGTCAGGTGGTGGTGATCGGCAGCGGCGCCACCGCCGTCACGCTCGTCCCGACGCTCGCCGCGCGGGCCGCCCACGTCACGATGCTCCAACGCTCGCCCTCGTACGTCCTCGCGCTACGGTCCCGCGACGCCCTCGCCGACACGCTGCGACGGCGGCTGCCCGCACGCGCGTACCACGCCGTGGTGCGCGGCAAGAACGTCCTGGTCACCACGGCCACCTACCAGCTGAGCCGGCGGGCCCCCGGCCTCGTGCGCCGGTTGCTGCGCCGGGGCGTGGCCCGGCGGCTGCCGGCCGGCTTCGACGTCGACCGGCACTTCTCGCCCCGCTACGACCCGTGGGACCAGCGGCTGTGCATCGCGCCCGACGGCGACTTCTTCGCGGCGCTGGCCGACGGCCGCGCGTCGGTGGTCACCGACACCATCGACACGTTCACCGCGCACGGGATCCGGCTGGCCTCCGGTGAGGAACTGCCCGCCGACGTCGTCGTCACCGCCACCGGGCTGAACCTGCGGGTGCTCGGCGGCATGGCGCTGCGCGTCGACGGCGTCGAGGTCGACCCGGCCCGGACGGTCGCGTACAAGGGCATGATGCTCTCCGGCGTGCCGAACCTCGCGCTGACCATCGGCTACACCAACGCCTCGTGGACGCTGAAGGCCGACCTGGTGGCCGCGTACGTCTGCCGGCTGCTGCGGCACCTGGACCGCACCGGCCAGCAGATCGTCACGCCGCGCCCGCCACCCGACGACGAACGGGTGCCGCTGATCGACCTGCGCTCCGGGTACGTGCTGCGTAGCCTGGACGCGTTGCCCCGGCAGGGCCGGAAGGCGCCGTGGCGGCTGCACCAGAACTACCTCCGCGACCTGGTGCTCATGCGGCACGGGCGGATCGACGACGAGGGAGTGCGGTTCTCCCGGGCCGGCAGCCCCGAGAGGAGTCCGACGCGTGCGTAGCTTCGACTTCGCCGGGGGCACGGCCGTGGTCACCGGCGCCGCGGGCGGCATCGGGGAAGCCCTCGCGTACGCCCTGGCCCGGCGCGGCAGTCACCTCGTGCTGCTCGACCGCGACGCCGCGCGCCTCGACACGGTGGTCGCCGCGGTCCGCGCCACGCACCCGGACCTGGCCGTCGACCCGTGGGTGGTCGACCTGGCCGACGCGGCGGCGACCGCCCGGACCGCCGTCGAGATCGGGCGGCGGCACCCCCGGATCCGGCTGCTCGTCAACAACGCCGGCGTCGCCCTCGGCGGCCGGTTCGACCAGGTGACCGTCGAGGAGTTCGGCTGGGTCGTCGACGTGAACTTCCGGGCCGTGGTGCAGCTGACGCACACGCTGCTGCCCGCCCTCCGGGCCGAACCGGGCGCGCACCTGGTCAACGTGTCCAGCCTCTTCGGCCTCATCGCCCCCGCCGGCCAGGCGGCCTACGCGGCGAGCAAGTTCGCCGTCCGCGGGTTCACCGAGGCCCTGCGGCACGAACTGGCCGACGACGGGATCGGCGTGACCTGCGTGCACCCCGGCGGGATCCGGACGCGGATCGCCGCCGACGCCCGCGTCGGCAGCGGGGTCGCCATCGAGGAGTACGAACAGGGCCTGCGCCAGTTCGAGAAGCTGCTCACCATTCCGCCGGCCCGGGCCGCCGAGGTGATCCTGCGCGGTGTGGCGCGCCGGCGCGGGCGGGTGCTCGTCGGCTGGTCGGCGAGGGTGCCCGACCTGCTGGCCCGGGTGGCGCCCGCCTCGTACGGTCGGGTGCTCGCCCGCGGCGTGCGACGGCGCGCCGCGCCAGCCCGGCCGGACGTGCCGGCGGCCGAGTCCACCGCACCGGCGCCTGGTGTGCCCGCCCAGCGTCGTGCGTCCCGATCCGCGGGCGACCAGGTAGAGGAGACGGCATGAGCGTGGCAGAGCGGCCCCGTCATGTGACCGTCGCCGGGCGGCGCGTCCGGCACCGGATCGACGGCCACGGAGAGCCGGTGGTGCTGCTGCACGGCATCGGCCGGAGCCTGCGCGACTTCACCGAGCAGCACACGCTGCTGTCCGAGCGGTTCCGGGTGCACAGCGTCGACCTGCCGGGCTACGGCGGCTCGATGCCGATGGCCGAGCCGTACGGCCTGCCGTCGCTGGCCCGGTTCGTCGGTCGTTACCTCGACGTGGTCGGCGTCCGCCGCCCGGCGCACCTGGTCGGCAACTCCCTCGGCGGCGCGGTGGCCATGCAGCTCGCCGTGACCGAGCCGGAACGGGTGGCGAGCCTCGCGCTGGTCACCAGCGCCGGCTTCGGCCAGGAGGTGGCGCTCGCGCTGCGCCTGCTCGCGCTGCGGCCGTTGGGCCGGCTGCTGCTGCGCCCCAGCCGGGCGTCCGCCCGCCGCGTCGAGCGGGCCCTCTTCCACGATCCCACCTTCGTGACCGAGGAGCGGATCGCGCACGCCCTGGAGATCGCCCGCCTGCCCTACACGGCGCGCGTGATGCTGGAGACCCTGCGCAGCCTCGGCGGCTTCCGCGGCGTGCACCCGCGGTGGCGGGAGGACCTGCTCGCCCGCGTGGCGAAGCTGGACGTGCCGACGCTCGTGGTCTGGGGCGACCGGGACCTCATCCTGCCCCCGGCGCACCTCGAGGCCGCCCGCACCCTGCTGCCCGCCGCCCGCACCCACCTGTTCCGCGACTGCGGCCACCTGCCGCAGGTCGAGCGGGCCGAGGAGTTCCACCGGCTGCTGCTCGACTTCTGGGGCGTGCCGGACGCCGCGAGAGGCCCGTCGGTGACCCGCACGGTGTCCGTGAGCGACCTGCCGGGCGGTGCGGGAGCCGCCGGCGCCACCGGCACGCCGGCCGGCGCCGGCTGACGTACGCGGCCGGCGGCACCCGCGCCGGGCGTGCCCGCCGGCGGTGCGTCACGGCGGGGTGCTGCCGCGCTTCTCCTCCTGGGCGAGCACGGCCTCCCGGTGCTCGGGGTCGTCGCGGCGCAGCAGCTCGGCGGCGAGCCGCGGGTCGTCGGCCAGCCGTGCGCGGTTGCGGTGCAGGAACGTCTCGAAGCCGCCCGTGTACGGGCACGCCAGGTCGCCGAGCGCCCGCTCCGGCGAGTACCGGCAGCCCAGGCAGTAGTCGCTGATCTCGTCGATGTCCGTGCCGTCGACCGCGTACGGGCGGGTCTCCACGTGGGACAGGTCGGCGTCGTGGCTCATCCCGAGCACCGTCGCGTTCATCACCCAGTCCGTGCCGTCGACGAACACGCGCTGGAACCAGTCGACCAGCTCGGCCGGGCGCCACCCGCGTTGCAGCGCGTAGTTGCCGAGCACCAGCAGCCGGGGGACGTGGTGCGTGAACGCGTGGTCGCGTACGGCGGCCAGCACGTCGGCGAGGCAGCGCGCCTCCACGGCGTCGGCGTCCAGGTCGGCGAACCACTGCGGCAGCGGCTCGGTGGCGGCCGGCCACCCGGCCCCCGGGCGGCGGGGCTCGACGTACCAGTACAGCTGCCAGAGGAACTCCCGCCAGCCGAGCAGCCCGCGGAGGAACCGCTCCACGGCCGACCGTGGGGCCAGCCCGTCGCGCCACGCCCGCTCCGCGGCGCGCACCGCCGGCTCGGCGTCGAGCAGGCCCAGGTTGAACGACGAGGAGAGCCCGCTGTGGGCCAGCAGCGGGTCCTGCGCGCTCATCACCTCGGCGTAGCGGTCGTACTCGGGCAGCCGGTACCGCAGGAAGTGCGCCAGCCGGGCCTGCGCCTCGGCGTGCGTGGCCGGGAACCGGCGGGGACCGTCCCGGCCCACGAACCGCACCCCGTCGGCGGCCCAGCGGTCCAGGTCGCGGCGTACCTGCGCGTCGATCTCGTCCTCGACGACCGGGGGCGGCGCCGGCACGGGCGACGCGGCGCTGGCCGGCCGGGGCCGGCGCCGCGGTGCGGGGTCGCCGGCTGGGGCGGTGAGCACGCCGTGGTGGCGCAGCGCGTACCGGTAGAAGTCGACCATCCGCAGCGGGCCGCGCCGCCCGTCGGCCCAGGCCGCGAAGTCCGCCTGCCCGGTGACGAACCCGCGCGCCGGCAGCACCGCGAGGCCGGGCACCGAGCGGACGAAGCGCATCGCCGCCCGCGAGTGCGGGTGGCACACCTCCACCGGCCCGCCGACCTGCGCCAGCGCCTCCCGGAAGGTGCCGGTGCGCAGCAGCAGCGCCCGGTCGCCGAGTTCGGCGGCACGGTGCCGGAGCGCCGAGAGGATCAGGTGCGCCTTCTGCCGGTGCAGGGGGCGACGCCGGAACAGCTCCCGCGCCTCCACGAGCAGGACCGGCTGGTCGGGATCGTCGAGGAAATGCGGCCCGAGCTGATCGGCCAGCAGCCAGCGGCGGGGAGACATGGCCCAATTCTGCCCACATCCGGGCGGCTGTGCCCCATACCGGATGGGTACGGGGGTCCGCGTTCCGGACGCCGGCGGCCGGCCTCCGGTCACCTGCGGACGTGTCCGGCGGCGGACGATGTGGACCGCCGCCGGGCCACCACGGTGACCGCCACCAGGACGAAGAGCAGGCCCGCGAGGAGGTGCGCCGGCACCGGCCCGAGTGGGGTGAGCAACGCCAGCGCGGCCACGACCGGGTAGGCGGCGCGCGCCGGACCGTGCTGCTGGCGGCGGACGTGCAGCGCCCAGAGGGTGAGCAGGTAGACGGCCACCGGAACGGCGATCGCGTACGCGCTGCCGACCCCGGAGAGGTGCGCCTGGTGGCGTTCGTGGTCCACCCGCACCGCGAGCCCGGCGCCGACGGCCGCGACCGAGGCGAAGATCAGATAGTGGCCGTACCCCCAGAACAGCGCGCGGCGCAGCCGGGTCGACACCTCGACGGGCCGGTCGAAGTAGAGCCACCAGAGCGCGAACACGATCACGGCGCCGGCCGCCGCCAGGGACCACAGGGAGCGCTGGCCGGCGTCCACACCGGTCTGGACCGCGACCGACGTGGCCAGCACCACCTCACCGAGCACGATGAGGGTGAACAACCCGTACCGCTCGACGATGTGCCGGGGATGCCACGGCGTCATCCCGGGACGCTCGGCGACCGCCGGCACCAGCAGTTCGGCGAGCACCAGCACCACGAAGGAGCCCACCCGCCACCCGTCGGGCAGGTGAAGCCGCAGGATCCAGCCGAGCTGCACGACGGCCACCCCGACCGCGTACCGGACGGCCGCCGCCCGGTGCCCGGGGTCGCCGGCCGCCGCGCGGATCCAGTGTGTGACGGCGGCGAGGCGCATCACCACGTACCCGTAGGTGATCGTCGTGAAGTCGCCCACCTCGAACGCGCGGGGCACCCCGGCGGCGAGGATCAACGCGCCCGCGATCTCCACCAGCGTCGTGATCCGGTAGACGTCGTCGTCGGTGTCGTAGGCGGAGGCGAACCACGTCACGTTCATCCACGCCCACCAGATGGCGAAGAAGACCATCAGGTAGCCGCCCACCGCGTGCCCGACGCGGCCCTCGGCCACGTCGTGGTGCAGGCCCGCGGCCGCCTGCGCCACCGCCACCACGAAGCACAGGTCGAAGAAGAGCTCCAGCGGGGTGGCGCTGCGGTGGGGCTCGTCCGGCCGCCGCGCGGTCATCCGCCGGTACCACGGGCGCACGGACCCGGTCTGGCTCACGCGCGCTCCTCGGGCCGGCCGTCGTCCACACGATAGCCACCCCTCCGGCCGGTCGGGGCCGAATCTCCGGCCCGCGCCGGCCGCACCCGCGAGCGCCGCGGTGCGGTGGATCCGGCGGTACGGCGGATACGGCGGCCGGCCGGGCGCGAGAGTGGTCCGGTGGCCGACGATCGCCTGAGACTCTTCCTCGCCGGGGACGTGATGACCGGACGCGGCGTGGACGCCGTCCTCCCGCACCCGGGCCCACCCGACCTGCGCGAGGAACTGGTCCGGGACGCGCGGGACTACGTCGGGCTGGCCGAGCGGGCCTCCGGCCCGCTGCCGCGCCCCGTAACCCCGTCGTGGCCGTGGGGCGTGGCCCTCGACCTGCTCGACGACCTCCGCCCCGACGTGCGCGTCGTCAACCTGGAGACCGCCGTGACGGGGCGGGGCGCGCACGAGCCCGGCAAGGCCGTGCACTACCGGATGCACCCGGCCAACGTGCCGTGCCTCACCGCGGCGCGGCTCGACGTCTGCGCGCTGGCCAACAACCACGTGCTCGACTTCGGCCCCGACGGTCTCGCCGACACGCTCGACGCGCTCGCCGGCGCGGGCATCGCGACGGCCGGCGCCGGCCGGGACGCGGACGCGGCCTGGCGTCCCGCCCGGGTCCCGCTGCCCGGTGGCCGCCGGCTGCTGGTCTTCGCGGTGGCCGCCGCGTCGAGCGGCGTGCCGCCGTACTGGGCCGCCGGGCCCGACCGGCCCGGCGTGGCCCACCTGCCGGAGGTGACGGCGGCGTCGGCGGACGCGCTCGCCGAGCGGATCGCCGCGCAGGCCGGGCCGGCGGACCGGGTGCTGGTCTCCGTGCACTGGGGGTCCAACTGGGGGTACGCGGTGGCGCCGGAGCAGCGGGAGTTCGCCCACCGCCTCGTCGAGGCCGGGGTCGACGTGGTGCACGGCCACTCGTCGCACCACCCGCGACCCGTGGAGGTCCACCGTGGCCGGCTCGTCCTCTACGGGTGCGGCGACCTCCTCGACGACTACGAGGGGATCAGCGGCCGGGAGGAGTACCGGCCGCAGCTGCGGCTGCTCTGGCTGCCCACGCTCGACGCCGCGACCGGTGAGCTGCGCGAGCTGCGGGCGGCGCCGGTGCGGATGCGCCGGATGCGGCTGGAGCGGGCGACGGCGGACGAGGCCCGCTGGCTCGCCGACCTGCTCACCCGGCTCGGCGAGCCGTTCGGGGTGTGCGCCGACGGGCTGCTGTCCGCGACCCGCCACGGGGCGGAGGGACGGGGGTGAGGCCGGCGGATCGGCGGGCGCCCGTCGTTCGACGGTGATCGACGTGAGCGCCGCGCGAACCTAGGATCGGGGTGAACCGATCTTCGGGATCGCCCCCTGGCCGCACCCCGGCCACCAGCCCGACCGAAGGGAGACGCTGTGCGTCGACCCCCCTATCTCGCCCTGCTCGGCGTCGGAGTCTCCGGCGTCCTGGTCCTCAGCGCGGCCCCGGCGGCGGCGGCTCCCCGGCCCACGGCCGCCGCACCGGGCATCGTGGTCAGTGACGGCATGACCCAGCCGGTGTTCTCGCTCGCCGACGCCATCGAGGAGCGGGTGTACGTCCAGACGCCCGTGGACACCGACCACGACGGCCGCCTCGACCGGGTGGCCATCGACATCTCCCGGCCCCGGGAGACCGCCACCGAGGGCTTCAAGGTGCCCGTCATCTTCGAGCACAGCCCGTACCGCAAGGACACCTGGGGCGACGTGCCGTACCCGAGCGTCCTGGTGGACGAGCTGCCGCAGAACGGCGTCACCCGCTCCGGGCTGCGTTCCCTCGACATGGGGGTCCAGCGCGCCGAGGCGAAGGCCAACCTGCCCGGCTCGCTGGACGACTACTACGTCCCGCGCGGCTACGCCGTGGTGCTCGGCCAGAGCGTCGGCACCGCCGACTCGGACGGCTGCCCGACCAGCGGCGACCAGGCGGAGACCCTCGGCACCAAGGCGGTCATCGACTGGCTGAACGGGCGGGCGAAGGCCTTCGACGCCAACGGCGCGCCGGTCACGGCGGACTGGACCACGGGCGCGGTCGGCATGACGGGGGTGTCCTACAACGGCACCCTGCCCAACCAGGTCGCCACGACCGGCGTGGAGGGACTCCGGACGATCGTGCCGGTCTCGGCCATCAGCAGCTGGTACGACTACTACCGGGCCAACGGTCTGGTCGTCGCCCCCGGCACCTACCAGGGCGAGGACACCGACGTCCTCGCGCAGTTCACCGCCGGGCGGGCGCGGGCGGAGGGGCGCTGCGCCGACGAGATCGCCGCGCTCACCGCGGAGCAGGACCGGGTGACCGGCGACTACTCGAGGTTCTGGGCCGACCGTGACTACCTCGACGCCCGCCGCGTGGAGGCCAGCGTCTTCGTGGTGCACGGCCTCAACGACTGGAACGTGAAAACCGAGCACTTCGCCGGCTGGTGGGACGAGCTCGCGAAGCGTCACGTGCCGCGCAAGATCTGGCTGCACCAGGGCGGGCACGGCGGCCCCGGCAACAACGCGTCGGTGACCCTGCCGGACGGTCGGACGTGGACCTACAAGCAGACCGAGAACCGCTGGTTCGACTACTGGCTGTGGAACGTGCCCAACGGCATCATGGACGAGCCGACCGCGGTGCTCCAGCGCGAGGACCGGGTGTACACGACGTACGCCAACTGGCCGGACCCGGCCGCCCGTGAGGTGGCCGTGAAGCTGGCCGCGACGGACGCCGCCCGGCCGGGCACCCTCACCTCGGGCCACCGGCCGAAGGCCAGGGTCGAGCAGAGCTTCGTCGACGAGGGCCGCACGATCCACCCGGACACCCTCGTGGCCGACCCGGACGCGGCGAGCCCGAACCGTCTCGCGTACCTGTCCCCGGCGCTGACCGACGAGGTCCGCATCTCCGGACGCCCGGAGATGCGGCTGCGGATGGCGATCGACAACAAGCCGGACGCCAACCTCACCGCCTACCTGGTCGACTACGGCCCGGCCGGCTCGACGGCCGAGCCGAGGGTGGTGACCCGGGGCTGGATGGACCCGCAGAACCGCACGGACCCGTCCCGCACGCGGCCGGTCAAGCAGGGCAAGCTGTACGACTACCGCTGGACCCTGGAGCCGAAGGACTACGTCTTCCCGGCGGGCCACCGCATCGGCGTCGTCGTCTTCTCCACCGACCAGGAGTACACGCTGCTGCCGCTGGGCGGCACGAAGCTGCGGGTCGCGCCGAACGACAGCGAGGTGCGGCTGCCGGTGGTCGGGGGCCGGACGGCGCTCGGCTTCTGAGAGCGACCGCCGCCGCGCCGCGGCGGTGAGGTGAGCAGGTGGGGCGGCCTCCGTGGCCGCCCCACCGGTGTCTGCGCCGGTCGACGGCGCCCGCCCCGGCGACCGGCCGTCACCGGCGGCGGTGGGCCGACGACGCCCGGCACACCGGCCGCCGGAGGTGGTAGGCGCCACGTCGCGCGGCCCACCCCGGCACGCGCTTCCACCATGGGCGCACGATAGATACATGACGCATCCCTCGGCGCCCTCCCGGGCCGCCGCGCCGTCCGCCGCGGAGCGCGCGTACCGCCACCTCAAGCAGGCCATCCTCGAGCAGGTCTACCCCGGCGGGTCGCTCGTCAGCGAGGGGGAGATCGCCGAGGCGACCGGTGTCTCCCGGACACCGGTGCGCGAGGCGCTGCTGCGGCTGGAGTCGGAAGGGCTCGTGAAGCTCTACCCGAAGCGGGGCGCCCTGATCCGGCCGGTGTCCGCCCGCGAGATCGCCGACGTCGTCGAGGCCCGCCGCCTGGTCGAGCTGCACGCCGCCGAGCGGGTCTGGGCCCGCCGCGCCGAGCTCAGGGCCGACCTCGGTCGCTGGCTGACCGAGATGCGCGCCGCGCACGCGGCCGGTGACCTGAGCGCGTTGATGGCCGCCGACCGGGCCTTCCACGCCACCGTGGTGGACGCCGCCGGCAACGAGATCCTCGCCGAGCTGTACCAGCGGCTGCGCGACCGGCAGCTGCGCATGGGCGAGGCGAGCTTCCGCCTCTCGCCCGGCTGGGCCGACGTGGCGCTGACCGAGCACGCCGCGCAGCTCGCGGCCCTCGACGACGACGATCCGGCACGGTGGCTGGCCGCCGTCGCGGCACACATCGACAACTCGGCGACCGTGCTGCGGACCCTGCGGTGAGCGCCGCCCCCACCGTCTCCCGCCGCTCCGCCCTGCTCGTCTGGGGCGTGGCCCTCGCCGCGTACGTGGCGGCCGTCTTCCACCGCAGCTCCCTCGGCGTCACCGGGGTCGACGCCGCGGACCGGTTCCACATCAACGCCTCCGCGCTGGCCACCTTCTCCGTGGCCCAACTCGCCGTGTACGCGGCGATGCAGATCCCGGTCGGGATGCTGCTCGACCGGTTCGGCTCGCGGCGACTGCTCGTCGTCGGCGGCGTGCTCATGGTCGCCGGCCAGCTCTGCTTCGCCCTCGCCACCGACGTGCGGCTCGCCGTCGTGGCGCGGATCCTCGTCGGGCTCGGCGACGCGATGACCTTCATCAGCGTGCTGCGGATCGTGACGTTCTGGTTCCCGGGCCGCACCAACCCGCTCGTCGTGCAGCTCACCGGCACCCTGGGCCAGCTCGGCGCGATCCTCGGCGCCGTACCCCTGGTGGCGCTGCTGCACCACGCCGGCTGGACCCCGGCGTTCCTCGTCGCCGCGGCGCTGGGCGCGACGGCCGTGCTGCTGGTGCTCGTCGCCGTGCGGGACACGCCCCACCGCGAGACCGCCCCGGGGTCACCCCGGCCGGCCACGGTCCGCCCGGTCCTCGCCGCCGCCTGGGCCCACCCGGGCACCCGGCTCGGCCTGTGGACGCACTTCGTCACCCAGTTCTCCGGCACCGTCTTCGCCCTGCTCTGGGGTTACCCGTTCCTGGTGCAGGGGCAGGGCCTCACGCCCACCGCGGCAGCGTCCCTGCTCACCGTGATGACGGTCGCGGGCCTCCTCGTCGGCCCGCTGCTGGCCCACCTCTGCGGCCGGCACCCGCTGCGCCGCTCGGTGCTGGTCTTCACGGTGGTGGCCACCACCGCGGCCGCCTGGACCGTGGTGCTCGCCTGGCCCGGGCCCGCTCCCCGGTGGCTGCTCGTCGTGCTGGTGCTCGTGCTGGCCGTCAACGGCCCCGCCTCGATGATCGGCTTCGACTACGCCCGGACCTTCAACCCGGCCAGCCGGATGGGCAGCGCCTCCGGCATCGTGAACGTCGGCGGCTTCGTGGCCTCGATCATCCTGGTGCTCGCCGTCGGCGTGGTGCTCGACCTCGCCACCCCGTCCGGCCGTGGCACGCCGGGCCTGGCCGCGTTCCGCTGGGCGTTCGCCGTGCAGTACGCGCTCTGGGCGCTCGGCGCCGTCCAGGTGCTCCGCTACCGCAACGCGGCCCGCCGCCGGCTCGCCGCCGACGCGGCGTCCGCCGAACCGGTCACCCTGCCGGGCGCGGCCGGCGGGGCAGTGGCCGTCAACCGCGCGAGCGGCGGGGCGTGAGGCCGTCGAGCACCAGCGTCAGCCCGGCGCCGACCAGCCAGACGTCCTTGGCCAGCCCGGTGCCCGCCTCGGTGGGGCGTACGCTGCCGGGCTGGCGCAGCCCCGGCGTCTTCAGGTAGAGCTGCACCAGGCCGGCGCCGAAGGCGGTCAGCCCGAGACCGACCAGGGCCGACGGGACGAAGGGGACGAGCAGCGCCGCCCCCAGCGCCACCTCGCTGTACGACAGCAGCTTGGCGAACCGGTCCGGCGGGATCTGCCGCAGCTGGGGGATGGCGCCGACGGCCATGCCGTGCATCCCCTGCGCCGCCTCGCCCTCCAGGTTCCGCTTCGACAGGCCCGAGTTGAGCACGAACGCGCCGACGGCGGCGCGGAGCGGCACGTGTGCCACCTTCATGATTACTCCCTGCGGTGAGAGTCGGACCGTGCCCCCGCCTACCCCGGGGCCGGCCGAGCTAACCCGCCCGTACGGCGTCGCCCGCCGGTCCGGTGCGCCGGGCTGGTCCGGTGTGCTCGGGCTGGTCCGGCGTGCTCGGGCTGGTCCGGCGTGTCGGGGCTCTAGGCCGGGCGCGAAGATCGCGATAGGTTCAGCCCGGGCCGACCGGCGGTCGTGCCGCGCGCCGACCGGCCGCCCCCGACACCACCGCTTGAGCAGGAGGGGAAACCGTGAGCCAGGAGGTCCGGGGAGTCATCTCCCGCAGCAAGGGCGCGCCCGTCGAGGTCACCACCATCGTGGTGCCGGACCCGGGGCCCGGTGAGGCGGTCGTCCGGATCCAGTCGTGCGGGGTCTGCCACACCGACCTGCACTACCGCGAGGGCGGCATCACCGACGACTACCCCTTCCTGCTCGGGCACGAGGCGGCCGGCATCGTCGAGGAGGTGGGCGAGGGTGTCACCGAGGTGTCCCCGGGCGACTTCGTCATCCTCAACTGGCGGGCGGTCTGCGGGGTCTGCCGGGCCTGCCGGCGTGGCCGCCCCTGGTACTGCTTCGCCACGCACAACGCTTCGCAGAAGATGACCCTCACCGACGGCACCGAGCTGGCCCCCGCCCTGGGCATCGGCGCGTTCGCCGAGAAGACGCTCGTGCACGCCGGGCAGTGCACGAAGGTGGACCCGGCCGCCCGGCCCGCCGCCGTGGGGCTGCTCGGCTGCGGGATCATGGCCGGTCTCGGCGCGGCGATGAACACCGGTGGCGTGACCCGCGGCGACTCGGTGGCCGTGATCGGCTGCGGCGGTGTCGGGGACGCGGCCGTCGCGGGCGCGGCGCTCGCCGGCGCGACGACGATCGTCGCGATCGACACCGACGCGCGCAAGCTCGACTGGGCCCGCCGGTTCGGCGCCACCCACACCGTCGACGCCTCCGCCGAGGACCCGGTCGAGGCGATCCGCGCCGCCACCGGCGGCTTCGGCGCCGACGTGGTCATCGACGCGGTGGGCCGCCCGGAGACGTGGAAGCAGGCCTTCTACGGCCGCGACCTCGCCGGGACCGTGGTGCTGGTCGGCGTGCCGACCCCGGAGATGACCGTCGAGGTGCCGCTGCTCGACGTGTTCGGCCGCGGCGGCGCCCTCAAGTCGAGCTGGTACGGCGACTGCCTGCCCAGCCGCGACTTCCCGATGCTGACCTCGCTCTACCTGCAGGGCCGCCTCGACCTCGACGCG
This sequence comes from Micromonospora globbae, assembly GCF_003610785.1. GTDB lineage: Bacteria > Actinomycetota > Actinomycetes > Mycobacteriales > Micromonosporaceae > Micromonospora > Micromonospora globbae. The sequence continues at coordinate 57,332 of NZ_RAQQ01000024.1, forward strand.
TTCGTCACCGAGGAGATCGCCCTGGACCAGGTCGAGGAGGCGTTCGCCCGGATGCACCGCGGCGACGTGCTGCGGTCGGTGGTGGTGTTCCCGTGACCGCCCGCGTCGACCACGCCGTCACCTCCGGCACCTTCTCCCTCGACGGGCAGACCTTCGACGTCGACAACAACGTCTGGGTGGTCGGCGACGACGACGAGTGCGTCGTCCTGGACGCGCCGCACGACGCCGACGCGATCCTGACGGTGGTGGGGGAGCGCCGGGTCCGCGCGATCCTCGCCACGCACGCGCACGACGACCACGTCCGGGCCGCCCCGGCGCTGGCCCGGGCCACGGGGGCGCCGGTACTGCTGCACCCGGCCGACCGGGTGCTGTGGGACCTGGTCCACCCGGACGTGGCACCCGGCGGCGACCTGCGGGACGGCGCCACCGTCGAGGTGGCCGGCATCGCGCTGCGGGTGCTGCACACCCCAGGTCACAGCCCCGGCGCCTGCAGCTTCCACGCGCCGGCGCTGGGCGCCGTGTTCACCGGCGACACCCTCTTCGCCGGCGGACCGGGCGCCACCGGCCGCTCGTACAGCGACTTCGGCACGATCATCGAGTCGATCCGGACCCGGCTGCTCACCCTGCCGCCCGAGACGGTCGTCCACACCGGGCACGGCGACGACACCAGCATCGGCGCCGAGGCGCCGCACCTCGACGAGTGGATCGCGCGCGGCCACTGACCCGAGGCGGTCGTGGAGTCCGGGACCGCCGCCGGTGCCGGCGGCGGTCCCGCGAGCGCCGCCCGCCGCCGCGGGCGGTCAGCGCTCGTCCTGGCCGCCCAGCACCGGCTTGACGTCGAGCACCGGGGTGCCGTCCAGCGCCTCCAGGTCCGCCACCCGCACGCGCAGGCCGTCGACGGCCAGCAGGCGTACGCGGTGCAGCCCGATCGGATTCGGCCGGTGCGGCGACCGGGTGGCGAACACACCGGTCTCCGGCCGGGACACGTCCCCGCGCGGGTGCACCGTCAGCACGTCCCGGCGGGCCCGGTCGAGCCAGGTGAGCACCAGCACGTCGGTGCCGGGGCGCAGGTCCCGTACGGCCGGCGCGACCTCCGGCACGAAGACCAGCCAGGACTCGGGCGCGCCCTCGTCACCCTGCTTCGGCGCGGTCGCCGCATCGGTGAGCGGCGACTCGACCCAGCCGACGGGCCGCAGGACGTGCCGTACCTCGCTCATCCGGGCTCCTCGCCGTACGCCATGGGGTTCCACACCCTATCGTCCGGTCCCGGCCGCCGGGGCCCGCGTGTCCGGGGCGGCTAGGATCGGTCGGCGTGCCCCACGATGCCGCCGACCGTCCGCCCGCCGTCCGTCAACTCCGGCTCGTCGTCGAGGCCGAGGACTACGAGTCGGCGGTCGCGTTCTTCCGCGACGCGCTCGGCCTCCCCGAGCAGGCCGCCTTCTCCGGTGACGGTGACGCCCGGGTCGTCATCCTGGACGCCGGACGGGCGACCCTGGAGATCGCGAACCCGGCGCAGAAGCGGATGATCGACGACGTCGAGGTGGGCCGGCAGGTGGCGCCTCGCATCCGGGTCGCGTTCGAGGTCGACGACGCCAGGGCCGCGACCGCGCGCCTGGTCGCCGCCGGTGCGGAGGAGATCGCCCCGCCGACCGTCACCCCCTGGCAGTCGCTGAACGCCCGCCTCGACGCGCCGGCCGACCTCCACATCACCGTCTTCCAGGAGCTGCGCACCCTCGAGGAGCGGTCGACGCTCGACGGCTTCGGCACCGACGGCGACCGGGAGCGCTGACCCCCGGTCGATCCGCTGGGCGGTTGCCGCTCGCACCGCTGCGGCGCCGCCGACACCGGGTTGGAATCACCGCCCTCCCGCCGCTGTTGGTGACGCGGGCGGCTTCGGTGGTGCTGACACCGGCATCCTGGTCGCCCGCGCTCGCGTCGACCCGTCGCCCGCTGCATGCGGCTCGGCCCCTGTCGATGCGGCGTTTCCGCCACGCCCGTTGCCTGTCGGCTCGACTGATCAATATCGGACCGGTCGCGTCGTCCGTCGGGTTCGCGTCGCCTGACCGGACGGCACGACGCGGCGTCTCGGCCGGCCTGTGCTGACTGTCCGTGTTCCCGAGGTGACCGGGATCGCATCCGGCCGGGGCCCGCGCATATCCGGAATGACCGACAGGCCAACCTCGTTGTGTCCCCCGTACCGCCCGAGCACAAACCCATTTCCGGTGCGGACATCCCCCGAGGAGTGCTCATCCCCGAGCGCTTCGCATGATCGAAAGGGCAACCATCGTGAAGCTGGACTTCACTCGATGGCTCCCGGCCATCGCGAAGGACTCTTACCGCAAGACCGCACTGAGCGTCGTGGGTGTTGCCGCCATCGGCGGCCTCGCACTCGGGCCGACCGCAGTGGCCGCCCCCGTCACTGCCGGACCCCACGAGGGTGCCATCGCCGCCATCGACCTCGCCACCGGCAAGCCGGGGGCGGAGCGGCACGACGACCAGGCCAAGTCGGGCCTGACCACCGGGTCCGGCCACGGCAACCCGTTCAGCGCCAAGCCGAGCCGGGACAAGCTCGTCCCGTACGGCGTCCAGGGCGCCCAGTCGCGCATCCCGCTGGACGACGCGCAGCTCTCCAACGCCAAGGCCATCATCGAGGCCGCCAAGAAGACCGGCGTGGGTGAGCGGGGCGCGGTGATCGGCGTGGCCACGTCGCTGCAGGAGTCGAAGCTGTACAATCTCGGCCACCTCGGCGCGTACAACGACCACGACTCGCAGGGCCTGTTCCAGCAGCGCCCGTCGTCCGGTTGGGGCACGCCCGACCAGATCACCGACCCGGACTACTCCGCCACCGCGTTCTTCAACGCGCTGAAGAACGTCGACGGGTGGCAGGGCCTGCCGCTGACCCAGGCCGCGCAGACCGTGCAGGTCTCGGCGTACCCGTTCGCGTACGCCCAGTGGGAGGACCAGGCGGCGGACATCGTCCAGCAGCTCTGGTGAGTGTGTCGACATTCGGCCGGTCCCGGTAGGGGCCGGCCGTTTGTCGTGTTCGGGCCGGGCGCGCCGGCGCTGGGGGCGGTCTGTTGCGAGCTGCTGCGCGGCGCCCCGCTCGGGCGGCCCGGGTCCGGCCATCCGGTATGCCGGGTGTCGGCCACATGGGGTGGACCTGCTCGCCCCGTGCGGTGGCGGATCGCCGGCTGTCCGGTATGGGGTGGTCTGGGGTGTGGCCGGTGGCACTCGGGGGCCGGAATCGTGGGCGGGCCGGGGTCGTTGAACACCCCTGACGGCCGAGGCAGCAGGCCCCCCGGCCTGCGTGGCCCGCCCGATCGGCGGGACCCCCGGGAATGATGGCCGGCCGCCGGTCGTTGCACCCTCATCCACGGCCCCGGTAGGGCACCGCCCCGCCGCCGCCCCCCGGCCTGGCGCCGGGGAATGACGGCCGGCCCCGGGTCGTTGGATACGGACCCGGCCCGGTGCGGCACCCCCGCCCACCACGCGCCGTGGAACCCCCCGAGACTTCCCCCCCTTTCGAGCACCCCCGTGCTCGTTCCCCTGAGATCCACGCCCTGATCCCCCGAACGGGTGTGGACCTTCACCCCCTGAGGAGCTTTGATCATGAACACGATCCTGCGGAAGAGCATGCTCAGTGTCGCTGGTCTGGCGTTCGCCACCGGTGTGGCCGCCGGCCCCGTGACCGCCCACGCCGCCCCGGTGCACGAGGCGAAGCCCGTCGCGGTCGTCCACACCGACAAGCCGGGCGTGGACACCGGGAAGCTGATCCCGCACGGCACCCAGGGCGCCCAGTCCCGCATCGCCCTGAACGACGAGCAGACCGCGAACGCGAAGGCGATCATCGCGGCGACGAAGAAGAACGGCCTGCCCGAGCGGGCGGCGGTCATCTCCATCGCCACGAGCCTGCAGGAGTCCAAGCTGGAGAACCTGGGCCACCTCGGCGACCGCAACGACCACGACTCGCTGGGCCTGTTCCAGCAGCGCCCGAGCTCGGGTTGGGGCACGCCGGAGCAGATCACCGACCCCGAGTACTCCACCACCGCCTTCCTCAAGGGCCTCAAGCAGGTCGACGGCTGGCAGGACATGCCGCTGACCGACGCCGCCCAGACGGTGCAGGTGTCGGCGTACCCGGACGCCTACGCCCAGTGGGAGCAGCAGGCCGCTGACCTGGTGGCCCAGCACTGGAACAGCTGACAACCGCAACCACACGATGGCCGGCACCCCGAGGGTGCCGGCCATCGTCGTGTCCCGGCCGGCCCCACCCCGTCCCGGTGATCATGAGGTTGGCGGGGGCGAGCCGGACATTCCTCCCCGCCAACCTCATGATCGAGGGGGAAGGTCGGGGGCGCCTCGGTCGGCGGGCTCAGGGGTCGTGGCGGCCGAGGATGATGTCCACGACGGCGGCGACCAGCGCGAGCGCGATGATGATGGTCGCCACCACGAGGGCGTGCTCGAACGCCGACGTCCAGTCGCCCCGGCTGCTGGCCAGCGCGGCGAAGAACACCGAGCCGACCGCGGCGATGCCGGCGGCCGCCCCGATCCGCTGCCCGGTCTGGAGCATGCCGGCGCCGCTGCCCGCCTGCGGTATGGGCACCTCGGAGAGGGTGAGCGTCTGGTTCGGCGCGATCACCAGCCCGCTGCCCAGGCCGGCGAGGAGCAGGGGCGCCGCCGTCACCCACGGCACCGGCGCGTTCGGGAAGAGCCGGAGGGCCAGTGCCGTGCCGGCGAGGCCGAGGACCACGGCGAGCAGCCCGCCGGCGACCAGTGGTCGGCCCAGGCGGTTGACGATGCGGCCACCGAGCGCGGAGGCGGCCGCCGAGCCGAGCGCGAACGGGGTGATGGCCAGGCCGGCGATCAGGGCGCTGTAGCCGTGCCCGTTCTGCAGGAAGAGCGTGAAGATGAAGAAGATCGCCGTGAACCCGCCGAAGTAGATGAGGGCGATCAGCGCGCCCAACGTGTACGACCGGAAGCGGAACAGCTTCAGGTCGAACAGCGGCTGCCGTTGCCGCGCGTACCGCCGTTCCCACAGCGCGAACGCGAGCAGCACCAGCAGCCCGACGGGGATGAGCGTCCACTTCCACGGCGTCCGCCACTGCTGTTCCTGCACGAGCGGCAGCAGCACGAGCAGGACGCCGACGCCGAGCAGCACCACCCCCACGGGGTCGAGTCGGTGCTGGTCCCCGTGCCCCTTGACCCGGCTGGGGAGCAGCCGCCACCCGAGGATCATCGCGATGATGCCGACCGGCACGTTGACGAAGAAGACGTACCGCCAGCCGTGGTCCTGGCCGCCGAGGGCGATGAGCAGTCCGCCGAGCAGCGGCCCGACGGCGGTGGAGATGCCGATGGTGGCGCCCAGCAGCCCGAAGGGGCGCGCCCGCTCGGGCCCGCGGAACATCTCCTGGATGACGCCGGTGACCTGGGGGTTGACGATGCCGGCCGCGGCGCCCTGGAGGAGTCGGGCGATGACGAGCCAGGTGGGGGAGGGCGCCAGGCCGGCGAACGCGCTGGTGAGGGTGAACAGTCCGATCCCGAAGACGAACGCGTTGCGCCGGCCCCGGGCGTCGCCGAAGCGTCCGGCGGGGACGAGGACGAGGCCGAACGTCAGCGCGTACCCGGAGAGAACCCACTGGAGGTCACTGGGCGACGCGTGGAGTGCCCGGTCCAGAGAGGGCACGGCCACGTTGACGATGCTGACGTCGAGCAACGTCATGAACGCGGCGACCAGGCCGACCCCGAGGGCCTGCCAGCGTCGCCGGTTCTCTGCTGGGTCGATGTCGGCCGGCGGGGTACCCGCCGCGCTCATCGTGCCCCCCGTCGACCGTCGATCATGTACCCCTGACCGCTACCCCGGCCAGCGGGGGAGGAACCCTCGCGCGGGTCACGCCATCTGGCGCGCGCAGAACCGCGGACCGAAATCCAGCCCGGCCATCGGCGAGTCCTCCCGGTGCAGCAGGTTCTTCTCGGTGAGCAGGTGCAGCGGAGTGTGCAGCTGCTCCTCGGTCAGCCCGGCCTCCTCGGCGATCATGTCGGGGTACGGTACCTGTCCGCGGGCCTCCAGTGCGGCGACCGCCTGGTACACCCGTTCCTCGATCTCCGACAGTTGCACCCGCTGCATCATGTCCTCCTTCGGTCGCGCCCGCCGCTGGACCGGCGGTTGCGCTGCGCGGTTACCCCTTGGCCGCCCGAAGATGCCCACCCGAAAGGGGGGCGGACCGGGCGGCGCGGGGCCCTGCCGGCGGTCGGGGCGCGCCGGGGTGCCCTAGGCTGCATCCGTGATCGTCTGGGATCTCGCCGTGGTGGGGGCAGGCCCCGCCGGGCTCTCCGCCGCGTACGCCGCGGCCCGCGCGGGCGTACGCACCCTGGTCGTCGAGCGGGCCGCCCATCCGCGGTACAAGACCTGCGGCGGTGGCCTGATCGGCACGTCGCTGGCCGCCGTGCAGGACCGGATCGAGGTGCCCGCCCACGACCGCGTCGACCGGGTGACGTTCACCCGCAACGGGCGGCGCCAGTTCAGCCGCCGGCACGGTGGGCCGCTCATCACGATGGTGCGCCGGGAGGAGTTCGACGACCGGTTGCGCGCCGCCGCGGTGGAGGCCGGGGCCGAGGTACGCGAGCGGGCCCCGGTGCGGGCGCTCGAACAGGACGCGGACGGCGTACGCCTGCGGCTGGCCGACGGCTCCACCGTGCGCGCGCGGACGGTGATCGGCGCGGACGGCTCCTCCGGGGTCACCGCCCGGCACGTGGGCGTCCGCTACCGGCAGGTGGACCTGGGGCTGGAGCTGGAGATCGAGGTGCCGCCGGAGCAGCAGGAGCGGTGGCGCCGCCACGTGCTGCTGGACTGGGGGCCGCTGCCCGGGTCGTACGCCTGGGTCTTCCCGAAGGGCGACCGGCTCACCGTCGGTGTGATCGCGGCGCGCGGGGAGGGGGAGCGCACGCGGGACTACCTGCGGGCGTTCGTCGACCGGCTCGGCCTGGCCGACGCCCCGGCCGCGCACGACTCCGGGCACCTGACCCGCTGCCGGGCGGAGGATTCCCCGCTGCGCCACGGGCGGGTGCTGGTCGTCGGGGACGCCGCCGGGCTGCTCGAACCGTGGAGCCGGGAGGGGATCAGCTACGCGCTGCGCTCCGGTGAGCTGGCGGGCGCGGCGGTGGCCGAGGGTGACCTGGGCGCGTACGAGCGGGCGGTGGCCGAGCGGTTGGTGCCCTCGATGCGGGCCGGCCATCGGTTGCTCGATCTCTTCTCGCGCCGGCCGGAGGCGTTCCACGGCCTCGTGGCGACCCCGCCCGGCTGGCGGATGTTCGTGCGGTTCTGCCAGGGCCGGGCGAGCTTCGACCAGGCGATGGCGCGTCCGGAGGTGCGGGCCGTCCTCGCGGTGCTGGACCGCCTGCCGGGGCCTCGCCGCCGTGACCGGCGGGACGCCGTGTCGGCCTGACCCCGCCGTCGGCCTGACCCCGCCCGGGGGCCTCCGCACGCGCGTCCCACCTCGACGTGACAGTCCCGGAGGTCGGGCCGCCCCACGTGACCCGCTGCGCGTCGACGCGGCCTGGGTCGGCTCGGTCCGGGGCCTGTCGCCGCCGCTCACCGACGCACCCGTTCGTCGCGCAGTCCTTCTACCACCCAGGATCCTAGGATGCCTTACGCGATGTGAGGTCCGCGGGAACCGACAAGGCACCCGACGACGAGAGCCGCGACCAGCGGCCGAGTGGGGGAGTCGCCCACGGCCCGACGGGTGCTCGTGTCCGTGCCGTGCCGGGGCGAGAATGGACCTGCGCGAGAGGGGGTGCCCGATGAGCGACGACCACGGTGGGCCGAGCACCGACCACGGCGAGCCGAGCTTCACCGACGAGGAGTACGCGTTCCTCCGGCACGTGCGGTTCGGCGAGCTGCCGCCCGCGGTCCGGCCCGAGGAGCGGATCGCGCTCACCGAGTCAGATCCGGGTCGGGTGCTGCCGGTCGACGACCCGGAGCGCTGGGACCTGCGGCACGGCGCCTGAGGCCGGTGCCGGTGACGCGGACGGGCCGCGGGTTCACCCCACGGCCCGTCCTGGCGTCGGTCAGAAGACGGGCACGCCGTCGCGGACGAGCCGCCAGTTCGGCTGGAAGAAGTCGGCCGGGTCGATCGTGCCCTTCTCCTGCGCCCAGTCGATCAGCAGCTGGCGGATCTCCTGCTGCTCGTTGTAGACCTGGGTCTTGACGATGCCGGGGAAGTTCCCGCCACCACTGCGGCGGTAGTTGTTCACCGCCACGACGAACTGCGCGTCGTCGGCCACCGGGGTGTCCGTGCCGGGCAGCACGAGCCGGGTGATCCGCTGGCCCGCCGGCTTGGCGATGTCGATGTCGTAGTCGACGCCGGAGAGTGCGTCGTAGTTGTAGTCGGGCACCAACGGGTCGCTGATGGTCTCCGGGTCGACCGGTGCGCCGGGAGCGAGCGTCACGAAGTACTTCGCCGAGTACTCCAGGTAGGCGCGCACCTCGGCACCGGTGAGCACGACCGCCTCGAGCGTGTTGTCGAAGACGTAGAGCCCCGCCACGTCGCGGATCTTCACGTCGCCGGCGGGGAAGACCGCCGTGCGGCTGAACGGCGAGGCCTGCGACAGCACCGGCAGGTCGGCGTACTGGGTGCCGGCCAGCGCCTTGGTGACCGTCTCGGCCTGGACGTGGTTGATGAAGTCCAGGATCGGGGTGTCCTTGTACCGCGACTCCACGGTCGACATCTCCACCGTGGCCCGGGCGACGACCTGGTTGACGTACGCCACGGTCTTGGCGTGCTGGGCGCGCACGGCCGCGAGGACCTTGGGGTCCTCCACGACGGTGTTGGTGTTCAGCATGGTGGCGGACTTCTTGGTGATCGTCCACCGGCCGCGCTCGCGGGCGAGCGTGAAGTCCATCCGGGTGAGGCGCTGGCCCCACTTCGACGGCTCCGACAGCAGCACCTGCTCGCCGGTCTTCTCGTTGGTCACGAACCGCTCGACGACCTCGTTGTGCGCGTGTCCGAAGAGGATGGCGTCGATCCCGGGCACCTGCTGGGCGATCAGCGCCACCGGGTTCTCGTTCGGCAGCTCCGGTCCGTAGCTGGAGGTGCCGCTGTCGCCGCCGTGCGCCGAGATCAGCACGATGTCGGCGCCGCGCTCGCGCATGATCGGCACGTACTTCGCCGCGGTCGCGATCATGTCGTCGAAGCGCAGCCTGCCCTCGACGTTGCCGCGGTCCCAGATGGCCACGCCGGGGTTCGTGAGGCCGAGGATGCCGACCCGCAGGGTCGGTGCGGCGAAGCCGAGGGAGACCTTCTTGATGACGTACGGCAGGAAGGCCGGCTTGCCGGTCTTCGCGTTGATCGCGTTGGCGGCCAGGGCCGGGAAGCCGAGCTGGCGGATCCAGAGGTCCAGCAGCGGCAGGCCGTAGTTGAACTCGTGGTTGCCCAGCGTCACGGCGTCGTAGTCGATGATGTTCATGGCGCGGGCCATGGGGTGCTTCTCGCCGGTGCTGGTGATCGGCTCCTGCTTGGCGTAGAAGGTGGCCAGCGGAGTGCCCTGGATGGTGTCGCCGGCGTCGAGCACGAGCGTGGCCTTGCCGCGCCGCTCGGCGCGGATCTGGTTGATGAGCGTGGCCAGCTTCGCGACGCCGATGTCGTTGTGCTTGCTGTCGTCGTACTCGGCGTCGCGGTAGTAGTCCCAGTTGTAGACGTTCCCGTGGGTGTCGGACGTACCCAGGAGGGTGAGGTCCCAGGTGCGCTTCCCGGCCGCGCCGGCCGCGTGCGCGGGTGCGGCGGCGACGAGCGGGGCGGCGACCGCGGCGGCGGCCGCGGCGAGCACCTGCCGGCGCGAGGGACCGGAGGGAGAGGTCATGATGTGCCCTTCCATGGGGGTGGACGCGCCGGTGGGCGCCGAGCGCACCATAACCACCGCTCGTCACTCCTGTCACAGGGGCCCGATCAGTCACCGTCCGTGAGCGCCGTCGGGGCGGGAGGTCGGCGCCGGGTGCCGGCGTCGCGTCCGGCGGTTTCCGGGCGATGTGCCCGGGTAGGGCGGTGGGGGACCGTTCCGGCAGGTGCGCGAGGAGACGTCGGTGAGTGAGGACCAGTACCGCCAGCAGGACCCGACCAGCCAGTACGGCCAGCGTTCGGGGCAGCCGAAGCAGCAGCAGAACCCGCCCGGGGTCACCGGGCGGATGACCCCTCGGCCGGACCACGGCGAGGAGTCCTACCGGGGCAGCGACCGGCTCGCCGGCAAGCGGGCGCTCATCACCGGCGGTGACTCCGGCATCGGCCGGGCCGTCGCCATCGCGTTCGCCCGGGAGGGCGCCGACGTGCTGATCTCGTACCTGGGCGAGGAGGAGGACGCCGACGCCCGGGACACCGTCCGACTCGTCGAGGAGGCCGGGCGGCGCGGGGTGGCCGTCCGCGGCGACCTCGCCGACGAGCGGCACTGCGAGGCGCTGGTGGAGCGGACGGTCGCCGACCTCGGTGGGTTGGACATCCTCGTCAACGTCGCGGGCTACCAGATGTCCCAGGAGAAGGGCATCCTCGGCGTCAGCACCGAACAGTTCGACCGGGTGATGAAGACCAACCTGTACGCGCTGTTCTGGCTCTGCAAGGCCGCGATCCCGCACATGCCCGACGGCTCGGTGATCATCAACACGGCGTCGATCCAGGCGTACGAGCCGTCGCCGCAGCTCATCGACTACGCCACGACGAAGGCCGGGATCGCGAACTTCACGAAGGCCCTCGCCGACCGGGGCATCCGGGTGAACGCGGTCGCCCCCGGCGCGGTGTGGACGCCGCTGATCCCGGCCACGATGCCCGAGGAGGCGGTGGAGTCGTTCGGCGCCAGCTCGCCGATCGGGCGGCCGGGGCAGCCGGCCGAGCTGGCGCCCGCGTACGTCTTCTTCGCCTCCCAGGAGTCGAGCTTCGTGACGGGGGAGGTGCTGGGCGTGACGGGTGGCCGCCCGATCACCTGAGTCGCGGGGCGCCGTCGGGTGGCTGCCCGGCCGGCGGTCAGCGGGGCCAGGTGGCGAGGCGCTGCCGGACCCGCGCCACCGCCGCGGCATCGAGGCCGTAGCGGGCGAACCGCTGCGCGGGGATGCGATCCAGGTAGCGGCCGGCGGCGCGGACGTCCTCCGGGTCGAGGGCGGGGTCGACCTGGCGGGCCAGGTCGAGCAGCTCCGCCACGTCGTAGTGGTCGAGGGCCGCGGCGACGTCGATGTAGTCGCGTACCTCGCGCCGGTTCACGAGGGCGGCGATCTTGTTGGCGACGAGGTCGCGGACGTCCATGACCGGGCCGAGATCCATCACGACGGGGCTACGGTGCCGGTCGAGGCGGGCCAGGCTCAGCCGGATCTGCCGGCCGTCCCGGCTCACCACGAAGTCCTTCATGTCCTGCTCGTAGCCCTCGAACAGGTCGGCGACGTCGCCGTCCGGGTCGGCGTCGGCCACCTCGAAGCCGGCCCGTTCGAGGGCGGTACGCACGCCCGCGGCGGCGGCCGCGGCGGCGCCCTCGACGTCGGCGAAGAGGTCGACGTCCTCGGTGGGGCGGGCGACCAGCCCGTGCGCGGCCCAGGCCACGCCGCCGCCGAGGACGAACCGGTGCGGTCCGGCGGCCGTGAGCGCCACGCGGGCCACCTCGCGGTAGAACTCGTGCAGGTGGGGTGCGTTCACGCGTCGCGCAGCGCCGGGTGGCGCTCCTCCCACGCCCGGCGTACGCCGCGGGGAAGGTTGAGCAGGGGCCACACCTGGCGCAGCGTGCGACCGTCGATCAGCTGGCGCAGGTCCTCGGTGCGGGTGGTTTCGCGCAGCACGTTCTCGTAGAGCCAGAGCAACTGGTCGGGGTCGGCGAGGTCGAACGTGCGCTCGGCGTTCCACATGAGGCGTACCGGCAGCTCGACGATGCCGTGCGTGGGTCCGGTGAGTTCGGCGAGGGTGGGGGTGACCACCGCAGGGCGCCCCGGTCGGGCCAGGAAGGCCACGCCGGCGAGGCTCGGTGAAGTGCCCTGCATGGTGCCAGGGTAACGCCCGCCGGGCCGGGCAGTGTTGATCGACTGCGTTTCGTGCGGGAAGAGGCGTCATCGACTCGTCGTGCGGGGCGGCGGCTGGCTGGTCGGGTGGGCGATCCCGGGCGGCTGTGGGCGGTCCGGGGCTTGTGGTCCGCCGGTGACGGGGCTGCGCGGGTTTGGTCGAGTCGGCGCCGGCCGCCCGGCGGCTCCGGATGTCCGGTATGCCGTGGTGTCGGCGGTGTGGGGCTGATCTGCCGGTCGGGGGTGCCGGCGGATCGCCGGCTGTCCGGTTGTGGGTGGTCTGGGGTGTGGTCGGTGGCACCCTGGGGCCGGAATCGTGGGCGGGCCGGGGTCGTTGAACACCCCTGACGGCCGAGGCAGCAGGCCCCCGGCCCCGGTGGCCCGCCGGCACAGGTGAGGTCCCGGGAATGATGGCCGGCCGCCGGTCGTTGCACACCGATCCACGGCCCCGGTAGGGCACCGCCCCGCCGCCGCCCCCCGGCCTGGCGCCGGGGAATGACGGCCGGCCCGGGTCGTTGGACACGGACCCGGCCCGGTGCGGCACCCCCGCCCACCACAGGCCGCGGACCCCCCGAGACTTTCCCCCCTTCGAGCGCACCCGTGTGCTCGTCCCCCGAGATCCACGCCCCGATCCCCCGAACGGGCGTGGACCTTCACCCCCGAGGAGCTTTCATCATGAACACGATCCTGCGTAAGAGCGTGCTCGGTATCGCTGGTCTGGCGTTCGCCGGTGGCGTGGTCGGTGGCCCGATCGCGGCCCACACCAGCGGCCACCACGCGGTCGACGCGCGGCCGGTGGCGGTCGTGCAGACCGACAAGCCCGACACCGGGAAGCTGATCCCGCACGGCACCCAGGGCGCCCAGTCGCGCATCGAGCTGAACGACGAGCAGACCGCGAACGCGAAGGCGATCATCGCGGCGACGAAGAAGAACGGCCTGCCCGAGCGGGCGGCGGTCATCTCCATCGCCACGAGCCTGCAGGAATCCAAGCTGGAGAACCTGGGCCACCTCGGCGACGCCAACGACCACGACTCGCTGGGCCTGTTCCAGCAGCGCCCGAGCTCGGGTTGGGGCACGCCGGAGCAGATCACCGACCCCGAGTACTCCACCACCGCGTTCCTCAAGGGCCTCAAGCAGGTCGACGGCTGGCAGGACATGCCCCTGACCGACGCCGCCCAGACCGTGCAGGTGTCGGCGTACCCGGACGCCTACGCCCAGTGGGAGCAGCAGGCCGCCGACCTGGTCGCCCAGCACTGGAACAGCTGACACCCCCACAGCTAACCACCACACAGACCTGACATACAGGGGGAAACACGCTGGCCGGCACCCGAACGGGTGCCGGCCAGCGGCATGTCCGCACCCGGCGTCCACCCGGCGTCCACCGAAGGCGGGAGCGACGGGGAATCCGCCCGCTCGGGTCGCGCGGTCACGGCCGCTGCCTTATGTTCATGGGGTCGGGCGTCGCGGACGTGAGGAGGTGTCGGGTGGGCATCCGGACCTTCATCGAGGGTTGGCCGGTCTACCGGCAGCTCACCGGCACGGATCCGCTGGGTCGGGGCGCGGCGGCGCAGTCGGAGCGCTCCGCGGAGCTGACCGCCCGCACCGAGACCGCCGATCGGGTGGCCCGCTCGGTGTGCCCGTACTGCGCGGTCGGCTGCGGCCAGCGGGTGTACGTCCAGGACGGTCGCGTCACCCAGATCGAGGGTGACTGGGACAGCCCGATCTCCCGTGGCCGGCTGTGTCCGAAGGGCGCGGCCAGCAAGAGCCTCGTGACGAGCCCCCTGCGCCAGACGAAGGTCCGCTACCGCCGACCGTACGGCACGGAGTGGGAGGACCTGGATCTCGACGTCGCGCTCGACATGATCGCCGACCGGGTGCTCGCCGCGCGCGAGCAGACCTGGGAGGACGTGGACGACGAGGGCCGGCCGCTGAACCGCACCCTGGGCATCTCCAGCCTGGGCGGGGCGACGCTGGACAACGAGGAGAACTACCTCATCAAGAAGCTGTTCACGGCGATGGGGGCGCTCCAGATCGAGAACCAGGCCCGTATTTGACACTCCGCCACCGTCCCCGGTCTGGGGACCAGCTTCGGTCGCGGTGGTGCGACGGACTTCCAGCAGGACGTCGCCAACGCTGACGTCATCGTCATCCAGGGCTCGAACATGGCCGAGGCCCACCCGGTGGGTTTCCAGTGGGTGATGGAGGCGAAGCGTCGCGGCGCCAAGGTCTTCCACGTCGATCCGCGGTTCACGCGGACCAGCGCGCTGGCCGACACGTACCTGCCGATCCGGGCGGGCACGGACATCGCCCTGCTCGGCGGGGTGGTGCGCTACATCCTGGAGAACGAGCTCGATTTCCGGGAGTACGTGCTGGCCTACACGAACGCGGCCACGATCGTCAGCGACCAGTTCGTCGACACCGAGGACGGCGACGGCATCTTCTCCGGATTCAAGCCGGAGACCGGCACGTACGACCAGACCTCCTGGCAGTACGCGGGCCAGGAGAACGGGGGCGGTGCCGAGGACACGGAGGAGGCGCGGGAGACCGCGGCCGGGCTGCGGCACGAGTCGCACGGGAGCCCGATCCCCGGCGTGGTGCGGCGGGACGAGACGTTGCAGCACCCGAACTGCGTCTACCAGATCCTGAAGCGGCACTACGCCCGCTACACGCCGGAGATGGTGGAGCGGGTCTGCGGCATCCCGCAGGAGAAGTTCCTCGAACTGGCCCGCGCCTGGACGGAGAACTCGGGCCGGGAACGCACCGGGGTGCTCATCTACTCGGTGGGCTGGACGCAGCACAGCGTCGGCGTGCAGTACATCCGCACCGGCGCGATCATCCAGAGCCTGCTGGGCAACATCGGCCGCCCGGGCGGCGGGGTCCTGGCGCTGCGCGGGCACGCGAGCATCCAGGGGTCCACCGACATCCCGACGCTGTTCAACCTGCTTCCCGGCTACCTGCCGATGCCGCACCACGCGACGCACCCCACGTTCGACGCGTGGGCGAGCAGCATCCGGCACCCGGGCCAGAAGGGCTACTGGGGCCACGCCCGCGCCTACTGCGCCAGCCTGTTGAAGGCGTACTGGGGTGACAAGGCGACGCCGGAGAACGACTTCTGCTACGGCTACATGCCGCGGCTGACCGGCGACCACGGCACCTACCAGCAGGTGCTCAACATGATCGACGGCAAGGTGAAGGGGTACTTCCTGCTCGGGCAGAACCCGGCGGTCGGCTCGGCGCACGGGCGGGCGCAGCGGCTGGGCATGGCCAACCTGGACTGGCTCGTGGTCCGCGACCTGTTCATGATCGAGAGCGCGACGTTCTGGAAGAACGCTCCGGAGGTGGCCACCGGCGAGATCGTGCCGGAGCAGTGCCGCACCGAGGTGTTCTTCCTGCCGGCCGCCTCGCACGTGGAGAAGGAGGGCACGTTCACGCAGACCCAGCGTCTCCTCCAGTGGCGGGAGAAGGCCGTGGAGCCGCCGGGCGACTGCCGCTCCGAACTGTGGTTCTTCTACCACCTGGGACGCAAGCTGCGGGAGAAGCTGGCCGGCTCGGACAAGCCCCGCGACCGCGCGCTGCTGGACCTCGCCTGGGACTACCCGACGGAGGGTCCGCTCGCCGAGCCGAGCGCCGAGGCGGTCCTGCGCGAGATCAACGGGTTCGAGGTGGCGACCGGCCGTCCGCTCGGCGGCTTCACCGAGGCCCGCGACGACGGCTCCACGGCGATGGGCTGCTGGATCTACAGCGGCGTGTACGCCGACGGGGTGAACCAGGCGGCGCGCCGCAAGCCGCGGCACGAGCAGAACTGGGTGGCCGGGGAGTGGGGCTGGGCGTGGCCGGCGAACCGGCGGACCCTCTACAACCGTGCCTCCGCCGACCGCGAGGGGCGGCCGTGGAGCGAGCGGAAGAAGTACGTCTGGTGGGACGAGGAGAAGGGCGAGTGGACCGGCTACGACGTGCCGGACTTCGAGAAGACGAAGCCTCCGTCGTACCGGCCGGCGCCCGGCACGTCCGGGCCGGAGGGCATCGCCGGTGACGACGCGTTCGTCATGCAGGGCGACGGCAAGGCCTGGTTGTACGCGCCCACCGGGGTGGTGGACGGGCCGATGCCGACGCACTACGAGCCGGCCGAGTCGCCGCTGCGCAACCCGCTCTACCGGCAGCAGGCGAACCCGACCCGGAAGGTGTACCCGCACCCGGTGAACTCGGTGAACCCGAGCCCGCCCGAGGAGCACTCGCAGGTCTTCCCGTACGTGTTCACGGTCAGCCGGCTCACCGAGCACCACACGGCGGGCGGGATGAGCCGCACGGTGCCGCCGCTGGCCGAGCTGCAGCCGGAGATGTTCGTGGAGGTGTCCCCGGAACTGGCCGCCGAGGCGGGGCTCACCCACCTCGGGTGGGCGCACCTGGTCAGCGGCCGGGCGGTCATCGAGGCGAAGGTGCTGGTCACCGACCGGCTCACGCCGTTGCGGGTGGAGGATCGCATCATCCACCAGGTCTGGCTGCCGTACCACTTCGGCTTCGAGGGCCTGGTGACCGGCGACTCGGCGAACGACCTGTTCGGGATCACCCTCGACCCCAACGTGCTGATCCAGGAGAGCAAGGTGGGCACCTGCGACGTGCGGCCAGGCCGCCGCCCCACCGGCGCGGCGCTGCGCGAGCTGGTCGAGGACTACCGGCGGCGCGCCGGCATCACACCGGAACGGCACGCGCCGGTGGTCACCCCCGCCGACGGGGAGGGCGCGCGATGACGCCGGACCCGAACAGCCTCTACGGCCCGCTCGACCCGGCGCCCGAGGCCGGGTGGTCGCAGGCCCCGCCGCGGATGGGCTTCTTCACCGACACGAGCGTGTGCATCGGCTGCAAGGCCTGCGAGGTGGCCTGCAAGGAGTGGAACGACGTGCCCACGTCCGGCCTGGACCTGCTGGGCATGTCGTACGACAACACGGGCGCGTTGACGGCGAACTCGTGGCGGCACGTGGCCTTCGTCGAGCAGCCCCGCCCGGCGGGGCACCGGACGCCGCCGTTCGCCGGCAACCCGACGGACGGGTCGGTCAGCCCCGCGTCGGCGGCGGTCGCGGCGGGGACGGGCAACCCGACCGGCACCGATCCCGGGGTGCCGCCCGGCGACCCGGACGCGGCGGCGCGGATGGCGGCCGGGCCGGAGTTCCTCGGCATGCCCGGCTCGCAGCCGCCGGGGCGCACGGGCACGGCCGACGGGCGCAGCGACTTCCGCTGGCTGATGATGTCCGACGTGTGCAAGCACTGCACGCACGCCGCCTGCCTCGACGTCTGCCCGACCGGGGCGCTGTTCCGCACCGAGTTCGGCACGGTGGTGGTGCAGGAGGACATCTGCAACGGCTGCGGCTACTGCATCCCCGCCTGCCCGTACGGGGTCATCGACCAGCGCAAGGGTGACGGGCGGGCGTGGAAGTGCACGCTGTGCTACGACCGGATCGGGGCCGGGAAGACGCCCGCGTGCGCGCAGGCCTGCCCGACGGAGTCGATCCAGTACGGGCCGCTGGAGGAGTTGCGCGAGCGGGCCGCCGCCCGGGTGGCCACCCTGCACGAGCGCGGGGTGCCGGAGGCCCGGCTCTACGGCCACGACCCGGACGACGGGGTGGGCGGCGACGGCGCGTTCTTCCTGCTGCTCGACGAGCCGGAGGTGTACGGGCTGCCACCGGACCCGGTGGTCACGACCCGTGACCTGCCGAAGATGTGGAAGCGGGCCGGCCTGGCCGCCCTGGCCATGGCGGCCGCCGCCGTGGCCGCGTTCGTCGGAGGTTCCTCGTGACGTCGGACCAGCCGGTCGGCGACCGGTTCCGTCAGTTCCGCGACCGGGTCGACGGGGGCGGGCAGCCGTCCGGCGGGCCGGGCGGCGAGGGCGCGGTGAGCCGCCGCCGGGGCGGCCGCCGCGGCGGTGAGGAACTGCGCGTCCCGGAGGCCGAGTTCGTCTCCTACTACGGCCGGCCGATCATCAAGCCGCCGGTGTGGAAGTGGGACATCGCCGCGTACCTGTTCACCGGCGGGCTGGCGGCCGGCTCGTCGCTGCTGGCCGCGGGCGGGCAGCTCACCGGCCGGCCGGCGCTGCGCCGCGCCGGCCGGGTCACGGCGCTCGCGGCGATCGGCGCGAGCACCGCCTTCCTGATCCGGGACCTGGGCCGGCCGGAACGCTTCCACCACATGCTGCGGGTCGCGAAGCCCACCTCCCCGATGTCGATGGGCACCTGGATCCTCGCCGCGTTCGGACCGGCGGCCGGGGTGGCCGCCGTCGCCGAGGCGGCGCCGCTGCTGCCCGCCGGTGGCCTGCTCGGCCTGGGGGGCCGGGTGCTGCCGCCGATCGGGCGGGTCGCCGGGCTGGCCGCCGCGGCCACCGCCCCGGCGCTGGCCACCTACACCGGCGTGCTGCTCGCCGACACGGCCGTGCCGTCGTGGCACGAGGCGTACCCGGAACTGCCCGTCGTGGTCGCCGGCAGCGCGCTGGCCAGCGGCGCCGGTGTCGGACTGATCGCCGCGCCGGCGGAGCAGGCGGGCCCGGCGCGCCGCATGGCCCTGGCGGGCGCGGCCCTGGAGGTCGGCGCGGCGAGCCGGATGGAGTCCCGCCTCGGACTGCTCGCCGAGCCGTACCGCACCGGCCGGCCCGGAACGCTGCTCCGCGCCGGCCGGGTGCTCACCGCCGCCGGCACGGTCGGCGCGCTGGCCGGCCGCCGCAGCCGGGTGCTGTCGGTGGTGTCCGGCGCCGCGTTGCTCGCCGGCTCGCTGGCCACCCGGTTCGGGGTCTTCCACGCCGGGCTGGCCTCGGCGCG
Organism: Micromonospora globbae; assembly: GCF_003610785.1. Taxonomy (GTDB): domain Bacteria; phylum Actinomycetota; class Actinomycetes; order Mycobacteriales; family Micromonosporaceae; genus Micromonospora; species Micromonospora globbae. The sequence goes on from NZ_RAQQ01000024.1 coordinate 76,151, forward strand.
GGATCCGAAGTACACGGTCGTGCCGCAACGGGAACGGCTCGGCCGACGCCCGAAGACCACGGCCGTCGCCGCCGACTGAGCGGCCCGCCGCCGGCCCCGCACCACGACCGGGCCGCCGATCGACCGGCTTTCCACCTCGCCGCGCGGCGCCGCGGCCGTTGTGGTCAAATGCTCGGTGGAGGCGTTCAGGCGGCTGGTGCCCCTCCCGGTCTTCAAAACCGGTGTGGTCCGGGACCCGGGCCAGGCGGGTTCGATTCCCGTCCGTCTCCGCCAAGTGTGGTGGGGGATGACGTGATGCGCGACGGGCAGGTCGACCCGCGTCGCCGCGTACCCCGCACCGACCTGCTCCTCGCCGACCCCGGGCTGGCGGCCGCGACGGCCATGCTCGGCCGCGACCGGGTCAAGGCCGCCGTGGTCGCCGCCCAGGAGCGGGCGCGCCGCGGGGAGATCGCGCCCGAGGAGGTCCGCGACGCCGCCGTGGCGGCGCTGCCGGCGCCCGCGCCACGGGCGGTGCTCAACGCCACCGGGGTCGTGCTGCACACCAACCTGGGCCGCGCCGCGCTGTCCCGCCCCGCGGTCGACGCGCTCGTCGCCGCGGCCGGGCACACCGACGTCGAGCTGGACCTGGCCACCGGCCGGCGGGCCCGCCGCGGCCGGGACGCCATGGCCGCGCTGGCCGCCGCCGTGCCGGCGGCGGGCGCCGTGCACGTGGTGAACAACGGGGCCGCGGCGCTGGTGCTCGCGGCGACCGCGCTCGCCGCAGGACGCGAGATCGTCGTGAGCCGCGGCGAGCTGGTGGAGATCGGCGACGGGTTCCGGCTGCCGGACCTGCTGGTCAGCACGGGCGCCCGGTTGCGTGAGGTGGGGACGACCAACCGCACCACCCTCGCCGACTACGCCGCCGCGGTCGGCCCGGAGACCGGTTTCCTGCTGAAGGTCCACCCGTCGAACTTCCGGGTCACCGGGTTCACCTCGGCCGTCGGCGTACGCGAGCTGGCGACCCTCGGCGTGCCGGTGGTCGTCGACATCGGCTCGGGCCTGCTGGCCCGGGACCCGCTGCTGCCCGACGAGCCGGACGCGGCGGGCGCGCTGCGCGCCGGGGCGCACCTGGTCACGGCGAGCGGCGACAAGCTCCTCGGCGGCCCCCAGGCCGGCCTGCTGCTCGGCGACGCCGACCTGGTGGAGCGGCTGCGCCGGCATCCGCTGGCCCGGGCGTTGCGGGTGGACAAGCTCACCCTCGCCGCCCTCGCGGCGACCCTGCACCGGCCCGACACGCCGACCCGGGCGGCGCTGCACGCCGACCCGGGCGCCCTGCGCGTCCGCACCGAACGGCTGCGGGACCGCCTCGCCGCGGACGGGCACAAGGCCGAGGTGGTGCCGGCGGTGGCGGTGGTCGGCGGGGGCGGCGCGCCCGGCGTCGAGCTGGACTCGTGGGCGTTGAGCCTGCCGGAGCGGTACGCGGCCCCGCTGCGTACCGGGGAGCCGCCGGTGCTGGGCCGGGTGGAGCGGGGCCGGCTCCTGCTGGACCTGCGCTGCGTGCCGCCGGAGGCCGACGAGGCGGTACGCGCGGCGGTGCTCGCGGTGCCGGGGGACGACTGACGTGTGGGTCGTCGCCACCGCGGGGCACGTGGACCACGGCAAGTCCACCCTGGTGCGGGCGCTGACCGGGATGGAACCGGACCGGTGGGCCGAGGAACGCCGCCGGGGCATGACGATCGACCTCGGCTTCGCCTGGACGGCGTTGCCCTCCGGCGGCACGGTCGCGTTCGTCGACGTGCCCGGGCACGAACGGTTCGTGCCGAACATGCTGGCCGGCGTCGGCCCGGTGCCGGCGGCGCTCGTCGTGGTGGCGGCCGACGAGGGCTGGATGCCGCAGTCGGCCGAGCACCTGGCCGCGCTCCACGCGCTCGGGGTCGCGTACGGCCTGCTCGCCGTGACCCGCGCGGACCTGGCCGATCCGGGCCCGGCGACGGCGCGGGCGCTCACGGAGATCGCCGCGACGTCCCTCGGCGCGGTGGAGGCGGTGCCCGTCAGCGGCGTGACCGGGGCGGGACTGCCGGAGCTGCGCGCGGCGCTGGACCGGCTCGCCGCGCGGCTGCCGGCGCCGGACGTGGACGGGCCGGTGCGGCTGTGGGTGGACCGCAGCTTCACCATCCGGGGCAGCGGCACGGTCGTCACCGGCACGCTCGGCGGCGGGCGGCTGCGTGTCGGCGACGAGTTGGAGCTCGCGGGCACCGGCGAGACGGTGCGGGTGCGTGGCCTCCAGTCGCTGGGCGTGCCCACGCCCGAGGTCAGCGCGGTGGCCCGGGTGGCGGTGAACCTGCGCGGCACCCCGCGGGAGCGGCTGGCCCGCGGGGACGCCCTGCTCAGCCCGGGTCGGTTCCACCGCACCGACCTGGTGGACGTCCGCGTCGCGGGCGACCCGGCGGCGGACCTGCCGGCCGCCCTCACCCTGCACGTCGGGTCGGCCGCGGTGCCGGTCCGGGTCCGCCCGCTCGGCCCGGACACCGCCCGGCTTCGGCTGGCGCGGCCGTTGCCGCTGCTGATCGGTGACCGGGCCCTCCTGCGCGACCCGGGCCGCCACCACGTGGCCGGCGGCGTGACGCTGCTCGACGTGGCCCCGCCGCCGCTGGCCCGACGGGGAGCGGCGGCCGCCCGCGCCATCGTGCTGGCCGCGCTCGACGGCCGGCCGGACCTGGCCGGTGAGCTGCGCCGCCGCCGGCTGGTCCGCGCCGCCGACCTGACCCGGATGGGGGTGCCGGTGCACGCCCGTCCGGTGGCCGGCGACTGGCTGGCCGACCCGGGGCACTGGGAGCGGACGGGTGCCCGGCTGGCCGAGGAGGTCGCCCGGCACGCCCGGGAGCATCCGCTGGAGCCGGGAATCCCGGTGGAGACGCTCCGGCAGCGGCTCGCCCTGCCGGACCGGGCGCTGGTGGAGGCGCTGGTCCGCCCGCCACTGCGGGTACGCGGCGGACGGGTCACCGCCTCGACCGTCGACGCGCTGCCCGAGCCGGTGGCCCGCGCGGTGCAGCGCATCCGCGCCGAGTTCGGTGACCGGCCCTTCCGGGCGCCGGAGGCCGACCGCCTCGCCGACCTGGGCCTCGGGCCGCGGGAGATCGGCGCGGCCGTGCGCGCGGGCGCGCTGCTGCGCCTGGCCGACAACGTGGTGCTGCTGCCCGACGTCCTCGACGAGGCGGTGCGGGTGCTCGCGGGCCTGCCGCAGCCGTTCACCCTCTCCGCGGCCCGGCAGGCCCTGGACACCACCCGGCGGGTGGCCGTCCCGTTGCTGGAACTGCTGGACCGCCGCGGCGCGACGCGGCGGCTGCCCGACGACGCGCGGATCGTGGTCGGCTGAGCCGGCCAACCGGCCCTGCCGGGGCCCGGCCGTCACCTACGGTGACGCCATGGACCCTTCCGCGGTCTGGCGGGACAAGCAGCACAAGTGGCGGATCGAGGCGTACCGGGCGCCCGACCTGCGGTTCGCGATCTTCGCCACCAACGGCACCACCGAGTCCGCGCCGCTGTGGCTGTTCGGGATGTCGGCGCTGGCCCGGTGGCTGATGACGCACGCCATCTCGCTGGACGACCTGGAGAGCGACTGACCCCGGCGGCGCCGGCCGCGGTGGGGTGACCTGGACGCCGCACCGGGTACGCGGGGCGGGCCGACGGGCGGACGGGGGTGCACGGATGGGCGGTCAGCTCGGACAGCTCGCGCTGGTGGCGGTGCTCGTGCTGGTCAACGCCGCCCTGTCCGGCAGCGAGATGGCGCTCGTGACGCTGCGCGAGGGTCAGGTGCGCCGGCTGGGCCGCCGGGCGCGCGCCGGTGAGCGGCTGGTACGCCTCTCCCGCGACCCGAACCGCTACCTTGCCACTATCCAGCTGGGCATCACCCTCGCCGGCTTCCTGGCGTCCGCGGCGGCCGCGGTGGCGCTGGCCGAGCCGCTGGTCGGCCCGCTGCGCTTCCTCGGCGGCCTGGCCCGCCCCACCGCCGTCGTCGTCGTGACGGTGGTGCTGACGTTCGTGACGCTGGTCGTCGGTGAACTCGCGCCGAAGCGGCTCGCCATGCAGCGGGCCGAGCGGTGGGCGCTGCTGAGCGCGGGCCCGTTGGATCTTCTCGCGCGGCTGTCCCGGCCGGCGATCTGGCTGCTCAGCGTCACCACGAACGTGGTGGTGCGGCTGGCCGGCGGGGACCCGCGGGCACGGCGGGAGGAGGTGACCGAGGAGGAACTGCGGGAGATGCTGGTGAGCCAGCGGGGCCTGTCCGCCCAGCAGCGGGAGATCCTCACCGGCGCGTTCGACATCGCCGGCCGGACCCTGCGGGAGATCCTCGTGGCCCGGCGGGACGTCACCGCGCTGCCGGCCACGCTCGCCCCCGCCGAGGGCATGCGCCGCCTCGCCGCCGCGGGCCGCTCCCGGGCACCGGTGACCGGGCCGGGCGGCCTGGACGACGTGCTGGGGGTCGTGCACATCCGCGACCTGGTGGACCCGGCGCCGGGCACCGTCGGGGACCGCGCCCGCCCGCCGCTGCTGCTGCCCGCCACCCTGCCGGTCTCCGACGCGCTGCGGCAGCTGCGGCAGGAGCACCAGCAGCTCGCGCTCGTGGTCGACGAGCACGGCGGCATCGACGGCATGATCACCCTGGAGGACCTGCTGTCGGAGGTGGTCGGCGAGCTGTACGACGAGACCGACCGGGACGTCTGCGGGGTGGTCCGGGAGCCCGACGGCGGGCTGCTGCTGCCCGGCGACTTCCCGCTGCACGACCTGCCCGACGTGGGGGTGCGGCTGACCTTCCCGCTGTCGCGTGAGTACACCACGGTGGCGGGGCTGGTGCTGTCCCGGCTGGGCCGCCTGCCCGCCGGAGCGGGGGAGACCGTGCGGCTGCCCGGGCTCACCATCGAGGTGGTGGAGGTCGCCGACCGGGCCGTACGCCGGGTCCGGCTGCGCGGGTTCGCGCCCAACGGCTGACGTCGCGCCACCCCGCGCCCCGGACGGGGGACGGCGTGGTGGTTCGACCCCGCCCGGCCCGTACGCTGCGTAGCGTCACGAACGTGAAGGACCGAGGCTTGCGTACGTTCCTGACGGTGCTCGCCGGGCTCGCCGTGATCTACTTCGGCACCTCGGGCCGCGACCCGGAGGAGGGACGCGGGCTCACGGGCGGTCTGGTGCTGCTCGCCCTGCTCGCCTCGCTGCTGGTGTGGCACCTGACCAAGCCGTCCCAGCCCGCGAAGTGACCCGCCGCTCCGGCGGGTCCGCCATCCGCGGCGGCGAGGCGTCCGATCGTGGCGGTGACGGCCCGGCGGTCACCGGGCGGCCCGGGTGATCTCCTCGGCCGGTTCCTCGCCCAACGCCACCCGCACGAGCGCCGAGGCCAGCCGCCCGAACTCGGCGCCGCCGACCAGCCCGGCGAGCCGGGGCGCCGCCGTGGGCAGGCCGAGGCGCTTCGCCCCGGCGAGCGCCCGCCGGTCGACGAACGGCCGCAGGTCCGCCCATACCGTCTGTGCCTCCCGCAGGAAGATGTCCGCGCCCGTGGGGCCGATGCCGGGGAACTCGGTGAGCAGCCGCCGCAGCCCCGCGGGCTGGTCGCCGCCCTCCCGGTGCAGCCGGCGCAGGTCCCCCCGCCAGCGGTCCAGGCACAGGCGGGCGCCGTCACCGAGCATCCTGGCCGTCCGCTCGTCGTAGCGGCGGTAGTGGCCGCGGCCCAGCGCGTCGACGCGGTCCTGCCAGCTCGCCGCCTCCATCGCCTGCGGCGTCCGGTAGCCGGCGGCGAAGAGTTCCCGTGCCGCGGCCATCGCGACGCACGCGCGGATCCGCGTGCTCAGCAGCGTGGCGAGCACCAGCAGCTGGTACAGCGGCGCCGGCCGGTCGGCCAGCTTGATGCCGGCCTCCTCGGCGTACGTGCGTCCGTGCCGGTCCAGCAGGGCCCGCGCCACGGCTCGGTCGTCACCCACCCCGTCCGTGTACCCGCCCGGCGCCCGGCTAGCCCATCAGCCGTGCGACCGTGCCAGCCGCCCGCGGCATGCGACGGTGCCAGCCCGGCGGCGGCGCGGCGATTGCCGCCGACGGCGGCGGGTATCCGACCGCGGAGGCGGTCGATCCCGTCAGCCGTCCACCCGGGAAGGGAGACACCGGTGGTCAATCCGCAGCAGGAGGAGTTGCGCCGCAACGACAAGGGCGCCACGAGCCAGTACAGCAAGGGCCCGAAGCCGACCGGCCACCCGCTCAACCGCGGGTCGTCCAAGGGCGACCAGGGCCGACCGGTGCCGAAGGGCCAGGCCTCGCCGTACGGCCCGTCCGGTGAGCTGGCCGAGGACGAGAGCGACACGCGGGGTTAGCGTCGCCGACGCTTCGCGGGCGGTCGCAGCCGGTTCCACGTGGCTGCGGCCGCCAACCCGTACGCGAGGTGCGGCACGATGTCGGAGATCCAGTCCGCCCGCCGCCAGGTGCGCGGGTCGGTGATCCTCAGCACGGTCATCGAGCCGTCCGACATGGTCATCACGCTGCCGCCCAGCAGGGGAGTGGCCCACGCGAGCGACTGCCGGCGACCCCGGGCCAGCAGCGCGAAGCCGACACCGGCGGCGACGCCGATGCCGTAGCCCAGCACGGGTCCGAGCCCCGAGCGCCGGTTCGACGCCTTCTCCGGCGACCCCAGGTCCACGTGCGCGATGTCGGCGAGCCGCCCGGCCACCTGCTCCGGGGTGCTGCTCGCCGGGCGACCCCGCAGTGCCATGTCGAGGTAGCTCACCACGTTCAGGGCGGCGCTGCCGACGGCGCCCGCGATGGCGCCGTCGGTCAGCCCGGTCGTCCTCACTTCGGGTCGCCCGGCTCGCGCTCGCCCTTGGGGCCGTACACCCGCTCACCGCGGATCACGCCGCGCTGGCCCCGATCCTCCTGGAGGATCCGGTTCGCGACCTGGTTCGCCCGACCGTCGGGCACCCGCCGTCCGGAGTCGTCGATCGCGTTGCGCAACCGCGCGCGCTGCTTGTCGTACGCGTTGCTGCCCGGCCGTGGTCCTGGCATCACTGCCTCCTCCGGTCGCTGGATGGCTCCCCGGCGTCTACCCGCTCCCGGGCCCGGCAACCGTGGTCGGCGGCGGGGTGGGAGCGGCCGGCACCGGACGGCCGGGGCGACCGCGGCACGGTGGGTAAGCGGGGGAGCGACCCGGCACGGCGCGGTCAGCGGGGGCCGCGCACCACGGCGACCGGACAGTCCGCGTGGTGCAGCGCCGACTGGCTCACCGACCCCAGCAGCAACCCGGTGAACTCCCCGCGCCCCTGCCCGCCGACCACCACGAGCTGGGCGGTGCGGGACGCCTCGGTGAGCACGCGGCCGGGCCGGCCGCGTACCGCCCGGCGGGTGACGCGCAGCTGCGGGTAGCGGTCGCCGAGGCCGGCCAGCGACTCGGCGAGCACCCGGTCCTCCTCGCCGTGCAGCTGCGCCGGGTCGTACACGAGGGGCTGCATGTCGCCGGGGCCGGTGGAGACCGGGTGGCGGTAGGCGTGCAGGGCCAGCAGGTCGGTGTCGCGGGCGGCGGCCGTCTCGGCGGCGAACTCGATGGCCAGCGCCGACAGCTCGGATCCGTCCACACCGACCACCACGGGCCCGTCGGTGCGGAACGTGCCGCGCGCCACCAGCACGGGGCAGTCGGCGTACGAGGCGACCTGGATGGCCACCGACCCGACGACCAGGGCGGAGAACCCGCCCAGCCCCCGGTCGCCGAGCACGATCAGCGCGGCGGTCGGCGTCTCGCCGAGCAGCACGGCGGCGGCCTCACCGTCGATGATCTCGCCGGAGACCCGGATGCCCGGTGCGGTGGTCTCGGCCTCGGCGACGGCCGCGCTGACGAGTTGTTCGGCCTGGTCGCGGAGGCCGCCGCCGGGCGCGCCGGCGGGGGCGGTGAGCGGGACGTGCAGCAGCGGCCAGACGAACCCGTGCACGACGCGCAGGGGGCGCTGTCGACGGGCCGCCTCGGTGGCGGCGAGGCGCACCGCGCGCAGCGCGGGTTCCGAGCCGTCCACGCCGACCACCACTGCCGCGCCGTCCGACGAGTTCACCCCGCGCACCTCCCGTGGCGCCAGTATCCCGGCCGGCCCGGTGGTCGCGGAGCGATACCGCGCAGGACGCCCGGTCGGTACGCTGGCGACGTCCACCGGGGAGGGAGCGTCATCGATGGGTGAACCCGATCGGCCGAGCACCGCACGCATGATCGATTTCTGGCTCGGCGGGGAACACCACTTCCCGGTCGACGTCGCGGCGGCACGCGCGTTCGAGCAGGCGTACGGGCCGTGCGCGCCGGTGTTCCGCGCGCTGCGGGCGTTCCTCGGCCGGGCGGTGCGGGCCGTCGCCGACCGGGGCGTGGACGGGTTCCTCGTCTTCGGCGCCGGCGTGCCGACCATGGGCAACGTGCACGAGGCGGCGCCCGAGGCGACGGTGCTCTACACGGACGTGGACCCGGTGACCATCCGGCTCGGGCAGCGCATCCTCGCCGGCAGCGACCGGGCCGGCTACGGCTACGGGGACGCCACCGACATCGGCACGATCGACCCCGCCCAGCTGCACCGGTTCGTGCCGGGGTGGGGGAGGAGGCCGGTGGGGATCGTGTTCCTCGGCCTGGCCGCGTTCCTGGACGACGCGACGCTGTCCCGCACGCTCGACGAGCTGTACGCCGCGGCGGCGCCGGGCAGCTGCCTGGCCATCGACTTCGACACCGAGGAGCTGGCCGGCTACCCGGAGGCGCTGGCCATGATGGGGCCGTCGTTCCGGATGCGCGCGCCGGCGTCGTTCCGGCCGCTGCTGGGCCGTTGGGAGCCCACCGAGGACGGGATCGTCCCGGTCACGCACTGGCGACCGGAGGAGCGGCCGCCCGCGCTGCCCGACGCCTTCCACGGCGCCGTGGCGGTCCGCGGGGACGACTGACGGGTGCGTCACCGCCGGCGGGCACCACCCCGCCGGCCGCTGCGGGCTGTCCGTATGATGCTTGCCCCGTAGCAAATTTTTCGGAGGAACAACGATGGTGGACGCCCCCGGCCCGGTGTCGCGTACCCTGCGCGCGGCGCCGCCCGACCAGCTGGCCGAGGCCGCCGACCGCGCGATCCGGTCGGCGTTGGGCGCCACCCGGACGGACGTGTTCATCGCCGACTACCGGATCAACGGCCTCTGGCCGGTGCTCGACCCGGAGCCGCCGTCGGCCGGCTTCCTCGCCTGCGAGGGGGTGGCACAGCGCTGCTTCAGCAGCCAGCAGCCGGTCCACGACGCCGCCGGCGACGGGCGGTGCCGGCTCTACCTGCCGCTGTCGGTGTGGGGTGAGCGGCTCGGCGTGCTGATGATCGAGCTGCCCGGCGTACCCGACCGGGCCCTGGAGGAGCGGGCCCTGGACATCGCCGGTGACCTGGCGGTGGCGCTGCGCGCGGCCGACCGGGAGACCGACCGCTACCGGCGGGTGCGGCGCCGGGAGCGGCTGAGCATGGCCGCCGAGATGCAGTGGGAGCTGCTGCCCGGCCGCAGCGTCACGCAGCGGGCGTTCCACCTGGCGGGCCAGCTCGAACCGGCGTACACGGTGGGGGGCGACCACTTCGACTGGTCGGTGGACGGTGACCGGTTGACCGTCACCGTGCTCAACGGCGACGGCACGGGACTCGCGGCGTCGCTGCTCACGGCGGTGGCCGTCAACGCGATGCGCAACGCCCGCCGCTCGGGGGGCGGTCTGGTCGAGCAGGCGGAGCTGGCCTCGGACACGCTCTACTACCAGCACCGCGGCCGCCGGTACGTGGCGACGCTCCTGCTGGAGCTGGACGTGCGCACCGGGCGGGTGCGGGCGGTGGACGCCGGCTCGCCGCACGTGCTGCGGCTGAGGGGCGGGGCGGTGGAGCAGATCACGCTGGACCAGCAGCTGCCGCTGGGGATGTTCGCCGAGGCCCGGTACGACCTCCAGGAGTTCACGCTGGCGCCGGGGGACCGGCTGTTCGTGGTGAGCGACGGGGTGTGGGCCGCGAACCCGGCGGGGAAGGAACCGTACGGCGAGCGCGTGATGGCGCGGGCCATGCGGTCCACACGGTTGCAGCCGGCGGCGGAGGCAGTTGGTACGGTGTTGCGCGAACTACGTGCCTACCACGCCGACACCGACCTGCGCGACGACGCGGTCGTGGTCTGCCTGGACTGGCACGGTGTCGACGGCCGGGACGCCGGATGAGGGGCGAGGCGGCCGGGTACGAGCGGGACGACGGCAGGGGACATCGGGTGGAACGACCTCCGGATCTCGCCGCGGCGATCGTCGCCGCCGCCGACGCGCTGGTCGACGTGCTGGACTCGGCCGCGTCCCGGCACCACCTGTCGGTGTCGCCGACGCAGCTGCGCGTGCTGTCGCTGATCAGCGCCCGTCCGGAGACGAACGTCAACCGGCTCGCCGAGCTGCTGGACGTGGTCCCCTCCTCGGCGAGCCGCCTCTGTGACCGGCTGGAGGCGACCGGCCTGCTGCGCCGGGCCGCGGACCAGCGCGACCGGCGGGAGGTGCGGCTGACCCCCACGGCGGCCGGCGAGCAGCTCCTGCGGGAGCTGGCCGAGCGGCGGCACCGAGCGGTGCGGGCCGTGCTCGACCGGATGTCGCCGCGGGCCCAGCACGAACTCCTGCTGGCGCTGCTCTCGTTCCAGCAGGCCGCCACTCCCGCGCCCGCCGAGGCGCCGGCGGAGCAGGCCGTCCGTACCGCCTGACGGGCCACCCTTCCAGGGTCGGCTCTTTCACCACTAGTATCCTAGGACGCTTTACGGGTGGTGCGGCCCGCCACACAGGAGCAAGGAAGATCGCCACAAGGATCACGGCCTCCGGAGCGCCGGAGCAGCCCGATATAGTGGCAGCGCACACGGCCCGCGATCACCGATCGCGGGCCGACGTCAGGGGAGGTCCCGTCCGGCGGGGCCGCGGTGAGGGTGCCGGCGACCGCCGGCCCGACAACGCGTACGCCCTCCCGCAGCGCCCGTCTCGGACGCCGGGCGCCGGGGCGTGTCGCTAAGGAGGTTCGGTGTCGCGTCGGCCGGCGGGGGCAGAGCAGGCACGGGCCTCGGACGGCGCGGCGACCGGCCGGGTGCTCACCGTGCCCAACATGATCAGCTTCCTGCGGCTGCTCGGTGTGCCGCTCTTCCTCTATCTCCTGCTGGTGGCCCACGCCGACGTCGCCGCGATCGTGGTGCTCGCCGTGGGCGGCACCACGGACTGGGTGGACGGCTGGGTGGCCCGCCGGCTGCGCCAGGTGAGCCGGCTGGGGGAGCTGCTCGACCCGCTCGCCGACCGCCTCTACATCCTCGCCACGCTGGTGGCGTTCACGGCCCGCGAGGTCGTGCCCTGGCAGTTCACCGCGGCGCTGCTGGCCCGGGAGCTGCTCCTGCTCGGGTCGTTGGCGGTGCTGCGCCGCTACGGGTACGGCCCGCCGCCGGTGCACTACGTGGGCAAGACGGCGACGTTCGTGCTCCTGGCCGCGTTCCCGACCCTGCTGCTGGCGGCCGCCGTACCCTCGGCGGCCACGGTGGCCGGCGCCCTCGGCTGGGGTCTGGCCTGGTGGGGTCTGGTGCTCTACTGGGTGGCGGGGGCCATGTACGTGATCCAGGCGGCCCGGCTCATCCGGGCGGCCCGCGGCGCGGGGGTCGCGACGTGAGCGCCGAACGGGGTGACGGCGGGCGCCCGGCCCGGGTGTACGCGCCGGACTTCCTCACCGAACTCTTCCGCAACCCGCTGGAGCCGGGGTACGTGGCCGCGGCGGAACGCAAGCGGCGGAACCCTCCGCCGGCATGGCGTACGCGCTCGGCCCGCTCGGTCAGTCTCGTGGTGCTGGTGCTGCTCGGCTTCCTCCTGGCGGTGGCCTACCGGCAGACGATGGAGGAGGAGCCGGGGCGCAGCCAGGCGCGCTCGGGTCTGGTGGAGCAGATCAAGGAGCGGGAGCGGCAGACCGACGAGCTGTCCGCGCGCGCCGACCAGTTGCGGGAGGAGGTCGGCCGGCAGCGGGACGCGGCGTTGAGCGGTTCGACCGCGGCGCGGCTGCGGGACCTCGAGGCGGGCACCGGGATGGGCCGGGTGCGCGGTGACGGTGTGGTGGTGCGGTTGGCGGACGCGCCGGGTGACGCGGACGCGGTGACGGGCACCGGGGCGGGGCCGCCGCAGGTGCTGTACACCGATCTGCAGGGCGTGGCGAACGCGTTGTGGAGCGCCGGCGCGGAGGCGGTGGCGATCAACGGGCAGCGGTTGACCGCGACGTCGACGATCCGCTCGGCGGGGAAGGCCATCCTCGTGGACTTCCGTCCGGTGACCGGGCCGTACGAGGTGGCGGCGATCGGGCCGGGTTCGATGAAGCGGCGGTTCGAGCAGAGCCGCATCGCGGCGCTGATGCGCGAGGTGGCCGACAAGACCGGGCTGTCGTTCGGGGTGCGGGAGGCGGACGACCTCACCCTGCCGGCCGCGCCCGAGCCGCGGCTACGCTACGCGGAGCCGCCGGGCAGCCCGAGCCCTTCGCCGTCGGGTGACCGGTCCGCCAGTCCCGGGCCGTCCGGCTCGGGGACGTCTCCCAGCCCCTCAGGAGGTGGTCGATGATCGCGGTGCTGGCGTTGCTCGCCGGTGTGGTTCTCGGGGTGTGGCTCGATCCCACGGTGCCCGCGGCGTTGCAGCCCTACCTGCCGATCGCGGTGGTGGCGGCGCTGGACGCGGTCTTCGGCGGGGTGCGGGCGAAGCTCGACCGGATCTTCGACGACAAGCAGTTCGTGGTGTCGTTCATCTCGAACGTGCTGGTGGCGGCGTTGATCGTGTACCTGGGCGACCAGTTGGGCGTGGGTGGTCAGCTGTCCACGGGTGTGGTGGTCGTGCTGGGGGTGCGGATTTTCGGAAACGTGGCGGCGATCCGCCGGCACCTGTTCCGGGCGTAGGTTCTAGGCGATGAGCGACGAGCAGACCGAGACCGGCACCGGGTGGCCGCAGCCGGCGGGGCCGGGGCGTCCGGCGGGGCCGGCGGGTGAGCCGGATCCGCGGCCGGACGCGCCGGATCCGGACGAGCTGAGCCCGTTGGCGCCGCGGGAGAAGCCGGGTGACGGTGAGCGTTCCGGCGCCGAGGGCGGCGACGTGGAGCCGGTCGAGGACGCGACGGTGGAGTTGTCGTCAACGCCGGCGTCCGCGCCGGCGGGGCGTGGGCGGGTGTCGGCGGCGAGTGTGATGATCGCCGCGTTGCTGGCGCTGCTGGGGTTCACCCTGGTGGTGCAGTTGAAGACGACGTCGACGGATCCGGCGTCGGGTGCGACGCGGCAGGAGGACCTGGTGCGGATCCTGTCGGATCTGGATGCCCGGGAGAACCGGCTGCGGCAGGACATCGCGGCGTTGGAGGAGAGCCAGCGCCAGTTGCGCTCCGGTGAGCAGGGGCGGCAGGCGGCGCTGGAGGAGGCGACCCGGCGGGCCGACGAGCTGGGCATCCTCGCGGGCACGCTGCCGGCGACGGGGCCGGGGTTGAGTGTGCGGTTCGAGGCGGGCGCCAAGCCGATCTCGGCGGTGCACGTGCTGGACGCGGTGCAGGAGTTGCGGGGCGCGGGCGCGGAGGCGATGCAGATCTCGGGTGGGGATCGGGCGACGGTGCGGATCATCGCGTCGACGTACTTCCTGGACGGGGAGAACGGGTCGTTGATCGTGGACGGGCGGCGGTTGACGGGGCCGTACACGATCACGGTGATCGGTGATCCGGCCACGATGCGTACGGCGTTGAACATTCCCGGTGGGGTGGTGGCGTCGGTTCAGGGTGACGGCGGTACGGTGCACGTTGAGGATCGTGAGGTTGCCGAGGTTTCGGCGCTGCACGCGCCGATCAAGCTGGAGCACGCCCGTCCGGTCTCCTGACCGGCGCGGCCACCGGGGGTGGAGGCCCTCGGTGCGATGGATGAAGGACGCGTCTGTTGATTCCTGAGGATCTGCGATACACCGCCGAGCACGAGTGGGTGGCGGGTGACGGTTCGGGCACGGTCCGGATCGGCATCACGCACTTCGCGCAGGACGCGCTGGGTGACATCGTGTACGTCCAGCTGCCTGATCCGGGGACGGCCGTGGCGGCCGGTGAGTCGTTGGGTGAGATCGAGTCGACGAAGAGTGTGTCGGAGATCTACGCCCCGGTGAGCGGCACGGTGGCCGCGCGCAACGAGGCGCTCGGCGACACCCCGGAGGTGATCAACACTGACCCGTACGGTGCGGGTTGGTTGGTGGAGATCACGCCGGACGATCCGACGGCTGTGGACGGGCTGTTGACCCCGGGTGCCTACCGCGAGCTCACCGAGAGCTGAGTGTGCTTGATCCGGTGCGCCCGTCGAGTCCGCGCGTCCGGTTGCCCTGCATTTCGGCGCTGGCTAGGCTCGCCCAGTCGACCGAGAACCCATTAGTTGAGCGTTGCGGAATTGCCTTCCCGGGCACGGGGAGCCAGCCGCCGGGTGATGGACTGCCCGGCGGCCAGACCCGCCATTACCCGACGCCGACCGAACAGATCCGTGAGGTGGTCCCATGACGCGCCCAGACGACGAGTTCCCCCCGCTCGACGTCACTTCGACGCTCAATCTCGGTTCGCTCGACGAAGTGCTGGAAGGGCCGGACACCGACGTGGTGCCGAGCCGGATGTCCGGTTCGCTGCCGCCGGGTATGGCGCTGCTGGTGGTTCGTCGTGGTCCGAACGCGGGGGCCCGGTTCCTGTTGGATCACGACGTGACGACCAGTGGCCGGCACCCCGACAGTGACATTTTCCTCGATGACGTGACGGTGTCGCGGCGGCACGCGGAGTTTCACCGGGATGGTGGGACGTTCACGGTGCGGGACGTGGGAAGCCTGAACGGCACCTACGTGAACCGGGAGCGGGTCGAGGCGGCCACGTTGAGCAATGGTGACGAGGTGCAGATCGGTAAGTTCCGGGTGGTGTTCATCGCCGGTCCGCGTCCGGAGGAGGAGGCCGGCCGGGGGTGAACGAGCCTGCGGCCTCCACGTCACCGGGGGCGGCCCGGTCCCAGCCGCTGATGAGCATCGGTGAGGTGCTGGGGCAGTTGCGGGTGGAGTTCCCCGACGTCACGATCTCGAAGTTGCGGTTCCTCGAGGCCGAGGGGCTGGTCGAGCCGCAGCGGACGGCGGCGGGTTACCGGAAGTACAGCTGGGACGATGTGGCGCGGTTGCGGTATGTGCTGACCGCGCAGCGGGACCAGTATCTGCCGTTGCGGATTATCCGGGAGCACCTGGCCGAGTGGGATGCGGGCGGTGTGGCGCCGGGTCGGTCGCGGCCGACGTTGGTGGCGGTCGGTCCGGGTGGCGAGGTGCCGGGTCGGGCCGCGGAGGAGCCGGCCGAGTCGTCGGAGGTGCGGCTCGGCCGGTCGGATCTGCTGGCCCGTAGTGGGTTGGACGAGTCGACGCTGGGCGAGTTGGAGCGGCTCGGTGTGGTGGTGTCCGATCCGCCGGGCTGGTACGACGGCGACGCGTTGATCATCGCGCGGGCGGTGGCGGGTCTGGCGGCGTACGGGTTGGAGCCGCGGCATCTGCGGGGTTACCGGACGGCGGCGGACCGGGAGGTCGGTCTGTTCGCTCAGTTGGTGGCGCCGTTGGCGCGGCAGAGTGATCCGGCGGCGCGGGCGCGGGCGGCGGAGACGGCGCGGGAGTTGGTGGCGTTGTCGCAGCAGTTGCACGCGGCGTTGGTGCGGGTGGGGTTGCGGTCGACGTTGGGCCGGTGAGTGGCGGCGGACCGGTGCGGAAAGATCTGCGTCGGGAAGCGTGTCGTAGGCTTGCCGGGGTAACCCCTCTCTGGCGCGGGCGTGGTGCGCGAAGCGCATGGGACGACCGTGTCGCGGTCCGTGTACCGTGCAGGGAAGGGCGCGGTGCGGCGTAGGTGACAACGACACGGAGGCGGCGGTGCGCGAGCTGAGCGTGGTCGGGGTTCGGGTGGAGCTGCCGAGCAACCAGCCGATCGTCCTGCTCAGGGAGGTCGAGGGGGACCGCTATCTGCCGATCTGGATCGGCGCGGTCGAGGCGACGGCGATTGCCTACGAGCAGCAGGGGGTCAAGCCGGCCCGGCCGTTGACGCACGATCTTCTGCGGGACGTGTTGGCGGCGCTGGAGGCGCCGTTGCGGGCGGTGGAGATCACCGAGTTGAAGGAGAACGTCTTCTACGCCGATCTGTTGATCGGGGATGGCGTGCGGGTGTCGGCGCGGCCGAGCGATTCGATCGCGTTGGCGTTGCGGGTGGGTGCTCCCATTCGTTGTGCCGAGCAGGTCCTCAGTGAGGCGGGGATCGTCATCCCGGATGAGCAGGAGGACGAGGTGGAGAAGTTCCGCGAGTTCCTGGAGCAGGTGCGTCCGGAGGATTTCGCGGGCTGAGCCGCACCGGCGGGCTGGTGTCGATGGCGGGGCCGGTGGTCACGGTGTGTGACACCGGCTCCGATTTGGTGATCTTCGTTGTGGCTGCGCGGCGTGTCGCGGCCGTTTCTCCCTGGTAACCCGTGAGGGCCGCTATAGGGTTGCCGTGTCGAGGGGTCGCGTCCCGGAAACGACGCGGCACCGCACGGGCGGGGAGGTTGTCCGGATGCACGAGCCGCGGAACGTCGATGCGGGTACGGAACTGGACGAGCCGGGTGTGGCGCCGCCGGGTTCGGCGACGGACAGTGACGGGTCGGTGGGCTACCGGGGGGTGACGGCCTGCCACGCGGTGGGCATCAGCTACCGGCAGTTGGACTACTGGGCTCGTACGGGGCTGGTGGTGCCGAGCGTGCGGGACGCCTCGGGTTCGGGTACGCAGCGGTTGTACTCGTTCCGCGACCTGGTGGTGTTGAAGGTCGTGAAGCGGCTGTTGGACGCCGGGGTGTCGTTGCAGAACATCCGGAAGGCGATCGACGCGTTGCGGTCGCGTGGGGTGGAGGATCTGGCCGGGATCACGTTGATCTCGGACGGCACGACGGTGTACGAGTGCCGGTCCCCGGAGGAGGTCGTCGACCTGTTGCAGGGCGGCCAGGGGGTGTTCGGCATCGCGATCGGTGGGGCCTTCAAGGAGATCCAGGGGTCGCTGTCGCATCTGCCGGCGGAGCCCGCGGCGGGTGCCGGGTCGGCGGGTGAGCCGTCGGTGCCCGAGGGTTCGGTGGGTGACGAGCTGGCGGCCCGGCGGGCGCGGCGGCGGGCTGGCTGAGGCGGGCGACGACGCTGGCGGCCCGGCAGAGCCGGGCGGGCGCCGGGGCGGCAACCCCGGTGGGCTGGCCGCGGTCGGTCGGTTGGTTGGTCGGCGTGGTGTCCCGTGGAGCCCGCCGCGGGCGGCCCGAACGGCGCCTCGGAGGGTCTCTTTCCACGGCGGTTGGCGGCGGGATCATGCCGCCGGGCGGGGATCTGTGACGTTCGGTGCGGGCGACGCGCCCATGCTTGTTGCAATTTTCGTGGTGACTGTCCGTATATGTGGAGGGGCGCCTGCCGGGGTCATCGCCCGTTCGGTGGGGCGGGCCGTCCTGCTGGCGGATCATGGCCTGTCGGGTCGGCCGATGCTGGTCAGGCGATCGGCCATCCGCTGTCTGTGGTGGTCAGGGGGCGGGAAGCCGCTGGGAGAGGCCGGTCGCCAGGCTGCTTCCGCAGTGGACGGTCGCTCGTCGATGGTGACGCACGGTGCATTTGCTTTCGCGTGGTGTGGTGATCAACGACCGGCCTTTCGTCACCGTACGTGGTGGACGGTGTCAGGAATCCGATAGGGGGGCCATGACCGGCGCGGCGCGACGCGCTATGGTCCGTCACGCGGTTGGCCCGGGTGGGTGCGCGTCGTCGCGGCGTCGCCTGCCGACCGGGCTGGCCGTTGCCCCTCCGCGCCACCCTCGCGCGACCCCTCCAGGAAGGAACGACCGTGACGGTTACGGACGCAACCACCCCTGTCTCGCACTACGAGCGGATCGGCGGTGCCAGCTCGGTGAAGGCGGCCGTCGAGCTGTTCTACGAGAAGGTGCTCGCCGACCCGGAACTCGCCGGGTACTTCACCGATGTGGACATGGTGGGTCAGCGCCGGCACCTGGCGCTGATGCTGACCGTGGTGCTCGGTGGGCCGAACGAGTACGCCGGTCGGGGGTTGGCCGAGGCGCACAAGCCGTTGAACATTCCGGTGGCGCACTACGCGAAGGTCGGTGCGCACCTCATCACGACGCTGACCGAGCTGGGGGTGCCGGCGGACGTGCTGGCGCACGTGCAGGCGGTGCTGGGTGAGGTGCAGGACCAGGTGGTGACCACCGGGAACCGTCCGGGCGTCTGAGCGTGGACGCGGCACGGCTCAAGCAGAGCTGGTCCCTGGTCGCCGCGCACGGCGACCAGGTGCCGCTCTACTTCTACTCGACGTTGTTCCTGACCCACCCCGAGACCCGGCAGATGTTCCCCACGAACATGGCCGGTCAGCGGGACCGGCTGGTGACCGCGTTGGCGCACATCGTGACCAACGTGGACCAGGTGGACCGGCTCGTGGGGTTCCTGCGCGACCTCGGCGCCGACCACCGCAAGTTCGCGGTGCGGCCCGAGCACTACCCGGCCGTCGGTGAGGCGCTGCTCGCCACGCTGGCGCACTTCCTGGGCGACCAGTGGTCCGAGGAGCTGGCCCAGGACTGGGCGGCAGCGTACGGGCTGGTGTCCCAGGTCATGATCGAGGCGGCGCAGGCGGCGGAGGCGGTGAACCCGCCGTGGTGGGTCGCCGAGATCGTGGCGCACGAGCGGCGTACGTTCGACGTGGCGGTGCTGACGCTGCGGCCGCAGTACCTGCTGCCGTTCACGCCGGGACAGTCGATCGGGGTGTCGCATCCGACGGTGCGGTCGTGGCGGTACTACTCGCCGGCGAACGCGCCGCGGGCGGACGGCACGCTGGAGCTGCACGTGCGGGCGGCGCCGGGCGGCGCCGTGTCGTCGCGGCTGGTGTACGGGTCGGCGGTGGGTGACCAGTTGCACCTGGCCGCGCCCGTGGGTGACCGGTTGACGCTGTGGTCGGCCGGGTCCAGCGACCTGCTGCTGCTGGCCGGCGGCACCGGCTGGGCGCCGGTGAAGGCGCTCGTGGAACAGGTGGCGGCCGAGGGTTCGCAGCGCCGCGTCGACCTGTACGTGGGGGCCCGCTCGCGCAGCGAGTTCTACGACAGCGACGCGATCGACAAGTTGGCCGCGTCGTTCCCGTGGCTGACCGTGACGTACGTGGTCGGCATGGACCCGCTGCGGCCGGGCGGGTTCCAGCACGTGGCCGACCGGGCGCTGGCCGACGGGGACTGGCGGTCGCGGCACGTGTTCGTGTGCGGCTCGGACGAGATGGTCGCCCACTCGGTGCAGGCGTTGACCCAGGCCGGCTACCACGCCGGGCAGCTGCACCACGAGGGGTTCGGCAAGCACTGGTACGGGCCGGCGTGGCGGACGGCGGTGGACGAGGCCGTCGTCCCTGACAACTCCTCCGGAGGTGCCCGGTGAGCGCGACGAGCAGGCTCGCGAGCGCCGTGGCCGTGAACGAAAGGTCAGCCCGGTGACGACGATCAGCAGGTACGACGGGGTGCAGGCGCCCGGCGGTGTCCAGGTGCGGATGACGGCCGACCGGGTGCGCCGGTGGGAGTTCTCGTCGGCGTCGTTCACCCGCCGCGGGTACGACAACGCCGAGGTGGACCGGTTCCGGATGCAGGTGGCCGACGAGCTGGACCTGCTGTCGACGCAGATCGCGAACCTGCGGGCGGAGAACGAGCGGCTCACCGACCGGGTGGAGCTGCACCGGCACGGGGTGATCCCGAGCAAGAACGCCGCGGTGCCCATGCCGGCCGCGAAGGAGGTGAACCTGCTCTCGGCGGCGCAGCGGGAGGCGGAGCAGATCATCGCGCAGGCGCACGACTACGCGCGCCGGGTCGCGGAGTACGCGCGCGCCCAGTACGAGAGCTACATGCAGGCGGCGGTCGAGGAGGCGAGGCAGGAGGCCGAGCGGGCGGTGTCGGAGTACCGGAGCGCGGCGGGGCCGAGCTTCGACGACTCGGTGGCGACCCGGGAGGCGCTGCGGATCTTCGGCGAGATGATGATCTCCCACATGCAGGCGGCGGCGCGGCATCTCGACGACGGCAGTGAGCAGTTGGCGCGTACGGTGAACCGGCTCGTGGGGGAGGCGGTGGGCGCGGGAGCCCAGCAGACGGCGCTACCTCCGCGACACCAGCAACGCTGACCTCACCCCCGTCTCCGGGCCACCCACCTGGACCCTCTCCGGTGATCATGAGGTTATTGCCGGCGCCGTCGGGGCGGCGTCAAGTGGTGAGTGCAATTGTTAGGGCGTGATGAGTTCGGCTAGTCGCTGGGCTGGGGTGGCCCAGCCCAGTGTCTGGCGGGGTCGGGTGTTCAGTTCGTGGGCGATCTCGTCCAGGCCGGTCTGGTCGATGGTGCGGAAGTCGTAGCTGCCTTTGGGGAAGTACTGGCGTAGCAGCCCGTTGGTGTTCTCGTTGGTGCCGCGTTGCCAGGGGCTGTGCGGGTCACAGAAGTAG